>JAJFLX010000001.1 GCA_021772465.1 Chlamydiota bacterium
GCCACTCTTCGAAGAATGGCTTTAAACCTTTTAAAACAAGAGCCTACAAAAGCTGGGATGAAACGCAAGCGACTGAGAGCAGGGTGGGATGAAAAATTCCTCAGGCGGGTGGTAGCCTAAATTTTAATGCGTTTTCCCTGAGTACGAATACAACTTTATGCCTAGATGCTTTTTTGAAGGAAATTACCCGGTTGGATAAAGAACCCCATATTGAAACCAGTTTTCTAATCTTTTCCAACGCTTTTCAACAATTTGATGATTATCTGGATATGGCATCCATTGCTGAGCAATTATTAAAAGAAAAAGGATATGAAGGAGTTTATCAATTGGCAAGTTTTCATCCAATGTACCGGTTTGCCAGCTCAGTAAAAAATGATGCGGCTGATTACACTAACAGGTCGATTTATCCGATGCTGCAGTTTTTACGAGAAACCAGTATCGACAAAGCATTAACACACTATGAAAACCCGGAAAATATTCCGGAACGCAATATTGATTTTGCCAGGAAAAAAGGATTGACCTTTATGAAATTGCTGAGAGATTCTTGTTTGACATCCTCCTCTCCCTAAAGGGAGAGAATGCATACTTTAGCTCGCCATGTGTCTCCGCCTCCAAAATGACAAGGCCGGCAATTCTCCCGGCTTTTTTCCTCGCAATACTTGCCAAATAAACCACAACTAGTACAATTTGAGACAAATTTTCTCCAATTAACATTCCTGAATTTAATTTTTGAGGTCAATTGAACACACCGCTCTTGTTTTTGCCATTAATTGTAGATCACGAAGATAAAAGCTCTCCTTTGAAAAATCGGATACGAAAAAATTACCGTCATTTAAGAAAATGGGCCAATCGAACAAAAACAAATTGCTTTCGAATTTATGACAGGGACATCAAGGAATACCCGCTAGCAATCGATTTCTATGATGGGCGTTTCTGCGTCCACTATTTTACCAGCAATCGCGAGAGCAATGCGCCCCGGAAAGACCTTTACGAGACGGTGATGGCCGCTCTAGACTCGCTCCTTCATGCATCGCCCGAATTGATCTACTGGCGGACAAGAGTAAAGAGGGACAAGAAAGAGCAATACGAAAAAATTAGCAGAACGAAACAGTTTTTTTCAGTTTTTGAGTATGGACTACAATTCAAAGTCAACTTGACCGATTATCTAGACACAGGACTCTTTCTCGACCATCGAGAAACCCGTCAGCTGGTAGCTTCAATGGCTGCTGGAAAGAGAGTGCTGAATCTTTTCGCCTATACTTGTTCATTCAGCGTTCATGCAGCTGCTGCAGGAGCTCTTTTCACCAAGAGCGTAGATCTCTCGAATACTTATACTGAGTGGGGCCGGGAAAATTTTCTATTGAATTCACTTCCTTTGACAAACAACCTTATCATCCGAGAAGATTGTCTTCGGTTTCTCAAAGAGGAACGAGAGGTGTATGATGTGATTATAATCGATCCACCGACAATTTCTCGTTCTAAAAAAATGAATCAAATGTTTGACATTCAAAAAGATTATCCCTTTTTAATCTCTAAAGCATTATCGCTTTTATCTCGAGGTGGAGTTATTATTTTTAGCACTAATTCTCGTGATTTTGATTTTGACAAGAGCCTATTTGATGGATGCGCTATCGTCGACATCTCTAAAAAAACGATTCCTCTCGATTTTCACAATCAAAAAATCCACCGCTGCTGGAAGATTTCTTTGACTAACTAGTACCCCAACTTGGAAGTTTTCAATCAGGTTCGCGCTCAGATTTTGGTGCTAACGAAGCGGACCCGCAGAGGTCTATTTCTTCTTAATTGAGCATGAGTTTTTTCCCAGAATCTGATAAAGAACACACCATCCCACGAGTGACTCAAACAAAACAAACAAGGCTGCCGCAAAGATGATCCAATTGGCCCTCCAATAGGCGATAACTAGAAGAAAAAGAGCAATTATAAGACGGATCAGTCGGTCAGAGAAATTTATGTTTTTGGACAATTTCATAAACGGTTAATTTCTAAATTCTAGATTATGGTATGCCACTTTTGAAATTTGCTCCAATCAAAAGTTCTGAATACGTCCAACCACCTCCATCCAATCGAAGGCTTCAGTTTCATAACTGAAGCCTTTTTTTGTGAATTTACAGAAACAATGTTGCACTACCCGACTTCTTCCAATATCTTTTTAAACACCCAGACAAAGATGCAACGCCTGCTGACTTTGCAATGCACACAAATAGTGCAAGCAACCTCTTAGACCGAGCAAATATTAAGGGAATATTACGAACACTCTTTTTCCAAAAAAGTTCTCGAAAAGGGAGCATTCAACTGCCTTCTGCTCATTTTCAGCTGAAAAATCAAGCGCTCGAAATAAGACTGAGTATAGAAAAGCAATTAAAAGAAATAAATCTAAGTATTTTCCAAAAATTCTATGAAAAAACTACTACTTAAACAGCTTATTTCACAAATCAAGTTTTTACGTATTTAGGACTGCCCTTAATCTACATCTTTTTTAGGAGAGGCACTACTTCCAGCAAGAATTCCTCCATCTACAGTCAATTCAATGCCAGTAATGTATTTTGACTCATCACAAGCTAAGAAAAGCGCCGCATATGCTACGTCTTCAGGGGTTCCCAGTCTATGCATTGGAATGTCCTTAGCGATCATAGCCAATTTTTCTTCTCTTTCCGCTTCACTACCCAGCATTGGTTCCCACATAGGTGTCAAAATAGCAGCGGGATGGATAGAATTACAACGAATATCATACCCTTTCTCACAACAATACAGAGCAACAGACTTTGTGTGGTTACGAACAGCTGCTTTACTAGCTGCATAGGAAGCTGCTCCGGGAATCCCGACCATACCTGACCGAGATGAGATATTTACTATCGAACCTTTACTCTCTTTCATATGCTGAATTGCTTTCTGACAACCAAGAAAAACACCATCTGAATTTACTGCATGCACTTTTCTCCAGCTATCCAAAGAAGCATTTTCTGGGTCTTGTAACCCAAATCCGTCTTGAAATCCTGTAATTCCAGCATTATTGATGAGAATGTCCAAATGCTTTTTTTCTTTAATTACTTGTTGCATCACTGCATCCCAGTCGCTCTTATTTTCAACATCTAAATGGAAATACTGAGCTTGGGAACCGATAGCCAACGCTGTTGTTTTTCCCAAATCATCATTAATATCTGTGACAAATACAAACGCGCCTTCTTTTACAAATATCTCCGCACATGCTTTCCCTATACCTTGAGCTGCTCCAGTAATAAGCGCCACTTTACCAGCTAATCTATGTGCCATATTCAACTATCCTTTTTTTGCTAACGCCTAATAACATTATGTATCGCCACCAATTAATTGAACACAAATTTGCGTTAAATTTGTAATACCGTTCGCATCGTCTCCGCGAGCTGTAGAGGGCTCGCTCGCGATGTCTTCACTATTCTTCCTTTCCATTAAGCCACTCCTTGAAGCTTATAGTGCTCCTGACGAGCCTCCAAAGGGCTGAGATAGCCAAGTTTTCCTAACAACCACTGAGAGTTGTATTGTTCCACAAAATAACCCACAACCTCTCTTACCTCTTCAATTGTATGGAATATTCTGCCTTTGATCACCTGCTCCTTTAAAGTCCTGTTGAAGCGCTCGACAACACCATTGGTTTGGGGCTAACGCACTAGACCAAAACTCTCCTCTACTCCCATATATCTGATCTGCTCAAGAAAGTAATCCGATGTATACTGAGTCCCGTTATCTATCCTAAGCTTAAGTCCTTTTGCAATTCCTTGGCTTATAGCTCCATAGACATTCTTGATGGCTTGAGTGACTGGCTCTAAAGCTCCAAAACGGTCACCTTTTTTGCACACATGCCATCCAAGGCATTCCGCATTCCAATGTTCCTCAACAGTAAACAGCCATACCCAGCCATCATTTACCGTGAGAATTTCGACCTCCTCTTGCCCCCGAAACTCTTTCAACTCTCGAATCGCACGATAGAAAGAACGCTCTAAGGCGCGCTCATAGCGCGACAAAGTGGCCATGCTGGTGGAAGAACTGCCGACAAAGGCTTCACAATAAGAATCGTTATAAAGAAAATCTTTAGTCTTCTGAAAAAGTAGCGCCTCAATATGGACGACCCTTCGAAGACGCCAAGCGGTCGAAATAATCCTATCCACCAGAAAATTTTCAAAGCTCCCGCAAGGATTTAAATTTTCAAAAAGCCTTTCGCAAAAATCCTCATATAGTTCCCGCTCCTCATCCTCAACAAAGGTGCGCGTAGATAAATATAGCGTTGCGGGCGACCACCGCTTTACCATCTATTGAGATAGGTCCCGTCGACCTTCTGGCATTTTTTCGATTAGCTTCTATCTGTTTTGAACTTGTCATTTGACTCCTCCTGTTCTTTCAAATTTTGGCGTCTGTCTGTCTGAAACCCCAGGTTACGGACAGACAGATAGTATGAAAATTCATCATTTTCTTGTTTCTGCCTCTGGTAAGTCTCCTCGCTCACGCGCTTCTTTAATAGTTTTATCAACCCTGTATCTTGTAATTTGGAGTTCATTTGCCAGGTTACTAATAGTCTTGCCAGCTTGAGTGCCCTCAACCACTTCATTATAAAAATCTTATTTTAACTCTCCTTCAGACCAGCTTAAATTTTCATTGCAAAGTGTATCCAGAGTCACAAGGAAAGCCTTTGCTTCCTCACCAAAAAAACCGCGCGCCTTCTCAATATGCACCTCAAATGCTGCCCCATCTGAAGCGGAGTACCCCTCTGCATGCTTGAGAAGTATGACGGTGTCCAAAATATCTTCTCTACGGCTTGTACCTCTTTGCTTCCCGCTTTTTCCAGCGTGGTGAACAAGTAGAACACTAATGCCGCGTTTTCTCAGTTGAAGAACCCAGCATTGCACAGGAGCCCAAGCATCGGACTCGTTTTCCTGGACACTAGGAGCCAGAGTAGAAAGATTATCAAGAATCACAAGCTTTGCATCTCCTAATACACTTTCAATAAGCCGTTGGCCTTCAGGTGTAGAAATATCGGGAATGCCCTCTTCTTGAATGTCAGGAGTAACTAGCCTGAAGTAAGAAGGGTCAGGCAGTTTCACCCCTGTTCCACCAACAAGTTTAGTGATGCGTTCTTGCATTAATGATGCTGGCATCTCTCCATCAACGTAGAGAACGGGAACCGATTTCACACATTTCCAGCGCATGAGCGGAATTCCTGCAGCAATGGCGTAGCCGATTGCCAAGGACAAAAATGTTTTACCTACACCTCTTTTACTGTAGAGCATTGCCAGCCCCTGCTCAGGGATAAAAAGAGTTAGCATTGAATGAATATAAGCCGCCACAGGGCCTTAGCTTGCCCAGGGAATGAAATGGGCACAAGAAGTACTTTGGAGAGATTTAGGATGGGGGAGTCCTGAATATTAAAAATACGTTAGCTAAGGTCTTTAGTATGGCAAATGCAACTTGGGAAAAACGTGTAAGCTCTTCATCTGCCACGTTTTTTTTGCTTTTTCTTATCTTGCCTAATTGCAAACTGTTCATCTAAACGAGCTTGTTTTTGGGCACTCGTTATTTTTTTTCGTTCCTTCTTTTTCTTTTCAAGCTCTTCTCTCATATAATCTTGTGCTAAAGTTGAAGGTCGAGTTGTGTCTTTTATTTTTTGCATTTCACGACGGACTTCCTTCTGAACTCTTTTTGGATTCTTTCTCTGGATTTGTACATCGATATTTCTGGCTTCTCCAAAGTTTAGCTCCTGGTAATTATTCAGAACAAAATCATAAATCTCAGGGTCAGAGGGCTCGCCACCAAAAATATGTCGTGCTACTGCATAACCTTCTTTATCTGTTCGCTCAAAAGTCCCCACCCAAAACCGTTTATCAAAGAAAACTGTAGCCTTGATTGTAGCCATACTTCTATCTATTGGAATTCATCAGGTTAATTTCAAAAGAAGCACTTTATGAGGATAGGTCTCATTACACCAACAGTGTTTTTCCAGAATTTCTTTGGGGACTTTAACGAAATCTTCTTTCGAAACTTCTTTAAACCCTTCACTCTCGTAAAAACCTTGAAGGTGGGCAAATGGGAGACAATAGACTGTAGAACCTGTTATTTTGCTTTCAAGAAGGATTTGAACAATCTTTCTAGCTATTCCTAATCTGCGGTAATTTGGACGAACATGCATTCCTCCAAGTTCAAGAACTGTATCTTCAATTTGACACAACCTGCCAAGGCCTGCATAACCTCCCTTGTAAATAGCAATAGCTGTATCGCCACCAATTAATTGAACACAAATTTGCGTTAAATTTGTAATACCGTTCGCATCGTCTCCGCGAGCTGTAGAGGGCTCGCTCGCGATGTCTTCACTATTCTTCCTTTCCATTAAGCCACTCCTTGAAGCTTATTAAGTCCTTTTGCAATTCCTTGGCTTATAGCTCCATAGACATTCTTGATGGCTTGAGTGACTGGCTCTAAAGCTCCAAAACGGTCACCTTTTTTGCACACATGCCATCCAAGGCATTCCGCATTCCAATCTTCCTCAACAGTAAACAGTCATACCCAGCCATCATTTACCGTGAGAATTTTGGTCCCATCGGAGCACCACATGACATTGGGGGCACCTGTGACAATTATTCCGTCATGATCATTAGGAGGAGAATACGGCCTTCTATGGGGAGAAAGTAGGTTATTCTCCCTCATTACCCTCAAGACTCGATTGCGACTCACTTGTATCTTTTTTCTTTTGAGACGAGCATGCACTTTTCGATGTCCTTCACCTGTAAACGGACTCTCTTGGATATCTTTCTTTACCAATGACAAAACTTCACTATCATCGATCTTAGGTTTAGGTCCACGTTTAGCTGTGGACTTCCCTTTTTGCCTAGAATAGTAGGTCGATCTCGACACATCCCATGCTAAGCTGACTCTTTTGAGCCCATAGATTCGGGCAGTGCTAGGGGAAATGGTATGGCTCATTTCTTCTACTTCCCTCCAAGAAAAACCCCTTTGCGGCGGCTCCTCTCTCTTAAAAGCTCATATTCCATCGAAAGATCTCCAATACGTCTTTTGGCTAAGTCAAGCTCTGCATACAGCGGGTCTTCTGGTCGGCTTTTGAGAGAGCTTTCAATACTCCCAATCGCTGTTCTATGCCATTCTTCGATCTGAGAAGCGGAGACCCCAATCTCTCGACTGAGATCCTCTAGCGACTCTCCTAGTAAAATACGGAGAACGATTCCCATCTTTTTTGACGCCGTCCATCGTTTCACTGCCTTTTCCATGTTATCTCCTTGGTTTGAAAATCAGGGTAGAATTTACCCCAATTCTGTGTCCAAAGAAACTGGTGGCAGTATAGTCTAGGCGTATGTACTGCAACCACGAAAAAATCTATATTATCTTTTACGTCAAAAGGTACAATAACACCACTTGCAGCTCTTTTCCATAAAACAACGAATTGTCCAACCTTTTTTGGTGTTGTCTTTGCAGTACGAAACACTATCTTTTGTCCATCCAATCTAAATCGACAGGCTCCATAATCTTGACTTTCAGGTTCAGTCTCGAAATCATGAATATGCAACTCCGCCGGCTGATATATCTTATCGAGAGTTGCTTTTAACTCTTTCATAGGCACCCTTGGACAACTGGTCTGTTATCATTCATGATACTAGAGCCTTTTAATAAATGCTTAACTCTTGGGAAGGCTTGATTCACATCAACCTCGTTGGCACGCATTTGATAGGCAAAAGGGAAAAAATCTTTATCTTTTTCAATCCATCCGACAAGCCATCTGACTCGTTCACTTTTCCCATCTTCTAACACATCTGTTCCCAATCCAGTTTTTCCATACAATCCCCAACCCTCAGATAGTTTTTCTTTGAATAATATCGTTTTAGTCATTTAAAATGAATGACATGAGATTGGAAAAATCCCAAGTACCATTTTTTGAATAAATTCAACCTGCTCATTTGGAGAGATTTTTAAGGAAGAACTTACCCATGCAGGGCTTAAAGGTCCTGGTTCTACCAACCCTGAAGTCAAATCCTGATTTCCATATTCAAATGAAGACAAATATTCCTGAAATCTCTCGAGCCCTAATTCATACGTGAGAATCTTTGAAAACCAAACGCAAGAGCTTGCCATCCATGTCCCAGGAGTTTGAGAAGACTTCCAACTTTCCAAAAAATCATCATAACCTTCTTGAAAATCCCAAACTAGGGTCATTTCATCCTCTAAAATGCCAGCATTAAATCCTAATAGGCTTAAGGTAATTTTAAATGTAGAGGCAGGAGTAACGCGCCTGTAAAGGTTGGGACCAAATCTTGGATAACTTTGCTCGTATTCCCATCAATTAGAATAAAGCTCTCTACTGCCTTCAGAGAGGAGTAAAAAAATCATTAAAAATCCAACTAATCTCAAAGCTGTTTTCATAGACTCCTAACTTTAATAATTTATGAAGCCATAGAATCTAGCATGGTTTGGCAAGGTTTGAAAAGTGATAATTTTCCCTAATCAAAAATTCTGAATGCATCTCTCCACCTCCACTTACCTTATCAAACCTTGCAAAAGGTTGCAGTATTAATATACCTATTTTTTCTTTAGCAATCTGAGAAATCTGTGATTGATGAAGAGCTTATCTCTTCCCCTTTTCACCTCTTCTAAAAAGCCTATATCACATAAAATTTTAAGCCGTTTTGAAGCGGTAAATCTTCCGATGTATCCTGAATCGATTAAATTCTGAATCCTAACATAAGGTTGCGTAAAAAGCAGCTCAATGAGTTCTTTACTATAAATAGAAGGCGCCTTTGATTTGATAACTGAAGAAAATTCTTCCATCAATTCTTGAATCGCAAAAATCTTTGACATTGTCCATTTTGATGTTTCAAAGATTCCATCAAGAAAATACAGCACCCATTCAATCCAAGCCCCATTGGTTGTAACTTGCAATAATTTTCTGTAATATTCTGATTTATTCTTAATAATGTAGCCGCTAAAATAAAGTATCGGAGTATCTAAAAGCCCTTGTTCAATCAAATACAGCAAGTTTATAATACGTCCAGTCCTGCCATTTCCATCTGAAAAAGGATGTATTGCTTCAAATTGATAATGCTGCACAGCAAGCTTAATTAATGGGTCAACATCATCATCATCTTGATGAAGATAATTCTGCCAATTTGTTAATAACTCTCTCAGCCTGTTTTCTCCTTCAGGAGGGGTATAAATTTTTTCACCCGTTGAATCGTTGACTAAAGCAGTTCCAGAAAGCTTTCTAATATTTGTTTCGATAAGGCGTATCGTAGAGCATATCTGACATACAACCGAGGCACTCAATGGCCGCTCTTTAAGAGATGCGTAACCTTGGTAAAGTGCCTGCCTGTACTGAAGAGTTTCCTTGGTTGCAGGCGACATTGAAGGAGAAGAATCTTGAGCGTGTTCAAACAGCTCATCAGTCGTTGTTACAATATTTTCTATGGCTGAACTAGCCTGTGATTCCAATAAGAGTATACTATTAATTAGAACTGTTTGATTTGGGATAAGTCTTTCAGCTATTTTTAGCTTAGCAAGTTCTTTATTCGCCCTTATACAAGCTTTTAATACGCTAGGAATTTCTAAATCAATGCTTGGAGGAAGGACTGGAAGCTCATTATATGGTATTTCAGGGTCAAAACTGTTCATATGTTGAAAATTTCTCTAAAAATACACATATTAACAGGATATATTCATTTCGTCAACATATCTGGTGAATATGTTGAAATTTTGAAGAAAAATCAACATATGCACACTTCAGAATACACGTAATCAAATTAAAGTTATACTGTTAAGAGACAAGCCTGGTTTAACACTTTTTCAAGATTCCTCCAATCAAAAGTTCTGAACGCGTCTCTCCACCTCCTTCCAATCGAAGGCTTCAGTTTCATAACTGAAGCCTTTTTTTGTGAATTTACAGAAACAATGTTGCACTACCTCCATGAAGAATGGATAACAGGAAAGAGCTATTTGGACATGAGCCATTGTAAAGATGGAGAAGAAGTAGAAATAGGATTAAAGATAAAGGAGCAACAAGCCGTGTGAGTGCGGGCCAGCCGCTCCCTATAGCTGGGCTGGTCCTGCCTCACCGGCGGATGAAAAATGAGGAATGGAAATGAATTTACAGAAAAATTGTTGCTTGATCCTTTTAAAATCATGAAATATAATGAGGTACTACTACCGCCCAAACTCTATCAATTTTATTTTCTGAATTGAGATGCCATATTCCACACACCATCCTATGCCTCTTCTCTCCCGTCCCACAGACAATGGAGGATGAGTAAAAATTCACGGAAATATGCTGATTATCTCCAATCACAATTTTCTTAATTTCCAGTGTCGTATCCCTATACTCTTCTTTTTGCTTTTGTGCTTGATGAAATAACTCCTCATAACCCATACGGAGCTCTAATGGCTCACCCATTTCAGCAGCGACATCAATTGTTTCAATAAAATCCTTTGAATAGAACTCATCGAATCTACCAAGATCATGACTCTGCCAGATGCAATAGAACATTTCTTTGAAAAAAGCTTCAGCTTCCAATCTATAATCCTCCGCTTCACAAATTTAAATATCACGGAAATTTTATCAATTGATCATTTACCATTCTGATGGCTCGCATAAATGAATCATTTAGCGCATTTTTACTATTTTAGCATTGATAATGCCGTACACACTTTTCAAATAATTTATAGCGACTAATGAATCGGGCACTGTCTCAAAACCAACGAGGAGAGACTGATATTTTTCTTCAGAAGACTCAAGAAGTTTTGGACTTACTATATTCATTCTCAGCCCCCTAGGAAGTTCAAGGGATGCACTTTCCACAAACCCCTCAAGGGCACTGTTTACCATTGCAATACATGAACCACCTGGAATAAACTCTTCGTTAAGAACACCTGATGTCAAGGTAAATGAACCATTATCATTGAGATATTCTATTCCTGTAAGAACTACATCGATTTGCCCTAAAAGCTTTGCTTGCATCCCGATAATGTAATCTTGTTTTGTCATTTGGGCAACTGGCTTTATAGGAATCCTCGACCCAGGAGCACAAATAACAGCATCTATCGATCCCGCAGCTTTATACATTTCCCGAATCGACTCAGATTGAGTAATATCTAACTTGATATCTCCCGAAGAATGCCCAACAACAATGACTTCCGCCTTCTTTTTTTGTAGCTCTTTGACGACCGCTTTCCCAATATCTCCTGTACCTCCAATTACAAGTGCTTTCATGTTCTCTCCTAAAAATTCTATCCTGTAAGAGGATAGCTTCGAAGCAGCATGATTTCAAGCAAATTCTACTAATACTAGAATTAAGTTTTTCCCAGTACCGACTGTTGAGCGCACGTTTTACAAAAAAATAACCTATTTCAGATCCTCTCCAAGCGGAAATGATAGAGTAAGGATTTTTCGTGTTGATCCCAAGTTTAAAGCTGCGAGCTGCCCAAAACTCGGTGCAGAGGCAGACAGAGGTAGTCATTAGCTGAAGTGTGGGACACGACGTAACCAAGCCCCTTGATGAAATCCATCTTTTCATCAAAGCGAGCATCTTTGAATACCTCAATAATTAAAACAGGGCGATCTCTTTTAACTGTCTCAAGAGCCCCTTTAAGCGCCTCTAATTCATATCCCTCAATATCAATTTTTATTAGACTCACATTTTTGATATTGAAGCTGTCTACTGTTTTCATAGAGACAGGCTCACCTCTCGAACCGATTTTAGTCATCCCCTCATTTGTTTGATTAGGCCGCATCATAAACGTTTGACCCTCAGAAGCTCCTACAGCTGCATGATGGGGAGTGACATTGTCACAACCGTTGAGGTAAGTATTGACTAAAAGCTCAGTAAATATCTTCACCTGGGGTTCAAAAGTGTGCACTGTCCCAGAAGGCCCAACGAGTTTAGATAAAGCTATAGTATGCGTGCCAATATGCCCGCCGAGATCAATAACGGTATCTCCCTCATTGACATACTTTTTAAAGAGCTCAATGTTGTACCCCTCCCACACGATACCCTGTTTGATAATATTCGATTTCTTCCAATCCCAAGGGTCGTCTACCCAAAAATGGTCCTCCTCAATTTGAAAGATGGCATAGTTCTCAATCGGGAAATACTCTTGATACTCTTTGATCGCAACATCGTCGTGGAAGGGAGTTGAAATATTGAGAACGGTCTCACGGGTAATGTGGTGTTGCAAACAAGAGAGCTCTAGTTCTTTTTGGGGCTCCACGGAATTGATATAGAAACCAAATTCCCTCTCATTGCAAATAAATTGTGGGATCTGATTTTTTCTTGCTACATTCCCAAAAGCCATAAAGTCATAAGGCGACCCATCTTTAAAACTTAAGCGCGAAGCATATCTCGCTTGGATCAGATAGACATGTTGAACACAAGCAGCGCGGAAAGTGCCCACCTTTTTTCGCTGGGCAATATTTTCATAATCGGGGTGATCTTTGTAGTACCCACTCTCAGTCGCGTTGAGAAAGACGTTGCGTTTATGACTCCAGGCGTAGGGCAAAGGCCTCAGCAATGGGGCGATGATAGGCACATCTTTAGCCGCTAAAAGGCGAAGGGAGAAAGGGTGCAAAAAAACCTCAGAAGAAGCAATGAATACCAACTCGCTCTCTTTCCCTTTTCTGAGGTATTCATTTTCAAGAGCAGCCACCTCTTGAGTCGACACTTCACAAGCTAAAGAGCCATACTGCTTTTGATGATCGCTACACCACCCCCGAACACGAGCGATCACATCTGGGTTTTTGTTTAAAATATCCATTTGTAATCGAATTTCACGCTTGTCGTATTCAAGTAGGTCTATCTGGTTAAGAAAAGTGGAGACCGATGCATCATTGTCTTTGATAACAAGACCCATGAAAAGCGACTGATCCTTCCCGAAGCACATAGCAGTAAGAAAAACAAAGTACATCAGGCATCGAAAAAACATAGGGCCTCCTATTCGGCCAGAAATGTTTTAAAAGTCCCCCATATTCAAGAAAAATTGATTTGATGACAAGAACTCATAGCACTACGGCTCTGGTGGAAATTGTGGCCTCTTCTCGCCCAGGAAGCGGTGCACCTCATCTTTTGTGGGGATCGCCTCTCCCGCCCCCTTTCTCGAGACGCAAAGAGCTGATGCGGCAGTGGCTACACTTAAAGAGGACTCAACATCAAATCCCTGAATACAAGAGGCCAAGTAGTATCCGATGAATGTATCACCCGCAGCTGTCGTATCGACGACGTCAACTTCTCGAGCTGCGACGAAATAATCCTTTCCACGAAAATGATATCTCACCCCAGCGCTGCCTTGTGTCTCTATAATCTCCGTATTTTGTAACCTATCGACTCGATTTCCAAGGGAGGCACTCTCTGTCTCATTTACAATCAGAAGATCGACGAGCTCTAAGGGATAGTCGAGTACACAGGCGTCCATTGGAGCTGGGTTGAAACAGACGCGAAGCCCTTTTTCATGCCCCATGCGTATCAATTGCTCGACCTGGTTGATCTCATGCTGTAAAAGCAGGTAGTCCCCACTCTTAAAACAGCTGAGCGTTTGCTCGATCTCTTCAGGTGTAATTTCGTGATTGGCTCCTGGGTGCAGTAAGATAGCATTTTGCCCCAGAGGGTCGAGTTGAATGATCGCATGGCCACTGCTCGACGAGCTTTTTTTGATGAAGCGGGTGTCAACGCCACTCTTTTCAAGCTGCTGCTTGAGCCACGCTCCATCACTTCCTACCTTTCCAGCGTGATAGACCTCCACACCTGCCCGTGCAAGAGCGATCGACTGGTTTGCCCCCTTCCCCCCTGCAAATCGATCTAACGATGAGCTCGCCAAGGTCTCGCCAGGAGTGACAAAATGCGGCACTTGGTAGACATAGTCGAGATTTAAGGAGCCAAAATTCAAGACCTTCACAATTTTGCAATCCCTATAAAAAACAGACCGAGAAGGTAAAAGAGAAACATGAATACGAGAAGAGAGCGTACGTGCTTTGCATGCGAAAACTCTTTCCAGACAAAGACACCCCAAAGAGCAGCGATAAGCGTCGCACCTTGTCCGAAAGCGTAAGCAACTGCAGGTCCTGCGCTTGTAGAGGCGACCACATTCAATGACATCCCCACACACCAAACAAAGCCACCGAGCAAACCGAAGAGGTGCTGCCTGGGCCTTCCGAGGAAGTAATCCTTAAACGAGAGCGCCGGGCCACGGACAGGTTTTTTCATGATGAGTGTATTGACCCCAAAGTTGCACACAAAAAGCCCGACGGCGAAAAAGAAAACGGCAGTATAGGGGGTAAGAGCGCCCTCTCCCCTCATGGAATCAGCAATAATCGGATAAAAAAGACTCATTAAAATCCCGCAAATCACTGAAAGGAGGATTCCCTTCTTTGGAGTCGCTCCCGCCTTGTTTTCAGCTCGCTTGTAGGCAAGGGCATCCAAAACAATGGCAACCAACACGAGAAGAACCCCAAAGCCTAGTAAATAAATATTCCCTTTGGGGGCAACCCAGTAGCTCAGCAAGGTACCGAGAACAAGGGCAATCCCGATCCCAATTGGAAAAGCAACGGCCATCCCAGCAATTGAAATCGCCGCCACAAGCAAAATATTTCCCCCATTGAACAGAATGCCACTTAAAAGAGCTTTGGCTACGACGGGGTAGGAGAGGTGTGAGATGTTTTCTAAAAAACTTTCCCCTGAACTGCCAAAGCTTCCCAAAGTGAATCCGAAAAGAAGCGTGGTTAAGAGGACTCCTAAAGAATAGTCCCAGTAGAAAAGCTCAAATCGCCAAGTTTTATCAATTTTTGAAGCATTGGCCCACGAGCCCCAAGAGAGCATCGTCACAAACATGAAAGTAACTGCAACACCATAGGAATCTGGTAAATACATGCTTCTACTCCTGACTTAGAGTATCGTAAAAAAGGCGATAAAATTCAGGAGCATCGATAGAGAGGTACGCTTTTACGGGAGAACCCGAAGGCTCTTGGAAAAGACATCCGTACCGCGGACCTAGGTGTTGATTGACAACTAAATCTACCCATTCATAGCTCCCAAGCGAGGGGTTAGTCATCACTGCCGCAGCTACAGGATCCCAGAAATAGACAGGAGTCCCCTTCTGAGATTCGACATAAGGTTTGATCACCTCAAAGACGAAATTGGCGGAAGGGTTTCTTTTCTCCGCTTTGAACTTCTCAAAGATCGCTTCGTCGATCGGAGCATCCTCTGTTGCGTTGAGTGGAACTAAAGTGATCGGAATGCCCGAGGATAGGACATCCTCAGCCGCTTTTGCATCTAAGAAAATATTGTACTCTGCGCACGTATTTTTGTACCCATGCGCCTCACCCACAACGTTGCCTTTCGTGCCAAGAGCTCCACCCGAAATGACAATCCGCTCGATTTTTTCTCGAACCGATGGGTGGTTTTCTAGTGCCAAAGCGACATTGGTCATAGGAGCTAAACAGAGCAAAGTGATTTTCTCTTCAGATTGCTCCGCTGTTTGAACGAGCAACTCCCAAGAACTGAGCTTAGAGGGAGGGTTGGGATTTTTTGGGAGTGAAATGTTGTAAACCTCATCGATATCTTTTCGCCATGCTTCGGGAAAATTGGAGTAAGGACTCAATGAAGTTTTAGCCCCAAAAGAGACAGGGATCTTTGGATGCCCAGCAAGTTCTAGTAAGTTGAGAATATTGGGAGCTGAGTAGCTCCAATGCGCCATTCCTGTGCCAGTGGTTGTTATGGCAAGCACCTCTACATCATTGCGTTTCAACAAATAGAGGATCGCCATCATGTCGTCCATATCACAATCCGTATCGACGATGACTTTCAATTCACGCTCTACCCCATGGATTGAAGAGCAAAAAAAGAGGATAGAAAAGAAAAATAGGAGAAGGTTTTTGGTATACATATCCTCCTCGTATCACCAAAAAGAGTTCCTATAAAGCTATTTTTTTAGACCTACGCCTTTCGCGGTGAAGCTCTCTTGGATCGAGGTCGAGCTCTCCCTCTCTTTTTGCAGCGAGTTGACCGCACCCACTGCTGATGTCTTGCCCTTTGCTATAGCGAACTGGAGCGGGAATGGAGCGCTTACTCAGATAGGCCTGAAAGGCGCGAATCCGCTCCTCACTCGAAGCTGACATGGCCACACCGGGGAAAGTATTGACCGGGATGAGATTCACTTTAGCCTTCAGGCCGTGTAAAAAATGTACGAGTTTCTTCGCCTCCCCCAAACTATCATTGACCCCTTCAATCATCACATACTCGAAAGTGATGCCATGTCGAGGGGATGCAGGGTAGTCGAGAAGTGCCTTTTTAAGTTCATCGAGACCATATTTTCGATTGATGGGCATCAATTTACTTCTTTTTTCATTGTCGGGGTTGTGAAGCGAGATGGCAAGCCTAACTGGAAGGTCTCTTCCCAGCTTTCGAATCTCGGGCACAAGACCCGATGTTGAGATAGTCACGCGAGATTTCGACAATGCCCCCCCTTCGGGATCGATCATCACTCTACATGCGCGAGTCACCGCATCGTAGTTATCTAATGGCTCACCCATCCCCATAAAAACTACATTGGTGACTCTATCCTCTTTCAAAAACTGATTAGCTATAAGAAGCTGAGCTAAAATTTCTCCCGAAGAGAGGTTGCGCTTGAGCCCCATTTTTCCCGTCTGACAAAAGGTGCACCCCATTTTACAACCTACTTGAGAGCTTAAGCACAAGGTCGTGCGGTTTTCATAAGGCATAATAACCAGCTCAATGAGAAGGTTGTCCCTTGTTTTCAAAAGAAGCTTATGGCTTAAATCCTCAGATTGAAGCTTCGAATCGAGCTCGAGCGGCTCCCAACAAAAAGAGGCGGCCAATTTATTTCTAAGAGAGAGAGGTAAATTTGAAAAGCTCGCAGGGTCACTGTTATTTCTTTGAAAGATCCACTGATAGATTTGAAGTGCACGGTACTTAGGGATAGATTCTCTTTCTACCCACTCTTCCCAGTCAAAAAGAGAAAGATCGAATGCAATTGAAGTCGACATAGAAGCATTATAGAAACTAGGGCATTTTTTTAAAGCTTTGACTTTTTTGGATTTAAACGATACACTTTCCTTCACAAACAATGAATAAATTGAAGCAGTTTTTGATGCCTACAGGAGGATCTTGGAGCCTCGATACCTTCTCAGGCCTAACAGTTGCGCTCGCTCTTATCCCCGAGTCGATAGCTTTTTCTCTCGTAGCTCATGTCGATCCTCTTGTTGGACTCTATTCGGCCTTCTTCATGTGTCTAATCACAGCACTTCTAGGGGGACGGCCAGGAATGATCTCTGGAGCTACTGGCGCCATGGCGGTCGTCATTGTCTCTTTGGTCACTCAATTTGGAGTAGAGTACTTGTTTGCGACCGTGGTTTTGACCGGTCTTCTCCAAATTATTGTCGGCTTGTGTCGCCTCGGAAAGTTGATGCGGATTTTACCCAGGCCGGTAATGGTTGGATTTGTCAATGGTCTTGCGCTCGTGATCCTTTTTTCCCAACTCCACCACTTTAAAGTCGATAGAGGTGGGGAGATGCAGTGGCTCTCAGGCGCTCCTCTTTTCGTGATGCTCTCGCTTGTTTTTCTAGCGATGGTCATCACACACTTTCTTCCGAAGCTCACAAAAAAACTCCCCTCTGCTCTCGTTGCGATTTTAACTGTGACAGCCCTCTCTTATCTATTTCACCTCGACGTGCTCGTAGTCGATGATATGATGGGAGGCAACTCGATGCGGGCAGGGTTGCCCACGTTTGCATGGCTCTCTGTCCCCTTCACGCTCTCCACTCTCAAAATCATTCTCCCCTATGCGATCACCCTTTGCATCATTGGATTGTCAGAATCTTTGATGACCCTCTCTTTGATCGATGAAATGACGCAAACTCGTGGCAGGGCCAATAAAGAGTGCATTGCCCAAGGACTTGGCAACCTAGTTTCAGGCTTTTTCAAAGGGATGGGTGGGTGCGCGATGCTTGGACAGAGCATGATCAACACAGGATCTGGAGGGCGTGGAAGACTTTCAGGTATTGTGGCCGGTATCACCCTCTTCTTGTTTATCCTGTTTCTCTGGCCTCTTATCAAACTGATCCCCCTCGCAGCGCTTGTCGGTGTCATGTTTATGGTCGTCATCGAAACCTTTGAATGGGCCACTTTCAAATTTGTCCGCAAAATCCCTATGCACGATGCGTTTATTATTGTAGCCGTGACACTTGTGACAATTTTCACCAACTTGGCAGTTGCAGTAGTCGTTGGAGTGATCATTGCAGCACTTGTCTTCTCTTGGAAGAGTGCCCAAAACATCCATGCTAAAACCAAGACCACCCCAGAAGGGAGAAAAGAGTATCAACTTCACGGCCCACTTTTTTTCGGCTCCATCTCTGCTTTTAAAGAACTCTTTGATGTCGAGGAGGATCCTGATGAAGTGATCATCGATTTTAAACACTCTAGAGTGAGCGATCACTCGGCTATTGATGCGATCGCTTCTATCACTAAAAACTACCTTGCTTTGGGAAAAAAACTTCACCTGCGCCATCTGAGTGCTGAGTGCCGCTTGCTACTCGGTCGTGCAGACGATCTTGTGGAGACAAACATTTTAGAAAATCCCGACTACATTTAACTTTTGGAGCCTCGACCATGTCCTTTAAATCTTTGGGCCTACTCCCTGAAATCATCTCTGCGGTAGAAAAAAAGGGGTATACCCAGCCCTCGCCCATCCAGCAACAAGCAATTCCTGCTATCCTAAAAGGGCGTGATTTGCTCGGAGGAGCGCAAACAGGGACGGGAAAAACAGCGGGATTTACCCTCCCCTTGCTTCACCGTCTCAGCGGCAAATCAGGTGTTTTACGAGCTCTCATCTTGACCCCAACACGCGAGCTTGCTGCTCAAGTCGGTGAAAGTGTCTCGACCTATGGTGAATTTCTCCTTTTGAAATCGACAGTTATTTTTGGGGGCGTGAATATCAACCCCCAGATCAAGCGACTGCGTCAGGGAGTAGACATTTTGGTAGCAACGCCTGGTCGGTTGCTCGATCACGCTTCACAGCATACCGTAGATCTCTCACAAATTGAGATTCTTGTGCTGGACGAAGCCGATCGAATGCTCGATATGGGTTTCTTGCGCGATGTACGTAGGATCCTTAAATTGCTACCTAGCAAACGGCAAAACCTGCTCTTTTCCGCCACCTTCTCTAAGGAGATCAAGAAGCTTGCCCATTCTCTTCTCACCGATCCTGTCACTGTAGAGGTCGCTCGGCAAAACAACCCCGCTGAGCAAATTACCCAGCTTATCTACCAGGTAGACCGTGAGAAAAAAAGGGAGATCTTGTCTCATCTGATCAAAGAGCAAAAATGGCAGCAGGTGCTTGTTTTTGCCCGTACAAAACATGGGGCTAACCGACTCGCTAGTCAACTTGAAAAAGATGGGATTCAATCAGCTGCCATTCACGGCAATAAGAGTCAAACAGCGCGCACTCGAGCACTTGCTAGCTTTAAAGAGGGGAGTGTCCGTGTGCTCGTTGCAACAGATATTGCTGCTAGAGGTCTTGACATCGATCAACTCCCTCATGTCATAAACTTTGAACTCCCACACGTCCCTGAAGATTACGTTCATCGGATCGGACGAACGGGACGAGCGGGCAAAAGTGGAGAGGCAATATCACTCGTTTGCCAGGAAGAGAACAAGCTTCTACATGCAATTGAGCGATTAATTGGGCGCGATCTGCCAAAAAAGCGGGTCCCCGGCCATGGAATCAAATCACCATCTTCGAAATAATCCCACAAAGAAAGCCCAAAACAGCACCAAATGTCGGTGCCCAGTGTCGTTTCAGCTTTGCCTGAGGGGCAATATCTTGGAAAATTAAATAGAGAATCCCTCCAGCTGAAAAAAGCATGACCCCAGAAATCACCTCAGGGGATTCTGCAAGGAAGAAATAGCCCGTAAGTCCCCCGACGGGTCCCAGAAGTGCCAGAGAGAAAAATGAGCAGAGAATAACCCCACTCTTTAGCTTCGATGAAGCTCTCAATTCTAAATAAGCATTAAATCCTTCTGGGAGGTTTTGTAGGGCAATTAAGAGACCGAGAAGAAGAGCATCACCTCGGGCGAGCAGATAGAGAGAGCCCAACGCAATGACTTCAGGGACAAAATCGAGGAGCATGGCTGCAAGCTGGTCAAATTTTGTGTGCATTGCACTTAAGATTCGGTCAGTCAACATGAAGGCGAGCCCCCCCAAACCAAACCAGAGAGCTACGTAAGGAGGAGTTAAGTTTTTTATCCCTTCAGGGACGAGAACCAAGGCTACCGCTGAGATTAATATCCCCCCTCCAAACGCGATCACTGAATGGCGAAGCTCGCTCTCAAGCCACTTGTTGCTAATATGCTCTACTGAGGCAATCAAGGCGCCTAAAAACATGGCAAGCCCGATTGCAAAGGTCAATAGGGCAATACCAACCCACTCACCCATGTCTATTCTGAATCCAATTGAGTTGCTTCAAGCCTGTCAAACTACCCCCTAAAATGATCCAGCTCCCTGCGATGCATGCTCTTCTATCCTCATCTAAGAGAGGAGGAGACATCGATAAAGGCTTGCTCGCCTACAATCTTGAGATCTTTGATGACTTTGCCATCTAAATTGAACTCGCTCAAATCGACATATCGAAGGGTTTGATCTGCGTAGGACTTGTAGTAGTACCTCAAGGTTTGAGGCTCTTTAACTGAGGTCAATAAGGTATAGTCTAAAGCCATCTTTTCCCCTTCTTCTTGCCGAACAGACCCGTAAGGGATGTCAAATTGGTTCAAAATGTGAAAAGCTTGATCCACCGTCTCATTTGAATTTACCGGGGGGATTGCCGCTGTTGAAAAGAGAGCCGCTCGTACAAATCTCGAAGGGGGTGTGAAGTCTCCGGGTAATCCCAGCATCCCAGAGCCTTCACCAAAAGACTCTAATTTCAAGCCTCTCAAATTTTTAGAATCTGAATTATAGGGAGATAGGTTGATGAAATTATTTAAATTTGTGAGCTGCCAATCAAAGGTAGGAGAATTAGTAATCACTCCAATTTCATTCTCATAAACCTTGAGAGTCCCCCCTCTCGGCTCGATGACAAGGCTCTTTCCTGTGTTGTCATAGACGACATAGTGTAGAGGTGGCGCAGAACCTCCCCACCCGCTCGTTATTGTGGGAGCGATCACAACATCTGGGAGAGCTGCTTTAACCTCATCTAGTGTTGCAAATTGCGTCAAAATCCAATTAGAAAATTCGACAGCAGAGAGCGCCTTTGCCTGATTCTCCGGAGTCACGGTAGCATATTCAGCGTAGCCGGGGAAATAAAAGGCGGCAGCCACAAGCCCCTTCTCATTGATCCCGTCCATGAGTTTGGCATCTTTAAAGCAGTAAATTCCAGCTGCAGCGTACTTTGCTACATACTCCAACCCTTTCCCTTGAGGAACATCGCCCACAAAGGCAAAGCCGCGTGGAATGACTGCTACACTCATCTCAATGTTCTCACCAAACTCAACTGTTCTACCCGTAACTATCGACCCATCTTCAGCGGTGAGTAAAATCCCAGTACAAGCAGACAAATCAGCTAGAGTAAAAAGATAGATAAAAAAAAGACCAACCACTGCTCTTAAATACATAGAATTCTCCAATTAGTTTTTTTTCTTCTCGATGAGGTGTATTAAAAATTGCTAAATCTGAGCATTTTAATTTATCAATTAACACCAAACTTCGGTATAGCCCGCGAAAAGATTTTCTCAAAGAAAATTGCTCAATCTGAGCACGGGAAGCGAAAATTCAAATTATCAATAAAATTTTTGAGAGAAGTATGAGTTTTTCACACAACACAGGTTTTAATGTATCTAATAAGTTATCCCTCTGCTATGCTTCTTCGATACTTACCTATTTTAACAGTGAGAATAAATGACTTCTTTCGACAGCCTGGGCTTGCACCCTTCCTTACTCAAAGCCCTCCAATCTGCAGACTACACTGAGCCTACGCCCATTCAGTCCAAAGCGATTCCTAAAATCGTCCGTGGGTTTGACATCCGTGCCTCGGCTCAGACGGGCACTGGTAAAACAGCCGCGTTTCTTCTGCCTCTTCTCAACCGTCTAACTTATCCCAGGCCCCAAGCGAGCCGTGGCCCCCGCGCCCTTATTCTCGTCCCGACAAGGGAGCTTGCCATGCAGGTCGCTCACCAAGCTGAGAAGTACAGCCGCTTCCTCAACCGGATCAAAACGGTATGTGTCGTAGGAGGTGTCCCCTACCCTGCGCAGCAAAGGCAACTCTCAAGGCCGTATGATCTTCTCATTGCGACCCCGGGGCGGCTCATCGACTTTCTTGACCGCAAAAAGATCAACCTCTCTCATGTAGAAGTTTTTGTGCTCGATGAAGCAGACCGGATGCTCGACATGGGCTTTGTAGAGCCCGTTGAGAGAATAGCGAGTGCTCTACCCACATCGCGACAAACCCTTCTCTTTTCTGCAACCTTGGCAGGAAGCGTTCAACAACTCTCTGAGAGAATCATGAACAAGCCGATGGATATTAAAATCCACAGTGACCAAGCCAAGCATGAGAATATCACCCAAAAGCTTCACCTTGTCGACAATCTCGGCCACAAAAACCGCATCCTCGAGCACATCCTACAAGAGGAGCAAATTGAGTATGCGATCATCTTCACTTCGACCAAACGACATGTCGAGCAGCTAGCTGGAGAGCTCTACGAAAAAGGGCACAGCGCTGCTCCTCTCCACGGAGATATGAATCAGAGGCAACGCTCACGTACCCTGGCTCAGCTCCGAAGTGGAAAAATTAAAATTCTCGTTGCAACCGATGTTGCAGCTCGTGGAATTGATGTGCAGTTGATTACTCATGTGATCAATTTTGATATGCCAAATAATACTGAAGACTATGTCCACCGAATCGGGCGCACGGGCCGCGCTGGCGCCCAAGGGACAGCGCTCTCTTTCGCAGCGCACCGTGATACCTTCCTTGTCAAAAAAATTGAGCAATTTACCGGTCAACAGATCAATGTGGTAGAGATCGCTGGACTCGAGCCTAGAGCTAAACCCAATCACCCAAAAAAGCGTCCCTTTAGAGGAGGCTATCGAAAATCTTACGCTGGGCGAAGGTAAGAAAAGACTCTAACGGCGCCTCGCAGTAGAGCACGTAAAGCTTTTCATCTCGGTAAATAAAGTCGGCAAAAAGACCCCTTTCGCCTAGATCTTTCCCCCACCCGTGGGCTTGCTCGCCACTTAAGAACCCTTGAGAGGTGTACCGCTTTTTATCCCTCTGATCGAAATGACACACAGCTTCCCCCTCAAGCCTCTCTAAATGCCAGGTGACAACTGACTGAATTTCATCGCGGGCAACCTCAAAGACGCGCACATCGAGATAGACTGGAAACCCTATCTCACTCTCACCTAAGTAGAGCCTTTTGTAGACATGAAAAGGGTGAGGAGGCTGAAGTGACTCCATTGGGGTCTCGCGAATACAGAGAACATTGTAGAGCTCTCCTGGAAAAGAGAACGGAAGATCTTTTTGCAAAGCGGTGAGACGGTCGATAAAAACAGCTTCGATCACATCTCGAGTGAGCTCTGGATTGCTTAAAAAGAGTTGGGCGCTATAGGCATTGAGCTCCGCTAGGTCTCGAGCCATTTCAGGATTTACTGCCTTAAGAGGCTGGCTTTTCACCCAGGGGTGAGCAAGGAGATAGGGCGGTAGTAGGGTGGGTTTTTCAATCTCTCTACTCCTAGGGTTCTCTTTTGCAGGGTACAACCTGACGCAGAGAAAAAGCACAAGAGATGAGAGGAGCAAGGCCAGAGCGGCACGCTTTTTCACATTACCTCAGCAGCCAAGGCTGCAAGCTCAGAGCGTTCAGTCTTGTCCATGAAAACATGTCCAAAGAGCTTCTGCTCTTTGAAACGTCCCACAGTATAGGTCAACCCGTTGGAATTTTTGTCGAGATAGGGGTTGTCAATTTGAGTCGGGTCACCTGTCAATACGACTTTAGTGTTCTTGCCAGCTCTAGAAATAATTGTTTTCACCTCATGAGGAGTGAGATTTTGCGCTTCGTCAATAATCATGAAAATCTTAGGCAAAGATCGACCCCGAATGTAGGTGACCGCCTCCATTTCGAGCTTACTGCTATCTGTCACCCATCGAAGCGCTTCACTCGACTCTCCTCCACTCGACTGGCAGAGAAATTCAAGGTTGTCATAGATCGGCTGCATCCAATGAATCAACTTCTCCTCCTTAATGCCCGGGAGATATCCAATATCTCTCCCAAGAGGAACGATGGGGCGACTCACTAAAATGCGACTATAGACGCCTTCATCAAACACTTTACGCAAACCAGCAGCTAGGGCTAGAAGCGTTTTTCCTGTACCCGCTGGCCCAATCAAGGTGACAAGCTTCACGTCATCGCGCAAAAGTAAGTCAAGCGCACATTTTTGCTCAAAATTCAAAGGAGCGATCCCCCAAATACTAGGAGGGATTTGGATTAAACTACTAATTTGTTGACTCTTAGAGTCGTATTTCCCGATAGCTGAAGAGTGCTCCAAAGAAGACATGAGACAGTACTCATTGGGCAAAAAGGGCTCTTCAGGAGCTGGCACCGAGATTTTGCCATCCTTAAAAAACAGATCTATCTCATGTTTCGGAAGTTCGAGTTTTCTATACCCCCTGTAGAGAGCATCATAGGAAAATTTGAGATTTTCGTAATCTTCAGCCTCAAGGCCAAGCGCCTCCGCTTTCACGCGCATCGCTAAATCTTTAGAGACAAAAACGACTCTCTCTCCACTCTCAAAAAGAGTGAGCGCAGCCATTAAAATTCTGTAGGGGTTTGAATTAAGGGGGAGTGAAAATTTTGGACTCGAACTGTTTTTAACGTCGAGTTGAATACGAATTCTCCCCCCCGAGGCGAGCTCAACACCCTGATGCAAGTCACCCTTACCTAGATCTTTAAGAGAATCAAAATAGCGGAGAACTTCACGCGCATTTTTGGCCATCTCATCGCGGTATCTCTTCATCGAAGCCAGCTCTTCGAGCCCTGCCAGCGGGATTACGACGTCATTATCTCCAAAGGAGGTCAAAGCCGCGGGATCATGGAGCAAAACATTGGTGTCTATTACAAAACTTTTCCGTGTCATAAAGCCCACTCTAACCTCTAGCAAACCAGATTGGCAAACAGATTCTTGAATTAGCACTCATTGCTAAAGAGCGCTAAAAAAACTTGCTTGAAATCCTGGTATGATTTAGACTATGGGGTATAGTGTGAAATGAGGTATCTAGTGTATGAAGATCAAAATTGATGAAAAATTAATCTGCATCCCCCCCCATCTTTCAACAACTTGGGACCAAGTCAGTTCGATCCATGCTGAAGAAGAGTCCCATCCGAACCACCACCTGCTTACGATCCACCTCAAAGATGGCTCTGAAGTCCAGATCAACGGCCTTGACTCCTCAGTGGTTGATATCGCCTTTTCAGCTCACATGAAACACCTCGAAAATAACCCTGCCCAAGATGAGTCACATGGAAAGACTTTTGGAGGCGTGATCCAGCAGCTGACAGGGCTTAGCCCGGAGCAATTAGCTGGAGTGCCTATCCGTTTGGGCCTTGGACTTCCGGGCGGCATGGATGGCCTCGAGATGGCAATGCAGCACAATCAAGAGCAAAACAACGCTCCTGATGTCCCCTCCGAAATGCTAGAAAAGATTATGATGCTGGCTAAAACGATGATAGGCTCTGATATTAGCGCATTTCCTAAACCTGAGCCTCATTGCAACTGCCTCCACTGCCAAGTGGCACGCGCCATTCACCAGCTTCCTAAAGAAGCTCAGCAAGAAGAAGATGTCTCAGATGAAGACCTCAGCTTCCGTGATTGGGAGATCGTGCAAAAAAATGAGCAGCTCTTTGAAGTCACAAGTCCTCTCGATCCGAAAGAGCACTACAGTGTCTTTTTGGGGACGCCTGTTGGATGCACATGCGGCATAGAGGGGTGCGAACACTTGAAAGCTGTTCTCTACAGCTGATTTTTCTTGATCTATTCCCCTTGACTGAGTACAACGTAGGTTTAAAATGAATTACCCGAGGTGTGCACATGTCAAGAAAGCTACTCTTTGCTTTGCTCCTAGCCTCTGCGCCTGTCACGATGACAGCAAACCCAGAGGAAACTACAAACACTCAATCATTTGAGCCTTTTACTGGTGAAGTAGTGGGTTCAAAAGTGCGACTCCGGGTCGAGCCCTCAGTCGAATCCCATGTTGTCAAAGAGACCCGTAAAGGTGAGCTCTTTGCTGTTTGCAGTGAAACTCCCGACTACTACGGTGTACGCCCTCCAGCTGATACCAAGGGGTATCTCTTCCGCACCTTTGTTCTCGAAGGTGTCGTAGAGGGCGAGCGAGTCAATGTTCGGCTCTACCCAGATATCGAAGCCCCCATCATTGGTCAACTCAATACTGGGGACAAGATTGATGCTACTGTGAGCGATGTCAATAAAAAATGGCTGGTTGTTGACCTCCCCGAATCGGGCCAATTCTACCTTGCAAAAGAGTATGTGCATAACAAGGGTCCAGTAGAACTTCTTGCTCAAATTGAAAAGAGACACCTCGAAGCCTCTTATAAGCTCAACTCTGCCTTTCATTTTGCCCAAGCTGAGATGCAAAAACCTTTCGAGCAGATCGATTTTGACTCTGTTGATACAAAACTCAATGAGCTTGCTGCAGAGTACAGCGACCTCGCTGAAGTTACAGACCAAGCAAATGAAGCGAGCTCTTTGCTTCAAGAGGTCTATGTACAAAAGAAGATCGCTTTTTTAGAAGGCCGCACCAAGCGCCGCTCTCAACCGATTCAGTTAAGTGAGAGCCAAGTTGAACGGCTTGCTAAGCTTGGAATCGATTTCACTGCAAAAAAATCAGAAGAGAAAGTGGTGAGCGATATAGCTCAGGCAACCTCAGACACGTTAGGTCTGGCATCGGCAAAAAACAGCCAAGAGACCACGCGCAAGATGCTCGCCTGGGAGCCTCTTGAGGAGTCGATGTATCACCTAGCTATGGCTATGGGAGGCGAACTCACAAAAGATGAGTTCTATGAAAACCAAAAACTCGAAGCCATCTTGCTGACAGGCGTCGTAGAATCTTACGATAAGCCAGTCAAAAACCGGCCAGGAGACTATCTTCTTCGTAGTGGAAACCGCCCTGTTGCGTTTCTCTACAGCACGAAGGTGAACTTGCAAGAGATGATTGGGCAAGAAGTGACAGTCAAAGCTGCACCTCGCCCCAACAACAATTTTGCATTCCCCGCTTACTTTGTGCTCTCTTCAGAGTAACTAAAAGATCTTGATACCACAAAAGCCCAGGAAACTCTTTTCCTGGGCTTTTTTTTACCCCAAGGACTAAAAGCACACCGTCGCTTGTGGGGGGGGGGACAGTGGCTGCGCAGGTAGGGCAGCATACAACCGCACCCGGGGATATCTCTATATGTGTTCTTGGATAATACGCTCGGAAAATAACGTGTCAACAATGGAGCCGTCAGTGGGAAGCGGTTTCTCGGGCAATGGCTGGGTCGAAATGCAGGGCCCTTCAGCGGTTAACTTTGGTGTTTGTGAGCCTCAATCACTTCCTCGATAATCTGCCAGGATTGTTTGGCTTCGAAATTCATCTCAGTGCGGCCGGTCACAATGTACATCAAGGCTTTCCATAATGCCCATCCGCGGCTACGCGCCCAAGTGTCAGCATCGAGCGAAAGAGTAGATTGAAAGATCTCACGGCTATGCCCTTTGAATAAAGTCCAGGCTATCATGAGATCGCAAGCAGGGTCACCGATTCCGAGCTGTCCGAAATCTATGACGGCGGTAAGAACTCCATCCTTTACAAGCAAATTACCCACACTAATATCTCCATGTATCCATACAGGCAAATGTTGCCATGTAGTTGCAAGTGCTCTCTCCCATACTTCTGTTGCAATAGGAACCTCAACTCTAGCTTTAAGAGTGATAAGAGCTTGCCTCACCTCAGCATCATAGATGAAAAGCGCTCCTCCACGATAGAAGTTATGCGGTCCCGGCAATGGTCCATCTGTTGTGTCAATTCTTTGCAGGGTGGCAAGAAATTGAGCAAGTGAGGCTGCAAAGTCGTTTAAATCGGCAATATTCGAGCGATTGGCGAGAGCGCCTTCAATCCAACGGTAGATAGACCATTTCCAAGGATAACTTTCTTCTGGTTGTCCAATGGCCAAGGGAGTGGGTATCTGAAGAGGCAGCAAAGGGGCCAATTTCGTGAGCCATAGCTGTTCTTTTTCTACCTGGCTTGCATATTCCTCCCGACTCGGCATGCGGACAACCATATCCCTTCCTAAATGGAACGTCCTGTTGTCCCACCCACTGAGAGCAATTGGTTTGATAGGCAAATCTTTCCATTGCGGAAATTGTGTCGCGATCACGCGTCGCACAAGCGTATCGTCTATTATGATATGTGTATCATCCATTATTACTCCAGATCTACATTCTGTAATTTTGGAATTTGATTATACAATATTTCCTAATTGTGACACAGGAAACCCCAGGATACCGTCGCAGCAATCTATCGAAACTCTTAAGCTAGCCTATGCCATACTTTACACCTACACGATGGCCGCTTTTTCCAGTGCAGCACTAGTGGTACTTAAGCGCCCCGTTTTTTGGCTTGATCTTGACTTAATACTCTTTGCTTTTGTATGCTGCTCCATTCAACTATGTAGGAGCTTTTCCATATGGCAGTCAGTTCACCCCAGTCTACAAAAAAAGCGTATACCGAAGTGTACATCTGGTTTTCTCAGAGAGAAGACGGCACAAAAACAACTGCTTGGGGCGCTTTAGGTAAGAGCAAAGGACGTGCCCGCATTGGACATGCCGCCATGAGTGTTTTCACAAATAGTGGCAAAGAGCACTACATGAGTTTTTGGCCAAGCGGTACAGCTAAAAAAGTTCCTAAATATGGGCTCCTGATGCCAAATTTATTAGCTGATGAGCTAAGTGAAAGTGGTACTTGGAACTCTGCTAAAAAACGAGCTACGCATAGGAGCAAACCTGATGTAATTGTACGCCTCCACTTTTTGAAAATTCCTGAGATGCTGCGCCTTTACAACGCAGCTCAAAAGAAAACAGAGCAAAAGAAATTGATTTGGAGCCATGACTGTTCCTGTAATGACAAGATTAGTCTACAAAAAACGCGTTCTGCAAGCTGTACGAGTTTTGTGTACAATATTCTGCGAGCCGGCGGAATTGAAAGTGATGTGTATGGAAGTAATGTCAAGGCTGCAAAAAGAAATCACATGAAGTATGTCCCAAAAGATTTTTATCGAGCAACTCGTTGTCACACCCCTGCCATTGGCACAACACCGCGCTTTATCGACAAGCCATTTAGCCCCAAATCTTTATTGCTAAGAGTGGTTGCGGCTGCAAGCGGATATTGCGAGGACAAGAAAGCGACTATGGAAATCATGAAAAGTGATCGCGTCGATACAAATCCAAGGGGAACGCTTATCCCCTGGAGTCCCCCTGATGAGGAGGCAGAGAGAGCTGGGCCACCTGAGGGTAGGGTAGCCGCCAGAGCCGTTGCTCCTGGCAACTCCTCTAGAGCTGTAGGAAGGAAAAAGCCTGAACAATCAAGCGGATTTAATCACTATTTAACGGGATTAGCCCTACTGGTCAGTGTGATTTCAGTGGGGGTTTTGCTTGCAAAACGTATGAAAAAAAACTAAAGGAGATCGATTTATGGCAGCACCAATATCAAATTCAACAGAATCGGGAAAAGAAGCGAAACCACAACCCGCTTCAAAACCAACCGGAAACCTTAAAGGCAGAGATGTCGCGGCGATCTCAGGCAGCAAAGAAAAAGAACTGAGCATATCAAAAGCGGCTTTGGCAGCATGTGCGAAGGTGGCTAAAAAATAGCAGCACACGCTAGATCATCCCAACAGATTAAAGAGGCTCTAGAATTATTAATAAAAAAATTCTAGAGTCTGATCTTTTACGCGTCTATCTTTTTGGCTCCTCATGTGTAGGCGGGTAGCAAAAATATAGCGATATTGACCTATTCGTTGTCACGAATCAGAAGACAACCTTGCAAAAAAAGCGGCTCTCATCGCAAAACTGTTACGCATTTCGGGTCTGTACATGAAAAGCTCCAAATTGCCGATCGAAATGACCCTCGCTCAAAAAGAGGCAATCAACCCCTGGCACTATCCCCCACACTTTGATTTCCAATATGGGGAGTGGTTGCGTACAGATTTTGAAAATGGGATTGTAGCCTTAGTCGTTCTATCTTGCATCATCCAGAGCGTCAGCTAAAGATAGACGAGAGAGCGTGCAAAATCACAAGCTAGCATTGCAAGCCGTAGACCCAAGCTCGCAGCAGAAAACAGGAGCGATTTCTTAACTCAAGTAGTTCCCGCTCCTAGACACTTTGAGTTATTCAAACCTGGGTTTTAATAACTCATATGGTCGAGTTCAACCTTGCCTCGAAACAGTCGGTAAACATAGAAGCCGTAGGCGAAAACAAGCGGAAGACCGATCGCAGCAATTGTTGTAAGCACTTTAAGTGTTTTTAGAGAAGAAGAGGCATTAAAAACAGTAATGCTATTGCTTAAAGGATCTATACTTGAACGGATTATCTCGGGGAAAATGCCCAGAGCAAAAAGAATAAGAAGAAAGGCGATATTGAGACACGAAGAGATAAACGCCCATCCATAATTCTGCCTATGCACTTCGCGAGGGATATTGGCTATCACCAGTATATTCGCTAGGGCTACTAAAAAAAGATAGGGCCTATCTTGGAACTTGCTGATCATATGGTCTTGATAGATGAGAGTGACCACAGTGGTCACTGCGTACGCTAAAATAAAAAAGATCATGCTAGGACGGAGCCAAGCAATCAATCTCTTTTCAAGCTCATTCTCTGTCTTCATAATCAAGTAAATCGTTCCATGCATGATGAAAAGAGAAAGTGTCAAAATGCCGACCAAGATAGGATAGGGACGAGCAAAGGTTAAAAGAATCCCCCCCTTGTAGTTGAAGTCACCATCAAGTGGAATCCCCTGGACCAAATTGCCAAGCGCCATCCCGATAAGAAGCGCTATCCCAATACTTGCAAGGCTAAAAAGAAAATCCCAGCTCCTACGCCACCACATTTTTGACACCTTACTTCGAAATTCAATAGCCACAGCGCGAAAAATAAGTGTAAAAATCAAGAAAATCATGGGGAGATAGAAAGAGGACATAAGCGTCGCATACGCGAGAGGAAATCCAGCAAATAGCGCCCCGATCACGACAACTAGCCACACTTCATTCCCATCCCAAACAGGGCCAATGGCATTGAGGAAAATGCGCCTCTCCTCATCCTTTTTGACGCAAAGGTGAAGAGCGCCCACACCAAGATCAAAGCCATCGAGCATAGCGTAGCACACCACTGCAGCAAAAACCACGATGTACCACAGCACCATAAATCCAGATTCAACCGAGCTGATCATATCTTATCCTTTATTTCTTATAAGGGTCTCTGTACTCTTCAACCCCCTCATCACCAGGTCCTGCTTTACGAATTTTGTGATCTACAAGGAAGAGAAACAAGACAAGAAGCATGAGGTAGATCAGAGAGAAGAGAATAAGAGATGCAATCACTTGTCCTCTATCGAGATTGGTAGAAACTGCATCTTTAGTCTTTAAAATCCCATAGACCACCCACGGCTGCCTCCCCATCTCCGCTGAAAACCACCCCATCTGGTTGGCTATTTGTGGAAAAAGAATAGAGATCACTAAAAAACGGAGCGTCCATTTGCTCTCTGTAAATTTCTTCCGTTTCCACATCACCCATCCGAGTATCACAGCCAGAACCATAAAGCCCCACATAAAAATCATGTAGTGATAGGTCTGGAAGACAACCGCAACATTAGGCCAAAGCTCTTTAGGAAATTGATCGAGACCAGGCACCGCTTGAGATACGTCACGGTAGACTAATAAGGAGAGCATTCCGGGAATGGGGATTCCAACGACTTTCTCCTCTTTGGGCAAGACAAATCCCCCAGCCCACATGCTCGTGGGCGTGCTTGTTTGGTAGACCCCCTCAAAAGCAGCGAGTTTAATAGGTTGGTATTTAGCAACCTCACGCCCAGTAGAATCTCCTGATACAAGTTGAAGCAAAACTCCTACAGTGGCAACAGTTAGGGCTATTTTGAAACACTTCCGAGAAAAGTCGAGGTGTTTTTTCTTGAGTAGATAGTAGGCGCTGACACTCACAACTAGAAATGCTCCAGTCAACCAACAGCCTATGAGGACGTGGCAAAGACGGTTCATAGCCGAGGGGTTGCTCAAAACAGCCCAAAAATTCTCAATTACAGCATGTCGGTTTGCCCCCTCTCCAATGATTTTATGCCCAGAGGGGGTCTGCATCCAGGAGTTTGCAATCACAATCCAGATCGCGCTGAAATGCGCTCCAAGTGCCACCATAATCGTGGAAAAAAAGTGCACTTTGTGACTGACGCGGTTCCAACCAAAAAGAAGAACCCCCAAAAACCCCGACTCGAGAAAGAAAGCAAAAATCCCTTCAGCCCCCAGCAAACTCCCAAAGACGTCCCCAACAAACCGTGAGAACCGCGCCCAGTTGGTGCCAAAAGCAAAAACTTGGACAAGCCCTGTGGCAACTCCGATGGCAAAGATCAAAGCGAAGATTTTGACCCAAAACCGAGTCATCTTCGCGTAGACAGGATTTTTCGTCTTTAAGTATGCTCCCTCCATAATGATGAGCATCAAACCGAGCCCGATGCTCAAAGGGGGAAAGAGGTAGTGAAAAGAGATGTTCAAAGCAAACTGAATTCGTGAGAGGGTCACCACATCCATGCTAGAATCCTGCAAAAAATCATTTGAACCTAACTATGCGCAAAGGGTTATAAAAACGCAAATTGTAGCAATTCTCAACTGCACACCCGACTCATACCATGCTCCCAGTCGTTTTACCGACCACAATCGAGCCATTGAAAGAGCCCTCGAGCTTATTGAAGAAGGGGCTGATATTGTAGACATTGGGGGTGAATCGACGAGGCCCGGCGCAGAGAAAGTAAATGAGAGTGATGAGCTCTCGCGTGTCATTCCTGTGATCGCCGGGGTGCGCAAATACACAGATCTCCCTCTTTCAATTGACACCTATAAACCCAAAGTGGCCGAGGCAGCTCTTCAAGCTGGAGCTACAATCCTCAATGACATTACAGGTTTCACCAACCCTAAGATGCGACAAATTGCTGCGGCAAGTGGAGCGACTGTGATCGTCATGCATATGAAAGGACCTCCTCACTCCTGCCCCGAACTTATCTACAAAAACGGTGTAGAAAAGGAGGTAAAAAGTTTTCTCAGCTCTCAGGCTGCCCTTTTAATTGAGGAGGACATCGACGCTTCAAAAATCATCCTCGATCCCGGATTTGGAGGGGGATCTTTTGGAAAGAATGTGAAGCAATCCCTAGCGCTTTTAAGGCATCTGCCAGATATTCAACAACTTGGATTTCCACTTCTTGTGGGGTTGTCACGCAAATCATTTTTACAAAAAATTCTTAAAAAAGATGCTTCTCAAGTGTTGTCAACAACTCTTGCCGTCCATACAATGGCCGCTTTAGCAGGTGTGGCCTATATTCGCGTACATGATGTTGAGCAACATCGGGATATCCTCACCTTTTTGGATCACTTAGTGGATTAGATGGCTTTTTTACATGCGTTGGTTCCCGTTCTCGAAGTGATGATCATATGGGTGATGATCAATTATCTCCTGAAATTCTTCTGGGGGACCCGCGCCATGGATGTCGTGTTTGGTTTCCTCGCGTTCCTCTTTGTTTTCTTGCTCGCAAGTTGGTTTGGCTTCCCCGTTCTAGAGAGACTGATGACGAATGTCGTCAATGTCGCGGTCCTGGCAGTATTTATCATTTTTCAACCAGAAATCCGTCTCGCACTCTCCAAGGTGAGAATTAAGGGACGAAAGTACCGCGAAATTCATGAATTTGACGAATTCCTCGAAAACCTCTGCCGCTCTGTCTATCGGCTCGCAGAGAAACAGATTGGCGCACTTCTCGTTTTAGAGAACCAAGACTCTTTTGAAGAGTACGCAAGCTCCGCTGTCCGCCTCGATGCGCAATTCTCTTCCGAGCTCATCGAATCTCTTTTTATGACAACCACGCCCCTGCACGATGGAGCAGTAGTGATCCGAGGAACCCAAGTCGTAGCAGCTGGAACCATCCTACCCCTAGCACATGAAACAGCCCAGCTCTCGAAGTCCATGGGCACTCGTCACCGCGCAGCTTTAGGAGCGAGTCAAAAGACCGATGGACTGATTATTGTGGTTTCTGAGGAAACTGGGAAAGTGTCGATTGCAAGAGATGGGATTTTAACACGGGGAATTAAGATCGATCGATTCAGAGGTATCATTCGCAGTGTCTTCACCCCTCCTGAGTTGACGAAAAAACTTAAAGCATGGAAGTGGTGGAAATGAAAGCGATTTTGAATCGAGTTTTCATCAAAAATTGGCCCAGGAAGGTCGTCGCCCTTTTGACAGCCATTGTCGTTTGGCTACTTGTCAATCAAACGATCAATATCACTCGCACTATAGCGGATGTCCCTTTGCGCATTGTGAACTTGGCCGATGATAAAACCGTGGTCGGGCTTCTCCCAAATGGCATGCTTGGAAAAAAAATATCGGTCACAGTGACGGGCGGCAAGTCGGTCGTTCAAGATTTGAAACCCTCAGATCTCGAGGTGGTCATCAATGCTGAGGGTCATGAAGATACGTGGATTGCTACGATCGATAAGAAAAACCTTGTGAGTTCAAACCCAGATCTCGATCTTCGCAAATCAATCACAGATGTGACTGCCAATGACATCATCATCAAACTCAGCCCACTGATCACTGAATCGATCCCTGTAATGATCACCCGTCCTGCTGGTGAGCCGCCTAAGGGGTACCAGTTCCTCGATGCTTGGCCCAAAAGGTTGATCCAAAAAGTGAGCGGTCCAGCTGAGCAAGTTCAAGCATTGAAGGAGAGTGGACTAGAGCTCACTTTCAATCTCAATCGCATCACCGACGAGGAGCTCAATGCCCTCTACAGCCGCCAAGGGAAGCACGAAGAGGTCACCTTCAAAATTCCAGACTCTTGGAAAAAAATTGCTATCCCATTTAAAGAAAACACTTTTGAACCATTGAATGATCCCCGCGCCAAATTGCTTAGGCTTGATTTTCTCAAACAAGAGCTCGTTGCGCTGGGCACTGAGCTTCCCATCACGATCTTTTTTCCGATTAAATATAGCAATACAATCAACCCCCAGACCTATTCCTTGGCGACAAGCGAAATTGTACAGAAGAAAAAAGGGTTAAAACGGCTTGTGGTATCTCTTTATGTCCGAGATGTCAGCCAACTTTTTCTCGATGTAGTGCGAGACAATATGCTGCTCATTGTCGTCGCTGCACCAAAAAATGTGCAAGAAGAGCTGCACTGGGCAGTAGAATTTATTGATGAAAAAGCACTCGAAGACAAGTTTGTAGAGGCCTCTCTCAAGCAGTTGCAAGCGCGCTTTTCCAACGAGCGGAGTATACAAAAATATTCAGAAGAGTCGATTCGTGACCGCTTTCGTGACTATTTGAGAAAACTCGTGCTCTTTACAAGTGATGGGAAGCCCCTCGAGATCCACGCCGAGCTGAATGCAGAGACAATCACCTTAACGCTTCCGTGATATGAAATGGGTCACCCTCCTTAAAAGCAGACTTGCACATCGAGGGGGAGCGGAGAAATACACCCTACGTCTTGCGCGCATGTTCGCTGCTCGTGGGTGTTTAGTCAAAATTCTCACATCAGGCCCTCCGCCTGCAGTTGAGGGCGTTGAAGTGATCTCTCTTGGTCGCTCTTCTAAATTCTCTCTCTACCACCTCTTAAAATTTGATAACTCTTGTAAAGAGTGGCTTAAAAACAACCCTTCCGATGTGATTTTTGGAATGGAGCGTACGACCTATCACACCCACTACCGAGCAGGAAGTGGTGTGCATGCCGTCTACCTAAAAAAACGGATGGAGGTGGAGCCCCTCTTAAAGAAAATATCGCTTCGCCTCAACCCCCTACACAGGCTTCTGCTCCAATTAGAAAAAAAAGCCTTCGAACACCCCGATCTTCGAGTGCTTTTCACCAATTCCTCTCAAGTGAAGCGTGAGATTATCCAAAACTACGCGACCGATCCGAGCAAAATTGAAGTCGTCCACAATGGGGTAGAGTGGAAAGAATTTGAAGCTCCCTTTAAGGCGGGCTTTGAAACTCCTCGCCCGGGCCCTTTCCATTTTCTTTTTGTGGGAAATGGTTACGAACGAAAAGGACTCCCCTTTTTGCTTCGAGGGCTGGCTCGTGTTAAGACCCCTTTCCAACTCACCGTTGTGGGAAAAGAGAAAAATGAAAAAAAATTTCGAAAAATGGCTCATCTTCTCGGCCTGAGTGACAAAATTTGTTTTGCAGGAGCACAAAAGGATCTGACCCTTTTTTACCAAAGAGCGGATGTACTGGCTATCCCCTCTATCTACGACCCCTTTGCAAACGTCACAGTAGAGGCGCTCGCCATGGGTCTTTTTGTTCTCTCCTCTCCCTCGAACGGGGGAAGCGAGGTGTTGAGACCCGACACGGGGCGGGTGATTGAGCATGAAAAAGATTTTCATTACGCCTTTGATTATCCCAAAACTCTTGAAAGTGCAATACGTATTCGCCATAGCGTGAAACAGTTGGATTTTTCTAACCAATTAGCTACTCTAGTTGATAAAACGTTATGTACTTCATAAACTTCCTTCTATTTAGACTTTTTGGGCTCCTCATCTCTTGGCTCCCAAGCCCCCTTCTTCACTTCATCGCGCGAAGCGCTGGGCTTCTCGCATTTTATTTCCACCGCCCCTTTCGCAAGAAAGCGCTCAGCAATTTAGCCATTGCCTATGGTGAAACTCGAAGCGAGGAAGAGAGAAAAAAGATCGCTTTAGCCTCCTTTCAGAGCTTGATGATTACCTGTTTGGAGTTCTTTGCTCTTAAAAAAAGCCGACGCGATGTGGGGCACTTCGCAACCCTTGAAGAGAACAGCGAAGTGCGGGACCTTCTCAACCAAAAGCAAGGGTTGATCTTTTTTACCGGCCACCAAGCAAACTGGGAGGTCCCATTTTTGGCGATCACCGCTGAGTTTCCAGGAGTTGCAATCGGCAGGCCTATAAAAAATCCGTGGCTCTACCGCTATATTCTCTCTGTTCGCGAAATGCATGGAGGGAAAATTGTGATGCCCAAAAATGCCATCCGAGAAGGGATGAAAGCTCTGCGCCGCGGGGAGTTTCTAGGCATCGTCGGAGATCAGGCCTACCCGAGTAGTTCTTACAGCTATCCCCTTTTTGGAACCCGAGCTTGGACAGCCTCAACCCCAGCTCTTCTCGCCTATAAAACCGGTTCCCCTCTTGTGGTCGGACACACTGAGCGGATTGGGCACAAGTACCACGTGAGCGCCTCACCCCCTATCTGGCCTAATCTCTCTCGACCACTCAAAGAAGAGGTCCCAGAGATGATGGATCAAGCGATGCGCTACCTCGAAAAGAGCATAGCAAAAAAACCTGAGCAGTGGATGTGGGTGCACGACAGGTGGAAGCAAGCGGGTGTCAACCACGTGAAACGTCCCTACCGTCATAGCTTCATCCTAGTCCTTCTATCTCGAGACTCTTCAAAGATTGTGGTCGATAGGCTGAGACAGATCTATCCCCAAAGTTTTTTTACCTACTTCATTCCTGAAGGGCACTCGATTGAAATTCCTGAGGGAGAAGTGATCCCCTTCAAAGAAGAGAGAGAGCTTTTATTGCGCGACTACCGCTTCCAACTCGTGATTGATCTCTACGGCTCTAAACGAGCTCGTAAACACTATTGTAAACTAGGCGCTTTCAAAGCGCTCCCCCCTCTGGATCTCGAAACTCTGACAAAAACTTTGGTGAAACCCGAATGCCTCACAACCGTTTCTATGTAGAAAGCTCCTTCGAGGGGCGCTGCCAACTCTCAAAAGAGGAGAGTCGCCATTTGAAAGTGATGCGCGCTCAGGTGGGCGACACTTTAGAGCTCGTCAATGGGCGAGGTGAAAAGGCCGAAGCAAGACTTTTGAATCTTTCTGGTGAGTTTGAGATTCTCGATGTCCAAAAAGAGGTCCCTCAAAAGCCGCTTATTTTGTGCCAAGCGCTCGTGCGCCCCTCAAAACTCGATCTTATCGTTGAAAAAGGGACCGAGCTGGGCATGAGTGAACTTTGGCTCTACCCTGCTCAGAATAGTGAAAAAAAAGAGATTTCGGATCATCAAATAAAACGTCTCCATCACCTCTCAGTCGCAGCTCTCAAGCAGTGTGGAAGGTTAACTCTCCCGAAAATTCTAATGAAACCCCCGCTACTTAAGTGGAGTGAACTCCCCCATCCTGCCTACTTCGGCGACCTCGAGGGAGAGGGGCTCTCAAAAGAGCAAGAGGGCTATCTTTTCTTTGTTGGACCTGAATCGGGTTTCACAGCTGATGAAAAAACTCACCTAAAAGCACTTGGATCCCAAGGACTTAAATTAAACAACCTAACACTTCGAACTGAGACAGCAGCGATTGTAGGTCTTGCACTCCTCTCATACCACGCCTTTGTAAACCAAAGCTAACTCCGGATCGAGTGTGACAAGTTGCTCATTTCGCAACACGTCGCCCGCCCCTTCAGCTCGCAAAATATAAGGGATTTTCAACTGTTCAGCCGCTTCTTGAAGGTAGCGCTCGGAATCGAGGTCATCCATATGGTTTTGCAAGATGACCCCCGCAGCTCCTTCGAGTATCGGACGATCACTCGGACTGCAGTGGTTGATGACGATTATCCGGTCGAGCGCTCCGTAATCCATCATCTCGGCGGAGGGAAAAAGAAGGACTTTGCCGTGAATTCTCTCCCCACCCCCTTCCCTTCCTCGAACGAGCACATCCCCAATACTATCCACAATCATCATATTAGTCGTGCCCGCCTGTCCAAAGGGAGTCCCCGCGGTGATCACCACGAGGTCGCCATACTGCACCAAGCCCCTTTGGAGGGCGTAGTCACTGATCTGCCTCTTAGCATCCTCAATTGTAACTGCCTCTTGACAGAGAATAGGTGTGACACCCCACGCAAGAGCGAGCTGATTGTAGACTTTAGGACTTGTCGTCATCGCTAAAATGGGGATTTTCGGTCGAAGACGAGAGAGAAGGCGAGCCGTCGAACCACTCGTTGTAAAAGCAAATATTGCTTTTGCATTTGCAGAATAGGCGGTATTGATACACGCTAAAGCGACCGATGAGGGGACATCATGGAAATGGCGGTGCGTCCCCCTTTTGAAAAACTCGATATAGTTGAAATCGTCCTCGGTCTCTTCGATGATCGCTCGCATTACTTTGACAACCTCAATCGGGTAGCTCCCGATAGCGGTTTCTGCTGAAAGCATAACGGCGGAGGTGCTGTCGTAAATAGCATTAGCTACATCAGAGGCTTCTGCTCTGGTCGGTCTGGGGCTTTTGACCATCGATTCAAGCATCTGTGTTGCAGTGACGGAAGGCTTTGCAGCAAGATAACTCTTGCGAATCATCATCTTTTGCAGTCGAGGAACTTGCGTGAGAGGAAGCTCAACGCCAAGGTCCCCACGAGCAATCATAATCCCGTCTGCAACTTGGACGATGCTATCGAAATTTTGAATCCCCTCCCGATTTTCAATTTTAGCGATGACATCGATTTGAGGTTTCCCCTCTTGCTCAAGAAAATTTTTGATTTCAATCACATGCTCAGCAGAGCGAATAAAAGAGGCCGCCAAAAGATCGACATCCTGCTCGCAGCCAAATCGGATATCGGCTTTGTCTTTTTCCGTCAAAGGAGGCAAATCGACAGTGACACCTGGGACATTCACCCCGCGAGTCGAACGCAAAATCCCCCCATTTTCAACCCGAACCCTCACGCCCTTTTCTCCCACCTCGACTACTTTTGTTACAATGTAGCCGTCGTCGAGAAGAACAAACATATCTTCCTTAAGTGCCTTGAGCACCATTGTAGGAAAGATAGAGACTTGAGTGGCATCACCCTCTACCTCTTTTTCAAGAAGCCAAAGTGATTCCCCCGCTTTGAGCTCAACACTCCCCCCTTTGATATCCCCGAGGCGCACCTCAGGTCCCTTTGTATCGAGCATAATAGCAAGGGGGAGCTTCAATTCTTCTCGAGCAGTTTTGAGCTCTCTGATCATTTTCCCATGCGCTTCATGGGTGCCATGACTAAAATTTAACCTGGCAACATTCATGCCAGCATCTAAGAGCTCTCTGATCATCCGGGCGCCAGCTACGGCAGGCCCCATCGTACAAACGATTTTAGTGCGGTTTATCATGCGGTTTCAGTGATAGCAACTCGCTCGAATTATTTCTAGGGTGAATCGCTAAAAATGTGTTAGAATCCTCTCTGTGAAACGGCCTATCACTCTCAAAAAAGTCTCAGTACACAACCTCCAAGCTGTCGATCTTACTCTCGAGACGGGTGAGTTGATTGCTTTTACAGGCGTCTCAGGATCGGGAAAATCATCCCTAGCTTTTGACACCATTTTTATTGAGGGCCAGAGGCGCTATATCGAGTCACTCTCAACTTATGCGCGCCGCTACCTGGGCGATATGAGCAAGCCCGATGTGGAACACGTTTCAGGACTCTCTCCGACGATTGCCATCGAGCAGAAAAGCGCAGGGAAAAACCCTCGATCAACTGTCGGCACTCTCACAGAGATCTACGACTACCTCCGAGTGCTCTATGCGCGTGTGGCTCTCCCTCACTGCCCTGTAAGTGGAGAGCCTGTTTCGCCAGAGAGCAAGGAGCGGATCATCAAAACCATCCAAGGGTACCCAAGTGGGACTAAGTTGATGATTTTAGCCCCCGTTGCAAAGGGAAAAAAGGGGGAGTTTAAAGACGATCTTGCCTATTTCTTGAGACGGGGATTCACACGAGCTCGTGTAGATGGAGTCTTAGTTGACCTTGAAGAAGAGCTTCATCTCGATAAAAATCTGGCTCACGACATCGACCTTGTCATCGATCGACTCATCATGAACGAAGAGAACCAATCTCGGGCTGCCGAGTCGGTCATGAGCGCTCTTGACATAGGGAAGGGAATGCTCACCATCCTTGAGATGGAGAGTCAAAATGAGACACTCTTCTCCACCCATGCCTACTCAAAAGGATCGGGGATCTACTACTCCTCGCTCGAACCTCATGACTTCTCCTTCAATAGCCCCTCAGGAATGTGTCCCGCTTGCCATGGATTGGGTTTCACTCAGGAATTTCAACTCGAGACGATCATCGATCCCGAAAAGAGCATTGCAGAGGATTGCTGCGCACTAGCGAGCTCATATCAAACCGTGCGGTTTGGAAATATTTATAATAACCTCGCGAAGCTCTATGATTTCGATGTGCACACTCCTTGGAAGGACCTCCCCGACCGCGCGAAGCGAGTTTTTTTGGAGGGGACGGAAAAGAAGTGGGTGCAAATGCACTTTGTCCATCCCGTCCACCACAGAACTTGGACCGATTATGTTCAATGGCGCGGCGTGCTTCATGAGGCCAAAAGCCGTTTCGCTGAAGCCAAAAGTGAATCGTATCGTAAAAAGATGCGTGAGTGGATGCACGAGCAGATCTGCCCAGAGTGCCAGGGCTCAAAGCTTCGAGCCTACCCGGCCGCTGCGCAGCTAAAAGGTGCACGAATTCACGATTTAACAGCCCTCCCACTTGAGAAACTGGCACTGTTTTTCGAAGAGCTCGCCTTGGAGCCCCAAGAGCTTCAAATTGCCGAAGAGTTGCTCAAAGAGATCGTAGATCGCATTCAGTTTCTGCTCGATGTGGGCCTGCAGTACCTCTCGCTCGATCGGGCGGCCCCCACGCTCTCGGGAGGAGAGGCGCAACGCGTACGCCTCGCTTCTCAGGTGGGTTGCGGTTTGGTAGGGGTCACTTACGTTCTAGACGAGCCTTCAATCGGACTTCACCCGCGCGACAACAAAAAACTCATCCGCACCCTCAAGCAACTGCGAGACATGGGGAACACTGTGATTGTTGTCGAGCATGATGAAGAGACTATGCGCGCGGCCGATCGCATCGTCGATTTTGGTCCAGGCCCTGGTGTACTCGGGGGGCAAATTCTCGTCAACGGATCGATACAAGAATTGCTCGCTCACCCAGAATCGATCACTGCCAAATACCTCAGTGGCAGAGAGTCTATTGAAATTCCACATCTGAGAAGAAAGCCTGGCAAGGATAAAATCGAGATTTTAGGCGCCTCTCAAAATAATCTCAAAGGGGTGAATGCGACCTTTCCACTCCATCTTTTTTTGACCATCACTGGAGTATCGGGCTCTGGAAAATCTTCGCTCATCATCGATACGCTCTACCCAGCTCTAGCCAACCACCTCCACCATGCTGAGCACAAGGTGGGATGCCACAAGAAGATCAAAGGCGTCGAGAAAATTGATAAAGTAATTGCTATCGACCAATCGCCAATAGGACGAACCCCGAGGTCCAACCCAGCAACCTACATCAAGATCTTCGACGAAATCAGAACTCTTTTTACCCAGCTCCCCGAAAGTGTGGTTCGCGGTTACACTCCAGGACGTTTTAGCTTCAATGTACGGCACGGGTCGTGCGCGCAATGCCTAGGGATGGGAATGATCCGAGTTGACATGGATTTTCTTGAAGACCAATGGGTTCCATGTGGAGTTTGCCGTGGTATGCGGTTTGATCAGGAGACCTTGTCGATTCGCTACAAGGGAAAGAACATCCACGAGGTACTCAAAATGACCATCGCGGAGGCGGCAGATTTTTTTGCCAACATCCCCTCTTTGAAGCGAAAGCTGGATGTGATTGCTAGAGTCGGGCTGGAATACATTGAACTGGGACAACCCTCCACTACCCTCTCTGGGGGTGAAGCGCAACGGATCAAACTCGCCAAAGAGCTGGTCCGCCCGGGGACTGGAAAGACGCTCTACATCCTCGATGAGCCCACAACTGGCCTGCACTTTCACGACATCAAAGCGCTCCTTGCAGTACTCCATGAACTGGTTGATCGTGGGAACACTGTCTTGCTCATCGAACACAACATGGATGTGGTTAAAACTGCCGACTGGATCCTTGACCTTGGACCTGAGGGGGGTGAAGGAGGGGGAGAGATCCTAGCTGAAGGGAGCCCTGAAAAGCTCGCAAAAATGCAGACTCCGACAGGCGAAGCGCTGCGAGCGGCTCTTGGTCCCAAGCCTGATCTGAACCCAGAAATTACCTCTTCGCCTCACGGGAAAGAGGTCCAAGCAATCACCGTTAAAGGAGCGGAACAAAACAACCTCAAACACCTCAACTTGAGTATTCCTAGAGGAAAACTCACGGTCTGTACTGGCCCCTCTGGATCGGGAAAAAGCTCTCTTGCTTTCGAAACGATCTACGCAGAAGGGCAGAGGCGTTACATCGAGTCGCTCTCCCCTTATGCGAGGCAGTTTGTAAAACAGATGCCCAAGCCCAAGCTCTCACAAATCGAAGGGCTCTCCCCTGCCATTGCCATCGAACAAAAAGCGGCCGCTGGCAACCCTCGAAGCACCATCGGAACGATGACTGAGATCTATGATTACCTTCGAATTCTTTTTGCTCAAGCTGGCACTCCTCATTGCCCTGAATCTGGAGAGAGGATCGAGTCGATTACACCTGAGTATGTCTCTGACAAAATCATGGAGTACCCAGAAGGGGAAAAGATCACTCTTCTCGCGCCGCTTGCAATCCGCAAAGGAGAGGCGTTTGAAGACCTAATTGCTCGCCTCCAGCAGCAAGGTTTCGTCCGCATCCGTTTGGGCGAAGAGATCTACGAGCTCGACGAGTCGATCCCCTACGACAGGCTGCGCAAACAGACGCTCGCTCTTGTCATCGACCGGATCAAAGTGGGCCCGAGAAGTGAGTCGCGACTCCGCCAAGCAGTAGAGTCTGCCGCGCTGATAGGCGAGGGAAAGCTCTTAGCTGCTAGAGAGGAGGGTGATGTACTTTTCAACCTAGCCTTTGCTGTTCCCTCGACTGGGAAATCTTACCCCGAGATCACACCCCACACTTTCTCCTTTAACAGTGCTGAAGGGATGTGCCTTGAGTGCGCGGGACTCGGCTACCAGTATGGCGCCCATCTCGAAAGTCACCCTGAGGTGATGACTCTCTCCACTTTAGGACTCCTGCGAGAGCTTTGGAGTGAAAATCGCATCGCAGTTTTCAACCAGCTCCTCAAAAAAAGAGGAATTGATCCGAAAATACGTCTCTCTGAGCTAAGTGAAAAGGAGCGCTCTTTTCTCTTTAAAGGATCCCATGAAATTCACGAGGGCCCTGGATACCGATTCGAATGGCTTGGATTCGAGCCTATCCTAGCTAAAGCAGGGCGAATTGCACGTAGTAATATACGCACTCCCCTCCTCAAGCTCCTCGATGAGATTGTTTGCCCGACCTGCCAAGGATCTCGTTTAACCTCTCTTGCTCGGCATGTCACCTTAGGGCCCCACTCTATCGATTCTCTCTGCCGCATCCCCCTTCATGAAGCGCTCGATTTCTTAAAAACCCTCCGTTTGCCGCCAAAACAACAAAAGGTTCTTGAGGAGGTTCTCAAACAACTTATTGAAAGACTCCTTTTCCTCAACAAAGTGGGGCTAGGCTACATCACCCTAGATCGAAGAGCTCCGACTCTAAGCAATGGGGAGGCGCAGCGTATCCGACTTGCAAGACAACTGGGCAGCAGCCTCACGGGGATGCTCTATGTGCTCGATGAGCCTACTATTGGCCTCCACCCTCATGACAATGCTCAATTAAACGATGCTCTTCTTACTCTCAAAGAGTTAGGCAACACCCTTCTGCTTGTTGAGCACGACCCTCAAACGGTTGCAACAGCTGACTACCTTCTCGATTTTGGACCTGGAGCGGGACACCTCGGGGGTCACATTACAGCTCGTGGGAGCTACGATGAAGTGCTAGCAAACCCGAACTCTTTGACAGGAGCCTACCTCTCTGGAAGAAAAACGGTCACAAAGCGCAAAAAACGGCGACAAGCGAAAGCGCATTTTCCTGTCGAAGCAGCCGCTCTCAACAACTTAAAAAATATCTCCATAGCCCTTCCTATTGGGGTGATGACAGCACTAACGGGTGTTTCGGGTTCGGGAAAATCGACTCTGATGCATGAGGTGATTCGACCCAAAGTGCGCGCATTGCTCGATGAGGGCGAGCCATTCAACAAACTCATCGTCATCGACCAAAACCCGATTGGGCATACGGTGCGTTCGGATGTGGGAACTTACGTCGAAGTGCTCACTCACCTGCGTACCTTCTACGCCTCTTTAGGAGGCGCCCGCACTCGTGGGCTTCAACCCCACCACTTCAGCTACAACCACCGAAAAGGGATGTGTACTCGATGCTGGGGACTCGGATATAGAAAAATCGAGATGCTTTTTCTTCCTCCTGTCAAACTCGAATGCGACCAATGCAACGGCATGCGGCTCAACCCGCTCTCTCTTGAAGTTGAGTACCATGGTATGAGTTTTGGAGAGCTACTTTGCCTTACAGTGAATCAAGCTCTCGAGGCCTTTGCCCTCCTTCCAAAAGTGACCCGCATCTTAAAAACATTGCAATCAGTGGGGCTAGGTTACCTCAAACTCGGCCAAGAAATTGCGACACTATCGGGAGGAGAGGCGCAACGGATGAAACTGAGTCGTGAGCTTTCTAAACGAGGAACGGGAAAAACCCTCTACTTGCTCGATGAGCCAACAACGGGTCTGCATCCCGATGACATCGAAAAGCTCCTCAATCTGCTCCATAGACTTGTCGATAAGGGCAATACTTTGCTTGTGATCGAGCACAATATTGAGATGATCCAAAGCTGTGATTTCCTGATTGATCTAGGACCGGGGGCGGGAGAGGCCGGGGGTGAGATCGTAGCTACTGGTACCCCTGAAGAGGTGGCAGAGCATCCCCATTCGCTCACAGGGAGCTACTTGTAAAATAATTGCATGTGGGTATAGAGTTCTTTTGTATGCCCCTCAATTGCAACCCAGTCCTCTCCTCTCACTCTTTGACACTCACTAAGCTTTGCACCGTCAAATCTCTCACCAAGACGGTGCTAGCCATCCTCTTCACGACAGTCGCTGTTCTCTTTCTCCCACCGGTCGGTGTGGTACATTTTAACAAAGCTGAAGTGATCTCCTATCTCTCTTTTACCTTTGTCGCTACCTTGCTCCTCTCTTGCAGCCTCCCTCGCCCTAAGCGCACGCGGGTGGAGTCCATCGCACTGACCCCCGAGCCACCCGCACGTCCCTTTGGCAGAACTCTTTTTCTCTCTTGCACAAATCCATCTGAAGAGTGTCAGGGTTGGCTTCAAAACCTACTGAGTCGTCCTGGCTTGACACAAGAAGGGCTCGAAGATGCACTCAATCAATCTCCTAATGCAGGAAACTTCAATGCTGGGGTGCTTCAATATGGAAAAGAGTACTTCGTCTTTGGAAATGGAACGCATTTGATTGCACGTGTGGGCGAGAATTCGCAATGTTTGCTCACAGGCGTAGATCTCTTCACTCAAACGCCTAGTCTCATAGATGACCGCGCATCGATTTATAGCAGCGCCCAACAGAGCACTGCAACACTCACCCGTTCAATCTCCACTCTCACCCCTAGTGCCTCTTTTGTAAGAGAGAGCGCCCCTATTCGCGTATGCTCTTTCAGACGAGTAGTGGGCGAACAGCTTGTTATAGCGCCCCGGGACTTTTGGAAGGGACATATAAAACGACGCCTCCAAGAGATCATAGTGAGCGATTTAGAGGAACAAGACACGCTCATGCTACTACAATCCCTCACTGATTGTGATCCTGAATCTCTCGGGGTTGTCAAACTGTGAGGCTTGAGGTATCTTCAGTTTTATGATCCCTCTGCACGTTGCTACAATTGAGCCCAAGCAGTATCTCTTTTTATTCCAAACAGCTGAAAACTGTTTTCAGTGGTTTTTAACCGACCCTAATTTTCAAAAAAAGCGCCCTCTAACTGACGGAGCCCCTACCCTTCCTCTCGCGATAAGGCAAGGATTTAAGAGGTGGGAGGGAGATTTTTTTTCCCTTCTCCGTTGCGGCTTCCGCTACACCCTCCCTGTCCGAGATGAGGTGGGGTGCAATGCACTTTTTCACCAAATGGCAGAGAGTTACAGTTCGAGCAATGGGCGCTACCTCGACGCGGAGCTAGGCCACCACTGCTATGTCGATTTTGCATCAGATGAGGCGCTAGCGCTTTGGAGAAAGATTCGATGAACGAAAAAATAGGGCGCTACGAAGTTTTAGAACTCATTGGAAAAGGGGGTATGGGTGAGGTTTGGCTCGCCTTTGATCCAGTCTGTGGAAGAAAAATTGCCCTTAAAAAAATTCGCTCCGACCTTAAAGAACACCAAGCTATACGCCACCGTTTCTTGCGCGAAGCGCAGATCACCGCCCACCTCACTCACCCCGGCACAATTTCTGTCTTCTCAATCCACCAAGAGAAAGAAGATATCTACTACACCATGCCCTATGTTGAAGGCGACTCTCTTAAGCAAATTTTAAGAGATGCAGCCCTCTTGAAGGGGGTTAAAGGTTCTATTGCTTCCCTTCTCCCCATTTTTCGCACCGTCTGTCAAACGGTCTCCTACGCCCATTCTAAGGGGATTCTGCACCGCGATCTCAAACCTGAAAACATCTTAGTCGGAAAATTTGGTGAGGTCATTTTATTGGATTGGGGCCTGGCTCAAATGATCCAAGATCAACATGAAGAGCTAAATATTGAGTGCAAAGAGATCGAGCCTCATCTCACGATTCCTGGCAAGCTTGTGGGCACTGTCTCTTACATGGCACCCGAACGCGCCAATGGAGCTCAGGCCTCTGTTGCTACAGATGTCTACGCCTTAGGGGTGATCCTCTATCAGATTTTAACTCTCCACCTCCCCTTTAAACGCTCTTCGCTCAAAGAATTTCAAAAAAACCTCTCTTTAGAAAAGCTGCTCGATCCTGAAGAGAGTGCTCCCTACAGAGAGGTCCCTCCAAGCCTTTCAGCACTTGTGAAACGCGCCCTTCATCCCGCTCCTCATGAGCGCTACCAAACGGTAGAGTCGATTCTCGACGACTTGAAAAATCATATGGAGGGCCGCTCAGAATGGTTTGAAGCGGGAGTGCTTAACATCCATCAAAAAAAAGACTGGGAATTTCACGAAAATGTGCTCATCGCAAAACATGCTGCCCTCACCCGCACGCTTGAAGCCGCCGACTGGGTGAGTGTGATGGTTTCGAAGGCCTCATTTGCAGAAAAAACGCGCATTGAAGCTACACTTAGAATTGGTCTAGATGGAGCTGGGATTGGCTTTTTGCTCTCAGTTCCCGATGCGGCCAAGCGAGATCTGCCGCTTGAGGGATACTGTTTGTGGCTTGGAACCGACGAAAATCAGGGAGTCTCTCTTTTTCGCAATACGATAGAAGTGTTGCACAAGCCAAGTGTTGCTCTCAAGCAGGGGAAGTGGCACCAGCTCGTTATTGAAAAAGTCGATCTCACCATCCATGTAAGTCTTGATGGCAAAGAGCTTCTCTCTTATGTGAGCTACCTTCCCCTCTTTGGCAACCACTTGGGAATTTTAGCGCAAGATGATCACTTTGAGCTTAAACCGATGCTTGTCTCCGTCGGAGGGCAAAGCCTACGGGTCAGCTGCTTGTCGATTCCCGACGCCTTTTTAGCAAGCAAAGATTACGATCGAGCCCTCTCTGAGTACCGGAGGATTGGCAATAGCTTCCCAGGTCACACAGAAGGGCGTGAAGCTCTTTTCCGCGCAGGGATCACGGTGCTCGAAAAAGCGCGCACAGCTAAGAGCTCGAAACAAATGGAGGCGAACTACTCTTTGGCTCTAGAGGAATTCGCTAAGCTCCATAACACCCCTGGAGCCCCCCTCGAATACTTGGGGAAAGCTATTGTTTACCAATCTCTTAGAGACCATTTGGAAGAGATTAAATGTTTAGAACTAGGACTTAGACGCTACGCAAAACACCCCTTGTCAGATGCACTTCGCCAGCAGATCATCTACCGCATGCATGAGGCCTCTCAAACCGATCGCCGCTCAGCTTATCAGCTCATCCTTATTGTGCTAAGGCTCTTACCAGATCGAGTCCCAAGCGAAGATGCCAAACGGCTCTTTACCTACCTAATCCACCACTGGGAGCCTCTTTTCTTTTTTGAGAGCGGGATCGACTCCTCCTCGGTTGGAAAAGAGAAACCAAGTGAAATCCGTTTTGCCGCTACCCTCGCTTTTTGGCTCGCAGCTCCCTACACATTGCTCGAAATCTACCAAGAACTTGCCATAATTGAGCCTTTTGATGCGGTATTGCTCGGCGATCTGATCTACTCACTTTTTGAGCTCGGCTCTTTCTCTTTGGCACGGCAAATCATGGACGAAGCAGCTGCTCTCAAAAGTAAGCTCCCTTATAATCAAGGGCAAGCGATTCACCAAACTCTTGAGAGTTTAACTCCCCTTTGGATCTGCCATAGTGAATCATTAACAAAAGCTCTTGAATCTACAAATTTAGATTTTAGAGCGCTCAACTACCTGATGCAGCAGGCGCTCAAGAGCGATCAAGAGCCGTGCGTTTTTGAGCTAGCCAAGAGGATAAAGGTCCCTTTATCGCGTGAAGATCAAATTCGATTGGATGCCAACCTCATCTGGGCCCACCTTAAGCGTAAAGAGATAGACGAAACAAGCCGTATCTTTGACTCTTACCCGCTCGAGCTTCTCAACCAAGAAGGAACCCTGCTCCACCCCCTCTTCGGCTGTTTTTTGTTGCTCACTGAAGGCGAAGAGATCGCTAAAATCCACTTTTCAGGGGTGATCGATACTCCTTTCCCTCGCTCTTGGGCACTACTTAGCCACGAGCTTACTAACAAAATTACCGAATCCATTGCGTGGTACAGCACTTCCTTTATGTGGGAGAGAAGGCAGCTTTATCGGCAGATGGCTCTCTACTACTGCTGCGCAGAAAATCCCGACCTCGAGGCCTACTACCGTCATCTAGAAAGCGAGGAGTACATCTCCATCCCAGAGTAAATTGCTCTGAAATGAGAAATGGATTATAATTGCCGCCCATGGATTTCTTTGAACTTCCCAAAGCCTACGACCCTAAAGAGACCGATCGCAAGTGGGTCCATTTCTGGGAAGAGAATCAATTTTTTAAAGTAGACCCCCACTCCAAAAAGCCCCCCTTCTCTCTTGTCATTCCTCCACCCAATGTCACTGGGGTGCTCCACATCGGCCACGCTTTGGGAAGCACCTTGCAAGATGTTCTCACCAGGTGGAAGCGAATGAGTGGCTTTGAGGCGCTTTTTTTGCCTGGAACCGACCACGCGGGCATTGCAACACAAACGGTTGTTGAACAACACCTCATCGCAACACAAAATAAGAGGCGAAGCGATTTCAGCCGGGAAGAGTTTATAAAAATCGTCTGGGAGTGGAAAGAGAAGCATGGGAGACATATTCTCAATCAACTCAAACAACTCGGCTGCTCTTGTGACTTTTCAAGAGAACGTTTTACTCTTGACGAGGGTTGCAATCGAGCTGTTCGAACGATGTTTAAGCATCTCTATGACGAGGGGATGATCTACCAAGGCAACTACCTTGTGAATTGGGACCCGGTGACAGAGACCGCCCTTGCAGATGACGAGGTGGAGCACGAGGAGCGGGCTGGTCACCTCTGGTTTTTCAAGTACCCCCTAGCCGATAAGTCAGGTTTTGTGCGGATTGCGACAACGCGCCCTGAAACGATGCTCGGAGATACAGCTATCGCCGTCTCTCCAGATGATGAGCGCTACCACCATCTGATTGGCAAGAGGGTGCTTCTTCCTCTTATGAATCGAGAAATCCCCATCCTTGCTGATCGTCATGTCAATCCAGAGTTCGGTACAGGGATGGTAAAGATCACACCCGCTCACGACCCGAATGATTACCGCATCGGCATAGACCATAATCTCGAGATGATCAACATCCTCACGCCGAGTGGAGAGATCAATGAGGCTGGTGGACCCTTTTCTGGAATGAACCGTGAAGAGGCGAGACAAGCTGTAATCGCTCAAATGAAGAAGCTTGGCTTTTTTGAAAAAGCAGAGCCTCACACCTCGCGTGTGGGAATTTCTTACCGCTCCAAGTCGGTGATTGAACCCTATCTCTCCAAACAGTGGTTCATCAAGATGACTCCATTTATCCCCTCCCTTAAAGAGGCCATCGATCAAGATGAAGTCACGTTGCACCCCTCCTCTTGGAAAAACACTTATTTCCACTGGGTCAACAACTTGCGCGATTGGTGCATCAGCCGGCAACTTTGGTGGGGCCACCGGATCCCTATCTGGTACCACAAAGATGACCCAGAAAAAATGATCTGCTACGACGGGCCGGGCGATCCTCCAGAGGTGAAAGCAGCCCCACAAGATTGGGAGCAAGAGAGTGATGTCTTAGACACCTGGTTTTCCTCTGCCCTTTGGCCCCTTAGTACTTTAGGGTGGCCCGATAAAACCCCCGACTTTGAGAAATTTTATCCGACAACTGTGCTTGAAACTGGCAATGACATCCTATTTTTTTGGGTAGCTCGGATGATCATGATGGGCAAGTATGCAACGGGGCACCCCCCCTTTACAGAGACATTTCTTCATGGCCTGATCTTTGGAAAATCCTACTGGAGAGAAGATCCTAAAGGGGGCATCACCTACATCACAGGCGAAGAGAAAAAAAGTTATGATGAGGGAAAACCCCTCCCTTCAGATGTCCACTCTAAATGGGAAAAAGTATCTAAATCTAAGGGGAATGTGATTGATCCTCTTGAGATGATTGAGGTCTATGGCACTGATGCGCTTCGGATGACTCTCTGCTCTCTTGCGAATCAATCACCACAGATCGATCTCGACAAGAGAAGGTTTGAGGAGTTCAAACACTTTGCAAACAAGGTGTGGAATGGAGCCCGCTTTGTTTTCATGAACCTTGAGGGACTCACCTCTGAAGAGCTTGCAACAGGAATCTCACCTGCGGAGCTCTCTTTAGAAGATCGCTGGATCTTATCGGTTATGAATGGACTTAATGAAGGAGTTGATGGCCATTTAACCCACTACCGTTTTGACCAAGCTGCTAAGCTCGCTTACGATTTTTTCTGGAATGAGTTTTGTGCACTCTACCTTGAGATTAGTAAGCAATCGCTAGCGGGCACTCGGCGCATTGCAAAACAGAAGTTGCTCGTCATCCTCTTGCTTAACTCCATTCGCCTTCTCCACCCTATGGCCCCTTTCATTACTGAAGAGCTCTTCCAACTCTTAAAAAAGCGATTTCCCTTTCTCAAGCCGACTGCTTCAGATCCTTACACACAAGATGTTGTAGAAGCTCTTCTCTCTCCCGCTTGCGCTGTAGCCCCTTATCCTAAAGTCGTCTGTAAAAAAGATATTCAGCCTGTAATCGAAGAGCAGTTTGCCCTTCTTCAGCAGATCGTTTACGCGGTGCGCAATATTCGAGGAGAGATGAAAATCCCTCCCCATCTCAAAACAGACCTCTATCTCATCGGCAACCACGAGGGACTAGACAAACAGCTCCACATCATCCGATCTCTTGTCAAAGTGGAAAAAATTGAGCTCACCTCTCAAGCTCCACCCCTCGCTTGTAGTGCTACTGCAAGAGCTGGAAACCTTACCCTTCTTGTCCCGCTCCCCCCTGAGCTCGCCGCGCAAGAGAGGGTACGACTTCAAAAGGCTCTTGAAAAGAGGGGGCAAATGATTGAAAAATCAGAAAAACTGCTTGGAAATCCCAATTTTCTTGAGAAGGCGCAACCTAAGCTGATCGAAGAGCAGAAAATAGCCCTCAAAGAGGCGATTGCCACTGCCAAGGAACTTCAAGAGAAGCTCGATGGGCTCACTCCTCAATAGCTTTAAAGAATTTTTGAGTCTGTCTCACAACTACAGCTGAGAGCGCTAAAATTCCGATCAAGTTGGGCAGCGCCATCAATCCATTTGCAATATCGGCTAAAAGCCACACGATCTCTAAGGGGATTGCGACTCCAAAGAAAACGACTATAGAAAAAATGAGGCGATACCAAAGTATCGACTTTGTGCCGAAAAGAAACTCGGAGCACTTCTCACCGTAATAGGCCCACCCTACAATTGTCGAGTAACCAAAGAGAATCGCCCCCAAAACGACGATGTACCCCCCTCCTGGAATGACGGCATCAAAGGCTGCGATTGTCATCGGAACTCCATTAAGAACGCGCCCATCGGGCCCTATTTCTCCAAGAACGTGCGTGACAGCGATTGCAAGCCCTGTGAAGGTACACACTACTGTCGAGAGAAATGCTCCTGTCATCGAGACGAGAGCTTGCCTGCCGGGGTAATCTGTTTTCGCAGCCGCTGCTGCGATCGGCGCTGTTCCCAGTCCCGATTCATTTGAAAAAATACCTCTCGAAACCCCCATTTGGACTGCAATCATCAAGGTCGACCCCGCAAATCCTCCGACCGCTGCTTGGCCTGTGAAGGCCGATGTGAAAATCTCAACCAAGGCGTGAGGAACTTGATCGATGCGCAGCGCAATCACGACGAGACTACCCAAGATATAGAAGAGAGCCATAATGGGCACGAGAAAGGAGGTGACCCCACCAATCGATTTGATCCCTCCAATAAGCACGAGCCCCGTGCAAATGGCGAGCACCAGGCCTGTAACCCACACATTGCCTCCAAAGGTCGCTTGAATCGCGGAAGCAATCGAATTGGACTGGACGATATTGCCTGTAAAAAAAGTGGTAAGACATCCGAAAAAAGCAAAGGCTATTGCAAGCCATTTCCAGCCGAGCCCCCGTTGAATGTAGTACATCGGTCCCCCAGCCATCTCGTTGCGATCATCTACAATACGGTAGGTGATAGCCAAGATAGCCTCAGCATATTTAGTTGCCATGCCGATCAAACTGGTGACCCATAACCAAAAAAGAGCTCCGAGTCCTCCAAGTGCAACAGCTGTTGCCACTCCTGCGATATTTCCAATCCCAATGGTTGCAGCAAGCGCTGTCATAAGCGCTTGAAAATGTGAGATATCCCCCTCTCCTCCCTCTTCGTGTCGAGTGAAGGCTTGCTTTAAAGAGAAGAGGAGCTTGCTAAATTGCACCCCACGTAGACGAACCGTAAGATAAAGCCCCGTCCCGATTAGAATTACAAAAAGCGGCTTCCAGACCCAGGAAGCAATTTGACTGAGAATGAGTTCCATACGAATGGTGGGGATTTTAGGAGATCAAAAAAAATGCGTCAATTGGTTTCACCCAAAGATTTTTTTTGTTAAGCTCCGCATCTATGGTTGTGATCAATTTTTCTCCCGAATATTTACAAGAGAAATTACTTCACCCTGAACAGCTTATAAAAAAAATCCCCCTAGATGTTGATCAGGCAGATTTTATTGAAAAAACGCGGCAAGAGATTGTCGCCATCTTGAGCGGATGGGATAATCGCAAGCTTTTGATTGTGGGGCCTTGCTCGATCCACGATATTGAGTCGGCCCTTGAATATGCGCGCCGTCTAAAAGCGCTTTCTGAGCACGTCTCTGATCGTTTTCTTATCGTGATGCGCACCTACGTCGAAAAGCCTCGCACAATCGTAGGGTGGAAGGGAATGCTCTATGATCCAGAAGCAGACGGATCGTATCAGATTGCTCGAGGCCTTCGACTTACAAGGGTGCTGCTCCGAGAGCTTGCCATGATGGAAGTGCCTGCTGCCAGCGAACTGCTTGAGCTCAATACCGCTCCCTACTATGTAGATCTTCTCTCCTGGGGGTGTATTGGAGCCCGTACTTCCTCTTCCCCTCCTCATAGACAACTAGCGGCGAGTCTCTCTCTTCCTGTCGGCTTTAAAAATTCTTGTGATGGTCATATCGATAGTGCAATCCATGCGCTTATTTCAGCCCAAACCCCTCACGTCTTTCTCGGCCTCTCACCCTCGGGTCAGATGGCGCGCCTTGCTGCAAAGGGGAATTCGAATTGTCACCTTGTCCTTCGAGGTGGGTATAGTGGACCCAACTACTATGCAAAAAATATTAGAGAGTCGGTTGAGAGGTGTCAACAGGCGGGGGTAATCGACAAGTTACTCATCGACTGCTCGCATGACAACTGTGAGAAAAGACCTCTCAAGCAGGTGAGCACCTTTCAAAAGGTGATGCACCAAATCGTGGAGGGAAACCCTCACATCATGGGCCTTATGTTAGAGAGCCACCTCGAGGGGGGCTCTCAACCTATTACTTCTAATTTGCACTATGGCGTCTCCATTACAGATCCCTGCCTCGATTGGGCGACAACTGAAAAATTGATTTTGCAAGCCTATTCCAAATTAGATAATAATTTGCTATCGTTAGTTAATTAACTAGATTTAATTACTTCATAATAGTATACTGTAAGTGAAATAGGAGGGAACGCCATGTCTAGTACTGGAAAAGGGAGCATCGCTGCATATGACACGATGACTGCTCCCAGATTTACGAACAATTTTTCCCTGCCCTCTATTGGAAAAGCTGAACCTATCGCCACTGCGGTCATAGGGGTTGCTCTTCTCACGATTATCGGACTGGGCGCTTCAGAAAGGATCCCTATGTCGACTGTTTCTTGGTCGATGGCAGCTGTCGGTCCTTTAAGTATGGTCCTAGGCGTTTTTAGGTACAAGGCGACTCCGGCCCGAAAAAGTGAGCAGCACGTGAGGGTTCACGTTGTGGTCGAGGGAGCAAATGCTTCGCAAGTGCGGGTCCAAGAGGCCGCTCCAGCTACAAACAATGCATAAATTAATCTTTTCTTAATATTTAAGCAGTATATTATCCCACAATTAAACCAACTACGGGGGAAGAAATATGGCATATGCTCCTACAGTCAGCGGTGGAGGTGGCGGTGCGCAATCTGCCGACGTGTCCGCTCATTTTAAAAATCGGTCGAAAATGGGGCAGGCAAGAAACTGTTGTGGCAACAGTATGGCTTTTGCCCTTTTTATAATTGTCTGTGTTGGGGCTTCGGGAAAAATCCCTGTCCCGACTCTTGGTTGGTGTATGGCCTCGATGAGTCCGGTTGCACTAATGCTCACCTTCGACCCTCGTGATAAAAACACAACAACTTATGAGAAAATCCTAACTGTGCTCGGCTCTCTGGCCATCGCAGGAGTCGGAATAGCGGGGGGACTCGGAGGTCTCACAAAAACTAAACAGCTAGCTTGGGGCTATTTTGGAACATCGCTTGCCCTTGCTGCTCTACTATGCCCAAAAGCGTGCGCAGATGCGATAAAAAAAGAGATGGAGAGCCGGATGGAGAGGCAGATGCGATAAAAAAAGAGATGGAGAGCCGGAATAACCCAAGTTCTTAATACTCGTTTTCGATAAGCACCACATCTGCCCAGAGGTGGTGCTTCCCTTCCACTCCTCGAGACAACCCTCATCGGAGGGAAGTTTCGGTAATATAGAATCCCCTCCCATGACCCGCGTTCCAAAACGTAAATCTACAAGCAGCTCATAGAACCTGTTTGCTACCTAACCCTCGCCTGTGAGCTATTTGAGGGGGTCGATCTTTCCCAGAGAACAAAGCTCAAATTAATCTTTTCTTAATATTTAAATAATATCTTTTACCCTGTTTAATCAACTACGAAGGAAGTAATATGGCATCACAAGTTGCGCAGCGTGGCGGTGCGCCCCGGCAAGTTGAGAGACCCACTCCGTTAGGCGAGATGGCAAGACAGGGTTGTGTCGCCATTCTCGTCGTTGCCCTCTCTATAATTGTCAGCGTTGGGGCTTTGGGAAAAATCCCTCTCTCGACCCTTGGTTGGTGTATGACCTCTATGGGTGCGGGTTCATTAGTGCTTACTATTGCTTCTCATGATAAAAAAACAACAACTTATGAGAAAACCATAACTGCGCTCGGCTTTCTGGCCATCACAGGTGTTGGAATAGCAGGCGGACTCGGAGGTCTCACAAAAGCTAGAGAGCTCGCTTGGGGCTTTTTGGGATCAACTCTTGCCGGGGTGACTCTGGTCTGCCCAATGAAGTATGCAGAAAAGAGAGCAAGGCAGAACAACCCAAGTTTTTAATACTCGTTTTCGATAAGCACCACATCTGCCCAGAGGTGGTGCTTCCACTCGTCGAGACAACCCTCATCAGAGAGAAGACGTACTCGATAAGATAGAATACCTCCCCTGCACCAGTAGTCACTATTGATCAATTTATAGACCCAAAAACCACTCGATTGAGTCAGAGGGATGCAAACCTGATCGAGCTCGCGCGTTCCAAATCGGAGATCTACAAGCAGCTCATGAGGCCCCTCAGAGCCCTGGGGGAGCTTCCAATGCACGACAAGCTGCTGGCCGTAGTAGCAGCGAAGGCAAGGGTCTGGTGTCTCCACCTGGGCACTTGCTAAATATTCGGGGTAGAGATACTCCGTACGGCAAGCGAGTGGAGCCCTCTGACATCCGCCTAGAACCAGCGCAAGGCTAGAGAAGCAAAAGAGCAAAAACGAAGGCAAAGAGAGAGAACGACTCCACAATTCCAATCGCTGCATAGCACTTTCCGTATATTGCAGGCTGTTTTGCTGAGGCTTGAATCCCTGTCGCGCAACATTTCCCTTGCAAAATGGAAGAGAAAAGCAAAGCAGAGCCCACGCTCAACCCTATGCCAATCCCGCCCATCGGAGAGAGAGACTTGTCTTTGATCGACTGGTTCATAAGTAGCATGAGAATGAAACCGTAAATCGCTTGTGAGGAGGGCATCGCTGACATCCCGATCATCTTTCCATGACCCTCATCAATGCGCGCCATCACCGCATGCGAAGCCATCCCTGCAATGCCACAGCCAAAGGAGCTGCCAATCATCGCAAGTCCGAGTACGAGTGCAGGTCCAACAACGTTGTAATCCATCTAGTTTCTCCTAATCAATTTTTATCAATTCTAAGGGGTTAAATTGTCTTCCTCCACCATCGAAGCTATAGTGATACCACTCGATGAAGTTAAGACGCAAGCCATGGATCACTCCTCCCATAAGTGCTAAGGTGAGATTGATCGTATGGCCTGCAAGGATAATAAAAATCCCAATATAGAGCGGCATTGAAGTGCCAATCTGATTAAATGTTGAAGCCATGATCATGCCTGCTAAAGAGAGAGCGTAAATACGTAAGTAAGACATCACATCAGCAAAGACGCCGATGACTTGCATGATTTCTCCAATCCCTCTGAGACGGTGTTGAATGAGCGCAAGAGCGACCGTGAGTCCGAGTCCACCGAAGAGAATATAGTGTCCAATGTCACCCCCCATTTGGTAGGGGATATGAAAGATATAGTGGATGAGAGAGACGGCGCCTAAAATTAAAGGAAAATAGAGGTAAGAGCCGACCATGAAGACAACCCAACCCGCACCCGCCCAATTTCGATCGAGGTAGCGCAAAAATGAGAGGATGATGTGAATGGTTCCAATAAAAATAGCCAATTCAATCAAAACATTGTTGGTAAAGTCTTGGTAGATCACATACGAACTCATCCCCTCTTGCTCGTGCTTCACAAGGGTGAGTAACTCCATCGGGGTTTTTGCTTCTTTGAGCTTTGGGTATTCAGCGACAAGCTCGTCATAAGACCCCGGCTTCATCTCTAAAAAATAGCTCGCTTTTTGCTTCACCATCCAATGAATCAAAGAGATTTTTCGAATAGGGTTATCGGGCTTCAACTCAATTCCAAAAAAAGAAGAGAGCATGAGCCCCCAAAAAATACAGCCAATTGAGAGCCAGGTAGCAAGGCGTATCACCCGCCCTCCAAGCCCGTGCTTCTTTTTAAACTTGAAACGGAGAAAAAGTGCTCCCAAAAGGAGCAGCAAACCATACCCTGCATCGGCAAGGATCATAGAGAAGAAGACTCCAAAGGCGATAAAGACCCAAAGGGAGGGGTCTCGATCTTGATTAGAGGGAGTATCATAAATCCCTACAAGATCTTCACCCAAGCGAGCAGGTCCCTTATTTTCGAGATAGGTCGGTACTTTATCTCTAGGCTCAACGGCTATGGGCTCGATCACCACATCCAGCTCCTGAGCAAGACCGCCTAGCAGGTGGATTTTATTTGCTGGAACCCACCCTTCAACGGCAAAGAGGTCGCCATCGAGAAGCGAATCGACTCGCTCAATCGACGCCTCGAGGTGGTGCCGGTTCAAAGCATCGATGAGCCCCTGCTTGAGCAATTTTTTGTTGTGCGCGAGCCTTGCCAGCTCAGTCTCAAAAATATCGATCTCACGATTGATATGTGCAAGCTCTACCTCGAGCTCACCGATAGAACGTTCTATGACAATCTCGATCAACCCTTCATAGCTCGCTCGCTCTTTGTTGATCGCAACAAAGTAGTCGAGCCCGTAGGCTGAGCCGACGTAGATCACTTCAGGTCTTTGAGGCGCCTCGAGTTCTTCAGAATTTTTGGCAAAAAAGAATTGGATCACACGGCCACTCTCTTTCTCAACTTCGTGCAGCCTGTGGACCGAAAAATCGCCAAAAACGGAGACCCGTGCGCGGTCACTTTCAAGGACACGTTTTCTCTCTGCTAGCTTTTCGAGCTCATGTTTTCTCTCAATGATGTGGTGAGCTAACACACTAGCTGAGTGGTAATCTTTATCTGGAGTCTCCTCAACAGGGACCATCTGGCGTAAGACGTGGAGCGCATCAATCAAGTTTTGGATCTCAAGAGGATTTTCGAGAGAGCGGGGCTCATAAGAGATAAACTCAACAATTCCAAGCTCTTGAATTCTCTGAAAAAAACGAGTTCGAACGGACAGTGGGCCCAGTACAAGGTGCTTTTTGACGTCAACTCGCATGAGACCTCTTCTTTTTCTCGATTTTCTCTTTTGCTACTTTAGCTTGCCCAACTGCAGCGAGCTCTTGATCGCCCAAAAAGACCTTAATCTTTCGGATATTTTGCTTTGCTTTTGGAATCAAATTTTTTTCAAAAAGATTTACTCGGATTGAAACTTCTCTGAGCTCTTTTTCCAGCGCTTGCAACTTCTCCTCAGCTACTAAAATCTTTGCTCGATCAACAGCTAGCTCTCGGAGCTGCTTCACATAAGAGTCGAGCCATGCGGGAGTACTAAAAAGGGGGTAATCGAAGGGAGCAAAAGAGACCCCTTGAAAAAGAGGAATATCGACTCCTGCAATGTTTTCATACTCTTTCTCAATAGTTTCGACTCGGGCACTTGCAGTAAAATCGAGACCTATCGGGGTACTTAAAAGCCCCCCACTGTGCGACACTAAAAGGCGCGTTTGATGAAAAGCCTCTTCAAGCCTTTGAATCTCTACGCGCGCCTCATTTACCTCCGACTGCAGCATCGCTTTTTTTAACTGAAGTGTGGGCAAGTAGCGCTGCAGCTGAGCTAACCTTGTTTGCTGAGCTCTCATTTCATTTTTTGTGAGTTTGATCTCTGCCATCGCCTACCCGGGCCAATATTTGTCGATGAGCGATTGCTTAATTCCCACCTCGTGCCTTTGAAAACACTCAGAGAGGAGTTTCCAACCAAGATCTAAGGCTTCATCGATGTTAATGTTTACCTCAAGATCCATCATTTGCGCCTCAAAAAGCTCGGCAAATGCAATTAATTTTTGGTCCCATCTTGAGAGTTTAAAGCCCATGGCTTGCCGCTCTTTTGCTTTTTTAGAGTCTGCATAGAGCCTAATAAGACCGTTTGCAATATCTCCGTGATCTTCTCGCGTCACTTTGCCTATCACCTGCTGCTTGAGACGAGAGAGCGACCCGAAGGGATCGATCGACCCATCGTGTAGATAGAACTGCCCTTCTGTGATGTAGCCGGTGTTGTCAGGTATCGGGTGGGTCACGTCATCTCCTGGCATGGTGGTGACGCTAATGAGAGTGATCGAGCCGCTCCCTTCAATATCGACTGCCTTCTCATAGCGAGAAGCGAGATCGGAATAGAGGGAACCTGGATAGCCTCGATTGGAAGGGATCTGGTCCATTGTGATAGAAATCTCTTTGATCGCATCCGCAAAAGCGCTCATATCGGTGAGAAGCACGAGTACATCTTTCCCTTCAAGGGCGAATTTCTCAGCGCAAGCAAGCGCCATATCGGGAGCCAACATGCACTCGACCGCTGGATCGGTAGCTCGATGAATGAACATCACTGTTTTTCCTGCAGATCCCGACTCTTCGGCATTGTCGATAAAAGCTTGATAGTTGGCAAAAGTAAGGCCCATTCCTGCTATCACAACGACATCAGCATCCGTCTGATTGGCGATCCGCATTAAAAGAGCGTTGTAGGGCTCCCCTGCAACAGAAAAAATGGGAATTTTTTGCGATTTGACCAAACAATTGAACACATCAATCATGGGAATATTCGTGCGTACCATCTGTTTGGGAACGATCCGCCTCACGGGGTTAAATGAGGGCTGACCAATCTCAATTTGTTCCCCTAAAATCTCTGGCCCATTATCGAGCGGTTTACCCGCTCCATTGAGGCGGCGCCCTAAAAGACCCGACCCGAAAGTCGCTTCCATCTCTCTTTTAAGGAAGGTCACCTTATCACCTGTCGAAATCCCCCGCGTCCCCCCAAATACTTGCAAAGTAACTTGATCGCCCTCAAATTGCAAAACCGAGGCGAGTGTCGATTGTCCCTCTTTCTTGTCAATTCTTGCGAGTTCTCCAAGAGCCACCTCTTCAGCTGTGACTGTTATGAGGTTTCCGCGCATATCGTTGATTCGGTCGTGTACTTTCTTCATAGTTTCCTTGCCGTTTCAATCATTTCCTGGATTTCAGCCATCAGTTCCTTGTATTCGTTGCTTTCAAATAGAAGTGAGTTCATCGACTTGATCTTACTTTGGAGTTGTAAGAAAAATTCTCTCGCTCTATCGCGACTGCTAAAAGAGAATGCAGTCACAAAAATGTGGTTGATCAATTGAAAGAGAGGGATCTGCCGTTCAAGGGGACAATATGAGTCGATCTTATCAAAAGCATTTTGTTGCAGATAGCAAAAATCGTAGAGCTCCGCTTTGAGATGGACCTCAAGATCCTCAAGCGAGGTCCCCTCCTCACCCACTACCTCCATCCGTTTCCCTATTTCATCTCCTTCGACGAGAAATTTCTGTGCTCTGCGAACCATCTCTCCCCATCCCGGCACTTTGTGTTCAAAAGCTGCTGAAACATCGTCAACGTATTTGGTCCAAGAGATGAGGCTATCCACTGAAGGGTAGCGGCGAGCGTCTGAACGTTGTCTTGAAAGACCACAAAACGCTCCTACAACTGCAAGCGTTGACTGAGTGACAGGCTCTTCAAAGCTTCCTCCTGCTGGTGAGACCGCCCCACAAATCGTCACCGAACCATGCTTTTTGTTTTTCAACTCAATTTCACCTCCCCGCTCATAAAATGATGCGATCCTCGAAGCGAGGTAAGCTGGAAATGCCTCTTCCCCAGGAATTTCTTCTAGGCGGCCCGACATTTCGCGAAGCGCTTGCGCCCATCGAGAAGTGGAGTCTGCAAGCAAAAGAACATCGAGCCCCATCTGTCTGTAGTACTCTGCAATGGTGATCCCCATGTAGATCGAGGACTCTCTGGCTGCCACTGGCATAGAAGAGGTATTGCAGATGATGCACGTTCGAGTCATTAAAGGCTTATCTGTATGCGGGTCGATGAGTTCAGGAAATTCTCGCAATACCTCGACTACCTCACCAGCTCTCTCCCCACAGGCGCAAAGGACGACTAGATCTACAGAGGAGTACTTTGAAAGGTGGTGTTGCAACACCGTTTTCCCCGCTCCAAAAGGACCAGGTGTGCAAAAAGTTCCCCCTTTCATGATCGGAACTTGCGTGTCGAGCACACGCATCCCTGTATCCATCATCTGGGTTGGCTTGACACGTTCCCCCTCCAATAGTCCCATCTTGATGGGCCATTTTTGTACCATTGTGAAGGAGCGTTCCTCCCCTTTCTCATCTTTTCCTCTAGCGACAACTGTATCGACATTATAAGCGCCAGGCGAGATTACCCATGTGAGAGTTACCTTACTAAAGCAAGAGAAGGGAAGCATGATAGCGTGCTCAAAGCGTCCCTCTAGTGTGGTGCCTAAGGTGTCACCTCGCTCAAGTGTCTCACCCACTTTTGCCACAGGTACGTAATCCCACTCTTTTTCGCGGTCAATTGGACTGACATAAACTCCTCGAGGAATGAAATAGCCTTGCTCAGCGATCACCTCCAAGCGATTCTGTAGGCCATCAAATACTGTCGTAAGAAGACCAGGCCCTAGTTCTGCCTCTAAAAGATCCCCAGAAAAATGAACACGCGTGTTGAGCTTTACCCCTCTTGTATCCTCGAACACCTGGAGCTTTACTTGACGCCCTAAAACTTCGATTACCTCACCTTTAAGACTTGTCTTACCGATGTCAACAAACCCCACTTCCCCTTGTCGGACCTCCCCTTCAAATTCGACCTGAAGGAGATTGCCGAAAGCCTTTACGACTCGTCCCTTTGCACTACTTGTCATTTTATTCCTTTCTCAATGGTATCAATTACCTGAATTCCTTTTTGCACATCGAGCTCAAGCCATCTCTCTACTAAAACTAAACGAGCCATGTAATTCAAGATCCGATCGAGAGCAAAAAGCTCTCCACCCCACAGCTCAACAATCTGGTTAAACTCATACTCTGTCAAAGCTTTATGTAACTCAAGCGGGGAATGTCCATACTCATCAAAAATCGGCTTGAGATCTTTGTATTCGAATGGAGGTTCATAAACCTTAGAATCTTTTTGAGCAAGAATTTGAGCTACAAGAGGATCTTTTGGATCTTCGTACTGCAGCTCGAGACTCACATCTCTTCCAAGCTCTTTGGCCCGAAAACCGACAAGAACGAGTCGCATCTCACGCTGAAAGGCAAAATAATTTCGTAAAAACCCGAACTGCTGCTCTATCTGGTGGGTGAAAAAATCGCCCATCAGCCACCCAAAATGCATAAAACGCTCTGCAGGCGAGTGATATTTTTCTAGATAATCTCTCAAATAATCAGGAAATTCTTCCCCATTTGGCCACTGAAACTCAAGAAGTGTCTGCTCAATCTCACTCGCTCTCACATTGCCCCTAGGATCGAGTGGTTCGCCCCCCCAATAGGCTCGGAAATTTTGCAGATCAAGGACTCGCAAAAACTGCTGCACTATCTCTTGATCACCCCCGGTAAGGTTGGCATCTAGCAACACCTTGAGTTCCTTAAATCCAAGACCGGGGACGTGCCCAATCTCAAGTGGAGGAAGAAGGCTTGCTAAGAAATAGTACTCAGTCATACCTGAAAAAACAACTCACGGAAATTTTTTCTTATATATCTACCAACCAATTCTTTAAGCGCCTCCTCACTAAAATCGAGGATTAGATTGCGGTCATGTATTTTGAGTTGAACTCCACCTTCGAATTCACCCAAAACTACACCCCCCTCTTTTAGCCGATCTACTATCGATTGAGCAAGCTGACCATTTACCTCTTCTGGAGAAAGCGTCGCGGCGATAAGGGCAGAAAAATCAGCGCTCGTCCCCTCTTTATCAACCGCCTCTATCAAAACAGAGATAAGACGAGCTGAGACTTTGGGATCCCGAGTCTGCTCGGCCAGCCATTTAGGAAGATGCTCACTAAAGAGTCTCTTTTGAATGGCTTGTTTGATCGCTTCTAACCCCTGCTCGGAGGCCTGCTTGAGGGAACTGAGAAAAAGATCTCGCTGCTTCTCTCTTTTTTGTGCTGCATCATTGAGAAGAGCTTCCGCTTTTTGTTCAGCTTCATGCACGATTTGCCGGGCCTTATGTTCAGCGGCTTGAATGAGCTCTTGAGCCTCGTGTTTAGCAGGATCTAAGGTCTCTTCTTTGAGCAGATCGCAGATTTTTTTGATTTTATCTTTGCCAGTATCTAAATGGTTCATTATTCTCGGCCTCTAGCGAATAATTCTCTACAGACCGCCTCTTGCGACGAGTAGAAAATAACGTTTGAATGAACCGAAGGCTCTCATATTGAGTGTTAAAATTCAACCCTAGAATTGGTGGAGGTTAAAACATGCGTCAATTGTTTAGTCTGCTTCTCATTTCACTCTCGTTCTCTCTATGCGCTGCAGAGATTCGTATCATCCCCCCTAAAGGGTGGGAGGGGATCGAAGATGCGAAACAACTCCCGCAAAAAGTGAAGCTGCTTTTTGTTGGCGATGGAACGAGTCCTTTCAATCCTTCGCTAAATATTGCGATGGAAGAGACTGTCATGAGTCCAAAAGAGTATGTCAGATTGGCCAAAAGTTATCACGAGGAGCAAAAAGGGACGCTCTGCAAACAGATCGGAACGATGGACACTGGAGCGGGTCCTGCGCATATTTTACAGATAGACAGGCCTACTCAGTGGGGTGATGTCCGATTTATGCAAGCGATTGTCTTGCGAGATCAGAAGGCCTACGTGCTAACAGCTACTTGTTTGCATGAAGAGTTTCCCTCACTCAGCCAAGAGTTGTTTCATTCGATCAAATCATTTAGGATAGAAAAATAATCGCTTGTTTGGCATCGTTGGCGCTTGACTCAGCATAAGGAGATATACATTGAAAAAACTGATCACACTACTCGCGATTTTTATACTTCCATTCGGGACAACTCTTCGAGCCGACGATAACACATTTTTAGACTACCAAAACTACAATCACGGCTATTGCCCTGATTGCAACTGCGAGCCATGCGGCTGTGATGCTCCGTGCTCCCCTGACATTTACTGCGAAGCGCCTTGTGACCCTTGTGACCCTTGCGCCCCTGTTTGCGGTGCAGCCTGTGGAATTTCTGTATGCGCGATTGCTGTAGGAGTCGCCGCCCTTGTTGCCGCTGGAGCGATTATCCTGGCATCGGGAGATGGGTCGAGTAGCGTCGAACACGGGGCTTCTAACTAAAAGATGCGGATTTTTCTTCTTTTGATCGCTTGCACTTGGGCTTTTATCCCGAGTTTAACTGCAGCTGACAACACCTTTCTCGACTACCAGAACTACAATCATGGTTACTGCCCCGACTGCAACTGCAGCCCATGCGAATGTGCAGGTGGCTGCCCAGCTGCCCCGGGGGTTCCAGGGAGCACCTGCCCTCCCCCAAACCCGTGTAATCCAGCCCCAGTTTGCGCAACAGAGTGCGGCTTGAACCTCTGGCTTTTAGGAGGAGTATTAGTGGTCATAGCAACAGCTGCAGTTTTTATCGTCGGATCGAACAATGGAAGTGCCCCAAGCCACGCTGCCTCTCCGTGAGCCGCCTTCTTCTTTTGCTCCTATTTCTCGTGGGGTGTTCACCTAAAAGCAAATGGATTCAAAGGGAAAATATTTCCGACTACCCTCAGTTTTCATCCTGCCAATGGATTGCTTTTCCAGAGAATGCTTTCAATGGCATTGAAGTGGAAATCCTTCGGGGGCAGTTTGGGACTCGTATTTATTTAAATGTGCACTGCGGCGTTCTCGCGAGTGCAAAAGCTCTGATTCGAACAGAGAGTGAGCAGTGGGTCTGTGAAGGCATTCTAATGAAAGGGAGCCAAAAGCTTCTCCTTCCTGAACCTGCTGCCAGCATGCTCCTTGAGGCTATAGCTCAGAAAAGGAACATCTCCATCTCGATCGATCATCATTTCACAACACTAGAGCCTCTCACAATTAAAAGCTTAAGCGAAAAACAGGATTGATAGATCTCAACTCACTGATAATTGATATCATAAGGCATCAACAGCTCTGTTACAAGATACAACTGTGGGTTTTTCATTTGAAAAACATCCAATAATATATTCTTGCCTTTCAAAAAATTTTCGCAATAATGTAAGTGTGTTTGAGCATCCGATTTAGTAGGACATGCTTTGGCGGCATCTAGATTTCCACATCTTAACAATTCTTCTATTTTATTTATTAACTTAAAATGGTCCATCTTGCTTTGAGTTATTTTCTTCAATATTTTGCTAGATAGGGTATCCACCAATTTTTGAGCGCGTTCTACATCTCCACGTAATAAGACCTGGTAAGATATGAATGATAGAGCCTCGTCACGTGTGTCTTGATTTTTGACTTTTTTCGCGAACTCAAGGGCAAGATCTAATTTAGATTTAAGTGCTAAGGTACGACAAATGTCAACAATGAATTCTCTGCTCTCATAAGAAAGAAGGGAAGAAGGGATTATATCTATGGCCCTATCAATGTCTTGCAATTGCAATATAATGTGAATACAAATAGCCTTTGTAGCAGACCACTTTATCCTTCCATCTGGCATTGATCGAACAATGTCTATCGCCTCATCCACCTTACCTCTCTCCGTCAGCTTTAGTGATACCAAATGCAGAAACTCTCCTTTACTCAATTGATCGTTTATCTTTTCAGCAATTTTAATTGCACCCTCAACGTTATTATTATCTAAATAATGTTTTATGAAACTCCTACATACTCCACGCATGTTTTTTGATAACATTGCATCGGAAGAATTTATAGAAAAAAATAATTTCACAGCATTATCTATTGAACCCTGTTGTATTAAATGATTTAATGCAAAACAGAAGGCATTTTCCTTGTCCCTGGTATTATCAATTAGATTTGCCACCTTTATAGAGGTTGAAACATTATCAATCTGAGACAAATACTTAGAAAATTCAGATAAAAAATATGATCTATCGCTATCATTAAGATTTTTCGCTAAATCAATTCCGTATTGAACCCTATCTAGTCGAGACAAAATTACTGGAAAATGCATGCAAATAAGTGAACCGAAATTATTGAAAGAAAGACTATTCAATAAATCAGCAGCAATTTCAAGCTCATTCTCTTCTGCAGCTCTACAAGCTATAAAAAAATTAACTAAGTGTTTAATGGGTCCCCATATTTTTTTTGAGTATTCTATACTATTCTGCAAAGTACAATTTTTAAAACAGACCTTATAGACCTCGAGGAAAAGATCATCACTTGAACGAACTAATTGTAGATGCTCGTGAACTTTTTCAAAGTCACCAGATTTGGCGTGGATAAGAGCCATGCAACACAAAATTGATTCTTTCAAACTAGGAGAGTAAGAATGAAACTCAGCAGTTTTAATATAGTCGGTTTTTAGGACTTCTGTTCTATCTAGAGATTCAACTATTTCTTTTACATGTGATAACCTTGTTTTCTCATCTAATATTTTAAAAGCATCAACTAACCTACTTTGGCGAGCTAAGGTTAGAGACATCCTACAAAGTGCAACTTGCTTAAGTCTCTCGTTCTCAATAGATCTGACAATGGCTTCAAATCTATCCACATTCAAGACATTCAAAAAAATAGTACAAATAGCATCTAACGCGTTAGAACTCATCTGAGTGCAAAAAATACTTTTGGCATAGAACTCTACACCCTCGATATTGCCTCTATCTGCTAGCACGTTCAAAAGGGTAATCACTTCCTGCTCTCTTTGGTCGATGTCAGGAATTTGATTAATCATCTCTAATGCCTCGTCGTAACGGCACTCCCCAGCCAAATTTATCAAGAGTGTTGCCAGCATACTCTTTGATGTATCGAAACACTCAAGAGAAATTTTATCTCTGAAATGAAGTTCTTCTAAGAGCTTTTCAGGAATTTCTCTTGCTCCAGACGTGACTGAATAATCTACTATTCGAAGAAGGGCGTAGTCCTTTGGATGTCTATCCCTTATATTACGAGCAAAGGTGATAGCCTCATCGTAAGCGCCACCTTTGGCTAAATCGTCCGTAATAGAAATTATGGCCTGGTTTCTTAACTCTTTATTTAAAAGAAATTCAACTATTTTTTGCGCGCGTGGATGCGCTCCAGTTTTTAGAAGATAAACCAAAATATTTTTTATAAGAGATTGATATTTCTCCTTATCTACTTCTATGAAATACCCGATATTAAAAATGATGATAGAAAGAGCTTCATCGATATTCCCGTTATCCACAGAATTACTAGCAGCATTGAAAAGTACCTCGACTTTATTCTCCCCAAAATGTTGAGCGGGGGCGACAAGGCTTAATGATTGCTCTTCTAATTTTAAAATAATTTTTTCGCTATAAGTGTAGATACGCAGCTGATCCAACAACTTTTTAAATTCAGCATTGTTTTCACACTTATTCTTCATTTGATCAATATCAGCACTCTGCAACTTTTTCAATGCAGTTAACATTTCATCTCGTAACTTAAGGATGGAGAAATTAACATTTTTAACGCCCTTAACTCTTGAAAAACGCATATCCAGTCCTGGAAGGTTACTAATACTATTAATTTCATCCTTAAAGAGATTTGGATCCAAGTTTTCTTTTACAAATGAAATAAATGATATTATTATACCTAACTGTTCTGTTTTGATTGTATTTATTGTTTCTCTATTCCATCTTCTGTTTACTAAAGCAGTCATTTTTTTATCGTTCAAAAGAAGGTAAGAAAATATTTTATTTAAGACTTCAGATGGTAGTTTATTTATCCCTTCATCCACCTGGGGAGAGAATTGATTTCCACTTGATTGGATCTTCTGAATTAAAGAACTCATATTAAACCTACAACTTTAATTAACATTTTTTGTGTTGAATAATACCAAATATCGAAACAAATATCCGGACTAGAGAAAACAGAGTAATAGTCGCCTCCCTTAAAATCAAAGAGAATATTTTTCTTCGGCTGTATTGACTGGTTTTTTTGACTGCATTGCTGATAAATGAATGCTATGTTAAAAGGAGCTAAGTAAATAGTTTTTCAAAGGATAGATTCCATGCCAAGTAAGCTAGACTCTTTAAGGCAAATGACCACAGTAGTTTGCGACACAGGAGACATCAAAAGTATCAAGAAGTACGAACCGACTGATGCCACGACCAACCCCTCCCTGATATTTCAAGCCTCTTCAGATGAGCAGTACCAGTACTTAATAGATGATGCGATCCGGTGGGGGTCAGAAAAGACGTCGAATGAGGTGCAAAGACTTCATTACATCATGGATAAGCTCTTTGTAAATTTTGGTGTGGAGATCCTTAAAATTGTGCCCGGGCGCGTATCTACTGAAGTCGATGCCCGCCTCTCATTCGATGTAAACGGGAGCATCCAAAAAGGGACTCACCTCATCGGGCTCTATGAGTCGGCCGGGATCGACCGCTCTCGAGTGTTGATTAAGCTCGCCTCAACATGGGAGGGGATTCAAGCAGCGAAAGTGCTAGAAAAAGAGGGCATCCACTGCAACATGACCTTGATGTTCAGCCTCCCGCAAGCTGTAGCAGCTGCTGAAGTAGGGGCAACGCTTATTTCACCTTTTGTAGGAAGAATTCTAGACTGGTACAAGGCATCTGAAGGAGTAGAGAGTTACCCACCGGAAAAAGATCCAGGGGTACTCTCTGTGGCAGAAATCTACAACTACTATAAGAAATTTGGTTACAACACTCAAGTGATGGGCGCCTCTTTTCGCAATGTCGATGAGATCATTGAGCTCGCAGGGTGTGATCTTCTTACTATCTCTCCAAAATTACTTGAATCTCTTTCAAGTTGTGAGGGTAATCTCGAGAGGAAACTGAATCCAGAGGTGGCGAAAAATGCAAATATTGAGCCATTGAAGATCGATGAGCCCACCTTCCGCTTTATGCTTGCAGATAAGGCCGTCGCCATTGAAAAACTCTCTGATGGAATCCGTCGCTTTGCAGCGGACACCATCAAACTCGAAAAGCACCTTCTCGATCGAGTCGCTGCTTTAGCGTAAATAACATTTCGGTTAGAAGTAGTAAAACCACGGATATGTATCCGTGGTTTTTTTGTTCGGCTTAGCTTTTAAGATGCAAAGTCAAAGAAAAGATTTTGTTCTTCTTCACGATCGAGGTACTGCTTCACATGGTGGTAGCTCTCAAAGCCTGTACCTCCTGGGATCATATGACCCATGATGACATTCTCTTTAAAGCCCATCAAGTAGTCGATACGGCCAGCGCACGCTGCATCAGTTAGAACGCGCGTAGTGTCTTGGAAACTGGCTGCAGAGATGAAAGATTCCGTCCCAAGTGAGGCTTTTGTAATTCCAAGAAGTAGTGGCGCCGCTTGAGCAGGCTTTCCTCCCTCATCAAGTGTTTGCCTGTTCTCTTCATAGAACTGCTTCTTGTGCACCTCTTCACCAAAGAGCATAGTAGTATCACCTGGATCGATCACCCTAACTTTTTGGAGCATCTGACGCACAATGATCTCAATGTGTTTATCATTGATGTCCACACCTTGGAGGCGGTAGACCTCTTGTACTTCATTCACAAGATACTTTTGGAGTTCACGCACCCCGCAGATCTCAAGAATCTCATGAGGAACGACCAGGCCATCTGTAAGCTGCTGCCCTTTAATCACATGGTCTTCTCTTTGAACAATTAGGTGCTTGTTGAGAGGGATCAAGTGCTCCTCTTCCATTCCAGTCACTTCATCACGAACCACGACAATACGCTTGTTTTTCTGCACTCCGCGGAAATCAACAACCCCGTCAATTTTTGCAATCTCAGCAGCATCTTTGGGTTTCCTAGCCTCAACAAGCTCGGCCACACGAGGAAGGCCTCCTGTAATATCCTTAGTTTTAATAGCTCCACGAGGAAGCCTTGCAAGCATCATCCCCGGCTCTACAAACTGCCGCTCTACAACAGAGAGAAGCGCTCCAGATGGGATGGCGTAATTACCCACAAGCTCCTTGAACTCACTATCAGCGTAAATAGAGATCTGAGGATGTAGCTCTCCGCGATGTTGTTTGACAAGCAACTCTTCTAGACCGGTCTGCTTGTTGATCTCTTTTTCAGTAGAGATCCCCTCTACAAGGTCCTCGTACTTGACATACCCGGGCCTGTCGCAGATGATTGGAATGTTGTGAAGCTCTACCTCAGCAATCTTCGCTCCGACAGAAATCTTTGAGCCATCCTCAACAAGAATTTTTGCTCCAAGTTCGAGAGGGAAAGTTTGAAGCGGCTCGATTGATTTGGTGCTCAATAGCTTTTTGTACTCTTCTAAGGTTCTTCCCTCGTCCTTGACGAGGTGGAGAGAGCCATTTTTATTGAGCACAAGCCAGTTCCCTTCCTGATCTTTAACGGTGCGAAGATCGAGATAGACGACGAGCCCCTCGTGTTCACCCACAATATCGGGAGTGAAGCTTGCAGCTGCAATACCCCCGACGTGGAACGTTCGCATCGTCAGCTGCGTTCCGGGTTCACCAATTGATTGGGCAGCGATAATTCCAACCGCCTCACCATGACCTACAGGTCTTCCATTTGCCAAATTTAGGCCATAGCATTTCGCGCACACTCCTCGACGACTCTCGCAGGTGAGCGCCGAACGAATCTTGATCGATTCAAGAGCTGAATCATCAATCATCTCCGATTGGTGAACGTTGAGGATGTCGCCCGCCTTAGCTAGTAGCTTGGTTTTATCTCCAGGCTGGTAGATGTCTTCAGAGGCAGTGCGTCCAAAAATTCGATCGCGCAGAGGTAAAAGCTCTTCCTGTCCTTGCTTGATAGCAGAGACTTCAATAGCATTTAACGTGCCACAGTCATCTTCTGTCACAATGACATCTTGAGCTACATCCACAAGTCTTCTTGTGAGGTAACCTGAGTCAGCTGTTTTCAATGCAGTATCGGCAAGACCTTTACGAGCACCATGCGAGGAGAGGGAGAAGTCGGTCACTGTCAAACCCTCTCTGAAGTTCGTTTCAATAGGTGATTCAATAATCTCACCATTAGGTTTGGCCATCAATCCACGAAGAGCACCGAGCTGTTTAAGCTGAGATTTATTTCCACGCGCACCCGAATCGATCATCAAAAAGAGGGGGTTGTGCTTCGAGTCTTTCACCTTGCTGATCTCATGGTAGAGTGCATCAGACAAAAGATCTGAAACTTCAGTCCAGATGCTGATCGTTTTAGATCTGCGCTCTCCATCAGTGATAATTCCATCTTGATATTGTTTGCGAACTACAGCCACCTTTCCATGCGCCTCTTTAAGAGTGGCTCCTTTACTCTCAGGTATACAAACATCAGTAACGCCCATCGAGATGGCAGCTTTTGTGGCCTGGATAAAACCTAGGTCTTTTAAGTTATCGAGAAATTTGACTGTAGCTTCGAGCCCCACTTTCTTATAACATTCAAGAATAAGGTTGCTGATCGCTTTGCTCGGCATGCTGTAATTTTGGAAACCGAGTTCTTTAGGGACAATCGTATTGAAAAGAACACGCCCTGGAGTTGTCTCAATCAATAGACCGTCTATTCGAACTTTAATCTTCTCATGGATATGAAGACCTCGTCCAATCGTATCACGTCTTGCTGACTTTTTTCCGCACTCGTCAAATAGCGGCATATTTTGAGCTGCGCTCTGCGCAAAAAGGACCTCTTGAACATCTCTGAAAACTTTGATCTTTTCAGGGATAAAAATGGGATCAGCCATCAAATAATAAATCCCAAGTGTCATATCTTTTGATGGAATAGCAACGGGTTTTCCAGATGAAGGGAGGAAAATGTTGTCAGGTGACATCATCAAAATTTTCGTCTCAAGCTGAGCTTCGACCGAAAGAGGGACGTGAACTGCCATCTGGTCCCCGTCAAAGTCGGCATTGAAAGCGGCGCAGACAAGTGGGTGAATGCGGATCGCCTTACCTTCAATCAATACAGGCTCAAAAGCTTGAATCCCTAATCTATGCAGCGTCGGAGCTCGGTTAAGCATAACAGGGTGACCCTTAATGATCTCCTCAAGTACATCCCACACCTCAGTAGCACCCCTTTGAATCATCTTCTTAGCAGAGCGAATGGTATAGACGTAGCCCAAATCCTTGAGCCTTTTCACAATAAAGGGTTCAAACAACTCCAGCGCCATCTCTTTTGGAAGGCCACACTGATTGAATTTCAGCTCAGGACCTACAATAATAACTGAGCGACCTGAGTAGTCAACACGCTTACCAAGTAGGTTTTGACGGAATCTTCCCCCCTTACCTTTAAGCATTTCAGAAAGCGATTTCAAGGGACGATTGCCGGCGCCCATCACAGGGTGACCGTGCCTACCGTTATCGAAGAGAGCGTCGACAGCCTCTTGAAGCATCCGCTTCTCGTTGCGTACAATCACATCAGGTGTTTTGAGTCGCAAGATTGCCTTGAGACGGTTGTTGCGATTGATCACTCGTCTATAAAGATCATTGAGATCAGATGTTGCAAATCTTCCTCCATCAAGAGGAACGAGCGGACGAAGATCAGGAGGAATCACAGGAACAGATTTGAGAACCATCCAGTCTGGCTTATTGGTAGAGGTCAAAAATCCTTCGATAATTTTAAGACGCTTAGACAATTTAACTCGCGCTTGCTGCGATTTGGTGCGGCGAAGCTTCTCTTTCAAATCGACTAGCTGCTCATCAAGATCTTCTGTTCGGAGCAAATCGGCAATTGCCTCTCCACCCATTTTTGCTATAAAAGCATCACGGCCCCACTTCTCAACCGCCTCACGGTACTCATTATCTCCAAGCAGTTGCTTTCTCTCGAGATCAGTTTGGCCTGCATCGATGACCACATACTCTTCATAGTAGATAATCCGCTCTAAATCACTTGAGCTCATACCTATTACGTTCCCAATTCTAGATGGCATCGATTTGAAAAACCAAATGTGTACGACCGGAACGGCAAGCTCTATATGCGCCATCCTCTCACGACGCACTTTAGAGAGTGTCACCTCTACACCACAACGATCACAGACAATCCCTTTGTGCTTGATTTTCTTGTACTTACCACAAGCACACTCCCAATCTTTAGTAGGACCAAAAATTTTCTCGCAAAAGAGTCCACCTTTTTCAGGTTTGAACGTGCGGTAATTTATGGTTTCTGGCTTTTTAATCTCCCCACGAGACCATTTGTCTCGAATGACGGTGTCGGAAGCGATACCGATTTTCAGCTTGTCAAAACGAGCTTGTTGAGGATCTTCTAACATTCACACACTCCTGAATGAGATTGGGTTTAATTCTCTTCTACAGTCAACGCACGCACGTCGAGTCCAAGGCCTTGCATCTCTTTAATCAATACGTTAAATGATTCAGGGGTACCCGCTTCAAGCGTGTTTACACCCTTCACTATCGCCTCGTAAATGCGGGTTCTACCTGATACGTCATCTGATTTCACAGTCAAAATTTCTTGCAAGACATGGGCAGCTCCATAAGCTTCAAGCGCCCATACCTCCATCTCACCAAAACGTTGTCCCCCCATCTGCGCTTTACCGCCCAGTGGCTGTTGGGTAACAAGAGAGTAGGGACCGATCGAACGAGCATGGATCTTGTCGGCCACAAGGTGGCTGAGTTTGAGCATGTAGATATAGCCTACAACCGGACGATTGTCAAAGCGATCCCCTGTTTTCCCGTCGTAGAGATACGACTTTCCATCATCGGGTAGGTTTTGCTCACGCATCATCTCCCATATACGCTCTTCAGGGAAGCCTTCAAAAACGGGACTCTTCGTATAAATTCCAGCGTGTTTTGCCGCGAACCCAAGGTGCGTCTCGAGCACTTGCCCCATATTCATACGAGAGGGAACTCCAAGAGGATTCAAGATGATCTCAATAGCCTTTCCATTGGGCATAAAGGGCATATCCGCTTCGGGTACAATTTTAGAGACGACCCCCTTGTTCCCGTGGCGGCCAGCCATCTTATCCCCAACTTGGAGCTTACGCTTAGATGCGATGTAGACTTTCACTTGGCGAATGATACCAGGATCGAGATCAGCAGCGTCACCTTTACGCAGCTGCTCAAGCTCAGTCTTGTACTCCATTTCAACTTTTAGGAGTTCAAGTTCAAATTCACGTAAAATGGTTCGCAGCAACTCGTAGAGCTCACTACTTTCCATAATGAGGTCAATCGGGTCTTCATTCTCAAGTAACTCGATAATCTCTTGAGTGAAAGCAGTTCCCTGAGCAACCAGCTCTTCGGCTGTGCGTCGGTGCACAATTGGGGATTTTGCTACCTCTCCCATGAGAAGCGCCCCTAACTTTTCATGACGCTCAAGTTTGCGAGCATGAACTTTTAACTTGTACTCTTTTTGAATGTCTTTTAGATGGGTCGCCTCTTCAACGAGCTCATCATCCGTTTTCGAGAGCCTGTCACGACGACTGAACACCTTCACGTCCATCACCACACCAAAGGTGCCTGGGGGAACAATGAGCGAGGCGTCTTTCACATCTGCAGCTTTCTCTCCAAAAATGGCGCGCAAAAGGCGCTCTTCAGGGGCAAGTTCAGTCTCAGACTTAGGAGTAATCTTTCCAACCAAGATGTCTCCAGGTTTCACTTCAGCCCCAATACGAATGATCCCATCTTCTGCAAGATCAGCGAGAGCCTCTTCAGAGACATTAGGAATGTCGCGGGTGATCTCTTCCTTGCCAAGCTTAGTATCACGCGCTGTGAGTTCAAACTCCTCGATGTAGACGGAAGTATAGGCATCTTTACGGAGTAATTTCTCCGAAATAATAATCGCATCTTCAAAATTGTAGCCGTACCAGGGCATGAAAGCGACGAGGACATTCTTGCCAAGAGCGATTTCACCCTTCTCTGTAGCAGGACCGTCGGCAATCACATCTCCAGCATATATTGTGTCACCAACGGAGCAGAGCGGTGTTTGATTGATAGAGGTACCAGCATTCGAACGCATAAATTTCTTAAGGGAATAGACACGCTTATCTAACGGATTTTTCTGCGAGGCAATGATAATATTCAATCCATCGACAAACTCGACAACCCCATCTTCCTCTGCAATAATAACAGCGCCTGAGTCGCGAGCTGCACGCGCTTCAAGCCCAGTACCAACTATTGGCGCCTCTGTCTTGAGAAGTGGAACCGCTTGCCGTTGCATATTCGAGCCCATAAGAGCGCGGTTCGCATCATCGTGTTCAAGGAAAGGAATCAAACCTGTAACGATCGATACGAGCTGTTTTGGAGAGACCTCCATATGTGTGACCGTTGAGGTCTCAACTTTTTGTGGCTCACCCTGGTATCGACCCCAGCAGATCTCCTCTTCGAAAAGATTGTGTTTATCGAGCTTAGCTGAGGCCTGCGCTATCACACACCCCTCTTCTACATCAGCTGTCATGTATTCTATCTCATCGGTAACCACTCCTTCACGAACGATGCGATAGGGGGTCTCGATAAATCCAAATTCATTGATCTTTGCAAAAGATGAAAGAGAGGTAATCAGACCAATATTGGGGCCTTCAGGTGTCTCAATTGGGCAGATCCTGCCATAATGGCTAGTGTGAACATCACGCACCTCAAATCCCGCTCTTTCACGATTCAATCCTCCAGGCCCTAGAGCCGAAAGGCGCCGCTTATGCGTCAGTTCTGCAACAGGGTTTGCCTGATCCATGAATTGGGAGAGTTGAGAGCGACCAAAAAAGTCCTTTAAAACCCCTGCTAACCCCTTTGCCGATACAATTTTTCCAGGTGTCAAGGTGTCTGATGAAAAATCAAAGAGATTCATCCGTTCGCGAATGATTTTCTCCATCCGCGCTAAACCAACGCGGCACTGATTTTGAATGAGTTCACCAACAGAACGGACACGGCGATTGGCCAAATGGTCAATGTCATCAACCGCAGCATCGTCACGCCCCATCTTTAATTTAATCAGATACTTGAGAGCTCCGATCACATCTTCTTTATTAAGCGTTACAGTTTGCAGAGCTTCATCGTTTATTTCAAAGCCTAGCTTTCTGTTGAGCTTGTAGCGACCTACGCGGCCGAGATTATATCGTTTGGGATCAAAAAAGAGGCGCATGATCGCAGAACGTGCATTAGAAAGGGTTGCAGGCTCACCTGGACGAACCTTCCTGTAGAAATCTTTAAGCGCAGATTCGTACGAGTCGGTCGGATCTTTGGCAAGCATTTTGATGATGGGATGAGTCTCATCAGCATCTTTGGCCAAACGCAGAGTAGTGATTTTAGCATCAACAATGCGCTTGAGCATAGCAGTGCTGAGCTTCTCAGCAGCCTTACCATAGACCAGACCGCTTTGTTCATCAGAGACATCAGCTGCAAGCACTTTACCCATGAGTTTGCTGAAATCAGCTTCACTACGAACCTTCGCTTCAACGACTTCAAAAAATTCTTCAATAATGTCAGCATCAGAGGAGTAACCGAGTGCGCGAATAAAGGTTGTCGCAAGGACTTTGCGGCGTCGCTTTTTCCGATCGACATAGACAAATATTAAATCATTGATATCAAAGGCAGCCTCAAGCCAGCTTCCACGATAGGGAATAATACGGAATGCAGACAAAAGGATCCCTTTAGGATGCTTCTCTTGTTCGAAATTGATTCCAGGCGATCGGTGGAGCTGGGATACAATCACACGTTCAGCCCCATTGATGACAAAGGTCCCTTTATCGGTCATAACAGGAATGGTCCCCATATAGACCTCTTCTTCCTTAATTCCAGTCTCATCAGTTAAACGGAATCTCACCTTCAAAGTGACGTTGTAGGTGATTCCTCTGCGAATGCATTCATCAGGCACGTATTTAGGAACGCCCAAGCTGTATGAGAGATACTCTAGAACCGTTTTCTCATCATAAGATTTAATAGGAAAAACTTCAGAAAAAACCTCTTGCAAACCATACTTGTCTCGCTCTTCTGGAAACTTGTCGGCTTGTAAAAACTGGTCATACGATTTAATCTGGACCTCAATAAGATTCGGAAGATCAATGATCTCCTCCCGCTGACTGAAGCTGACCCGTTCCGGTCTTCTCTTTAACATACAATCGCTCCCTAACTATCGTTTTTGAACAAACACATAAATCCGCACAAATTTCTTACTGAAGAAATCTGTGCGGCTAACTGGCCTGGAAAGAAAGATTATAAACCTTTCATAGATCCTTTAGCACCAGCAGCTTCGATTTTCTTAAGAATCTCTTCTGCCTCTGCCTTAGGAGCACTTTCTTTCAAGACTTTTGGAGCGCTTTCAGCAATCTCTTTCGCTTCTTTCAAGCCGAGTCCTGTGACTTCACGAACAACTTTAATCACCCCAATTTTCTTGTCAGCAGGAACTTCGGTTAAGCTCACTTCGAAATCAGTTGATTCCACTGCTGCTTCAACAGGAGCTCCTCCAGCTGGTGCTGCCATAGCGACTGCCGGAGCAGCTGCTGTAACGTCCCAAGCCTCTTCAAGAAGAGTCTTCAATTTTGCGAGATCGGTTACTTTAAGCTCGCTGAGTGTTTTGACAATGCCTTCTAAGCTATCTGTAGCCACTTTTGTCACCTCTTGGTAAAAATTTTCTTAAATTACTCTTTTGTACTCTTTTGGTCGATACAATGAATCACACCAGTAAGTGCAGCCTGCAAAGTTCCAACAACTTGCGTCATTGGCGCCGCGAAAAGCCCGACCAATTGAGCTCGAAGTTCGTTCAAAGAAGGAAGCTTAGCAATAGCCTCTACCTCTTGAGCTGAACAGACTTCCCCTTCAATCAATCCACCTAAAACTGCTATCGATTTTCCATTCTTCTCTCCGTAGTTGACAGCACTTTTAGCAACAGCTGTCACCTCTTCATGAGCAAAAATTACACCGATATGCCCATGGAGAGTGCCGCCATCAAGAGTGATCCCCTGATCTTCTGCTGCCTTGAGAAAAACTCGTTTTCTCACTACTTCAAACTCCCCACCAACAGCATTCACCTGATCACGGAACTCACGGGAACGCGCCGCTGAAAAATCTGTGTAGCCAGCGATGATAAAACCATTAGCTTCTTTGATCTTCTCTTTTACCTCATCGAGGAGGAGTTGTTTTTCTGCTCTCATCTTATCCTCAAAGGTTATAGGGTTTGAATTTCACGAAGATCAATCTTCAGGCCAGGTCCCATCGTCGATGAGAGGGCAAAAGAGACAAAATACTGCCCTTTAGCTGCTGAAGGTTTTGCTCGAGCTAAAGCGGTTACAAGCACTTTAATATTCTCAACTATCGCCTCTTTTGTAAAAGAGAGTTTTCCCACACCACTGTGGCAAACTGCGTGCTTGTCGAGCTTAAACTCAATCTTACCTTTCTTAATCTCGGAAATAGCCGTAACCACATCTGTGGTAACCGTCCCGCCTTTTGGCGTGGGCATAAGCCCTCGAGGACCCAATACCTTACCTAGCTTGCCGACCTCCCGCATCATATCAGGCGTGGCGATGACGACGTCAAAGTCTGTCCATCCCCCTTTTACTTTCTCAAATAGCTCATCGCTACCAGCGTAGTCAGCCCCAGCATCGAGTGCCTCTTGAACCTTACTACCTGCAGCGAAAACCAAAACTGAGAGCGATTTACCTGTCCCATTCGGTAGAGAGACAGTACCGCGCACCTGCTGATCAGATTTTTTAGGGTCGACGCCAAGCTTTACAGCGACATCAACTGTCTGATCAAATTTAACAGAAGGACACTCTTGCAATTTAGCGACCGCATTTTCGATTGTAAAAACCTGTCCAGGCTCCAACCCCCCAGCAATCTCCCGAATTCGTTTACTTTGACGTGCCATGTTATTCCTTCTCTTCTATATCGATCCCCATACTACGCGCTGTTCCTTGAACCATACGCACAGCTGAGTCCATACTCCTCACCCCAAGGTCAGGATACTTTCTTTTAGCAACCTGCTCGCACTGATCGAGTGTGAGAACCCCTACCTTGTCGCGGTTGGGTGTACTCGACCCCTTTTGAATTTTTAGAGTCTCCTTGATCATCTCTGCAACAGGAGGTTCTTTCGTAATAAAAGTAAAACTCTTGTCAGCAAAGACGGTGATTTCGACTGGTAGCTTACTCCCTGCCTTCTCTTGTGTCTTTGCATTAAACTCTTTACAAAATCCCATGATATTGACACCGGCAGCACCCAATGCGGGGCCAATTGGTGGTGCGGGACTTGCTTTTCCCGCTTCAATTTGTAGCTTGATGATTTTGACAACTTTCTTTGCCATTTCGACTTCCTATGTCCTAGATCATTTGACGTGATGGCGGATGATTATAATTATTACCCTATTTTGAGAACAGCTTTTTCTCAAACCAGCTTGAACCTTATCGCTCATCCTCAGCACTGACTTCTTCAACCTGCCAAAACTCGAGGTCATCGACACGTGTGTCACGACCAAAAATTGAGACGAGAACGCTTAAACGCCCCTTATCCTCAAACACGTCAGTAATGGTTCCAATAAAGTTCACAAAAACACCATCATTGATCTTGACTCGATCCCCAGGCTGAAGCTTATGTTTTTGCGTGACCCCGCTTTTCTTAGATTCAAGATCAGCTAGGATCTCTTCAACTTCGCTGTCGGTGAGAGAGGTAGGTTTTTCTCCGCCGAGAAACCCAATAACCCCAGTCGTATTTTTGATGTATTGCCAGCTGTCGTCTGACAAGTCCATTTTTACAAGCACGTAACCAGGCCAGATCCTCTTTTCAGAGATTTTTTGCTCCCCTTGTTTCACTTCCATAACATTTTCTGTAGGAAGCAAAATCTCGTGAATCAGGTCGGCGACCCCAGAGGCCTCGCGAAACTCCTCCAGTGTTTTTTTAACTTTCTTCTCTTGCGCTGTAAAAACTTGAACAACATACCATTTAGACATGAATGGATTACCCTATTAAAAATTTAACGACTAGATTGATAGCGCCAAGGAAACCTTGCATTAACAAATCGACGAAGTAGACAAAAGTACCGAATACAAACATGCTAATAACAACAATCTTTGTATAGCTTGTCAGCTCATCTTTACTCGTCCAGTCTACTCTTCTCAGCTCCTGCTTCACATCACCAAAAAAACGAACAAGAGTCCGTCCATTCATTTTTTTAGTTGAGCTTGCTTTTCGGTTTTTTTTGGCATCCATCTTGTCTATTGCTTTGCTATCTGTTCGTTGCATGACTCCCCACCGAATTAATTCCGAGTGCGGAGGGACTCGAACCCCCGACCGGCGGCTTTGGAGACCGCTGCTCTACCAGCTGAGCTACACACCCAATAACAGAAACAGCCTACATCTGTAGGCTGTTTCCGATAATCTCAATTACTCAACAATGTCGGTAATTGTACCTGCTCCAATTGTGCGGCCCCCTTCACGGATGGCAAATCGCATTCCCACTTCCATCGCAACGGGAGTGATGAGCTCAGCCTCAATAGTTACATTATCACCTGGCATCACCATTTCAACTCCCTCTGGTAGAGTTACAGTGCCAGTTACATCTGTCGTTCTAAGATAGAACTGCGGACGGTAGCCGTTAAAGAAAGGCTTGTGGCGCCCTCCCTCATCTTTGGTCAAAACGTATACAGTTCCCTTAAATTTCTTGTGAGGAGTTACAGTGCCAGGTGCGCAAAGAACCATACCTCTTTCAATCGCATTTTTATCAATGCCGCGCACGAGAACTCCAACGTTTTCACCAGCGCGAGCTTCATCTAAAAGTTTATTGAACATCTCAAGACCGGTAGCGACTGTATCGCGAGTCTCACCTAAACCAACAATTTGAATCTTATCGTTGATTTTTACAACACCGCGTTCAACACGACCTGTAGCTACAGTTCCACGACCTGAAATTGAGAACACGTCTTCAACAGGCATTAAGAAAGGTTTATCGACTTCACGCTCAGGTGTAGGAATGTTTTCATCAACAGCGTTCATCAACTCTTTGATAGCGTCAACATACTTTTGATCCCCTTCAAGCGCTTTAAGAGCAGAACCTTTGACGATAGGGCTATTTTTGTACCCTTTCTCTTCAAGAAGTTCTGTTAACTCCATTTCAACGAGGTCAATCAGCTCTGCATCACTCTCACCGATCATGTCACATTTGTTCAAGAAGACAACGATCGAGGGAACGCCAACTTGGTGTGCCAGCAAAATGTGTTCTTTCGTCTGAGGCATGGCACCATCTGTTGCACTCACAACGAGGATCGCTCCGTCCATCTGAGCCGCACCTGTAATCATATTTTTTACGTAATCAGCGTGTCCAGGGCAGTCGACGTGAGCGTAGTGACGCTTTTCAGACTCATACTCAACGTGACTAGAGTTGATGGTAATGCCCCGCGCTTTTTCTTCAGGCGTGTTATCAATTGAATTATAGTCTCTGAAATCAGCGCCACCCGCCTCAGCAAGCACTTTAGTGATTGCAGCAGTAAGCGTAGTTTTTCCATGGTCAACGTGTCCGATCGTCCCGATGTTGACGTGTGGTTTATTTCTTTGAAATGTTTCCTTAGCCATGTATGGTTCCTCTTCTCTATAGGTTAGTCAATTCATTCCTCTGCCCAGAATAGGAATTGAACCTACGACCGCTTGCTTACCATGCAAGTGCTCTACCTCTGAGCTATCTGGGCACCTTTGGATTTCCGTGTATTCTAGGAGTCGAAAACAAAAAAAACAACAATAATTCTATCGTTCAATTCGATGACGATAAATGATCCTTGCTTTTGAGAGATCATAGGGAGACATTTCAACAGAAACTCGATCCCCCACAAGGACTCGGATATTTCTTACACGCATCTTACCGCACAAGTGGGCAATGACATTGCGACCATTTTCTAGGGTAACTCGAAAATGCATGTTTGGGAGAAGTTCTTCGACTCGTCCTTCAACTTTGATTGTGTCTTCCTTGGGCATAGTTCCAGATTTTAAAATTTAGGCTCCACCATTAAGCGTTAATAACGACTAAAGGTCAATCCTTTGTTTGCAGACCCTCTTTGAAAGCCTATTTTTTACACCACTCTCGTTTGTGTGTGCAAAAATTAGGGTTCAATAAATTTTTTTAACACAGCCTGTTTGCAACAGTGGGGCTATCGGTGTATACTTAGCTGCTCATGGAAATAGAAGAAATCAAAAAAAGATTCAATGATTGTAAATCATCTGAAGCCATCTACCAGCTGATCATTTCGATGGGAAAAGAGCTCCCCTCACTAGGTTCTGCTGAGATTAGTGAAGAAAATCGAGTCCCCGGTTGCCAAAGCAGGATGTATCTAAGTGTGGCATTTCAAGAGGGAAAACTCTATTTTGCAGCAGCCTCTGATGCGTTAATTTCTGCTGGCTTAGCAGCCCTTTTGATCAAAGCCTACAACGGATCGTCGCCTGAATATATCCTCCAAGCTCCCCCCTCTTTCCTAGATGAACTCGGCATCCCTGCCCTTTTAACCCCAGGCCGAGCTAATGGCCTCGCTAGCCTCTTCCTGAAAATGAAACAAGAGGCGCTCAAAACCCTGATTGCTACCTAAAGCCTGATACAGCTTGCAATGTGAAAGGGCAAGGATTCATCCTCCAGTTAGTGAGGCAATAACACCGAATTTACCGAGGAGCTCAATTGCGAGCACAAAAATTGCATAAAGCATGGCAAAGACGAGAACTGGTTTCCCTCCAAGCTTAGGCCCATTCAAATCAAATTTTCTGTGATATCGCCCCACCCACACCATAAGAGCGGGGAAGAGCCCATTGAGAATGGAATCGCCAATACCTCCTGAAGTATCGAGCGCTGTAAGAAAGACTTTCTCCAGGCTCAAAGCGAAAATAAGGGTGGGAACTGCGACCAAGATACCAAGAGCTAGCGACCCAACTCCATCCCTTTGGATGCGAAGCCCATCTGCCAAAAAGTCAAAAAGACCAAGAGCAATACCTAAAAAGGAGGTAATGAGAGCAAAAAATGCAAAAAAATCGGCAATAGATCCCAGCCAAGTGTTTCCAGAGGCTATCCCAAGAAACTCTGTTGCTGGTTTTCCCATCGCAAGAGCTGCTGCAAGGCCATGGTCTCCATCGACCAAGACAGCTCCCAAAACAAGCCATTGCCAGATAACATAGATGACAAGGGCGAGCGTCGTGCCTAGTACAATTGATAAGCGAAGGGCTCTTCCATCTTGTTTCAAGTAGAGCGTAAGACTTGGGACAATCGTTTGAAAGCTAAAAATTGTGAGAAGCAAGGGGACCGCAAGGAGTGTGCTCCCCCACGATGTGTGTTTTAAATTTTCCAAGCGAACATAAGGCGTCCCCATGCAGATCAAGAGGATATAAGCTAGAATCAAGCCGATCATCAAAAGCGTATTCACACGCCCTAAGACAACGTTCCCCAAGTAGAGAACTCCTCCAAAAACTAGGACAAAAAGTACTGAGGCCAAACTCTCAGGGATAGCGAGATGGAAGAGCTGATTGATCAGTGAGCTAAAAAGCTCCCCTCCCCCAGCTGTGTAAGCCACAAGTGATGCGTACCCTATGAAGAGGTAAAGGGACCAGGCGATGACTTTGCCAATGGGGCCGAGCAAACGCGAGGCGATTGTAATGACATGGGCTCCCTCCTCCATCCAGAGGCTCGCTTCTGCAAGATAGAGCGCTGTGAGGGTCATAAAGGCCCATCCGATGAGCATCATTGCAAGGGAGGGGAAAAAACCTGCAACCCCTGTTGCAACAGGGAGCGCAAGCATCCCCCCACCAATACACGTCCCTCCCACCAGAAGCGTAGCTCCTAGGATACTCCCTTTACTTTGACTCATATGGGGAGGCAGTTTACCTACCCTAGAAGAAAATGTAAATCCCGGCAGTGATCCCTTGCGTCCAAAAGCTGCTAGTGTTGGCATTGAATTTAGGGAATGGGAGGGCGCCAGTGGGGTCAATCTCGAGATCGATTTGATCTCCAGCTAGGAGCACATGAGGCCACCGTATAAAGGTGTAGCCAGTAGTCAACCAGAGGCTTGGACAGATCCGAACTCTCGCTTCGGCGCTCAAGATAGGGACAATAGAAAAATTGTTGGTAAGATGCTTGCCACTATTTGAGTCGAGGGCAAGCACCCCTTCGTCAAAGGTTATCGAAGCGCCTGCTGAATCTGTGATGGTCGTAGTCCCGCTGATCGAGGCGGTTTCGACCATATTCCCCCCACCGATCTTAGCACTAGCAGCTAGGGTGACACATCCAAAATTTACCTCACCTAGAAGGCCGACAAGCCCCCCGTAGAAATTATTTTCCATATGAAATTTGTCACCCACTCGCTCGGTGCTTCCGGGGTCAAAGACCAGATCAACAAAAAAGGTAGAAACATCAATGTTGTCTGTTATTTGGGTAAAGAGAAATCCAGCGAGCGCATCGAAACGGAAAGAGCAATTATTCAAGACTGTATAGCGCCCGTAGAGGTCGACACCTCCGATGTGATTGCGCGTGTGAATGTCAATATCCCCAGACCCTTGATTGCCTGGATCTGAAATCAAAACAGAGTCTTGAGAAAAAGCATTGTCGACATTTATGAAAGGGCGTGCGAGCAAGGGATCTCCATTTGCATTGCTACGCTCATGGAAATTGACATTTTCATGCATCACGAAAAACCCACCGACACCTATCCCCAAACAAGGCGTGAGCCAGATCCCAAAGTCAAACTGCCCACCTGATTTAGGAGAGTCACCAACGCGTCTGTTGCCAAAAAGAATTTCTGTAGTGGGGTTCCCGATGATTCCTAAATCTGCGGCATCACTTGTAGTGACTAAAGGGGGGACAAAACGAGTCTTTCTCCACATGAGCAAGTACTCGGCACTTCCCCACCACCCTGCAGTTTGCAACTGGTGGCAGGGAAAAATTGCATGTCCCACTTGAGGGATGAATAAAAGGACAAGAATAAGATAAATTTTGGCTCTTAGAAACAAAAGTAGACTCCTGCGCTCAACCCTTGGGCCCAAAAACTCGTGTTATTCGCCTCATAGCTCGGATCTTGAGACGCCTGAGTGAAACTTACATTCAGATCGATCTGATTTCCTGCCAAGATGACATTGGGCCAGTAGATATAGGTGTAGCCACAAGAGGCAAAGATCCCTCGCGAGAGCTTAACACGCACTTGAGCGCTCAACTCAGGGACTGCTGCAAATTTGTGGTCTTTATGACTACCAATATTCGAGGGCTGAGTTAAAAGCCCAAACTCCTCCAAGCTGGCCGGTGGGGCCGTTCTGACAAAGTCTCCTCGAATATCGGCCGTTTGTACGACGCTTCCGAGCCCCAGTTTTCCGATGAAGACGAAATCGATGCAGTGGCACTGCAACCCTGCGTTGATCCCAATCATCCCCGAATAGAAATCATTTTTCATATTGAAACGGTCACTCACTTGAATAAAGCCACCCACGGCGATATCTTCCGAAAAATTCGTGATTTCAACGTCATCTTCGATCCGCGTGTAGAGAAACCCAAGGAGAGAATCGATGTAAAATCCGCACCGGCTGAGCCACCGGCTCCGCAGATAGGCATCCGCACCCCAAATCTGATTTCGAGTTTGAACGTCGATTTGACCATTCGCCAATTGGGTAGGAAAAGAGACAAGCTCCGAGGAGGGAGCACCTCCTGCATCGGTGTCAAAGAAGGGCCTAGCGAGTAGAGGGCTACCAGCTCCATCCCCTTCAACTGTGAAATGAACTTTTTCGTCTAAGACCCCGAAAACGCCTCCTCCAAAACCCCAACACCCATAAAACCAGAGTCCCAAATCAATCCTACCACCCGATTGAGGAGACTCCCCTACCCTTTCATCGCCGAAGAGAATCTCTGTCGTTGGCTGCCCTAAAATCCCCTGATCTGCAGCATCGCTTGTGGTAGCAAGGGGAGGATAGTGCCGTTTCTCTCGCCACATCAGAAGGTACTCAGCACTCCCCCACCACTCCAAATCAAGAGGGCAGCAACAAAAAGCCCCAAACCCAACTTGCGGCAAGGCGACTAAAGAGGCCAAAAGTAGTTTTCGAACTAGAGCAAGCACAAGATTGTTTCCTCGGTCCCACCGGTTATTTTAATTGTACCGTCATGGTTCACAAGCAAGTTGTATTCCAATCGTATGCCAAAATCATCGGGAAGGTAGATGCCAGGCTCAATTGAGAAACACATCCCAGGTAAAATCAGTCGGTTATCGGCAGTTTCTAAATTATCAAAATGGACCCCAGCTCCGTGTACATCGGTGTCGATGTTGTGACCAGTTCTGTGGGTAAAAAATTCTCCGTAGCCAGCCGCTTCAATGTGAGCGCGGCAAATGATGTCAACTTCAGCGCCGCGAGTTGCTCTCCCCGCCTCCAAGTTATTTTGAGCAAAATCAAATGCCTTCTGCCCTGCCTCTTTCACAATCTGAAAAATCTCTTGCTGGCGGGGTGTTGGCTCAGATCCAGCCACTGCGACCCGAGTAATATCGGCATAAACCGCATGCGGGATATCCTTTTTACACCAAAGGTCTATCAAGATAAAATCTCCAGTAGCTATCTCTTTGTTGCTCGCTTTAGATGCTCTATAGTGAGGAAGCGCTGAGTGGCTATTGACCGCGCAGATCGGCCCATCCTCCGTAATACAGTTTTGGGCTATGAACTCACTGAGAATGAAGTTTTGCACCTCATATTCCGTGATTTTTTTCCCCATCCGCAGTCGATCTCCAATCAGGTCCCACACCCTTGAAGCCGTTGTCTGCAAGACAGATGCAGCTTCAATATGCGACAAAATTTGCTCAGGAGTCAACACACTGGTAAAGCGTTGAAGCAGATCAGCGGAGCTGACAACTTCCACTCCAAACCCTCGGATCACATCGAGAGTTCCTCCATCGACGACCGAGATGTAGGGATTCGCATTGCGTGGGGAATACTCCATCATCACTGTTTTGCTAGAGCTTACAAGGTCGCTCAAAACCTGTTCTAGCTCTTGCCATGAGAGGTAGAGGTGCGTCTCTCCGGGGATCTCTTCTAAAGCATCGGCTTCAATCCTATGCACGACCTTCTGTGGGTTTCCCGATTGAGGAATCCAGTAGAAGAGACGGCGCGTGATTACGCTATCGGAGGGAATTTCAAGCAACTCGCGCAAAAAACGATTCGAACCATGGTTGTCATAAAGCAGCCAACCGTCGACCCCTTCGGATTGCAAAAACTGTTGGATCTTTGGAATTTTTTCTAATAGAGCCATGTGCGCACTATGGCAAAATGCTTTGCTTGCGTCAACTATTCAAGGTCTGAAGCAAAACTGACGCGGCAATCATGCGAATGGTGAGAGAAGGCTCTTCTAACCGCTCCAGAAGAAAAGGGATAGTCTGCTTGTCACCAATTCTTCCAAGTGCTTCTAACAGCTTAATTTGCAGAGATCTTTCGGCTTTAGGATAGACGGCAAGCAGTGTGGGGACAGCCGTCTGATCACGTCCCCAAACAGCGAGAGCTAGCGCCGCTTCAGCGCGAATTTGGGGATCAGAATCCTCTAAAAGGGCTCGCACCTGATCGATCGCAGTCTCATCACCTTCACCGAGCAATGTCTCAGCTGCAAGCCCTGTCACTTCCCACCGCCTCTCTTTTAAAAAAGCTTTGATCGCTTCGTTTGCACCCGGGTAATCGAGAATTGCTAGAAGGTTGATGAGTTCTAAGCGCACGGTTTGATCGACCACATCGGGGTAGTTTGCCATCGCTGGGTTGTGAGAGAGTGTGCTGTTTTGGAGCGGACGGAAGAGGCCCTCCCCACTAAACATCAAACGCTCAGGTGTATCGCGCAAAAATCGCGCTAAAACCTCACATGCGAACTTGCACGCCTCTCTCTGCCCAATCAGGGCCAGTGCGAGATTGACCTGAACATAAGGATCGGTGCTCTCGCTGATCCTCTCCTTTGCAAGAGCTACTCCAAAGGGCCCTGCTGCAGCGACAGCTGAGGCAGCTAATACGCGTACTTCCTCATCTTTGTGCTCCAACCACTCTCCTAACGCCGCCGCGCCTTGCTGTGGCTCTCCTAGCAACCAGACCCACCCGGCGGTGATTCCCACTCTTGGATCGGAGGTCTTTCGGGAAAGTCGTTTGATCCGCCGAGTCGGTGGGACTCGAAGCAGCCCCAGACCCCTCAATGCCGCCACCTGCACTTCTGGATTCGTATCAAGAGCAAGGGTATGCAATAAATCGGCGTGCTCTTTGGATTGACAAAAAGCGATCGTCTCACATGCGAGCTGCCGCAGAGCTGCGCGGGGGTGGGTGACTAGCACTTCAAGCTCTTCCCGCTCGACACGGTCTCTGATTTGCACGAGCGCTTCAATTACCTCTTTTCTCTCACGCGCTGCCAGGGATGGATCACTCACTCGGGCCATTAATTCGGGAAGAAGTAGTTCGGTGTGGAGTGTAGCAAGCGCTTTGAGCACAAGAAGCCTCACCTCGAAGACTTTCTCTTCTCTAAACAAGCGAAGCAGCTCTTCTCTAAGAGGCTGGTCTCCGTAAAGTGCAGCTAGTTCAACTGAGACGGCTCGGATATGTGCATTTTCATGACGAAGACCTGCTAGAAGAGAGGAGACCGCGTACATATCTCGCGCCAACGCCGAGCCTATGATACTAATCAACTGAGTGTTAATTCCAGGTGCCTCCCCTCCCTTTTTGAGCACTCCCCAACACATCTGCTCGAGGATCTCTTGTTTCATAGCGCATTCGGGAAAATCGCGGTTGTACAGTTTCCACAGCTCCATCATCTCGCTATCACTTCCTGCAACAGCGAAAGAGCGTAGAGCCATCTCATAAACCAAGGGATGCTTCGGGAAAAGTACAACCGCCTCTCTCGCCTCCTCTAGCGCGCTCGGTTTATCGTCGATCAAAAGATGCGCTTGCATACGGCGACAAAGTGACTCAGGGGTGGCGGCAAAAAACAAGGGGAGGAGAAGCAGAATTTTAAGCATAAGCTTTGATCAAGGGGAGTATTTTCTTGAAGCTATCAGCTCGAGCATCTCCTATCCACTCATAAATGAGTGTTTCACTGCTAGATATGCGCGCTCCCTCCTCGCGCAGCTCTCCTAAAGCAGAGGAAAAATCAAACATCGAGCGGCTAGTTGTTGCATCGTTGAGCACGGTTACTTCATGACCCATGCTAAGGAGTTCTTTGGCAGTCTGAAGCAGGCAAATATGCGTCTCAATTCCGATCAAAACCCAACTCGTGATCTCCATGGCCAGGGCCGCAGCATTCACTTCTGGATCAGACATCCCAGAGAATGTTGTCTTGTGGTAGATCTTTTGCTCTTTAGGAAGGCGGGACTGAATCGGTTCGAGAGTAGCTCCTAACCCCTCGGGATACTGCTCGGTCACAAGTAGTGGAACACCCAAGAGGCATGCTGCTTCTACGACAAAGCATACTCTCTGAAGGACCTCATGCGATCGATCGACATGGGAAAACAGCTCTTCTTGCATATCGACCACCCAGATACCACACGCTTTTGTTTGCCTCATCCCATTGGCCCCAGTGGGTGTCCCCCGAGCAGATGAAAATGGAGGTGAGAGATGGTCTGACCAGCCTCTGAGCCGTTGTTGACGACCAGCCGATAGCCCCTCTCTTCTAAACCAAATTCTCGAGCTAATTTTTGGGCCCCTTGAAAAACCGCTCCAAGTAGGGGCAAATCCTTTTCTTGCATCTCTTGAACGCTCGGTATCACTTTTCGAGTAATGATCAAAAGATGGATAGGCGCTTTGGGAAATTTGTCTTTGATTGCTACCACCTGCTCGTCTTCGTAAACAATCTCTGCTGGTAGCTCTCCTTCGATGATTTTTTCAAATAACGTCTGCATGGTCTATTCCATTTAGATTTAAAATCTTTCTTAAAGCTTCGACAGCTCCCTCTCGATCTGCCCAAACGGAAGTGAAGCCCCCTTTGTGGCAAAAAATAGCTCCTTGAATCCCCGATGCACGCTCTAAATCCTCTCCGAGAAGTCCCGTCCATTGTTTGGGAAAGGGGAGGCGCACCTCCATGCGATGAGCAAAATCGGGTGGGATCCCTCTGAGCTTCCATTGCCCTCTGGAAGGCATCAATACAAAAAGAGCTGGATGCGATTCTCCTCCGAGCGCAAAGAAACTGTCAATCCACGGGAGCGCCTTATCAAAGCATAAACAGAGAGAGTCTTGCTGCATCGCATCAGCTACGATCTCACGATTGTCGAGGTTGTGGAGAAAACGATCATGCATCCGACGGATGTGGCCTACTGCAAAATCTAGAGCTGTAAAAAAAGCTTCATCAAGCTCTGTTTCCTTTGCCTCATACACAGGTGGGTTGAAATTGGCGATCACATGAGAGAAGGTGCACACCCCTACTTCTTGAGTTGCTCGACCATTGTCATGCGCATCGACACCTAAAACGAGCATCTGGTTGAAATGATCAAACGCCTCCTCAGAAAGGGTTTTTTGATCCTTCAGATAGAGCAGCACCATCCCCGCACTGCTCAACTCCCCTTCATAGGTCGATTGGTGGTGATCAAAGAGTTTGTTTTCAGGATTATAAACGCCTCCCACATCGCAGACATATTCACACTGACTGAGATGCGTAAGCTCTCTCGATCTGATAATTTTGTCTCGATCGACTCGATCAAAGACGAGTAAAAGTGCGCATGCAGTCACTTCATCTGCATGAAAGGCTCCGCTGTGGATCCCAACTGATCGTTTTTTTTTCAATGATTCACTCCGAGTGAGCTCACCGATATTAGAGAGATATTTCTTTTGAATCAATGCCTTTTCGAGTATGAAACAAGTATGCCTAGCTACCTCTATCCTCACCATAGCGATCTCGTCACTCCCGATGGAACCATTCAATCGATCTCCTTGCTTTCGGATTCTGAAGCTCTCTCTCATGTGGTAATTGAGGGTATATCTCCTGCATTCATAGGTTTTCAGATCGATCTCGCAAGGGTCCAATTCAACTTCAAAAGTGTATTAGCGCAGCTTGGACTCGACGCTGTTGCGGAGGAGATTCATCTCGAAGAGAAGGCGTTGCGCGGCGAGGTACGGCTCAAAATCCGGGCCATAGGTCCTTTAGCCCATCAGATGTTACACCACCTTCTCCCTGGAGCCAATATCGGCAAACTCTTTGCGGCAGATGAGAGGCGGCGGGTGCGCAATCCTGACTACCTCGCTCGCATGTTTGGGCGATCTGATCGCGAGGGGCGCCCTCTACTTTCTCTTGGAGGAATGCATGGGAGTGAAAAATTGACGATTGAGCGGATTGAAGGAAGAATTGTAGCCTTTCTCTCTTTGCAACAGGGACGGATGGAGTATGCTCCTACGGTTGAAGGTTTTCTTCCTACGCTTGGTAGGGCGCTTAAGACTCAAACTCCTCTTCGGGACTTGCTTCGCCTCCACCAGGTGTGGCACGAGGAGCTCCCCCGCACTGTCTCAAACGACAAAATTTTGCTTGTTCGTTCTCTCCCTCTTCACATCCGCACTGTCTATGCCAGAGTAGTTCAAGATCAACTTCCCAAAGGGGTCTTCCACACAAATGCCAACGTTTTGCAGCCCGACACGGAAGCTTCAGGCGACATCTATGAGCTCTTTGGCAGTGGCACTAAGGAAGTGTATGACATTCCTCTAGAATTTTTCACCCTTGAGCCCCACCGTGAACACGTCTTTTTTGCTGATCGCGACCAGCTCCAAGAGTGTTTAGAGGATCCCAAGATGATCTTTGAGACTTTCGCTAGTGCCCCTGATCCCCAGGCTCATCTCGCCTCTGTTTTTATCGTCAAGGGCAGTCAAATGCTTCGACTCAAAGCAGAAGACTGGATCATCTCTGACCCTACGCAGCAACCCTTTCCAGGAATTGACCAACGTGTACGACAGGGCTTGATGGTTGAGCGGTATATCGAGCAGCAGCCTGCCTACCCTTTTCTCAAGGCTATTGAGAGTGGACTGATTACAAGCCAGGGAGTGCTCTTCTCTCGCTTTTTTCCCTCGCCTCTTCTCAAGCGCATGCTCCTTTCCTACTATGTTCAAGCCAATTTGATGGGGCTCTACTTTCAAACCCCCTCTCGCTCTTACGGCTCATTTTTCTCGCAAGAGGATCGGGCGATGCTCATCGACCTTGTCACGTTTGGTATCCCCGTTTACTGGGCGGATGAGTTTACTGGCACGATCTTGCAGTATACTCAAAGACCTGGGAAAACTTCTGGGATGTTTGTCCCTCCTGAAAAGATTGAGCATTTCAATAAAGCTACCTTTTTTGGCATCTATGGCTCCAACTTGCTTGAGGGAAATTTTGAGCAAGAGCTTCGCTTCCTTCTTCAGGGAGTGCTCGATATGCGAAGTGTGACGGATCACCCTTTGCTCGGCCCTCACACTCCTTTGGCTCTTGTTACAGGAGGAGGGCCTGGCGCTATGGAGATGGGAAACCGGATGGCACGGGAGCTCGACATCCTCTCGTGCGCTAATATCGTCGACTTTCAGGGTAAAAGCGATCGAATCATCAACGAGCAGAAGCAAAACCCTTATGTTGAAGCTAAAATGACTTATCGCTTGGATCACCTCGTCGAAAGGCAAGCCGAGTTTTACCTCGACTTTCCTATTTTTGTGATGGGAGGGATTGGCACGGACTTTGAATTTGCCCTTGAGGAGTTAAGACATAAAGTTGGAGCGCGGCCCTACGGCCCGATCCTCCTCTTTGGATCGCCAGAGTATTGGCAAGACAAAATCACCTCTCGCTACCAGTGCAATCTCCGCTCTGGTACGATCAAGGGATCGGAATGGGTCAGTAACAGTTTTTTCTGCATCGAGAGTGCTACAAAGGGACTTCAAGTCTACCGGGACTTTTTTGCGGGTAAACTAGCGATAGGCCCGGAGCATCCGAGCAATGAGCGAGGGTTTGTCGTCGTCTAAAACAAAATAATGCCTTAAATTGTTTTTTTACTCCCTTTTGAGGCTAGTCACATCAATCAATTTTTATCCCATTTTTCATTAATTGCTCTTCTGTAGCAGGAGCAGCAACAGTTCCTTTAGGAAAATGATAGGGCCCAGGATCTTCGTAGGTTTCGATATTTTCACGGACTCTCAAAATATTTGCCATCCCACCTAAAACTGTTTTTCCAAACTGCCCATCAAAACCAAGCATGGGAATGCTATTTGGGGGAATGGGCATCCCTGACTCTGTCATGTCATGCATTCCCGTGGTTCCCATTGTCATATATCCGGGAACAAGCCGCCGGATCTTCTCATCTAGATCCCCTACTTCTATGCCAAGCATGTTCGGAAATTGATGCCCCATCTGGTTCATGATGTGATGGGTCATATGACAATGGAAAATCCAATCTCCTGGATTGTTTGCTATAAATTCAGTCACTTTAACTGTGCCAACTGGAACTAACACTGTTGTTTCAGGAACAAGTACTGACTTATCAGCAGCCCATCCGCCATCTGTGCCAATGATTTTGAAGTTGTAACCATGTAGATGTATAGGATGGTGATCCATTGCGCTTAAATTCCCATAACGGATCCACACTGTATCCCCTAATTTTGCAACAAGTGGTTCGGTTGCCGGCATCACCTTTCCATTCATGGTCAAAATATTGAAATTAGACATATTGAGAGGATTAGGTTTCGATGTTCCTACATCAACATTCCACTCATTGAGCATGATAGAAAAGTCGCGATCCGGCCTTTTTTTTATGTCAGGTTCTCTCTTGTGCACGATAATCATGCCGTTCAAGCCCATCCCTTCTTGCGTCATAGTGTCATGGTGGGGATGGTACATAAAAGTACCGCTATCTGGAAAAATAAAATCGTAAAGATAGGTTTCTCCCGGAGGGATTGCAGGTTGAGTTAAACCCGACACTCCATCCATGCCACAGATAATTAAGACACCATGCCAATGTACCGTTGTTGGAGCTGGGAGTTTATTGGTTACAAAAATGCGCACCCTATCGCCCTCAGCAACCTCAATGAGTGGTCCCGGGACAGTCCCATTATATCCCCAAGCATGTACAATGAGTCCCGGGGCAACCTCCCATTCGATGGGCTCCGCAATCAAATGAAAGACCTTAACGCCATCAACAATTTTATAGTCAGCCTTCGTTCCATTGGGTATCACTGCAGGTGTGTAATCTCTACCTGGCTCTCCCGGAGGCAGATGCTCTTTAACCGCCTTTGCCCATGGCCTTGGAGGATCCAACTCTTCCGACAAAGCCACATTTATTAGTCCTAAAAAAAACAAAATGAAAGTAAATATCAGATTCATAATTTTTATATTTCGTTTCTTATTAGGTGACCATTTAATAAAAGTTCTAATTCTGTACAGGAAATCCAATAGTCTCTTGCAAACACCACACTTTGAATTTTTTGCTCAAGCTCATGTATTTTAGCTGCAAGCAGATGAAAGACGCCTAATTGCATAGCATTGAGTTGTAGTAAAGTAAGAGAAGTCAGCTGCTCAGCAATAGGAACGAGCACTTTTTGATAATACAGAGATTGTCTATGGGTATTGAGCACATGTACTCTTTTCATACGTGCTTCGGAACGAATTTCAACGGCTAAGGCAGTGTAGTTATTCCACTGTCGTAAAATTTCGGATTGAGCTGCAGCTGATACAGCCTGTCCAAAATCAAAAAATGGAATCCCTAATGCAAATGCAGGGCCTACATACCACACTCCGTCTTCTCTTTCAGAACTTGGTCCCAGCTCGAACTGAGGACACACAATGCGAGTCGTATCAATGCCAAAACCTGCAGCCGTTGTATAGAGATGCCTTCTTGCAATTGCAAGATCAAGACTGTTGGCTATCGCACAATTTTCAACATCTTCTCTCTCTAACTCTTTTTCTTGAATGAAGGGCAAACAATGTTGCGCCCTCCAGTGAATCTGTGATCCCCAAAGCCCCATCAAGACATTAAGTCGTTCTCTTGCATTTAAAACCTCTATCTCCAAGCTTGCAAGCTCTACCTTAGTCTTCTCGTAAAATTCGCGGTTTTCAGTGAGCTCTAATTCTTTGATATTTCCCGCCTCAAATAGCTTTTGACCCGCTTCGTAAGAAGATTCCGCACCTAAAAGAATCTCTTTTTTCAGGTCCCAAATCTGCTCAATTGCTTGGTAGGAATAAAAAGCAATTTTTGTTTGGGCAATCACATCGAAAATTTGCGCAGTCACCCTCGCTTTTGTAGCTTCAAGTTCGGCAGCTGCCATGCGCTTTTTAAGGGGAATAAGAAGCGCTTCTAGAAAGTTTTGAAATAATCCAATATCAATAAGATCAGTAACTGAGGATTTCGTTGAAAATCTATACGATAGCGAAAAGATAGGATTTCTAAGAAGCCCAGCTTGTACAAGATGAGCTTTTGCAATTCCTAAGTTTTCATAGGTGGCTTGAAGCTCTCGATTATTTAAAAGAGCAATAGAAACGGCTGAATCAAGTGTAAGTTCTTGTTCTAAAGCATCATTAACCCAGTTTTGATAAACTCCATCATAGGAATCCATATTCCAACAGGGAGAATAGCCGGTTTGCATTTGGATGTTTTGTTGAACATCTTCAAAAATGGGTTGCGCGTTTGTATTAACTCTTATGCACCCACAAAGAAAAAGCATTAGGAGAATTTCGAAAGGAGCGAGGAGCTTTTTTATTCCAATATCTGCTCTCATCATTGCTCTCTATAGGCGCAAGTAGACGACTGTTTTGCAGATTCAATTTCTAAGAGAGGTGAGAGTTGTATTTGTGGCGAGGAAAAAGTGGGGCATGCCGGATGATCTTGAGTGAGTGGAGGAACGTGGTAATGTGCACATCCCATTAAAAAAGAGGAGCATGAGATAAAATAAACAATTTTTCTTATAGCTTTAATTAACATATAACTCTTCTTTCCACAACCCCTTCTCCCCGCATATCATCTCATTGCGTGTGTAACAAATGTTCTCAAAAAAGGCTAGTTTTAAGGAAAATGCGAGTCTGACTCTCCGTAACCTTGCTACCTACTATTTTTGAGTGTGGTTCTTCAAAGGATTAGCCTTCCGATACTCGTAAATCTGAGTAGCTCCTCTGTGAGCCGCTTCCAGTTAATAAATAGAAAAATTAAAAGCCGTATTCGAGTTTTGCTGCTAGGTAATCGGATCTTTCGCGCACAAACTGTCCCTCTTTTGAGTAGCCGTTGTGGTACTCGAGAAAGATTCGGAGCTTGCGCCCCACTCCGAGAAGAGGGCTCCATTCTACTCCGAGTGCATAGGTTTGGTCGATATCAAAATCGTGTTCTTCCCAGCTGCGAAAATGCATAGCGAGAAAGGGTTGTGTGTAGAGCCGAGTGCATCGATTTCCAATCCCAAAAACGCGAATTTCGGTCCCTGCTTCGAAATAGAGGGGGTCTTCAGGAAACTCCTTGTCTCGAGAGTAGATATATCCGATGCCTCCATAGATGCGCACAGCGTGACCCATTTGATAGGAAGCGAACAGATCGATCCCTTCATCGCTAAGATTTCTTCGATCGTAATCGGGGTTGCAGATGAGAAATTCATCTCCGAGGTGGCAAGAGAGATGCCACCACCTGGCTCGGAAAGACCATCGGTCGAAAGCATAGGTCGCCATTGCGGCCACGAAAAAATCGGTATTGACCATGCATGCCTCGACATGGTCGAGATCAAAGACAGAGAAAATACCTGCTTGGACTCCCAGATCCATATCACCCCGCCACCAGAGGACATCTTTGAGTCGTACGATGATGAAGTCCCCTCCGAAGGAGACTGCGCCGACATGTTTTCCAATCACATTATCGTTGAGCCTAAAAGCGGCAGAGTTGATCACCTGTCTGGGGTCGGCGATCAGGGGCTGAAACAGAACAGTATTTTGCGGAAGCCAGATGACTTGATAGCAGCAGGGAGGTGTTGAGATGCATTGAGCGAGGCGATTGGCTGCATCGGGGTCGCATTCTGCGAGAGCGCAGAGAAAATCCTCTTTGCAGCCACAGATTGCTTCGACATAGCAGATGCAGGGGATGTCTTGAATAAACCGGAGGATGCTGTATCGAAAAAGCTCATTATTGGGGAGGTTAAAAACGTAGACGGTACCTCCAACGACAACCGTCTGCACTTGGAACTCGTAGTAGTGCATGTCGACGAGCGCTTGAACGTAACCGGTGAGGTACTCATCGCTCATATCTTCGACGTGGTGTACGGGGATCTGCTCGCACCTGGAGTAGGGGGCGCTACTGGCAAAGAGGGAGCAACTGAGCAGGAAAAAAGTGAGGAGGAAACGCATATTTCGAAAATATATTTGTGAGGGGTTATTTAGCAACTTGCATTTACTCCAGCGAGATGATAGATTTTAGGGGGATTTTTTATGGGGGGGCAATAGCTCAGTTGGTTAGAGCAGCGGACTCATAACCCGTAGGTCGCCAGTTCAAGTCTGGCTTGCCCCATTCTTATAAAAGTAGCTTAGAGGTATGTTAGAAGGCCAATCAGCAAATTACTTCATTGATTTCACAAGGCCTTCGCCACTCCTATGGACCAATCCTGGACCACTGATTGGCAATATCCTACCTAGAAGCACAAACAATCACCCCGTAGATACAGCGACTAACCCAAACATTGAAAAAGGGGTTAGAACCGTGAAGGGAATTGATGAACGTCCTCAAAAGGATGGCACAACTAGTTATCGCGCCAGGGTCAGTATTAAGGGGCATCCAACTGTCACTAAAACATTTAAAAATTTAACTACAGCCAAAAGGTGGAAAAGAAATACCGAAGCCGAAATTGATGCCGGAAGATATTTCGACAAGATTGAGGCCAAAAAACACACGCTCGGAGAAGCTATTGACCGCTATCTCAAAAATATTCTCCCTAGCAAGCCCAACAATGCCAAAAATGTTCAGCATCATCTGCTTTGGTGGAAGGACAGACTTGGAGCTTACAGCCTCGATGCAATCAAACCCAGTCTATTAGCGGAGCAAAGAGACCTTCTGTTAACGGAAATTAACTGTAAGGGCAGGAAACGTTCATCAACAACGGTTATTCGATATCTATCGAGTTTGTCACACGTATTCACCATCATGATTAAAGAATGGGGATGGCTCAATGAAAACCCTATTCGCAAAATCACGAAACCAAGACAACAGCCTGGACGCGTCCGTTATCTATCCGATGAAGAGCGTGTGCGCCTTCTAAAAGCGTGTCAAAACAGCCGTTGCCGTATCCTCTATCTCACTGTCCTTCTTGCTCTCTCAACAGGCATGCGTTATGGGGAGCTAATGGGACTTAAACGAAGCAACATCGACTGGGAACAAAACGTCATCACACTCTATGAAACAAAAAACGGAGAAACGCGTTCCATACCCATCGGCGGTGAACCTCTGGAGTTATTGAAAAAACATGTTCTTCACCTCCCCTCCTTCTCTGATTTAATCTTCCCCTCGTCTCACCACCCCAAAAAACCTATCGATATCCGCTCTGCATGGAAAAAAGCAGCGCGAGAGGCTTCCGTTCTCGATTTTAGATTTCATGACCTACGCCATACGACTGCTTCCTATCTCGCAATGAATGGCTACAGCTTGCTAGATATTGCAACCCTACTTGGCCATAAGGACCTCCAAATGACAAAACGTTACGCCCATCTTTCGCAAGAACATAAGAAGAAGATGGTCTCTGCTATGACGCAAATAATCCTCAAAGGACAGCCCCAAAAGAATCACAATGACGTTAACTAAAGTGCTATTCAATCAATCTGAAGACAAAAGAGTTCTCTACAACGCATACCTTGACTATGACGTTTGGAATCTTTTAGAAGCCTCCTTCATTGCAAATGGCCATGTCCCTATTCCCAATTTCAGCTCACAGGATGAGATATTCGAAAAATATCCAATCGAAACGTCTTTGAGAACACGGGCTATTGAAGCCTGTCTCGCTCACAAGTTAAAATCAGAAAAGCTAGGAAACAACTTCTATGTTCGACCAAAAGATTTTCTCGAATGGGCTTCCAGAAACTGGGCTTTACCAGAAGAGCTAACTGAAGTCGTGAAACTCAAGGAAGGGTTCAAACTCCCAAAACCTATTCGAGAACATACGAGAAATCACCATGAAAAACAGGTTAGAGAAACGGGAAAACAAATCGCAGAAAGACTCGGATATTTCAACCAAAAGCATATTTACGATGATGATGAAATGGCCAAGCTACTTGAAGGATTTGTAGATGACATAGGGAATCATCATTCATATTCAGAGGGAACAATCAAATCTTGGCTCTCAGAAGACGACCCACGACCTAAAACTAACCGACGAGGACGGCCAAAAGGCCCAAAAAAAGAATAAATGAGCTTCATTTTTACGAAACGAACCCATTTGCGTTAATGGTGCTTCTCATCGATTGAATCTGTCTCAGCTCACTTAAAGCGCGATATAGTGAGCGCTCTAAAGCAACTTCATAACGAGAGAGCAAAAGAACTTTTTCGCCTTTTCCAGCCTCAAATGAAACGCCGTCAGAGTCATTTAAATATGCAGCCCACACCTCCTTGCCACTGAATATATGAGCCTCTATTTTTAAGACGCGCTTCAATCGCCATGCACAAGAAATGACTCTATCCACAAGCAAATTTTCCAATTCATCCTGAGGCTGGAAGCTATTTTTCATGTCCCATACGAAATCTTCTAACTCCGCTTCATCTTCAGAATCGATGATAGACGCTTTGGAAAGAAGACCATGCCTTAAGGCATTCATCGAGGATACTCTTAAGCCTGCTTCAGTTTTAGGGCCGAGGCTCTTAGCAGCATTCCCTCTATTTGCTACGAGTTGTTTGGTTGAAACCATTTCTTCTCCATAAAAATCATTCTCACGCGCACCCCGTGCGCCTATTGAGTGTATTTTTTTTTCTGTTTTTATTATATATATGTAGGTCATCTTTTTCCTAGCTATAGGTCAAATATGTCCTAAAATTAGGACATTTACTTCCTAACTTAGGACATATTTGACCGTCCATAATTGTCGCACCCATAATCCGGATTGAGATTTTCTCTATTCACAAATACATAACGACGTCTATAGTCACCATCTCTATTAATCAGCTCTTTGTCCTCAAGCTCCTTCAGCATACGTCGAAGTTGCCGTTTCCCAACTCCTAAACGCCTAGCAAAATAGTCATCCGATGCATAACAACCAGCCTTAGTCTCACAGAGATGAAGAATAATTGAGAAAAGAATTTTTTTGCTGCCGTTTAGGCTGGCATCACACAGTACATCGAGAGGGATAAATACCCCTCCCTTATTTCCATCCAAGCTACTCATTTAACCCTCCATAGAAGAATTTTAACGACTAGCAAAGACACTACTTTATGCAAGGTGATTTTCATAATTCACCTCTTTCGCTATGCTCAGTTTTGTAATCATTCACAATCGCAGATACGGGAGCAGGGGCAACTGCTCTCGTATCGTTTTTTGTCAGCAACCTTGCTCCCTCTTTTTTACAAACCTCGCTAAGTGAATATTTTCCAGGTCTACATATACATCCATCTTGGTCGACTAGCTCAAAGCGGGTGGTTTCAATCTCCCACCCTCTTCTCCTTAGCTGTAAAATGACCTCTGCAATGTTGGTTGTTCCAACAATTTTGGCTAAATCAAATGATGGTATTGCTTCTTCACAGCAAAGGGCCTGAATGGCTCGTTTTTGCCTTGGAGACCAAATTGAAAGAGATTTCATTTTGAACCTCCATTTGTGGGACGTTTGCTTTGAAGCTCAATCCAATTGAAAAACTCATCTTCATCGATTAAGATGCGGCGCCCCATTTTCTTGACGGCTCGATGCAACCCATTCTCATCCATGTGAAAGAGAAAATGTCGAAGACCTCCCTCGGTTAACCACGGATATTTTTTTAATAAATACCTGACCGTCGCAAATGAGGGTCTTTTTTTCTCTTTATTCACCTGCTTTTCTCCTCTCTTCATCACACCTCTCCTTAACTGTATTTGATTTTGTACAAGCCTCCACAAACCTGCTTAGAAGCTCACAACCAATTGAAACTCACGGAAAAATAAATTAAAAAATACCCTTCGAAAAAAAAATGTATTTTTTGAAAAATTTATTATTTTAGACTAAAGGGAGTGCAATTCAGTTGTGCTGTGTTATGCTGAATCTTCCGTAGTAAAGCCCTAAAACCAAGGAGACCTGAATGATACGCGTTGCAGCCTACCAAGCAACTCCCCACCCAACTTTTAAAAGACGCAGGGAACAAATTCTAGGCGCTTTGGAGCAGGCTGACCAAAATCAAATCGATTTCCTCTGCCTTCCTGAAGGGTTCTTGACTGGTTATTATGCGGAAAAAGAAGGAGCTGCACAGAACTGCTTTGATGTGTCAGACCCTCCCTTCCAAGAGTGGCTGACGGAAATTGCTCATTTTAATGTCACTGCTATTGTAGGATTTAACGAGAAAGTAAATGACCACATTTTTGATTCAGCAGCAATTATCGAAAAAGGCCACTTGCTTGGAGTGCAAAGGAAACACTATCTTTACCACGATTACTTCACCCCAAGCTCTGACTTCTCGACCTTTCACAGCAAGGGAATTACTTTTGGTGTCACTATTTGCTTAGATACCAATTACTTTGAGCCTGCCCGAATTTTGGCCCTTAAAGGGGCTACAATCCTCTTTGCTCCTATGTGCAATAAAGTCCCCCTGGACCACCCATTCGTTAAACGACCACCCTATTACAGCCATTTTATCGCTCGTACCCATGAGAATCGCTGCTGGCTTGTAGGAGCTGATTGGATTTGGCCTAATGATGGCAAGATGGCTTGCCCAGGACACAGTGTTATCTATGACCCGAACGGCAAAGAGATTATTCGTAGCAAGCTGTTGAACGAACAACTTTTAATAGCTGATATTCCAACAAAAGAATTATTTTATAACAAAGGAAAAAGAGTATGGGGAAGCTCTGCCCTCACTCAATCGCTAAACAATCTATCTGAGAGGTTCTAAATGGAAGAAGACGTTTTTGATAACTCAATAAAAGAAATTTCAGAAAAGCTAAACATACAACCTGCTTTTTTCTACTTTTTGCATAAAGAAGATGAATGGACGTTTATTATTAAAATTCACTGCATCCTTGAAAGCTTACTTTCTTGGATTATTCCAGAACATTTAAAGGATAAAAGATTTATCGATTATTGCAAAAAGCTAGGAATGATGAAGAAAATTCAACTGGTCACGGCCTTGGATATTTTTAAAAATGAGGCTAAAATAATTAATGGAATTAACTTCCTTTCAGAACTAAGAAATACATTGACTCATGATGTCACAAATATAAATTTTTCATTTTCAGACTATTTCAAAAATAATCCAGAGAAAAAAAAGGTGTTTATCAAAATTTTTTCATATTACTGGAAGCCAAAAGTTCACATTAAGGAAGAAATCCTTACCAGAGAAGAATTCGTAAAATTAAATCCAAAAATTGCAATTTGGTTTTTTATCAATCAAATCTTCGCTTTATCTGTGCTGCATGTAAAAGAAGATGAACTAGAGAACATTTATCAATTTTCCAAAATTGTTGAAATAATAAAAAAATTTCAAGCATAGACTAGTTCTCACAAATAATCTCTTCTATGGAATTTATCAACAATCTGTCAAAAATCAATACCTCTGCAATTGAAATTTTTAAATCCTCAATTAAGTTTTGCTTTTCTGAGCCTTCTTCAGAACGTTCTATTCTATCTACTTTAAATTCAACGTTCTCTATTTTTCTTTTTCTGAATGCTTCTATTTTTTTAAAAAAGTAAAAATCGCTGTCATTTTCAGATTCTGACAATTTAGAAATATCTTGTTGCAGTTCTAAAATCGCACTGCAAACCGGTTCTTTCCAGTCTCGTGAAAAGGCATAGTCTGCATAACAATCCTTACATTTATATTTTCTTTCTGTGAATTTTTCTCCTTGTGGACAAAGCAATTGTATTTGTGCTTCCATTTTATTAAAAACTACAGAAATGCCCTCATGAGTTAATTTAAACTGAGAAAGTGGTATTGTTCCTTTTTTAATATCATAAATCACGGCAAATACTAATATTACCACAACACTAATAATCAAACTTATTCCGACTTTTGAACTTTTTTCGTAAGTCTTTGCTATCCAAACTAATGCTAGAACAGCCAAAATAATCGCAATTATATCCAACCACACATTGCCTTTTATACTAGCCATTGCAACCATTCAATTCCCCCTCTTTGAATAAGCATATATCCATAACCCTGGTCTTATACTGTAAAGTTAATAATTGCAACTCAGATGAGTGTTTAGGACCAACCATGGACCAGTGGACCACAAATACAGACCACACCTGACCAAAGAAGACCGTAGAGAGAAATTCTTCAAGCTGCTATCTTTCTTGCTGTTAGCTGTTGCTATCTATTGTGATGTGTGGGGCTTTGCACGGACTCATAACCCGTAGGTCGCAGGTTCAAGTCCTGCTTGCCCCAATTGCACCACTTTCGCTTTCAGAAGTACCAGTGAACGCGATTGACAATGGGTCACCATAGACTTTAAAAAACACCAAATTATCCTCTGCGGTGCAGAGGCGGTGCACAGAAAGCCTTAGGTAGCCAGCATACTACGCGAAAAACCGATTTCTCCTGCCGAAAAGAGCAAATTTTCACTGCAATTGAGCTTGCCGTTGACATCCTCCCCTCCCTCAAGGAAGGGGAGGATGTCAAGCACAATCAGCTATTGTTGCAAGGAAGGAAGTATCGCGGCAGTTAAAAATGCAGAGCTAACGCACCATCCCTTTGATTTTAAAGAATGGCTCCAAAATAAGGAATACCATAACGCGAGAGGCAATAAGGATTTTTTGAAAATAAAACTTAATGAAGCTTTCCATTTTCAAAAGCCCATTCCTGGGTAGCAAATTTTTCAATAAAAGTAGTGTCGTGCGACACAGCTAAGATGGCTCCTGAGAAATCAAGAAGAGCCTTCTCAAAAGCCTCCAGGGTTATGAAATCTAGGTGATTGGTCGGCTCATCCAATAGGAGAACGTTAGGTTTCTCCAGAAGAAGGGAAAGCAACATCATTCGCTTCCTTTGCCCTGTACTTAAGGTAGAAAATGAACGCCTTAGCAGATCTGCTCCACCTAGCGCAAATTTATGGAGTTCACGCCTTAAGTCCTCTTCAGAAAAATGAAACCGATTTTCAAAATATTCCAACGGTGTTTGATCCATGGGAAGCAACTCGACCTCTTGGTCCAAAAAAGCGATTTTTGCGGTGGGAGTCGACCGGATGCATCCTTCATCTAAAGGAATAATTCCAGCAATGGCTTTAAGAAGCGTAGTCTTTCCGCATCCATTCGGGCCAGTGACGAGGATTCTATCCCCTTTACTAATGGTTTTGCAGAAATTGGCAAATAAGACCTTGTTGCCATATGTCTTGCCAGCATGATCCAATTCGATTGCAATAGAAGACGCCAGGGGTGATTCGGCAAATCTGAGGCCCTTGATGCTTTTTGGTTTTGGGTGGGAAATGAGGTTGGCTTCGATTTCTTCAAGGCGTGCTTTCATGGCAGCGAGTTTATGCTGGAGTGATTTCTGATGCTTCTCTCCCCTTTTGTCGTAAGCCATGACATTGCGGTCCTTCGCCGGGGGTGGCTTACGTTTTGAAAAAGTGATCGCCTTGATTTTTTGCTTCAAGCTTGCTCTTTCTTCTTGCTGGGCTTCAAAGGCTTTTATCTGCCTTTCAAGCATCCTTTCTTGCTCTGCAAGATAGAAGTCATAGTTTCCTCCATAGTTGGCAAGCTTCCCTTTTTTGATCTCAATGAGATGATTGCAGATGGCATTTAAAAATTTGCGGTCATGGGAGACAATCACACAGGCCCCTTTCCTCTGTTTTAAAGTCATTTCCAGCCACTCGAGCATCTCTTGGTCAAGATGATTAGTAGGCTCGTCCAAAAGAAGAAGATCCGGATTTTCGATCAGTGCTTTAGCCAAAGCCGACCGTACACGCTGGCCGCTGCTTAAATGGGAGATAGGGAGATCCAGCAGGCTGCTTTCCAATTTTAGCCCTTGCAGCACCTGTTCGATCGGAATCCGCCGATATCCACCTAGGTGTTCATACCTGTCGTGCAACTCGGCCCACTCTGCCAAACGGTTTGGATCTTCAAGACAAGTGGCCATTTCTTTTTCAAGATCTGTAAGAAGACTGCTTTCTATGAATTCTCGCACAGAAAGCATAGGGTTGGTTAAAACGACCTCCTGGGGAAGGAATCCAATAGAAACGCTTGATGATCTGCTGTAATCTCCAGAATCCGGCTGAATTACCCCAGCCAAAAGCTGCAGAAGCGTTGTTTTCCCTGCGCCGTTTTCCCCTATCAAAGCAAAGAAGTCTCCTTCATTAATCGAAAGGGAAATATCCTCAAAAAGAGGAAAATCGCCGAAAGATTTAAAAAGATGAGATAGTTGTATGAGAAGCTGGGACATAAGTTTGATCCTGGGGTTATTTTTAGTTAACAGATTGGATGCAAACTTAAATTCTCATTGGATGAAGCTCCTCAAAAGATTATGTTCATCATTATACCATAAATTTTAGACGATTTCAAGGAAATTTGATATTTTTAAAGCTCAATCAGTTGAATAGCAAAACTGTGTGCCGGTTTTTCACTGATTTTTCGATAGATCTGAGCTCAATCGTTATACTGGTACTCAAGCTGTTTCCTCTCAATGACAAATGTGTCTTGATCCTCGATCGAACAAACTGGAAATGGGGCAAAACGCCGATCAATATTTTAATGCTTTCGATTGCGTATCGAGGCATCGGCATTCCTCTGTTTTGGGCAGTGTTAGATTTGGAAGGCAATACGTGCACAGAAGATAGGACTCGTCTTTTACGACGAGTGATTGAGCGCTTGGGGGTCGATAAGGTTGATGTGTTGCTTGGCGATCGTGAATTCGTTGGGGCTGAATGTTTTAATTTCCTCATCGAACAAGATATTCCTTTTGCAATCAGAGCCAAGCAGAATTTTGTAGCTGAAGTAGATGGAGGTGCCAGGCTTCCATTGGGCCACCTGAGAAAAAAGCTGGGACAGAAAAGAGTCTATAACTATCCCGTCAAACTGTGGGGATTCAACCTCTATGTCTCCGTCGATCGCAAGAAAGGAGCAAAAGAGCAGCTGATTTTGGTGTCCAACATCAGATTGTCAGACCCGTTTAGGTTGTATAAGCGGCGATGGGAAATCGAGACCCTGTTTGGCTGCCTAAAGACTCGAGGCTTTTGCCTTGAAGATACTCACATCACAGATCCAGATAAAATTGAGAGGGTTCTGTTTGTGCTCACAATAGCCCTTTGTTGGGCATATCGTGTTGGAGATTTAAAGGATAAGAGCAAGCCGATAGAGATCAAAGCTCATGGAAGGCGAGCAAGGAGTTTGTTCAGGGAAGGCCTGAATTTGATCCGCAAGGCTGTTTTTTCAAGATGGCCTAAGCGAGAATTTAGGCGACTGCTCTCGTGTTTCATACGTTCACAACCAAGAGGTTGTGTCTTATGAAATCATTTTTTGTCCAGTAACCGGGAAATAAACCCATGTTGACGGGAATTATGAAGGAGGAGGTGCCTGTCGTCTGGCGAGCCACTGATCTGGCAGCAATTCGTAAAGCTTTTGCGCATTATGGCTCATGATTCTGCGCATAATATCATCCAAATACTCTCTTGGATTTATACCCAGCCCTCGACATGTCTGCACAAGGGAGAATAAAATCGCTCCAGCTTCTCCTCCATCAGAGCTCCCGAAAAAGAGCCAGTTTTTCCTCCCGATCGCTAGAGGTCTCACTGCTCTTTCCGCCACGTTGTTATCGAGCCTGGAAAATGGATGCTTTGTATAATTTTTAGGTAGGGAATCAGACCACAAAAATATCCTATCGCTTCGCGTAGCTTCGATTTGGGTAAAATCCTCCCGTTAGTAAGCTTTTCTTGTATCCCTTTGATCAACTCGTCGATGATCGGAATCTCTTTTTCTTGTCGAATTCGCAGTCTCTCATCCGGTGAGCGTGCCCATGCTACTCTGTCGAGCATGAAGAGGTAACGCATTTTGCGAAGGACCCAATCCCGAAATAGCCGATCTCCTGATTCTGCTTCAAAGAATTTACGTCGAATATGAGACCAGCAGGGACACCAGGTGATTTGCTTGCTCTCAGCTAATTTCTGGTAAGCGCCATATTTGTCGGAGTGGAGAATGGCTTGGTAACCATTCAATATCTCTAACACGTTGTCATGGCAACGGTTTTCGCGAAAATCATAAATCCTATAGGGGGATTTGCCTCATTGCCTCCTACAACTACCCAAAGATAAGCCGTTTTGCACTTCTCTTTCTCCCAGAGCTTCACAGGACTCTCATCTATGAAAATATTTGAGCTACCCAAAACCTGTTTGACCATTTCGAGATAAAGGGGTTTGAGTGCCATTGCGCTACGAATCACCCACTGGGAAAGAAGCTTCCGGCTGATCTTGATTCCCTCTCTTCCCATAGACTCCGCTATCCGATAGAGGGGTAAATGATCTGCAAATTTTCTGGTTATGATCTCAGCGAGTAGGCTTTCATCTGCACGGCACTTGGGCAAAAGGCTGTCGGGAAGCTCGGCAGTTAAAATACCCGCTTCTTCCTTTTGGGGATGAGCATATTTGGGGCGGATGATCTCCTTAATATAGTAACTGCCTGGCTGATGGGCGAGTTTATGCGTAATCTCCACTCCGATTTGCACCAGAGATTTGCCTGTCTCCTGACATACTTTTTGTTCTTCAGGAATGTCCAAGATAGTCGTTTGCACGGGCAGATCGGAGGGAAGAGAGATTTTATCTTGGCCATTACGGTTGGGTTTTCGTCGGGTATGTGCATCGACCACATCTTTTTCTTGCTCGGGAGGTCTAGGGACCTCGAATCCTTCAAATGTAAGCTGCTGTTCATTTAGATTAGCAGCAACGCGCTCGGAACGTTTTCCAAAAAGCTGCCTTTTGAACCAAGAGAGTTGTTCCTCCAAATAGTCGTTCTCGTGTGACAGAGTGGTAATCGTTTGATCTCGTTCAACTAGTTTGGTCTGGAGTTCTGAAATCCGCCCCCACAACTCTTTCACAGATAGATTTTCTACCGTTTTCATAGGACGATTCTACAAAAAAACTGCTTAAAAAGATACCTTTTTCAGAGAGAAAAACGCTTTTGTAGGCGTTTTGGAGTCACTCCTTCCAAGAGCATTAAAAATGCCCTTCGATCGAGCTGTTTGGTCTCACCCCATTGCCAACGATATGTCCCTTTTTCCAAACGCTTGAAATAAATGACAAATCCATCTCCATCCCAAAAGAGCACTTTGATATGGTCTTTGCGCCTATTGAGAAAAATAAAAAATGCCCCAGAGAGAAGCTCTCCGGGAAATAATTCTTCAATAGCTGCGCTTAAGCCTTCGAAGCTTTTACGCATATTCATGGGACTTTGATACAGAAATAATCGGGCTTTGCCAGATAGCATCAACATGGCAGTTCCCTCAGTAAAGAGAGACAACGCTTGAGAGTAGAGGCATCGAAATTAGGCTCAAGATGGATGTGTACGCCGCTGCACTCTATTTTGATCCCCACATTCTTGAGCTGATGCAGCTCGAGAAATTGCGAACGCTCGAGGGGTTTGGAGGGGAACTGCTCTTTCCAGTAGTAAAATTGTCCAATGGTAACCCCATTTTCTTTACACCAGCGTGTGACAGGCTGACCACTGCTTCTCTGCTGCTCGATTTTCTCTTTCCATGCACGCCTCTTCTCTGGCGAGGTTGATTTGAACATATGCACCTCCTAGGTGTTTTTTTATGCTCAAAAGAGTGGCACAGATCAAAAAATCAAAAAAGATGTGTTTATTTCCCGCTTACACGATGCAGAATGGATTGAAGCTTCAAATAGGTGGCGCACGATCAAGCAACAACTCGAACATTTCGAGAGTGAAGAAAAATCTTTACGCAACACACTGCTTTTTACCGACTGGCCGCACCAATTTCCCAATAGAGGGTTATCAATTCCTGATTAACCGCTACGGCAGCCTTAGGTTGAAAAGAGAGAATGCGCTCTTTAATCTCTTTAAGAAAAATTTTGTACTCTTTTGAGACTACTGGTTGAGATGGCTCGATTGCGCTTTGGGTCATTCCACGTTGTTGAGCTCCTCATGAACTGTTTCTAGCAAAGAGTTGTTTGCCCGAGCCTCATCTACCTGCGCGTCGAGTTTTTTGTTATCCACTTCAAGGGATTTATTCTCACTTTCTCGTTTTCTAGCCAAAAAATCAATGGTCGCTGTAGCTGTTTTCTTCGGACGATAACCACAGGATTCTACATCGAACACTTTTTCAACCAATGCTTTACACATCTTTTCATCTGTTACAACCCACGCTCCATAACTCCACTGACATCTACTATTCTGATCAAATAAAGAGCCTAAAAACCATCCGTTAGGATTTAAACTCCTCTCCACTTTTTGTAAAAATACACCCAGTTTGTTTGGAGGCAGATAAGGCATTAAATCTCTTGCGACAATCAAATCGACTACTGGAAAATTACAAGTCAAAACATCTCCAGCCAGAAGCGTGAGCTGCCCTGACTCAAGGCTCTCAGGATTGCTTGCGGCAATTTCCTTCCGGAGTTTGTCGAGAGGCTCTTGGAAACAATCTATGGCGGTCACTTTCCATCCACGATCTAGAAGAACCTTAGTTGAACCCCCCCGGCCACACCCAAGATCTAACGCTGTTTTGCCTCTTTCAACTTTTTGATCAAAGGGAGGTTTTGACAAAAAATGAAATGGATTCGTTAAATTGAAAGTTTTCCAAGCTACGCGGGGTGTCTGATTTTGGTTCAACTCCGCCCAGCCCTCCATGCTATTTTTTAGGTATTTACATACGGGTTTGTGATGCTTCCAATCCTTTATCTGGCACTTTTTGGAACAATAAAATGCGTACCAGCAACGCTTGCATTTTTTGAGAGTATCATCACTCTTTCCACATGCAAAACAAGGGGTGTTAGAGGGTGAAGAGAGTTGGGCTTTTGGAAAGATGGCCGCCATTGAATACCTACCCGGTTTATCAAAAACTAGTGTGAAGAATAGATTAAATAACAATATGAGACTACAAAATCTTTGAAACCCGCCCCCTCATCTAAAGATCAGAGACAAAAAATAGGGACATTTGGTAGGCTAGTGCAACTCAATCCAGGATAATGGGCCCTCTTCTCCAAGTTACAGATTTGAGAAAAAAGTACGGCAAAAAAGCCCCCGTTTTTGCTGTTGATGAGATCTCATTTGATCTCAATCATGGGGAAATTCTCGGCCTTTTAGGTCCAAATGGATCCGGAAAAACAACGACCATCCAGATGCTACTGGGCACTTTAGCCCTGACTTCAGGATCCATCTTTTACTTCGGCAAAGACTTCACTCGTCACCGCTCTGAAATTTTACAACATGTCTCATTTGCTAGTACCTACACCAGTCTTCCCTACGTGCTCACAGTTGAAGAGAATCTCAGATGTTTTGCACACCTCTATCGCATCCGCTCTATCAAAGAGGCCGATCCCCTCCTCGAGCGGTTTGGGCTGAGCAAGAAGCGAAAAAGCTTGGTCTCCTCGCTATCTGCAGGACAGATCACACGCTTAATGCTCGTCAAAGCCTTTTTAACCCGACCTAAAATTGCTCTGCTCGATGAGCCCACTGCCTCGCTTGACCCCGATATTGCACATGATGTCTGTTCATTTTTACTTGAGCAGCGAGATAAAACGGGGCTCTCAATTCTCTTTACATCACACAAAATGGAAGAGGTTGCAGAAGTTTGCGACCGAGTGGTTGTGCTCAAAGGGGGCAAGCTCATCGCTGACGACCTCCCAAAAAATTTGGCAGAGAGCGTTTCAATCTGTCGCCTTCATCTAACTATCGTAGATGGCATAAAACATTCAGTCTTCCTCGCTCAGCAAGCAAATCTCGATTTCACAGTCGACCACCGTACACTCACCTGTTCGATTGATGAAAAAGAGATCCCTGGGTTTCTGCATGCCCTGATGCGCGCGGAAGTGAGCTATGCGAGCATCCGGATCGAAGAGCCCACCCTTGAAGACTACTTCCTATCTATTTCAGGAGCAGGCAAATGAGCCTACAACGAATTTACGGTGTCTTCTTACGCTATCTTTATGCCATGAAAAAAGGATTGATGCAGCTCTCCGATCTCTTTTATTGGCCCCTCGTAGACATTCTTCTTTGGGGGCTCACTTCAATCTGGGTCACAACACAAGATCCTGAAACACAAAATCTCCCACTATTTTTGATGACAGGCTTGATTTTTTGGCAGGTGAGCTGGCGAGGATCTGTCGATATTTCAGTCAGCCTACTTCAAGAGCTCTGGCAACGAAACCTTGTCAATCTCTTCTCCACCCCCCTCAAGATTTCAGAGTGGATCACAGGAATTCTTGTGATTTCAATCTTCAAACTTCTGCTCACCCTCATTTTCAGCATCATCGTCGTCTATCTGCTCTACGCTCTCAATGTACTCTCTATTGGGTGGGCCTTTATCCCCTTCGCAGGCTCTTTGCTAATTTTTGGGTGGACAATTGGGTTTCTCGCCTCAAGTGCTATCGTGTACTGGGGGCATCGAGTTGAGATGTTTGCTTGGATGATCGGAGGCCTCTTCGCACCCTTTAGCGCTGTTTTCTATCCCGTCTCTGTATTGCCCGAATGGGCGCAGCTGATCTCTTGGTGTCTTCCCACCACTTATATTTTTGAAGGAATGCGATCTATCCTTGAGACTCAGGAGTTTCCATTAAATTATTTCGCAATTAGCTTGGGGCTGAATGCACTCTTTTTAAGCGGTGCTATAATCCTTTTCAAGTGGACTTTTGAAAAGAGCCGCCAGAAGGGGCTTGGGCGGCTTGAATAAAGAAAAGGGTCGCTTTTTCCGGATAAATGGGTTATTGTGGTGGAAAAATAATTTGTTGTTGAAGTAAGAACATTAATAAACCCCTTGGGTAAAAGCTTATGTCACAAATCATATTCAGTAAGAAGAATAAGGCTTTTTTTGAAGAAGTTAAAGAGAAGGTTGAAGACTACTTCTCATCAAAGAGAATTGGCAAAACTGGAGACTCTAAGCTCTACTTAAAATCCATTCTCTGTTTGGCTCTCACCTTCACCTCCTATTTGATGATCATGCTTCTTCCTTTAGCAGGATGGATCTCTTTGCTACTCTGCGCTGTAATCGGCTTCTCTTTCGCCGGAATGGGTTTTAATGTGATGCACGATGGAGCTCATGGGAGCTATTCCAAGCGAAAATGGCTCAATGAGCTGGTAAGCTACTCCCTCAATCTGATGGGCGGGAATGTTTTCATTTGGAAGCACAAACACAATCTTGCCCACCACAACTTCACCAATATTGAAGGGATGGACGATGATATCGACATCAAGCCGTGGATGCGCACAAACCGCAACCAGCCTAGACGATGGTTTCACCGCTACCAACACATCTACGGTCTTCCTCTCTATGGAATCACCTATATCAACTGGGTTTTCATCAACGACTTTAAGAACTACTTCGCAAAAAAAGTAGCCAATACCCCTTTCCAAAAAATGAATTTCAAAGAGCATCTGATTTTTTGGGTAAGCAAAGTTCTCCATATAGCTCTTATTCTCGTGCTGCCAATTTTAAAGTTTGGGCTTTTAAAAACCCTTCTCGGCTTTGGAGTGATGGCGTTTTGCTGTGGCTTTACCTTAGGAACCATCTTCCAACTAGCTCATGTGATTGATGAGACCGATTTCCCCCTACCTGAAGAAGAGAGCAATCAGATGGAGCAGAACTGGGTCCTTCACCAAATAGCGACCACAGTAAATTTTGCCCCTGAAAATCGAGTGATTTTTTGGCTCACAGGAGGACTCAATTTTCAAATTGTCCACCACCTCTTTCCTAAAGTGAGCCATATCCACTATCCCGCTATCAACAAGCTGATCCGTGAAAGCTGCATAGCACGCAATATTAAGTACAAAGAGTATCCCACCTTCTTTGGAGCTGTAAGAGCTCATGTCAACTATTTAAAAATGATCGGCGCAAACTGAGAAACAGCATCGCAAAGTCAGTGCCGCGCAGTTTGTCAATTTATTTTCTACTCGAAATAGGAGTGACTGTGAGCCTAAATTGCCCATTATCGGAAAAATAGGGTGACCAATATGGTGGATTCTGAATACAATGCTTTTCGTATTGAGACTTGAGTTTCAATAGCAAATAAGAGAATTTTCAAAGGAGGCCCCACATGGGCAAGAAGTTATACGTCGGTAATCTTTCATATGAAGCATCTGACAACGATTTAAGAAATTTATTTGAACAATATGGCACAGTCGAGTCAGCACAAGTCATCATGGACAAAGATACTGGCCGCTCACGAGGGTTTGGCTTTGTAGAGATGAGCTCAGATGACGAAGCGCAAGCAGCCATCGATGGCACAAACGGCCAAGAAGCGATTGGAGGGCGTACCCTTACAGTTAACGAAGCTCGGTCACGTGAAGGTGGTGGCGGCGGACGTGGAGGTCGAGGCGGAGGCGGAGGCGGAGGTTTCCGCGGTGGCAACGGTGGAGGCCGAGGCAACTACCGCATCTAATTCAACTGGTAGGATACTTCGCTATAGAGCGAGGTATCCTCTCTCTCACTATTTTTTGAATTTCCGTTTCAATCTCTTGTAATTTTTTCTATACCACTCTGGATTAATCAGATAAACCCCTGCTAGTAAAAAGGGAATTCCTGGCGCAAAGGGGAGCAAACACCCTAGAACCCCTAGAGAGAGTAGTCCACCAGCAGAGACATAGCGGCCTACTTTGCGCAGCTTCTGATGTTTGGACCTCATTTTTTTCAAAGCAAAACCTGCGGTCTAGTTCCCATCCCAGGTATAATCAATCCAAAAACCCGTTGCACGTGAAAAAGTGGGGGTAAGCCCTCTTTTTTTATCATCTGCCCCCCCCTCTTTGCGATCCTAAGTATTTTTTCAGGAGCGACTTTCAGTCGCACGAGCGACAGCCTTTGCTATATTTTTGAAAATGATGAGGTGGAAGGGGAGAAAGCAATACCAGTAGAGGCGGCCAAAAAATCCACGAGGTCGGAAAGTGGCTGTCTGCATCAAAGTTTTCGACGCTTCGTCAATCTGAAACTCGAGCCATGCCTCACCTGGAATTTTCATTTCAGCAAAGAGAATGAGGTGGTGATTTTTTTCATCAGCTAATATGACGCGCCAAAAATCGATTGACTCGCCCACAGTAATTTGGCTGGGGTGGCGCCTACCCCGGTTGAAGCCTGTCCCACCGACCATCTGGTCCATCAAGCCTCGAAGCCTCCAAGCCCAATTCATCGAGTACCACCCTCTCTCGCCCCCGATGCTCCATACTGTTTTATGCACCTGCTCTACAGACTGCTTCAATGGAACCCTCTGAATGTCTTTAAGACACCCTTTCTGAGGTACTTCAATGCATGCAGCCAAAGATTTTCCATACTCCCAGGCATCCATCCAAGTCGAAACGACTTCATTTTGCGAAATTTTTTGAAAGGTGAGGTCTAATGCCTCTTCATAGGAGAGACATTTGTGGGGCAACACCTCATCAATTGCAAGATTGAGTTTTCGGGTACTCTGCTTCATGCTTTCGACGAGGTGCCAACAAATGGAAAAACGGACCGAGGTCACAAATACGAGCCAATAACTCGAAAGGCGTGGCGTGAGTACCGGAACATTGATAATCCAACGCTTGATTTTTCGAAATGCAGCGTAGCGTTTCATAACCTCTTCAAAAGAAATGGCCTCTGGGCCACCTAAATCAAAAGTTTGTAAGTAGCACTCTTCTTGTAGCAATACCGCTTCAAGGTAGTAGAGCACATCGCGTATGGAGATAGGCTGACAGAAGTTTCTCACCCACCTAGGAGCGACCATGATAGGAAGCTTTTCAGTGAGGTCTCTAATGATTTCAAACGAAGCGCTCCCCGCTCCTATAATGATGCTCGCACGAAAAATCGTCACAGGGATTTTGCTTTTCCAGAGCTCTTTTTCAACTGCTAACCTTGAGCGAAGGTGAGGCGAAAGTTTGATTTCGTCCTCAACGATCCCCCCCAAGTAGATGATCTGTTTGCAACGGGTCTTCTCTATCAAATTGATAAATTCTGCAGCTATATCTTTCTCAACCTCAACGAGATTTTCGACGACACTGGCCATTGAATGAATCAAGTAATACGCGACATCAATATCTTGTGGTAACTGGGGGGCTTGCACAGGATTACCAATATCCCCATAGATGGTATGGAGCCGATGAGCTCCAGAAATCTTGACCTCAATCCCCTCAAAACGTGAGAGCGCATAGACCTCATGCCCTTGATCGATTAGCTGGTGGATCAAACGTTTTCCAATAAAGCCGGTTGATCCTGTTACAAGTACTTTAGCCATAAGCTCATTTTTTTTTTTGTCGATCACTAGTGGGTACCGAGGGGGGCTTGCCGAGCACCACACTCGATATCGCTCCTCCCACTACCAGAAACATTCCAAACCAGGCGAGTGCATCGGGCACCTCATCCCACAAAACCCACCCAAAAATCCCCGCAAACAAAATCGCGAGATAGAGGAAAGGAGAGAGCTTTGAAACGGGCGCATAAGCGACCGCCGTCACGATAAAGAGCTGTTGAAGTGCAAGACAAAGCCCCATAGCTGCAAGTAGTAGCCACTGCATACCCTGAGGCAACACCCACCCACCTGTTACCGTTAAAATGATCCCAATCAGCACTGTCGAGATAGCGAAATAGTAAAAAAGCGTCGTCTCAAAGCTGTGGGTCTTACCAAGCCGGCGCACTAAAACGAGCATCATGCTTGCTGTGATACCCGAGATCAGTGCTGGAAGCGCGCTGAGCTGCAAAAAGTCCCCTCCTGCAGGGTGGAGAATCAATATAATCCCAATAAATCCCACCACTAGCGCAAGAGCGAGCGTTTTGTTTACTTTGCGGCGAAAAAAAATCCAAATGACCAGAGGGATATAGAGTGGAGCTGCATTGAGCAAAACCATCACATTGACAAGGGGTGTTGATCTCAGAGAAAAATAGAAGAGGTAGAAAGTCAAAAAACCGAGCACAGCTCGGAGAAATTGTAGAAAGGGGTGAGGGGTTTTGATGAGATGGAAGCCCCGCCTCAAAGCAAAAGGAGAGATAAGCACAAAGGCAAAGAGATACTGATAAAACGTGACGAGATTAACCGAAAGCGTCTCTATGGCTATCTTTCCTATGACCCCCATCAGCGCTAAAAGAAGAGATCGAAGCGCAATACACCCCACACCGATTGCAAAGCAAATCGGCTTGGGATGGATCAAATGAGGATTGGGCTTGGGCCATTTCATCTCACTCCTTGATACCTGCTATGATCTGATTTTCAAAAGAGTTTTTCGTTGTTTTCTTCTCAAAAGCCACTTAATATCTAGCATAAACCAATCTGACAGCGACTCATGAGAAATAAGCCCCTCACCATCGGGAGTACCGTGATCCAACCGGGGGAGCGATTAACACTTGGGCTGCCCACACCTGAGCTTTATTCCTACGCCTCCCTGCATATTCCCGTTCATATCATCCACGGAAAAAAGGCCGGACCCACGCTTCTCATCTGCGCGGCGATTCACGGAGATGAGATGAATGGAACCGCAATCATCCATAGACTTCTCAATTTAGGCCTTCTCAAAGGGATGCACGGCACACTCATTGCCATCCCAGTGATGAATGTCTTCGGTCTCACCACACTCACTAGAAACTTGCCCGACAGAAGAGATCTCGACGTGAGCTTCCCCGGCTCAGAAGAGGGGTCTTTTGCAGCGCGTCTCGCTCACTACTTGAATCAAGAGATCTTAAGTCTGGCAACTCACTGCATCGACATCCACTCGGGTGAGCCTTACCAACACCGGATTCCGCAAATCCATACCAACTTAAAAAACCCCGAGCTCAAAGCCCTGGCACACAGCTTTCAACCCCCTGTCATTCTACATACGGAGTCGAAGCGAGGCCTCTTGTGGCAAAACCAGAAAGAGAGCCCCATTCACACGCTCATCTACGATGCTGGTGAACCCTTACGGCTTGATGAAGCCTGCATTCGCATTGGATTTCGCGGTATCTTGCGCGTCATGCGCCAACTCAATATGCTCTCTCTCACCGAAAAACATACGGCTAACTACCCCCCTACATGGGTTCGAAACAGCGAATGGGTGCGCTCACCAGGATCTGGATTATGCCAGCTCTATAAAAAACTCGGCGTCTACGTCAAAGAAAGAGATACCTTGGCCACTGTTTATGATCCTTTTGGCACCTCACGGAGCTTTAAAATCACTAGCCCAACTAATGGAATCATTTTAGCGCACAACACCCTCCCCCTTGTAAATGAGGGAGACCCAATACTTCAAGTCGCTCAAACAGAAGAGACCACCCACTCAGAAAGCTGGCAGGAGCATGGACTCGAATAAACGCATCTCGCTCTACAGCCTCTTTATTTGGATGCTTGCCATCCTCTTTTTCTTCTATGAATTTTTTCTTCGAATCTTTTTAGGAACAATTGCTACTGAGATCATGAGTGATCTTCGCATCACTGTCAGCCAATTCTCAATCATTGGCGCAGGCTATTACCTCCTCTATGGTTTGATGCAACCTTTTGTGGGAATCTTGACCGAAAAATTTGGAGCTCGGAAAATCCTCACCTTTGCAGCAGCACTTTGCACACTAGGCGTTTTTTGGCTCTCTATTGGAGAGAGCTTCTATCCCGCTCTTTTCAGTCGAATGCTCATTGGCCTCGGATCTGCTTTTGGCTTTGTCACCCTCTTAATCCTCTCACTCAACTGGTTTCCTCAGAAATACTTCGCTCTGTTTTGTGGTCTCTCACTTTTTTTGGGTGCGGTGGGCCCCATGCTCGCCGGCGCCCCACTCGCCTATGTCTACGAGCTCTCAGGAGGGGACTGGCGTGGAATTCTCTACTGGATTGGGCTTTTCGGCATCTTGCTGACCCTCTCTCTTATGGTTTTCATCCGCAACAAACCGGCCAATGCGCAAAATAAGATTATCTTTATCACTCCCCATGAACCTACCCTCGGCAAGATATTCGTCCTTCTCAAAAATCGACAAGTTTGGGCTGTCTTATCGTGCTGCAGTTTTCTCTATGTCTCGATCCCCCTTTTTGCAGCCTACTGGGGCACCACTTACTTGCAAACTCGAGGGCTAGAAAAGACGGAAGCCGCTTTTGCCATTTCAATGATTTGGGCGGGCTATGCAATTGGAAATCCCCTGCTTGGAAAAATTTCAGATACGATAAAAAGACGCAAACCTTTCCTTGTGCTTTTCTGCTTTATGGGGGTGCTCACCTCCCTCTTTATCCTCTTTTCAAAAGGAGTAAACTACCCCCTACTCATCACTCTTTTTTTCTTCCTTGGATTTTCAAGCTCGACTCAAGGAATAGCCTTTGCGGCGATTGTTGAGCACACCCCTCGAAAACTCAATTCAACAGCGCTTGGACTGAACAATTCAATGGGAATGCTTTTGGGAGCCGTATTACCCGCGCTTGCGAGCTGGATCATTCAAACGTCGCAACACCACTCAGGTAGACTCTCATTGACCACAGGAGATATGAGAAGTGGGCTCCTTCTCATCCCGGTATTTTATGGCGTAGCAACCCTCATTGCCTTTTTTGGGGTCAAAGAGACTTTTTGTCGGCAGCAACACGAGATCCACAAGATGTCCGACTTGATTTAAGTTTTTTTCGAATCTAACACTTGAAAAACAAAAGCTTTCAGCTTCTCTTTCTGTTCCACTTTTATCAAATTATTCTCATCGTCAAACGCCTCATAGGCCTGAGGGATAGTCACCTGATCCCCTGCCACCTCGGCGCCAATATTTGAGAGAATGGAGCGCAGGTGTTCAAGCGCTCGGCTCCCCCCTCGCCAACCCGGCGAGGCGCTCATGATCCCAAACCGCTTCCCTTTGAATGGGGTGAGAGATCCTTGCCCCTTCTCATCGCGCGACACCCAGTCGAGGGTATTTTTCAGCAAAGGTGGCAGTGAGCTGTTGTACTCGGGAGAGGCTATAAGCACGACATCGCTTTTGAGCACCTGCTCTCGGATGTATTTTGCATTCTCAGGCTGCCCTAACTCTACTTCAAGATCACCGCTGTAGAGTGGAATCGGATAGTCATGAAGATCGAGGTGAGTCACCTCGGCGCCCCATTGACGCGCTTGCTCAGCGGCAAGAGCTGCGAGCTTTTTGTTCACAGAGTCTTTGCGAGCACTTCCAGCAAATACGAGTACCTTGACCATAGGGGGAGAGCGTAGTATGCTTTTTTTAAAAAATCAAGCGAGAACATGTTTTCTAACACCCGGCTCATCGATCTTACTCATGCACTTAACTCCCCAATCCCAACTTGGACTGGAGGGTGCGGCTTTGAGGCTCTTCAGCTAATGGACTACGAAGAGGGCGCCCGCGTTCAGGAGCTCCATCTCCTCGCTGGAGCCGGCACGCATATGGACGCCCCAAGCCACTTCATCCCAGGCGCAAAAAATATTGACCAACTCTTGTTACAAGATCTTTTAGCTCCCCTCTCTGTCGTAGATCTAAGCAAGGAAAAAAAGGAGATCACCCTTGATGATTTTAAGCAGTATGAAAAGAGCTATGGGAAGATCGCTCCAGGAAGTGTTGTCGTTGGAAACACCGGCTGGAGTCAATTTTGGTCTGACCCTGATAAGTACCGGGAGGGGTTTCCCACATTTTCTGAAGAGGTGGGGGACTTTCTTTTGGAGCGTAAGATCAAAGGGCTCGGCATTGACGCCCTCTCTCCAGATCCCAGAGAGAGCGGCTTTCCCCTCCACCACCAGCTGCTAAAAGAGGGGGTCTACTTCCTTGAAAATCTCACCCGTCTCGACAGGCTACCCAAATCTGGTGCTTGGATTCTATCACTCCCTTTGAAAATTGAGGGGGGGACAGAGTCTCCTATTCGTTCTATTGGATTGTACTGATCACTAAAGAGGCTTAAAAGCCAATGCGAGCTCGAAATGTGACCCCGGAGGTCGTCAGGTTGTAATCATTTTGCACGAGATTCCCCTCAAGGGTCGCATCGACATACTGAAAGTCTCTTGCAACATCTACCCAAATCATATTCTCCCACGCCAAACTGAGGTCGATGTAGAAGCGGTTGATCGTCCACCCCGAATATTCCACCCCCGCCTTGAAATTAAAAACAGGGGTTGTGTCTAAAAAGTCGTTGTCGACATTATTGCTAGCTGCAGCGCTTCCTACTACATTCGTTACTTGGTGCTGCTGCAGACGACCGAAAAGGTAGGCAAAGCTCCCTTCACCAAAAAATGAGAAGCAGTTGGTTGCATACCAGTCACCTCTCACCCCCCCTTCAGGCCCTATACCCCACATGTGTGTTTTGTTTGTGATGAAGGTCGTCGTAGGAGCCCCAATCCCACTGTAGAAGATATCGAAACTTTGTGTGATCCAATCTCCTCGAACACCAACTGTGGGGCGAAGAGCAAAGCAAGTGCGGGTATAAAATGGGACGGCAAGCTCGAGTGCGATGCTATTGATGCGTCCATGCCACTGAGCGCTTGCAGCCAAGAGGTCATCAGGGCCGCTGGGGAGACTGCGTGTTGCCCAAAGTGTCAAGCCTGGAGAAGGAGTCGCTAGTTGCGAGTCGTCCATTGTAAAGTAGAGCCAACTAAGAGAGAGATCCCAGTAACTGCAAGGAAAATGGTACCCGACACCCACTCGAAAGCCACTCTCCCAATCCCCATCAAGGGCATAGAGCTTCCCTCTGTTTGCAGTCTCAACACCTGTAACGGCAAAATGGAGCCCATCTTGGTGGTAGCGCCATAAGAGAAACTCCCCCCAAGCGTAGAGCTGACCACACGCGGGCTCTTCAATAGAAGTGGAGAGGTGGTGAGGATTCAGCGCCTCTTCACGACAAAGTGCAACCTGCCGAGCAGCTTGCGCCAGATCTTCATAAGCATTCACCACCGGATCTGAGGAGGCGCTCAAACTCAAGCAACATCCAAAAAATAGAGCAAGAAATCGTTTCATCTCGTTTTAAAATCCTACTTGTAGCCGGAAAGAGAGTCCAGATGCTGTTAAATTGTAATCTTCTTGCACGAGGTTCCCCTCTAAGGTGGGATCGAGGTACTGAAAAGTTCTCGCAACATCAAACCAAATGGTGCTCTCCCACCCTAGCCAAAAGTCAAGCGAAAGGCACATAAATTGACACCCCGAGTACTCGATGCCGAGCAGGTAGTTCAATACAGGAGTTGTTCCAAAAAATTCGTAATCGACATTGTTGCTATCGCCCCCACCTGTGGAGTTCGCCGATACTTGATGCTCATCGAACTGACCGAGCAAGTAGGCAAAACCTGCCTTTCCAAAGAGCGAAAAGTTGTCTGTGAAGTACCAGTTTGATTTAACCCCTCCTTGAGGCCCCACTCCCCACATCTGAAGTTTGTCAAAGAAATTGACGTTGCCTCCTCCTTGCCCCGCATAGAAGATGGTAAAGTCCTTCCCGATCCAGTCCCCGCGCACTCCTAGATAAGGGGCGATAGAGAAGCAAGACCTTGTGTAAAAAGGGGCGGCAAGCTCGAAGTCGATGCTGTTGATTTTCCCATCAAAATCGCCCCTTGCCAAATCGAGATCATCAGGCCCGGAAGGGAGTGAACGGGTCGCCCAAAGCTCAAGTCCAGCTGGGGGTGTGACACTTTTTGAGTCGCTCATCTTGATGCAAAGCCAGCTAAGCGAGGCCTCCCAGAAATTGCCGGGAAACTGATAGCCGCAACCGACGCGAAATCCACTCTCCCAATTTCCATCCAAAGCATAGAGCTCTCCTCGAATTGAAGTCTCTACCCCACTTACTGCAAAATGCAGGCCATCTTCATGGAGTCTCCATGAGAGATACTCCCCCCATACATAGAGCTGACCACAATGATAGGCGCGTGGACAAACGGGGATATATTCCGGATTGAGCGCCTCTTCACGGGCCTTCACTAGCCGATCTGCGGCGCGCGCTAAATCTTCATAGGCAGAAGTTGTTGGATCTGAAGAAGCGATTAAAGAGAAAGAAAAAATGAGAAAAGAGAGTAAAAAAACGCGCATGCATGCCCCATAGTAGAGAAGTAATTCGACCACGAGGCGCACCATAACAGTCAAATCGTTTTTCTACTAAAGTTTTCTCACCCACTCGGCCTCTTCCAAATATTCATCAAATGAGACGAGTGGAATCCCCCAATTCTTTAAAGCCTCGAGATCGACTGAATACCCTGTTGTTTCAAACCAGTGAAACATCATGGCAAAATCCTCACCATACCGCTCGACCCCCTCCTCATAGGAGAGCTCTTCAAAGACGCACGGCTTGGCGCTCTCGCATGCAATTTTCTCTACCGCATCTACGATAGGTAGTTCATCGGTTGCGAGATCGATCTCTTTGCCTAAAAACTTTTCGGGATATTTGAAAGCTGCAGCAGCAAAGGCTCCTATCGTTTCAAGAGGGACCATCTGAAGTGGCGTTTCTGCGCTCATTGGGAATGCGAGTGCTCCCCTTTCGAGCTGAGGAAAAAACCAAGGCGACCCAAAGTTTTCCATAAAAAATACTGGGCGAAGGATCGTGGCTGGAATGCCCACTTTTTTGATGTGCTCTTCGATCCTCCATTTAGACTCAAAATGAGGAATGCCTGTGCTTTGATTGGCCGAGCCGACCGACGAAAATACGAGATGTTCAACACCGCAATCTACTGCTGCATTGACAAAGGCGACCCCTTGCTCCACCTCAGCTTTCACCCCTTCCTCATAAGGAGTTGTGACTAAAAAGGCCTGCTTGATCCCTACAAGCGCTTTTTTTAGCGCCCCCTTATCTCGCAAACTCCCCTCGGCTGCGTGTGGAAAGCGCCTCAGTTTCTCTGCAAAGCGGCCGTAGGCCCGAAAAGGAACTTTTTGCGCCCTAAGGTGTGCTGCAAGCGCTCCACCTTGCTGACCGGTAGCTCCTACGACAAGTAGTGTGGGGTCTAAACCCATGCGATCCTCCTTTCAAGAGTAAGAGGCGATCGTAGCAAAAAGAGAATTTTAGTCTAATCAGAAACGATTAAGAAGAAAAAAGCCCACCTGCTCTTTAAGAAGCTTGCGCACCTCCTCGTAGCTCTTTTCTTCTATTGTTGAAGTGGCACCATAAGACTCGAGTAGCTCGGTGAGCTTTTGATCCCGGCGCATTTTTGCAAAATCGAGAGGCGTCCTCCCTTGATTATCAGATAGGTTAGGATCGACTCCCGCCTGGAGCAATCTCTCCACCACCTGATAGCTCGTGTAGCTGAGCTCTTTCCCATGACTGTCTCTTGTCTCATACCCCTTGCAGACCGCGAGAATCAGGGCGGTGCTCCCAAAATTGAAGCTATCTCTCTGGTTCCAGCTCTCTTCTCTCGCTAAATCGATGAGATGGATGGCCGAGCTGTGGTTCGCATTGGCAATCGCCCACATTAGGGCAGTATTTCCATACCCATCCAAACTCGTTTGATAGCCTGGATTCGCCCCTTCGCAAATCATCATCTCGATCATCTCTCGCGAAGCTCCGATTTTTGCCGCAGAAACGAGCACTTCATCGATCATATCACGGGTAAGAGCTTTTCGAACTACCTCTACCTCCCCTCTCCGAATAAAAGAGGTGAGCTCTAAACATTTTTTTCTCGGGTCGTATGCAGGAAAACGGGTGTAAAAAAGCACTCTTCGATCAGAAGGACTCCCCTTACTCATCCGATCGATCCACTTTTGAGGGCCTTCTAGATCTTTTTTTGCTGAATCTGCCCTCTTTTTTTTCACCTCTTTAGCTATTCTCTGCCTCTCGACTAAAGAGAGAGGAAGCCCTGCAGCGACTGTGGCAGAGGCGCCGCAACCCAAAATAAGAGGGAGCGCCACTCTGCCAAGCGCACCCGTGGCTAAGGCGCTGCCCGAGAGGAGAACACCTAGTAGCGTCAAACTATAATAAATTTTTAATCTATCTATTTTCACAGATGGATTATAACATAAATTTGTTAAAATTTAATTAATTTTTTGATATGAAACGTAGAGCTGCAGAATTGAGACAGTAGCGGAGGCCCGTGGGAGAGGGGCCATCGGGAAACAGATGGCCGAGATGGCTGCCACTCCGCTTAGCTACTACTTCAATCCGCCTCTCACCGAGCCGGTCGTCCTCTCTCTCTTCTATTAGGGAGGGATCGATAGGCCTAGTAAAACTGGGCCACCCCGTCCCCGAATCAAACTTGTCTTTAGAATCAAAGAGGGGTTCTCCAGTCAAAATATCGACATAGACCCCCTCTTCTTTGAGATCCCAGTAGGCGTTTTGAAAAGGGGGCTCTGTCCCCTCTAACTGAGTCACCTGGTATTGAAGGGGCGTCAAACATGATTGGGGATCCCCAGGGACAACAGGAAACTGCTCCCAGAGCTCTTTGAGTCGATCCTGATGCCCCGCACGGTAAGCTAAAAACTGCTTGGAGTGGGTCATGCAGTACCCCTGGTGAATCGCTTCTGCAAGATAGAAGGGGGCGGCAGGCAAGATCGCAGTTTGTACCGGCTGCCCAAACAGGCTCTCAACGCTTTGTTTACTCTCCTCAGCGAGCCTCTTTTGTGTAACGCTTTCGTAGAAGATTGCCGTCTCATACTGCCTACCGCGGTCGGCAAACTGTCCCCCAGCATCGAAGGGGTCAATGTGGCGCCAAAAAACCTCAAGCACCTGCCAGTAACTGATCTGCTCGGGGTCAAAGGTGAGTTGGAGCGCTTCATAGTGCCCTGTCTCACCACTACAGACTGTTTCATAGCTAGGGGAATCTAGAGACCCTCCCGTGTAACCACAGACAAGGGATTCAATCCCTCGGATGTCACGAAAAGCCCACTCAGTACACCAAAAGCAACCACCTGCAACCGTGGCTCTCTCCATCCTACTCTTTGTCTTTTGTATCGAGAAGCTCGAGCTCAAAGATAAGCGTCTCACCTGCAAGGGGGTGATTAGCGTCGAGTTTCACTTCGCTCTCATGCACCTCGAGCACTTTAAAAAAGGCGACCGATCCATCGGGCTGTGGAACTTGAAATTCCATCCCAACCTCTGGGGTAAAATCTTCGGGAAACTGGCTGCGCTCAACCATGAGAATCAGTTCATCCTGATGGTGCCCAAAGCCTACCTCCGGAGGAAGCTTCACCTCTTTTTTTTCGCCAGTGGCCATTCCCTCTACGGCCTCTTCAACACCAGGAAGCATCGCACCTTGACCGAGTTCAAATTCTAAGGGGTCGTTCCCATAGGAGGTAGCAAAAACTTCTCCATCCATTTTTTTTCCTGTAAAATGTACCTTTACCATGTTCCCTTTCTTCGCTACCATTTAATCCCCCCTATTTTAGGTGATTGTACCAGAAAAGTTATGCCAGCAGCAATCTTGCATTTGAAAAAACTCCTTGTGATAGGTAAGATTCGGCTCACCACCCAAAATCTCAGGGGATTGTGAAAAAAATAATTTTAATTTTACTACTTCTTCTCTCATCTGCAGCTGCTGATCCCTACCGGTGGCTTGAAGACAACCAGAGCCTAAAAACTCGCCGTTGGGTCGATGAGCAACGGGAGAAAAGTGAGCGTTATTTTTCAGAACTCGCTTTACGTGAATCTCTTGAACAAGAATTACGAAGCCTTGTTGATACCGAGACTCGCCAGCTTCCTTGCGAGTATGGCAACATACGTTACTACCTGAGGCGAAAGCCTGGTGAGAACAAAGCGGTTCTCGTAGCGAGTGAGGAGGGTGAGGAGAGAGTCCTTGTCAACCCTAACCTATGGAAGTCAAAAGATAACCTCGTTGATATCACTGTGAGCCCCTCCGGTGAGTACCTTGCCTACGGGCTCTCGCTCCACGGCTCAGATCAGCTCGAATGGCGCATCCTTGACCTCGCCTCTGGCGAGGAGCTCCCTGAGAGGCTCCATCACATCCAGTATTCAAGAGTGTGTTGGAGCGCTGATAGCGCTTCGCTCTTCTACATCAAGAACTGTTCCGACGTTTATCACCACCGCTTAGGAGATCTACTTACTGCTGATCAGCTTCTCTACCGCACTGTTGAGGAGGTCATCGTCTACCGCCCTCATATCGCTTGCGAGGGAAGGTACTTGATTTTGGAAAAGCGCTGCAAGGACGACAAAAAAACAGGGGTGCTTCTCATCGATCTTGAAAACAAGCACACCCTAGAACTTCTTGCTCCGGGCAAAAATGAACTCGTTCCTATCGGAAGTACCCGTGAGGGAGTGTTTTTTATCTCTGATGAACAGTGTCCAATGGGGCGATTAATCCAAATCAATCCCGATTACCCCCATGAGAGAATCGTGATTATTGCAGAAGGGAACGCGATTCTTGATGATGCTGTGCTCGTGGGAGATAAGATCGCTTGTCTCTACTATGTCAATGCCTCCGCTGAGCTTAAAATCTACGATCTAAAAGGAAACTTCCTCTACACCCTTCCTCTTCCAAATCGAGGGAGCGTCACGCTGCGAGGCTCAGACACCACGCTCTACTACACCTACAGCGACTTCTCAACACCCTCTCAGATTTTTGCTCACAACTGCGAGAGGGGCGAAACGATCTCTCTTTTTTCTCCGAGGTGCGACCATACAGCCATGACCACCTCCCAGATTTGGTACACGAGCAAAGATGGAACAGAAATCCCGATGTTTATCACCCACCGCGCCGATCTTGAGATCACCACTCAAACTCCTGTCCTTTTATTTGGATATGGTGGATTTGGCATGCTTATGACCCCCCATTTTCGTCCACACCACCTCCTCTGGCTTGAACACGGGGGGGTATTAGCGATGCCGAGCTTGCGAGGGGGAAAAGAGTTTGGAACAGAGTGGCATGAGCAAGGAAAGCTCCACAAGAAACAGAATGTCTTCGATGATTTTATCTGTGCTGCGCACTGGCTGATTGATCAAAAAATTGGATCCTCCGACACCTTGGGAATTTATGGATCGAGCAATGGTGGGCTCCTCATCGGCGCCTGCTTGACTCAAGCGCCCGAACTTTTTGCGGCGGCTGTCATCAACAAGGGGGTGCTCGACATGCTCCGCTTTCACCTCTACACCGTGGGCAAGTACTGGATGTGCGACTATGGGAATCCCGATAACCCCGACGATTTCGACTACCTTTTGAGCTACTCCCCCTACCATAACGTCGTCGGGGGGATTGATTACCCCCCAACTCTTATTTGTACCGCTGACCACGATGATCGCGTCGTCCCTATGCACAGCTTCAAGCTCTATGCGAGACTTAAAGAGGCTCATGGGAGTCAGAGCCCTATTCTACTTCGGATGGAGGAGTCCTCTGGACACGAAGGACAAAACTCTCAGAAGCAAGAGATCCGCTTCGGCGCTGATCTGCTCACTTTTTTGAGAGTTCATCTAGAAAAGTCACGATTCGGTCGACAAGTTGCCTCTCAATCTCTCGATTGAAAAAAAGGTGGCCCATCTGAGGGATAAGAGTGAGCTCCGCGTGTGGAATGGCTTGTGCCAGAGCTTCTACTCCGCGCGCAGGAGAGAGGAGATAATCCTCTTCTCCTTGAATGAGTAAGAGAGGCAGATTGATCTGATCTAAAAGAGCCTGATTTTCTTCAAGACTCTCGGCGATCTTCTCCATGACTTTTGCATGTTTTGGCTGCGTTATGTCATGGGAGCGATCGTAGAGCTCTTTTGTATAGGCAATTGCAAGCTCCTCATCAAAAGGAGCTGTTCCATTGAGCCTTCGCCATACGCCTAAAAAACCCTCAAGACTCTCTTCAAAATTCTCTTTTGGACGATTGCGCATCATAGGGAGCCAAGTCTGGTGCATCACTTGCGTCTCTTCTGGGGTGTAGGGGCGCATCACTTCCTCGGTAGCGCCGAGAGGACCTGCCGCAATGACAGTCAAAGAGCGCATCCATTTTGGGTGCGTTGTAGCCATGAACTGCCCCAAATACCCTCCCATCGAGTGCCCTACGACATGAGCTCCTTGAAGAGAGTAGGCATCGATAATAGAAGCGGCGTCGCCTACCAGAGTATCGATCTCGTAATCTTCGCTCGAGGTGCCGCTATGACCTACATCTCTGTGGTCGTACCGAATCACCCTGTACCCTCTCTCGACAAATCTTTCGCAAAAGGCGTCGCTCCAAAACCTCGCGTGAGAACCTGCCCCTGCGACGAGCAAGATAGGCTCACCGAGTTCGGTCCCAATCGATTCTGTCCAAAGAGAGAGTCCCTCTACTTCAACTATTTTTTCTTGCCTCATAGGGAAAAAGTCTAGCATCAATCTGACTATAAAAAAAAGCCCCCTCTAAAAATGATCTAGAGGGGGCAGTGCACATTTTAAGCGCGGTGGCGCATAATGCCCTTCACTTCATGACGCGCCCGAATTGGCGTGAGTTTCCCTGACTCAAGCTCTCGGCGTATGTTTTCTAAAGCCTGAAAAGCACTCCCCGCATGCTCGGATTTAGAAATTTCATTCTGCGCTTGTTGGATCATCGACTCTGCTAAAGCCAAATCAACACCGTGCAGATGTTTTTCTAAAGAAGCAGCATCAGACTGCCCACCTAAGACTGCCTTGAACTCTTCCTCGCACCCAGACAAAACCCCTTCGAGATCCATCCGCACTGTGTGAGGCACATTTGCGGTGTTGAGCTCTCCCCAGAGATTATTGATCTCAGATTCAAGGCGAAGCACTTCGGCATGGTGGACCGCTTGTATCTTCATGGTTCCCATACATCCTCCTCAGGAAGAGGAACTAACACTCTCTTCCTAAATTAATTATTACAAAAATGATAATACGTATAAATAAAATTAGTAATTTAATTTAACTACACACAATACACTATTTTTCAATGAGTTACACTTGCATATCTTCTTAATTCCCTATCATTTATAATGGATCCGTTAAGATGAACTTCACACTCTTCTTTATTCTTTTAGGTGCACTAGCTGGAATCTCGATCTGGCTGGGAAAAAAGGCCTCTGGTCCAAGCGACCAAGAGGGGTATTTTCTTATGGGACGGCAACTTGGCCTTCTCCCTTTAACCATGACTCTACTTGCCACCCAAGTTGGGGGAGGAACTCTACTTGGCGCTGCTGAAGAGGCCTACACCCATGGATGGGGGGTGATTTTCTATCCGCTTGGAATGGTGATAGGGCTCCTCATTTTAGGACTTGGCTATGGTGCCAAGCTCCGTCGCCTCAATCTCACGACTGTGGCTGAAATCTTTGAACAGATCTACTGCTCGAGGAAGTTAAGAAAAGTTGCCTCCCTTATCTCCATCGCTTCGCTCTACCTTATTTTGATTGGTCAAGCGATTGCGGCTAAAAAGTTCTTTTTTGCTGTGGGAATCCACGGCAACCTTCTCTTTATCCTTTTCTGGCTTGTCTTGGTCCTCTACACGGTGATGGGGGGGCTAAAAGCTGTAGTCACAACAGATGTGCTGCAAGCGAGCTTCATCCTTGGCGCCTTCGGGCTTGCACTATTTGCCACCTTTTCGCAACCCGCGGAGTCTTTAGCTCCTCTCCAAACTCTCTCTAGCACCTCTCCTGCCCCTTGGTTTACCTGGCTTGCTCTTCCCCTCTTTTTCATGCTTATTGAGCAGGATATGGGGCAAAGATGCTTTGCAGCAAAAAAACCGCGCACGGTTACTTTTGCAGCGCTTGTCTCAGGTCTACTTCTTCTTGCTGTCTCGTTTGCTCCCATATTCTTTGGCAGGTTGGCGGCTATTAGAGGGATAGAAATTGCCCCGGGAGCTAGCGTGTTAATTTCTTCGATACAAGGGCTTACAGGACCTATCACCACCACCATCATCACTTGCGCTATTTTAGTTGCTATTGTTTCGACAGCAGATTCGCTCCTCTGCTCGATTAGCTCAAATATTGCATGCGACTTCTCCTCTAAGAAGCGATCGATATTTCTCTCTCAAGGGATTACAGCTTTTGTAGGTCTAAGTTCATTGGCTCTATCGCTCTGTTTCAGTGACATTGTCGCGATGCTCATGTTCTCTTACGAGCTCGCTGTGAGTCTTTTATTTGTGCCAGTCACGATGGCTGTTTGGCTCAAAAAGCCTTCTCTTCGAAGTGCATCGCTTGCTATGATCCTCGGCGGCTTAGGTTTTCTTATCTGCAGGGTGTGGACTCCCCCTTTTCCGAAAGAGCTTTTCACGTTATCAGGAGCATTTGCAGGTTTTTTTCTCAGCGAATGGATTTTGAAGCCAAGTGGGGAGCAGCTCCGTGTCTGAGAGAGCGCGCCTTTTGGTGAAAGTGACTCCGAAATCGAGCACAGATGCTCTGATAGGATGGCGCGGGGAGGAGCTTCGAGTCAAAGTAACAGCTTCTCCAGAAAGGAACGCTGCCAACTTAGCTGTTTTGAAACTTCTCTCCAAAACATTCGACATTCCTCAAAGAGAGATCACCCTGCTTCAAGGCGCCACCTCTCGCATCAAGCTCTACGAACTTGCTGGGATAACTCCAGAGAATCTCAAAAAAATCATCGAGCGAGTGTGTTGAAAAAATAGTCTTTGAGCGCCTTTTGTAGCCTTCCCGCCCCATTTTAACGATCGCTTCCTCGCCGTATTACTTATACTAAGTTCGCTCGAGATCGTTAAAATGGAACGGAAATTCCCAAAAGTTCTTAGAGCCTTAATTTACAAATATTTATATGTTACGGGAGGGTCGGCATTTTAGACTGAGGTGTTTTGTGCAAAACTTGAGGGAACGAGAAGAAGGAGCTTTGGGCATTTTTTTTCAAATTGAGGGGGTATGCCTATTTATTCAACACGGCTCGTCGAGCACAATTTGTGACCTTTCAGCTTTGAATTTTTACACCCATTTGCTATGATCGCCCCTTGAATTGAATTAAAATTTTATGGAGCAAGAAAATGCCGACATGTATGCCCTCGATTTGCAGAAAAAAAAATAGTGGAGATTTAGTCCAACCCCGCAACCCTGCGATCTCAAAAAACACCACTCTTTCAGCCCTTGCAATTATCGGATCTCTCGGCACCTTGCTCTCGCTTTACGGAATTTGGTCCCCCCACATCAACCATATTGCCTTCAACTTGCCTAGCAGACTGGCGACGCTGAGCGTTCAGACGGGTGGCATTGTGCTCCTAATTGGTGCAGGGGCCACTTCTTGGACGCTATTCAAGCGCCAACCTATCACGAGTAGCAGTTCGGGGGGCGGTTCTCCTTTAGTAGATCCGAAAGTGAATAGTAAACCATCTAAAGCAACGGAAATGCAAGCACTCAAAAGCGAAAAGAAACCTTCAAGAGATCAGAAGATAAAACAGGATGTCAAGGCGGCGGAAGCGGAGCGTAAAGCAAATCAGACTCGAATTGCTGGACTTGAGGAGCAACTTGGTGAGGCTCTGGAAGCACTTGAAATATTAGTAAATGACCCTGGTATCAACGATTCTCTCCAGCAAACTATGAATACCGAAGTTAACGGTGATGGCACTCCCACTCCCTCTGATGCAGTTGCTGCTAAAAATATGTCCCTGACAACAACCGCACTACATGTAATAAAAACAAAGCCACTCGATGGTGAGAGCGCTTTTAAAGTATTGCAAGCACTTGCAAGAATGCGTACCCCTACAAGGGAATCAACACCACAAGGCTCAGGCAGTCCAGCTGCTCAATCCGCACAGGAGTAGGTAGCTCGAATCTAAAAGCTAAGCTGGGGGCTCTCTGGCTTAGCTTTTTTTTAACCCGGGTTTTTAGTTTAATTTTTATTACCACTTCGCTACCATGGGCACCTCGTAGTGAAAACAAAGTAGAGTACCATGCCAATAAAACCTGTTCACCCTAACCCCTCGACCTCCTTTTGTAGCAAAGCCTCTCATTCAGAAAAGTCTTCTATTTCAAACTATGCCCTACCTCTTCTAGCCTCGCTCGGAGCTGTGCTTGCTCTTAGTGGTTTTGGTGTTTCTTATTTTCATCCGACGCTCAACACCTCTCTTAAGGCGATAACTGTCGTGGCGCAAGCGTTGGGCACCTCGCTCTCAGCTGGGGCGCTGGCATCCTTGGTCAAATTAAACTCGAAACGCGGGTTGACACCCCCACTAGGGCAGGAATCGGCCGCCTCTCAGACTACCCTGACAGGCCCGGTAACTTCTACTCCTCTAAAAGGCTCTTCCCAAGTATTTAACGAGCTACCGTTCTCACCGATTGGCCCTGGAACCCCTGCTCAAGCCGGTGGGCGCCATTTTGCACCCCTCTTCCCAAGCCCGCTGAGATCCAAATAGGGGTCTTGGCTTTAACCTCTAACCGTTCATCTGCTCTCACTTAAGAGAAATGCTCATTGTTATCGGAAAAAAGCGGTAGCGCGAATAGCTGCTTGTCGACTAAAATGTTTGCAAATTTCGTTATTAAGAAGGGATAATTTAGTGCCTGGCATAACAACTACTCGACAGAGCGCTCCGCACGCGCCTGAGAGTCGAGCTATTGAAAAAAAAGATCGCATCACTGCGGCCGTTTTTTATACCGTTACTGCCCTTGGTTTGACTTTAGCGCTCTATGGCGCTTGTCTCAGGCATTTCAGACCTGAGATCTATGCAATAGCCCCACACATTCATCAGTACGGGATGTTTGCTGGAGTTGGGGTGTTGACACTTGGAAGCTTCTCTTCTGCGACCGTCCTTGCCACACGCAGGGTTGCTGTCGTTCGATATGTGGGAAGTGAAAAGAAAAAAACCTCGAATACAAATCTTGATAGAAGTGATTTGAATACTACTGCGCCCTCTCAAGAAGGTTCTGGACTCCGACGACACTCATTTTCTGGAACGCCGATGAGAGGGCACTTCGCCATTGGTGAGCCAGCAGCACGTCCTTCAGAGGTAAAAAATAGCACGCCTATTGCGCGACCACAACCGCCAGGGCAAGCGGAGACTCACAATCCGCAGGCGGCAGGCGAAGGTGCAGCAGTTCTGCCGGGTCCTCCACCGCCTCCACCGCCGCCTACGGGTTCATCTCGCCCGGCTCAAAGACCAGCTCGACAGGAGGGTGGCCTGCTGGCTGGAATAACAGGATTCAATAAAAACACTCTATCTAAACCTAGGCCTAAAGTTGATGGCGCGCCCAGATCGGTTTCAGCTCCACTCTCTGCTCAGCAGGTTCAAAACGCTGCCAGTTCGCTAAAACGTCGCGCGCAATCTACAGCGTTTTCTAATCAGGCAGAACCTCAAAAGGAGAGTGAGCTCCAACGAAAATTGCGATTAAGACGAGAGAAGTCAGAAGGCCAACCTAAAAAAAATCAGCAGGCTCAACAATCTTCTTTGGGTGCAGCGAGCGGCCCATTTGATCAAGGCCGTATTAAGCCAGCCAGCCACGGCTCAGGTTCTGAAAGCCACAGACCCCAAGTTGACCCAAAGCTATTAGCTCAAGTGAGGGCAACGGGCGGTCGTGAAAAAAACACGAACCCAGGGACTTTAACACCAAAAAAGAAGAAGCTTGCAGGTGGTGTAGCTGAAAAGTTGCAAACTAAGACGACCAATAATATGCTGGCGCGCGCTCAAAAGAGTGGTTCTGATTCTGAAGAGAAAGTAGTTCCGGAAACCCCCGGCACTCATGCAGCTTGGCGGTTAGATAGCCCGCCGCCGGTACCCGCCAGACTGAGTGCTCAAAGAGAGAGTAATAACAGATATGTGCGACCTGTGGCTTTAAACTCCACTGAGCCTGCAGCCACCGCACCGCCAAAAAGACAATTTTCGTCTGAAGAGAAAAAAAATCGCTTGTTAACTTTTGCTCTTGAATGGGAGGACCTATCTCCTGAACAAATTCAGGAGTTACTGGCGGATCTAAATAAAGTAAAAAAGACTTCTCCTGTGCAATTCACCGCTGCAGAGGAAGCTACCCTTTTTGGATCAAATGAATTGGAAGCAGGACTTACTCACAAGAATCATGGAAGTGCGCAACTCGAGCACTTTATCGAGTGTATCCAGTGGCTCTATAGACATATCATCGGGAGTAGCCAACCAAGAGAAAAGGATGACCCCAATCGATCAATAAGGGTAGAGAGCCTTACAGATGTTCAATCAATAAACAAAATTGGAGAGATTCTTAAGAAAGCCCATGCCTATGTACACGAAGATGAAACAGAGGCAGGAAAAAAAGAGAGAGCGCTCATTTTTCTCAAGTATTTTGTCGACCTTATCGTTAATAAGTTTCCAAACACAGCCTTCTCTAAAATGCAATCTAGCGTTGAGCAACCCGCAACTGTCTTGGGTGTTTTTGAGGTTCCTGATGAGTTCGAAATGGTTGGTGCTCAGGCTGCAGAATCAAGTGACTAGCGAAAAAACCAGAAGAGGGCGAGGTAGATAAGCGAAGGAGTAAGTGCTCCCACAAAGAGTCCGAAGAAAGAGATCGTCCGCTGCACAAAACTGTCACGAAGAATACTATGACCAATCGGATTGGGAACATTTGCCACAATCGTAAGAGCCCCTGCTGAGAGAGCTCCTGTAATCACAAAATACTGTTTGTCGACAAGATCCACGGTTAGATAGGTAACCATCGCATTATCCATAATAGCAGAGAGACCATAGCTAGCGAGCATCGCAGCGCCATTGCTGAGCCCCCGAATAAAAGGAACGATCCACCACTCTTGAAGTTCGCCATGAATGAGTAGGCTAGCAAAGAAAAAACCGACGAGGATCGCAGGCTTGAGATGCAAAGCACTCTGATAAAAAGAGGTCGCCGTCCAAAAACCCAAAAAGAGCACAAAGATCCCCATGAAAATAGCAGGCGTACCGCTTGTGAGAATGATCCCTGCCATAAAGCAGAGGTTAATGACCGTAATCCAAAGAGGAGTAGGTCGCTCCAATTCTTGCTTTTCAAGGGCAGGCAACTTTGCAGGAAAGGCCGAAAAACCCTTCCTAAAAAGAAAGTAGTAAAGAGCTGTACTTAAGAGAATTCCAAGCGCCGCTTTCCACCCAAAGTGGGTCATCATATAGCCCCATCCCCACCCTTGCTGGTCTGCTACAATAAAAAGCGCACGAGAAGCGAAGGGAGTAAGCATCCCCCCCACTGAGATATTGGCGAAAAGAAGTCCAAGTGTCGCATAGCGAAAAGGGACTGACATCGGGTAGGGGTAAAATTTCCTCGTCAGCAAAATTGCCGAGAGTGCCATAGCAGCTGGCTCTTTGATCAAAGCGCCTAGCAGCGGGCCTACAATGAGAATCGTGAGCCACCAAGCTCCTGGACTATCTCCCCCTAAGCGAGCAATCCACTCGAGAAGACGCTGTGCAAAACTGATGATCGGGCGCGAACCGATCACGACGACAATCACTGTGATGTAAAGAGCGTAGGAGTAGTCTCGAGAGTTGAGATAGGCAGCTGTAGGCTGCCACCCTTGACCCCAAGTGAGCAGTAGGATTAAAGGGATCAGCCAGAGACCAAACACGACCTCAACTTCACCCAAAAGGTGGAAGAGTTCACTCAAAAAATGAAAGAGCTTGAAATAGCGAGGCTGGTGTTTTTTCCCATCAGCAAGATTTTGGGACAATTTAAAAAAAGTGGGCGTGAAAAGAGTGTGGAGAATGGCCAGACCAAAAATCAAAGTCGCCATCAGCTCAATATTCATGCCGCCCTCAACCGTACGAGTTTGATGACAATGAAAATGAAAAGCCCCGTGAGTAGAAGATTCACAAGCAAGCTCAATCCTGCAATCGTCAGAGCTGACCCTTCCACTCCATGCTCAATTGCGAGCAATAAAATCCCGGCCCCCACCTCGCCGCGAGGAAACATCCCAATACTCACAGCTACCCTCTCACGCAGCGAGGCCTCATCACGGTAGCAAAAAAGAGGGACACACTTTCCAATATTCGAGAGCAACGTGATGAAAAGGACATGTTTAATTGTCAGCCAAGCACCCAACTCTTTGAACTCAATTTTTGGAATTAAAAGCCCTACTACCAGCATGAAAGCGATCTTTATCGACCGATCAAAAAGCTGAAGAGGTCGCTCTTCAGGCTCAATAAAGGCGTGTTCATGTAAATGCTCCTCGCCATCGTGTTTCGGCAGGTGAGGGTTATAGAGAAGAGAGCCGAGTACAAAAGCGGGAAGCAAGATCTCCATCTCAATATGCAAACTCTTGTTGATCCCCACAACAAGTGCCGCCATCGAAGCGCTGTAGATAAATAGCCAGATCCTACCCGATGGGAGGCGCAGCTGGTGGAGATATTTCCAGGCCAAGATAATCAAAATCACCACCATGATGGCCATCACCACCAGTCCATAGGGAGCCCCCCCTATTAAAAATTGGAGGGGGATCAGCAAGAGTATCGTGTCGACATCATCTAAAATGGCCAAGATCTGCACTTTGCGAAAAAGCCAGGTGAGAGCAAGCCCCGCAGCAGCTAGCATCGAAAAGAGAATACCCGATGAAGTGGGAGCTGCAAAACGGGCGATCAAAAGCAACTCTTCCCAAGTATTTCCTTTGAGCGTGACCATAAAGTAGGCAAAACAAAAAAGCCATGGAAGCGCCGCTGCAAGCGCAGCGATGATGTAGTCTTTGACATAAGCGCGCCAATTCGATTTATCGAGACGAAATTCGAGCCCTACCTCCATCATAATATAGGCCAAAAAGCAGTCGGCTAAAAAGGTGAAAATAGAGCGATAGGTGGTAAGATCAAGGCCTTGTGAGCCGAGCATTCCAACAATGAGGCAAACACTATAGAGATAGACTAAACGCACCTCTTCCTGATAAAATCTTTTCTATTAAAAAGGAATGGGATAAACACTGGAAGTGTGAGAATCGATACTACTAAGCGAATCTCTGGGCATGACCTAGAATCACCCATCGAGCAGTTTCTCGACCCCTTCCCCTGCCTTTTCACGCTCAAGCAATCTGTAAAACAGGTCTTAAAAGAGATTCGCACCAAAAAAAACCGAGCCCTTTTTGAGTACTTTTACATCGTGGACGAGGAGAACAAACTCCAAGGCATTCTCACCCTCCGCGATCTTCTCTACAGCTCACCTGAAACCCTACTAGAAGATCTTGTCGACACAGAGGTGATTAAACTCCAAGCAGCAGATTCCCTTGAAAAGGGGCTCAAACAGCTCGCACACTACCAGCTGTTGATCCTCCCTGTAGTCGATTCCGAAGGCCTATTTCTCGGTGTTTTAGAGGTCTCACCCAAAAAGCAAGAGTCTCACCCCCACACCTCTAAATTCAATCAACGTCATCTCAAAGAGGATCTCTTCCAATTTATTGGCTTCTCCCTCGAGCAGAAGAAATGGAGCTCGCCCTTCAAAGAGTACCGCCTCCGCATGCCGTGGCTGCTGTGTAATTTAGTTGGAGGGCTCATCTGCGCTGTCATCGCAGAGTTTTACAAGACAACCCTGGTTGAGATCGTCCTCTTAGCCTTTTTTATTCCTCTCGTGCTTACTTTAAGCGAATCGATTGGAATACAGTCAATGACATTGAGTTTAAGGTTTTTACATGTTCGTAAAATCAAATGGGCTCAAGTGGGAAAACGTCTCTTTGAGGAGGCGAAATCGAGCTTGCTTCTCGGCATCACGAGCGCTTTAATTATCACTGCCTTCTACTTTGCTTGGAGTGTAGAGCTGATGCCTATTCTCGGCATCGCCGTCTCAGTGATTGCAGCGATGATGGCCTCGGCATTTTTTGGGGCTACTTTTCCTATCATCTTACACGCCATGAAACTCGACCCTAAAGTAGCCGCAGGGCCTGTGGTCTTGATGATCGCTGACATCTTGACCATCACGATCTATCTAACACTCTGCACGATGATTTTGCGCCTCTAGCTCAGTTGCTGTAACCCGTGCGCACCCAAGTCGAGATATGGCAATGCCTGCAGCTACATTTGCCAGCTCAGACGCCTCTTTCAGATCCAGCCCACTTGCAAGTGAAGCGGTCACTACAGCTAAAACTGTGTCCCCAGCGCCTGTGACATCTTTCACCTGATGCAGCCGCGCAGGAAAATCATGTCTCCCCTCTTCATGAGAAAAAAGCGAGATTCCCTCACTTGAGCGGGTAATCATCAGATGATCGATTGCAACGTCCGCTAAGATCTGCTCAGCGATTTGATCGATTGTGGCGCCCGGAGCGAGGCGAGCTGAAAGGGTGGCTTCGAGCAAGTTGGGTTTGATCAGGGTCGCACCATGATATCTCCCAAAATCGACTCCCTTGGGATCGACGACAAGGGGAATTCCACGCTCTCTTGTCAGACCGATCAGAGCACTTAGAAGCGTTGGGGTCAAAAAACCCTTGGCGTAATCGGAAATCGCTACAACTGCGATTTCCTCGAGATAAAGAGCTAACCTCTCAATGACTCTTTTTTCTAAAAAAGGGCTCAAAGGGGAAGTCGATTCATGATCGACACGCACAATCTGCTGGCCCGATGCAATCATCCGATTTTTGCGGGGGGTGGGAAAACTCTTCTCCACGACTACCCCGCTCACATCGACTCCCTCCGATTCGAGCTCTGCAAGAAGTAAAGCTCCCTCAGCATCATCTCCAACCCGAGAAAGTGCGACTACCTGCATGCCGAGCGATCTGAGATTGAGTATGGCATTGCCCACCCCCCCAGCGTGGCGCCTCTCTTCTGAGACATGAAGAATGGGGATGGGAGCTTCTGGTGAGATCCGCTCTACTGAACCAAAGGTGTAGAGATCGAGCATCAAATCGCCAACAGCCAAAATTTTCTTCGGAGTAAACATTACCAGGTTTTGCCAGGGAGAAGGTAGTTTTGGATATAGTCTTTTACACCTGCCTCTAAGGAGTAGTCAAGCGCAGGGCGAGTCACCCATTTGGAAAGATCTGCGCACGTGTAGTTTTGATACTTCCCAACAAGCACCTCGGGCACTGGAATATACTCAATCGAAGCGGGGCGCTCAAGAGAGCGGATCACATAATTTGCCAGTTCATTCCAGGTAGAGGCCTGCCCTGAGCCTACATTGTAAATTCCCGTGAGATCATTTGTAAGAAAATCAACCGTTTGTCTTGCGGCATCTTTTACATAGATGAAATCACGTTTCTGCTCACCATCTGCATACTTTTCCGGCTCCGTTGAGGCAAAAAGGGAGATCTTCCCCCTCTCAAGGGCACTTGGAACCATTTTTGTAATAGCCGATGCCATGGTTCCCTTGTGCGCCTCGTTGGGACCATAGACATTGAAATAGCGCAGCCCCACGACTTTGTCCAAAAGCCTTTGCTCTTGAACCCAAAGATCGAACAGCTGCTTGGAATAGCCATACATATTGAGAGGAGCTCCCTCTTTTATCGCTTCATGAGCATCAGAGAAGCCTTTCGACCCATCGCCATACACAGCTGCTGAAGAGGCATAGATAAAGCGGTGACCATTTTCAAGAGCATACTCGGCCAAATCAAGAGTATACCGGTAGTTGTTTTCAAGTAGATAGTTGGCATCGCTCTCAGTAGTGCTAGAGCATGCCCCTAAATGGATGATCGCCTCAATATCACGCTCACGCCCCTCGAGCCAGTGAAAAAGCTCATCCTTGTGGAAGATATCTTGGAACTGTTTGCCCACGAGATTTTTCCACTTCTCACCACAACCTAAATCATCCACAATGATGATATTGGAAAACCCCTTCTCATTGAGAGTGCGGACTACACCCGACCCAATAAAACCAGCGCCACCTGTAACTACAATGTACTTGTCTGTAAAAAGTCTCATAAACCTCATTTATACCAATAAACTCTATTGAAATAAAGATGAACTTGCCCTCACTTACAGCACTCAATATCAATAGCAAACGAAGAAAATAGACTTTTTATTCTAGATACATATAAATAGAACTACAGTAGAACTACTTATTAGGAGTCAATGATGAGAGTAAATCCAAGTACAACAACTCTTCCAGTGCGTCCACAAGGCCCTGCGGCTACTAAAGGGAAATTGCAAGAGCACACATTCGAAGCGCTACCGAGCGAAAGCCGCATCACCGATGCAGCTTGGAAGAGGTTTCCCCCAGAAAACCCCTCAACCGTCTCAAAATAAGATATCTATAAATTAGTATAGTTATTATTTGTTTTTAGTTATAATCTATAATAATAGAGGTTATTATTATGGATGTAACTCCAGAAAAACAGTATCGTGATGTTACAAACGCATTTAAGACTCCTGGCAGAAGATGTATCTTCAACAAAAAAGAGGGGCGGTTTGAAAATGTAACAACAGCTGTGGCTAAAAAGAGAGCTCAGAGCAAAGATTACGAGACAAACCTTCACCAGATTGCAGGCCGAATTAGCGAGCTAGCAAACAAACTCGATAGTGATAAGGTCACACGTTTGCACACGATCTTTCACGAGCGGGAGGCCAAACTAGCAAATAGATTTGTGCTTTTTGGTCGAGCCAAACGCAATACAGCTCTAAAAGGGTTTAAAGAGATTCAATCTGTTGTAGTCAGATCACTCGCAGATAAAACAAAGAGACCACAAAACGAAATAGGGACCCAAACGAAGCCTCCTGCAGCCGAACCTATCGCCACTCAGACTGAAGCGCCGAAAGGCCAAAAACAAGCCGAGCCCATCGCCACACAGACCGAAGCGCCAAGAGCCACAGAGGCTAAAAAAGCTGCATTGCCTCCCCAAGAGCAGCCAACTACTTTGACATCAAAAGCCCAACCCCCACCCCTCGCTGGGGCAAAAGCTCCACCTCCACCCCCCCCTGCCCCACCAAGCATGGGTGAAATGAAATCTAAAAGGCATCGAGAGTTCTCCCGGATTCGATCCGATTTTGTTGAAGGGGAATTGCCAGCACCTAGATTGAGTGAAAAAATTGATGTGGGAAAACTCAAAAACCTCCATGCAAATGAGCGCGCAACACTCAAAGATGTTCTCCTTCCCTACGTGAAGAACCTTGAAATGGTTACCACAGGGATCAGAGAAAAACTCGATCAACACATGCAGCTAGATGGAAAGATGAAGGAGACTCAAGAGCTCGAACTTGAAGCCAAGACACAACTTCAGCAAGTCAATGCTCGCCTAGAAGAGATGCAAATGAAAGAACAAAAAGGGGAAACTTACTACCTTTTTGTCACTGAAAGAGATGCGCTCACTGGAAAAATTCAAGTCAAAGCAGAAATACCCTTTTTAGCCCAAGCCGAAATCTCAGAAATGCGCGAACAGTGGGAAGCAGTGAGCGAAAAAAATCGAGAAAAAATCCTCAAGCAACTGAATGTTGATACCTTCGACTCAATTATTAATGCAAGAACCATAACCTCTCTACAGGCGGTCTATTCAGATAAAATGAAAGAGATCAACCTGGAACTCACTCGTTTGCAAAAAATGGGCCATCAATACAGCAGCTCACTTAAAAAACTCGAATCAGAAAAAAGCGGATCCGTTCCATTTAGCTCCTACAAAAACTGGCTCGAGGATCGAGAACAATTACTCCAAAGCAGTCAATCTATTCTTAAAAATCTAGAAAGGCTCAGTACGCCAATGAAAAAACGAGCTGCTAATATCGTTGAGCCTGAGAAGAAACCGAGCCGGCTAGCCGACTATTTTGACCCAGAATCCACCCTCGGATCGGCGCTTGAGCATATCGACCGTTTACCAGATGAGCTTGGGGTGCAAAAAATGCTCCTAAAACTCCCAATCGAAGAGCTTCCAGAGATCTCGAATCTTCAATCTAGAGATGAGATAAGGTCTGCTTAATCCCGCGTAAAAAGCTGATACCAAGACTCCTCTGTCCGTCTGATCAGATCAACGCCTCCCTCACCAGAATGAGGAGCAAAGAGCGCGCTACCCGATCCACTCATCGTCCAAAGCCTCCCCTCTCTTTGTTTGAAATGCCCAAGCTCAGGGGCAAGCTCGAATGCAGCGGGCTCCAAATCGTTGTGATAGAGAGCATTTTTCGTGAAAAAACTCTCGAGAAGCTCTTCAGGGTCGACCCGACTACAACTCTGAAGATCAAGAGCCTGGTAAACTTTAGAGGTCTCAAGACCAAAAGAGGGCTGGTAAAGAGAGAATTTTTTGTGTGGAAGATCTTCGATGAGACGAATTTTCTCACCAATGCCTGTACAATACGCCCCCCCCTTCGAAAAGAAAAAAGGGAGATCCGCCCCGAGCTCAAAAGACCACTCTTGCAAAACATGAGTGGGATAGAGCCCTCCTAAAAGCTGGTTAAGAGCCCAAAGAGTCGTAGCCGCGTTGCTACTCCCTCCCCCAAGGCCAGCTTGCATCGGGATCCGCTTCTCAAGTTGAATCGTCACCCCAAAGCTTCTGCCACTGCGCTTCCGGTAGAGCTCGACTGCGCGAGTAATTAGATTGTCACTTCCACAAGAGAGAGCGGGGTCTGTGCAAGTGAGTTGGTCTGAAGAAGAGAGAGAAAAGGCGAGAGTATCGCCGAAGCTAATCGTATGAAAAAGAGAAGCCAGCTCATGGTACCCATCAGAGCGCCTTCCTAAAATACGTAAAAAAAGATTGAGTTTTGCAGGAGAAAAAAGGGTGAGATGAGGCTGCGAGAGAGGCTCTCTCGCAGCCGAACAGCTAGGCCTCAACTTCTTCGTCAGAAGGCTCAGCCGGTGGAGCTTCCACTTTCTCTGGAAGAACTCCCCCCTCTGGCTTCACTTCAAGTGTGAACTTCGCCTCGACCCCCTCACGAAGGCGCAATGCAATCGAGTGCGTACCAAGCGTTTTGATGGCATGAGGCAATACGATGTTCTTCTTATCAAGCGCATGCCCACTATCTTTGAGCATCTGAGCCAATTCAGTCGCTGTGACAGAACCGTACATTCTCCCCTCAGGGTCTACTTTCACTTCGGTCTCAATCACAACACTTTTAAGTTTAGCTGCAAAGGTCTCAGCCTCTTTGCGATCCTGAGCCGCTTTTTTCTCACGCTCTTCACGCAGTTTTGTCTGCATTTTCAACGTGTGCTTATCCGCAATCACGGCTCGTTTCTTGGGTAGAAGAAAGTTTCGAATGAATCCAGGCTTTGCAGTGACAACATCTCCACTGCGCCCCAAACCGTGAACATCATCTAAAAGAAGAATTTGCTGCTTCATGAGTTCACCTCACCTGCAAAGGGGAGAAGGGCAATCGAACGCGCCTGTTTGACCGCTATCGTAAGTAGCCGTTGAAAACGGGCAGAAACCCCTGTGATTCGACGAGGCATGATCTTTCCTCGATCAGTGATAAAGCGCTTGAGTGTATCGACATCTTTATAATCGATTGCCTTCCACCCTGCCGCCGTGAACGGGCAACGCTTAGTTGAGCGCCTTTTGCGAAACTCTTGTGTTGAGTCTGACGACATATTTAAACCTCTTTTATTCTGGTAATTTTTGAAATTCGATGACTTCTTTAACCTCATCAGCCTTGAGCGTCAAGAACCTCAAGAGGTCCTCGTTGAGGTGGTACTCTTTCCAAAGCTCAGCCAGAGCCCCGGTAGGTGCGGTGAAGTAGAGCAAAAAGTAGTACCCCTCGCGGGAGCCACGGATCTCATAAGCGAGTTTTTTTCGCCCCTGATCGTGCACCTTATGCACCTCTCCTCCACGACTGGTAATCCCTTGAGTGACTCGCTCCAAAGCTTTGCTACGTGCCTCTTCACTCAAAGTAGCATTGAGGATGTACATCCCCTCGTAGAGTTGTGTTCTCTCTTTCATAGTTTCAATCCTTCTCATTTGTTGTAGCCAGCTGCGTTGCTGGCTCGATCCCCTGAGTCATCCAGCTCAAAATCACATCGAGACTCCTCTCTAATAGTGAGGGAAGCCGCTGTTGCTCCTCCTTGCTAAAATCCCCGAGAACATAGTCTTCCAAAGCCATCTCTGGAAGAGATTCACCTCCAACACCCATGCGTAGGCGTGGATATTCCGTTGTCCTCAAAGCGCCTTGAACACTTTTCAGTCCGTTGTGTCCCCCTGTTCCCCCTTGCACTTTGAGCCGCAAGACACCTAGTTTCAAGTAGACATCGTCTACAACCACCAAGGTATTTTCAACCGGCACAGAGTAGTTCCGAACCGCTCTTCCGACTGCCTGCCCACTCAGATTCATGTAGGTTGTTGGGAGCAGAAGGTGCAGTTTCTTCTCTCCAATCAACCCTGAGGCCACCTTTCCTTTGATGCGCCACCCCCTCTTAAAGGGCCACCCAAGCCGATCAGCCAAAGCCTTCACGGCCATAGCTCCTAAATTGTGGCGCGTTCTTGCATACCGCTCACCGGGATTGCCGAGACCGACAACAAGAAAGTTATCGCTTTGCAACAACCACGACCAATTCTTTTAGATCCATCAATGGCTGAACGCCGCTTGGAATCTTGATTTTATTTAGTTTAAGTGATTGTCCCATTTTAAGATCGAGCACATCCAGCTCAAAGTGAGAGGGAATATCCTTGGGCAAGCAGCGTACCTTTAGTTTTCGCATGACCTGCCGGAGGACCCCCCCGAGTTTCACCCCTGTGCAATCAAGAGCATTGACAAACTGGATAGGGATATTGAGGGTAACGGGTACTTCGTCATGGAGCTCTTCAAAGTCTAGGTGAATCACCTGATAGGTAGTCGGGTGGTACTGGATCTCTTTGATGATCGCCTTGATTTTCTTTCCCTCAATATCTAGGTCGAACACGCATGAAGAGAGCGTCCCCTTTTCAAGGGTGTTGAGAACTTTTTGAAAAGCAATCCCATCGACTTCAACCTCTAGCCCTTTACTCCCCTTTGAGTAGATAATTCCAGGGATATTTTTCTCTCGACGCATTGCTTTAAGAGTAGATTTTGTCGACTTTTGGCGTGTCTTAACCGTCAGATCCATAGCTTATTTTTCACTCCATACACAGATTTAGAGAGGAGTATAGAAGAGCGACGATTTTAATTAAACCCGTGATTGTAACCCAATCTCACCTTTCAAGCTTTTTTGGTGGCTTAGATGAGGCTTTCCTAGGCGAGGCCCAGCTTTTTAGAGAGGAAAAACGGTGATAAGGTGAGATCACGGGTTAAAGATAGAAGAGATCGAATCGGCAGAAAGAATGCAGCGGATCGCCTCCCCAAAAAGTTTTGCAACCGACACCACTTCAATTTTGGCATTCGAATGCATCTCAGGAAGGGGAACCGTATTAGACATATAAATTTTTTCAATCGGACTGCTCGTAATGCGCGCCATAGCCTCCCCAACGAGAAGCCCATGGGTGAAGACGCCAAAAATGCGCTTCGCGCCTGCCTTTTTACACGCCTCTGCTGCTGTGACAAGAGTCCCTGCTGTAGAACACATATCGTCTGTAAGAAGCACATCGCGCGCCCCAACATCTCCAATAATCGAGGAAATGACTACCTCCTCACTACTCACCCTCCTCTTGTCGATAACAGCAAACTCAGCATCAAGGTGGTTCGCATAGGCCCGAGCAATTTTGATCCCTCCCAAGTCAGGAGCAACGACCACGGGATTTTCTATCCCCCCCTTGAGGACTGCCTCTGCTAAAATGGGGCGGGCATAGAGATTATCGACGGGGATATCAAAAAAACCTTGGATCTGCCCTGCATGGAGATCCATGGTCAAAACCCGAGTCGCCCCAGCTGTTGCTAACAAGTCAGCGACGAGCTTTGCAGAGATAGGGACGCGAGGCTTGTCTTTTCTGTCTTGTCTCGCATAACCAAAGTAGGGAATGACAGCTACAATCGAGCGCGCTGAAGCTCTTTTAAGCGCATCGATCATGATGAGCAACTCCATCAAATATTCGTTAGGCTCACGCGCTACGGTTTGGACCGCAAATACATCCCGCCCCCTTACGCTCTCCTCAATCTGAATAAAGGTTTCACCATCTGGAAAAGGCTCGAAGTGGATAGCTCCAAGCGGGACTTGCAGATAGTTCGCAAGCTCTGCAGAGAAATGAGGGTGAGAGTTACCCGAGACGACAGTAAAAGGAGGGTTCATTTGGGGTGGAAGGATTCGAACCTCCGGTACACGGGACCAAAACCCGCTGCCTTACCGCTTGGCTACACCCCAAGAAGGTGACTCGGGATCATAGCTAACATTTCGATTTTACATCAATCCAAAGTTGCGGTAAGTCTGGAAGAGATGAAAATTGTCCACCTAGCCTCTGAACTCGCCCCGATTGCAAAGGTAGGAGGTCTCGGGGATATGATCTTTGGGCTATCGCGCGCCCAAATTTTTCAAGGACATGAAGTTGAAATTATTCTTCCAAAGTATGACACGCTCGATTTAACTCTCCTTGAAGATCTTCCCGTGACCCTGATCGAAGCCCCAGAGCTTTTCGAGCGGGGGAAAATCTACGGCTGCTCAGATGATACGACTCGTTTCACCACTTTTTGTAGACTTGCACTTGACTATTTGAAAGGGCGCGCAGTTGACATCTTCCACCTCCACGATTGGCATACCGCCGTTGCCGCTCCTCTGCTCAAGGAGCAGTACAAAGAGCTCGCCGCTGGCTGCATTTTTACCATTCATAACCTCGCCTACCAAGGAGAATGCAAAGAGCCTGTACTCGACAAACTCGGATGGAAGAGTTCAAAAATTCTAGAGAAAGGACACTACAATCTACTCCGAGCTGGAGTCGTTTATGCCGATTGGGTTACTACAGTATCTCCTACTTACGCAAAAGAGGTGCTAGCTCAAGATCCTTTCCTCAAGCAATACGAGAAAAAATTCTCAGGAATCCTCAATGGGATCGATGGGAGTTTTTGGAATCCTAAAACAGATCCTGCCCTCCCCCAAAATTTTAGCAGCAAAAACCTCACACCCAAATTTGAGGTAAAACAGTACCTTCGCCGCAAGCTTGGGCTCAGCCCAGACGACACGCCCCTTGTAGCTGCAATCACAAGACTGGTGCCTCAAAAAAGTCCTGAATTAATCGAAGCTGCTCTCCATCACACGTTAAAATTAGGAGGGCAGTTTGTCCTCCTAGGCGCCACCTCTGACAACAAAACCGAACGCCACTTTAAACACCTCAAACAGAGAGTCGAAAAAAGTGGAGGAGCGCATCTCGAGCTCACCTTTGATGAAAAACTCTCCCATCTGATTTTTGGTGCAGCTGACCTCTTTCTCGTCCCCTCGCTATTTGAACCGTGCGGCTTGACTCAGATGATTGCCATGCGCTACGGTGCGCTCCCCCTTGTTCGCCAAACCGGTGGGCTCGCAGACACCATTTTTGAAAAAGAAAACGGATTTCTCTTTGGCCCTCCAACATCTGAGGCCCTCGTCCAAACGCTCGAGCGTGCCTTTCATCTTTGGAAGTCGTCTCCAGATAGATGGCACACACTTCAAATTGCAGCGATGGAGGGGGATTACAGTTGGGATCTCTCAGCTCAGGCCTACCTAGAGCTCTATAAAAAAGTTTCAAAGAGCAAAAACCAAGAGCTATTAAAAGGTTGAAACGATCACTTGTGCTCGTCTGGCCGGGCGAGCTCTCGCCGAAGTTCCAGATAGATCTTCTCCCAAGCTGAGTGAGGAATCATGGGACCTATAACCTGAACGACCGCTCTTCCAGAAATTGCGCCATAGTGAGCACAAATTTCTAAAGGATAACCTCTTACATATCCATGCAAAAAGCCGCTCGCGAACAAATCTCCTGCACCGGTTGTATCGAGTGGCTGAACAGGGTAAGCAGGGCACCTTTTTTTCTCTTCGCCTTGCCTGACAAAACACCCTTGAGGTCCCATCAAAACAATAGCTGTCTCACACCTCTTAGCCATCCAATCACACGCCTCAACCCCCTCCTTTCCTGTGAGCGCTAGCGCCTCCTCTTCGTTGGCAAAGAGGATATCGATATGGGTCTCAAGCAAGTGGAGAAGGTGAGGTTTAAAACGATTTACCACCTGAAAATTAGCCGCGTCAAAAGCCACTTTTGCCCCTGCCTCTTTGGCAAGCACCATGGCGCGCTCGGTGAGATCTTCATTAAAGAGCGTATAACCTTCGATATAGACAATTTTTGCCCCCTCAAAACAGGGTTCCTGGAGGTGGTGGCCCCGCAGCTCAGTTGAAGCGCCTTGAAAAGTGCGCATCGTTCTCTCGCCGTCAGGAGTGACCAAAGAGAGAACGATCGCCGTAGGAGATGAGCTCTCTAGTAGAAGAGATTGGATTCCTTGCTCCTTCAAAAGGGTGCGAAATTGCTTTCCAACAGAGTCTGACCCCACCATTCCAAGAAGAGCGCAGGTCTCACCAAATCTCGCTAAACCGTGAAGCGTATTTCGGGCACACCCACCGGGAACAAAGGTAGACTCGGCTTTACTTTTTTCAACAAGGTCTTGGAAATCCTCGTAAGAGATGGGTTCCATGCTCCCTTTTCGCCCTGGTACTTTATCGATAAAGGCATCGCTTACCTGAATCACCTGATCGAAAATCGCGCCACCCACCCCGACAATATCGCAACTCACGCGCGCCCGCCTTTGTCGGTGATGAGACGAAGTACATAGGCGCGGTTCACCCAGATGTACTCCACACCAGAGAGAACGGCGTACAGAGCTGAGAGAGCAACAGCTAGGATCGCAGTGATGCGCAGGGCGCTCAAAGAGAGAGCTCCGACCGAATAGGGAATCATAAGAATAACGATCAATAGAGCACTCCCTGCTTGAATGACAGCTTTGATCTTTCCAGAAGAGCGAGCTGCAAGAGCAAAACCTCTAAGGGCGCAGATTGTTCTCAAGGTGCTAATCACCGAATCGCGGTAGAGAAATACAAAAACGAGAAGAAGAGGCAGATTCACAGGAGGCTGGGTGAAAGTTAAAAAGACCGAGATGCGGTAAATGCTATCTGCCATCGGATCGAGTAGCTTGCCAAGATCGGTGACTTGATGAAATTTTCGAGCAAGGTAGCCATCGAAGGCATCAGAGAGCTCTGAGATGATCAAAAAAGAGAGGAGCAAGTAGGGCAGGAGGGCAAAGCTAATGCCTAAAAGATCGTGCTCTATGTAAAGAAACATAAAGACGGGGGTGATGAAGATGCGAAAGAAGGTGAGGTAATTAGCGATACTCACGCTGCAGATTCCTAAACGTCTAAAGTTTCATAGCCAAAGCTAGAGCTTGGGGGAATATATTTCAAGGGTAGGGTTTTAACACGAGTTTAAATGTAGTGCGACCCCCTAATAATTTTTAGGAACGAAAGAGATGCTCTTTGACTCGACGCCACGCTCCTCGGATCACGTTTACATGATTCATTTTCCAGACCCAATAAAGTGCAAAGCGCCACCCATATTGAGAGAGAAGCACTCTCCATGTCTCCCCCACATAGCGAAGTGCCTTCGCATAGGAAAAAAGGCCGTAGTCTAGATCGACAAGCACCCGATCAATTAGAGCGATCTTTACGTCTCGGTGAGATGCGATCCGGCAGCAGTATTCATAGTCCACTCGCGTCGAGTAGGTGGTGTCAAATTTTCCTATTTCTTTGAAAAGACCCGACCGAAACCAGCAGGCAGGCAGAGTGAGAGGCGCAAGACCCCTCCCGAGGACTTCACGCGAAAAAGAGTCAAAAATGGTCAGAGGCTCTCGTTTTACTTCTCTTAGGATACTCCCACAGTAGGCGAGATCGGGGGTTTTTCGTTGCACCTCTTGAGAAAAGGTCTCAAAAGTATGATGCGTTAGATAGATCGAGCCTGGAAATAGAAAAGTCACGTAGTCTCCAGATGCGAGAGAAATCCCCCGATTGATCATATCTGCCAGATGAAAACCCGCCACAGAGTAGATACGAGAGATCAGCTCAGCATAGCTGTTTGCGATCTCGAGGGTTCGATCTGTTGAGCCTGCATCGATGATAATGACTTCAAGGGGCCCATAAATCTGATTTTTGAGACTCTCAAGGGTCTCACCGATGACCTCCGAGCAGTTATAGGTCGGAATGATGACAGATAAAGAGACACTTTCCCCTTCCTGAAGAGAGGGTAGAAGTCGGGTTTTCACCTCTTCAGACCAGTTCTGCTTTTTCTGATTGCCCATGGAGACCTGATTCCCTTATAGTCACCACCCATGATTAACTTTCAAGAAATGATTGCAAAACTCACCGAGTTTTGGGCGTTGCAAGGGTGTCTTGTCGAACAAGGGTACGACCTTGAAGTAGGGGCAGGCACCTTCAATCCCGCCACTTTTTTGCGCTGCCTCGGGCCTGAACCTTACTCGACGATTTACGTTGAACCCTCCAGACGCCCCTCAGATGGACGGTATGGAGAGAACCCAAATCGAGTGCAAAGCTTCCATCAAATGCAGGTGATCTTGAAGCCCGCACCTGAGGCTATTCAAGACCTCTACCTCCGATCGCTTGAGGCCATAGGTCTTAATCTAAAAGAGCACGACATCCGTTTTGTCCACGATGATTGGGAAAATCCGACCATCGGGGCATGGGGACTTGGGTGGGAAGTGTGGTCAGATGGAATGGAGATCACTCAATTCACCTACTTCCAAGCAGTGGGAGGCATCCCGGTGAAGCCTGTGAGTGGAGAGCTCACCTACGGCCTCGAGAGGCTCGCCATGTATGTTCAGGGAGTCGACTCGGTCTTTGATCTGATGTGGAACGATGAGATCCGCTATGGAGACCTCTTCCACCGGAGTGAATTCGAGTGGAGTCGCTACAATTTTGAAGAGTCCGATGCAGCGATGTGGCTCCGCCACTTTGAAGATTATGAGGGAGAATCTAAAAGGCTCGTGCGCGCTAAACTCCCCATCCCCGCTTATGATTTTGTGATGAAAGCCTCGCACGCCTTTAATATGCTCGATGCGCGTGGGGTGATCTCAGTTACAGAGAGAACAGGTTATATTGGACGAATCCGCGCTATGGCCAAAGCGCTAGCCGAGTGTTACCTTGAAGGGAGAGAGGCACAAAAGTTTCCTCTTCTCAAAAAATCCCCTCGAGAGAAGCCCCCTTCCGTTTCTCCCCTCTCTACGCGCGCAGACCCGGGCGAGAGAGAGACTTTTCTCCTAGAGATCGGGTCTGAAGAGCTCCCCGCGACCTTCGTTCCAATCGGCCTACAAAACCTCAAAAGCCTCGTTGCTCATTTCCTCAAAGAGAACGCACTTTCTTACGACCACATCGAGGTGATGGGCACCCCCCGTCGACTCGCTGTGCTCATCCATGGGCTTGTAGGAGGCTCTGCGCCTCAATCAGTCGAGAGAAAGGGGCCAGCGCTTTCAACTGCCTTTGAAGTAGATGGCACCCCAACAAAAGCTGGAGGCGGCTTTTTCCGCTCTCTAGGTTTAAACGTCACTTCCTTGCGCGATGTAGAGCAGGGCGCTTATAAAGAACTTTCGATCGAGTCCACAAAGCAAGGGAGCTACCTCTTTGCCACCCTTAAAACTCCTGCACGCAGCACACGAAAAATGCTCGCAGAGTCGCTGGCTCGACTGATTTTGAAAATCGAATTCCCCAAAAAGATGAGGTGGGAAGAAAATGACATCGAGTACGCCAGGCCTATTCGATGGCTTGTAGCTCTTTACGGCAACGAGGTGATCCCCTTTGCAATTGGGCAGATCACTTCAGGAAAAACTTCCCTCGGACACCGTCAACTCGACCCTTCTCCTTTCGCAATTGAAGCCGCTGCCGACTACAAAGAGACTTTGCGTTCCCATCAAGTGATGGTCTCTGTCTCAGAGCGAAGAGAGTCGATCGAAAGCCAAGTAGAAAAACTCGAGAAAAAGCTGAAAGGTAAAGTCGTTGCCAAAGAGCGAGTCATGGCTGAGGTGCTCCACTTAGTCGAGTGGCCCTTTGTCACCGCTGCTCATTTTGATGAGAAATTTTTGGAGGCACCTCGCGAGGTGCTCGTGTCCGAGATGGTCGAGCACCAGAGGTATTTCCCACTCGAAAGCCAAAAAGCTCTTCTCCCCCACTTTCTGATTGTCTGCAACACGAAACCAAATGACTTGATTCGGAAAGGGAACCAGAAAGCACTTTCAGCTCGCTTAGCCGATGGGGTATTTCTCTACGAAGAAGACCTCAAAGTCCCCCTCGAGCACTTCAACACCCAGCTCAAAAAAATGACCTACCAAAAAGAGCTCGGCTCGGTCTGGGATAAAGTGGTACGTCTTAAAAAAATCAGTGAGATGCTTCATGCGACAACTCCTCTTGGGGACCTGAAGGATGTGATCCGTGCGGCTGAACTGTGTAAAGCTGATCTTGCCTCTCAGCTTGTCGGTGAGTTTCCTGAACTTCAAGGGCATGTGGGCATGATCTATGCGCTCGAAAGTGGAGAACCCCAAAGTGTAGCTCTTGCAATTGAGCAGCACTGGATGCCTCGTGGAGAGAGAGCTCCCCTGCCAACCTCTCCTACAGGTATTTTGCTTAGCTTATCGGAGAAAATAGACAACTTACTCAGCTGCTTTGTTCTCGGTCTTAAACCGACAAGCTCAAGTGACCCTTATGCGCTTCGAAGGCAGGCGATCGGACTGATCAAAACTGTGATCGAAGCCAAAATCCATCTTCCCATAGAGAGAACCTTCTCTCAAGCACTCGCACTCTTTCTCGAGTTGACCCACAAAAAGCCCGATGAAAATGTCGTGGGTGAGATAGAAGAGTTTCTAATGGGTAGAATGCGCACGATCCTTCAGAGCGAGGGATTTCGCAAAGAAGCGATCGAGGCGGTGCTAGGTCAAGGCCTTTCAAGCCCTTTTGCTATCTACCGAAAGTTGCTAGCGCTTCAAGAGCTTCAAGAAAATGAGCCTGAGCTGATCCAAGCTTTGGAGCAGATGTACACACGAGTGCACAAGCTCTTGCTCAGCCAAAACAAGAACTTGATCCCGGGCTGGTTTGCAAATCGACAAAGGGCGCCCTATAACATGGGGCGCCGCTTTCCTGAGGTCGATCTAAAGCTCTTTGAAGAGAAGATCGAAAAAAAGCTGTTTGAGCAAATTGAAGTTTCTAAGAAGCGACTGCATCTCGAGCTCCTCGACCGGCGTGATCCTGAAAACCATGACTATCTCAAAGCTTTTGCCGAGCTCCGTCATTTTGAAGCCCCTTTAAACCAATTCTTTGAAGAAGTGAAGGTGATCGCTGAAGACCCTGACATTCGCGCCAACCGGCTGGCCCTTCTTCAGGAGGTGTGGGATCTTTTCGAAGAGGTTTTAGATTTTAATAAGCTGAGCTAGTCTATTTTAAAAAGCGAGTGGGGTCGGGCGCGATGGGCTGCGTCTTAGAGAAAATGTTGTAGCGACGACGTGCAATGGCGCGGTAGCCGAGATCGAAGAGCACACTCGGCAAAAAAGAGAGCCACCCGATTAGCCTCCATCTCCCTTTGAGGTGCCAGAAAATCCGACATACAGCCTTTCCCTCAACTAGTCGACTCTCTTTCTCACTCTTCCAATTTTCAATCAATACGAGAGTATCGAGCCCTCTCGCGTGTACCTCCATCTTCTTTGCCATCTCCCCATCAAGAGGGGCGAAGAAAAAATCTTTTCTTTGATCGGCTGCTAAGATAAAGCGGATCGCACGGTTACAAAGCGGGCAGGGGGCATCGTAGAAGATGAGATGTTTCAAGGTGCTACCACAGGCCTTTCGAGAGCATTGAATCGTTTAGCCAGCTCCAGAACCTGCTCCTCGGTGCACGCTTCACTCTCAATTTTGCGCTTGATCTCTTCGCGCGTCTGCATCCACTGCCGATCGAGTAGTTGCTGGATCGTATGAGCAAATTGGGTTTCTGCACGTTTGCGATTTACCTTCTTTTGCATGATCTCATCTATGATCGTGGGATCGCTCAACTCAGCGGCAAGAGCTAGAAGGTCCATGCTCTCATAAGTGATGAGGCGACGAAAGATTTTTTGAGCATCCTCTACCCAAAAATGTTCATCCTTGAGGTATTCCCGTGCTTTTTTAAGGTAAGGCGCCTCCATTAGAATCAGCCACCTGAGCAAATCAAGCTCAAGCACCCGATTGGGATCGACGGTTTCAATCGGCCCTTTTTCGCGTTTTCGCACAAAAAGATTGGAGGCGTAGACTTGCTCGAGTCCTACAGTCTCTTCTGGTACTTGCACCAGGCGTGCGATCTGTCTCAAGCTCTCATGCACCATGACAGGGTCTTCCCACGCCTCAATCTGTTTTTTCAGCTGTTTGATCATAGCCGACTTACCAGCGGGTGATTGGAGGTCAAATTCTTGACTCAAAAAATCGACTTGGAAAGGGAGGTAGGGCTCTGCATTTTTGAGGAGCTCAATGAGCGATGTAATTCCCGATTTGTTGATCACAGTATCGGGATCGCTCCCCCCGGGTAGTTTGGGAACAAAGACCTCAATCCCTGCTGCTTGGAACAAGTTTCCCACCTTCGAAGCAGCAGCTCTTCCCGCTGGGTCTCCATCAAAAAGAAGATGCACTTTGTGCACTCCAAGTTGTTTAAGCTGGGCGATATGCCCCTCCCCAAACGCCGTTCCAAGGCTGGCCACGGTCATATCGAGTCCCCCCTCGATGAGTTTGAGGCAGTCGATCTGCCCCTCTACAATCAGAGCTTGCCGCTCTTTTGCGATTCGGCGTCTGCTATAATTGAGGCCATAGAGTATACGTGACTTTTTAAAAAGAGAGGTCTCGCTCGTGTTGATGTATTTCCCCCCATACGTTGATTCTCGATACTTGCGGGCTGAAAAACCGATCACGCGTCCACTCGTGTCTAATACCGGAAACGTGATCCGGTCGCGAAAAAACGGACGGCGGCTCGATTGAGAGAGAAGCCCTGCTTCTAACTGGGTTTGAGAGTCGATCTTCTCGGACTGCATCACCTGGAAAAAGAGGGACTCAGAGTTCGGAGCGAGCCCGACTTGAAAGCGACGGATGAATTCGAGGCTAATCCCCCGCTTGAAGAGGTAGTTGCGAGCATCAGCAGCAGCTTCGCTGTGAATGAGATAGTCGTGAAAAAAAAGTGAGGCCGTCTCAAGACTCTCTTTGAGAGAGAGGCGATTGACCCCTTGCTCTTCTTGGCGCTCTTCACGCTCTAAGGGGACATGAAACTGCTCAGCGAGTGCTTCGACCGATTCGACAAAGGTATAGCCCAGATGGCCGATCAGAAATTGAATGGCATCCCCATGCGCGCCACACCCAAAGCAGTGGTAGTGGGTATCCCCCCTTTGGACGACAAAAGAGGGAGATTTCTCCTGATGGAACGGGCAAAGTGCTTTGTAGACAGCCCCAGCTCTTTTCAGTTCGATATGAGGTTCGAGCACTTCGACCAGATCGATCTGTCCTCGCAGGGTTTCTAAACTCTCTTTAGTGAACATTGCCTCCTGATTCTACCCGATTGCGACCAATATTGAAAGATGGTACGATCGTTTGCTATGAAACTCACTCCAATGATGCAACAATGGAAGAGCTGCAAAGAGGTCGCAAAAGAGGCGGTTCTCCTCTTTCGGATGGGCGATTTCTATGAAGCTTTTTTTGAGGATGCTGAGATCATAGCGAAAGAGCTCGACTTAACTCTCACCAAACGAGGTGGCATCCCCATGGCCGGCGTACCGTGGCATACCTGTGAGAGTTACATCGATCGCCTTGTCAACAAGGGAAAGCGAGTAGCTATCGCAGAGCAAACGGAAGACCCTAAACTAGCTAAAGGGCTTGTCAAACGTGAAATTGTCCGCTTTATCACTCCTGGTACCGTAGTCAACCTCACAAGCCAAGGGAACAATTTCATCGCAGCTGTCGCTCAAGTGGGTTCTCTTTTTGGCCTCGCCTTCCTCGATCTCACCACCTCTTTATTCCAAGTTATTGAAGTAGAAGATCGCCGGGAGATTCAAGCGGAACTCTACAGACTCTCCCCAGCTGAAATTTTGACAACGCCTACTTTTCGTGCCAAGCATGCAGATCTTGTAGAAGACTTAAATGGGGTCATCTTCTCAACTGCCACCTGGCAATTTGAGCACAAAGCCGCTTACAACTATTTGATTGATCACTTCAAAGTCCCTCACCTCGATCATTTTGGATTGAAAACTCAGGTGGCTGCAATCAATGCAGCCGGCGCTCTTCTCTCCTATATTCACGAAGAGCTCTCGCTTCCCATCCACCACATCCGTCAAATCAAGCCTCTCGCCTGCGAGGAGATCCTCTCAATCGATCGAGTCACTGGGCGGAATTTAGAGCTCACCGAGCCCCTCCACAAAGGCCCCCGTTCCACAACACTTCTCCAGGTGATCGATAAGACGCAAACCCCTATGGGCAGTCGACTCATGGGGGGGTGGTTGAAGCGCCCTTTGCAAAAAAAAGCTCCCATTGAAAAGAGACTAGAGAGCGTAGAGATGCTCTATTTTCAAGCTGAAGTTCTTGCTAAGCTGCGAGCTGAGCTCAAAGATGTGCGCGACCTCGAACGGTTGATGGTACGCCTTTCAACAGGCTATGGCACCCCAAGAGATTTGCTCGCACTCGCACACTCGTTGCAGCCAGTCGCATCTTTGAAAAAAACTGTAGGCAAGCTCGAGGCTCCCCTTCTTCAAGAGTGCGAAAAAGAGCTCCAAGATCACACTGAGCTTGTGGAGACAATTCAGGGTGCTCTCGTCGATGAGCCCCCGCTTCGACTATCTGATGGGGGGATCTTTCGTGAGGGAGTCTCTGCCGAGCTCGATGAGCTTCGCGCCATCACTCGGGGGGGGAAAAGCTGGCTTGCAAACTACCAGTCAAAGCTCAAAGAAGAGACGGGTATCAGGAACCTCCGGGTAAATTTCAACAAAGTCTTTGGGTACTATATTGAGGTGAGTCAAGGGCAAGCCCACCTGATGCCTGAGAGCTTTCAGAGGCGACAAACTTTAGTCAACTCAGAGAGGTTTATCTCGCCTGAGCTCAAGGAGTATGAAACAAAAGTTCTCAGCGCAGAGGATCGAACCCACCAGCTTGAACAAACACTCTTTCAAGAGCTTCGAAGCCGAGTTCTCGAGCATGAAAAAGAAGTTATCGCCACAGCCGGGGCTGTGGCTACTCTCGATGTCCTCGCAGCGCTGGCTTTAGTTGCAAAAAAAGAGAGATACTGCCGTCCCACTCTCGATGAGGGGAGCTCGCTTACAATAGAGAGAGGGCGTCACCCAGTTGTAGATTCTCTAGACCCTGACCGCTTCATTGCCAACGATACCCTGCTCGATCAGAGGGAGCGGTTGATGGTGATCACAGGGCCGAATATGGCGGGCAAGTCGACTTATATCCGACAAGTAGCCCTACTTGTCATTCTCGCTCAGATGGGATCTTTTGTCCCGGCCGACCGCGCACATATCGGGCTTGTCGACAAGATTTTTACCCGCATAGGTGCTAGCGACGATCTTTCAAGTGGGCAGTCAACCTTTATGGTAGAGATGAGTGAAACGGCCCATATCCTCAATAACGCTACGGCTCGCTCCCTTGTCATTCTCGATGAGATCGGGAGAGGAACGAGTACCTATGATGGGGTAGCCATCGCTTGGTCGGTAGCAGAATATCTCGTGCAGATGCAAACAAAAACCCTTTTTGCCACTCACTACTGGGAGTTGACTGACCTTGAGACGCAATTTGAGGGGGCAGTCAACTACCACGCCGCTGTGCAAGAACACCGAGAAGAGATCCGTTTTCTCCACCAAATCAAAAGAGGGGGGGGAGGAAAAAGTTACGGCATCCACGTCGCAAAGCTCGCGGGGCTCCCTCTCACTGTAATCAGCAGAGCTCAAGCTATTTTAAAAAAACTCGAACCTAGCAAAGAGAAGCGTTTTCGCGTCCAAGCAACTGCGCGTGAAGAGCAGCTCACACTTTTCTAGCTATGCCATTTCCCACTGAAGAACTTCAACGGTTTCCGACCCACCCTGGTGTCTACTTGATGAAAGATGCGAAGGGAAAGGTGATCTATGTCGGGAAAGCGAAGAATCTTCGGAACCGAGTAAAGCAATACTTCATCCCTGGACGCGATGGGCGCGCTATGGTCCCTTATCTCACTGTCCAAGTGGAGTCTATTGACACCATTGTCGTTACCTCTGAGAAGGAGGCCCTCATCTTAGAAAACAACCTGATTAAGAAGCATCGCCCCAAATACAATGCGCTTCTAAAAGATGATAAAACCTACTTCAGTTTGATGGTGAATCACAAGCACCGATGGCCGAGAGTTTGTGTTGCAAGATTCAAAGGGAAACCCCCTCCGGGCAATCTCTATTTTGGTCCTTATACGCAAGGCTATGCGGCGAAACAAACTTTGGAGCTATTGCGGATGCTCTTCCCCTTAAGGCAGTGCTCTGACCGCGAGCTCGAGAGCCGAACTCGCCCTTGTATTCTCTATGAGATGAAAAAATGTGTCGCCCCATGTGTTGAGAAGTGCAGCAAAGAGAGCTACGACAAGCTCGTCTCGGGTGTTGTAAGTTTTTTGAAAGGCCACGATGCCACGATTCGAAATGAGCTAAAAGCTGAAATGCAAAAAGCTATGGAAGATCTTGAATTTGAAAGAGCCGAGCGCATTTTCCGCACGCTGCGTTATATCGAGAGTACCCTTGAGAAGCAAGTGGTCGAAAAGGCGGGACTGAAAGATCTCGATGTCATTGGGCTCTGCCGCGAGGGTGAGCGGGTAGCTCTCGCTCAACTCCTCTTTCGAGAGGGAAAGCTCATTAGCAGCCAGGGGCATGTTTTTCCCAAAACGGCGCAAGATGATGAGGGGATTCTCACCTCCTTTCTTTTGCAGCAGTACAGCGACCAGGAGCTCCTTCCAGCAGAGATCGTGCTCCCAAAAAAAGTGAGCTTGGAGCTAGAGGCTCTGCTGCACGTGAAACTCACCACCCCCTCACGCGGCAATAAACGTGCCCTTCTAGAGATGGCAGCAGCCAATGCAGAGGCAAAAATGAAGCAGGAGCCCAATACAAAAGAGCAAACCTTGCTTTTGATGGAAGAGGTTTTCCATCTGACCAACTACCCTGAGCAGATCGAGTGTTTTGACAACTCAAACCTTTCAGGATCAGAACCTGTGGGCGCTATGGTCGCTTTCATCAACGGAGAGAAATCTCCCCAGCGCTACCGGAAGTACAAGATTAAAGCAGCGGACCGCTCAGACGATTACGGCGCGATGAAAGAGGTGCTCACCCGGAGAATGAAGCGGGCTAAAGAGGAGGAGCAGCTCCCCGATATGCTCCTTATCGATGGAGGGAGAGGACACCTCAACCTTACCGTCGACATCCTCGAAGATCTAGACATCACGACCGTCGATGTCGTGGCCATCGCTAAAGAGAAGGGACGACACGACCGTGGGGCCACTCGTGAAAAGGTCTACCTACGAGAGGTCAACGAAGCGCTTTTACTTCCACGCAACTCTCCCTTGCTTTTTCTCATCCAACAGATCCGAGATGAAGCGCATCGTTTTGCCATCACCTTTCAAAGAGAGCGCCGAAAAAAACAGACTTTTGCCAGCCCTTTCGATTCCCTATCAGGGATAGGGCCGGTGAAAAAAAAGCGGTTGATTGTCCGCTTTGGAAGCTGGAAACGTCTGCTTGCAGCTTCTGAGACAGAGTGGAAAGAAGTGAAAGGGATCACACAAAGAGATGTGGAAACCCTACGCGGAAGGAAAGAAGAGGAACATCAAAATAAAAAGCAGAGCTAAGATCCAAGAGAGAGGGTGAACACCGCGAGCTTTTCCCGAAAAGAGCTTGATTCCACAGTAGGTGATGTAACCTACTGCAATGCCTTTTGCTATACTGAAAGTTAGAGGAATGAGAAGCAAAGTGGTAAATGCGGGGATCCACTCGGATGCATCATCCCAATCAATCTTTGAGATACGCCTGAGCATCATCCCCCCGATGATTAGAAGAGCTGGAGCTGTTGCAAAAAGAGGGATGGAGCTTGCAAGGGGTGCAAAAAAGAGGGCTAGTAGAAAAAGCATGCCAGCTGTAACAGCTGTAAGCCCTGTTTTGCCTCCCACACTCAATCCCGCGGCAGATTCGAGATAAACAGCCACACTCGTCGCTCCCAAAACGGGAGCGAGAAGTGTCCCTGTGGTGTCGGGCAATAGCGCGCGGCTCACTCTCGGAAATCGGCACTTATTGCCAGTGCACGGCTCGAGAAAATTCCCCTCTTCAGCAAGGCCTACTAACGTCCCTGTCGAATCAAAAAGCCCGACAAAGAGAAAAGAGATTAAAGCTCCGAGATGTTTCAAATTGAAAGCTCCACGTACATCAAGCTCAAACCAGGTGGGACGAAGGGAGGCGGGCCAGGCAACTACCCCTCGCCACTCTACTTGCCCGAGCAAAAGAGCGAAAACCCAAACGGCCAAAATGCCCAAAAAAATAGCGCCGTGAATTCGAAGTCTGAAGAAAACTCCAGTGAGCACAATCCCTACAAGGGCGAGAACATGTGAGATCGACCTAGGATCCCCAAAGGAGAGAAGTGTATGAGGATCTGCTACAACGATACCCGCATTTTTCAGTCCAATCAATGCCAAAAATAGCCCCATGCCTGCGGTCGTTGCTAGACGAAGAGAGAGCGGAATCGCTTGAATGAGAAGCTGCCTTATACGGAGTAAATTGAGAAGAAGAAGAATGACGCCAGTGAGAAACACAAGACCCAAAGCGACTTGCCAGGTGTGACCCCCACCGAGCACCACCGAGTAGGTAAAATAAGCTGCAAGCGCAATGCCGGGCGCTAACACGAAGGGATAGCCTGCCAAAAATCCCATCATAAGTGAGGCGTAAGCTCCCACAAGCGCCATAGCAACCATGACAGCGCCGAGATCGAGTCCTGCCTCGGAAAGAATCGAGGGAACTACGAGCAAGGCATAGGCGAGCGTCAAAAAAGTGGTAGCCCCAGCGAGTAGCTCGCGCGGAAGCGTCGAGCCTCTCTCTTTGATGCGAAAAAACTTATTGATTGAGACCAATATTGAAGGTGAAGCCATCATGATAACCGAGCTGGGTAGAGAGAGATTCCTTAAGCGTATTCTCTATTACTGTCATTTTCTCCTCTGAGGGATACGGGATGTCTGCTAATATTTCAAGCTTTCGCTTTCCCCGCACAATCACGTCAGTTGCAACTACTGTACCGGGAAAGATGGGTTGAAGAGCCCTATCGACGACTTGCTCGATTGCCCGCTTGTCTATCGAGACTCCCTCAACCCGGAGACGAAGGTAGCGCCGCCGGCTTAGAAAATAAAGGAGAGTGAGGAAAATTAACCCTGTAAACATGAAAACGAGACCCATAGGCGCGAAGGCTTTAAAATCAAAAAAACGGCGCCATTGTGGGAAAGAGCCCATTAGAAAAAAAAAGAGCCCCCCAAAAAACATACAGAAACCTAGAAGAAGACCGGTGATTGAGATCAAGAGATGCTCAGTACGCATTCAATGCTTGCTCATCGTCTTCAATAAGAGTAGCTGCAGGGTAGACTCCCTCTTTTTTGCTCGGCTCCTCTTTAGCTTCAGGAATCAAACCTTTAACCACCACATGGACCGAAGCGACATGAAGGCCTGTTAACTTGGTGATCTCTTTAACCACACTTACCTGCACCTCTTCCGCTTTTTCAGGAATTACCACGCCGTAGGCCACTAAAATCTCAACTTTAATTTTGACTTGGTGATTTTTGCTATCTTGCTCGACAAAAATCCCTTTGACGCGATCGGTATCAGCGCGTCCTAGCAAGGTGTCAATCAAAGTCCCCCCCAGCAGGCCAACTCCTTCGACTTTACTCAAACACTGCAAAATAATAACTTGAATCACCCGCGACTCAATATCTCGGCTGAAAACTGTCTCTGGCAACTCAAATTCTTTTGTATCTACATCATTCATTTCTGCATCCCTTGAAAAATAACCGTACAACAGATACAATTTATGTCACCTATGAGTATATTGCAACTTTTCAATCTCATTCTTTTTTGGATCTTTTTTGGGTGCATAGCTTCCTACTTTGCACAAAAAAGAGGCCGCCACCCGATTCTCTGGTTCGTACTGGGGCTAGTACTCGGAGTTGTTGGTATCCTTCTTTTGTTTGTTCTCCCAAAAAAGGAGCGTAAATCAAGAGTTGTACCCCCTCCCCGCTTAGATAGAAGCGAGCAGTGGCTGAAATTGTGGTACTATGTGGATGCCCCTACGAGGGAACAGAAGGGGCCTATGGAATTCACAGAACTAGCGCAAAACTGGAAAGAGAAGCAACTCTCAAAAGAGTCCTACATATGGGGCGAGGGAATGGGAGAGTGGAAGAAGCTCAACGAGCTCCCTGAGGTTGTAAAAGATCTTGAGACTGCTAATACGGGTCCTCAGACCACAAAGAAGCGATAAGGTCTACCAGCTAGCTTTTGTGACACCGGGAATCATTCCCATCCCTGCAAGCTCTCGAAAACAGATACGAGATACTTTGAATTTTCTAAGATAACCATGGGGCCGTCCTGTAAGCTGGCAACGATTTTTAAGACGGCTTGGAGAGGTGTCTCGACGCATCTTGTTTAGTGCAACACGTGCTGACTCGCGCTCTTCTTCAGAGAGACTCATGTCTTTTCCCTTGCTACGAAGCTCAGAGCGACGTTTCCAGTTCATGCTCACGAGTTTTTCTCTTTTTTTCTGTTTGGCTATAGATGACTTTTTTGCCATGATTCCTCTAAATTATTTTTTGCGAGCAGGCCCTTTCTGTCTCTGTTTTCGGTTGGGGTCTTTTTTGTTGATCACGTAGAGACGCCCTCTGCGTCGGACGAGTTTGTCGCCTTTTGAAGGGACCGCTTTGATTGAAGATCTAACATCCATAATTGTGTCCAATTTTTCAGTGATTGCCACTACTTTAGGGCACTTCCCTATTTCTTTGCAAGAGGCTTGCTGTTTTCTGCCGTTTTTGCTATCCTCTCGCTTCCGATAATACAAGAAGAAGGATGTTAGGGCGATGAAACGTACTTACCAACCGAGCAAGCAACGCCGGAAGTCTGCAACAGGGTTTCGCACGCGTATGAAAACAAAAAATGGACGTAAAATATTGAGCCGAAGGCGTAAAGCGGGTCGCTACAGCCTCACTCCGTGTTAAATTTTTCTCCAAATCTAAGACTTCGTCGGTCATGGGAATACCATGCATGCCGACGGAAAGGAACCTCAGCATCAGGCCCCTTGCTTAGGCTTCATATCCGTAGAGGGACTCCTTCCCTCAAGCTGGGCATCACTGTTACCAAACGTTATGGAAAAGCGCATAAGAGAAACCGATTCAAGCGTTGTGTTCGCGAGGCTTTCAGAAAGATCCAACAGAACCTTCCTTCCGATCTCCACCTCAATGTTGCCCCGCAGATGGGAATTCAAGCTGTCTCTACCCCCGAAATTGAGCGCGAGCTTTTAAGCTTTCTTATCGAACCTGCTTGCGAATGTAGCTAAGCGAGTGCTCGATATCATTTTTCAACGAATGGGGAGCCATGTGCTGGGCAACCTCAGCATGTTCAAGAGCTGAAACCCACTCATCTTTATCGAGATAAAACTGAGCTATCATCATCTCAATACGCCAGACATTTTCAGAATCTATATCGCCAAATTTTTTCAAATAGGCCTCCAAGGGACGAACTGAGCGCGCACCACCCGCTTCAAAGTCAATAATAGCTACTTGGAAGTGGATTTGATGATCGCTACTTTTCAAAAGTTCATGGCGAAAGGCGAGCGCTTCAGAGGAACTGATCCGATCGACAAAAGCGAGTTGACGGTACCGCTCGAGTAAAAAATAGGGCTCATTTCTCTCAAGACCTGCCCCCATTATCTCATCTTGCGCCTCTATCTGCGATAGTTCTTGGGCGAGTTGATAGAGTTCCACAAGAGCCTCTCTCTTTTCAGGGAGCTTTTTTAGAGCCTCCTTTAAATAGGCGTCTTGCCTCTCCATGCAAAGAAGAGTAGCTGCCAGCTGCTCTCCCTCTTCGGGGAGATAGCCAAGGCGAGTGATCTCTCTCCCATCGGTCGCTAAAAGTATCAGGGTGGGGTAGCTTGTAATTCCAAATCTCTGGCGAAGCATCTCATTTACGTCTCTCTCAACTGGTGAAGAGAGCTGCGTATGTTTGGGAAAATTGATTTCAACGCAGATGAATTTATCTTCGACTCGCTCTTGAAAAGAGCTGGAATCGAGCACTTCATGCTTGAGCTGCATGCTTTGTGCAGACCAGTCTGACCCTGAAAAGAAAAGAAGCACAGGAAGCTTTTTTTCAATACTTTCTCGAACGGATTCCGAATAATCCGTTGTCCATGAGGATGTTAAAACTAATACACCAAAAAGAATCAGGACATTGAAGTATTTCATATTTTTTTTTATAAATAACTGTCTAATTCCTCAAAACCCAAAATATCGATAAGTTAGGCTCCCCCCCCCGGCCGAGGACCGGGGAGAGACAAAAGAGACTACTTCATCAAACCTTTGAGGTAATCTGCATACGCCTTAGGTCCTCCAGGGCGATAACCCGACTCAGCAACAAAATTTCCGTTTGCATCGAGCAAAATCACGGTTGGAAAACCGGTTACTCCATATTGCTGCTTGAGCTTATTGTTGAGCTCTTGCTGCTCAGAAGGAAGGGTATTTTTCATAGGATAATCGAGCTCTACAAAGATAAAATCATTGCCTACGAGCTGCGCAAATTCGGGTTGTGAAAAGACCTCTTTATCCATCTTTTTGCACCATCCACACCAATCTGAGCCGGTAAAAAAGAGCAAGACGGGTTTGTTTGCTTTCTTCGCAGCGCTCATCGCCTGGTTGTAGTTGGTCTGCCAATGGATCGTTTTTTGATTCTGATTTTGCAATGGAGCGCTTGGAGCCTCGTTTGCAAAAATGGGGGCAGTGAGTAGCATGGCAATGCAGCTCATAAGAAAAGTTCGTTTCATCTGATGTCCTCCTATCCAAAACATTCTTGTAGAATCCACAATTTACAAAAGCTGGTAATATGTGTATACTTACAATGCAAAATGCCTCCCCCAACCCTGATTTTACGACACCGAAAAGAAAACCTTAAGAAATGTTCTCTAAAGGGATTAGAGTCTAATCCCAACTTTTTTTTCTACCGTTACCCCCTTAAGCACCCCCTCCCCTTTTTAGGGAATTATATTCTACTCACACCAGATGCTCCTCTTTTGAGGGGCTCTGATAGCGATTCGGGTATTCTGCTCATCGACGGCACCTGGGCTGGTGCGGAAAAAATGCTAAAAATCATCCCTGAATCTGTGCCACGCCGCTCTCTGCCCCCTTCTATTCAAACCGCCTATCCTAGAAGACAGAGCTGTAAAACGGGGCTCGCGTCGATTGAAGCGCTCTTCACTGCTTTCACAATTTTAGGAAGGGATACGGAAGGATTGCTCGATCACTACTATTGGCGCGATCCTTTTTTGGAAAAAAACCGATCGTCCCCTATAGTAGTGCCATGACCCCTCTTGTCTCCTTCTACAATCGCAGTGAGAGTCTGCTTTTTCAATTCCTCATTCATGAGGTTCTCCAAGCAGCGCACCTTCTAGAGACATCGCTCTCGCTCAAAACAAAGCAAAAACTGGTTGGGAGCAAAGAGAAGAGGTGGTTCTCAAGGGAGGGACATCTCCCCTTGATTCTTCATTTTTGCGAGCTTCAATCAGAAGAGAACAAGGAGCTGAAAAAAACGATCTGCAGAGCTCAAGATGCGGCGCAAGATGAGAAGTGGCCTGTTGTAAAAGAGGCCCTACTCGAATTTGGGCGCCATGCGTTAGAGACCCTACCCAGATATAAGGAATCACCTCATGTTCTTTACTTTCTTCTCACCCAACACGATAGAATCGATCGAGCATTTGGCAAAACCACAACACTTCACGCGCTCAGGCGTGTGTTTGGACAAAATCTCGAATCGATGGCAAACGCCTTGATTGAGTGTATGTCCCTTCGAGGGTTCCAAAACCTTTCAAGCCAAATCATCCATGAGACCAAGCGAATTTCTAATGAAACAAAATAAACGAGAGTTTGCAGCGCTTGTGAGAGCCACGCTTACTTTTTTGCAACCCGACTGGAATGAAACTACTTCAGTCCCCTCTCTCCCTCTTCCGATCAAGCCGGAGCCAAAAAAAAAGGAACCACCTCCACCTTGGAAACTCTCCCCTCCCCCGACATCGGAAGCTCCAATCTCTCGTTTTTCTAAGTTTTTTCAACCCCAACATGAAACCACCTCTATCTACCTCTTTGCTCTGGACCTCAGTGTGAAACAAAAAGATTTCCTTGAAAATGTCGCTCAAGCGATCTCTGAGCATATTGGGCCTACAAAACTTGTAGCGGCCCCCCTACAACACCTCTTAGAAGATCCCAAAATTCGCCTCTTAATCGCCCCTTTCTCGCTATTGAATAAAAAGTTCCCGGAAGTACAATCACACCAGTATCTTCTAATGGGAGCACAATTTTTGTTGCCCATGGAGCCAATCGACTCCTATCTCACTGACCTCGATCTGAAACGGGAACTATGGAATCAACTCAAACTTTTCCCCGCTATGCTTCAGTCATCTTAGATGCTGCTGTCGACAAGCTCTTAGACTATGGCATCTCTGAAGAACACGCTTCAAAACTCAAGCGTGGGATGCGAGTGCAAGTACCCGTCCGAGGCACTCTTCGCACGGCTTATGTCTATGAAATCAAAGAGAAAAGCGATTTTCCCAAAGTCCTCCCACTCGCAGCTATTCTCTCGGAGCATGAACTGATTGGCGAGTCCCTTTTTGAGCTCGCTCTTTGGATGAGTCGCTATTATGGGACTCCTTTACGAAAAGTGATTAAGAGCATGCTCCCAGCCAGCATTCGGCAAGGTCTTGCACATAAAGAGCAGTATTTTGTAAAGCGCATGCAATCAAAAGAGAAGCTCCGCCCTCTTTGTGAGACCCTTCGAGAAAAACACCCCGCTCAAGCAGCTGTTCTCGATGAGATGCTTTGCGCTCAAGAGGGTCTTTTGCTCTCTGAGCTTCTAGAAAAATCGGGAGTCTCAAGAAGCCCTGTTGAATCTTTAGTCAAAAAAGGGATCTTGCAGCTGGAGCAAATTCAAATTGATCGTTCTCCTCTCATCGGTGAAACCTATTTCAAAACTTCAGCAAAATCTCTCAATAGCGGGCAAGCAGAGGCTCTCAAAAAAATTGTCCGCTCTATGGATGGGCAAAGCTTCGAAACACATCTCCTGTTTGGTATCACCGGAAGTGGAAAAACAGAGGTCTACCTTCAAGCAATTGAGAATGTCCTTAAGCTCGGCCGCTCCTCTGTTATACTCGTGCCAGAAATCGCTCTCACGGCGCAAACAATTGAACGGTTTCGAGCTCGATTTGATACTGGCATCGCTGTTTTACACCACAGATTGAGCGCTGGAGAGCGCCGCGATGAGTGGCATCGAATCCGAAAAGGTGAAGCGAAAATCGTAATAGGGGCAAGATCTGCGCTTTTCTGCCCGCTGCAAAATCTAGGTTTAATTCTTGTCGATGAAGAGCACGATGGCGCCTACAAGCAAAGTGAGGAAGCTCCTTGCTACCACGCCCGCGACGTCGCTGTGATGCTAGGCAAAATGACAAATGCCACGGTAGTTTTGGGAAGTGCGACTCCAAGTCTCGAGAGCTACCGCAACGCGATGGAGGGAAAATACACCCTCTCTAAACTCACTTGCCGCGCTACCTCAGCTAAACTCGCTCATGTAAAAATTGTCGATATGAAAGCGGAATTTGAAAAGGCGGGGGGATTTACCACTTTTTCAGCTCCCTTGATCGAAGGGATTCAAAAGAGACTCGAGCTTGGCGAACAGACGATTCTTTTTCTCAACAGACGGGGCTACCACACTTCTCTAAGCTGCAAAGGATGTGGGCATATTTTTCACTGCCCCCACTGCGATGTGACTCTCACTTTCCATCGCAGTAAAGAGCAGCTCTCTTGTCACCTATGCAAATTCCAGCTCGTTTCTACTGCAACACAATGCCCACAGTGCAAGAGCTATGAGACACTCAAATATCGTGGAATTGGAACAGAGCAGGTCGAAAGAACTCTCCATGCCCTTTTTCCTGGTGTGCGCAGCTTGCGCGCTGATGGGGATACGACCCAACACAAAGGGAGCCATGAAAGGCTTTTTCGAGCCTTTGGCACGGGGAAAGCTGATGTACTGATCGGCACCCAGATGGTGACAAAAGGTCTCCACTTCCCTGCTGTGACTCTCGTTGCAGTGCTCAACGCGGACTCAAGCCTTCACATACCAGATTTTCGAGCCTCTGAGCAGGTCTTTCAACTCATCACTCAAGTTGCTGGACGCGCGGGTCGAGGAGCTCTTCCTGGAGAGGTCATTATCCAGACTCAAATCCCAAGCCATCCGATCATTGAGTTTGCTGCAGCTCAAGACTATGAAGCTTTTTACGAAACAGAGGTAGCTGTTCGTAAGCAATTTGCTTACCCTCCCTTTACCCACCTCGTCAAACTCACTTTCAGCGGACCCAACCCCTCTGAGGTGCAAGCAACAGCTACCGAGGTGCGTGATATGATCGAAAAAAATTTAGACAAGCAATACGAAGTCCATCCAGTTACCCCTTCTGGCTATGCAAAGATAAAAGACCAATACCGTTTTCAGTGCCTGATAAGAGGCGTTAGTACCTACCCTATTACAGCACTCCTTAGCCGCCTTACCATTCACTCGCGGCGAGTAAAACTCCACCTCGATGTCGATCCGCTTTCTACTTTTTTCTAAATGCGATACACTTCAGGCCAATGAAAAGATGCTGGTTAGCCTTCCGACATGCGTCCGTCCAGGCAAAAATTTTCTGGGTCGTCACATTGAGTGTCGGCCTTCTTACGGTGGGGATGTGCCTTTACCCCTACCTCTGGTTTGATAAACACCGCAGTGGAAAAGAAAAAACATATGAATGATAAACCCTCCTACCATCAGCACGAAGAATTTCGAAACCGAACTCAGAAACTTGCTGACATCAAACAACTCGGCGTTGAGCCCTATCCCCACCGCTACAGACCCACGCATACAGCGAAACAGATCCATGAAGCCTATGATAGCCTCCCCATCGGGAGCAGTGAGGATGCGGGACGGGGGGAAACAGACTCCGCATGCGTAGCCGGTCGCATCATCCTCTTCCGCGCGATGGGAAAAAATGCCTTTGCCCAGCTCCAGGAAGCGACTCACAAAATCCAACTCATGTTCAACAGAGACCTCACTCAAGTAGAAGGTCTTCAATCCCCTGATATCACTCCCCTCAAATTCATCGAAAAAAAAATCGATTTGGGAGATCTCGTCGGGGTGGAGGGACACCTTTTTAGGACACAGAAAGGCGAGCTCACTCTTTTTGTCAAAAAGCTTACGCTTCTTTGCAAAACACTTCTCCCCCTTCCAGAAAAGCACAGTGGATTGATTGACAAAGAGATGAGGTACAGAAAAAGGTGGCTAGATCTCATTACTCACGAAGAGGTGCGTGACGTATTTATCACTCGCAGCAAGATGATGCGCATCATCCGAGATACTTTAAGCGAACAAGAGTTTTTTGAAGTAGAGACCCCTGTCTTGCAGAATCTCTATGGTGGGGCTGAGGCGCGCCCGTTTGAAACGCACATCCAAGCAACGGATCAAGACGTCTATCTCAGAATCTCCCTTGAAATTGCTTTGAAAAAAATTCTTGTGGGCGGAATTGAGCGCGTCTATGAGATTGGAAAAGTCTTTCGCAATGAAGGGATTGATCGGACCCATAACCCTGAGTTTACCATGCTCGAGGCTTATGCCGCGTATTGGGACTACAATGACATGATGGCCTTTGTTGAAAACCTCATTGAGCGCATTGCCCTTGAGCTACATGGATCGACCAAGCTCAACTACGATCTCAACGGGAATCCAGTTGAGATCGATGTCAAGGCCCCCTGGCGCCGAATAACCATGCAAGAGAGCATCCGTGAATATGCGGCTCTTGACACGAGTCAGTTGTCTGATGAAGAGATCCGCCAGGTGCTTCAAGAGCGAACTGAAATTGAACCAAAAAAGATCAAAGCGGCTCCCCGGGGTGCATTGATTGCGATGCTCTTCGATGAGTTTGTAGTCGATAAGTTGATCCAGCCTCATCACATTATAGACCACCCCATCGAGACGACACCTCTTTGCAAGCTCCACCGTGACCCCAAAGAGAAGGATGCTGGAATTGTTGAGAGGTTTGAAAGCTTTTTCCTAGGTAAGGAGCTCTGTAACGCTTACTCTGAGCTCAATGACCCTGAGATTCAACGCGAACTCCTTGAACTTCAGGCGCTCAAACGGCTTGACGGCGACGATGAGGCGCACCCGATGGATGAGGAGTTCATTGAAGCGATCTGCCAGGGGATGCCTCCTGCAGCTGGAGTGGGTATTGGACTCGACCGTCTTGCGATGCTTTTCACCAATTCGGCTTCTATCCGCGATGTGCTCTATTTTCCGATCATGAAGTTAGCATAAAAATTTTATCTTGTCAACATGAGCTCCAACACTTAAGAGCACTAACAATCATTCAGTAATAAGACGCTCGGCGAGCTCAACTCCACGAGAAGTCAGCGCGATCCTATCGCTAGAGAGCAACTTGACAAAGTTCGCCTTGCAGAGGCCATGGACCACGTTTTTGAGCTGTTTGGGGCTAAGCCCTAACCTTTCTGCCAGATCAAGCGGACTTGTCGTCTCCTCAGACTTCCCAACGAGATGATAGAGTGCAATGAGGAATTTTTCGTCTTTGGTCATGCTTTTTTAAGTCTAGGCCCCTGATCTGTATCTTCAATCACATACCCACTAGCTGTAATTTCATGCCTCAACTGATCAGCAAGTGTCCAATCCCTTGACTTTCGAGCCTCTTCCCTCTGCTCAAGCATCTCTTGGAGGTAGGGAGGGATCGCAGTCTCGTCTTCAAAAGTAAATATTCCAAGCACCCGGTTCAGTTTTTGCAACACATAGAGCACTTCACTTGCATCCCCGCCATTGAGTTTTTTCTTTTCGTGAAGCACATTGATCGCATGCATCAAATCGAAAAGTGCAGCAAGTGCGACAGAAATATTGAGATCGTCGGCCATCCCCTGAGAAAATTGTTCGATCGCTTGTTTAAGGGAGAGGTGGCATCGCTTAGTGGAGGCCTCTTTAGGATCAGCTAACTCTTGCATCCTTTGAACAAAATCTCTGAGGCGATGAAGAGAAGTTTTAGCTCCCTCTAGTCCATCAAAGGTAAAATTAAGCTGAGTGCGGTAGTGAGTATGCATCAACATGTAGCGTACCTCAATTCCAGAGTATCCCTTGTCGAGCAGATCGCGCAAAGTGTAAAAATTCCCCAAACTTTTGGACATCTTTTTGTGATTGACGATAAGGTGCTCAGAGTGCACCCAAAAGCGGGCAAACGTTTTTCCTGTGTGCGCTTCAGATTGTGCAATTTCATTTTCATGGTGAGGGAAGATATTATCGACCGCTCCAACATGAAGGTCTAAAGTCTCGCCAAGCAAGTGCATCGCCATCGTTGAGCACTCGAGGTGCCAGCCCGGGCGACCTGGACCAAAGGGACTCTCCCAATAAATTTTTCCATCACGGCTCGGATCATAACCCTTCCAGAGGACAAAATCTGAAGCGTTTTCTTTATCATACTCGTCGCTCGCAACGCGGGCTTCACCTGCCCCCACCTGCAACTCATCGAGCTTGAGATGAGAGAGCCGACCATATTTCGGGCACTTGTCGATCGAGTAGTAAATACTCTTGTCTTTACTCTTGTAGGCAATCCCTTTAGCTAGCAGCTTCTGGATGAAATCAATCATATGAGGAATAAAATCAGTAGCTGCTGGGTAGTTTTCAGCCCTTTCAATTCCAAGCGATTGGATATCTGCAAAAAATGCATTTTTATACGGTTGAGTGAAGTCGGCAATCGTTTGATCACTCTCAATGGCGCCGCGGATCGTTTTATCATCGACATCGGTCAGATTCATCACCTGAGTCACCTGGTGTCCAAAGAATTTTAGCGTGCGACGGAGGATATCTTCAAAGACGTAGGTGCGGAAATTCCCAATGTGCGCATAGTTATAGACGGTAGGACCACATGTGTACATCTTCACATGATTGTCGGCATGGGGACGAAAGATCTCTTTATGGCGACTCTCCGTATTGTAGAGTTGCACGGGCAGGCGTGGAAATTCAAAAGCTTCCTGATCAATCATTCACTCTTCTCCGCAGACATATGTGTAGACAATTTTTTGTAATCAATTTTTCCACTCCCAAGCAAGGGGATAAAAGGCAACTGGGTAACTGAGCGAATCCGAATGAGGTTGCTCATGCCTGAATCTCGCAGCACATTGTTGACCTCTTCAACGTCAGTTTTGAAAGTAACAAAGAGGTGCATCTCACTTTTTTTCCCCTCAGCTTCAAGAGCAGAAATAGCTAGAGAGGGAAGCGCAGGATCCATTGACCAGCCAAGGTGGTTTGACGCCTGTAAAAGAGCCTCTTCCACTGCAGAAAGACTGATCATCTCTCCGCCGATCTTGATAAACCTCTTGAACCTTCCAGAAAGAGTGAGAAAACCCTTCTCATCGAGAAACCCGAGATCACCTGTTTGATACCATAGCTTCCCCTGGGCCTCAACGAAAGGAGAAGGGAGCGCCTTATCCAAGTAACCTGGAAAAACATTAGGCCCCCTCGCTAAAATGAGCCCCTGCTCCCCACAAGAGAGCTGTTCAAAGCTCTCGGGGTGTACAATTGCCAGCTCCACACCAGGAAGAGGGACTCCAACCCCTCGAAGCGCGCTCCCATCTGGGGGATTGAGAGTCAAAATAGGACTACATTCAGTAATGCCATACCCCTCCACAAGATGAATCGAGGGCCCCATCTCGTGCAGTTTCTCATAGAGCTCTGAGGACGTTTTTTCAGCGCCAGTCACGACGAGCCTTAAACTCGAAAGCTGGTTGGAATCAGCTACGCGAAGTACATTTTTCAAAAAAGTGGGCGCTAAGCAAAGAAGGGTCGCTTTCCACTGGTCTACCGCACGAGCAACCCTTCTCCCATCGGTCGGATTGGGGGAGTAAGCGACCCGCAGCCCTGCAAGAAGAGGCAGGAGGCCTGTGACAGAGAAACCAAAGGAGTGGAAAGGAGGAAGCACTCCTAACATGATGTCATCGCTTGTCACTTTCGCAAGCTGAGCTGCTGCTCTTTGATTCGATAAAATATTGCCGTGGGTAAGAGGAACCCCTTTGGGAACACTCTCCGTTCCGCTGGTAAATAAAATAACAGCCGGGTCTTTAGCTTGTAATCGGTGAGCTCCAAAGGAGCGAAGGATTCCTGAGATTGAACGCTTAGATCGGATAAAGGCTCTCGTCTTCCCCCACAGATTAAACGAGCGGCGAATGTCTTCAAGAAAAATCAATTGATCATCCAACCCATCCAATTCGACGTTATCCAATCGGTCGATGAAACTCCAAGCCGTGAGCGTTGCTTCTATTTTTGACTGTTCAATCACCGAAGCTAAATTTCTTTTCCCAAGGGTCCAATTGATCATGACAGGCACTTTCCCTGCGAGCACTGCAGCTAAAATGACAGCATTCACGACCACAGAGGCAGGCATCATCACTCCTATATGCTTGCCAGGGAGCTTTTGAATCGCTTGAGCTAGTAAAATCACACTGATACTCAATCGATTGTAGGGAACCTCTCCAGTGACTCTGTCTGAACAGGCGGTATAGCCTCTGAATCGATGGCATGTTTTAAAAAAAGCTTCAATCACAGTTTCGGCTTCAGGGTAGATTGCCTCAGGTCTCCGCTCCTCTTTTGACCAAAACCCTTGAGCCCCCCCTTCCTCTTCCTGATCCGCTTGACTCTCTTTGAGTCTCGCAGCAAAAGCCATCACGCTAGCTACTGTAGTGAGATCAGTCAGCTGAACCTCACCCACTCCATAGTCCTCTTTGAGCGCTACAATCAATTGAGCCGTATCGAGTGAATCTAATCCCAAGTCAGTCGAGAGGTGGTGCTCAGGCATCACCTCGTCTGGTGTTTTTTTTGCTAACTTGCTCACCTCTAATATGACGCCCCTTCGAATTTCAGGAGGTATGTTTTCAAGGGCAATAGGCTCTTCTTTGGGCCTTTCGTAGATGCTCGGATAGTCTTCACGAAAGTGGCTGTAGGAAACAAGTTTAAGAGGCTCAGGAGCAGGAGAGTTGTACCAACGCTCAAGGTAGTGATTCACTTCTAGGCGCTCCCCATGAAAGGGAAAATCTTTTGGAGTGGATGAAAACTCAACCATCACCTCGCGCCTGGGGGCAAAAAAGATTCCATTTTTGAGTAAGACCTTGAAGCCATGCAAAAATGTACGGAGCAAGTTGGGGGTTTTTCCTGTCGGGGCTCGAGAAAAAATACTCCCCCACAGCCCCGTTGTTTTGATGAGTATGATGTTGAGCTCAGGCTTTTTTTGGAGGATATAGTGCACACTTGAAGAGCCTCCAAGCACCTCTTCAGCTCCATTTTTCAACCCCCCCGCGGGATAGAGAAGAAGGTTTTCTTTCTCTGCGAGAAAAGTAAACAATTTTTCATAAGTGCGCTCTATCTGCTCTCGCTTGTAACTATTGGAGGAGAGGTCGAAATTCGGAACAGGGAGAGCCCCTATAAAATCTAACAAATAGCGTACAACAGGAATGCGGAAAAGGTACTCGACCGCTATAGGGTGGGGGCGAAACTTAGGCCAGAGCACCGAAAAAAGAATGCAAGGATCGATCTCCGCTGGGTGATTGGCAAGGAAAAGAATTCCTCCCGGATGAGTGAGATTTTTCGATTTCAAGGCCTCTAGACCTTTCACTTTGATGCGATATCGAAGCGAGAGAGCAAAACGAATGAACAAATAGTAGAGATACCCTAGGATAGTCTTCACGGCCATCACCGAAACCCAACCTCATGCAAATACCAAAAACCAGAAACAGAGTTGTAAAGTCAGGTTAGATAGTGTCTCAGGTGTAATTTAAGCGTATAGAATCTCACATCCTTAAATATGAGAGGCATAAGATTAAATACAGAGGGCGTGCTAAATGACCTGAATTTATGACTCTATTTCTCGTTATTGGTATAACATAGCACGAGAAATATTCAATAGCGCCTCTTTTTTTCAAAAGAGCCGTTTCAGTGATGGAAGATGATCGGCTCGGTTCGCTTCCCGACTAACTGGGTGAGGTTTCTATGGCAAATCTCGTTGGCGATCTCATGCGTGGGTAGCTTTTTCTCTGCAGAGAGCTCGAAGATCTCAGTAAGTAATGAGTAGAGAGTCGCAATCCTGTCACGAGCTAGGGTGGGATCATACCCCCCCTTCTCTAGCTCGACACAGACTTGATATAGCCCCCCCGAATTGATCACGTAGTCGGGAGCATAGAGTATCCCTTTCTTAAAAAGCGCCTCCCCATCCCCTGGGGTGAGCAGTTGGTTATTCGCAAGCCCCGCTACAGCGCGGCATTTGAGCTGGGGAATCGTCTCTGGGTTGAGGATTCCACCAAGAGCGCAAGGAGCAAAAATATCGCATGCTACGCCGAAGATTTCATGAGGCTCTACAGCCTCAGCCTTGAAAGACTTCACCGCTGTATCGACAAGATTTCTATCGACATCTGTGACCACAAGGCGCGCTCCCTCCCAAAAAAGGACCTCTGCTAGACGCAGCCCCACAGCGCCAAGACCCTGGATCGCAATCCGCTTTCCCTTAAGAGAGCTTGAACCCCACACTTGCTTGGCCGCAGCTTTAATCCCCATCAACCCCCCAAAGACTGTAAACGGGGAGGGGTCACCACTTGATCTAGGATGGGGAATGCCGACCAAAAAGCGGGTGCGCTCTCTTAGAATTCCCAGATCTGAAAGACGCATTCCGGAGTCTTCAGCGCCAATATAGGTTCCCCCTAAAGCATTGATCGCTGCACCAAAAGAGCGGAGGAGTTGAGGCGTTTTGATCTTTTTAGGATCTCCAATAATAACGCTCTTTCCGCCCCCTGTCCCCGTTTGGGCCACCCCTGACTTGAAAGTCATCCCCTCAGAGAGACGCAATACATCAGTGAGAGCTTCTTCAAAAGAAGAATAGGGGTACATGCGTATCCCCCCCACAGCGGGTCCAAGTGTTGTATTATGAATCGCAATAATGCCCCGTAAGCCTACAGAATCATCGACAACTTCAATGATCCTTTCAAACCCTTCAATGGAGTGTTCAATCAGCTTCCCTTTAAAGTGAATCCTATTATTGACAGCTTCAACGATCTCTTTAAATTCTTGAGTTTGAGTAGAGTTCTCCATAAACGCCTCCAGGTTAGAAGGTATTCTCTCATTAATAATTCTTCCTGTCAATGTTCTTGACTCATGTCAATGGGTTGATTAAGCTCTTTCGTTAAAAAAAGGAAGCCTCATGCAGCAAAAACCAACTTGGAATTTGATGAACCTTCTCTGCCGTTCCCACCCCTGGCACGGAGTAGAAATAGGCGAAAATGCCCCTCAAGAGATCCATTGCTACATCGAGATCGTTCCCACAGACACAGTAAAATTTGAACTTGAAAAACAGACCGGTCTTCTTAAAGCCGACCGACCGCAAAAATATTCTAACCATTGCCCTACCCTTTACGGGCTCATCCCACAAACACATGCCGGCAAACGGGTAGGGGCGCACTGCAGTGCAAAATCAAATCGCCCTGGAATCGTCGGTGATGACGACCCCCTCGATATCTGTATTCTGACAGAAAAACCAATTTTACGAGGAGATATCCTCGTCACCGCTAAGCCAATTGGGGGGATGCGGGCGATCGATGGCAATGAAGCTGATGATAAAATCATCGCTGTCATGTCAGGCGATCTTGTTTATGAATCTATTCAAGACATAAGTGACTGCCCTCAAAATCTCATTGACCGTCTCATGCACTACTTTATGACCTATAAAGAGTCCCCTGATGAACTCAATGACCCAAAAGTACGGCGGATGGAAATTGATGCCGTATACGGGCGCGAAGAGGCTCATGAGATCATCCGTTTAGCCGAGCAAGATTATGATGAGAAGTACCCCGGGCTACGCGATCTATTGAGCGTTACCTTTTCAGAATCTTAGAAATCTCGCTACAGAGCTTCTTACATTCGGGAAAAGTGGCAAGCTGGGTGGCTTCTAAGAGATCGACCCAACGTCCTTCTGAGAGTTCTGCACTTTGAAGATGAACCTCTCCTTGAACTAGGGCAAGGTAGTAAGTGACCGATTTTTCAATTTTTTTTCCCTCCCGCTCGAAACGATACGACTCCTGAAGAGGGGCGACTTGTAGCATCTCAGCCACCTCAAGATGTGTCTCTTCTTTGAGCTCGCGCTCAGCTGTCTCTATAGGGCTTTCAGGGGGGTCAGGATGCCCTTTTGGAAAAGCCCAGTGCCCCGCTTGGTGTTTTACCATGAGAAGTTGCCAACTCGCTTTCGACTTTTTCAGCGGGATAATTCCATAAGATCGTTCCATCGCCTCATCTTTGAGCGTGGCACAAAAAAAAGCAACTCCCCGGTCTGAGGAGTTGCTCTTTCGTGCACATCCACTGAGGTTTGTATACGCGTTTTCAACGTTAGCTCAGGGTTAAGACCCTCTGCCCAAATTGATCCAAACTAGAGTCTCTCGGCGCTAGATGGTCACAGGAAAAACGCTGTCGAAAACGATCCTTGGCACTGAGGCTAAGCAAAAACCACCAGCTTCAGCTTCTCCCCTCACCTAGGGGCAAGTGCGGTTAGGGATGCCAGACTTCAAGAGGCTTCAGCCTCCTAGGGGAAACACCGTCCCGGCAAAATCCCTCTCTAAAGGTCGCTAGAGCCCAAGGGGAGGCGGGGCACGTATCCCACCACTCTTTTAGACACTCAGAAGGGGAAAAATGTTCAAATTCAATTGTAAGGTCCAAAGACAAGTGTCGAATTGTGCCCACCGAAGCCAAAGGAGTTAGAGAGAGCCGCCGTTACTCGGTGGTTCTGAGCTTTATTCGCCACAGGGTCAAGCTCTCCTAGGCAGGATTCAGGGTTATCGAGATTGATGGTAGGGTGTACTTTGCCTGTCTTAATCGCCATGACCGTTGCAATAGCCTCAATTCCTCCTGCGGCCCCTAGGCAGTGGCCGGTCATCGACTTAGTCGCATTCATCTTAATCTGCCCTGCAAGATCTCCAAAAACTCGATGAATGCCTCGGATTTCAGCAGTATCTCCAAGAGGCGTCGAAGTCGCATGCGCATTGATATAGTTCACAGACTCTTTGGAAATGCCACTATCTTTGAGCGCATCTTCTATACACCTTGACACCCCCGATCCATCTTCAATAGGAGCTGTCATGTGATGAGCATCACAACCCACTGCCCCTCCGAGATACTCGGCAAATATTGGAGCGCCTCGTGCAAGTGCGTGATCTAAGCTCTCAAGAACGAGAACACCAGCCCCCTCTCCCATCACAAACCCGTCTCGATCAGTATCCCAGGGTCTTGAGGCCTTCTCTGGAGCGTCATTTCTCTCAGAAAGCGCTCTGTTGGCCATAAAACCTGCCAACCCTACAGGTGAAACAGCAGCCTCAGCGCCCCCGCATATCATCAAATCAGCATGACCTTGACGAATATGACCAGCAGCAGCTGCTATGCTGTAGTTAGCTGTAGCGCACGCTGTTGAAATAGAATAATTTGGCCCCATAAAACCGAGGTCAATAGCGAGCAGAGCTCCACCCATATTGGTAATGATAAAGGGGATGAAAAAAGGAGTCAGCCGCTTATGTCCCTTTGTAATGAGCTGTTCAGTGCCTGATGAGAAAGTGTGTAATCCCCCCATCCCAGAGCCTATCAATACCCCGCAACGCTCTTTATCGAGTCTCTCCAAAGGCTCTCCAGAGAGGCGTGCCATCTCTATCGCTTTTTTACCCGCAACCGTTGCAAATTTAATAAAAGGGTCAATCCTTCGCGCCTGCTTTCGATCGATATACCCTCCAGCATCAAAATCAGGTACCGCCGCCCCAAAGCGGGTAGAGTAATCTTCGACAGGGAATTGTGTGAGGGTCTTTACCCCACTCTTTCCTGTAAGCAGTGCGTCATAAAATGCCTCAATGTCGTTGCCAAAACAGCTGACAAGACCCATCCCCGTCACTACGATGCGCTTTTTTTTCATCTTTTATCTACCTTTGATCCCTAATTCTAAGTCTACGACTTTTCCGGCTTGCCACAACTCTTCCAATCGATAACGGTCGCGGATACCTGGCTTAAAGAGGTGAATGACGACATCGAGGTAGTCTATAACGACCCACTCTCCCTCACTCATTCCCTCAACATGTAGAGGGGCCTCTCCCTCTGCCTTCAAAGTCTCAATCACCTCTTTTGCAAGCGCAATAACATGCCGGTCAACATTCCCTTCAGCAAAGAGAAAAAAGTCGGTCAGTGTGCAAATGCCCCTTACATCCAGTGCAGTGATATTAAAGCCTTTCTTCTCAAAAAGGATTTGTGCCACCTTATTTATAATACAATGAGGATCTTCCATCATATTTTAAACACTAAAATATAATTGATTTATAGATATATAGTCCAGAACTTTTGCCGGAACCAAGTGGCCGCAGTACAGTTTTTTTTTCAAACGATCTCTCACCTGCGTAGCACTGAGGTCAAAAAGTGGGGTAACTCGCCTCCCCGCCTCGACAGCAGCAGCGATCTTTGGAGGAAATTTAGGAGCTAAGTAGCCCTCTTTGCACCCAATGAGCAAATTGACAAGATCGACAAGTATATCGACCTCCTTCCAGGCGAGAAAGTCCCCAATTGTCCTCTCAGAAAGCATCAATGAGAAGTCGTGATCCGGCTCTTTCTCGAGGAGCTGCTTCACTGTGTCTATGGTATAGACAGGGGGCGCTTTGTTGATCTCAGGATCGATAACTTTGAACTGCTCGATGCCAGACAAGGCGAGTTCCACCATCTGAAATCGATGCTTTGCAGAGACATCCGCTGGAGGATTTCGCAAAGGAGAACCCGAGGTGGGAATCCACCACACCTCATCTAAACCCTCTTTTTCGGCTAATTGAATAGCCAGGTTGATATGCCCAAAATGGATGGGGTGAAATGTCCCTCCAAACAGCCCGATCTTCATATCCGAGCCCATTTTTTTTCTGTAGCAACCTTAGATAGCTTACGGGTCGGGTTGACAACAACGGCTTCTTCAGCTCCTTCAAGCAAGGGAAGATCGAGATGGCTGTCAGAAAAAGCGATGCTCTCCCCCTCCATAGAATCGAGTACTTCACGCTTTTTATTTCCATCGACGAGATTGGTAATAGCAAGCAATCGCCCCTGGTTGTCTAAAGAATACTCGGTTGCTACGACGTAGTGAACTCCAATTCGCTCAGCAATTGGGCGCACAAGAAAAAAGGGGCTGCTAGAGAAGATAAAGGTCTCTATCCCCTCTTTTTGAAACTGCTTTAATTTGTCCAAAGCAGGCGCATACCACTTCAATCTCTCTTGCAAAAATGCCGGGACATAAAGAGATAAGGCATCGAAAGATCTTCCACGAAAGAGTCTGTTGAAGATTTTCTCATGAAGACCCCAGAGTGAGAGGCCAAAGTAGTGGTGCCAGCCATAGAGAAAAAAGCAGTAAAGCATATCGAAACGGGTAAAAACCCCTTGCTTGTAGAGGTAGTGGCAAAAAGAGTAGCTGCTGTTGTCTTCTAATAAAGTCCCGTCTAGATCAAAAATCGCTCGCTTCACTGGGCCTTAAGAGTTTTGATTTTTAGCTCGAGCTCTGAAATGCTCACATCGAGCTTTTCCAGCCGCTCTTTTTCAGAAGCCATGAGCTCGTTTAACTCAATCCCTCTCTCAAAATCGAGACTCGACCCGCCTAGGGTTCTGCGGAGCTCCTCGATGTGATCCTTTACCTCTTTTCTTTTGACTCGCCTCCCCCCAAGAATTTCTTCGAGTCGATCAATTGAAGCGCGGTCGTCCTCTGAGATCATCTCCTCTTGCTTGTGGGAGATAGAGTCTTGAATCACTTTAATGCGATGCTGAAAAGTCTGTTTTTTGAGTTTGGAAAGCGAAAGCGTTTTTATCTCCGTCTGAAGAGTCTCAAAGCGAGTCGAAAGCTGCTCAATGGAAGAAGAATCTAGCTCAGTTTCAAGTGATTCAAGCTGGTTTTCAAAACAATCTATTTTATCCTGGCGAGCTCTTTCGAATGCTTTTTGTTCATTTTCAAGCCCCCGCTCACAGTTTTTTTGGACTTGGGAGATTCCTTGCTTTAGCTTCGAAAGGTCTTCTCTTGTGAGCTCCGCGTTTCGCATCTGCTTTGTAATGCGATCTAAAACCTTCTGCAGCTCACTGGCAGGAAGATCTTGCTCTTTTAAAGCATCAATTTGCTGCTGAATCTTTTGAAAATACTCAGCTGAAGCTTGCTTCAATTGAGTCGATTCCTGCTTGAGTTCTTTCTCCATCCCCTTCAAACTGTTCCAACATTCGCTCAAAAGCACTCGGGTTGAGCTAAAAGCTTCAGTATTGATAGTAAGATCTTTAGCGATCGCCTGAAGCGTCCTAATTTCTTGTCTGAAGCCAAAGACCGAGCGGCGAATTCTCTCACGGTCAAAATTTTTCTCAGAAAAATTCCTCTCAAAAAAATGGTTAATATCGCCCATAAAGGTGTGGCTGAGCTCCTCAATCTTCTTCTTTCGTTTTGGAAAAACAAAGTCGCCGAGTTTTGACAACCTTTGAAAATAGTGGTTCTTTTTACGAATTCTCATCTCAGTAGCTATCAGCTCTTTGCGCAAATCATGGATACGAGAGGCGTAGCGGTTGAGGGTGTTGAGCTCCCCTTGCAATTTGAGATAACTGGGGTGATTCTCTTTAAGAGCCCGAGGAGGGTCTGGAAGGTCGGCCTCTAAATAGCTTTGGTCTGAAAAAGAGTCTATCTCCTTTTCAAGCGCTTGAATTGCTAACCCAATCTGCTCAGCTGCAAAACTACTCTCCTCATCGAGACGGCTTTTAAGCTCCCTTCCTTCACGAGTCAGCTCTATGTAGGTCTCCCAAAACTGGCCACGAGCCCCATGAGGCAAGTTCTCTTTAAAAAAAGGTAGACACCTACGCCGCACCTCCCAAAATCCTTTCAAGTTAGGTGCCCCATCCTGAGAGAGTGCGCCTCGCATGTAGTTGATGCTTTCGCGAATCTTCTCTTCCACGCTGGGAAGAGTCTCGATCTGCTTATAAAATTCAGTTAGATGATCCATGGGTTACTTTGGATTAGGGCGTGAAATTGACAATAATTCCTAGAGTTGTGATGTTAATCTCTTTGAAACTTTTCGTCAATGCGGTGAAAAATGAGCACCCGAATTACTCCTGAGCAAGGATTAGATCTCTTTAAAAATGCCCCTTTAAGTGAGCTACAAAAACTCGCCATGCAAGTGCGCAATGAAAAAAATCCAAAACACCGCGTCACGTTTGTTCTCGACTCCAATCCCAACTACACCAACGTCTGTCATATCGACTGCAAATTTTGCGCCTTCTATCGCTATCCGAGTGCAAAAGATGCCTACACAAAATCGGTCGATGAGGTGATGCACCATTTACAAAAAGCGCGTGATGCAGGCCTTACAACTGTTCTACTTCAAGGCGGGGTCAATGACGACCTCAAGATAGAGTACTACGAAGCACTTGTCAAAACTGCTCGAGAGAGGTTTCCTGATATTCACCCCCACTTTTTCACAGCTGTCGAGCTCGACAACTGCGCGAAAGTTTCGGGGATTTCACTAAGAGAGGTGCTCGAAAGGCTTTGGGATGCCGGCTTGCGCACAATACCCGGGGGAGGAGCTGAGATCCTATCCGAAAGAGTGCGGCTGGAGGTCTCTCCTAAAAAACTTGGACCGGGAGGGTGGATGGCTTTTCACCATCTCGCCCACCAGATCGGCTACAAGACGACCGCTACGATGATGTATGGACATGTCGAAGAGCCTGAAGATGTGATTGAACACCTAGAAACCCTCCGTTTTCACCAAGACAAGGTGCCAGGTTTTACATGCTTTATCCCGTGGAGCTATAAAAATAACCGCACTGCACTGAGAAGAAAAGTGAAAAATTGGGCTGGAGCCGACGCCTACTACCGGATGCTCGCCTTCTCCCGGATCTACCTAGACAACTTTGACCATATCGGAGCCTCTTGGTTTGGCGAGAGCAAAGAGTTTGGAATAAAATCGCTCCACTTCGGCGCTGATGATTTCGGAGGAACTGTGAAAGAGGAGAGCGTTCACCGCGCGACGGGGTGGATCAATGGAGCTGATCACAATGATATGCTCCGCATGATTCGTGAAGCTGGGTTTGAGCCCGCGCAGCGAAACACTTTCTACAACATCTTGCGCACCTATGAGGGGGTACAATCTGTCGACGTGCCAGAAGCGGGGCGGGTAAACGAGGCCGACTCCCTTCCACCGCTAGCCAAAGCGTGTGCTTCCACTTGTGAAAAACAATAGCCTTGGTCTAAAGAACTGAGTAGTATTCGTGTGCGATCATTTCAGCCGCTGTTTCCAAATCGTGAGCCGCAACGTCAAGCCAGTGAAAAAGCGGCTCTTTCCGAAACCAAGTAAATTGTCTCTTAGCCAACGCGCGCGTGGCTTTTTTGAAAGCGGCCGTGAATTTTTGATACTCCTCTTCATTTTGGGAGGTCTCAAGAAAATTTAAGCATTGGCGGTACCCAATCGCTTGGGAAGCTCTCGAGTTGTTTCGAAGCCCTCTTTTTTCCAAAGCGCGCACCTCGTCTACAAACCCCGCTTCGAGCATGCTCTCACAACGCGCTTCGATTTCAGGATAGAGAAGCTCTTTGGGCTTGTAGATAAACCAAGCGTGAAAATCGTAGTCTGGAATCGGCACCTCTCGCTTCCATAGGTTTTCACTCACCTTCCCACCAGTGAGAGTGATAATCTCAAGGGCCCGCACCACTTTTTGCCGATCGTTGGCAGTGATAGAATGGGCGTAATCAGGGTCGAGATCTTGGAGTTTGGCATACATCGCCTCAGCGCCTATCCGCTCATACTCCTCCTCTAGCTGTTCGCGAATCTCTCGAACAGAGGGGGGGCCTGAAGGAGGGCCATAAAGAAGCGTGCGCAAGTAAAACCCTGAGCCACCCACTACAATAGGGACTCGATCTCTCGCTAGAATCGAATCGAGTGACTGCTTGGCTTCAAAATAGAAATCGACGACGTTAAAACCCTCCTGAATATCACGAATATCGATGAGATGGTGAGCAACGAGCAACTGATCTTCTTGGCTCACTTTTGATGTGCCAATGTCCATCCCTTGGTAGACTTGCACGGAATCCGCAGAGACAATTTCTCCACCCAAAATTTTTGCTAAAATGAGTGAGAGCTCGGTTTTCCCACAGGCCGTGGGACCGGAGAGGAGGATGACTTTTCTCGGTTCAGTCCGCTTCTCCTGCTTGATCTTCTTTTCGAGAGGAAGCATTCCCCCAAGTGTTGAGGCTTGCTCAACACTGGGGCAGCCAGATGAGAAGGAGTGCACTTAATTGCCCCTAAAAGTGTTTAAAACATGCTTCAACGTCTGGATAGAGCTCCAAAACCTGGTGAAACCCAGCCATCTTAATTACCTCCATCACCTCATCATTGAGTGCACAAGCCACTACCTTTCCCTCTAGGTTTTTCAACTTTTTAGAGAGAGAGAGCATCAGACGCATACCTGCGCTACTCAAATAATCGAGTTCGGCAAAATCCAAGACAAGTTTAAAATTTCCGGAATCTATGATCGAATTGATTTTCTTATCGAGTTGTGGAGAAGAGGCGGCATCAAGCCGCCCCTTGACGTGAACAACCACAACATCGCCTTTTTGTTCTACTTGTGCGTCCATAATACCTTGGCTACTTTAAGCACTAGTATAGGGAAGAGACGATATTTTTCAACTCAAAGCCAGTTCAGGCGTAGCGATGCTCTCAGCATCTTCCGGAGTCTCCTCTCTTTTCTCTTCAGCCGCTTGCATCTGCCTTTCGGTCTGGATAAGCTCAACTTGAGCCTTTTGACCCAAACGAGTCGCTACAGTGCGTACAATGGTTCGAAGTGCATTGATAGTATTGCCTCTTCGTCCAATGACTTTACCCACATCCTCGTCAGCCACACGAATCTCCACGCGGAGAACCTCTTCGTCGAGAGTCGAGGAAGAGATCACGACCTCTTCGGGGTTAGAAACTAGATTCTTAATGATGTACGCTACAAAATCTTCCATTAAATTACCTATAATCAAGTGATCGGGAACCGCATCAGTGTTCCATAGATCAGGGGTTTCTTTCAAGAGTTGTCTGTTTGATCCAATCGAGATAGTCGGGATTTCCATCGACAATAGGAGTAATCAATATTTCAGGAACGTCGTATTTAGAGCGGGCAAGGAGCTCATTTTGAACACTCATTGAGAGATCTTTCCTCGTTTTAAAAACAACTTTTGTCTCCTGAGAGTTCTCTAACTGCTCATCCCATAAGTAAAAGGATTCAACCCAGGGGATGATGCTAGCGCAAGCCACCAGCCGCTTTTCGACCAGCAGGCGTGAAAGAGCTCTAGCTTCATCTAGACCCCCACAGGTCCACTGAATGAGAACAAAGTCAGGAGAGTTCATAGAAATAAGCAACCTCTGGTACGCGCAAATCAACAACGATCGGACCTCGATCGATTTGCTCGGTCAGTATAGAATAACATCTGAGTTCTTGTGCATAGTTTTTTGGTGTGAGTCGAATCACATTTCCACTTTTAAGAGAGACGACCACTTGCCTATCGCCTGCGCTTGCCGCTTCAGCAGAGGAGAGATCAATCCTGAGCACTGATTCAGAGCCTAAAAAAGCTAGAATGTCGTGGACGAGACGAAGATGGGGGGCACTGAGTCGGCTTCCAACGGGGTGAAGAGGAGCTAGTTCTCCGAGGTAGACCTCGGGAAGTTCTTTGGGTGGAAAAAGAGAGCCACTGGAAAAAATAACACCCTGATTTCCTATTTCAGTATGAGAATAATCCCCAAGCTTGGCAATGGGTTCTCTCAATTTATAGTGAATCAGGAGAACATTGGGTTTGATTTTCTTTAGCTCGACCTCAGAAAAGAGGTGCGTGCTTGCCAAACAGCGTAGGGCATTGTCTACACTAAATTGATTGAGAGGAGTTGGTCGATCGACTGATAGGCCAAGTACTTCAGTAAAAAAAGGGAGGGGAAGCCCCACCCCATCTTGGACGAGCACTTCTAAGGGAGCTCCTTTTTTCGAGACAACACGCCGATAGAAAAAAAGCGACCCTTCGCCCACTCCTGAGACAATCAGAGAAGAGAAGGCGAGGATGAGGAGAACTTTTTTCCAGCTGTAGGAGGGCGAAGCCCGATTCATAGGTGGTAGTGGGGGTGACGTTTTTGATTTCGGTGGCGCTCGAGAGCCAAAATAACCAATCGATCGAGAAGCTGGGTGAGAGACACCCCCTCTCTTGCCCATACCTTTGGAAATAAACTGAGAGGCTGCATACCTGGAATGGGATTCATTTCAAAAAACCAGAACTCTTCTTCAGCATCTAGCAAAAAGTCGACTCGGGCCATGCCGCTACATCCAACTGCCTGATAGGCCCGGCGAGCATAGTTTTGCCCTTTCGCAATAATAGCCTCAGAGAGGGCTGTGTCCACTGTGGTTGCAACAGCCCGTTCACCATACTTTCGCCCATAATCTACAAAGGTGCCTCCCGAAATTTTCTCCCCAGGAGGGGGGACTGCGACTGAGCTATTGCCAATGCAGGCAAATTCGAGTTCTCGACATCCAAGCTTCGCCTCCTCAAGCATCACATGACTATCGAACTCAAAAGCCTTTTCAATAGCAGAGAGAAGCTCCTCCTTTTTTTCGACAAACCGTATTCCAATACTCGACCCCAGATGCGTTGGCTTCACATAGAGTGGTAGAGAGATTGCAGGGATTTTTTTTTCTTCGCGCCACACTTCGTAATCGAGCTGAACAGCATGTGGGGTGGGAACGTTTGCACTCTTCACGAGGTTCTTAGTCAACATTTTGTCCATACAAATGGCCGCAGAGCAATGATCAGGACCCACATAAGGTTTGCCGAGCAACTCGAAAAGCCCTTGAATGGTTCCATCCTCGCCATGGCGTCCATGCAAAATAGGAAGAAAAAGCTCACACGAGTCGAGATGAGAGGCAATATCGGGGTGAAAAAGTGGCTGCCCTTCGATTTTTTCCCCCTCAAGCAACGAGCGCGCCTTCTCATTATGAAGCCATCCACCCAATCGATCGATTCCAAAAAGCTCTACCTCATAGAGGCTGGTATTGAGCGCTTGAAGAACCTGCTGCGCCGAGCGAAGGGAGATCTCATGCTCGGGTGACTCTCCCCCAAAAATCAACCCAACCCTCCACTTGCGCGGCTCAAAAGGCCCCTCTTCATGCAGATGAGTGATATCTCCAGCCCCTAAAGTGATGAAAAGATCGTGGGAGCGAAGGTGCCTTTTGAGCTCCACCCCTAGTTGGTCTCGAGCTACATAGCGCACGCCCTCTTTTTCAATCTCCTCGGCAACAGCTGCTGCTGTGACTCCTAAAATAGGCTTTTCACCCGCCTCATAAATATCGGTAACCCACACTTCATCGGCCCACTCAAAAGCCGTTTTATACTTTTCGAGCGTGTCGCGAGTACGCGTGTAGCGGTGAGGTTGAAAAATCGCGATGAGACGCCTCTCTCCTACCGCCTTTTTAACCCCTTCTAGAGTTGCCCGGATTTCTGTGGGGTGGTGGGCGTAGTCGTCGAGATGACCGCTGCCGCGTCTGTGACACCTCCTCTCGACCCCTGAGAAATTGGCAAAACTTCTCCTTAGCGTCGCCTCATCTATCCCGAGAGTTCGAGCGAGCCCAAAAACTGCTGCTGCATTCAGCGCGTGGTGTTTCCCCACTAAGTTGAGACGGATATCTCGGATGATCTCTCCTCTCCACTCAAGATCGAAAGAGGACTCCCACCCTATCTGCTCGTAGCGTGTGATCTGAATATCAGCGGAAGACGAAAAGCCGTACGAGACCCCTCGCGCTCTTGCAAGGCGACAAAGCGTTGAATCATCCCCACAATAGAAGAGTAGCTCACTTTTTTTAACCCTAGCTAGGAAGGCGGAAAAAACATCTTCTAATTTCTTCTGGGAGCCGAAATAGTCCATATGCTCAGGCTCGATGTTCGTGATTATCGCCCCTTCAGGGGTGTAGTTGAGAAGAGAACCGTCGCTCTCATCAGCTTCTGCGACAAAGTACTCTCCGCGTCCTAGGTGACCATTTTTGCTCTTCCAGACCCCTCCTAGAGCAAAACTTGGATCAAATCCCCCCTCTCGAAATGTTGCTGCAAGGAGTGCGGCTGTTGAGGTTTTCCCATGTGTGCCCGTGACTGCAAATGTACGCTCCCCCCCCATGAGATCGGCGAGGAGCTCTGAACGATGAAGAAGCGTACAGCCGAGGAGTTTCGCCGCTTTAAGTTCTACATTATCGCTTTGGATGCCTGAGCTATAAACAACGATCTGGTCCTTTGAAATATGGTTCTTACTGTGTCCTTGATGAAGTTTTGCACCAAGAGAAGCGAGCGCCTGCGCTCTTTTAGAGAGCATCAAGTCACTACCTGAAACGAGGCGTTGCTTTTCAAGTAATATGCTCGCCAAACCGCTCATTCCGATGCCGCCGATGCCGATAAAGTGGTAGTTCTTCTTGCTCATGAGACAATTTTTGAAATAAGAGTGGCCAAACTCGGAATGTTTCTTTGTTGTTTGTATTGTTGTATAGATGCCTTTTTCTCAGCGAGAGAATTTTCAAGCAAGTCGCAAAGCGACTGCGTGAACCGCTCCGTTTGCAACTCTTTTTCTGTAAGAAGCTCTCCACCTTTTACCACCTCAGTAAAATAGCGCGCATTTAAAAGCTGGTGATTCTCTGTAGCTTTGGGGAAAGGCACTAGAAGGGCGGGTGTTTCACTTTCAATTAACTCTGCAATTGTTCCAGCACCGGCGCGGGTAAGAGCGAGGTCTGCGATTTGCCATGCGAGAGACATCTCAGTTTCAAATGAGTTAACGAAGTGAGCTATACCATTTGATTCGTAGTGCGCTTTAGCCCTCTTTACTGAACCGTGTTTGCCTACAAAATGGAGCACTTGAATGGGAGGAAGGGAGGGTAGCGCCTTAAAAAAAATCTCGTTGAGCTGATGAGCTCCTTGAGAGCCTCCAAACACTAGTACAGTCTTCTTCTCAGGGTCGAGACCAAAATAGTCCCATGCAGAAAGCTTTATTGAGGACTCACGAAGAGGAAAAACCACCTGCTGCGTTCTCCCTTTCAACCACTTTGCGCTCCCTGGAAAAGTCGTCGCTGTGACTTTTGCTGCCCTCGAAAAAAGACGGTTCACTTTGCCTGGAATCGCATTTTGCTCGTGGAGTACGATCGGGATTTTTTCCCATCTAGCTGCAAGTAAAAGAGGGAGCGTATAGAAGCTTCCAAAACCCACCACGAGATCAGGGCAAAATGCGCGAATGAGTCGGAGGCTCTGCCGGGCACCTTGAAATACCCGTGGGGCCCTGGCTAGTACTTGAAAAGGCTTTGAAAATGAAAACGTCGCACAGGAGATCTCTTCGAAAACGTGGCGCTCACGATCGAAGAAGGGATTGGTAGCCAGACCCCCTGCCACAAAGAGCACCTCCCAATCACCCAACTCTTCGGCGAGTGCTTGCGCTGGGAAAAGATGTCCCCCAGTCCCGCTCGCGCTTAAAATCACTTTTCTTTTCATTTTTTCCGATATTGAGCAGGACTGTCAATCCTAATAAATTGGTAATCAAAGAGGTCCCCCCCTGACTGAAAAATGGGAGGTTTACCCCCTTACTAGGCAGTAGACCTGAAACGACCCCTAAATTCAGAAAGGCCTGAAGAACAATTAGATAAGTTATTGTCATCGCCAAATAACACCCAAGTACAGTAGAGGTGCGCATCGCAATGGCAAACCCTGCAAAGGTGATCAACATATAGAGAGTGATGAGAAAAAGAGTCCCCACAAATCCGAATTCCTCAGCATAGATGGCAGCAATATAATCATTTTGCGCTTCAGGAAGATAGGTTAGCTTTTGTAAACTCCCTCCTGGGCCGCGTCCAAATATTTTACCTGCACCTGCTGCGATTTTGGCTTGGTAGGGCTGGTGTCCTTTCCCTTTCAAGTCGAGTTCAGGATGTAAATAGACCTCTAAACGGCCGCGGACATAGGGGAGCTGAAGAGCTGCCACGCTTCCGATGACGAGCATCAAAAAGACGGGAATAGCCCAGTACTTCATGCGAATTCCGCTGATAAAGAAAAGTGGGAGAAGCGTTGCACCCATGACAGCTGCAGAGCCATTGTCGGGCTCGAGCATCACAAGAAACATCGGGATGGCGAGCAAGGAGACGATTTTACAAAATTGCAGAAAGTTCACTTGGTGCTTGTATTTACAGGTGATCCACTCGATGTAGACCATAGGCAGAAGGTATTTTACAAGCTCTGAGGGCTGAAAAGTGAAGTTGCCGACCCCAATCCAACGGTGGGCGCCATTGCGCACCTGGCCAACGCCTGGAACATAGACTAGCACGAGCAAAAAAGTCACTAGAAGCAGCAACAGTGGGCTGAGACGAAGCAGGTGGATATAGCCTACCCTCCACACAAGCGCTGCAAAAAAGAGGCCGATACAGGCGTAGGCAATCTGGCGGTAAAGAGCCCCACGAGTGCCGCAGTGCAAGGAGCGGTCTAAAATTTCAGCTGATGAGGTATTGAATACCATCATAAGACCCAAAGCAAAAATCAGACTCACCGCGATGAGAATGAGGAGTCTCATCGGATGCGGAGCCGGTCCCCCGGACGGATACGACGCGCTTTTTGCTCATCTAAGTCATTCAAGCGAAGAAGATCACTTAAGGGAATTTTATTGCGAGAGGCGATAAGCCACGGATTGTCACCCTCTTTAACGACATAAAACTCCGCTTCAACATCTTGAGGAAGTGAGGGCTCACTTTTGGACTTTTCACTCAAAGGAACTTTGAGCATTTGCCCTATTTTGAGCTGAGTCGAAGTGATGTTATTTGCCTTCATGATTGCTGCAACACTTGTCTGATTGGCCTTGGCAATCTTTTCGAGAAAATCTCCCTCTTTTACTGTCACATGAACCATCTTGGGCTCAGGAGCTACTACAGGGGTTGGTGTGAAGGCTAACTCCACCTCCTCTGTCAGAGGGATCAGCTCCTCTTCACCCTCAGGGGCTAAGGTAGGCACAGAAGCGATCGGCTCGAAAAACGCCTCCTCGGGGGGCTCTTCGCCTCTTTTCACAAGCTGCACCTCCCCTTGAACCGATGATTCTATCCGATCGGGCCGCGTCGCTGTGGCAAATAAAATCATCAGCAAGGCGGCATTCACTAAGACGGCAACAATAATGGTATCTCTGCGGCTCATTTTAAACTCCTCAACCCACAAACAAGTTCCCTAAATCTTTCTCCTCGATGCTCATAACTTTCAAACTGATCCAAGCTTGAACACCCAGGAGATAGTAGCACGGTATCCCCCTTCTTTGCCAGCTGCGTTGCACTTTTCAAAGCCGACTCCAGATCTGGTTTGCAACTAACAGAAAGAGAATAAGATAAATCCTCAAAAATTCTATCGGCTGCTTGACCGAATGCGAGGATGTGCTTGACGCGCGTACCAAAACTCTCAATCCAGGGGGCATAAGAAGCCCCTTTGTCGATCCCACCAGCGAGAAGAATCAAAGAGCCTGGAACTGCCTGAACAGCTTTACACACAGCATCGACATTAGTGGCTTTACTATCGTTGATAAAGCTTATCCCATCGATTTCACCTACCCGCTCGATCCGGTGAGGAGGTTTTTTGAACGTCTCTATCCCCTCTTTGAGTATTTGGTCATCTACGCCTGTTAGGGCTGCTGCTGCTGACATATTTTCCACATCATGAGGGTACCACTCCCTCCTTCTATAACTAAGAGCGAGAATCGTTTCAACTCTTTCCTTATTGAGCTCCGAGCCTAAAATCAAAGGGGCCGTAGGTTGAAGCAGTTCTCGGATTCGATGTTTGGCTTTGGAGTAGGCCTCAAAAGAGCCGTGGTGATCGAGATGATTGGGTGTGATATTGAGTAGAACGGCACCCTTTAGCGCAGCTCGTGGTGTGATGCTTTCAAGCTGAAAAGAGCTCAATTCAACGATAAAAAGGTCGGCCTCTTGCTCGACTCGAGAGATGAGTGGAATCCCGATATTTCCAGCTACGACCCCTTTTTTTCCGGCAAGGCGAAGCAAGTGGGCAGCAAAGAGGGTGGTTGTGGTTTTTCCATTCGATCCTGTGATACCCACGACCTGTTTTTTTTGTTTGACCAGCTCCTCAAAAGCGAGGTCTACTTCCCCTATTACAGGAATTCCCTGAGCCTTTGCAGCGTGAACAGTAGGGTGGCTCATAGGGACCCCGGGTGATTTGACTACAAGGTCTCCCTTTTGCGTCTCATCTAGAACCCTATCCCCTCGTTTTTCCAGGTAGGTCTTTGCCGCCTTGCCGCTTAAACCAGATCCTATAACAACGACATCCATGTTACATAGCCCTAGTGCTTAGAGATAAAAAAATCCCCTTAGTCATTTCTAATTTTGATAGGAACGTGCTCTTTTTCATCAGCGCAAATCGAGATCAAAACGCTTCTGCCAGTCAATCACCCAGGTGAACTCATCCCCTGTTTTGCGAAAGAGCAGCCTTTCTACAAAGACCTCCTTTTCATGCAAATCGAGAAGATAGAATGTTCCGTCAGGTTTGTGAGCTGCCGACCCGCTATTGAGTACGAGTGGGAGTCCTTGATTTTGGTTGTCGATGATGTAGGGAGCGTGGTCATGACCATGGAGGTAGAGTTTGACTTGGGGGTGACGCTTTAAAATGCGCTGCAGCCTTTTTTTGCCCGATAGATCATGAGAGGGACTTTTGGAGTGGAAAAGAGGAAAATGGTTTGCCAAAACCACTTGGTCTCCCTCTGGAATCGAAGCTAGAGTCTCTTCAAGAGGAGCCTCCATCGCTTTAAAAAATCGACCAAAGGCGCATAAAGGGGGGGTGGCTAGTGCACAATCGAGCCCCACCCACCACCATTTTTTCCCGAGACTCCGTTTCTCGATTCGCTGCTTTTTCAACTCAGGGGAGGGAAAATAGGTGTAAAACCGCTTACTTCTTTGAGCGCCACCTGTATAGCAGTCATGGTTTCCTGGAAGGAGGTAGACGGGTTGAGAGAAGGAGTCGACGAATTTCTTTGCCTGAAGAAATTCTCCCTTTAGGGAGGTCGAGGTAAAATCTCCTGTAATACAGACCGCTTCCACATCTAGCGTGTTAAAAAGCTCGGGAAGATGGGAGAGGTGCTCAGTCTGATAGGCACTTCTTCTAAAAAGCAACAAATTGAAGTTGCCGATCCACCGTTTAGAGAAAAATTGAGTCGGATTACGGGCGATGATTGAAAAGTGGGGATCAGATAGGTGAGCAATTCTTAAACCGGTCATAATCAAGAGCCTATCAAAGAGGGTGATTTTCGTCTCTTATGTTATAAAACTCGCATTATCAACGACTTAAATATTATTTTGATAATATAACTAAAAAAGTATTAAATATAACTATCAGAGGGTTTTAATTTATTCTCTGAAAACATCATAAGAATAAAGAGGTTATATGGCGGAAAAGAAGAAACATCAGAAGCCAAATAAAGAGAAGAAGCAGGATAAGTGCAATGCTAATCCCTCTCATGAGCAGCATCAGGGACCGCATCAGGCGAATCCGAAGCGCGAAGCGGCTCGGCGAGAGCGTAGATACTAGGGGAGGCAGGCCCCCAACAGATCCCACTTGCCTTGTGTAGGCGGGAACGGAGGGCGAGGCGCTTCAAGCGCCTCGCTCTTTTTGGTGGAGATAGCACATTGCATACAATTTTTGGAACTCCTCCAAACACAGGTTCAGGAAATGTGACGCTATTTGCGACTGATACCTTAGGGGCAAATGCCACACTTACATTTCCTTTGATTGTTGAACCCGACAGACTGGCCCAGCTTCTGCTGGGGATAAAAATTGGGAGTATCGCTTTATCCGCTATTACAGTTCCACTTACAGTCTATAAATTTCGAGTAAAAGCATGGAATTGGTGTTGTCAAAAAAGGCACCGGCAGTCACGCCTTGAGGCCCGGACAGGTGAAACCTTTACCCACAAGTTTTCCAACCCTAGAATACAGACTGTACGAGTCCGAGAGATCAAGGGCAAACGGATGAACCCTGTAAAGCCCCCTGGGGAGCGTTTAGCCAACTTCGAAGATATACCTGAAGGATGGGAATGGAATCGGGCTAAAAATACGGTTAGTTCTAACACTCCTGTAACGCAAGGTCAGCTCTCTCAGACTTTCTATCTAGATGGTCGGGACAAACATAAGAGGATTATGGAGTCTCTATATGTAGAGTTAATCGATACTCAGCAACCTGCACAACCCGCTGGTGATGTGACATCAGCTAGTATAGCATCAGCATCTGGTGCCGTAGAACTGGAATCTGGGGAATCTACAAACGAATAGGTTAAAGAGAGAAGCTTGACTACGGATCGCATGCTATCTAACAGTTGATGACTCTAATTTTCATCGAAGTAAAAAAAAGAGCCCCTGCTTACGAGGGACTCCTTTTTAGGCCGGGTCATTCAATTGGTATAGCTACTCGTTCTCTTCATCAGAGAGATCATCACCAATAAGCGCTTCGCTGATCAAGACAATCCCCGCAGTAGAAGTGGCATAGGTGAGGCAATTCTTGACCACTTTGACAGGATCGAGAACCCCTGCTTCCATAAGATCTTCCACCCTCTCTGTAAGCGCATTGAAACCAAAGCTAGGCTTGTGACCCTGGAGCTCAGAGAGAATGACCGATCCGTCATGACCTGAGTTGTCAACAATCTGACGAGTCGGTGCAGCGCACGCCTGCATCAAAAGCTTCGCCCCAAGCGCTTCATCCCCGCTGAGATTGAGAGCTTCTACGACTCGACTAGCATGAAGAAGAGCCACACCCCCTCCAGGAACAATCCCCTCCTCGAGAGCAGCTTTAGTCGAGCTGAGGCTATCTTCAAACATTTGCTTCTTCTGTTTCATCTCAGGCTCAGTCGCAGCCCCAACACGAATCACAGCGACTCCACCTTTAAGCTTAGCCTTCCTCTCTAGGAGCTTCTCCTTGTCATAACTACTAGTTGTGCTCTCACACTCTGCCTCAATCTGCTTAACGCGCGCTTCAACAAGCTCAGAAGCGCCTTTGCCTCCGACAAGTGTAGTCGTCTCTTTGGTGATAATGGCGCGGTCGCAGCTGCCGAGCTGCTCTGTGGTTGCATCTTTGAGATGAATGCCCGCATCTTCAGAGATAAGAGTAGCTCCTGTGAGCACAGAGAGATCTTCTAACATCGCCTTTCGCCTATCCCCGAAGCCTGGGGCTTTTACTCCTGTAACTTTAAGACTTCCTCGTAGTTTGTTCACGACAAGGGTCGCTAGCACATCGGATTCGATATCCTCTGCAATGATGAGCAGCTCTCGGCTAGAGCCTGCTACAGACTGGAGCACAGGGAGCAACTCTTGAATAGATCCCACTTTCTTGTCTGTAATCAGAACAAGAGGCTGCTCCATCTCAGTGTTCATCTTCTCTTGATTTGTAGCGAAATAGGGACTGATGTAGCCTCTGTCAAACTGCATCCCTTCCACAAGCTCTATGACAGTCTCCGTCCCTTTAGCCTCTTCAATCGTGACAACACCCTCTCTTCCAACTTTTTCGATTGCCTCGGCGATAGTCGTTCCTATCTCACTATTGCCAGAGGCTGAAACTGTGGCAATGTTTTTCGTTTCCTCACTTCCTTTCACGGGAATTGCTTGTTTACTCAGCTCAGCAAGGATGGCTTGAGTCGCCTTCTCGATCCCTCTTTTGAGGCCAATGGGGCTTGTTCCGGCGGCGATGTATTGGATGCCGCGCTGGACAAGTGCGTGGAGCAAGAGAGTACCGGTAGTGGTTCCATCCCCGCTCTTCTCTTTGAGCTTGGCAGCGACCTCTTGGGCCATGGCGACTCCCATGTTCTCAAATTGGTCGGGAAGCTGAATGTCTCCCACGATACTATTTCCATCATTGGTAATATTTGGAGCACCCCAGCTCTTTTCAAGACCGACGTTTCTTCCCTTCGGCCCGAGAGTGTAGCGGACAGCTTGAGCGAGCTGCTCGATGCCCTTTGCGAGTTTGTCGCGTGCCTCTTGTTCAAAGATGATTTCTTTAGCTCCAGACATAAAACGCTCCTTGTGATTTCTAGGGGGCAAGTATATCTGCTTTGGAGGAGAACAGCAAGACGATTTCCCCTTTAGGAGGGGATTTTTTTGAGAAATGAGCGCAGAGATCCGCAGCTGAGCCACGTGTGAAGGTTTCAAATTTTTTGGTGAGCTCACGTGCCACAACGCAGTAGCGAGTAGGCTCGAGCTCTGCAACCACAGCGAGCACTTTCGCGATCCGGTAGGGAGATTCATAGCAGATGGAAGTCCCCTCATAGGCAAGAATTTCTTTGAGCTGCCGCGTTAATTTTCCTTTTTTCCTGGCGAGGAAACCGCAGAATTGAAAGCGAGTGGCATCAAGACCCGAGGCCGCAAGAGCGACAATCGCAGCGCAAGCCCCTGGGATGGCAATGACCTCTATCTCTTCTTTGCAGCAAGCTTCGACAAGCCGTCCTCCAGGGTCAGAGATAGTAGGGGTGCCTGCATCTGAGAGAAGTCCAATCTTGTAACCCGATTGAAGGTCATCAATTACACGCTGAATGCGCGCCTTTTCGTTATGGGCATGGAAACTTTTCAGCGGCTTTTTGAGCTCATAGTGTTTAAGAAGAATTCCAGAGCGTCTCGTGTCTTCGCAAAGCAAGTAGTCGCACTGCTCAATCGTTGCGATTGCTCTGAAGGAGAAATCCTTGAGATTTCCGATAGGGGTAGAGATAAGAAAAAGCACTAAAGGTGGCACCCAGATTCGAACTGGGGATAGAGGCTTTGCAGGCCCCGGCCTTACCACTTGGCTATGCCACCGAAGTCTCTATCCTAACAAGGCGTTGCATAATTGACAATGGGGAAGTAGATTAGGTGCATGAAGCCTCTTCCCCTCAAAACAATTGCTCAGCACATGGGATTGAGCCTCGCATGCGACTCGCTTGTAACTGGTTTTGCAATAGATAGTCGTAAGGTCGTGCCAGGTGATCTTTTTTTTGCCCTTCCAGGAGCAAGAGTTCATGGATTCGAGTTTGCTAAGGAGGCTGCCCAAAGAGGAGCTGTAGGGATCGTATCGGAGCGCTCCGAGCCGACTTCTCTTCCAAAAATTTTTGTGCCCAGTGTTCTCCAAGCGCTTCAAGATCTCGCAAGAACTCTTCTTTCGCAAAGAGCGAGTCGGGTGCTAGCGATCACAGGCTCACTTGGGAAGACGACCACCAAAGGGTTTCTGTATGCTCTTTTACATGAGCAGTTCAAAGTGTTCGCAAGTCCTCTTAGTTACAACTCTCAAGCAACGCTTCCTTTGAGTATTTTGATGGCAAACGGAGATGAAGATTTTCTGATCCTTGAGATGGGCATGTCGCAAAAAGGTGAGATCGCTAATTTGGTATCGATAGCCCCTCCCCATATCGCGCTTATCACGACAGTTGCTGTGCAACACGCAGATAATTTTTCTGATGGCCTTGAGGGAATAGCTCGGGCCAAGGCGGAAATTTTCTCCTCACCCAAAACCCGCCTGGGCTGGTATCACCGTGAGATGCCTTTTGCAGAGTTAGCAGCGAGTGTGGGGAGCTGCATGAAGCGGAGTTTCTCTTTAGAAACTGATCGTCTGCCCCTCTCTTTGCCGTTTTCAATGCCGGCGCATCGACACAATTTCTTAGCAGCCCGCTCTGTGGCATCTTCTCTTGGACTCACAGATGAGCAGATCGAGCAAAGGGCTGCCCATCTCACCCTTCCTCCTATGCGGATGGAGACGGTTGAAAAAGAGGGAGTCCTCTTTGTAAACGATGCCTACAACGCCAATCCCGATTCCATGCGGGCCGCTCTTGAGAGTATGCCGAGTCCCGCCTCTGGGGGAAAAAAAATTGCGGTGCTCGGCGATATGAATGCACTAGGCGCTTATTCGAGACAAGAGCATGAATTTGTGAAAAAACTCGCTTTAGCTTCCACAGACAGAGTATTTTTTTTGGGGGAGAGGTGGGGATCTTCTGATGTTTTTTCTTCTCTTTCTGAGATGGAATGTGCGCTTCACCATGAGGTGCAAGCTGGAGATGTTGTGCTTTTAAAAGGAGCGCGCGTTCATGGATTGGAAAAAATCCTAGAGCGCTTTAGGATAGAGGTATGCTCCTTTTCGGACTGATTTTTCTTCTAGAAAAATTCGGGATCTCTCTGCCCGCCGTCTTCACCTACTCCTCAACTCGGATGGCGCTTGCAGCGATCACCTCCTTGCTCGTCACTATTGTTTTCGGAAAAATGTTCATCAAGAAGCTCTATGAGTGGAAAATAGGAGATCGGGTTCGTTCAGAGGATTGTCCCCTTTTGGGTGAGCTGCACCGCAATAAAAATGACACCCCGACCATGGGGGGAATTTTGATCCTCTTTTCGCTTCTCTTTTCACTTTTTTTGTGGATGGATCCCAAAAGTCCCTTTACGTTGATTTTGTTTCTCACCACTCTTGGAATTGGCTCTCTAGGAGCTATCGATGACTATTTAAAGCTTCGTTTTAAAAACAAACGTGGGCTACCAGGTAGGGCAAAACTTCTCGTCCAACTCGTTTTCTCATTTCTCATCGGACTCTACTTACTCTGGACACCTGCCTCTGAGATGTTGCACAAAGGCCAGTGGTTTGCCCCGCCTAAAGCAAAAGAGGAGGTTCAAGGGCTTTCAGAGCTTGCGGCTTTAAGCACAAAGGCTTATGCAACTAGGATTTACGTCCCATTTCTCAAGCATCACAGGTGGGAATTTTCAGGGGTTGGGGTGGTGTTTTTGGCGCTATTTCTAGCTTTTGTGATCACCGGTTCCTCCAATGCTGTTAACCTCACTGATGGGCTCGATGGGCTTGCGACAGGCACTGTTATGCTCGCAGCGAGCGCCTTCGCCTTGATTGCATTCATATCTAATCACCTAGAGCTATCTCGTTACCTTCACATCCTCTATATCGAGGGAAGTGGAGAGATTGCGATCTATCTTTCAGCAGTTGTTGGCGCCTGTCTTGGTTTTTTGTGGTACAACAGCTATCCGGCGCAGGTTTTTATGGGAGATACTGGGTCGCTCACTCTCGGGGCTATACTTGGTGTTTCAGCAGTGCTTCTCAAGCGAGAGCTTCTCTTAAGTATTGTCGGGGGGGTATTCGTAATCGAGGCACTCTCTGTGATGTTGCAAGTGGGGAGTTACCGACTTCGCAATAAAAAGCGTCTTTTTTTATGTGCCCCTCTCCACCACCATTTTGAATACAAGGGGTGGGCAGAGACAAAAGTGGTCGTCCGTTTTTGGATCATCGGCCTTCTCCTCGCAATCGTTGGAATTGCTACTCTGAAGTTTCAATAAAAGCGGGGAGGGCTGAGATGTCTCTCAGACAAATAGCTTCTTCAAGATCTGACAAGGAACTGCTGCGGGGCCATTTTTTCTCCCAATGTTCACGTAGTTCTTCATCGTTTAATCTTGTAAACCCAGCTTTGACCAACTCTAGAGCATAATGTTCGCTCTTAATTGATTCAAAATAGCGTGGTAATATATTGACGTCAGCGCCCAAATCGAGGAGCAATTGAAAGGTGGTTGGGTAGTGTTGATTAGCAGCAACTACGAGGGAAGAAGTTCTTGGGTAGTGAAGCGCATCAATGTCAGCTCCATATTTGGCAAGTAGTTTAATAATTTCATCAGCTCCGCGCTTGACAGCGTGGGGGATGGGAAAATCGACCCCTACATCTTGGACTTTGGCTCCACGTTCGAGAAGTAGTCGAACACAGCCCACACTTTGGCGATCGATCGCTCTAAAAATTGGAGGCAAATCTGTAAAAGGAGAAGGAGAAAGAATCTCTGTATTAGCATCATTCTCTAGCAGTACTTGAATTATTTCCGATTTACCAAGGGAGCAGGCAATAGAAAGTGGAGTTCTTCTTCGGTCATTAATTGCATTTACATCAGCTCCCTGATTAAGTAGTTTTTGAACCTCCTCCGCCGCGCCATCTCCGGCTAATTGATGAATTGTTTTCTCAACAGGCTTTCCCACTTGAGGCAATGTATCCTCGTTAGATACACCCGAAACCTCGCCTTAGTCTGAGCTTTCCGAACCCCACGTGTCTGCGTCACTTATTAGCTGCACGCTATTTGATCTACTTTGATTCGAGCTTGTGCTTCCTTCCGACTCGGGATCGGCATCGATCTGATTTCTTCGTTCATTATTTGTCTTTTCGTTTTTTCTTGTGACGGAGCTAGGTGGTTGTGGCTTTTGCTTAGAAAAAATCCGACGCCCAACAGCAGCTGAGAGCAACGCCAATCCGATACCCGAAGAGCAAACGGTAATAAGAGAGGCTCTCTTGCCGAGATTTAGCCAGGGCTGGGGAGGAGTAGAACGAAGCCCTATGCTAGCTAGAGCCCCTAAAGCTAAAAGGGTCACAACTGCAACTGAAAGCCCTATTTTCTCGGCGTTTGAAAAAGCTACTCGATGACCATCTATTCGAGTCATAACACTCCTGACTTCTAATTTTTCCAGCCACTATATATGAAAACGTCGATTTAATCGAGAGCTTCTAAGCCCCTGAAAAAGGCTCATATTTTCTTGATCCAACCCCCTCAAGAATTGAGGTTCACCCTTCACAAGCTTTCTCAACTAAATTGAAATCACCCCTAAAAGCTATAAGCATATCCGTTGCCAAGAGATAAGGATTGAAAAAGAGTTCACTACGTGGAGTTTGGTAGCGATGAAGCTAGCTTTAGATGCTCGACAATCAATCTACAGTAAAAATCATCCTTTTTGCGTAGTGTTCGAGTTTGCAGCCAACACGCTTCAGGCCTTTTTTGAAAATCATTCGATAATACATCGACAGGCAGGGCGCTCCCATTATTTAGAGACGCAATTCATCTCAGCCCTGAAGGACTGAGTTTTCTCGCGTCCTTCGGATAAAATTACTCTCGAAAATCAGGTGAGTATGAATTTGCGAGTGAGAGCGGCTGCAATCTGAAGATGTTTGTTGCAAACAAAAAATTAAAACAATATCTTTGTCGCCTCTTAACAACAATTGAAGGAGTTCTAGTATGGAAGCAGGAAGAATTGACTCAGTACCTCTCGCAACACGTACGAGCGCTGAAGGAAAAAAAGTAGAAGATCTGACACTTTACGATCTTGATTTAGATGTGTGCGTCGTACACACCAACAGACAGACAAATGGATCAGGTGAAAATGATACTTGTGACTCAGGGTGTGGTTCTGCATGGGATACCTGTACATGCGAAACTTGTGCCCATTGTGGTTAGAAATCAGTGCTGTTGTCAGTTCCATGCAATACTGATGCTCTGAACATTTCGGAAGCTGTTTGTGATTGTTTTACCAATCCCCATACTTTAGAACAGCTGATTCGTGACTCAGAAGATGGAAGGCTGCGTTTTACTCCCTTTAAGTGGAAGAGTACGGCTTTGGCAAATGGATTTCCAGGCCTCATTCTTTTTCTCGCCTCCCAACCAAAGGTAGTCCCGCATTTGATTCATGAGTATGTTTTGAGGTTAAAAACTTCTATAGAAAAAGAGGGAATTGGGGGATTGGGTCTTTTTTCAGGAGTCGCCGGCATTTGCTTTGCTCTCGATTGCGTATACAAAAGAACTGGAGCCTACCATAAACTTCTCTCAACCCTTCAGACTCAGCTGCTCAATAGAATTGAACAAGACCTAATCAAACCTTTGGAAACCAAGGCGCCTTATCCCTGCTGTTACTATGATACAATGCAAGGGTTATCGGGTATCGGGCGTTATCTACTAGAGCATATCTCAAGTCCGAGTTGTGCTCGGATCGTGAAAAAAATTATTCACTCACTCATTCAAATTACGGAACCGATCCTGATCGAAAAAAGACAAGTTCCTGGTTGGTATCTCTGTTCTTCTGATCCTATGCAAGGCCGTTCTGCAGCCCTATTTAATAAAGGCAGCTTCAATCTTGGACTGGCACACGGAATCCCTGGGGTACTCGCTTTTCTTTCAATCGCGAAGCTACGAAATGTAGAGCTACCGCGACAAAATGAGGCAATCGAGAGGATTGTTAGCTGGATTAGAGGAAAAAAACTGATGCGGGATAACTATCCATGTTGGCCAAGTGCTATCTCGTTTGAGCAGGAGCTTGAAGAGTGTGCTCCAAAGCGGGAAAGGGCCCAAGATGCCTGGTGTTATGGTACCCCGGGCGTTGCGCGGAGCTTAATGTTAGCAGGTAAAGCTCTTGACGACCCTGAATTGAGAAAATTTGCCGCTTCTGCTTTTATCGGAGTCATGAATCGCGCTCCAGAGGCGTGGTACTTGCCAGAAGCGATGTTATGTCACGGTCTAAGTGGACTATTGTTAATCGCAAAAAAAATGCAGGGGGAGAGTGAGTGTGATTTCATAGAGATTCAAGGCCTTAAACAGCGGGTAATTGACCGCTATGACCCTCTTTCGCTGTTCGGATTCCATGATTTGCGAGAAAAGAAAGATGCAACTCCCTATCGGGTGAGCAATCCAGGTTTTTTGGATGGGAGCATTGGAGTTGCATTAACCCTCCTCTCGCTTGAAAGAGAAGATCTTCCGAACTGGGACCTCCCCTTCATGCTCGCATAAGCTTCGATAACTCTGTTCGCGAACAACCTAGCTTTTTGTTCTAATGATTGATCGATCCCCAGCAGCCGATTGCAATGCATATGAATAAGGCTATGGAAAAAAGAGTCCCCATGTCCGTCCTGTTTGTCTGCAAGTGAACACAAGAGGTGTCGTCTTTTCTCAAAAATGGCAGCAAAAGCTGAGCTCTTCTCTTCTTTCACAGAGGTTAGCTGCCCTTCCAAAATCGGAAATCCATAGTGAAACAAGATCTGTTTCCATTCACGAATCCCCTTCAATTCTGTTTTATCTTGATTACTGACTAATGAGGGAGATTTTTTTTTCTCGCCACCGAAATAGTGAACAAAATCGATAAGACTGATCGCCGCTAGAATATAAATAGGAATATTTTTAAAACTCTGTATCCCAAGGGCGAGAAGATCTAATGTAACTTGTGTATCAATACAAAAATAGTTTTCGATAAGTGCAATCATCTCCTTCCCTCCATACCGCTCCAGCTCGCGCTCATACGTTCCAAAATGTAGGTCACGAATGATTCGCTCTTCAAAAAGCTTTTGTGACCAGTCGTTTATAATAGGAAGTAGTTGTAAGTGCAGTTTTTCCTCCTCCCCATGAAAACGAATGCGTAAGTGTTCCCCTTGGAGAGGATCCGAGTAGCGAATGAAAAACCACTGTTTTACGATTTTCTGATTCACAATATCTTGAGTTAAACTTGTTAGTTGCTGAAGAAGAAAGCGGTTTTGGCTGGTTTGAGGCACATAGGTAGACATGTAGAGCCAATCGCTCCCCAAGATTTTTAGACGATCTTTTGGACAAGTAGTGTGCACTTGAGGGATGTACCGCGCGGATAACGCCTGTTTTTTTGGGCTTCGCAAGAAGGGAATCACGATTTCACTCAAATGAGACTCTTCAGGAAATCGGAACCAATTGGGTTGGGTTTGTGGCTCAATTTTCTCAACAAGCTGAATCCACTCTCCTTTTTTGATCCTCCGAGCAAGTTCTTGTAGCGGAGCAGATGAGTGTGTATCGATCAGTAGCTGATGATCAGATTCGGTTAAGTAAACATAGTGGGGCACATCCCACCTTTCGAACCAATCTTGCAATTTTTTTGTAATAACAGTTAGGTCATTCTCATTTCTTGCCTCAAGACTCTCTCTGTCTAATGACCACTGTGCCGGTGAAAGAATTGCTTTTCGATACCGCAATCTAGGTAAAAAAGGAGCTGCGCCAAGGTCCGCCCAGTATGCATGAACAAAACGGCCCTGGCGGGCCTGGGAAGCATCTCTTAAAAATCGAATGGGAATGGGGGCAATCTTTGTCGTGAGCACGTTTCCGGATTTAAAAATCCATTCGATGTCTCCCTCCCGGTTAGAAAAGTAGAAACCGTGACTGTCGGCCCCAACATAAATCTCTTCTAAGTGGACCGTTGAGGTATTCTTCGCTGACAAATCTAGATAATTCTGGCGTAAACAAGGGTGAATGGCCACATTAGCCGATCGTGGGTAAAGGGGGAGATAAGAGAGCTCAACACTTTGTGCATGCCCATGCCTGAGTTGCTCTTCAGTGAAAAGCTGATTCAGATCTCCTTTTGCCTCCACTCCTAAAAGATCTAAAAAGCGGCCAAAAAAACTGCCTAATTGAAAAGAAAATGAAAAAAGTTGGACAAGGTAGTTGCCCTTCTCTAATTCTTCAGAAGAGGGTGCACTCAATCGACACTGAAGATCGAAACCTAAAGGGATTTGAACTTGGCTCTCATCTGTTTGTCCAAGCCTTGAAAGAAGCTCCTCAGTGAGCTCTATCTCTTTTTTTCCAGAGTGAAGAGACTCACTTAATTTTGAAAGAAGAAATTGCTTCCAATGGTTCTCTATTTTTGAGGGGGCAGCCCCCTTCTCTTCTGTATCAGTATAGGCTTGTGGAATCCCTAGAGAGTGGTGGTCAAGCAACTCGAGAAGAGGAAGTCTACGCTGATACCCATATTTTTCGATGAATTTGGCGTGGTAATTGGTCAGATTATTCGGAGCTGAGCTTCTAATCACTTTTGAGAGCATCCAAGTAAAGGTAACCGCCTCTGCTATCTCCGCGTGAAAAGTATTGGGAAGTCGGAGTGCGCCCCCTGCTGCCATATCTAGCTGAAGATAGTGTGGGGACTTTGCAACCTGTTCCATCAAAGACAGTAGATCTAAAAGTAGATTCTCACCCTCATCGAAAGATGTCGCATTATATTCTTCGATCTTCTGCTGAATGGTTTTGAGAATAACAAACTCCTCAAGTTCGATTGGCAACTCTTCTATTTTTTCAAGAAAATGCGCATAGGGCGTATGGGTGAGCAGACTAGGATGAAGCGTACTAATCAAAATTTCTTGATCAAGGAGTTGCCGGATCACACCTCTTGTCTTTTCTCTATCGAGGAAAGAGTGTCTCTTAAGTAATAGATTTTCCATATCTTGAATTGAAATGGATCTTTGGGCAATCTCAAGCAGTGATGAAGTCAACGGATTTAAACGTATCGAAAGCGTTTTCTCCCCTTTTTCTGTATCTGACTTTTTTCGTATGTAATTGAGGTGAACACGATCACGCGTAAAGGTAAGAAGCGGGTTAGCCGTGACAGGAAGCAACGGAAAATAGTCCCTATTTTCCAAAATTCTATCGACCACCCGGTAAAGCCACTCCATATCAGGTCGGGCCTGTTTTTTTAACTGTTTTGGATGAAGGGTATTGTGGACGCGTTCACCCCACTTTCCAAAGGCTACAAATGAGAACAACCCAAAAGGAGTACATCGACTACACATCCTAGCGTAGTAGTTTAACAAACTCGCAACTATCTGTTCCTGGCGTCGTTTATCCTTCAATTCAAACTGGAGGGTTGCTCGATAGAGTTCAGGGGAGGCTATGAGAATCGCTTGACGAAATGCAGTACTTTGATGAAACCAATTCAGGAGTCCATGAGGGCAATTCTCCTTTTGGATCATCTGATCATAACGTTTGATGGGCAAACTAGGTGCCCTTAACATGAAAAAAGATGCTGGTTGAAAAAGAGTATCCATGATGTCCTAACTATCAGTTAATTAAAAAAGGATCAGCCCATTGGTAGCGTCCTGTGTAGAGGGCAAGCAGGGAGAGTAAGACGCCAGCTGCCCCTTCCAATAGGTCACTCTGATCTACCCATGCATATCCACCACTTTTGTTGGGTATAGCACGCTTGAAACCAAAAGGAGCATTGGAATCAAAATGGGCTAGTACTTGACCTCTCAAGTTTGCAACTTCTTTTTGTAGGAGGTGCGAGCCTGTTTCTCGGTACATCAATTGTGTGAGAAGCAAAAGCCCGCCTACACCGTGGCAAAGGGTGGGGCCTGGAAGATCTCGCTCAAGGGCAGGGGTTGTAAATACGGAGTGAAACGTCGCTTCAGCCTCTCGCTTCATCGCATTATTTTCGAGTGCATCACCTGCCAAATAAAGAGCCCGAGCAACTCCTGGCGTTCCATAGCACCACGCATCCCTAGATTTCTGGTGAGGATTGACAAACGGATGGATCTCTTCTTCCAAAGAGAGCATCGAATCCCAAAAATAACGTTTGTCGATGGATTTGCGCTTAGAAATAACCCATTTTGAAATTCTTCCGATCGCCTCTCTTTGTCCCTTTACCTCTACTTCACGTTTTAAGGCGATAGCTAAAAAGCTTAGGACGCCTGGAATTCCGTGTGACAAACCGAGATCAAAGTTACCATTCGGATAGTGCTGTCTCAATTGATCGTGAGAAAAATAACGGGGAGCAACATACCATCTTGGAACTTGATAACCTGAAACTAAGATAGATTCAGTTAAACGGATGAGTAAAGAGATGCACTTGTAAAGAAGAGAGTTGAATATAGGTTTTTTCAGTAGATAAATCCCAATACCCGATACCCCTTGAATCACCTCATATAGAGCTGGGTTGATAGGCTCACCTGTATCAAGGGTTTGCTCGATCGGGGCGAGATGGAAAAGAGGAACTAATTCTGCAAGCTTGGCATCTAATTTATCGATAACACGCTTATAACGTCTCCCTTCTTTAGAAGCATACTGGAGACAGAAACAGACCCCAGCAAGCCCTCCGAAAAGCGAAATATTTCCAATCCCCTCTGACTCAATAGTTTTAATGATTTGAAAAATGAATTTATGCGCAACATTTCCCCAATCTTCGTGAGAGAAGACGTGATCTAGTTCAGCAAAAAGAAGTAAGAGTGCTGGATAACCACCAGCTAGGGAAAGTGAGGACCAATTTGAAACATGAACCTTTTTAACCGCTAATGGATCCCGCATCTGATTAGCTATCCGTTTGATAAGCTCAAAATCCATTTGTTTGTTAGACAAGTAACATAACCTCCTCCCATGGGGTACTCTCTCTTCGTTGAACATGGAGCAGAGTTAGGCTGATCCCAATTGCTCCATTGAGAAAACAGGGGTTATCAATAAAAACAGGAGCATTGGAATCTAATTTTGCCAGAGACTGAAATCCGAATGTATGCTCGGGTTTAAAACACATCAACAGTGCAGATTCTAGCTCTTTGGCTAAAGAAAAAAAGGAGGGATTTTCAGATTTACACCCCATTTGATACGCGAGAAATAAAAGGCCTGCTTTGCCACAAGCAAAAGAGGTGTCTTCACAACAATTTTGATCAACAATTTCTCGTAGGTGAGAATAAAGCGCGTGTTCACAAAATTTCTTAAGTGATAAATTTTCAGTAGCTTCTGCTGACAAGTATAGACAAAACAGAGATGCTGGAGCACCACTAAACCAGTTTCTTTGTAAAGAGGCCGTATGAGTGTTCTCTGTTTTCTTAACTGGAGCGATGGCATCCCAGGAAGATGTGTCTATACTTCGATCCAGGAGCCATTGGGTTGTCTGTGTGATCCACTCAAGTAAATTTGGAGGGCAAATCCCTTTTTTCAATGCCTGCGACAATGTGCCCAAAACACCTGGCAACCCGTAGGGAACGTCTAAACGATAATACCCCTGTTGAAGTTCAGGATAGAGTCCATCGGGAGGGTGATACCAGGGATAAACCTGTCCAGACTGAATTTTTCTTGGAGTGAATAGAACCTTGGTCAACGCTTCAACACACACATAACAGAGCTGTTGCATTTCCTTACGTTTAAGGAGATAGAGGATCGCTCCACTCAGCCCATGGGCAAGATCATAATAGCTAGATGTCACCCTCTTGGAGGGGTCGAGAAATTGTTTAATCGGGTCTAAATAACTCTTTTGAATCTTTTCGATCAATAAAATATCGAGGTTATGGAGGTATTGCCTATAACGCTTTTTCTCTTCGGAGCACCAGTAAACGGATAAAGAGAGACCTGCTAAGCCAAAAAACAGGGAGATATTTGAAGAGGGGGTTTTCTCTAACATCTGCTTACAGATAATCAAATAGTTATGTGCTACTCGATCCCACCCCTCTCCATCAAAATGTCTGTGAAGGATAGCATAATAAGAAGCAATCCCCGAGAGTCCCCACGCGAAGGAGAAGTCAGGCCATGTAACCGCATAGTAATTTCCACTCCCTATTTTCGAGCGCATGGTTTCAATCAGATGTTCGGGCTCTCGCATCCGTTCGGCCAGCTCACATGAAATATCCAAACAATTATACATCGGAAAGTTGTTAGGGGTTCTGCTGCAAATAGATATTCATCTAGGCAAATAAATAATGTCAACGACATCTAGTCGTTTTTGAATAGTCACATCGATCAGGTCCAGATAGCGTTTTAAAGGATGGTTTTTACAGGAAGAATGAGGTGCATTTTTGAATAAATAGGCTTACCACCTCTTTTATAGCTTTTTTCCCCAACTTGGGCGATCGCTCGCTCGAGATCGTTAAAATGGGGCGGGAAGGCTACAAAAGACGCTCAAAGACTATTTTTTTCAACACACTCGATTAGAAGCCAGCTTCTAGCAAACAGCGAGCGAGCTCTTGAGAAGAGAGTGTAGCCCGCTCCATATTGAGCTTGTCCACTCGCACATCAGGCATCCGTTTCAGCTCCTCAACCCACTGCGCTCTCTTCTCTGACTCTGAAGAGATCGAAAGACGATCTTGGATAGGAGCCGAAGCGCCCGTTTGACGCGCTTTTTTGAGAGACGAAACTTTGGCAACTTCTGAAACGTCCATAGACCCTATTTATAGGAGATGAGTGATCATTTGTCAAAGGAGTAGATCTTACTCTCGTAAATAAAAACCAAAAGAATCGCCATGGGGACAATCCAACGGATTAAAAAAATCCATCCCCCATAAATTTTTCCGAATATCGATCCCCGTTTGAACTCTTCACGCACCAGACACGATGGAAGACGCCAACCTAAGAAAAGAGAGGTCAGCAAAGCGCCCAAAGGGAGAAGCCAGTTCGAAACAAGCGCATCAAGAGTTCCAAAAAAATTCACGCCATACATAGGAAGCCACTCTTTGAAAAGAGCCCCCGATCCAGCAAGTGCGCAAGGGATAGAGACGAAAAAAAGTGCTACACTCGAAAAAATTGCCGCTTTTGGGCGACTCAGCCCATAGAGATCAATGAGGTTGGCTACGACCACTTCGAGCAGCGCGATAGATGAAGTAAGCGCCGCAAAAACAAAAAGAGTGAAAAAAAGCACCGAGAGCACCATCGCGCCTGGCAGCGATGCAAAAAGAACGGGCATGGTCTCAAAAATCAAGCCCGCCCCCTCATTGATCGGAAGGTGGAAGGTAAAGACAACAGGATAGATCACAAGCACCGTGAGAAAGGAAATCAACACGACCGCGATACCAACAATTAGAGCCGCTTTCGGAAGGTCACTATTTGGAGGGAGATAGCTCCCATAGGTGATGATCACCCCTTGGGCTAAGCTAAGCGTAAAAAGCGAAAGACCGAGCGCTTGAAGTATACCTGAGTATTGAAGCTCTCTCCATTTGAAACGGAAAAGAAACTGAAGAGCTTCAGAAAAGCCACTGAGTGTGAAGGAGTAGATGCAAAGAGCGACAAGAAGTAGAAGAAGCAGAACCATAAGGATGCGACTCCACTGCTCAATCCCTTTCCGAATTCCTTGATAGACAACGCCAAAAGTGAGCAGCAAAAAGATCGTACCCCAAAAAAGAGAGACATCCCCTGCCTCGTAGAGCCTTCCAAAAGTAGAGGCAATTTGAGCGCTCGAACGTATCTCATAAAATTGGTTGAGTGAGAGCATTAAATAGTTTAGCCCCCAGCCCGCGACAATGCAGTAATAAGAGAGGATAAAAAAAGCGCTGAGCACCCCAAACCATCCGACAACCCTCCAAGGACTTGATTGCCCCGCAAGCGATGCAAAGGACCCAACAGCCCCTCTTTGCGTCCGCCTGCCGATAATCAGCTCACCAATAAAAAGAGGAATGCCGAGTGTGAGGGTAAAAAAAGTGTAGAAAAGAAGAAAAACCCCTCCCCCATTGTCTCCAACGACATAAGGAAATTTCCAAAGCGTTCCAAGACCAATAGCAGAGCCTAAAGCTGCTAAGACAAATCCAACTTTTGAACCCCAGTGCTCTCTCATCTCTCTCTCCAGTTCTCAAAAGCTGTGGTAATAACTTCTAAATCAAGATCAGCAGGCGTTTCAAAGAGAAGATCGTAACCCAATAGTTGCTCAGCTAGATGCGTCGTCGCAAGTGCGATGACAAAAGCGCCAGCCGCTTTTCCAGATTCAATGCCTGCAGGTGCATCCTCGATAACAATGCAGCTCGAAGCAGGCAACCCTAACTGATCAGCCGCTGCAAGAAACACATCGGGCGCAGGCTTGCCATGAGCAACACTCTCTGCTGACACGTAAGCATCAAAATACTCTCCTAGCACGGTAGAGTTCAAAAAAAGCTCGAGGTTTTCAGGTGGTGTGGAGGAGGCGATGATGCGAGGAACCTTCAGCCGTTTCAGCTCTAAAAGAAATGGCTCCATTCCGGGCAAAAGCTCGATATGTCCTCTGGCGCATTCACGAAAAAGCTCTTCCTTCCTCTCGGCGAGGTGCCCATGCAACTCGGGCGAGATATCAGGGGCAATCTCTTGCAAAATCAGGTCGTTTCTCTTTCCAAATCCTCTTTTAAAAGCCTCATGAGTCATAGCGATGCGAGGCTCCTCTTCCATGAGTCGAAGCCATGACTCCCAGTGAAGTGCACTGCTATCAATCAAAACACCATCGTTGTCAAAAAGAAAGGCTAGCACGGTAAAATCTCATGAATATCCTGGACGCCGTGTCGGAGCATCATCAGTCGGTCAAACCCTACAGCGACTCCAGAGCAGGCAGAAATATCTCGAAGATGTGGGTCGATAGGATAAGGGGCTTTTCCAAGAGCTCTGCGCTCTTGATTCGCATTGTCAAGTCGAGCTCTCCACTCAGCAGCATCAGTGAGCTCTAAGTACCCATTGGCCAGCTCCATACCTGCGTAAAACACTTCGAACCTCTTGGCCACCCCCCCTTCGATTTGGGCTAAGGCGGCTTGATCGGGAGGGAAATCGGTCACCACAGTGCTCAAAAGGTGAGGTTCAATTTCCAGTGCAAAGAGACGATCGCGCACCTCCCTATCTTCAGGGTAGTCTCCACCAAAGGCCTCTTTGAAGGTGATTTTCTCAAAAGATCGATCTCCCCCGACAAAAAGGCGCACAAAATCGAGGGTCTCTTCAATCATCTGCTCCAACGTAAACCCCAAACGGTACCACTCGACCATCGTAAACTCAAGGTTGTGCCTCTCTCCGCTCTCAAGATCGCGAAAGACATGAGATAGCTGGTAGATATCACCTATCCCAGCGGCTAAAAGTCGCTTCATCCCGTACTCAGGAGAGGAGTGAAGAAACCCTCGTCTACCCATGGAACGCACCTCAATGAGATCGATGTGAGGATCGACAGATCCATACGGGCTCAGAGCTGGCACATCAACTTCAAGCACTCCCCGTTTTGCAAAAAAAGCGCGAGAAGCTGCCAGGAGAGCTGCTCGATCCTCGAGCATTTTAATACTATTTGTTGACGCGAGAGACATATTCCCCTGTGCGAGTATCGACTTTGATCCACTCATCTTGTTCTACGAAGATAGGAACTTGCACAACAGCCCCTGTGCTTGTCGTCGCAGGTTTCAATACGCGCCCTGAGGCAGTATCTCCACGAGCGCCAGGGTCGGTCTCGGTAATTTGAAGTTCCATAAAAGTAGGGGGCTCGACAAAAGCGGGTTCGCCTTTATAAAAAACAAGCGCATAGAGCAGGTCTTCCACAAGCCACTGTTTCACCTCTTCTATTTTGTCGTGGGCTACAATGAGTTGTTCAAAAGAGTCGTCATCCATGAAAGTGGCGCCTGCATTGTCGACATAAAGCAGACGAAGCTCCTTCTCTTCGACATCCGCGAGCTGGACAGACTCCCCCGACTTGAAAGTTTTTTCTATGGTGCGCCCACTTAGCAAGTGTTTCATACGCACACGATTAAAGGCTTGCCCTTTGCCCGGTTTAACAAATTGATTAGTGACGATTGTATAGGGCTGTCCATCGATTTCAATTTTCAATCCACTGCGAAAATCACTAGTTGAAACTTGCGCCATAAAATAAATCCCCTCATATTCGGACTCAGGAGTTGGACTATACCATGTGGCGAAATACTTACAAAGACTATCAAATTGATACCCTTTTTCTCAAAGAGCCCGTTGAGCCAGGTCATGGCATCACTGGCTGCGAGATGCATGAGCTAAACGGTTGGGGAGAGGGAAGCCCCCTGCCCAAAAAAGAGAAACTTGGCCTCATCCACACCCTGTTGAAGTGCTTGTTCAAAAAGAGGGAGAACCTTTAAACGGGAGGTATGAATTTCTATGAGATGGACCCTCACGAAGCGCACATTGCTAGAGAGACTTTAGAGCGATACTCGGGTTCTGACATCGAAGAGTTTGGCTCTTATCTTCTTCTCACTAATTTCTCCCATTATATCCGCACCTTTTCTGAAATTTATGACGTCCCCCTTCGCGAGGGGTCGATGTTTCGCTCTGCCCACTCTGTCAAACACGATGTGAGTATCGTCGATTTTAAGCTTGGATCTGCAGCGGCAGCCCTAATAATCGACCTCTGCTCTTTTCTCCCTAAAATAAAGGCGGGGTTGATGCTCGGCATGTGCGGAGGGCTACGTCGCCACTACAAAGTGGGCGACTATCTTCTTCCAATCGCAAGCATTCGAGGAGAGGGAGCCTCCGACTTCTATTTCCCTCCCGAGGTCCCTGCACTCGCAAATTTTTTGATGCAAAAGGCGTGCACTCAGGTGCTCGACAACAACCACGCGAGCTACCACATCGGAATCACGCACACAACGAACATCCGTTTCTGGGAATTCAACGACACCTTCAAAAAGAAGTTGATCGAGACCAAAGCTCAAGCCATCGAGATGGAATGCGCTACCCTCTTTGCTGCAAGCTACCGCCGTAAGCTCCCCATCGGAGCCCTCCTTCTCATCTCAGATCTCCCCCTCCAAAGAGATGGGATCAAAACCAAAGACAGCGCGAAGCAAATATTTGAAACCTATACGACAGGCCATCTCGACAAAGGGATGCAAGCGATCGAAGCGATGCGGGAGCTTCTCAAACACAAAGCGAAGGGTGCTTTCCGAGGCAAATCTCCTAAGACTGATATCTAGTGAGCGAGGATGCGCTCGAGGATGGAGTCAACCACAAAACCAAACTCCTCAGCCACCGCATCGGCGGGCGCTGAGGCCCCAAAACTCTCCATACAGATTGAAATCCCCTCGCGCCCGATGTATTTATGCCAGCCTAGATCAACACCCGCTTCAATGCTCACGCGTCTGCCGATTTCTCCCTGAACAACGGAATCTCGATACTCAGAGTCTTGAAGCTCAAAAATCTCCCAGCAAGGCATAGAAACCACGCGCACAGACTTCTCGAGTTTTTCCAACTCCTCCGCCACGTTGAGAGCAAGGTTGAGCTCGGAGCCTGTTGTAAAAAGGGTGAAATCGGGCTTGCCCTTCTCTTTTTTAACCACATACCCCCCTCTTCCCAACCCTTGATCGAAGGGAACATGCGTACACTCTAGGGTAGGAAGAGCCTGCCTTGTGAGCAAGATGGCAGTGGGGTGATTGTATCGAAGCGCTGCAAGCCATGCCATGCGCACCTCGTTTGCATCTCCCGGGCGTATCACATGCAAATGTGGGATGGAGCGTAGCGCTGCATAGTGCTCAACAGGTTGATGCGTCGGGCCATCTTCACCAAGAAAGATGGAGTCGTGAGTGAACTGATAAACGACACGCAACTTTGACATCGAAGCGACCCGAATCGAGTTGCGCAAGTAGTCAGAGAAAGTCAGAAACGTGCCGATAAACGGGGTGATCATGCCAGTATAGGCAAGTCCATTTGCTATCGTTCCCATGCCAAATTCACGCACCCCGTACTTGATATTCCGCCCTTCAAATTTCCCGGGCGAGAGGACAGGGAAGTTTGCAAGCGAGGTGAGATCCGAGCAAGAGAGATCAGCAGACCCCCCATAAAGATCGGGGAGCCAGTCCGCAAGAGCGTTGAGAACCGTCTGAGAAGCTTTTCGACCCGCCACACTGGCAGGCAGCTCAATCTCCCACAGTTTTTTCTCAAGATCTTCGGGAAGCTGGTGGTGTTGCATCTGAACAAACTGCTCGGCTAGAGCAGGATTTGTCTTCGCCCAAAGGCGGTAAGTCTCATTCCACTGCTCCTCCATTTGCTTTTGCTGCAACAACCGGTGCTCAAAGTAGTCGATCACGGTTTTGGGAATATGGAAAGGCTCTTCAGGGAGACCAAGCGCTCTTTTGGTGGCAGCCACTTCTTCGATGCCAAGAGGAGATCCATGCGCTTTATGAGACCCAGCCTTATTGGGTGACCCTTTGCCAATGATCGTGCGCGCTAAGATCAAAGTGGGGTGCTTTTGACAACCGCGCAAGGTCGTGATCTTCTCATGTAGCTGATTGACATCGTGTCCATCGACCTCACAGACATCCCACCCATAGGCCCTAAATCTCGCAGGTGTCTCTTCTGACATCGTTTCAGAAAGGGGGCCGTCTAAGCAAATGTTATTGGAGTCGTAGATGAAAATGAGGTTGTCCAGTCTCAGGTGTCCCGCTAGAGCGCACACCTCATGGCTCACCCCCTCCATGAGATCGCCATCACTGCAGAGACAAAAAACTTTTGAATCAAAAAGCTTGTGATCTGCTGTATTGAACTTGGTCGCCAAGATCTTCTCACCTAGTGCCAATCCTACGGCATTGCCAGTCCCTTGACCCAGCGGCCCTGTTGTCGCTTCAACGCCTGCTGTGTGAGGGTACTCGGGGTGTCCAGGGGTCTTTGAGTGGAGTTGGCGGAAATTTTTGATCTCATTAAGAGAGAGGTCAAAGCGGGCGAGATGGAGACAAGAATAGAGCCACATCGAGCCGTGTCCTGCGGAGAGGACAAGCCGGTCTCGGCCGAGCCAGGCGGGGTTTTTGGGGTTGTGTTTGAGCGCAATACCGTAGAGATAGGCGCCGATTTCAGCGCACCCCATCGGAAGGCCTGGATGACCTGAATTCGCTTTCTGCACAGCGTCCATCGAAAGCTGACGAATCGCACCTGCTATTTTGCTCAAGATTTTCTTCTGCTCGTCGTTGAGGGCCTTTTCGTCCACTTTTTTTTCTCTTGGTTGAGTTGGAGCTGGCTAGTCTAACGTGCACGTGGAAAAAATCTCAAGTGCATGCTAGACTCGCGAGCTTATAATTTATCGAGGAGTGACATGCTTAGCCAAGAGATTCGGAGAGATTTTCTCACTTTTTTTCAAAAGCGAGGACATGAGCTTATCCCCTCCTCCCCTGTGATCCCATTAGATGACCCTACCTTGCTTTTTGTCAACGCGGGGATGAACCAGTTCAAAGAGATCTTCCTCGGGAAAAGGGCCGCTCCCTTTTCAAGGGCTACCTCCACACAAAAATGTATCCGTGTCGGGGGAAAACACAACGATCTTGAAAATGTAGGACACACAGATCGCCATCTCACCTTCTTTGAAATGCTAGGCAACTTCTCTTTTGGAGACTATTTCAAAAAAGAGGCGATAGCGCTTGCTTGGGAAGCGGCTCTTGAAGTGTTCAAATTTGACCCTAAAGATCTCTGGGTTACCGTTTTTCACGAAGATGACGAATCCTTTGAACTGTGGAAAAAATTTGTCGACGAGAGCCGAATCGTCCGGATGGGAGAGAGAGATAATTTTTGGGCTATGGGCGATGTGGGTCCTTGCGGCCCATGCTCAGAGCTCTACTTCGATAGAGGGGAAAGGTTTGGAACAGGGCGCAACCCTGCTGAAGATTTTGAGGGGGAGCGGTTTTTTGAATTCTGGAACCTCGTTTTTATGGAATTCAACAAGACAGCTGAGGGGGAGATGCAGCTACTTCCTAACAAAAGTGTCGATACAGGAGCGGGACTCGAGCGGGTCGCTGCTTTGAAAATGGGCGCCCCTACGCTCTTTGAAACAGATATTCTGCGCGCTCTGATCGGGAAAGCAGAAGAGGTGTCAGGAAGAAGCTACGCATCGGCTCCTCCAGCATTTCGAGTCATTGCAGACCACCTCCGCTCTCTAGCCTTCGCTATTGCTGACGGCGTGCAGCCGAGCAATATCGAGAGGGGGTACGTGCTACGTAAAGTGCTTAGACGGGCCGTTCGCTACGGACGGCAGCTCGGATTAGAGCGTCCCTTTCTAGCCGAGCTTGTCCCCACGCTAATCGGTACCATGGGAGATGATTTTCAAGAGATTGTGACCGCGCAAAGCCGCATTGAGGAGATTTTAACCCTTGAAGAGGAGAGTTTTTTGCGCACGCTCAAGCGAGGAGGCAACATTTTAAGTCAGATTGTAGACCTTGCGAAAATTTCGGGACAAATTTCTGGAGATGATGCCTTTAAATTGAAAGATACCTACGGCCTTCCTCTTGAGGAAATTCTATTGCTTGCAAAAGATGATCACCTCACTGTCGATATCACTAGATTTGAGGCTCTCGAGCACGAAGCGAAGGAGAGATCGAGAGGAGCTAGAAAAACTCAAGCTCAAATGGCTGAAAAATCGATCTATGAGTCGTTTGGCGCAACAGAGTTTCTCGGCTATGACCAGCTCTCTTGTGATGGAGTAGTGGTAAAGATTTTGCATGAAGGGAAAGAAGTTTCTACACTCCATGAGGGAGAGCAGGGGACTCTTTTTTCCGACCGCTCCCCGTTCTACTCTGAGAAGGGAGGGCAGATTGGCGACTCAGGGGTGATTAGCTCGGGGGAGGCTCGCTTCTATGTTGTAGGAACAAAAGAGCCCTTTACTGATCTCATCGCTCACGAAGGAGTCCTAAAAACAGGAGAGATCCGAGTGGGTGCTCCTATTGAGTTGACAGTCGATTCTGAAAAAAGAGTGTGCATCGCTTGTAACCACACGGCCACCCACCTCCTCCATTGGGCTTTAAGTGTTGTACTCGGACCTCACATTCGCCAAGCAGGATCTGTGGTGGATGCAGAGCGCCTCCGTTTTGACTTCAACCACCACAAAGCTCTCACCAAAGAGGAACTCGATCGCACCGAAAAGCTCGTGAACGAGAAAATTCGGGGGGATTTGCCGGTCCATATCTTTGAGATGAGCTACAACGAAGCGGCTAAACAATCTGAAATCAAACAATTTTTTGGAGACAAATATGGGGAACTGGTACGCGTCATCACAGTCGGCCCTTCTAAAGAGCTCTGCGGCGGGACCCACGTGCAAGCGAGTGGACAAATCGGCCTCTTTCAAATCACGAGCGAGAGCAGTGTAGCTGCAGGGGTGAGACGTATCGAAGCGGTAACAAGCTTTCATGCTGAAGAGCTCGCTGCTGGAAACCGGGATCAAATTGCCCACATAGCTGAGCTTTTAAATGTTCAACCCAGCCAAACTGAAGGGCGGATCAAGCAGATTCAAGAAGAGTGCAAAGCGCTCGTCAAGCAGGTCGATGAGCTAGAGTGCGAGCTTCTCTCTTTTGAGGTAGAGAGCCTTCTCGAACACCTCAAGCAGATAAAAAACAGACCGTACTTAGCGCATGCAGCCTCTCTTTCGGCCAAACAGCTCCGCATGTGCGCCGATCTGATTATGGCTAAACAAAGCTCTCTCGTCCTTCTCTTGATCGGAAAAGAAGAGAATAAGTGTGCGCTTGTCGTGCGTGTCTCAAAAGATTTGATCGAACAAGGCATTCGAGCAGGCGATCTTGTGAAAGAGATCTCTCCGCTTCTAGGAGGAAAAGGAGGAGGAAAAGCAGAGAGTGCTGGGGGAGGTGGCTCCCACCTTGCAGGCATTCCAAAAGCTTTGGAGGCGGCAGAGGAATGGATCGAGAAAAGGCTCTCTTAACTCACACCCGAGCAGCGCTTGAAAAAATAGAGCAAGGGGGAGATCTCATCGTCGAGAAGCTCTGGGAGGCCCCCAAAGCATTTTTGATCGCTGAGGTCCAGAAAAAAAGTGGGAAACACGTCGTGGTTATGACCGACCACAAGCGACTTTTTGACGATCTCCCCTATTTTCTTGGCAAAGAGCCCTCAGACTTTCCCGCCTGGGAGTCTCTCCCTTCAGAGGAGATCCCACCCAGCTCCGATATAGTCGGAGAGAGATACGAGAGACTACGCAGCTTGCAAGAGAGCAGTGAGCCTCAAGTGATTGTCACCAACATTCAGGCCATCCTTCAAAAGCTCCTCCCTCCCACTAAGCTCAAAAAACTCCACTTGGAGCTCGCCGTTGGTGAAGAGGTCCCCTTTGAGCTGCTGCCCGAAGTGCTCACAGAGATGGGATACCACCGAAAAGGGGTTGCTGCTGATAAAGGAGAATTTGCTTCTCGCGGCGGGATTCTCGATCTCTATCCTGTCAACTCCCCCGATCCTTTTCGCGTCGAGTTTTGGGGAGATGAGATCGCCTCGATTCGAAAATACGACCCAATCAGTCAAACCTCCGTGCAAAAGATCGACCGCGTCCTCATCACACCTGGTGAAGAGCTCGAGCTGCTTGGAGGGGAGAAACAGCTCTGCACACTGTTTGACTACCTCGGCCCTGAAACTGTTGTAGTCTTTGATGACATCACCCACCTCGAAGACAAGTATGTTACCCTCTCAGCAATGGCCGGATCGAAGAGCCGTATCTTTTGCACTCTCGAGGAGCTCTTTGAGAAAATCGAACCTCTCCAAAAACTCTTTTTTTCACGTGAATCACTTGAGGAGATCAGTACGGTCAAGCAACTTGCCGATGTCTCAAAAGCCTATGCAAAATCGGCTCCCGCCCAGCCCATTACCTTTGAGTGTTTCAACAGAACATGGGAGGCCTTCCGTTGGCACGCCCCCTTTGAACACCTGAACGATTTAACGCAAGAGACAGACACACTCAACTTGCCTCCCCTTCCCGACTCCTCGATCCGTTTTCTCTATCAAAATGAGTCAGAAAAAACGGCTCTTTTAAAAAAACTTCCCGAGGGGTTTTCTCCGCAGATGGAGCGAGGCTACCTCGGCTCAGGTTTTTTTCTAGAAGAGCCTCCCTTCGCGATCATCCCCATGACAGAGCTCACACATAAGTACAAGGTGAGGCGGCAAAAGCAGCGAACGCACTACCACACCCTTCCCTCTGAAGTACTCTCTCTCAATCCAGGAGAAGCGGTCGTCCATATGGATCAAGGAGTTGGGCGATTTCTTGGAATTGAAAAACGGCCCAACCACTTAGGTGTGGAGACAGAATTCATGCTCGTCGAGTATGCAGGGGGCGGCAAACTCTTTGTGCCGATGGAGAATGCGAATCTTATCTCCAAATACATCGGTGCGAGTGAAGTTCCTCCTGAGCTGCACACCATCGGGAGCAGCCGGTGGAAACGGACGCGCGAGCGAACCCAGCAAGCGATCATCGGCTACGCCCATGACCTGCTTAAAATCCAAGCCGAGAGGGTTATCAAAGGAGGATTTTCCTACCCTCCAGATGGAGAACTCTCTTTGCAATTTGCAACAGAATTTCCCTACCATGAGACGCCCGATCAGCTGCTAGCTCTTGAGCAAATTGAGAAAGATATGCTCTCTAATACCTCAATGGATCGGCTGATATGCGGCGATGTGGGTTATGGAAAAACCGAAGTGGCGATGCGCGCTGCTTTTCGCGCAGTGGTCGAGGGGGGAAAGCAGGTGGCTGTGCTCGTTCCGACAACGATGCTCGCTTTGCAGCATTTTGAGACCTTTTCAGACCGGATGCGCAACTTCCCCATCCGCATCGGTCTTCTCTCCCGTTTTAAAAAGCGCAAAGAGCTCATGCAAACCATCCAAAGTGCCGCTGAGGGACAAATAGACATCCTCATCGGGACACATCGAATTGTGAGTAAAGATGTCCAATTTAAACAACTAGGGCTAGTGGTTATCGATGAAGAGCAAAGATTTGGGGTGCGAGCTAAAGAGCATCTCAAACAGCTGAAAAGTGAGATCGACTGTCTCACACTCTCCGCAACTCCAATCCCTCGCACCCTTTACATGTCACTTGTAGGCGCACGCGATCTCTCTGTGATCAACACGCCTCCAGAAGATCGACTGCCTATCCAATCTATCGTCTGCAAGAGCAGCGACGATTTACTCAAAAACGCTTTGCTCCGAGAACTCGCCCGCGAGGGGCAAGCCTATGTAGTCCACAACCGTGTGGAGACGATCTTTCAAATGGCCGAAAAGATCCGAACCTTGCTCCCCCAGGCGAAAATTGTCGTGGGGCATGGGCAGATGGGCGCCCAAGAGCTCGACACTGTGTTTCATCTCTTCAAATCAGGGCAAGCCGATATTCTCATTGCCACCTCGATCATCGAAAATGGGATCGATATTCCCAATGCCAACACGATCTTGATCGACCGTGCCGACAGGCTTGGACTTGCAGATCTCTATCAGATGCGCGGACGAGTGGGGCGATGGAATCGCAAGGCCTACTGCTACTTTATAGTTCCAAGCACCAAAGAGCTAAGTGAGCACTCGAGAAAACGACTCTCGGCACTCGCTGCGGGGGGCAATGGAATGAAAATTGCTATGCACGACCTTGAACTTCGAGGTGCGGGCAACATTTTGGGCACCGAGCAGTCGGGCCACGTCGCAGCCATTGGCTTTCAGCTCTACTGCAAGCTGCTGAAAAAAACGGTAGCTGCCTTGAAAAAACAGAGTCAACCTCTCTTCTACCACGAAGTGAAAGTAGAAATGCCCTTCGATGCCCGCCTTCCGGCCGATTACGTCGATGAGAGCAGCTTGCGTATGGAGATGTACCAACGTCTGGGCGATGCGGAAGATTTTGAAGAGATCGATCTGATCATCGAAGAGGTACGCGACCGATTCGGCCCCCTCCCTGAGCCAGTAAAATGGCTTCACCGTCTCTCTCGGGTCCGCCTTTTTGCTGCAAAGAATCAATTCAGCGTGATTAAGCTCTCAAAATTTACCCTCTTCGCTGAGCAGGCTCACGGCTCTAAAAAGAAGATCAGTCAAAAAATTGTCGTCCCACCTCCTCAATCACCTGAAGATTTTGAATCTCTGATTATTGAGGCTTTGAGAGCCAATTTTCCTATAGCCAATTAAGCCAAGGGTGACTACATTTCTCTCCTATGCTTCTCGATGCTCTTCACTGCCGAAACAAAAAAAGACCTCCCATCTGGCTCATGCGCCAAGCGGGACGCTACCTCCCTGAGTACCGCGCCTTAAGGGAGGGCCGCACCCTTCTTGACATGTTTCACGACCCCAAAACAATTGTCGAAGTCACTAAACTCCCTCTCGATATTCTCCAAGTCGATGCGGCCATCTTATTCAGTGATATCCTCACCGTGTTCGATGGACTTGGCATCCGCTATGATTTTCAAGAGGGAGTCGGGCCCGTTGTTCAAGACAGCCCCGATCGCATCGAAATGCAAGACCCTCACGTAGCTTATGTCAATGTGATCGAAGCGATCGAGCAGCTCAAAGAGGAGCTCGAAGTTCCTCTTCTCGGCTTTGCAGGCGCACCTTTTACTGTCGCCAGCTACCTGATTGAAGGAGGGTCAAGTCGCGATCTAAAAAAAACCAAGCAGTGGCTCTTTCGAGACCCTGAAGGGTTTACAAAACTTCTCGATCAGATCACCGTTGCCACCATCGAATACCTCAACTGCCAGGTGCGCGCTGGCGTCGATGCGATTCAACTCTTCGACTCCTGGGCGAATGCTCTGTCAATCTATGAATTTCGTACTTACTGCTTAGAACCTATGCGGAAAATCATGAAAGCGGTCGATCACCCCACCCTGCTCTTTTGTCGCGGCTCCTCGCTTTTTGCTCCTGAGCTTGCCAAGCTGCAGCCCGCTGCTATAAGTGTGGACTGGAGTGGTGATCTTCTCGCCATCCGCGACCAAATTCCTCGCTCTATCGCCCTTCAAGGCAACCTCGACCCCATGCTCCTTTATGCTTCAAAAGAGAAGATTGCAGAGGGTGCCGACCGCCTACTCTTCGGGATGAAAGATGACCCCGGTTTTATCTTCAATCTAGGACACGGCCTACTTCCTGATATCCCGGTAGAAAATGTGAAATTTTTGGTAGACCATGTTCGTCGATCCTAACACACTGGCCGAATTCAACCAGCCAGCGCCTCGCTACACCTCCTATCCAACAGCCCCTGAGTGGGGGCCGCTTCTCCCCTTAACTTATGCCGAAAAGCTCGAAGCGCACACCGATGAGCCCCTCTCACTTTACTTCCATATCCCGTTTTGCAAGACGATGTGTCTCTACTGCGCCTGCTCGGTTGTGCTCAACCGCAAACCTGAAAATGAGAGCCGCTACGTCGACTACTTGATGCGAGAGATTGATCTGGTCGCTGCGCATCTCGGCTCATCGCGGCGTGCTGTCCAAATCCATTTCGGAGGAGGCACCCCAACGAAACTCTCGATCCCCCTCTTTGAGAAGCTTTTCACAAAAATTGCCTCCACCTTTGAAATCGATTTTTCCAAAGAGGTGGCTATAGAGATTGACCCCCGTACTGTTCTTGAAGAGAGCGGGGCTAAATTACATATGCTCAAAAGACTCGGGTTTAATCGCGTCAGCTTTGGAGTGCAAGATACGGACCCTAAAGTCCAGGAGGCGATCAAAAGAAGGCAGTCTGTCGAGATGACAAGAGAGTGCTACTCACTTGCCCGTGATCTCGGATTTAACGGGGTGAATATCGATTTGATCTACGGACTCCCTCATCAGACTCAGGAGAGTTTTCGAAAGACGGTCTCCGATATTTTACAGCTCCGCCCCGACCGGATTGCGATGTTTTCCTATGCCAAAGTGCCCTGGCTTAAAAAGCATCAGAAGGCAATTCGAGAAGAGACGCTCCCTACAACTGAGACAAAATTTCAGATCTACGCAGAGGCGAGAAAAGCATTTATTGAGGGGGGATATATTGCCATCGGTATGGACCATTTTGCTCTTGAAGAAGACGAGATAGTCACCTGCTTGCGCGATAAAACTTTGGGACGAAATTTCCAAGGCTACACAGCGAAACTCTCTAAAGATATGTTAGGCTTCGGTGTCACTGCCATCGGCTCGATTCAAGATACCTATGTCCAAAACATCAAGGGGCTCACAGACTACTATTCGGCCATCGACCGAGGAGAGCTTCCCATTCATCTTGGAAAAGTCTCCACTCCCGACGACTTGCTGCGCAAATGGGTGATCCACACCTTAATGTGCACGTTCGAGCTCGATAAAGAGCTTTTCCACTCAACCTTTGGCACTTCTTTTGACACCTATTTTGCACCCCTAGCTGAAAAACTAGAGGCGCTTGAAAGTCGCGGGCTTATCCACCAAACTAGCAGCCGCATCGTCGCTAGCGAGCTCGGAGAGCTATTCATCCGACTCGTTGCTATGCCCTTTGATGCTTACATTCGCCCCGAAATCGACCAGTTTTCAAGATCAGTATGAAAATCGTTATCATTGGCGCTGGCATTGCAGGGCTTACTGCCGCTTTCACACTTCAAAAAAAACATCAAGTGGTTGTACTTGAGAGCTCAAACAGGCCTGGAGGGTGGATTCACTCCACTGAGCTCGGCGGCTTTCTCTTTGAAAGAGGTCCTCGAGGTTTTCGCCCCGAAGGGAAGGGAAAAAAGACCCTCGCTCTTGCTCAAGAGCTCGGCTTGAAGCTTATTTCTGCAAATCCTGAATCGAAAATCCGCTACCTCGCCCTAAATGGGGAGCTTCGCCCTATTTCCCCTATGTTTCTTCTCAAAAATGGGGGAGCTGCAGCCTTCTTTAGAGACCTCCTGATGCCCAAAACAACGTCCGAGGAAGATCGATCGATTTTCTCTTTTTGCAAAGAGAGGTATGGTCCTCTTTTCACACAAACTTTTATCGATCCCCTTGTGGCAGGCATTTACGGGGGAGACCTTAAAAAACTCTCCATGAAAAGTTGTTTCCCAAACCTTTGGAAGCATCGATTTTTGACCCTAATGAGAAAACGAGAACGCGCTCCTACCTCGCTCTATACCTTTGAAGGGGGGATGGAGAGCATGCCTCAGGCCCTTGCTTCCCGCATTGACCTTCATTTGAATACTCCTGCGCTGGCGATCGAGCCCGGCCGGGTGGTGACTCCCTCTAGAGATTTTGAAGCCGACCATGTCCTACTCGCTGCCCCTCCCCATCTGCTAGGCCTTTCTTCTCCTTGCTCTTACGCATCGCTCACCACGGTCAGCTTGGGGTGGAAAAAACATCTTCTCACTCACAAAGGATTTGGATTTCTCGTCCCCTCATCTGAAAAGGAATCGATTCTCGGCATCACCTTCGACTCTGAAATTTTCTCGAGAGGGGACAAGACACAACTCTGTGTGATGCTTCGAGGCGAAGATCCGCTTGAAAAAGCCCTTGCAGCTGTGGAGAAATATCTCAAGATCAAAGCGGAGCCAGACGAGGTTCTTCTCTTTGAAGCTAAGTATGCAATCCCACAATACGAAGTGGGCTACGAGCAAAGAGTTGCGAGGTTTAGAGCAGCGCTCCCCAAAGGCGTCACTCCCCTTGGAAGCTCTTATGATGGCGTGGGTGTCAACGACTGCATCGATGCCGCTTTCGCACTAGCGCGAGTAGATGGCTTGAAACCCGTGATCTAAGCAGCTCCACCCCTTCGTTTCAAGAAATTCTGCCACAAGTTTCCCCTGCCCCCCGAAGGGTAGGGCCCATCCATCGATCATTACAACGCTCTCATCGGAGAGAAATTTGTACGCTCTCTTTACCTCTTTGAGCATTTTTTTCTGTGAGCTTTGGGGATCGGCCCAATTGAATTCCGTGCAGTCGAGATAAAGAAGGTCTACCGGCTCTTTGAGTTGCTCTAAAGAGGCGTAGGAGTGATAGCTCCCCTCCCGGTGCCACTCAGCCCACGCTTTGAAAATATCAGAACTTGTTGACCCTAGCTCGACGATCGAATGAAGTCCTCGACTCTCCATAAGGTCAAAGGCGCGCTCAAAATGCGGCTTTCTCGGGTCGTTCTCTAAAAGGGTGAGAGTAGGATCATTTTCAAAAAGCTCCTCGTAAACCTGTTGGTAGAGCGCTTTCGATGAGCCGTTACCGTGAATAACAGAGGGCCTAGTCTTGGTGACCAAGCAATCGACAGTTTTTTGTTGCAAGTCTAGCTTGAGATCGTCTCGATCGAGCGACACAAGAGGGATAAAGAGTTCGCAATCGGTGTCGAGAATCATCTGCTCTGGGTGGTAGAGAAAATAGACCATCAAGAGTCCTTGATCATCCGTCTCATCGGGTATAGGAGAGATCTCTTCGAAGATCTGTTTGAGAGCTGCAACATACCCCATGTAAGAGCCTGAGTTGAGGTATTTGAATCGACTCGCTGTCTCGGGGTGAATGTTGGCTACGTGAGGGAAGGGGTGGCAGTTGGTCTCAGCAGAAAAGGTGTAGGGGACCTGCATCTTGTGAAATTTTTCTAGCAACGTCTCAGCATCGGCTAGAATAAGAACATCGTAGGCATCGATAAAAAGAACAATATCATCTTCAGGCAAAGCCTCGAGATACGTTTTGAACTCACGAAGACACATCCCAAAGGAGAAGGGCTTGCCCATCCCTACGATGTCGAGCTCGATCCCTTGCTCGTTGCAAGAGTGGAGGAGCTGGTCGAGATTCTTCACATGATGCGACGCGCAAGTGCAAAGATGGAGCTTGGCTTGGGGGTTGGGTTTGAAAGAAACCTTGCCTCCTTGAGGACGCCCTCCCTCCCAAGGGGGAGCCCCCCACTTCTCTCGGGCAAACTTAAAAATCTGCTCCCCAGCGACCATGTAACCGAGGTTTCTTTTTAACCGATTGAGCGGCCCTGGATTGTCAGCATTGTCTTTGATGAGCTGCTCTGTCATCCTGCACGCTTCACTAAAATGTCCGGCCTTGTAAGCTGCAATGGAGTAGTGCCAATTGAGTGCACTATCTGTCACATAGCTTCCTTCTCGCGTAAAGTGTCTCGCTCCAAATGCTTTTAAAACAGCGTCATAGCTCTTGTCGTACTCCCTTTTTTTGTCGTAGTATTTACTCAAAAAATAGAGCGGGTCGATCATGAGAGGGAAATTTTTATGCGCCGATTCGTAGGCTGCAAGGATCTCCTCCTCGCTTTTATTTTGAATCTCATGGATCTGCGCAAGGGTTGTAAAAAAATTGGCTCGCTCCCAGGGGGTCTCCATTTTCTGGATCGATTTTGTTGTTGGGATCTCTGCTACTCCCATCTTGATGCGATCGTCAAATCCAAAGCGATCGAATTGAGTGCGATTTTTGCAGAGCTCTTCAAAAGCTTGCTTCTCCTCGTCAAGAGAGGGGTTTTCGGGAAAATGCAGGAACGTTCCAAAATCTAAAGCATTGCAGATATACTGCTCAACGCCTGCTTCACGCGCACTTTTCGCAAAAATGATAAATTCCCAGTCATCGCTTCCATCGATATAAGTGAGTCGATCGATGCAATCGGTCTTGACCAAGTAGACTTGATGGACCAAAGGCACTTGAAACGACCCCTTTTTCTTGCGATTGAAGATCACATCGTAGTCGGGGTGATTTTTACAGTAGCCATTTTCATTGATCGCTGGAAAAAAGTTGCAGTAGGGGTCATTTTCAATGGTAACAGAGCGGAGAAGGGGCGCAATAATTGGCTTATCTTCGTTTACAAGGTAGCGGAGAGTCTCAGGAGCCACAAAATTATCGCAGTCGCATACGAAATAGTAGGAGCATCTAAGGCTTTTCGCTTTTTCCAAGCTACGATTGCGGATAGCCCCAAGCTTTTTCCACTTATCGGGATTCCAGTTATGCATGTGAAGGTCGTTGAGGTTTTCGACCTCAATATGTTCAAAGAGCACTGCAGCGTAAGAGTCCGCTACGCGAGCAGCCCACTTTTCAAGTAGCTCTTCTGTCTCATCGCAATTGTTGTTGGTATTGATGTAGAGTGTGATTTTTCTTTTGTCGTAATCGAGATTTTCAATGCAATTGAGAAAGGTCGGCAGAACATGCGCTTTATTTCTCGCTAAAATGGCAATCATCACCGATTGATCTTCTTTGAAGCCGATCTGCTCATACGCCTTCTCGAGCTTCTCTCTGCACTCGGCAGGTACTTTTTTCGAAAGAAGGGGCCTACAAGTCGCGATGCACTCCTCAGTTTTTCCTAGCTGCTCTGTGGCTATAAAAAGCTCATAATCAATTCCCCACTCTTCAGTCCATTCAAACCGGCATATCACATTTTGAGTCTCTTCTTTAGGGAGCTGCTTCCACCCGTGGATCAACTCGTAGGCCAGCTCAGGCTTTTCGTGGGTGTTGTAGAGCTCTGCTAAATAGAAAATAGGCTCAGGACGGTGGGGGCGGCATCGGTGCGCACGCATAAAGCCTTCAGCTACCTGGTCAAAATCAAATCCAGCCTCGAGCTCAATCATAGCGATTCGAAGCAGCGCAAAAAACACCTCTTCATCTTCCTCCCCCATTTCTACGCGTCTCTTGTACACCTCCCGAGCTTCAAATGGGCGTCCCGCATCGTTTAAACTTTCACCGAGATAAAAGACATAGCGGGAGTTGTCTGGCTCCTCTTCGAGCGCTTTTTTTAACACCTCAGCGGCTTCATCGTATTTTTTAGGGTTTTGAGACCTCGCTCCATCGGCGCCGTAGCAATTTACGACACCCTCCAAGCCTTTGGCCACATACACCGTATTGCAATCTAGATACTCATGGAGTACACCAACCCATTTCCAAGGAAGATCACTTCGAACGAGCTGTGGTTTATCATAAGCCACTCCCCCTTTGTGCTCCCATCTTATTGAGTAAGCAGAGGCGGTAAGCTTTGGAAGCCCCTCTACCCCTCTGAATTCGATCCAGTCGTCGGCATCAAGAAAGAGAATATAATCTCCTTTATCGCGCGCTAAATCGAGCGCTTCGGTGCGGTTGTGCCCGAAGTCTTTCCAAGGACGCTCATGGAGCTCCCCGGGATGCCCTTTCATGTGCTCGAGGATGACGCCTTGCGTCCCATCTGTAGAGCCTGTATCGACAATCACCCAGTAGTCGATCCAATCTTTAACTGAGTCGAGCGCTCTTGTGATTACATGCGCTTCATTTTTAACGATCATATTCAAACAGATCGTCTCTTTGGCTTGAAGAGAGCTCACAGCTAGAAGAGAAACAAGTAACCATTTAAACATCATCATACCATTTTATTGAGCAAGAGAAGTTTCAAGCTTTCTCGCAAAGTTTTTCGGAAAAAAGGGTTCATTTTTCAGTGTTTGGGCAATCATTTTTGCCTCCTCTGCATTGCCCAAGGCAATATGGGCTAAAGCGAGTTGAAAGCGTAGACCATAAGCAGCGATCCACCCTGATGAATCGGCTAATTTCAACCCCTCTAATGCCATCCTTTTGGCCGACTCCCACTCTCCCATCCTACGGTAGTAGTCTGAGAGGTAATAGTAGGCCTCACGGTTTTGTGGATCGCGCTCAAGGACTTTATGATACCAAGAGATCACAGCATCACTTGGCTCCTCTAAAGCCTCTTGCAGCTGAGCGCAAGCCACTCCCAGCTGAACCTCCAATAAAGGATCATCAACGTGCCGGAGCCCCTCTTGACAAATCGAACGAGCCGATTCGATCTCTCCTTTTGAGATAGCCTTTTGAACGAGATGTTCAAGCTGGAAGAACACTTGCCTCTGGAGTTTACGTTTGGGATCAAAACGGGTCAGCTCGCCTCTCTTTTTGAGAGTCTCTTTCACAAGTCGCCCCTTCTGGGGGCTGCCTAAAAATGAGCCAAAATCTGATCGGTTTGTGATGAAGGAGGTAGACTCTTTAGCGCCCAGGTCTATCAACACAGCTTTACTCACCTCATCTACAGAAAACTCGCCGAGTTGTTCGCGGTTTACAACTCTACGATTTAACTCCTTTTCTTTTGCTAAAAAATTGAAGCGTGAGCGGTCAGACAAGCACCCGAGTAAGGGGGCTACGATCGGTTTATTTGCAAGGACGAGCTCTTTCAAAGTAGACGCATCTAAAAAGACATCGCAGTCGATGAGCAGAAGAGCGTCAGCTCCCAACTTCTCAGCATGCCTCCACGCTTTTTCACGAAACTCTCCATTTTTTAGATCTCTTTGCGCCTCAAAGAATATGGAGTGATAAGAGCCTACTCCTTTTTGGGCCCACGCCTCTAAAATAGCAGCCGAATCGTCGCGGCTCTTATTACAAGCGACAAAGAGGTCGATGTTGTTTTTGTCATAATGCAGCTGCTCAATTGCTTCTAAAAAGGAGGGAAGTAAAGGGGCTTGGCTCTTTGCAACAAAGGCAATCAACACTCTCTTCTCGGGCATCGCTGGGAAGTATTTTTGATTGGCTTTTACTTTTGCTTTGAAATTTTCTGGCACTTCAGAGCTTGCGATCAATCGGTTGCAAATTGCGTTGGCTTCTGCCTCTAGCCCCATGAAGTAGGCAGCTACAGAGAGTTGATAGTCGACGCCGTAGTTTTTGATCCAGTCATATCCAAAGAGGACATCCTTTTTCAAGGGTTTCGGAGAGGCTTGCCACCCTTTGATGAGAGCGTATGCTCGCGAGTAGTTCTTTTGCCAGTTGTAGATCTCTGCTAAACAGTAGACAGGTTCAGCTCGGTGGAAGCGGTAGAGGTGGGCTTTTTCGTAGGCTTTAGCTACCTCTTCTAGTGGGTGTCTTAATTTCTGTTTGAGGGCAGCAATTTGAAGAAGCGACCAGAAGACCTCCTGGTCCCATCCCCCCATCAAAACTCTCTTTTCGTACGCTTCAATGGCCTTTTCACGCAAACCCGCATCTCGATAACTCTCTCCAAGATAGAACTGGTAACGCTGGTTTTCGGGCTCCTCTTCGAGCGCTTCGAGCAAAATATTGGCATTCTTGAGAAATTTCTCAGGATCTTTTGATCTGGCTCCATCTCCTCCATAAACATAGGTTAATTCATTGAGAGGGGTCGTTTTGTAGTACGTTTTTTCACACACAAGATAGTTGTGCAAGACACCCTCCCACCGCCAGGGGAGATCGGTTCGAATCAGTTGAATCCGTTCATAGGAGAAAGAGCCTCCTTGGTGAGACCACCTTACGGTGTAGGCTGGCTCTGTCAGAGCTCCAAATTCAAAACCTTCATCATAGGTAAACCAGTCATCGGCGTCGAGAAAAAGGAGGTAATCCCCCTTCTCTTTTGCCAACTCGAGCGCCTCGGTTCGGTTGTGGCCAAAGTTCTTCCATGGTCTCTCATGAAGCTCTCCTGGAATATCTTTCATGTGCTCTTTGATGATCTCTTGAGTGCCATCGGTAGAACCGGTATCGACAATTACCCAATAATCAATCAGATCTTTTACCGAATCGAGCCCTCTTCGGATGACATGTGCCTCGTTTTTAACAATCATATTCAACACGACGCCCTCCCCGAGGAGGGGCGAGGTAAGGATGAGAAGTGAAAGAAATAAAGCTCTAAGCACAACAAGCCCGGTTTTAAAAACTAAGATAGTAGTTCGATCGAGATTTATCTAAAAGAGTTTTTACGTGCGCATTTTTTCGATCCCCCCAAAAAAAAAGGCCCTCCGAGAAGGGCCTTTTCACTATCGCATGGAGAGACGGTTAATCCAGCTTCTGAATAAAGAGCTGCCGGCTACCTGCTTGCGTCTCAAGGTCAATTGTAGTACCTGTAGTCACATCAAAGCTGAGAGTCGTTGTAGCTGTCACTACGAGACTAAAGGTCATACTTGGGGCAAAGTTTGCCGCGTTAAACACCACCCTGGGAGTCCCACCCCCCGTGAATGTCCCCGATCCTCCGGTGAGCGTGGCAATGCAATTTCCAAGACCAGAACCTGAAGTAATAAGGCTCAACTGGACGAGATAGGTTCCTGGATCAAGATCCCAACCAGCGTTGGAGTTACTCGATGCCGTTTCCGGAGTTACACCTGGACTGCCGATAGTGAAAGTTGAAAGCGAACTGATAATAATCGACTGACCGGTTGTATAAGAATCGGACGTCTCAGACCCATTTGAAATGGTAAAAAATGCATCTGCAGCACTTTCAGGGCCCGTTGGACCGGTTGGTCCAACAATCCCGCTCGGGCCGGTGGGGCCAGTAGTTCCAACGGGTCCAGTCGGCCCAGTAGGACCTACAATTCCTGTTGGCCCTGTGGGCCCAGCAACGCCAGTAGCACCCGTTAGACCTGTGGGTCCTGTCGCCCCTGTCGCTCCCGCCACGCCCGTTGGACCTGTCGGGCCGGTAGCTCCAACTCCTGTCGGACCGGTAGATCCTATTGGACCAGTTGGACCTGTCGGTCCAGTAGCTCCGGTTGTTCCAACTGAACCCGTTGGGCCAGTAGCGCCCGCTGGGCCTGTAGGACCTGTCGCTCCTGTCGTGCCAATCGGACCGGTTGGACCGGTCACACCCGATGGGCCAGTGGGTCCGGTCGGCCCTGTAGGGCCGCCGATAGGACCTCCAGGTCCTGTAGGGCCTGGGGGCCCCGGAGGACCAGGAAGACAATCACAGCTCCCCGATTTCACCTCATCCAAGCAAATGATCTCCTCAGCAAATCCTAAGTGCCCCACCATAAAAACAAACGATAAAAGTAACGATATCCGCATCATGACTCAAACTCCTTCACAAAGAGAGGGAATTTACAAAAAGTTTATTTTGTCGACAAGAAAAAAATTTATGCGGGGCTGGGTTGAAAAATTTAGTGCACTCACCTTCAACCCTCTTTGAAAGCAAAAACCCCAGAGGTCGCCCTCTGAGGTTTTAATCACAAGGAAGAAATTAGCCCACTTCTAGAAATTCTTCTCAAATTTACAGGTATCTGTTGTGATGATGATTGGATTCCTAAAGACCCTAGGAATGCAATTGTAGATACATTTTGGCAGACAGCAGAAAGGAAGGGTCCAGTAAACCTGACCTTGAGGTTTAGTTCTAAAAATCCGATCGTAAGTGATCAAGAAATCTAGCTGAAGAGACTCGCAAAATGTGAGCGTTGCACGCCCCATCCCTCCCACAATACCATCAGCGCAGATGCTGCTCCCAGAGGTATCAAAGAAGTAAGGGCCCGCTGCTAAGTAGACGCAAAGGCTATTGCAAAAATAGAAAGAGCGTCCCAGCTCAAGATCGACCCCCCACATCGCTGTCTGAAAGCGAAAGCGGTCGGCGAAAAAAGTATCGGTAAGATCAAAGCGCTCTCGACTTTCAAAAGCGCTCTTATCCCCTACTGGAATGTAGCCATTCATTCTAAAGTCGACATAAGGTGTAAATAACTCCCCCCCAAGACCTATCTGATTGAAAGTGTGTCCAAGCTCTCTTCGGTTGTCGTAAAAAACATTGACTCCAACCATTGAGCCACAACTATCGAGAAAAGCTCTCCATCCTACTCCAAAATTTCCAGCAAAATTGCCATCATCGACCGATTGCAATTGAACGTCTAAAAACATGTAATTGGCAAGTGTTGGAAGCGGCTGAACCACCATAAACCCACCCCCAACAAACCCATTGTCATAACTTCTTCCATCCCCCCCCCTTCCAACGAAAAAGGGAAGATAGAGCTGACCGCAGGGCACTGCAGAGCAGGGATCACAAAGTGAAGTGCACTCATCTATGCAGTCATATTCTGGCTCATAGACATAGTCCGCTACAAGAGGGGTTGCATTCCAGGCAGCAACTGCGCCTAATAGTATAAGCCATTTTCTCATGCATTCCTCGAATACTTGCGATTTGGAGTTGTTTTCCACACATAGGACAAAGCGCTTTTATGCACAACTTTTTTTGATTCTAGCAATTTTTTTTCACACACCCTGGGGTTTAGTACGCACCGTAAAAAGGACCGTCAAAAATCCTATCAAAGCGAAAAGAGCGGCCGCAAAAGAAACCGCTGAAAAAGCAACCACCTGAGATCCGCTAGCGCGCGCGGTCGAAAAGAAGATGGTACTCATAAGCGCCATCCCAGTCGTAGAAGCGAGCTGGCGTGTCGCAGTTGTGATTCCAGAAGCAGAGCCCAGCTGGTGTCCACTCACCTGTGATAGGGCAAGCGCTACGGTTGGAGACATGATAAGGGGTATTCCACACCCAAAAGAGAGGAGCCCTGGAAGCATCCACGCGATACTTTCAGTTCCAGGATTGAAAATAAACCAGACCAATCCAAAGGCTAAAATCGCAAAACCGGCCAAAAGCGGATTGCGGGGACCATATTTATCAGCTAAAAAGCCCCCTAAAGGGGCCATCATAAACACGGGAAAGACTGCAATGAAGATGACAAGTCCTGCTCGAACTGGACTAAAGCCCAAATAATCTTGAAAATAAACCGCCCAAAGCACCGTCACCATCACAATCACTTGGGAGAGAAAGATAAACACGTTCGCTGCTGTAAAAAGCTTGATTTTAAATATTTTCAAATCGACCAGTGGGTGTCTTGTGTGCGTTGAAATCCAGGCAAAAAGAAAAAACAGCAGAGGACTAGCCCCTATAAGAGCGAGCGTTTTCAAAGAGAGCCACCCCCACTCATTAGACTGCATCAAACCCACAACAAGAGACGAGACAGCGAGCACCAGCATCCCTGCGCCTGTAAAATGAAAGGTCTCTTCTTTGCGCTTATTCGGCGGCACAATCAAAAAGGTCATGATAACGCCAAAGATGACCAAGGGGATATTGAGGAAAAAAATGCTTCTCCACGAAATGTATTGGGTGAGAAATCCCCCCACAGCGGGTCCAAGAATCATAAAAATCGAGCTAATGCCTGTATTGATTCCAATGGCTTTAGCTCGCTCTCCTTCTGGAAAAGTGGAGATGAGCAGCGCCGTTGTAGTTGGAACAGTTAAAGCGCCCCCAAGCCCTTGAAGCACCCTTCCAGCCAAAATTCCCGCTTGAGAAAAACTCAGACCACTCCAAAGAGAGCCAAGACCGAAGATAGTGAGTCCCCAAACCATGATACGTCGTCGACCATAGAGATCGCTCAGCCTCCCTCCTATCAATAGAAAAACCGTAAGTGTCAAGAGATAGGAATTGACGACCCAGATGAGCGCTAAGGGCGAGAAGTTGAGTTGTTTTTGAATCGAAGGGAGCGCCACGGGCATGACGGTGTTGTCCAAAAACACGACAGACGTTGCACTCGTTGTCACAAAGAGGATCCACCATTTTTTTCTTCTCATTTCAAATTCCACTGTTGCACGATAGGGAAATGGCGACCGACTGAAAACGCTTTCTTTGTTACACGCAAGCCCGGGGGCGCTTGTTGTCTTTTATATTCGCTTTGATGGATTTTACGCACGAGGCTTTTGACCAAATCATAGGTGAGATGGTGCTCCCGAGCAATTTGCTCGATCGATTTGTGCTCTTCAACATAGCCGCAAAGAACTCGGTCGATCACATCGTAATCGGGTAGTGAATCACGATCTTTTTGCCCCTCTCGGAGCTCAGCAGAGGGCGGCTTGCTAAAAATCGACTCGGGAATAAGCGGTGCATCTCTATTGATCCAACCGGCAAGCTCATACACTCTCTTTTTTGAGACGTCGCTAAGCACTCCAAGCCCCCCACAGAGATCGCCATAAAGCGTCGTATAACCCAAAGCCATCTCACTTTTATTGCCCGTTCCAAGGAGCAAATGACCCATTTTGTTGGAAAAAGCCATTAAAATCACACCCCGAATACGCGCTTGAAGATTCTCTTCGGTCACATCAGGAGCCCATCCTACAAAGTGAGGTTCAAGCTCTTGAATAAGCGTTGTATAGGTTTTTTCGATTGAGATCTCTCGGAGCTCAATATCGAGATTTTGCGCCAGCTCTCTTGCGTCTCGCTTCCCCTCTTCAGAAGAAAACCGGGAGGGAAGAGCGAGGCCTAAAACATTTTCAGAGCCCAGAGCATCGACAGCGAGCGCTGCAACGACTGCAGAATCAATTCCTCCCGATATCCCTAAACACGCTTTTTCAAAACCGAGTTTAAAAAAATAATCTCGAATCCCCAACAAGAGCGCCTCATAAACCCCTTCGATCCCCTCAGCTGGCAAGCTTGTGGGTGGGCTCTTTTTCTCAAGATCGATAAAAAGAAAATCCTCTTCAAATTGCTTGGCTACTTGAATAAGCTCCCCTTCCCCATCTACATAGAGGCTGCTCCCATCAAAAATCAAACTGTCATTGCCCCCTACTTGATTGCAAAAAAGAACAGGACAACTTACCTCATGAGCTACTGTTTGGCATACCTCGATACGCTTTGAAACTCGCCCTAAACAGAAAGGAGAGGCGCTCAAGTTGAGAAGAAGTTCAGGGCGCTCAGAAGCGAGATCAGCGACAGGGTCAATGGGATAGTTGCACCCCTCAACTGACCCTTCGAGCTTCCAAATGTCCTCACAAATGGTGATAGCAATCCGCTTTCCTTTCAAACTCCACACATGCGTGGGACCGGCTGGCTCAAAGTAACGCCTCTCAATAAACACGTCGTAGTCAGGAAGCAAGGTTTTGTCTTGAAAGCCGACGAGCTCTCCAGAGTCGATGATTGCAGCGGTGTTGTAGAGGCCTTTCTCACTAGATGTTGGATTTTTTCGGACAGTGCCGACAATGGCGATGAGCCCAGAGCTTGCCTCGAGAATCGTTTCAAGCTCTGCCTCTAGCGCCTCAATAAAACTAGGCATCAAAAGAAGGTCATTTGGGGGGTAACCACAAAGCGCAAGCTCTGGAAAGAGAATAAGATCTGCCCCCAGTTTTTTGGCCCTAGTCATCGAGTCGATGATCTTTTGTCGATTGCTCTTTAGAGCTCCAACTGTGGGATTGATTTGAGCTAGAACAACCTTCATCAGCTCCCAAAGTCATCGAGTACAATATTCTCTCTTGGAACGCCATAATCATCGAGCAGTTTCAATACACTGGTATTGTGTAGAGGAGGGCCACAGACGTAGTAGAGGCACTCTTCAGGCTCTTCCATCTCTTTGAGTTGCCCAAGCTCGAAGGCTTTGAAAAGGAAATTCGTTTTGAGAGGATCCTCTTTGGGCCACCCCGCTTCAAGATCTTCAGGGAGAGGTTCAGAGAGAGCTAAATGGTAGCGAAAATTTGGATGGGCTTGATCGAGCGCCTCATACTCCTCTTGATAGATATTCTCCTTAAGAGAACGGGCTCCATACCAGAAATCGACTTGCCTGTTTGTCTTTTCAGTATTGAAAAGGTGAAGTACATGACTTCTTCCAAAAGAAGACCCTGCGCCTCCTATTAAGAAAATTAAAGGGCGGTTATCTTCAATCATAAAGGACTCCCCGTAGGGCCCTGAAAGGCGCACCTTATCTCCAGGCTTGAGAGAGAACGTGTACGAGGAGCAAATACCCCAGGGCACTTTGTCCACAAGCTCCCCTTTGATAAAGGGAGGGGTTGCAATCCGGATATTGAATTTGAGCGTGCGCCCCTCAGCAGGGTAAGAGGCCATGGAGTAAGCTCGAATCACCTCGCCCTTCGTAAGGCTTGTAAAATCAACTGAGCGTCCAAAAAGCTTAAATTGCTCCCAATCAGGGTAGTACTTCGAGTCCATGGTCGCTTTCCACTCATCGGTGTTTGTTTTGAAAGGAGGGACATGGAATTGCAGATAGCCTCCAGAGCGGTAAGGAACCTCTTCCCCCTCTGGTAGCTCAACCACCAATTCTTTGATAAACGTTGCTACATTTTCATTACTCGTCACTACCGCTTCCCACTCTTTTACCTCTAAGTAGCGCTCTTCAACGTGGACATGGAGATCATTTTTCACTTTGAGCTGACAAGAGAGTCGCCACCCCTCTTTGAGCTCCTTTTTTGTAAAAGTGGCTTTGTCAGTCTCAAGGGGCTCTTCTTTTCCATCGAGGATTTGAAGACGGCACTGTTTGCAAGTCGCTTTACCTCCGCAAGGAGAGGGAACAGGAATTCCTTCACTTGAAAGGGCTGCGAGTAACGTTTGAGAACCCGCAACTGTCTTCGTCAAATCGGGATCGTCATTGATTCGAATCTGGCAAGGAGTCGTTCTTACGAGCTTCTTTTTTGTGTAAAGAATCATGACCGTTAGAGCCAGACCTATCACAATAAAGGCAACAGCTGCTGCAATGACAAGGGTAAAGCCTTCAACGAACTGTCCAAGCATTAGAAAAGTCATATTCTCTTATATTACCTTTTCTAGTAATCTCTTTACAATATGAAACCACGCGAAAATTGGGGGAGTCGCCTCGGCTTTTTGATGGCAACGGCTGGGTCGGCTATTGGGCTGGGAAGCTTGTGGAAATTTCCCTATGTGACAGGAGAAAATGGGGGTGGACTTTTTGTCTTAGCCTACCTCGTTTTTACAGTTGTCATTGGCGTTCCGATATTTGCAGCTGAGCTGATGATTGGACGCACAGCCCAAAAGGCGCCTGTTGGGGCTTTTTTAGCGCTATCGGGTGTCAAAAAAAGCTGGCGCTTTATCGGATGGCTTTGCGCCCTTGTCACCCTTCTTATCCTCTCCTACTATGTGGTCGTTGCTGGTTGGGCACTCAATTACGCTCTGATGTCTCTTCTCAACTTTTCCGCAGGTAAAACCCCCGACCAAGTAGCTGAGACTTTTGATATTCTCTACAAATCTGGATCAATCAACATGTTGTGGAGTTTTCTTTTCCTTGGACTCACAACAGCTATCGTTTTTCGCGGCATACGCCATGGAATAGAATTTTGGGCAAAGATCCTCACTCCTGCCCTATTTATAATCCTTATCCTCCTCTTTTGCTACAGCTTAACTCTTGATGGGTTTCCACAAGCCTTTTCATTTATCTTCAAGCCTGACTTGACTAAACTCAAACCCTCAGGGCTGCTTCAAGCTCTTGGATTAGCTTGCTTTACTCTGAGTGTGGGAATGGGTATTTTGGTGACCTACGGCAGCTACATGCAAAAAAGCGAGGACATCCCTAAGACAGCATTTACAGTCGCCGGGATGGACATTCTTGTCTCTCTTCTCGCTTCGCTTATGATCTTCCCCATTATTTTCACCTTTGATTTCGTTCCAGAGCAAGGACCGGGACTGCTTTTTAAAACCATGCCCGTGCTCTTTGACAAACTCCCCGGCACTCTGATCCTCTCAACAACATTTTTCTTACTTGTAGTCTTTGCTGCCTTAACCTCAACTATTTCTGTACTAGAAGTGCTGGTTGCTACAGTGACGGAAAGTTTTGGATGGTCCAGGCCAAAAGGGACCTTGATTATTTCCGGTCTCGTCTTTATAATTTCCATACCAAGCGCTCTATCTGGCTCAAGCGGAATATTTAAGGCTTGGCCCGAGATGTATGGAAAAACTTTCTTTGACACGATCGACTACTTTTCGACGACCTGGCTTTTGCCTATCATCGCTGTTTTAACAGCTCTGTTTGCAGGTTGGATTGTCGACCGAGCGATCACAAAGGAGGGCTTCCTCGAGGGGTCCAAGTGGGTTTGGATTTTCCGTCCTTGGCTTTTTTTAGTGCGCTGGGTCGTCCCTGCAGGAGTTGTACTGATTATGCTGCAGCAGGGAGGAGTAATTGATTTAGACGCAATTGTACAGAGGTTCACATGGGCAAACTAAAAATCCACAGCGAAAACATTTTACCTATTATCAAAAAGTGGCTCTATTCTGAAAAAGAAATTTTTGTGCGTGAGCTGGTGTCAAATGCCTGTGACGCTATCTACAAACGACTTAAGATAACTGGAAAAGAGCCTGGGGAGCCTCGCATTGAAGTAACTCTCGACGCTGCGAGCCGAACGCTAACTTTTGCAGACAATGGCCTTGGCATGGACTCGAAAGAGGTAGAAACGTGTATTGCCCAAATCGCTTTTTCCGGTGCAGAGGAATTTGTTAAAAAGTACCAGAGCGATAAAGAGGGGGATCAAATTATTGGCCACTTTGGGCTAGGTTTCTACTCAGCTTATATGGTAGCTGAAAAAGTCGAGATTGATTCGCTCTCTTATAAAGAGGGAGCTGAAGCGATTCACTGGAGCTGCGATGGGTCAATCGACTATACCCTAAGCAAGGGTGATTTAGATCAAGTGGGAACCCGCGTGACTTTAACTCTTGAAAAAGATGCGGATGAATACCTAGAGGAGGCTCGGATTCGCGAAAACCTCCACAGATTCTGCAGCTTCCTCCCCTACCCTATCTTTCTCAACGGTAAGCAGATCAACGAAAAACCTCCCCTTTGGGTAAAGCCTGCTAGTGAGTGCACCGAGCAAGAGTATCTCGACTTCTACCGCCACCTCTACCCTCTCGACCCCGATCCACTTTTTTGGATCCACCTCAACGTAGATTTTCCTTTCCATCTCAAAGGTATTCTCTATTTCCCTAAAATTTCTGAAGAGCAGGACCTGAAAAGAGAGAGCCTCAAACTCTTTTGCAACCGCGTCTATGTCTCTGATAACTGCCGAGATTTGCTCCCCGAGTACCTCTCTATCCTTCGCGGAGCGATCGATAGCCCTGATATCCCTCTCAATGTCTCGCGCAGCTACTTGCAAGTTGATCCGACTGTAAGGCAACTCGGGGGGCATATTTCTAAAAAGATCTCAGACCGCCTTGCAGCTCTGCATCAATCTGAGTCTGAAAAATTTTATGCGTGCTGGCCAGACATTGAGCTCATCATCAAATTTGGAGCCATCCAAGACGAGAAGTTCTACGAACGGGTCAAGTCCTTTTTGGTTTGGAAAAACAGCGATGAGGTGTGGACGACACTTGAAGACTACCGCGAGCGCCACCCCGATCAACCGATCTACTACGCAGCGGAAGCCAAGGGGCATTTTCTAGACCTCTACAAGCACAAAGGAATTGAAGTACTCATCATTCGCCAGTCGATGATAGATCAAGCTCTCCTCCACTTTCTTGAAAGGAAAAGCGGGGCCAGCTTCAAGCGAATAGACTCGACAATTGATGAGAGCTTGCTCGATCCCTCTAAAGAAAAAACTCTTCTCGATGCAGAAGGGCGCAGTGAAGCAGCTAAAATTGCAGAGTTTTTCAGAAAAAAACTCGACATCGAAGTAGAGGCAAAGAGTTTAGCCTCCGAGTCTGTACCAGGCTTTTTGATGTTTAAAGAGGAAGAGCGAAGGATGCGCGATCAACTTGCCATGCGCAACCCTGAAATGATGCAGGGGCTTGTTAAACCAACTTTTGTCATCAACACCAACCACAAATTGATTCAAGCCATCCAGTTGGTTGGGGAAAGCGATGATGCACTCGCTCAAGAGATGGTGAGAGAGGTTTACGATCTCGCTAGACTCTCTCAAAGAGAGATGGACTCGGGATCTATTGGAGATTTTATAGAGAGGAGCACGCAAGTTTTAGAAAAACTTGCGTGCAGAGCGGTCAAAAACTAGGCTTCTGTACCTTCATTTTGTTCGACTTCAGAGATCGCTCCTTTAATGAATTCAATCTTAGAGCCATCTACCATCTTGACGAGAACCGTTTTCTCTTTGATGGAATCTATGGTACCTACGATACCCATAGCTGTCACACGGTCTCCCTTCTTCATCGAGCTACGCTTTTGCTCCATCGCCTTGCGGCGCTTTTGCTCAGGGCGCCATAGGATGAAGTAAAAAAAGAGAATCGCTATCCCGATCATAATCAACGTCTGGTAGAGAGAACCGCTTCGTCCACCATCAGCTTCTTCGGCCATTAGAGGAAGTGCTGCAAGCCCTGCCCCTAAAAACCCTAAAAATTTACTACGCATTTCAACCCTTGGTTTGGATTCGATAGAGGGAGCATAGCATACCTTCGTTAGAAAAATCTACCTATTCGGGGAGCTTGTGGACTTAAATCAGCCTATCGCTCTAATAACCCGGGTTAGTAAGACAATATTTTCAATATGGGGCGTATGAGGGAATTGATCGACGGGTTGAATAGAAACAATGTCATATCCACGTTCACAAAGGGTGTTGCACTCCGCAGTTTGAGTCACTGGATTACAGGAGATATAAATAATTTTAGAGGGATACAGCTCCATCAGATGTTTCAGAGCCTCTTTTCCGAGCCCAACGCGAGGAGGATCGACGATGACTACATTCGCAGAGAAGTCAAGCTCGCCTAAAACCTCTCCAACATCCCCTTCAATGACTCTCATATTTTGAACCCCATTGAGCTCAAAGTTATACTTGGCATCGGCAACAGCGTCTGAATTGAGCTCAATGCCTATCACTTCTTTTACAAGAGAGGAGGCGAAAATTCCAAGCGTTCCCGTTCCGCAGTAGAGGTCGAGTACGCAATCGTTTGGGTCTAGCTTAGCGCTTTCAAGTGCAAGCTGATAGAGCGTCTCTGCGCTGCGGGTATTGGGCTGAAAAAAAGAGTCGGATCGAATAGAAAAAGTCCACACCCTTCCATCTTGCCCGTGAAGATTTTCACGAATACGTCCCTCCCCTTTTAAAAGGGTCTGCTCGAAGCGAGTGGGGCATTTTTTTGCTATAATTTGCTTACGAAGTACTACTGTATCGACGCCCTGCAGTGTCTCTTTAAACTCCTCAACCTCTTTTTGAGAGAGGGCGTACTCGTTTCGGCCAGAGATAGTGAGGATTGCCATTTTCTCGCCTGTGTACACCCCTTCGCGTAATGTAAGCGTGCGAAGGGTTCCCTCATCTTTAGGAGGGTAGTAGGCCCGAATATTTGTAGACTCCCACCACTGCCTAACAAAACTGAGCGCCTCCATAAACCAGAAGCTCGTCAACCAGCAGCTCTCGAGATTTTCAACTCTACCCCGGCCCCGCATCAACCCCAAAAATTTTTCTCCACTTCTCGCCTGCGAGAAACTGAATTCCATCTTGTTGCGGTAACGCCAAAAAGGCTCTGAGGCGACAATATCTGAGACTTCTCGGTTGAACAGTGTGGCGATATAGGTTTGTTTTTGAGCGAGCTGCTCATCGTAGGCGACATGTTGGTACTTACAACCGCCGCAGAAACCAAAATGGGGACAAGGAGGCACTACAGCCTCTTCACATGAAATTTGAAGCTTCATTGTGAAGAGACCATAGTACAGAGAAACTATTTTTTGCGACGACCTTTTGCCACAAGTTTTGCAGTCGCACGCTTGCGCGTAGCTGTTTTGCGCTTTGGCGATGCTTTGGTAGCCACACGTTTTTTAGCAGCTGGCTTGCGCGTCGCTGCTGCTTTTCTAGAAGCCGGTTTTCGCTTTGGAGCTGCCCTCTTAGCTGGGGCGGCTTTTTTCTTAGCGACTACTTTCTTTTTCGGAGCGACCTTCTTTTTCGGAGCGACCTTCTTTTTTGGAGCGGCTTTCTTTTTTGGAGCGGTTTTCTTTTTTGCAGTCGCTTTCTTTTTCGGGGCAGCTTTTTTCTTAGCCGCAACCTTTTTCTTTTTCATGCCCCCCGATTTCTCGAGTTTTACAGACTCTTTCCTGTAAACTTTGGCTACTTTTTCAAGTTTGATAGAGTTGGTTCGAACGCGCTGCGCAGCTGCTTTATTTCCAACTTGCGCTTTGTCTAGATCGCCGTCAATCTCTCGAATCAGACTCCTCATTGATTTACATGTTTCATTTATTGCCATAGCAAAGGTTCCTCCTTATCCTACAAAATATACCTTTACTAAATTAATAGGTGTGCCCGAGGAAATTGGCAACTCTTTTCTACAAAATGAAATCTAAAAGGGTGCGAGCGCGGTGATCCCAGGTGTGGTGAGTTAGGGTGACCGCTTGAGCTTTCTCTGCAACCTCTCTCCAAGCGCTCATATCGGGAAGCTCCCACTCTCCGTATTCGTAGTGAAAGCCGATGTCAGTATTAGACAAAACAGCTGCTCCAGCGAGAGCTCCATAAAAAATACGTTCGTGCCATCCCCGTTTGAATCGAGGGGAGCTGCTCACGACAACTTTTGCTCTGCTCATGATCTCAAGCGTCTTTTCAAAAGAAATAGGAGGGTGCACGGTCGCATTAGGAAGGTAGCGCGCCCACGCTCCTTCGCCCCACACGTGCACTTTCTTGCACCGGCTGAGCAGTTCAATACGATCTTTTCCTCTCGTGTAACGATCAACCTCGAGATGGAAGATGGGGAGTTTTTCTTCTTCAACGCCGAGCTCAAGAAGCGCATCGAGAATGGAGGGAGAGCGCTTAGAAAGCACACAGCTTGAGGCTGCGAGTAGCAAATCAATAGTGCTTGTATCAAAGCGATCTTTCCATTCGCTCTTGATCTGATCGATATCCAAGCACGTCCCAAAAAAAACCGTGTCGTAGAGACGTTCACCCGATCCAGGAGCACGTTTGAGGTGTGAATCCCCCGCGTGAGGGAGAAACAAAACACGAGGCGCCCCTCCTGCTTGTAGAAACTCCGCATCCCCTTCATCTACACAACTCACCCACCCTGAAACCTGATGTAAAAAATAGATCGCCGGATCGAGAAGGAGGCTGAGGTGGGGAATAGCTGTGAGCTCTCCAAGAGAACGTCCTCCCAATACGATGTCTGAAAAAGAACAGGTAAAATCAGGAGGATCTGTGAGCAGCGCGTGAAGGGCATGGTGGAACTGCCCCTCTGCTACTGAAAAAAGGCGACACTCTACCCCATGAGCTTCTAAAGCGCGTGCAAAAGCCTTTGAGAAATGAACAGTGGAGTTATAAGGGGTATCGCCAATGAGAAAATCAATTTTGAACATGAGCGATGTAGGAAAAAAAAGGAGCGAAGGTCTCTTCTAAAAGAAAACGGGGGATCCGGTAGTTGGGAAATTCACCTGAAGTATTGGTCTCATGGATCACGTGGATCACCTCACCTTTTTTTTCTGCCTCCATACCTATGGGATAACCCTCTGCGACGAGTTTTTCATAAAATTTTCGATCCTCTGCGTAATCGCAGTCGGGAAAGGGGTGAGTAAGTGCTGCTTGACGGTGATAGCTATACGAAAATCCGTATCCTGTCCGCCCCCTCCAATTCAGTTTTTCTCTTTGATTTTGCAAGTGGGGCCCGAGCTCAATCTCACGCACACGAGCCCCTGAAAGAGGATTGATCAAATACTGCGTATCAAACTGCTCATCGGTGGCCCAGTAGTAGATCTGATCAGTTTTTGTATCGTAGGAGAACCAGGAGTAGAGGTTGAAAAAAGCGACCTCTCTCATTTTTTCAACTACAAGCGCGAGGTAATTCGGCCCATAGTAGTCATCGTCGTCAAAATGCACGATCACATCGCCTGAAGCTCTTTCAATCAACCGATTGCGTTTTTCTCCAATCGAAACAATAGCTGAATCGTGCAGGTAGTGAATGCGAGGATCTTGAAATGGAGTTGCACGTAAACTCGTATCGTAGATCAACCACTCCCAGTCGGCATAGCTCTGCGCTTGAATGAGTTGAAAGAGGCCCTCCAAAAAAGGCTTCCTCTCCTCGGTTGGGGTGATGATACTCACTTTCATTCAAACTGCTCCACTAATCGACTCACCTGCTCATCCCAACTCGGCAAAGGGGTCGCAGGCTCAAGCCCTTTGAGCTCACAGCCCGCTGCAGAGGCTTGATTGGCCAGATTGTAATCCTCTTTTTGCACCCAAACTTCTCTTGCACGCCCTACGAGGGCCAGTTTCTCACTATAGGGGAGATTCTGATGAAGGTAAACCCCCTTCAATTTTTTTAACCAGTTGTTGCCTGCGTGCTCTCCAAAGATATCGAGTCGTCGCCCCTCCGTGTCTGGAAGAGCGGTTTCAGGAGTGAGGGGAGTAAAGCTGATGATGTCAAAATCTTTGGGTTTCTGGCTTTTCTCCACGCCAAGAGGGAGGTAGAGCCCGCTAGAGAGATGCGGGTTGGGATGGGCAACTATTGCGTGCTTTGACTCATAATCGAGAAAAGCCCCTTCAATCCAAACGATGTGAAAAATCCCAAAAAAATCGATTTCCGGAGGGGGGAGCTTAAAGGTGAGAAGTGGGCGCTCTCCTATCCTTTGCCACCAACGATCACTTAGATAGAGCATGCGACACTCGACTCTTTTTGCAACTTCGCGAGCGACATAATTTTCATAGCTATAAGCGCGCCGGTCGGTGAGCAAAATATCTAGCTGCATAACTCGATGCTCTTTTTCAGATCTACCCTTTCTGCAAAGGTCTGCTTGTAGAGAGCCTGCCTCGCTTCGCTTAGTGGCTCCTCTCTATGCTCACGAATCATCTCATAGATCTTTCCAGGCACTACCCTCCTTCCCACTTGTTGCAAAGGGGTCGGCTTGTCCACACCTAGAAAAAAAAGTGGGCGATCAAAATAGAGGAAATCGTACCCGATTGAGGAGTAATCTCCCAGGTAGTAATCAACAGAACTCAAAAGAGGATAAATGGGAGGATAGTGCTCGAGAAAAAAGATATGAGGATAGCGCTCCTTAACCTCAGCCACCTGGTCTGGAAACATCTTCGGTAGAAGTGGATGAAGTTTTACGACCAACTGGAAATCGTTTGGAACGGTTTCAAAGAGCTCAGAGCAGACAGAAAAAAAGGGTGAGTAGTACTTTTTTATCTCGATGCTCTCATTCGTTCCCGCCCAGGTTGGAGCATAGAGAAGAACTGGTTTTTCCTTTTTAAAGGGAGAGCGCCTCTCAAAGAAGTCGCGGTTTTCAAGGAAATAGTGTAGGCGGTAGTTGCCGCAGATTACGGGCTTTTTTTCGACCCCTTTCTCATCGATCAAGGAGGCTAAATCAGGTCCATAGGCGAGCACCACATCCTCATTGGCCACATGCTCAATCCAAAAAAGATCACGAAATTTATCGGGGTGACCGTGGAAAGAAAAAATCGAGCGCAACTTCTGTTTCACTAAGTATTCATGAAAAATAAAACCACCATGGACAAGACGGGAGTAGTGGACATAGATCAAGGTGTCATACCCTTTGAGCGCCTCATCGAGGCAATAGTCCTCCGGCTCAGCTAACACTACCCGGGTGGGAGGATAGTAGAGTTCGATCAAGGTTTTTATCCAAGGGTCTGTGACAAGAATGGGCGCGCCGAGCTCTGCGCAGAGGGGCACCAAATGATCGATATACCCCGAATGATTTCCAGGCAGTATTCCAATCTTGGCACCCAACTTGCTCATTTCATCACTATATGGAAGTGAGACAATTCAATCCATGGCTTCAAATCTGGGTGAAACCTAGAGAGACGCTTCGCAAGATCCTCGAGGATAACCCGAAGCGAGTCATCTTGTGGCTCGCTTTGATCAGTGGTCTACTCGGCGGTTTTGCCTGGGCTGGAAAGATGTGGATCACCTCGCCTGAACAACAAGAGATGAAAAATTATGGAGTTGCAGCGCTGCTCCTCTTTCTCGGTGCCATCGGCGGTCTTATCTACCTCTATGTAGGGGGGTGGCTTTATCAGCTTGCCGGAGCTTGGCTAGGAGGGAGAGGGAATTACACCGACGTAAAATGTGCCATCGGATGGGCGCAGTACCCAGCGATTGTCACAAGCATTATCAGCCTCTTCGACTTCGTGATCCTCACCCACCCCTGGATCCAAGCACTCTTTGGCCTTCTCCTCTTGGGGTCAGCTCTTTGGGCCTTTATTCTCTTTCTCTACCTCCTAGCTGAGGCGCACAGGTTCTCTGTTTGGAAGGCGCTCTTTTCGGTGCTAATCGCCTTTTTGCTCCTTTTCGTAGCGATCTTGCTTATCACCCTCATTATTCCCCTCTTAGTCCCCCTATTTAAGTAACCTAAAAATTTTATTCTTAATTAGAATTTAACATTTTTTTGTTATCATTATTACAAATTTAAATTAATCAGGTATTAATGATGACAGTTCCATCTAAAATGAGCCAATACTTAGACAATCGGGTGGCAGTTAGACGCTCTGATCGCAATCACAAGTATGCGCTCTCAGTGACTCTGATCACTTCACTTGCTCTGTCGATGATAGCCTACGGTTTGACACATGGGGGTCCGATCCACCTTACGGGGCCAATGAGAGATTTTGCCGTGGTGCTGCCGGGGCTTCTTGCCACTTCAACAGGTGCGGGCGCAATCCTCGCCTACTATACCAAAACGATTGAGAAAAAAAGGGCCAAGTGCGGACACCAAGGACTACTTCGAGCGATTGTTGAGAATGAGGCTCTTAACAAGTCAAACTTAAATAAATTTATTGAAACTATAAACGAAAAACCCTCCGTCTTAGAATTATTAGAAAAATTGAACATCGACGTTGATATTAAGAACGACCGTTTTAAGGCATTTGCTTTGCAAAGAAACCCCACATATAAACGATTTAATTCTTTTTTAGAGAAAATGGACACCAATGAGGCTAAAAGATTTATAGCCTATGTAAGGCACCACTATTTTCATAAAAATGGGAGCTTAGCTAAAGCAGAAGCTAAACAGGCTATCGAGACCTTTATTAATCTAAACAAAGAACTGAAAGGGATTTATGAAAAATCGAAGGATAAACCAAGCGCTTCGCATCTCGACCTTGCCGATGTGACAAAGGCTTATTCAAATGAGCTTCGCAATAAACAGATCCATGTTCTTCTTGCTACATTTGGGCTCTTTGTCGCGCTCGGGGCTATTGGCGTTGCATGCTACGCCGCAGCGACGCATCCCAGCTTCATGGGAGAAGCGATGACCCTTAGTCAAAAAAGTGTCGTGATTGCAAGTGGCGGGTATGGAGCTATCTCACTTCTCGCCTTTATATCCATAGGCTCTTTTTTAATGACGCGAAAAAAATACGCGGCGTTTAATAAGCATGAAAACCTTCTCGAGGCGCTCAACAATGACAAGAAAAAACAGTCCTTTACTAGGCCCGCTGGAAACCCGCTCAACAATGAGAGCTATGAAGCTATCCTAGGTCACCTCTATCAGCAGGTTGAAAGAGAGGATCTGGAGCACTCACTAAACAACTACGAGCAAGCACTAACCAAGCTCGCATCATTTAACCTCATCGAGTTCATCACCTACTTTAAAACATACGAATTGCGAAAAGAAGATGATAAAGAAGTGGTAGAACAGGTGATCAAAAAACAATTACACTCTTTCATCGATAGAGCGCTACTCTTTGCAACGCCGATCGTCACGCTGCGCACTCTTGTAGAGCCATTAGAAAAGAAAACTGGAATCGAGCTAGACCTAAACCCAATGGTTGAAAGGGCAATTAAAGAAAAATTAAGAGGAGCCTTCGAAGCTATCACGAAGAAAGAGAGCACCTTTTCTAAGATGCTGGAAAAAATAGATTCCACAGCAGAAGAGGCTAAACTAGTACACGAAAGCATTTTTGAGAATCTTACACAACCGCTTAATCTAAGATCTAAAAATGATGCCGTCCAAGAAGCGCTCAAGGTCTCTTTGACTAGACTTGGCAAAGAAAAAACCGTTGCAAACTTCTTTAAAAAAGAAAAAGAGATCCTAGAAATAGCTCGTACAAAAGAAATAGACATTAGCACTATTGGAGATGTTCAAGAAAAACTGCTCATCGAGATTGCAAAAAAAGAACTCAGATCAGCGATGCAAGATCTCAACTCAGAAAAAGTGAACACAGTCCTGGACGCAGTGAACCACAGGCAAGGAAATACTAATGAACTGGATCAATACATTGAAGAATTAACTGGAAAACTCATAGATCGTCTAGCAGAGGAAAAAGATGCCTTCAACTTCAAAGAGAGAATAAATGATATTGACGCATTCAGGACAAAGATAGGCAAGCCAGCTCTAGAGAGAGGAGTGAGAATACACCGCGCTGGACTACAATTTTTGAAAAAGCAGTGGGAACAGCCGATAAAGAAAGTTGATTTAGAGTCGCTTGAGAAACTTCAGAAGGAAAAAACTGAGCTCTTTAAAACACTAAAAGTCAAAGTTGGTTTAAAAGCGAAATTTAGGGCATTTGCAATTGAGTGCCTCAGTGATTTAAACGAAGAACAAACTCAAGCAGTAAAAGATATTATCGAACCTAGCGTTGCATAAAAAAAGCCCAGCCAGATAAATCTGGATGGGCAAAAGAAAAACTTGGCAGCAACCTACTCTCCCACACTCTTGTGCGCAGTACCATCGGCGATGAAGGGCTTAACTTCTGAGTTCGGAATGGGATCAGGTGTACCCCCTTATCTATAACCACCAAGAAAAAATGTGTAGTAATCAATTAATTTCACTTACTCTAAGTGACGCTCGAAGAAAATCTTCCATCAAGCGAATGCTCTGAAATTGCAGCTAACTTTGTCCACTCTCTCTGCCTTGCTCGGCAAAGCGTAATGAAAAAGTGGTCAAGCCTATGGACTCATTAGTATTGGTTAGCTAAACACATTGCTATGCTTACACACCCAACCTATCAACCATGTAGTCTTCATGGAGTCTCATAGGGATACCTTATCTTGAGGGAGGCTTGGCGTTTAGATGCTTTCAACGCTTATCCTTTCCAAACGTAGCTACCCGGCTATGCTCTTGGCAGAACAACCGGAACACCATTGGTCTGTCCACTTCGGTCCTCTCGTACTAGAAGCAGCTCCTCTCAAGTATCCTGCGCCCACAATGGATAGGGACCAAACTGTCTCACGACGTTTTGAACCCAGCTCGCGTACCGCTTTAATTGGCGAACAGCCAAACCCTTGGGACCCTCTACAGCCCCAGGATGCGATGAGCCGACATCGAGGTGCCAAACCGCCACGTCGATATGAACTCTTGGTGGCGATAAGCCTGTTATCCCCGGAGTACCTTTTATCCGTTAAGCGACGGC
>JAJFLX010000002.1 GCA_021772465.1 Chlamydiota bacterium
GTCAATGATCGCTTTGTGTCGGCGTTCAAAATCATAGTTGCGCTTCGGTGCTTTTTCCTTGAAGAGGCGCTCTGCAACTTGGTGAATCAAACTCGACTCGCTGTGCATGTACGGCATGTACAGGAAGACGCGCTCTTCGGGCGAGAGCACAAGGTCAGCTTTGGCGGCAACGGCTTCTTGGGCCAGCGCCAATGCCATCGTATCACTTGCGAAGGCGAGCCCGTCACTGCGGTGCAAGTTCCTGGAGAATTGATCAAGAACAATGACCTCTGCCAGACGACCCCTCGGTTCTGCGCGCCACTCAAACAGTTCTGAGCGAGTTGCTCGTCTGTGAAGATCTAAGAAGCGCGCCGCGATTTGTCGATCGAACGCTGGATCCACCTTCCACCACCTCGCAGGCGAAATCTCATGGAACCAGAATTCAAGCACAGATTGATGCACGACTACCTCGACAGGCGGTGGGAGTGGGGCCTAACGGGCCTCGTGCCCGCGACAACAAGTAACTGTTTCCGTAAGGAAAAGTCAAATCTGTTCATTAATAACAAGGACATAATTTTCTCTCTCTTATGTCTCGCACATTAAGAATTGAATTTCCAAATGCCAGGTATCATGTTATGAAACGAGGTGCGGGTTATCGAAATATTTACAATGATACCTGTCGTATAGGCTTTTTGGATTTATTGTCACAGATAACCAAAATGTTTCAAGTGGAAACTGTTTATAGCGGAATTAATGTGTAAAGTGGGAATTATAATTAGTAAATAGATTTGACCCTTCCTCTTGAATAGCCTCTAGGTCTCGACCTGAAATACGGATATTAATTCGCTTGTCTTTTTTGAAGGTACTTGTTGCGGCTTCACGAATTTGCTTTCTACGAGCAGGGGTTAAAATTGATTCAAACTCATCAGCTTCATAAGTTGCCAGCAAATCTTTTTCATCTTTATCTAATTTCAAATTACTCATCATCTTCTCCCAGGTACTGCTTGGTTGCTTTTTGGCTCGGGATTATCGTCTTTAAAAAAATGTACTCATCTGATTCCACGTATGGCACTAAATAGACATAGAATTCGATCGCTACAATGAACACCCTTTGATGGGTGTAATTTTTTTGGTTTGGATGAGCGGTGTCATCAAGCAAGCCATCAGATTGAAGATGAAAAATCACTTCTTCAAAGGAAACGCCTCATTCCTTAATAATCTGCTGATTTTTCTCCGGATCCCATCAGGGCTAGAGGTAATATTTAAAAAACCTCACTTCAAGGCTGGATATATGGACGCATTATTCTTTTTGTTCCATACGAATTTTTTTCTTGCAATATGGGGCGGACCATATATGACACCTACTCACTTAGGCTTCACCATTCCAAGTGAAATGCCCTGTGCGGAGCCGCATGCAGGGTGTTGTGGGGCTGAGTGATTAGGGACCCTCGGCTACCTGATTATGTGACAAGCCTATTCGCTCCTTGCCAATCGACTAACTGCTTTCTCAAGATTTTCTAAGGCCTTAACTAAAATGCTGCGAGGGCAGGCTATGTTAATTCTTGCAAATCCAGCCCCCTCTCGTCCAAACCAATGCCCAGGATTGCCCGCAATTTTTGCTTCTTGGGCAAGGAAAGTTTCCAACCGTTTTACATCAAAGCCAAGTTCCCTGAAGTCCAGCCAAATTAGATAGGTTCCCTCAGGCTCGATAATCTTTACAGATGGTATTAGCTGTTGCAGATAATTTCTGAGCGTCTCTATATTCTGTTCTAGATATTCAATAACCTGATCAAGCCAAGGCTCGCCATCGGTGTAAGCGGCCAACATCGCAGAAGTGGCAAATACATTGTTCCTGTTAACTTCCAGTCGGTTGAACCAATTTTCACATGTAGATCTTTTTTCGTTATCGTCTATGACGATCATGGAATTTGCTACTCCAGCAAGGTTGAATGACTTGATTGGAGAAATGCAAGTGGCGCAGTTTTCTGAGGCCTCGTGTGAAATGCTTGCTAATGGTGTGTAATTGCATCGATAAGTGACGTCGCCATGAATCTCATCGGTAATAATAAAAACGTTATTCTCAATGCAAATCTCGGAAAGTTTTGACAGATCTTCTTTCGGCCAAACGCGTCCTATTGGGTTATGAGGGTTGCAGAGAATCAACAAATTGTTGTTCGGATCGGCGGCGACCGTTTCGAGATGATCGAAGTCCATTTGGTATACTTCGCTCTCCAAATTGAGAGGGTTTTTAACTAACCGTCTTTTGTTCGCGTTTATTATCATTTTAAAGTCATAGAAAACTGGCGGCTGTATTATGACCCCTTCGCCCTCTTCTGAAAAAAGGGTGATCAGTGCTGAAATTGAGGACAAGGTTCTTGGGCTAAATAGAATGTGATCAGGATTTAGTTGCCATTTGTGTCTCTTCCCATACCAAGCCGAAACCGCCACCGATAATGCGTTGCTGCTGCCTTCGTAACCGTAAATACCATGCCCGACCCGCTGACATAAGGCATGCTGTATTTTTTGAGACGTTTGAAAATCCATATCCGCCACCCAGGAAGGCCACAAATCCTTTTCCCCAAAAATTGACTCCAGTACTTCGCCATCGAATTTGAGCGTCGGAACTTCGGTACGATCGACCACAGCATCGAGGTTGATGATTTCTTTTTTCAAGTGTCGTCCTTGGTTTCTGCGTTAAATATAGATCCTTGTAATATTTGCTGTGTTACTTGCCACATAACGTCTCGCATCAGCCGCAAAATGGGCGCGCAGCGTCCATTGTGTCCGACTGCATGCGCTTGTGCACACCCATCATGGGCATGAACTAATGAGGCGTAAGTCCTCTGTAGAAAGATCACCATCCTTAGTGATTTATCGCTATTAGATGCCAACTACTAGCAAATGGCAAGGGCCAATCCGCGAGGAACGGTCGGGAGGAAGTCGCTAGCAAAACCGCGAGCTGATGAACAAGAACACCATATGAGGCGTAGGCTGAAGGCGAGATGGCACAAGACATCGAAACCAGGTGATCTAACGGCCACCGTTTCTTTCCACACAATTTGGTATTGTGTTATATGCTCAAATCACCTATCTTTAGCACCTAAAAACAGTACACATTCAGAGGATAACTATGAACCCATTATTATCAATCAAAGGTACGATTGCCATTGGCTTTATTCTTGCATTTGTTGTTGCTTTCGGGTTAGGTAATGGCTTGGCTGGGTTAAATGCAACGGTCTGGTTACATGTTTTAGCTGGTATCTGCTGGATAGGCTTGCTTTATTATTTTAATTTTGTTCAAGTCCCTGGTGTTGGCGCTGCAATAGCAAACCCTGACGGCCCACAACCAGATGCAATTAATAAATACATTGCACCAAGAGCTCTATTATGGTTCCGTATG
>JAJFLX010000011.1 GCA_021772465.1 Chlamydiota bacterium
CGATCAATCCTGGGATCTGATATTCCCCCAAATAAACTGATTAAATTAAATTCGATCCCCATAGTCTTCTCCATTTAAGGCGACTATTTTCTATCGTCTAGACTTTATCAATCAATCGTAAATTTTAATGCGTTTTCCCTGAATGCCAAGGGAGTTTGCAAAAAGGTCTATATTCGTGAAGAGCCATTAGTCGAGTCCCTATCTCAATATTTTGACCAGATAGCCTTGAGTGAAGAGCAAATTGCCGATGTTACGAACTATTTAAAGAAAATTCATGAATCTGAAAGTTTATTTCATACTGAAAGCCTTATGGCTCTGAGAAAAGAGCAAGATCGCATCCAAAAACGAGTCAGTCAGATGTATGACGATAAGCTCGATGGACTGATTGATGAGAAGATGTACCTCGACAAGGTCAGAGATTATAAAGCTCGCCAAGCTGAAATCGTTGAGCAGATGGCTCGCCATGAGAAAGCCGATCAAAACTTTTATATCACTGCCAATATGGTAATGAACCTGGCCGCTCGGGCTAGGGAGATCTTCGAAAGTTCTGAAGTCGATGAAAAACGCCAACTTTTGAATTTTGTGTTTCAGAACTTGAAATTAGACGGCAAAAAACTATCTATAGACACTTGTGAACCATTTACTACACTAGTGGACTATAAGAAGTGTCCAAAAGGATGGGGGCGGCTGGATTCGAACCAGCGTATCCGTAAGGAGTCGGATTTACAGTCCGATGCAATTGGCCGCTATGCGACACCCCCCCAAAAAAAAATTGCTGGAGAAAGGACTTGAACCCTCAACCGTCCGATTACAAGTCGGGCGCTCTACCAATTGAGCTACTCCAGCAAAGGTTGAAATATATACCAAAATGTACGCTTCCGCGCAAGCTACTTGTTATCTCTATAGTCAATATCCGAGGAGTTAAACTCTTCATCAGGAGCTGGAAGATCTTGCGTACGATCTTGAGCAGCTTCAACCTCTTCTTCCTCATTATTTTGAGAAGCATCCTCTACTTCATCACTTCTGTAATCCTTTTGGGTCATCTTATACTTCCACCTTTCAAAAGCAGAAGTATCACCCGACCCCTCGGGAGCTTGTGGGGCTGCCTGATTAAAAATCGACTGCCCTTTATCTTGACCACTAAGCAAGGTCGCTTTGAATTTTCTTTTGCCAGACGGGGTATATCGGGCGCTCTCTTGCTGCTTGTGCATGCAACACGCTTTATACTTCTTCCCCGAGCCACATGGGCAGGGATCATTTCTGCCAACTTTTTTATTCATAATTTCCTCTGAAATTGAGAAGAAAGTTTAACGGAGTTTCTATTTGCTGTCTAGGTGGAGAAGACGTATAATGTCTCTTTTATGCAAAGCATCGCTACCCCCCCGTGGACAAAACTTGGAAAACAGATAGAGAGTGCAACTCGCAAAGCGCTCTACGAATTCAAAATGCTAGAATCAGCTACTGGGGTCGCAGTCGCTCTCAGTGGAGGAAAAGATAGCCTGACGCTACTTTTTATGCTCAAAGCAATCTTAGGACGTGGTTTTCCGGGTCTTCCTCTCTATGCCATCCACGTCGGAGGTGAATTTTCTTGCGGCGCCGGAGTGCATGAAAGCTTTTTAGAAACGCTTTGCAAAGAGCTCTCCATCCCCTTGATTCGGCGGGAGTCGACACAAAAGCTGGAGTCTCTCGAATGTTACAGTTGCTCAAGAGAGAGAAGGGGGCTGATCTTTAGAGCAGCCCAAGAGGTCGGGGTCGATCGGGTCGCTTTTGGCCACCACCGGGATGATCATGCCCAAACTCTACTTCTTAACTTGCTCCATAAAGGGGAGTTTTCAGGAAATCTTCCAGTACTCGAGATGGTCGACTATGGGGTCACTATCATTCGTCCCCTCATCTTGCTTTCTGAGTCGCAAATCCTTGAATTTGCTAAGCTGCAAGGATTTGCAAGAGTGAGCTGCCAGTGCCCTGTCGGACAGCACTCGATGCGCAAACGTGTTGATACTTTATTGACCCAAATAGAAACCCTCTTTCCAAATGCACGATCCAATGTAGCGCGGGCCGGGCTGCTCTACGGATCGGATAAAGCCAGGAGAACTTCATAATGAAAAAGCCTAAAATTTTATTAACCAATGACGATGGGATCCACGCTCCAGGTATAAAGAGACTCTGGGCAGCGCTTGAGCTTGCAGATTTTGCCGATCTTATGATCATTGCTCCTGCTGCAGAGCAATCGGGAACCAGCGTCTCTATTACCTGGAATCGCCCTATTTTGATTCAGAAAGTGGCGTGGGAAAAACAGACCCCCGCATGGTCGGTCGATGCAACGCCTGCAGATTGTGTGAAGATGGCAGAACGAATCATTCTCAAACAACGCCCCGATCTTATTATCTCAGGCATCAATGCCGGCTCAAATGCAGGAAGAAACGTGTTGCACTCAGGCACTGTGGGCGCTGTGATTGAAGGAATCTTTCGCGGCATCCCAGGCATCGCTTTTTCTTGCGAGGATGTCAAAAACCCCAATTATCATGTCGCGGAAAAGTACGTGGTCGCTATTACTCGTTACCTACTTGCTAATCCCCTGCCAGCGGGATCTCTACTCAATGTGAACTGCCCACGATCAGAGAATGAGCATGTGAAGGGTTTTTGCTGGACCCGCCAAGGGCAAGGACGGTGGAAAGAGGATCCCCGTTTGCACAAAGAGACAGAAGGTGGACCTATCTATTGGCTTGGAGGTAAGCCCGAAGAGCTGATCGAAGAGGAACATAGCGATATAGCATGGCTCAGAAAAGGGTACATGACCGCCGTTCCGATCCACGTACATGAGCTGACAGATCGACGTGAGTGGGAGTCAAGACAAGTGAGCTTTACGGCAATCTTTGAAAAAGAGTTGCCGGTAAATCAAAGCTGAGATATGGTGATGCTCCATATTTGGGGGCGTATAGCTCAGCGGTAGAGCTCCTGTCTTACACACAGGCGGTCATAGGTTCAAATCCTGTTGCGCCCACCAATGCGGGAGTAGTTCAATTGGTTAGAGCACCGCCCTGTCACGGCGGAAGTTGCGGGTTCGAGTCCCGTCTCCCGCGAACCTTTTTGGTAACGCCTCATGGTAAGTTCGACACCCTCTCAGTTTCGTTTCGGCAAATATTACTTTAAATCCATTTTTTGGTTTATCATTGGAGCCGTCTTGGCTGCTTTTGGCGTCGAGGCTGTACTCATCCCCAACCAACTGATCGACGGAGGGGTTGTCGGTATTTCCATGATGGCAGCCTACCTCTTTGGGAATGAGCTTCTCCCCTACTTCCTCATTCTCTTCAATCTTCCTTTCGTCATTCTAGCTTATAAGCAGATAGGAAAACACTTCGTCATCCAGATGTTGACAGCTGTTTGCCTCTTCTCTATCGCACTTACCATGTTCTATTGGATCCCAACATGGTTTGATATCAAGAGACTTGAATTCTACGGAGACCCTCTTGAGGTTATTGTCTTAGCTGGCTTTATCATCGGCTGTGGAATAGGGTTGATCATCCGTCACGGGGGTTCAACCGACGGTACAGAGATCATGGGAATCATTGTCAACCGGAAGCGGGGCTTCACGGTGGGTCAAGTGATCCTGTTTACCAATGTCTTTATTTTTGCACTTGCAGGTGTTGTCTACCGCGATTGGCATGTGGCCTTCTTGTCGCTTATGACTTATGTGGTAGCCACAAAAGTGATGGATGTCGTTATTGTCGGTTTTGAAGACACGAAGTCTGTCACAATCATTTCAGCCACCCCTCAACCCCTTGCCGACGTCTTGATCGAAGAGCTCAATGTTGGGATTACGGTTATGTATGGTCGGGGCGGCTACTCTGGAGATGCCCGCGAAATTCTCTACGTCGTCGTTGAGCGTCTCCAGCTCGCCGAACTCAAAGAAATTGTTCACAGAGTAGACCCCGGAGCCTTTATCGCAGTTGAAAACCTCCATGAAGTGATCAACGGCCGTGGACATTCAAATGCGACTTCTAATAAATAATTTTTTAAAACCGTTTTTTATTTCTTCTTTAATATCATTTGTTAAAATTAGAAGAAATATGGGTTTATATTATGACAATAACCGTTACTCCATCTCTTCATCTAGCCGCGCGAGCTGGCGAAACAGGTAGAATAAGAGAGCTCATTGTCAATGGGACAGACGTCAATCAACTGGGAAATGATGGTGAAACCGCTCTTTGGTGGGCCGTTCGCGAAGGGAAGCGAGAGAGTGTCCATGCGCTTTTAGCTGAAGGGTGCCCGGTGACGCAAGATCTCTTGGTCGTAGCTGTTGCCACAGAGCATTTCGACCTTGAGATCATCAAAACACTTCTTGCGATGGGGCTAGATTCAGCCAAGACCCAGATTGAGGACCAAAATTTAATCGATTACGTCTATGACTTATGGTTTGAGACTAAAGATGATGACCACCACGCCCTCTATGAACTACTCAAAGAGAATGAAGAGTCTACAAGGCCCCTCGCGGAACTTTTTTCGGTGATGGACGCCTTACTACTTTTCTCCCAGCGAGTGTAGAGTGCGTGCTCGATTTTGAGCACATCCAGTACTTTGCCCACAAGAAAATCCTCAATATCTCCTACTGTTTTAGGCTCTATGTACCACGCAGGAATGGGTGGAATAATTGTCGCGCCATACTGACTTAGCTTGTGGAGGTTTTCAAGATGGAGGGTAGAAAATGGGGTTTCTCTTGGCACCAAAATAAGGGGGCGCCTCTCTTTTAAAGTTACATCAGCAGCCCGGCGCAAAGCGTTGTCACCTAAACCGGCCGAAATTGCGGCCACAGTTGTCATACTACATGGGATAACGATCATGCCATCTGTCAAGTAAGAGCCACTCGCTATGGAGGCGCCGACATCTTGAATCGGATGGCAAGAAATGAGCTCTTTCTCTTCAATGGAATCAATAAAACGCGAGGGGGTCGCAAACTGCTTTCCCATCTCCAGTGAAATCGTGTAGAGGGCATAACTACTCATCACAAGATCGACGTAGTGGCCCGCTTGAACGAGCGCTTGCACGGTTTTCTTAGCCAAGATGACCCCAGAGGCGCCACTTACCCCTACTACATACCGCCCCATAAAAGACTCCCAGTGAGAAATAAAAATACTATTAAAGCCATTCCAAAATTGTGAAGGTAGAAGGGCCTCGGGCGCCAAAGCCACCAACCGCAAGTAGGAATCACAAGAAAGAAGAAGGGCGAGAGTTTGGCCATGATACCCAAACCTAAAAGAGAAAATAGAGCTCCGATGTGGAGCCACGAAGCAATTTTTTTACTCTGATCAAGCCCTACAAGCGCAGGGAGAGAAAAGAGTCCTCGTTTGCGATCAAACTCATAGTCTTGCATGGCATAAAGAATGTCCCCCGCTGCAATAATAAAAAATGCGACAAGGCCAAGACAAATCGAGGCAGGAAGCACTCTCCCTGTCAGCGCTGCAGAAGCCATGACAGGACTTAAAAAATGAATCAAACCTAAGGCAAAATGACACATAGCCGTGACTCGCTTCATAAAGGAATAGACGACCAAAAGTGCGGCAACAAAAGGCGCCAAAAAAAGACATAAGAGATTGATCTGATAGCAGATTACCAAAAAACCGATCAAAGCGCCCCAGGCTAGAAGAAGTACTTCGTTTGGGTTAGCCTCCCCTCGAGGAAGAACACGATCGGTTGTGCGGGGGTTGTCACGATCAATATCTCTATCTATGAGCTGGTTAAAAGCCATTCCAGAGATTCGTGCTAACAAAAAAGCAGGAAGAATTAAAAGCCACTTGTAGGAGAAAAAAGGCCCCCCTAACGTGATAGGCAAGAGAGCTCCTGCCAGAAGAAAGGGCAAGCCAAACAGTGTTTGGCTGAGCTGCGTCAATCGGCTAAACGTCGTATAATTCATATTCCAGTTGCAGTTTATCGCCTTGTACAATATTTATCTAGAACATGGATGAAGGCAAAAAACTCCAACAAGACTCTTGGAAAATCTTTCGAATCTTATCAGAGTTTGTCGATGGATTCGAATCGATGACTAAAATGGGACCCTCGGTCTCCATCTTTGGGTCAGCGCGGGTGCAGCCTAAGACTGCCTACTACCAAATGGCCATAGAACTTGCTGAAAAAATTGCCGAGAAGGGTTTTGGAATTATTACAGGGGGCGGCCCCGGTATCATGGAAGCCGCAAACCGAGGCGCCCAAAAAGCGAACGGTCGATCGTGTGGACTATCAGTGACTCTTCCCTTCGAGGAGGATAGTAACCCCTATATCGATCCCAAATACAACCTCACTTTTCGCTACTTTTTTATTCGAAAAGTTATGTTTGTGCGCTATGCACAAGCCTTCATTTTTTTACCTGGAGGGTTTGGAACCTTAGATGAGCTTTTTGAAGCTCTCACTCTGATTCAAACTGAAAAAATCAAACCCTTCCCGTTGATTCTAATAGGCACCGAGTACTGGAAAGGACTTCTAGACTGGATCCAGTCGGTTTTATTAGAAAGACACTACCTCAAGAAAGAAGATCTCGATCTTGTGAGTGTCACAGATGACATCGATGAGGTGGTTGCAAGGATCGTGAAACACTACGAGCAAGTGGGCAAAGAGCCTACTTATGAGCTCGGTCAAAGTTAAAGCCCTCATCAATGAGGTCATCGACATACTTGATGTCGTACTTCGAGTGGATGAAATCAGGGTTTTCCATCATGTACTCGTGAAAGCTAATCGTCGATTTTACCCCCCCGATATGAAACTCTTTTAAGGCTCTTTTAGCAATAGCAATCGCCTCTTTTCGATCTTTTCCCTTTACGATTAGTTTGGCAATCATAGAGTCATAATAGGGAGGAATTTTGTAACCCGCATAACATGCGCTATCTACACGTACATTAGGGCCGCCAGGGACCATGTAGTAATCGAGATGTCCCGGCGAAGGAGCAAAATTGTGCTGGGGGTCTTCGGCATTGATCCTACATTGAATGATATGCCCTTTGAACTCGACCTCCTTTTGTTTTCGACCGAGCTCTAATCCCATTGCTATGCGGATCTGTTCTTTTACAAGGTCGATCCCTGTGAGCTCTTCGGTTACCGTGTGCTCAACTTGGATTCTTGTGTTCATCTCCATAAAATAAAATTTATTGTCCCGATCTAAAAGAAATTCAACCGTACCTGCAGAGAAATATTTGGCGGCCTTCGCTACATGAACAGCAGCCATACCAATATCATGCCGTAATTTTGGTGTGAGAATGGGGCTAGGAGCCTCTTCGATCAATTTTTGACGACGCCTTTGAATGGTGCAATCGCGCTCCCCTAAATGGATACAGTTGCCGGATTTATCTCCTAGCACTTGTACTTCAATGTGACGAGGGCGAACGATCATCTTTTCAAGATAGACATCGGGATTGTTGAAACTAACTTCAGCTTCAGCCCGCGCAGCTGAAAAGAGACGCTCAAATTCTGAGGCCTTTTCAGCGATACGAATCCCCTTGCCCCCTCCCCCTGCAACAGCTTTGATGAAAAGAGGAAAACCTAATTTTTTAGCTATTTTCATCGCTTCAGCTACATCACGAACCACTCCATCAGATCCGAGGATGACCGGGCACTTAGCTTTTTTAGCGATAGCTTTGGCTTCAGCCTTGTCACCCAGTCGGGCTATCGAGAGAGGAGAAGGTCCGATAAAATTTAAGCCGCAACTCTCGCAAATGGATGCAAAGTTGGCATTCTCCGCTAGAAATCCATATCCCGGATGAATCGCATCGGCGCCCGTGATTTCACAAGCAGAGAGAATGTTTGCAATCTTTAGATAAGATTTGCTCGATTGAGGCTCTCCAATGCACACCGCTTCGTCTGCGTAAAGGACATGCAGCGCTTCCGCATCTGCTTGGGAGTAAACAGCTACAGTTTGCAAGCCGAGATCATGACAGGCGCGAATTATCCGTACTGCTATCTCTCCACGGTTTGCAATTAGCACCTTCTTCATGAGGCCTCTATGCGACAGATTTTAGTGCCAAATTCTACGGGGTCACCACTCTTCAGGAAAATCTCCATGATCCGACCCCTCTTGCCAGCTTTTACTTCATTCATCACTTTCATAGCCTCTACAATGCACAAGATGCTCCCCTCGTCTACTGTATCACCTACTTTGACAAAAGGAGGATCTTGAGGTGAGGGAGTCGCATAGAAGGTGCCGACCATTGGAGAGGTGATAAAGTCACCATCAGAAACGGGCTCTTTCAATGGAGGCGTCTCGGCAGCGGGCGCCGGGGCGGGAGGAGAAGAGGGCATAGGCGCTGCCTCAACTTTTGCTTGTTGAGGGGCTCGTTCTACTTCGATTTCAAACCCTTCGCGTTTTAAAGCCACTCGGTTGACAGAGCAACGCCCCATCGCTTGCATCAATTCTTCGATTTGTTTGAGATCCATTGATAACCCCTTAAATTAAACGCGTTGTATATACTCTTTAGAGCGCGTGTCAACCTTGATCACATCCCCTGTCTCAATGAAGGGGGGAACTTCGATTGTTGCGCCGGTTTCTAATACTGCCTTTTTCAAAGCATTTGAAAGTGCATTCACTTCGCTTGCAGGCTCTGTTTTTGCAACCATAAGCTCTAGAAACTGAGGAAGCTCAAGAGCAAAAATTGTATCACCGTAAAACGTGGCATTGAGCTCAATTCCCTCTTTGAGAAAATTTGCACTCTCTCCAATCACCTCAGGAGAAACAAAGACTTGCTCAAGTTTTCGGATATCAAGAAAGAGGTAGTTTTTTCCTTCAAGATAGAGGTACTCAAGCACTCTTTCATCTAAAGTGACCTCTACAAGCTCTTCGCCTAATTTGAAGTTCTTTTCCGTGGGCTTCTCATTGGTCAGATCACGGAGCGTCGTTTTGATAAATGGCTGCCCCTTGTCCGCTGTCACTTTGATAACAGAATCGACACGAAAGAGTTTCTTTCGAAGCGATAACGTCATCCCTGGGGTAAGCTGTTGACTCAATACCATCTATTTTTCTCCAAAATCGCGCAATTTTTGAATCCCGGCAGCAAGATCGGGTTCCTTAAAAAGGTAAGTTCCTGCTACTAGTACATTTGCCCCCGCCTCGATGCACTGAGGAGCTGTGAGGGCATCGACCCCACCATCGACTTGAATCGAGAAGGGGGGGAGCAGCTCCCCTTCCTTTGGCTCAACTCCGCCAGCGCGTAGGTTAAGCCTATCACAGGCATCTCGAAGAAAGCGAACTTTTTCCAGCACTTCGGAGTGAAACTTTTGCCCTCCAAATCCGGGTGGTACTGTCATCATCAGCATTAAATCACATTTGCCGAGGAACCGAAGAACAAATTCGACAGAGGTTTCGGGGCGAAAGGCCAAACCAGCTTGAATCCCACACTTGCGAATGAATCCGAGCACCTCTTCAACATCTTCTGTCGCCTCGAAGTGAAAAGTGATCCTATCTGCCCCATTTTCGACGAGCTGAGTCACCAGGTTATAAGGGTTGTAAACCATGATGTGCACGTCTAAAAAAAGCTCCGTTGCACGGTTAATAGCTCCAAGGGCTTTGGGTCCTAAAGTTAAATTGGGGACAAAATGACTATCCATTATGTCAACATGGATACAGTCAGCCCCTGCATCAGCGATACGCCTGGCTTCATCTGCAAGGTGGCCAAAATCTGCAGCTAGGATAGAGGGAGCTACCTGAATATCATTTCTTCGCATACAGAAAATTTATACACTTGCATCCAGTCTAAAGTCAAGTTTGGGGTAGATCTTTCCCTCTATCTTTGTTAAGCTCCTGCCTACCCTAAAATAGAAATAATCGAGAAAATGACGACTAAGTCCAAAGATTTTTTCACCTCGCGATGGGGATTCGTCCTCTCCATGATGGGGGTTGCCATTGGCGCGGGCAATATTTGGCGCTTTTCACGCGTTGTGGCTCAAAACGGAGGGGGGTCATTTCTCATCCCTTGGGTGATTTTTCTCTTCATCTGGTCTATCCCGCTGGTTATCGCCGAAATTGGGATCGGTAAACTTACGAGAAAGGCGCCCATTGGCGCCCTAGTTAAAACAGCTGGCCCGAAATTTGGCTGGATGGGGGCCTTCATTGCCCTTGTCACAACAGGGATACTCTTCTACTATTCCGTTGTCGTCGGTTGGGGATTTCGCTATATGTTTTATAGCATTACAGGACAGTTAACTGAGACGACCAACCACCACCTTCTTTGGAGTGACTATCTCGAAAGTTTTCAACCCCTTTTCTTCCACATCGGCGCCGTAGCTATTGGCTGTCTCGTTATTTTTAAGGGGATCGCAGGGGGTATTGAGCGCGTCAACAAAGTCTTGATCCCTCTGCTTATTTTGATCATTGTCGCCATTGCGGTTCGAGCAGTTACTCTGCCCGGCGCGTGGAAGGGAATCTCTTTTTTCTTTACCCCCCATCTCGCCGACCTTCTCAATTACAAGATCTGGATTGAGGCTCTCACCCAAAATGCATGGGATACTGGAGCTGGATGGGGCTTACTGCTCGTCTATGCGGGCTACACAAGGCGCAATGAGAGCATTACAGTCAATGGATGTCTCACAGCTTTTGCCAACAATGCAGTCTCCATTTTGATGGGTCTTATCATCTTCTCTTCGGCTTTCGCACTTGAGCAGCGAGGCGGGGTTGAATCCCTCATCTCTGGAACGGGGAGTACAGACACGGGCTTGACCTTCATCTACCTCCCCAAAATTTTTCAAGCCCTCCCGGGAGGCACTCTCGTCCAATCTCTTTTTGCAGCGATCTTTTTCTTAGCCTTTTCAGTTGCAGCCTTCAGCTCATTGATTTCAATGCTTCAACTCACAGCGCAAGTCTTTAACGAACTCGGAATCAAGCGCAATTCTGCCATCTTTTTAACCGGTTTTCTTGCGCTGCTCTTCGGAGCCCCCTCTGCTCTTCAGATCGCCTTTTTCCGCAATCAAGATGGAGTGTGGAGCCTTGGGCTAATCATTAATGGGCTTTTCATCGCCTTTGGCGTGATCCGATACGGTTCGAAGCGGCTGAGAGATGAGGTGATTAATTCTTGTCGCGAAGAGTTCAGTATGGGCAGAATATATGATTTTATAATCACAAAATTAATCCCCGCGCAAGGGATTATTCTCATTGCCTGGTACTTCTACCAAAGCTTTAAAACAGCGGGAAGCGACTGGTGGAACCCTCTTCAAATGTACAGCCTCGGAACCATTCTTTTTCAGTGGGGAATAGGTCTGATCGCATTCATTTCCATCAATAAGTGGCTTGTCAAGAAAACTCTAGAACCCTCGGTTGATGAATGAACATCTATGGAATTTTGAACATGATCTTTTCAGTGGGGAGCATTTTTGGAGGACTTTTTGTGATGCTTTACTTGGCAATTAAGAGCGATTAGGCCAGCCTGCCATTAGAAATTGGCCATCCTTCGAAATCACTTCGCCATCGGCTTCAATGACCCCACCCTCACGTAAATCGCAAATCATGTCCCAATGCAAGGCAGACTGGTTGCTATTTCCAGTCTCTGGATAGCCCGCGCCCAGGGCTGCATGAAAAGTCCCCCCTATCTTTTCGTCAAAGAGGATGTTTTTCGTGAACTTTTCGATCTTATAATTCGTTCCAATCGCAATTTCACCGAGACGCGACGCCCCTTCATCTTGCTCGATCATGGCTCGAAGAAAAGATTCGTTTGTCGAAGCAAAAGCTCTACACACGGCCCCCTCTTTAAACTCGAGCTCTATATTCTCGACAACTGTATTTTGCCATATCGCGGGATAGGTATACTTTACAACTCCATTGACCCCCTTTTCAGCTGGCCCAGTAAATACCTCCCCATCAGGGAAGTTGCGCTTCCCGCAAGAATTTTTCCACTTCATTCCCTCGATGTTCACTCTCAGATCCGTTCCCGCTACTGTCTTGAAGTGCAGCTCCTTTTTCTGAGAGAGGTAGTCGCTCATCAGCTGCTGCTTTTTTTCCATCTCTATTAAAAAGGCAACCGGATCCTTCTCATCGAGATGGGCAGCTTGGAATACAAAATCGGCGTACTCGCGGCTCCCCATGCTGGCCTCCTGAGCCCCAGCTACAGTCGGGCAAAGAGTGACTACCCAATCAAGCTCCCCCCTAGCTGACTTTTCGAGCACTCTTTGCAAGATAGGCCTATTCGCTTGACTCACCAGAGTCTGCTTATGTGAAGAGATATTCGAGAGTTGCCGCGTGTTGCTAGGGGCTATTACCCGAATCCTCTTATGACACGCCTCAATTGATTGAAGAGAAAGAGGGTTTTGAAATCTAAGTTGCTCATCTGAAGCATATCGATAAAAAATTTCCTCCCAGCCAGAGGGAAGAACTTGCGTCTGAATATGAGCTCCCGCTTTTACAAGCGACTCATAGATCGCCTCCATCAACGGCAGCCCCGACTCCTCTCCAGCCATGAGGACTAAATCGCCTGCTTTCACTTCAAGCGAGTAATTTACAATGACTTGAGCAAGCTTTTCTAGTCTTGGATCGTAATACATCCCTTTTTTGTAGCATTCGACTCAATTTCTTGCAAATTGCAAAATAACAATTTTGATTATAAAATTAAAAAAAGAGGTTTTTATGAAAAAAGTAAGAGATACTAACTGGATATTAACTCTACTAATGTCAATATTTTTTGGTTCGCTTGGAGTGGACCGATTCATTATGGGACATGTGGGGCTAGGACTTTTGAAACTTTTCTTGCTGGGGGGACTAGGAATTTGGTGGCTTATCGATGTGATTTTGATCGCAACTAAGTATCCCTTTGAAGGAGTCAACTGGGTTGAAACCTACTAGAGATTTACTTTTCCTAGGACTTTTTAGTAGACACCTCTTGTTGCTCTACCTAGAATGAAGCTATGGGTCGAGTAGAATCAGGAATGATGTCTAAAATTGAAGCGTTTTTCGATAAAGAAAATACGGTCTGTGTCGTGACGCTCGTTGTGGTAGCTATCTTTTTTGGATTCACCTTTTTGAGTTTCCAAGGGGACTTTCCCCGAGAGCTGCACGGTGGCTTAACTGGAATCACTCTTGGCTTTTTCGCAGAGGCTTACATCGCAGCACTTGTGGGCTCTTACCTCTATTTCCGCAATTTTTAAGGTCACCCTTCTCGTCCTAAAAGCCTATTGTGTACCTCATCATGACCTTCAAAAGGCTCGAGATGCGAAACGAGCTCCGTCGGTTTTTTAAAGGCCTTTTCCATTTTCAACTCGAGGCAGGTGGCGAGTTCATGAGCCTTTGCAATAGGCATTTCAAAAGGAAAAAGGAGATGAACTTCCACCATCAAACGGTTTCCAGTGTCTCGGTAGCGCAAGTGGTGAAAATGCATGGTTTGATTTTCACACTCTCGCTTGAGAAATGCGCGAAGTTGCGGCTCTAGTTCAGGGTCTGCACGATCCATCAACCCTTGAAAGCAGCTATAGAGCAAACGCCCCCCCGTCCACAAAATATTTACCCCGATGAGCAAGGCAATAATTGGGTCGAAATAGATCCAGCCTGTCACCCGTGTGAAGATGAGCGCTAAGAGGACTCCTAAGCTAGTAATACAATCGGTCAAAATGTGTTTTCCATCCGCTTCCAGTACAAGCGAGCTGTATCGACGCCCTTGTTTTACAAGAAAAAGACCGAGTCCCCCATTGAGAAGAGTCGCAACGGAGACGAACACCATCCCACTATCGAGATTTTCTAGTTCAAATCCACAGAGGAGTTTCTGGGTCGACTGATAGAGAATAAAAATCGCTGCGATGATGATGAGAGCTCCCTCAAAACCTGCCGAAAAAAAGGCAATTCGGTCATGACCATAAGTGTGGTCTTTGTCTGCTGGCTGATGCGAGAGCCACATGCTATAGGCTGCAAAACCGACAGCAAAGACATGAACTACAGACTCTGCCGCGTCCGATAAAATCGCCGTCGAGCCGGTAAGCCAGAAGGCGTAAGTCTTCATAAGAAGCATCAAAAAACCGATCGCGAGTGAGAGGCGCATGGCACCATTCATCGCGCGCTTCTCGTGTTTGGCGTACTGTTTACCCATTGAGATCATGATAGGGAATCGGCTATAAAATTTGGAAGGAACAATCTATTGAACTATCCCATTCAAAATCGTCTTGCGAAATGCCTGCTCCATGGAACGGATGGACTTTTGGCTCGACTCCTCTCAAAACCCTCTCCTCTTCCTAGACCCTTTCGGCGCATCTTAATCTGCAATGGCGCGCACCTAGGCGATGTGGCGCTCACAACCTCTTTAATCAAACCCTTCAGGCACCTCGAACTCGGGTTTCTTGTCGGGAGTCGGGCGCGCTGTGTAATAGAAAATCACCCGGCAATCGACCACATCCACACTTTTGATCATTGGAAGCTCAATCGCAATCCCAAAAATCGCTTTAAAAACTATTTGACAACGCGAAAAAAAGCGCTCAAAGAGCTACGAGCCATGAAATACGACATGGCCCTCGATTGCTCTTTGCACTTCCCCAGCTCTGCCCCTTTGCTTTGGCAAGCCGGCATCCCCTATAGGATCGGCTTTGAAAGCGCAGGTCTTTTCCCCTTTTTGACGACCTCTCACCCGTGGGCTCCCTCCAACCGATCGGTTCTAGAGAGTTACGCTGAGCTCGTAGGTGAGCCGATCACCTACTCACTCCCCTCCCCCGGTCTCTCACCTATCCAAGGCGACTATATTGTGATGCATATGGGGTCAGGGGCTCCAGAGAAAGAGTGGAGCATTCACTTGTGGAGAGAGCTGGCAGAAAGATTAGAGAGGGAACATTTACGGCTGGTCTTTACAGGTCAAGGGAGGGCTGAAAAAGAAGATATCGCCTCTGTTTCAAAACATCTTACTCGGGCAGTTGACACGAGCGGAGCTCTCGAATGGTGCGAATTTGTCGCGCTGATAGCATCCGCTCGCTTGCTTATCTCCCTCGATACCGCAGCAGCTCATGTAGCTGCTGCTACCCAAACCCCAGCGCTGCAACTTTTTTCTGGAAATAACCCCCCTCTTCTTTGGAAACCTAACTCTTTACTTTGCAAGCAGGTCCTATTGGATGAGAGCACTCTAGATCAAATTTTCAGATTAGCTGTCGACATTTATTCCCCCACCCCATAAAGTATTGTCTTTAAACAGATCAACCCAAGGAGAGTTTGATATGTCAGTACCAACAGCCACCGGCAAATTTGCCAGCTCTTTCAAAGAAAGATTAACCCCTAGCGCCGCAACCAGACAAAATCTTGCCACTACAGCCAAAGCTTTGCTTGTAGCGCTCGCTAGTATTGCACTGACTGCAACGGTGCTTGGTGGGCTTGTTCAAGGGAGAATACTCACCCCGGCAATGCTTCCTAAAATGGGTACATACGCTGTAATTGGGGGCGCCACGACCTTAGGTTTGGTTCTTGGGGGTTCTTTGATCAAGTTGTTTGTCGACAGAAGAGCGACAAAAGAAGAGAACCTAGTTGCAAGAGGCAACTAGAGCGCGATCCGGTTCGCATAGTGATGAGGGAAAGAATCTTGTTCATAACCGCGGTGGTGGTGGCGGCGGTGGCGCCGAAAATTATGTAAAATATCCTATTGATATCTCTAGGGCCGAGCCAGCTTAAGCAGCGTGCTCGGCCTCTTCTTTTTTACACAATTTGGGTTTTAAGGTTGAGATCTACCCGTTTTTTATCCTATAATGGAGGTTTTTAATTCAGGTTTAGGAGGGTACGTGCTTAGATGGAAAGAACCTTTCGCCTGCTTTTTAATCTTCATACTGGTGAGTGGAAAAAAGCCGCTCTTTTCGCCCCTTTAGCTCTTCTTTGGAGCATAGGGGGTTATGGAATCTTCGTTCTCAGTGAAGGTCTTTTTTTAGAGCAAGTGGGGGCTGATTCACTCCCTTACGCCTATTTTATCATTGCAGTAGCGATGTGTTTGCTCTCCACTCTTTTAATCGTAGCTCTCAATCGAGCGCCTATCAGGTGGTTACTCTTTGGCTTGATAGGATTCTGGATGGTCGTCAATTGCTTCTTTCTCCTCTCCTACTCTGCATTTAGCTCTTCAACACTCTTTTGGTTTATCTTCAAAATAGGGGGGTGGATCACCCCTATCTCCATCTATATCGTCTACTGGGCTTTTGCCGACCTCTATTTTGATCTGCAAGACGCCAAGAGATTTTTTTGTCTTTTCAATGCCGTCACCTTTCTAGGCGATTCGATCGGTGGCGGACTGATCACGTTTCTAATTGACGCTATTGGGATGCAGGGGCTTTTAACTCTTTTTACCTGCTGTTTGGGAGGCTCTTTGCCACTAATTGTGATCATCTCAAGAAAGGTGAAGCCTGTTCTTGAAGAGCATTCAGAGAGTGTCGACTCCACCTCCTCCATCACATTCAAAGGACTCATTCAAAAAATTTTTTCCTCAAGATTCACTCTCTACTTAATCGTTTTCTACTTTTTAATGCAGTGCCTAGCGATTGTCACCGAGTTTAGCTACATGCACACCATCGAAAATGCCCTCTCTTATAAAGGTGAGTACGCTTTATCAAAGTTTATTGGGCAGTGTGGAATGTGGATCTCCCTTGCAAACATGGTGCTCGGCCTTTTTTTCTACAGCCGCCTTGTTCGAGGGATGGGGGTGAATAGAATCGTAGCAGTTGCCCCCTCGTTTTTCCTCTTTATCTTTACACTCTGGTTTTTCACCGACGCTCTTCCGATTGCTGTATTTGGAATCGTAGCTAGAGAGGGGATGGTTTACTCATTTGATGACAACAACCTCAATCTACTCATGACAGGAGTCCCCACAAAAATAAAGAACCAGGTTCGCATCACTGTCGAGTCTTTTATTGAGCCGCTTGGCATGCTCTTTGGAGCTCTTCTTTTGGCCTACTTTCAATCACAAAGAATTTATCTCGGCCTCATTTTAGGATCGATCGCCCTGTGCGCAGCCCTGCTTCTTCAAGCTCAATACTCGCGTGCAATTTTCAACAACCTGATGGCTTCAGCTCTTCGATTCGAAAAGAAAGCTGCCGACTGGCTCCGGGCTCTTAATCGAAAAGATCAAAAGCAAACAAAAGCTATGCTTATCTCTAAGCTCAAGCATGGAGATGAAAAACAACAACTGCTAGCTTATGAATATCTCCTTCGCTTTGACGATCAAAGCATTCTCCCCCACCTTCTTAACTACGTCGATAGGCTCAGCTTAAGAGGGAAACTACGCGCGATAGAGCTCCTGCGCCGAAGCCCTTGGGCAAAAGAGATCGCAGGTGAAAGGCTTGAGAGGTGGCAGCGGAGCTTCCCCCACCCCTCACTACGAGAGGCGATCCATTTCTTCCTAGCAGAGCAAGGAAGACTCCAACCCAAAAAAGTAGCCAAAGATCTCGATAGTCCAGAGCTCGGTCTTCGCGGCGCCGCCATCTTAGCTCTCTCAAAATCTCCGGCCAATCGGGAATTGATTGAAGCTAAACTCGATCAATTGATTCAATCGAGCCAAGAAGAAGAGGTGTTGATAGGGCTTAAAGTATTGGCTGCAAGTCCAGAGTTGGACGGGGCCCACCTTCTCCCTCAGCTGATGCATAGACTAGGCTCTACCCTTTGTCACAAGACACGCGCTAGGATTCTTACGATTCTTGAACACTCAGCTAATGTCGATTCAATTCGCCCCTTGATTTTAGCGACAACACACCTTCGAGCTTCTGAAAGAAGAAGGGTCCAGCAATTGATCGCATCGATGGGAAAAGGGGCGCTCTCGGCCCTACTTGAAATCACGCTCGATAGCACTATTTCCGATCGCTGTCGACTCCTTGCGGGAAAAATTCTCGGCCAAATAGACAGTGCAACGTTACAAAAGGAGTTAAAGAGTTTGATCGAAAAAGAGACGAAGCGTGCTTATTTCTACTACTACCACGCGCTTGAAATCCCGAAACACTACCCCACTTGCGACTTAAAGATCCTCTCTCAAGCTCTACTTACCAGTCACGATAGACTTCTCGATTTTCTAGTGCAGATCCTAGGCGTTGTCGGCTCCATTGAAGAGGGGGAGATCTTAGCTCACACTCTGAGCAGCCAGAATAAAAAAATCCAGGCTCAAGCCTTCGAGACTTTCGAAAAAAAATGCGATCCCCAATTATTGACGGTTCTCAAGCCTCTCCTCTTTCCAGACCACTCAAACTCTAAAATCGAGCACTACCTCCGATTGGGCGGTGTGCCTAAAAGTCTCCCCCAACTGCTTGAAATCATGCGAAGCTCCCCATCAAAAGGGAATCAGCTGATAGCAGAAGGGATACAACTACAGCTCGGCTACAGTAGGAGCGCACAATGAATCTGATAGAAAAAGCATTCTTTCTTAAAAAAACGGTCCTTTTTGAGGGGTTAGATCTAGACTTACTCCTCACTGTTGCAGATCAAGTTGAGATCGAACAGTTTACACCGGGTCAAAAAATCTTTGAAACAGGGCAGAGCGCAAACAATTTGTACCTTCTTGTCTCTGGTGCTGTACGCATTGAAAATGAAACCCAACACTACCTCCTCAAGGAGGGGGAGTATTTTGGAGATGAAAGCCTATTCTACGCAAAACCTAGATCTTACAAAGCTGTGTCGCTTGACCGCGTCACACTCTTGCAACTCTCGCGCTCTCATGTGCTAACGATACTAGCTGAGTGTCCCTCAGTTGCATTAGCTCTGCTTCGTGGTTACACGAAGTTATTGGAGATGAGAAAAAGGTAGAGAAGGAGAACTACAGGATTTTGTAAAAAAACCTGTAGTTCTTAAGACAAAAGGCTAGCCTTTCTTTTCATTGATGTAGTTGATCACATCGCCAACGGTTTTGAGCTTTTCAGCCTCCTCTTCAGAGATCTCAAAGCCAAAACGCTCTTCAAAAGTCATGATGAGCTCCGTAAGATCTAAGCTATCTGCATTGAGGTCCTCTACAAAGGACTTCTCAGGAGAGACGTCTTGCTCATCTACTCCAAGCTGCTCGACTACAATGTCGATCACATCTTTTTCTAACGACATGGTGATTTCCTCATTTGTCATAATCTTATGTCCCAAGCAAGTGTTTATACTTCTTGAGTCCCTTTTTTTCAAGCCTCAGGTTACCATTCCCCCATCGACTGTGATCACTTGCCCAGTAATATAATCAGCCATGGAGCTGGCTAAGAAGAGTGCTGACTGAGCAATATCTGTGGCCTGACCCATTTTTTTCATTGGAATTTGGGCCAGAATCGCCTCACGCTGCTTTTCATTCAAAGCGGCTGTCATATCGGTCTCGATAAAACCCGGAGCGATGCAGTTGACAGTGATACCGCGTGTCGCTACCTCTTTAGCAAGAGATTTGGTGAATCCGATCATCCCAGCTTTTGAGGCCGCATAGTTTGACTGTCCCGCATTGCCAGTTAACCCGACAACGGAGGTGATGTTGATGATCTTTCCATAGCGCGCTTTCATCATGGGGCGAACTACTAGCTGACAGGCGAGAAAAACTGATTTCAAATTGACATCGAGTACCTGATCCCAATCTTCTTCAGAAAGACGCATGAGCAGGTTATCGCGTGTTATTCCAGCGTTGTTCACAAGGATATCTACAGACCCAAATGTCTCAAAGACTGTGTTCATGGTCGTAGCTAGCTGCTCGGGCTCACCTACGTTAACAGCAAAAAACTCAATTTTTTGATCACCTGCGGCATGTTTTCTCAACTCATCAACAACCGCTCTTCCTCTCTCTAAATTCGTCCCAAAAAGAGCGACTGAGGCTCCTTGAGCGATAAAGGCCTCAGCGATCGCTCTACCAATTCCACGGGTCCCCCCCGTTACAATTGCTCTCTTATGTGCTAACATCTGACTCATAAATCTACCAATTTCTCCAAGTCTTCAATTTTACTAATTGAGTGAGTAGGAACAGATCCCAGTTGCCTAACCATTCCCGCAAGTGTCTTTCCCCAACCAATTTCGACACAACAATCCACGAGAGGCAGTAGTGCTCTTAAACTCTGTTCCCATCTTACGGGAGAAGTAACTTGTGCGATTAAATTGCGCTTGATCTCCTCGGGATTCTCGACAAAATCCCCAGAGACATTCATGACAATTTTTGTTCGACTCTCAGTGAACTCAATAGGAAAAATACGCTCAGCGAGCCTCTTTTCTGCACTAGACATCAGGCCGCTATGAAACGCGCCGTGAACTTTCAAAGCAATTGCACGTCGAGCTCCCAACTTTTTAGCAGCTTCCATTCCAGCCTCAACTCCCCTTTGAGTGCCTGAGATAACCGTTTGACCCGGCGCATTGAAGTTGGCCACCCAAAGATCATGGGGAAGTTGAAGCTCAGAGACCATTTTTTCGACCTGCTCAGCTGATAGCCCCATCAAAGCAGCCATCGTCCCTTGGCTCTGCTTACAAGCTTCGCTCATCACCTCGCCTCGATACTGGACTAGAGGCAAGCAAGAGGCAAAGTCAATTTTTCCCCCAGCGGTCAGGGCTGTATATTCCCCCAAGCTGAGCCCAGCGCAAACAACAGGCTCCAAGTTTGGAAATTGCTCATTGATCACTTTCAATGTCGCTAAGCTGTTGAGATAGATAGCAGGTTGGCTGTTGTGAGTCTCTGTAAGCTCTTCGATAGGCCCCTCAAAGATAAGACGAGACAATGAGCGACCCAGCCTCTCGTCCCCCCCTTGAAAGAGCTCGCGCGCACAAGCGTATGAATCATAAAAATCCCGTCCCATGCCAACGCCCTGCGCCCCTTGACCGGGAAATAGAAATGCAACTCTTTTCTTTGTCATATTTCCGCTCTAGTTAAAATGGCAGCTCCCCAGGTAAACCCTGCTCCGAAGGCTACGAGAAGAAGATTATCCCCTTTCCCAATGTCTTTCTCGTCCAAAAGCTCGTCGAGGGCAATGGCCACACCTGATGCTGAAGTATTTCCGTATTTATGGACTGTTTTAAATACCTTAGCTTCATCAATTTCGAAACGCTTTGCAATGGCATCAATGATTCGCTCATTTGCTTGGTGGGGAATCAGCCAGTCAATATCGCTTTGTGCAAGTCCTGCGAGATCAAGACAGTGAATAGCTGCACTCTGCATTCGCCGAACTGCATGTTTAAAAACCTCTTTGCCCTCCATACTCAAATAGTGAAGGCCCTTTTCAACACTCTCTAAAGTGGCAGGCTGACGACACCCTCCTCCTGGAAGCATCAACAAATTAGCCACACCGCCATCTGCTCCAAGTGATGTCTGTTTGATCAATAACCCAGGCCCGCTATCTCGAATCACTGCGGCAGAGGCACCATCGCCAAACAGCACACAGGTATTGCGATCTTTGTAATCAATGATAGAAGAGAGCTTTTCGGAAGCGATGAGCAAGATATTTTTATAGACTCCCCCCTCAATAAATCCCTTTGCTATTGCAAGGCCATAGACATACCCTGTGCAAGCAGCCTGGAAGTCAAATGCGGCAGCTTGAGGAGCCTTTAGGGTGCTTTGTATGAGGGCAGCTGTACTCGGAAAGACATAATCTGGCGTGATGGTTGCGACTAAAATAAGGTCTAGGTCTTGCGCAGATATCCCCGACCGCTCAAGGGCCATTTGGGCAGCTTTGCACCCCATGTCCGAGGTAAATTCGTTGCTACTCGCAATTCTTCGCTCCTTCATCCCCGTGCGGGAAAAAATCCACTCATCTGAGGTGTCGACCATCTGTTCGAGATCTTTATTGGTAAGGATCCGTTCTGGCAAATATGAACCAGTTGCCACGATCCGAGCTGCTTTAGCCACAAGCTCCCCTTTGGTAGGTACAAAAGCTAGTATTTTAGCAGATGATGCGTTATTTTGAAAGTCATGATACGCTACCCTCCTCATCTGCTTCGTCTCATCGATGTGCTTAAAAAATTACCTGGAATAGGGTCCAAAAGTGCAGAACGGTTCGCTTTCCACCTCCTCGATTGGCCTGAAGAGAAGCAAATTGAGATGGCTGAGGTGATTCGCAGTGTCAAGCAGCATTTAAAAAATTGTCTTGTGTGTGGCGCCCTTATCGAAAAGAAATGCGTCTTATGCACAGATCTGAGCCGCGATCAAGAGACGCTTTGCATCGTAGCAACTTCAAAAGATCTTTTTGCAATAGAAGAGACGCGCGAGTACCGGGGTCTCTATCATGTACTCGGCGCTCTTTTCTCTCCTATTCACGGCAAAAAGCCGCAAGCTGAGGTCTTAGAAGGACTCCTTAAACGTGTCGAGGAGAAGCAAATCAAAGAGATCATCATCGCACTTGATTCAACACTTGAAGGAGATGCAACCGCTCTCTATATCAAGAGAGAACTGAGCGCTTTTTCCGCTCGAGTCTCTCGTCTTGCATTAGGACTTCCGATGGGAAGCGCGCTAGATTATATCGATGGTGGCACCCTAGGGCGCGCCCTAGCGGGCCGGCACACCTACTAAGCCCTTGCATATATTCCTGACTATCTCGTACGATTTGGCCTCTGAAAGTCTCCAAATTAGGTCAATGAATGCCACTTACAAGGCTCTATCTCGCCCTCCTCATCCTTCTGACTCCCCTCTTTGTCTATGGCCAGCAGTATGAATCCATGCGTGTTGTAAAGATCGATGTCATCGCTCAAAATCTCCCCCCTGAAGCGCCCTTCAATCAGGCGGCTGTCCGCTCTCGACTTCAAACACGCGTTGGGGATTATTTTTCTCAAACTGAGTTCGATCGCGACTTGAAATGTCTCGCTGAAGATTACGATCGAGTCGTCCCTTGTGTCGAAGTGATCCAGGGTGAAATCTTTATCACCTTAGAACTTTGGATGAAACCGACGATCCGAGAAATCATCTTTTGTGGAAATGAAAAGGTTAAAACCAAAAAACTCAAAAAGGCCTTTGAGCTCTCTCGTGGTGATCTCTTTGAGCGTGAGGAGTTCATTGAATCGTTTAATGACCTCAAACACCTCTATTTGAAAAAAGGGTTCTTTGAAGCAGACCTCTGCTACGACATCTTGCCTATCGAGGGGGAAAATCAAATTGATATTCGCATTGATATCTCCGAAGGGCGCTCGGGAAAAATAAAAAAGATCTGCTTTGAAGGGATGACAAAACAGGAGTCTAAAGATGTGTTGGATATTCTCTTTACTAAGCGCTATAGCCTGTTTCTGAGTTGGTTGAATGGGCAAGGTATCTACCATCCCGACATGATTGAGCAAGATCGACTGCAGGTAATCAATTACTTCCAAAATTTGGGGTATGCCGATGCGCTTGCCGACATTTGCATTGCAGAGTACAAAGGATCTAACAAACTTATCATTCAAATTACCGCAGACAAAGGCACTCGCTATAAAATAGGAAATATCTCCCTTTGTGGAAATGAAGTTCTCACGCGGGAGTGTCTCTATGAGCGCTTTAACTTTGGAAGAGGTAGCTACTACTCCCCGGAAAAAATCCGCAACACGCTCCGCTCTATCCAAGATCTTTACGGCGTGAAAGGTTACCTCGACACCACAGTGGATATGGGACTCTCTCTTAGAGAGGATTGCCCTGTTTATGATATTTCGTTTTCGGTAGATGAGGGGCTACGTTACTATGTCGGTCTGATTCGAGTGTTTGGAAACTGCACCACTCAAACCCGGGTGATCTTGCATGAAACACTCCTATGCCCAGGTGAAGTGTTTGACAACCGAAGGCTGATGGCCACTGAAGCGCGCCTTGCCAATACGGGCTTTTTCAGTAGCATTAACGTCTACGCTGTGGCCTCCACAGTCGATGATCCGTCAGGCGAGCGACTCTACCGAGATGTCTACATTGAAGTTGAAGAGGCTGAAACAGGGAATGTGGGGCTCTTCGCAGGGCTTAGCACTTTGGATAGTGTCTATGGTGGGGTAGAAGTCACTGAGCGTAACTTCAACCTTCTAGGGATCACTGGGCTATTTGGTGGCGCAGGCAGGGGTCTTCGCGGTGGAGGAGAGTACGTCAATGCCAAAGTCAACTTCGGAGACAAACAATCGAGCTACATCCTCCAGTGGACCAAGCCCTACTTCATGGATTCACCCTGGATCGTGGGCTTTGATCTAGAAAAATCCAACAACCGCGCCTACTCTCGTAGCTATGAAGTAAAAACCTATGGAGGGAATGTCCACGGTACTTACATCATCAACCCCTACCTCAAATATAGCCTCCACTACAGGGCAAGACACTCTGGTATCGATATTAAAGATAGTAGCAACGAAGTTGAAGTGGTGGACGCCACGGACCAGACCGGCTTTATCTCAGCGCTCGGTACTTCATTGATTTACGACTCTACAAACAACCCGCGCCGAGCAACCTGTGGATTTCGATCCCGCCTTTCATACGAATTAGCTGGAATTGGAGGCAACTACCACTTTATGAAGTTTGCCTATCTCAATACTTACTACCACCCTTTCAAAACAAAAGGGACGTTGAAGATGCGGGCTGATTTCCAATTTATTCTCACCTACGCTGGCACTCAGCCTGATGAGCTTCCTCTCAGTGAACGCTTTTTTCTCGGGGGAGAGACCACTGTACGGGGTTACCGACCTTTTGTAATCGGACCTCAGCTTGGTAACGAACAGCCCATTGGAGGTGTCTCCTCTATGCTGCTCTCTGAAGAGTACCAGCACAACCTGCTCGCCTCCCCTTGCCTTGATGGCTTTGTGTTCGTAGATGCGGGTTATATTTCACTCTCCGAGTTCACGCTCGGACAGTTTGCAGCAAGTACCGGATTTGGTATAAGACTGAATCTTATGCGCAATATGCCAGTCATGGCTGGTTTTGGATGGCCTATCCACCCAACCACCACGATCAATGGCCAAAAAGTCGATAATGCTCAGCGCTTCTTCTTCGCGCTTGGCGGGACATTCTAACCAAAGGAGAGACCATAATGAAGAAAGTTTCCTTTTATTTACTGATTGCGCTCAGCGCGCTAGGCTTCGGAACTGTTGAAGGCGCCGATCAGGGGATTGGATTTGTCAACTTCAAAACCTGCATCGAAAAATCAAAGCGTGGCCAGCAGGAAAAAAGCGCTTTTGAGACGATGAAAAACCAGATGGGAGAGAGTCTTGAAAAGGCCGACAAGGAACTTGAAGATATAGCCAAAAAACTTGAAGACCAAGATTATATGGACGGCCTTTCTCCTTCAGCTGAGGGTGAGTTGAAACAGAAATTTCAAGGATTGAGCCAAGAGCTCGCTCGCTACCAGAGTCAATATTATCAGCTGCTCAACCAAGCAAACTACAAGATGATGCAGGTAATGCACGATGAGGTGAGTTTTTCTGCTGAAAAGATTCGTGAAGCTAAAAAACTTGCGCTGATGATTAACGAAGACTCAACATTTGCCTATTCCCCTTCTCTTGATCTTACACAAGAGGTCGTCGAAGAGATGGATAAGCAATTTAATCGAGCAAGCAACAGCGCAGCTATCAGCCAAAAGTAATCCCTACAATGGCGAAGAAAATATCACTCAGAGAACTTGCAGAGCTCACAGAAAGTGAGTGGGTCGGAGACCCTGATTTTCAAGTTAGTGGAGTTGCAGATCTTCAAAATGCAGGTTCACATGAGGTCGCTTTCTTAGAAAACCCCCGCTATGAGCGGCTTCACAGCAACTCTCGCGCGGGGGTGATCCTTATGCAGCCATCGATCGAAAAGAGAGAGAATCGAAATTACCTACTCCAAGAGACTCCCTCCCTTGCTTTCCAAAAAGTTATTGAACATTTCATAGCTGCGCCCCAATCGGGGTTTTCTGGGATTCATCCTAGCGCAGTGATTCACGAAACAGTCAAGCTCGGAGATTCTGTGACCGTGGGGCCTCATGCGGTGATCGATCGCAATGCTGAGATTGGAGACTCCACGCATATCGGTGCAGGCGTTTCAATTGGGGCAGAGGTCGAAATTGGATCTAACTGCTTCTTGCACCCCAAAGTGGTGATCAGAGAGGCTTGCACGATTGGAAAACGTGTAGTGCTTCAGCCAGGAGCTGTTATAGGTTCTTGTGGTTTTGGCTACTACACAGATTCTAAGGGAGTTCACCACCCTTTGAAACAGCTCGGCAGAGTCATTTTGGAAGATGATGTCGAAGTTGGAGCTAATACGACAATTGATCGAGCTCGCTTTGGAGTGACGAGGGTCCAGAGAGGGACAAAAATTGATAATTTGGTTCAAATTGCTCACCAGGTCGACCTTGGAGAGCACAACCTCATCGTGTCACAGGTTGGAATCTCAGGCTCTACGACTACTGGTCGCAGTGTAATTATGGGAGGTCAGGTTGGGGTTGTGGGGCATATTGCCATTACCGATGGTGTGATCTTAGCCGCGCGGGCTGGGGTGAGTAAACCGATCAAAGTTCCTGGGATCTACAGTGGGGCTCCAGCGGAGCCAATTAAAAAAGCTCACGAGATGCTGGCTCAACTTCGCAGCATGAGTCGCTATATCAAAAAAATCAAAGCGTTAGAAAAGAAATACCCTGATTTATTAGATTAATTAATTTAATTTGTATTTAAAATAACGTTTTTTTTCTGCATCGATTTTCTCGATGAGAATGATTTTAGCATCAAAAGCTTGAGTAGTCTTTGATTGAACTCTTTCTCGCAAATCTTTCCAGATCGAATCCAACCCGCAATCCAATCGATCAAAGAGCCACACTCTGAGTCGATGATGAAGAGGTCGTGATGTCCTCGATAGGCTTGAAGAAGCTCGGTTTCAGAGATCCCTGCTGTCGCAGCATAGCAACTGAGCGAATGGTACCCTACACACAAGCCGAAGGGCTTAGACTTTCCACTCACTCTACCCAAAATACCTTTGTTGCGACGAATTCCACGACAAAAAGCGTGCTTTTGGTCCGCATTAATCTGAGGACTAGAGCTCCCGCGTTCATGGTCTAATTGGAGCTGCACTCCGATCGATTGATTGTTTTTCATAACCTTTTCCCCTAACTCCACCCATGCCTTTTCATCGAAAGAAGAGAGATCGAAGGGAGGACAAAAAGAAATAGCATGGAGCAAATCATTGGCAATAAGAAGAGGTGTTTTAGCTACTTCTTGAAAGCGTGAGATGAGATACGCTTGACGCTCATAAAAGCCTTGATGGAAGAGGACTCCCCCTAGCTGAAACTGTAGGATCCACCTTTCACACTTTTTTTGGGAGGCAGCATCATAGAAAGCATCCACTTGTAAAAGGAGCAATTGAGCGGCACGCTCCTCAAGTGTTGTCAATTGGAGAAGAGAGTGTTTGGCCTCTTCAAAAAGGGTACTATCCCATTCATTTTTTTTAGCCCGCTCTGGGGCCTGGGGCTGAATGGCAAAATCATCATCCTCAAGACTCCACTCTCGCCCTTCAAACTGCGCTTTCCGTTTTTCACGGCGCCCCTGCTCATCGTCAGCATTGTAGGCGTCTACAGGCTGAATACGGTTTAAAGGTGAAGTTAAATCGGGTCGAAACATAGAACTCTCAAATTTTTATTCTATTATACCAAATTTTTGTTAAGAACTGATAAAGGCTCGTGTGTGAGCTGCGCCTTCCTGCATTTTTCAGGCCAAATTCATGACGCCACGACTATTTTGGAATAAAGTTTTCTTGTTTTGACGAGGCGTGGGAACTATAATCCCGCCCTATGGCAAAATCACGCTTTTTTTCTACCTCTGAAGGCCTAGCCGATTTGATACAACGCATTGGTAAAAAAACGCTCAAAGAAGAGCTCGAGATGATGCTCCTTATACGCCAGTTTGAGCTACGAGGTGAAGCGGCTTACCAGCAAGGCGAGGTGGGAGGTTTCTACCACGCCTACTCAGGTGAAGAGGCAATCCAAACAGCGGTTGTTCGCATATTTGGGAAAAAAAATTGGTTTGTCGGCTTCTATAGGTGTCATGCTCTAGCTCTTCTTTTAGGTGCGACGCCTCAGGAATTGATGTGTGAACTCTACGGTAGAGCGAATGGGAATGCCAAAGGGCGTGGGGGCTCTATGCATCTCTACACAGATAGAATGCTCGGAGGGTTTGCCATCGTCGGAGGACAACTTCCGATCGCCGCCGGAGCCGCTTTTTCGCTCAAGTATCAAAAGAAGAAAGATGAAGTCGCCCTCTGCTTTTTGGGCGAAGGCGCTGTAGCACAAGGCGCTTTTCATGAAACGCTCAATCTGGCCTCACTATGGGATCTACCAGTCGTTTTTATCATCGAGAACAACCAGTGGGGCATGGGAACACATGTCTCGAGGGCACTCGCCTGCCACGAGGGAATTGCCGAAAAGCAAGCGCCCAGCTACAACATTAAAAGCTACACTCTCAATGGGATGGACTATTTGGACTGCTATGCAGGTTTTGAGGCCATAAAAGACGAGATACTCAAAAATAGAAAGCCTATTCTTGTGGAGTGTCTCTGTGAGCGCTTCAAGGGGCACTCTATTTCTGATCCAGCCCTCTACCGCTCAAAAGATGAGTTCAAAAAAGTGCAGGAAAATGACCCTATTGTTCGACTGAAAAACCAGCTGAAACTCTCTGACGAGAAGTTCAAGGCGTTAGAGAAGGCAGCTAAAGAGAGAGTCATTGAAGCGATGGAATTTGCAGCAAGTAGCGCCTGGCCCTCACCAGCTACTCTTGAGGAGGGAGTCTATGCCCCCTGACATGCAGAGGATTGAGCTAAGAGAGGCTCTTAGGCAAGCCCTTGACGAGGAGATGACGCGCGATGAGAGTGTCGTCATTATGGGAGAAGAGGTCGCAGAGTACAACGGCGCCTACAAGGTAACGAAGGGTCTACTCGACAAATGGGGCGCAGAACGGGTCATCGACACTCCTATAGCTGAGCTTGGCTTCGCAGGGCTTGGCATCGGCGCTGCCATGACTGGAATGCGCCCTGTTGTAGAATTCATGAGTTGGAACTTCTCCTTTGTGGGGTGCGATCAGATCATTTCAAATGCAGCCAAAATGCACTACATGTCGGGGGGAAGGTTCCAAGTACCTATCGTATTTCGCGGACCTAACGGAGCAGCTGCGCAAGTCTCCTCGCAACACTCCCACTGCGTTGAATCCTTTTACAGCAATCTCCCCGGTCTTATTGTCATAGCTCCAAGTACTCCCTATGATGCCAAAGGGCTTCTTAAATCTGCTATCCGCAATAACAACCCGGTTCTTTTTCTCGAAAATGAGATGATGTATGGACTCAAAGAAGAGATTCCCCGAGACGAGTTCCTTGTACCTATCGGAAAAGCAAAAGTGGTACGCAGTGGGAGCGATCTCACGCTTGTCGCCTACAGCCGGATGATGGGGGTCGCTTTAGAGGCGGCTACGCTACTCGCTGGGGAAGGAGTCCAGATTGAGGTGATCGATCTTCGAACGATCAAGCCTCTCGACATCAACACGGTGATAAAGTCGGTTCATAAAACTAACAGATGCGTTGTTATAGAAGAGGGGCACTACTTTGCAGGCATTGCTGCTGAAGTCGGTTTCGAGATTGGGCAATTCTGCTTCGATTCCCTCGATGCACCTATCGCCCGCGTCTGCCAGCGCGAAACACCTATGCCCTATTCAAAAGTACTCGAAAAAGAGACCCTACCAACTGTAGATCGCGTGGTTCATGCGATTCGAAAAACAATGAGATAGCCTATGCCTTTTGCTTTAAAAATGCCCAAATTAAGCCCTACAATGGAAGAGGGCGCGATTGCTAAATGGCACAAAAAAGAAGGGGAGTTTGTCGAAGCTGACGAATTGTTGCTTGAGATCGCGACAGACAAAGCGACAGTGGAGCACAACGCGCTCGATGAGGGGTGGGTCCGTAAAATCATCAAACAGGAGGGAGAAAGCGCTCAAATCAATGAGCCTCTAGCTATCCTCTCTGAAACAAAAGATGAGAGCTTAGAAGGGTTTGAGCTTCCGAAAAAAAAGGTGCTCGCCCCCAAAGAGCAGGTATCTGCTGAGAGAGAAAAAGAAAAGACTACCCCATCGCAACCTGCTTTTGTTCCTAAACCTGTTACCCTTAAAAAAGCCCCCAAAGCAGGAAAGATCATCGCCTCCCCTCTTGCAAAAAAACTTGCTAAGGAGAAGGGTTTAGATTTGAGTACGGTACAAGGATCGGGGCCAGGGGGAAGAATTACGAGCAAAGATCTTGAAAAAGCGCAGCCTCTTGGCATTGTCACTTTTGGCCACTCAAAAGTCCCCACAATTGCTAGCGGAACCTACGAAGAGATCCCCCTCACCCCCATGAGGAAAACTATCGGCAAAAGACTCCAAGAGTCAAAGAGTTTCATCCCTCATTTTTACGTAAGGCAGAGAGTGAATGCAAGCCCGATTATCGCTTTGCGCGAGCAACTCAAAGCCCTTGGAATTAAAGTCTCGTACAATGATTTGGTGATCCGCGCTGCGGCACTCGCGCTTCGTGAGCACCCGGGTGTAAATACCGGTTTCAACTCGGAGAGCCAATCGATTGTGTGGTTCAAAACCGTCGATATTTCAGTAGCCGTGGGATTTGAAGGGGGGCTCATCACACCTATCTTGCGTCATGCCGATTTCAAAGATCTCGGTGAGCTCTCCTCAGAGATGCGCACTCTCATTGAAAAAGCTCGGGAGGGGAAGCTGCAAGAGGAGGAATATATAGGAGGCTCCTTTTGCATCTCAAATCTGGGCATGTATGGGATTTCAGACTTTGTCGCGGTGATCAACCCCCCTCAAGCAGCAATCTTGGCAGTCGGAGGGATCGAAGCGCGCCCTGTCGTTGAGCAAGACTGCGTTGTAGCTGGAAAGACGATCACACTCACTCTATCGGCAGACCATCGCGTGATTGATGGCGCGCTCGCTGCTCAGTTTTTAAAGACCTTGCAACATCTACTAGAAAATCCGGTCGCGCTTACGATCTAGTCGCGAGAGTGTAGGGAATCCCTGAAGTGCTGCTCGCTTGAGAGGCCTTCCCTTCCTCGTATTCTACCACTCCCATCGGGGTGCAACAGCCTGCAACGTAGTACGTCTCTGTGGGGCTTGAACGCCATTTTCTCCCAGGCCAGACGAGCCAAACTCCCTCTGACCTCGTCCTCCCCTCATTCCAATTTTGCTCAATAGCGCCGATGAGTTTCCGACCATTCAAAGGGTCTACTAGGGCGTAAAGGGCCGCGTAGGTGACAGCCATCCCATAGAAAGGGGCTCGAAAAGCGCGCCGAAAAGAGCTGAGCATCTCACCTGGGATGCGTCTACCTGAACGCTCCTTTACCAGAAGAAAAAATGGAACAATAAAAATGCGCAGTACATTGTACGCAAGAGATGCAGCAGCATGTGCAGGTCCAGATGCAGCAATGTTGAGTGCTACTACATAGTGCTCAAGCGGGTTTTTATACAGATAAAAAGAGGCGGAAGGGCCTCCTGAACGGTCAATATAGATTGGTGTGACATCCTCAGAAGAGTCCGCTGCAAAAGCAGCTGACTCCCAGTGCGCGCTTCCGGTAAATTTACCAGGAGTCTTTTTTATCGTTCTGTAGATCACACCAAAAGCGCCTGCTGAGAGAATTGCACCCGTAGCCCCTCCAATCACCCAGTATCTAGTCGACACAGATTGAGCCGCTTGCCAGATAGGGTAATTTTTTTTGAGATAGGCAAGAGCTCCGATGACGACTCCGCTGATCAATACAGCTCGAAGAAGCGGGAGCGCATGGTATTTACCGGGGATCGTATCTTGAATTTGACGCGAAAAGCAGCAAGTCACCTTGAACGGGCCCGCCGAAATTCGAATCGATGTCCACCCGCAACCCCCACCTCTTTTCGGAGACTATTGAAAGCGTTTCCAGTGCCGTGATACACCCCAATCGGCTGGTGGCATCCGGCTAGATAAAATCCACCCGACTCAAGATTCCAATCTGGATTGCGCTTCCCAACCGTACACCAGTAGCCCCTCGCTAAAGGCACCCCCTCGTTCCAATCCCGCTCAACTAAAGAGGTGAGAATACGCCCCTCCATCGGCTTGACAAGTGAGTAGATCGTAGCAAAGAGGAAGGCCGTAGCATAAAAAGGAGCTTTTACAATTCTCCAAACCGATTTGATCGGTTCTTTGATGCAATCGATCGCTCGCGACTTCCCCCTACAGGCTCGATATCCGTAGTATAAAAAGCTCGGAGCAATGCGAATAACGTTGTAGGCTACAGTGCCTACTAGGTAGGGAGGCGTAGCTAAAACTAGGGTCGTACTGGTTTGATAATGCTCACCAAGCGATTTCACTGAATAGACATAAGCTTTTTGACCTTTTTGCCCAGTAAGGTAGGCACTGTTGGGGAATGTTTCGTCGTCAAAACGGATCGCTTGTAAATTTTCTTTTGTAACACGAACAGGATGCTTTAGGATTGGATCAATTTGACGCGTGACACGAAACAGGATCACACCCGCACCGACTGTTAGTGTTGGCACTACGATCTGGGCTATCAGATTGGAGTGAGGACTCCAAGAAATATTTTTTAATGCATCGGAAAGCTGTCGAAGCCAATGCCCTTTTCCAGAAAGTACGATCCCAATAGCCGCAGGGGCCGCAAGAGCCCCAAGCGCGAGAGTGCATACAGACAGTGTTTGGATTGAATATAAGGCGCCTAAACAACGTCTTTTGTGCGAAAATTCTTGTGCATACATCGGAGGAATATTGCTTTGAGCGATAGACATGCCGAAGATTGTATCAAAAAAAGTTATTTTACGTTAAGAAAGAAATAATCGATCTAGGGAGGGGGTAATCCTCAGTATTGTTGTATGAAAGAATTTATGGTTAGTAAAGAAGAGCACCTGAGAAATGATGTTGATTTTATCAAAAAGTCTATCATGGAACATCTTCACTTTACCCTTGCAAAAGATAAGTACAGCGCTACAAAGCGCGATCTGTTTCACGCGGTTGCCTACACTGTGCGAGATCAACTCGTGGGAAGATGGATCCACTCTCAACAGCAGTACTACGATGCCGATGTGAAGCGGGTCTACTACCTTTCAATGGAGTTTTTGATAGGGAGAACACTTCAAAGCAGTCTGATTAACCTCAACCTTTTAGACAACTGCAGGAAAGCTGTTCACGACCTCGGATTTGAACTCGATGCCCTGATCGAAATGGAATCTGATGCAGGACTCGGAAATGGGGGGCTTGGAAGGCTTGCCGCCTGCTTTTTGGACTCCATGGCGACACTTGGCATCCCAGGTTACGGCTACGGTATCCGCTATGATTATGGAATTTTTACCCAGAAGGTCAAAGAGGGGTATCAGACCGAAACCCCCGACAACTGGCTCCGGTATGGAAATCCGTGGGAGATAACCCGCTCAGAGTACCTCTACCCAGTCTGTTTCTATGGGCGAGTCGTCCAAAAAACAGGTGGAAGCGGCAAAATCCGCAGTGAGTGGATCGATTTCCAGGAGGTGATGGCTATGGCCTGCGACACTCCTGTACCCGGCTACATGAACGATACCGTCAACACCCTTCGCCTCTGGCAAGCCAAATCGCCACGAGGTTTTGATCTCAGTTACTTCAATCACGGCGACTACATCCGGGCAGTCGAAGATATCGCTATTTCGGAAAACATCTCTAAAGTTCTCTACCCCAACGATAATATCTTTGAGGGAAAAGAGCTCCGCTTAAAACAAGAGTATTTTCTCGTCTCTGCCACAATCCAAGATATCTTGCGGCGCTACAACAAAGGTCATATCCATCTCGATGCACTCCCTGACAAAGTTGCAATTCAACTCAACGACACGCACCCCGCTTTAGCGATCTCTGAGCTCATGCGCCTACTTATCGACCGTGAAGAGCTCAGCTGGGACAAGGCGTGGGAGCTGACGCAAGCCACTTTCGCCTATACCAATCATACACTTCTCCCCGAAGCCCTTGAGAGGTGGTCGATTCCCCTCGTCGAAAAGGTCTTGCCACGCAACTTGCAAATCATTTTAGAAATCAACCAGCGATGGCTCGATCACATAGATCAGCGCTACCCAGGAGATGTGGAGAGGCGAAGGGCCCTCTCTATCATCGAAGAGGGAGACCCTAAAAGAATCAATATGGCGCACCTTGCTATCGTTGGCTCTCACAAAGTTAATGGAGTATCGGCTCTTCACTCGGAGCTTCTTAAACACCAAGTTTTCAGATATTTTTGGGAAACAGAGCCGGAAAAATTTACGAATATGACCAATGGGATCACTCCAAGACGATGGCTCAAGCAGTGCAACCCTACTCTTTCTCACCTCATTTCTTCGCACATTGGAGAGAAATGGGTGACCGATCTGAAGCAGCTCGAAAAATTGTCCGCTTTAGAGGAGGATTCGAGTTTCTGTGACAAGTGGCGTTCGATCAAAAGAGAGAACAAAGTTCGCCTATCCCACCTCATCCTCTCGGAAGAGGGGATCAAAGTTGACCCTGACACGCTATTCACCTGCCAAGTCAAGCGACTCCATGAGTACAAAAGGCAGCTGCTCAATATTTTGCGCGTAATACATGCTTACCTTTCTATCAAGGACAACCCCGGTGGAGATTGGGTTCCTCGGACGGTGATTTTTAGTGGGAAGGCGGCGCCGGGCTATTTTTTAGCGAAACGGATCATCAAATTGATCAATTCAGTCGCAAGTGTCGTCAACCACGACAAACAGACTAGCGAATTTTTAAAGGTCGTCTTTCTCGAAAACTACCGGGTGACGCTGGCAGAAAAAATCATCCCTGCCGCGGACTTGAGTGAGCAGATCTCACTTGCTGGGACCGAAGCATCGGGGACTGGGAATATGAAATTTGCTCTCAACGGCGCATTGACCATAGGAACTCTCGATGGTGCAAATATCGAGATCCAAGAGGAGGTGGGGGCAGAGAATATCTTCATCTTTGGATTAAAAGCAGAAGAGGTCAATCAACTCAAAAACAGTGGATACAACCCATGGGAGTGGTACAACAAATCTGAGCCTATAAGACGGGTTCTCGACTCCATTCGAAGTGGTTATTTCAGTGGAGGGGACAAGGAGCTTTTTGAACCGATCCTCCACAGTTTGCTCGATGGGGGGGACCCCTACCTTCTACTGGCTGATTTTGAGAGCTACGATGCCTGTGAAAAGCAAGTCGATGCTGTCTACAAAGATCCTAAAAATTGGGTTAGAAAATCGATCCAAAACGTCGCTCATATGGCCAAATTTTCAAGCGACCGTACCATTCGAGACTACGCTGAAGAGATCTGGAAACTCGACTAGTCTACATGGAAACATTGGGCAAATCAGGATTTAAAAAGCTCTTTTCGTAGCGCCTCTTTTTGACGTGCAAGCGCCAGCAGTTGTCGCTCGATCTCCCCTTTGTTTTCATCTGTAAGGGTATCGATTAAATCCCTCTCATGCAAAGCGATGATCTCAATCTCATTGCGCAAAAATTCACTACGCAGCGACCATCCAAAAAGGCGGCGTACAAACCGAAGGAGGATGCGCGTAGGGTCATAGAGTTTCGGAAAGAAATGCAAGTAATCAAAACGCGTTTTACGGTCTTGATGCTCTTTGTCAATCTCTTCTTGGGTCAGCTCGAACTCTACCCAGCTCTCGGAGAGGGCTGTGACTTTCTGGTGAGCTGGAAATGCCCGCTTCATGTTGAGGAGGAATTTGACAAAAGCGGGAACGAGAAAAATACAATCCCAAAGACCGATCGGCTGGTAGCGCCACCTCTTTTTTCCAAGAAAAAGCGTCGTCTTACCAATCACGCGAGAACCTATTCTCCAAAAGGCGAAGTCATCGAGATTGGCAGCAACGCGGATCTTTTTTTGAAGCGCGGAGTCCATCCAGCCGTAAAATTCATAGGCGCGGTGTTCAAGTAAAGGTGGGTTAAAAGCGTAAGCCATATCAATTAACTCGTGGGAGTAGAGACCAATTTGGATTGCCATAGCTCCCCCCATGCTGTGGCCTGAAACGATCGGACGGCTCTCCCCCACTTTTAGCTCCCGCAACTGTTTGTGGATACGCCTCCACGAGTGCGCATAGGCTTGAGTAGCCGAGCCATGGATGGCAAAATTTGCGAGGATCGACCCGAGCCAAGAGGGCTGAGAAGGCCAGAGCTCGGTCCCCTGACAGAGATAGATAGGGGGAGCTCCCTCCTCTTGGGGTATCAAGCTCACAGTCTTCACCCCTTCAGCAATCAGATGGTGCTTGCAAAGGTAGGTCATCAACCGGTTTTCTTCAAAAAAACTAGGGATGTTCAAAACTTTTTCATCCAGCTCACGGTAGGCAGCAGCATGACTTAAGACAGCCAAAGTCAGCCACTTTCGCCGGCTATGATCTTGAATGGAAGAGAGGTGTCTCAAATCTTCTTCGACAAGAGCAAGCAAGTGCCGATCTTTTCGCAAGCGGTGAGAGATCGAAAATTTTGGCAAAAAACCAGGGGGTGTGGCGTGCACATTGTTAAAATGAATGTGCTCAGAGTTCCAGCGGGGGTAGATGGGTGAGAGAGAAAACCCTTCGCAAGGGTCATTGAGATGCTCCCAAATAAGACGTGCTTCTCCCACCTTGACTGGCAAGCCCAGGGCATACCTACACAAAAAACCATCTTCTCGAATGATCAGAGGGAGGGTGTTGTGAAGAGCAGGTGGACCTATTTTTTGAGACCAAAGTGCCCGCACCCTTCGACTCCCTTCGCTTTTTTCCAACCCCATTGCAACCGCGCGCTCGATACAGGCCTGATAGAATTGCCCCAACATTTCTCGGTTTGAGCGCCTCTCTTCAGGTTTTTGGAGAGCTGTGGAAAATGCCCCTTGCTCCCAGACAAGCCAGTGATCGGAATTTCGGAAGATGTGGTCAAGATTCATCAAAAAGAGCACTCCCTATCCGTAACAAATTTGCCCCCTCTTCGAGGGCTATATCGTAGTCTTGGCTCATGCCCATCGACATTAGAGGCAACCTTCTTTGTAACTCGCCCTGCAATTTTCTAAGATCTTGAAAACAGCGGATAATCCTCTCCCGCTCTTCAGTTAAAGGAGCTATTGTCATAAGGCCTTGGATCTTGATCCCTTCGAGCTGATCGAGAGTCGAAAAAAGAGCTTTGCACTCTTCAACTGAAAAACCACTTTTGCTCGCTTCTTCAGATGTATTGACCTGCAACAAGATAGAAGTGACTTTTCCAGCAACAGAGCTACTTTCTGCTATTTTTTCAGCAAGCTCTAGTGAATCAACTGAATGGATCAAAGCAAATCGACCAATTATTTTGCTTACTTTGCTTCTCTGGAGCTTTCCAATGAAGTGCCACTGAATTTCTTGAGGGAGCTGCTCCATCTTTTCCAGGGCTTCTGCCACTCGGTTCTCTCCAAAATCGCGGCAACCTCTTTCATAGAGTTCCATTATTTGCTTGGGAGAGCGCCCTTTCGAAACAGCTACTACCAGTGCGCGTCCTTTGATCTGCTCATTGAGCGCCTCGAGCCTCATTGCAACCCCTTCGGTCCTCCCATGATTTCTGATAGGATCACCATCGCCTGAGTCGATTTTCGCTGATGGACTAATGCACTTAAAGGATCAACTTTCTCACCCCGTTGAAGCTTCTCTAAAATAAACGCCTGGCTAACAATCCGTTTCTTGAACTTGGGATTGACTTTCGATTCGAGCTGGCGATCAGCTATCTCTGAATCGAATGTACGTTCTTCAAGGCTCGCTTGAAAATCGAAGTCGCGTCGAACTAAACCCGACGTCTTGGGGGGTTGAGCGTAGCTTTTTCCCGGCTGGACACGTTGAGGTTGAAAGGGGGGCACCTCTTCTTCCTCCTCTTGCTGGGAAGCCTTCTGCTGTTTTTTCAAATCAACGAGCAGCTTACGAAGCAAAGGGAAGAGAAGTACAAAAAGAACGATGATAAAACCGACAACTTCATTAAGCCAATCCATCGTTACTGAACTCCTCCATCTGGTTCTTCCTCAGGTTTGGCTATGGAACGGCGCATCTCAGTATCTGCTTGTACATTTTTGAGCCTGAGATAGTCCATATAGCCGAGATTTCCTGAGCGAAGAGCTTCAGCAACCGCCATCGGAATTTGGGCTTCTGCTTTGGTCACAAGGGCACGCATCTCTTCTACTTTTGCGAGATTTTCTCGCTCGTAGGCTACCGCCATAGCCCGTCTCTCTTCGGCCTTGGCTTGCGCGATTCGCTTGTCAGATTCTGCACGGTCTGCACGCAATCTCGCCCCAATGTTCTCTCCGACTGTAATGTAGGCAATGTCGATAGAGAGGATCTCAAAGGCAGTCTGAGAATCGAGCCCTTTATCGAGCACAACTTTGGAGATGCGCTGAGGATTTCCCAAAACATCGAGGTGGGTATCGGCTGTTCCAATGGCGTTGACAATCCCCTCACCTACCCGCGCTATGATCGTCTCTTCAGTAGCTCCACCGACTAGCTGAGCCAAGTTTGTGCGCACTGTGACCCGGGCGCGGCAAAGGAGCTGAACCCCGTCTTTGGCCACACCTACGATGTAGTCCCCTTGATCGGGACCTGGGCAATCGATCACTTTTGGATTGACCGAGGTGCGTACAGCATCCAGAATATCTCTTCCCGCCAAATCAATCGCAGTCGCCTGCTTCCAGGTGAGAGCGATATTTGCTTTTTGCGAGGCAATCATAGCTCGTACCACCTCTAAGACTTTCCCCCCAGCGAGGTAGTGGGTCTCTAAGTCATTGACCTCAATCTGCTGCAGACCTGCTTTAAAAGCATTGATCCGTGCATTTACAATCACTTTAGGAGGGATTTTTCTCAGACTCATCCCGATGATATTAAACAGCGCAATCGGAGTCCCAGAGACAAAGGCCTGAAACCAGAGGCTGATAAATTTTCCCACAATCGCTAGCATCACCATCACGATGATTGCGAGTACGACCATGAGTATATAAAATTCGAATCCAAGTTCTGCTATCATTAGTCCTCTATTTTTTTAACAATCAGGTGAGCGCCATCGCCTCCGATCACTTCGATTTTTGATCCCTTGACAACATACCCCACTTTAGCCACAGCTTGGTACCGTTTTTTTTCGATAACAATGTGACCAGACGGCTTTAGATCAGAGAGTGCTTCACCTTTTTTTCCAATCAACTCTTTGTCAAACGAGGAGGCGACATACCCCTCTTGGACTGTACTTAAAAAGATCCCTTTGGCCCGCCCTGTCCGTATTCTCCAAAGCGCGTATCGGATGAGCATGAGCACCAGAAATACGACCCCTAAGATGTAGAGAACTGTCGCAACAAGTGAGCTCGACTGCATGGTAAACAAGACGACGCTCACGATAAGAAAGATGGCGCCGGCGATTCCCATGATGCCGCCAGGGAGAAAAAATTCGAGAAAAATGAGCAAGAAGCCGAGCCCAAGAAAAAGAAAGGGCGTCCACGTCATGCCTCTTCCTCCACAACTATTTTGCTCCCCTCAACATCTATCACTTTAACTCTCTGCCCTTTTTCAAGGAAATTTCCACTACTCACAGCGTCGTACACTTCACCAGAAATCTCTACTTTTCCCGCTGGCCTTAAAGGAGATAGAACTTCACCTTGCGCGCCGAGATCGGGGAGAGTATCCCTTGAAGGACCCGATACATAACCCACCTGTTCACCTTTTAACACTAAAGGAGATAAAAAACCGAAGCGGGGGACGAAATACTTGGCCAAAACAGCAATGACGACCACACCCACAACAAGCGTTCCTGAAAGCCAAGCGAGACGGTGAAGCAAAAACTCACCGGCAGCATTGAGCGTCTGAGTGTCAAAATCAAATGAGACCTCTTTTAACCCTGGCAGTAAGATTCCAAATAGCCCCGCTATCGCTAAGATAATTCCAATGACACCTATAAATCCAAATCCCGGGATGAGAAAGATTTCGACCAAAATCATTCCTACTCCAACTCCTAGCAAGATGAACTCAAACCAGCTAGCGGCTTGCAGAGAGAAGCTCGACATCAGAATTAGACCGAGACAGACGATCCCCACGATCCCTGGTAGTCCAAATCCAGGGGTGCTTACCTCCATATAAAATCCGATCATCAGGCCCAAAAAAAGGAGTGAAGTGACAACTGGAGAGCCCAGAAAAGAAAAGAATTTGGTCTTCCAATCCATCTTGAAGCTAGTCACTTGAGCATTTGGTATCGCTTTGAAAAAAGGGAGGGTGAAAAGGAGCTCTTTGCTAGCAGCCCACTTCCCCGCCTCTTTTTCATCTGCAGTGATGGGGACGAGCTTCTCGGGGAGAAGCGAGAAGTCTGCTACTCCCCAATCGATCATCTGCTTTGCACTTAAAGTTAGAAGTTTCCCCTCTTTGGAGATCACAAGATCGGAGGGCAAGATCGCCTCGTTATCAGGAAGTTTTACTACTTCATTCCCGCGGATGACAAGTGTAAGGTCAGCATCGACCATCGCTTCGGCAATCAAAGGATTTCGATCGAAAAAGGCGGCTCGATTGGCAAAATCGGTTCGAATTGCAGAGTTCACTTTCTCCGATGTCGCTTCACCTTGTTGAGAGACAGGAGCTGCAGCTCCCATGGAACCATCCTTTACAGTGGCAATGTAGCGCGAGGAGTAGGCAAGCATAGCTCCCGCTGAGATCGCCCAGTTGTTGATTACAGTGACGATAGGAATGTCATATTGTATGTCCATCTCTTTGAGTGCATCGGAGATCTTCTGCGCTGCAAAAACCTGCCCACCGGGCGTATCGAGCTCTAAGATGATAAAAATTGGTTTCACTTCATCGCGAAAATAGTCGAGAGCATTTTTGACATAGAGGTAGGTGCCTTGAGAGATCTGAGAGTCGTGCCCCCCAATATAGATATGACCAATGGGGTTCGGGCCCTCTTCGGAGTACGTGATATGGGTTTTGAGGCTCTGCTCGATTTGCTCAGGTGAAATTTCGAGTTGGGCCACAAGAGGGAGAGAGAAGAAGGCTAAAAAAAAGAGCAGGCGCATGGCGCCATGATGCGGTTTAATGCTTTTTCTGACTAGCTGTAATCATCTCTCTGATCTGATCTGTCGTTGCTAATTCTATGGCCTGTTCAAGGCGCTTCGGCTTATTCGCTAGAATCCATTCGACGGCAGATACGTTTCCAGCCCTAGCAGCCTTATCAAGTGGAGATTCATTCCTCTTATCATAGACATCGACGCTAGCACCTCTCCGTAATAGAGCGTCCATGCTCGCCATTTGATCGAGCTCAGAAGCTAGGTGAAGAGGCGTGCACCCTTTCGCGTTTCGAGACTCAATATCGGTCTCTTTATGAGCTAGCAAAGCCACGGCAGCGTCTTCATCATCTCGGAGGATCGCCTCATGAAGGGGGCAATTGCCCCCACTTCCACTTCTATTCAACGCTTGTTTATCACCCTCAATGTTCCGAATCTGACTCGCAGCCCCCATCTTCACAAGTTCCGCAGCATCAAATGAGGGTTGTTGTGAGGGTTTAGGTGAAGTTTTTTTACTAAGAGACGAAACCCCTAAACCAAGGGGGAGGGTCACAAGCGTGCCGCTTGCGGCGGCCAGCCCGAGAGACCCCCATCTTCCCAAAGCGCCCAAAAAGCCAAGAGGAGCCGAGGGTTGGAGTGAGGCGTAGAGCCCGACCCCACTCAGAATCAGACCCGACTGGCCTAATCCTAAAATGGTCAACCCTAAGCAAAGCCATTTTGATGCGATCCTAGGCTCTCCGGTAAGAGTATGAGATGAAATGGAATCAATCTGCTTTGGCATGTTTTTCCTCGATTAAGGCCTCTAAAAGAGACTGTTTTGTAAACTCGAGCGAGTTGGGTGTGTGGGCCATAGAAACAAAATTCGCCTCAAATTGAGAGGGTGAAAAATAAATCCCTCGAGCAAGAAGTCTTTGAAAGAGCGAAGCGAATCGAGCTGGGTTGCATTTTTTTACATCGTCGATGCTACTAACCGAACGACTGCCCAAAAAGAGGGTAAAGAGCGATCCAGCCCTGTGCACGGTAGCTTCGATATTTTCAGACTCAATGAAGTCTTGAATAGGGTCTACAAGCTCGCTTGTTTTAGATTGAAGTGACTCGTAAAAACCGGGTTGGCTGCACATTTCAAGAGCCTCTAAGCCTGCTGCCATGGCAACAGGATTTCCCGATAAGGTACCTGCCTGATAGACACTTCCAAGGGGCGCTAAATGGTCCATGATTTCTGCTGCTCCCCCAAATGCTGCTGCGGGAAACCCTCCGCCCACAATTTTGCCTAGACAGGTGAGATCGGGCATGATGTTAAAAAGCTCCTGAGCGCCCCCAAGCCCTACCCGGAAGCCCGAAATCACTTCGTCGAAAATAAGAAGAGCTCCCACCCTCTCAGTATAGCTGCGAAGCATCTCGAGAAAACCGGATTTTGGAAGAACAAGGCCCATGTTGGCAGCGATAGGCTCCAAAATCACAGCGGCAATTTTTTTACCATGGCTCCGCATCACCGCTTCAAATGCTTCGAAATCATTATAGGGAATTGAAAGGGTGTGCTTTACAAGTTCTGCGGAGACTCCAGACGAGGAAGAGGTTGGCAAGCAAGCCACACCGGAACCTGCCTCGACAAGAAATGGATCGGCGTGGCCGTGGTAGTGACCCGAAAATTTTAAAATCAGGTCGCGGCCGGTGAAACCGCGCGCTAGGCGCACTGCGCTCATGGTCGCTTCTGTGCCCGAAGAGACAAAGCGAACTTTTTCAATTGAAGGAACAGAGTCTACGACCTTTTTCGCAAGCCGCACCTCTGAGGGGGTGGTCACCCCAAAACTGCTCCCCTCCGCGACACGCTTTTGCACCGCAGCAACGATTCTAGGATGGGCATGGCCGTGGATGAGCGCTCCCCAAGAACCGCAGTAATCGATATAACTCTTTCCCTCGACATCGAAGAGAAGATCCCCCTCTCCACGCTCAGCGATGAGAGGAGTTCCCCCAACGCTTCGAAAGGCGCGCGCCGGGGAATTTACCCCCCCGGGAATGGTGGCGGAGGCCGCATTAAACCAATACTGGTTAGAGGTTGGGGATTTCACGTCTGCCATTGTACCGGTTGGAGTGAATTTTTTCCACAATTCGGTCGAGTCTAAGCACCCCTTCTATCAGGGTAATATGGCTCAAAGTAAGCTCAGTTAGCAGATCAAGACACTGACTTCTCAGCTCTTCTTCCAAAACGTTTTCCCCCTGTTTTGAAAGGTTCAAAAAAAGAAGAACAGCTTGGATTGAAGAAGTGAGATGGTCGTGGCTTAAAATATTCATTTTTTTGTGGTTAGTGGCTATAAGATTAGCCAAAACCCCAAAATTGGAAAAGCAGAAAATCGGTTAAATAGGTATTCTACTTCCCTATGCTTCGCGTGCTTCTCTTTCTTCTTTGGATTGCAACCCCAGCTCTTGCCTATCAAGTCATTTTTGAGGGGTTTCCTTCTGAAGAAATTGCTTTAACTGGAGAGTCTCTAGCGATCCTCTCATCCGAAATCAACCGCCCACCCCCTACGCTTTTTACGCTCAAAAAACGTGCGGAATCTGATAGGGGTCGCTTGATCGACCTTCTCCATGCCTATGGCTACTACAGTGCGAGAGTTGAACTCCACTATCTCGGATCTTTCCCTGATCTTCTGATTCGGGTCGAAATCGACCCCGGCCCTGTCTATCTGTTTGATTCTCCAAAAATTATAGATGATCAAGGGGGTGCGCTTTTGCTACCAACTTCTCTTCGTGCAGGCTGCCCGGCGCAATCGGAGGTGATTTTGCATGCTGGGGAAGAAATCCTCGAAGAGCTAAGTAAAGAGGGCTACCCCCTAGCGCGCGTAATCGATCGCCTAGTTGTCGTTGACCCGGAGCGTTGCGGCGTTGAGGTAACCTACTCCATAGATTTAGGTCCTTTATCTCCTTTTGGTTGTATATCAATTGAAGGACTTAGAAAAGTCCAACCGGGATTTGTTAGAAGGCGAATCCTCTGGTCAATGGGAGAGCTCTATAACCCCAATTCTGTTGTTTGCACCGAGACTTACCTCCAAGAGTCCGGACTCTTTTCACTTGTACTGGTCAAGCCAGGCACTGCCCTCGATGAGGAGGGGCTGCTTCCGATGCAAATCCGCCTAGAAGAGAAGAAATACAGGCATGTGGGTGCGGGTGTGAGCTACAGCACCGATGAATCGGCAGGGGTCATGGCCCAATGGAGTCACGACAACCTCACGGGGTGGGGAGATGCTCTAGCCCTTACTGGAGAGTATTCGAAGATCATCAAGCGCGCGACTGGAATTTATGGGCGCCCCGACTTTTTCGGTAGAGACCAAGATCTTTTGCTCCGTTTAGAGGCTCGGCGCGAAGATACGCCTGGATTTACCGAGCGTGAGGTGAGTTTTCTTGTGCGGATCTCACGCCGTATTGGTGACTGTTTCTCCTACAACTATGGGGGGATGTATGAGAGGCTACTGAGCACAAAATCTGATAATGATGAGAACTACAATCTGCTGAGCCTCCCCTTCCAGGCGCGGTGGGACACCTCGAATCGTTTGCTCGACCCCACTCACGGTGTGACTCTAGCCTACTTTTTTTTTCCCTACCTCGCTGTGATCAATCAACACATTAGCTTCTTCAAACAAGAGCTCTATGGCATCACCTACATGCCACTTTTGCCTAGAGGACATGCCTTGCTAGCCCTCTCTGGGCAATTCGGTTCAATCCTCGGACAGTCTAGAGAGCTTATTCCAGCGCCCAAGCGTTTCTATGCCGGAAGCTCTACCTCCTTGCGTGGCTACAAATACCTCTCGGTCTCACCTCTTGGACCCAATGGGAGAAAACCGATTGGGGGACGCTCTTTGATGATCTTTTCTGTAGAGCCTCAGCTCCGAGTTTGGGGAAAACTCTATTTAGCGAGTTTTTACGATATTGGAAATGTCTACAGCACCCCCTTCCCACAGCTAAACAAAAAACTTCTTCGCTCCACAGGTGTTGGCTTACGCTACCTAACTCCGGTCGGCCCCTTTCGTTTAGACATCGCTTTTCCTCTCGACAAACGAAAAGGGATTGACAAAACCTTCCAAATTTATGCGACGATAGGGCCAACCTTCTAATGAAAAAAATACTCACCCTCTTTTTTTTCTTTTGCGTGACACTTCTTTTGGCTCTCCTCGTGAGTGTTCAGATCCCCTCTGTTCAGCTCCGTTTAAAGGGGTGGATAGAAGATCGCTCAGAGGGCTCGATTCACATTGGCAAATTAAGCGGCTGGCTCCCCTTCTATGTGAAGCTAGAGCAAGTGAGCTTTGAAAGCGATTTAGGGGCTCTCACTTTAAATAAAGCTGAGGCAGTCATCTCTCCGCTCTCACTTTTAACCAAAAAACTCACTCTGCTTCAGCTCAATGTGAAAGGGGTCGAAGTGACCCCTCACTCTAGTAGCAGGGGTTCTCAGCAAGGCTCTCTTCTCCCGGTCGAGGTGAAACATTTTGCAATCGATTCTTTGAAAATAGGAGGCTTCGAAGCAACCACTTTAAGGGGGAATTTTTCTCTTATCGAGGAAGTGAAACTCCACCTCCAGGGCTCTTATGAAAATTGGCAGGGTGATTTTAGACTCGTTAGCGAGCCTTCCGAGAAAACTCTAGCGCTCACAGGTCGATTAGAGAGCCCGGAGAAAAAATCTCTTCCCCTCTCCCTTCTCTACAGCTGGAAAACGGGCCATGTCACTGGCACTATCAGCGACTTTCTTGTCAGTTACGATTCGAATGACAACACCTTTACAGCTGAGACAGATAAATTGAAGCTGATCGGAATCCTCGATTTCGAAAACCGGGCAGCTGAGGGTTCGATAGAGCTGCTCACTCCCGAACATTTTACCGCCTCTAGCTCCACTTACCATGCCTCTCTTTCAAATGGCACGCTTCTCTTTGATCTCAACCTTCGAGATTTTCAACTAAGTGATCCCCGCTATGAGGTGTTTCCAGCAACCCATCTCACTGTGAGAGGTGCTTACGATGACAAGGTTCTTACGCTCCACGGCGAGGTGGAAGGGCTTGCGAAAACGCCCCTCACTATCGATGCTACTCTACCTCTTTTAGACTCTAAGACGCCGCTCTCTATAGCTCTTAAAGGGCGTGGGGCAATTGATCCTCTTCTCGCTTTTCTTGAAAATGCTTCTCTCATTGCCCGCGGCGAGGTCGACCTCAATCTCACTCTCACCGGAAGTCTAGAAGATCCAAAAATCGAGGGTTACCTCATCTACAGCGAGGGATCGATTGAAAGCCTTACAACTGGCGCCCTATTTCAACAGATCCGGATGGAGCTCGCGGGAGATGGCCCTCGCCTTGTCGTACAATCTTTCACAGCAAAATGTCCAGGAGGCGGGGAGCTCGCGGGAACGGGAGCGATCGATTGGAACCCAGAAAAATCGTTCCCCTGCCGATTTGATATCGACACTCACAGATTCACACTGCTCGCTGGCGACCCTCTTACTGCAAGCCTCGATGCCCATTTCATTTTGGAGGGTAATACAAAGCAGATGAAAATTTCTGGGGAGGCTACCTTAGCTGAGGGGCACCTTATCCTCCCTCGTCAATCACCTGTCTACATCCCCAAAGTAGAGGTCACCTACCTCTCTCCTCAGATTGAGCTCACAACTCCTCCAACTTTCTCACTTCCTATCGAGTGGGATGTTCGAATAAACATCCCCAAAAATCTCACCATCGAAGGGCGTGAGCTGATCTCTGAGTGGCGAGGGGAGTTGCATATCTTTGGCCTTCAAAGTGACCTTCAGTATCAAGGGAGGCTTCGACTTGTTCAGGGTCGTTTTAACGCCATAGGCCGCTCTTTTGACCTCACTGAGGGGAGAATATTGATTGAGGGAATCAAATCTGAACAGATTATTCTGAATGTACGCGGAGATCTCGAGTTAGCTACGATTACCGCTTCTCTTCACATCGAGGGGCCTGCCAACAACCCCCGCCTCAACTTCAACTCCACCCCCCCGATGAGTACCAATGAGATTCTCTCTTGGATTCTCTTCAATCAAGAGGTCAGTGAGCTCACTCCGTTTCAGGCGGTTCGCCTTGCCAACACAGTTGTCAGTCTCTCTGGCAATGCGAGCCGCCCCAAGTTGTGGAATGACATCAAAGCGGGGCTAGGCATTGACGTTTTTGACATCACTGGCTGTGATTTCGATACTGGCGACTTCACCTTTCAAGTGGGCAAATACATCTCGCAAGGAACTTTTGTTGGAATCAATAAAAGCTTATCGGGCGACTATGACTCGATCCAAATTCAAACTCGGCTCTACCGCGACTTTTTCTTAGAAGCCGACTATGGGGGATCGCTTAACGGGGTGACACCCAATGGAGGCAAAATGATCTTCAAATGGTATAGAACCTACTAGCGGCCCCCAAAAAAACCGGCTACACAAAATTCACCTATCTGTTCATGATGGGGGGTAACTTGCAAATAGGTAATGAGGTCCATGTTCCGATTTTTACTCGCTGATTTTACCCTCGACGCTAGCGAAAGGGGAAGCCCCAACTACTGGGGAGAGTTCACCAGCATGTTGATGACCCTCGGGGTCATCCTCTTGCTCATCTTTGTTACAGTCTTTGTCCTCAAGAGGCTGATGCGCTCTCGTGTCAAACAACTCAACAGCCAAGCCGGCATCAAGGTCCTCGAAAGGCGCGCTCTCAATGCAAAAGCTTCTCTCTATCTGGTTGATGTTCTAGGAAAAGGAGTTGTGATATCCGAATCTGCAGCAGGTATCCAACTCATCACCGAGCTCCCTGAGGAGCTTGATGCTGTGCAGGCCCTTGATGATCTTCAAGAGAGTGACCTAGAACCAGGCCCGAGCTTTGCACAAAAATTGCGTAAGCTAGCGGCTCGAAATGGTTGAAATCCCGCTGATCAGCAGTGCTATTCTTCTCGCTCTTATCCCCTTTGTTTTTGTGTTAATGACCTCGTTTACGCGGGTCTCTATTATCCTCACTTTTCTAAGACAAGCGCTGAGCACTTCGGTTCCCTCAACACAAATCATCATCGGCCTCTCTCTCATCTTGACGGCCTACATCATGCACCCTGTGATCACAGCTATTTACGAAGAGGCCATTCTACCTTATGCTAAAGAAGAGGTGAAAAAGCCTGAGACCTTAATCGAAAAAGGGTGGCCTCCACTGCGGAATTTCATGCTCAAACAGACGCGTGAAAAAGACCTCGAGCTCTTCCTAGATCTCGCCCATGTGGAAGTCTCATCCCCTTCCCAAATTCCTTGGTACTGTGTGATTCCCGGCTTTGTAATCAGCGAGCTGCGCATCGCTTTTTTGCTCGGATTTCTTCTATTTCTCCCCTTTTTAGTCATCGATCTTGTGGTCACCTCGCTTCTGATGTCGATGGGTATGGTGCTCCTCCCTCCTGTGATGATCTCCTTCCCTTTCAAGATATTGCTCTTTATCGTTGTAGATGGGTGGCGACTTGTTGTTCAGCAAGTGGTAAGCGGATACCAATAATACCTCTTATACGTTAGGTTGAAAGTATGACTCCTGAGCAAATCACACACACTGTCCGGCAGATGCTCTACACGGCAATTGAGATCGCCGCTCCTTTTTTATTAATCGCTCTGATTGTGGGTATTCTCGTCTCTTTGATTCAATCTCTCACGCAAATACAGGAGATGACTCTCTCTTTTGTCCCAAAAATGCTAGCGGTAGCTTTAGCTCTCACTCTTTTTTTCCCCTGGATGCTCAAGATTCTTACTAAATTTACCCACAACCTCCTCCTCTACGAGTGGGACAAAGTGACGAACTTTATCCACTATGCTGGCTGATTTTCTTATCATCTTTGCCAGGTTTTCGGGGCTTTTTCTTCTCTCCCCCTTTTTCTCCCAGTTAGGGCTTCCGAGATGGAGTCGTTTCACTCTCACATTTGCCACCGCCCTCGTTCTTTTCCCAACGCTTACTGGAACTTTTGAGCTCACAATCCAAGATCCCGTCTATTTTGCATTAGAGCTCATCAAACAGGGCGCTCTTGGCTATCTGATCGGGTTTCTCTTCTCTCTTCTCTTTGAGGCGGCAGCTTTTGCCGGGCAGCTCGTCGGCACCCTTGCTGGCTTTTCTGCAACAGAGCTTATCGACCCTGAAGCGAACTCTCGTCACCCCCTTTTCTCGCGACTTTTTGCTCTCACTCTCTTTGCATTTTTTCTGACGCTCGATTTCCACCACCCTCTCCTACGCCTTTTGCACGAAAGCTTTGATCTTCTCTCTGCAGACTCTCTTTTTGAAATTGCATCAGGCAGTGCCCTGCTTTTCAAGCAAGCCCTCTCGTATGCTCTCTATCCGCTTACAACACTTTTGCTGCTCCTTTTCTGCTTTTTGACCATAGCCCGCTTTTTCCCGGCATTTCAGATTTTTTGGACAGGCTTTCCCCTCCAACTTCTTTTAGGTCTCTCAGCCCTCGCTTTTGCCGTAGGCTTTTTCCCCCACATTTTACGAAGCGCTTTTTTCACGCTCCTCTCTCTTCTAAAAAACTTGCCATCGTGAGCAGATTCCGCTACCATCGGACCTAAAAAGGACCCCTTTCTTGTGAGATACCCATTTTTTACCCTCTTGCTTCTGCTCTCTCTTTCCAGTTGCATTTATAAAATGCCAAATGACGATTCGATTTCGACGCTGCCAAACGCCAATAATCCCAGCGTTACTCGAGAAAAACCCTCCTCACTGCTTCCATCGAGGGGTTGAAATGGCGAAAAGGGCGATCTACTACGATACTGAGACAACGGGGGTGCGCTCTCAAGTCGACCGCATCATTGAGATTGCCGCTTACGACCCTGTTTTAGATCGCACCTTTGAGATGCTGATCAACCCTGGCATTCCCATCCCCTCGGAAGCGAGTGCCATCCATCACATCACTGATGAGATGGTCACCTCTGCGCCCTCTTTCAAGGAAGTAGGAGCCGAATTTGTTGCTTTCTGCGAAGGCGATGTGGCTCTTATCGCTCACAACAACGATGGATTTGACCGCCACTTCTTGGCAAAAGAGTGCGAGAGACATGAGCTCACTCTCCCCGATTTTCCAATGATTGACTCACTTAAATGGGCCCGAAAATACCGCCCTGATCTCCCGCGTCACTCACTTCAGTACCTCCGCCAGCTCTTTGGCATCGAAGAGAACAATGCCCACCGAGCGCTCGATGACGTCGTCGTGCTCCATAGCGTTTTTAGTCTTATGATCGATGACCTTTCAATAGAGACTGTACTCACCCTGCTCGGCGATGCTCTGCCTGAGGTGATGCCCTTTGGGAAACACCAGGGGAAACCTCTCGACAAAATCCCCCCCGACTACCTGAAGTGGCTCCGCGAGCAAGGCGCGCTCGACAAACCGGAAAATGCCGACTTAAAAGCTGCGTTTGAAAAAATTGGAAAACCTTGAAATCGCCCTCTCCCCCTGCCCGAATGATACTTACCTCTTCCACGCTTGGATCGAGGGAAAAATTGGCCCGCCCCCTCGCCCCTATTATGCCGACATTGAAGAGCTCAATGGATGGGCTCTTGAGGGGCGCTTTCCCCTCATCAAGCTCTCTTTTGCTTGCTTTGCTGAGGTTTTAAAGAGTTACGAGCTGCTCCCTATTGGGTCGGCTCTGGGCTTCAATTGCGGCCCCAAATTGATTGCCAAAGCGCCGTTTCCTCTCGAGGAGTTCAAAGAGAAGGTGGTAGCGCTCCCTGGCAGACACACGACAGCTCATCTTCTCACGAAAAGGCTTCTTCAAGAGCCTCGAGCGAAACGATTTTGTCTCTACCACGAAATTGAGAGCCTAATTGAGCGAGGTGATGTGGATTGTGGGGTGATCATCCACGAAAATAGATTCACATTTGAAAAAAAGGGATTTTGCCAACTCCTCGATCTTGGTGAGAGGTGGGAGAGGCTCTATAGCGCCCCCCTTCCCTTGGGGGGACTTGCTATCAAGCGCTCACTTCCAACAAACGTCAAGCAAGAGATTTTATCTCTTTTGCAGCAATCGCTTACCTACGCCCGCACCTATCCTGAAGCGAGTCGCCCTTTTGTGATAAAACATAGCCAAGAGAAAGATCCGCGAGTTGTAGCTGAGCACATTGCGACTTATGTGAACAAGGAAACTGAAGCGCTCTCACCTCGAGCTCTTCAGGCAATCGGCTCACTCATCGGTCTCTCTCAACCCGAAAAGTGGCTCTTCACATGACAAAACTCCTTTTGTTTGCAACCTACGAAGAGGCTGAAGCCTCTCTTGAGCGCCTCGATGCCAAACTTCGAGGTGACTTCTACCAATTTTCTGAGGGAAAAATTGTGATCACGGGAGTAGGTCTGCACGCAGCTCAGCACGCCACTACACTGCACGGTGCATCTGCTTGTGAAATTTGGAATGGGGGACTTGCCGCTTCTCTCAACCCCGATCTACCCCTTGGAAGCGTTGTAGAAGCAGGCGTTGTGGGGAAATACGTCCCATCTGGCCCCCTCGACGCCGGGTCCGAAGAGTGGGTGCAGATAACTCTTCCGGACCTCTCTATTAGTGACTCGACCTTCAAACTCATCTCAACCGATTTCCCAATCCACGCCGATCCTCACCGCAGCGAGCTCGCTCCTCACTGGGATCTTATCGACATGGAGGGGTACGCTATCGCGTATGGAGCTAGAGCCCTTGGCAAGCCTGTCAAACTTTTCAAGCTGATAAGCGATTTTGCCACCCCAGCAGGTCGAGATCTGATTAAAAAAAATCGACGCCGTAACTCAGAGTTAATAGCAAAAATTTTACCCTTTACAAACATTTAATTCTTTGTTACTATTCTCTCTCTAAACAACTGTTGAGGTAGACATACATGGCACGCATTGAACCCCCAAAATCGAGTTCAAACCATTATAGAGAGAGAGCGAAAACTCAGGCCATCCACCTCTCAACAGCTCTCGCTACGATTGCCCTTCTCGGATCTGTTTTGCTTGTCGTGTATGCCCATAAGGGGAAGCCAGCTGGGCTAGAGCGCATAGCTAAAGCGCTTCGAGCTCACGATTTAGCTTACACTTATGTCATTGCAAGTACCAGCTGGCTTGGGTTGAGTCTCATCTTTATTCCAACGGTAAGGCGACGAGTTCCTAGCAGGCAGCGAGACGACTCGAACGAAGTAAAAAGGGCGACTGGTACTACTGCCAATGCAAAGCAGGGCGGCACGGAAGGAGCGCGGGGGGAAAAACGAACCCCTGGAGACACAGGCAGCCGTGCAACACTGAGAGGGGCAATACAGCTCAATAATCAAAAAAAAGAACAAAAGATTGCTGATGCTCGCGCTAAGTGCGAAGCCAACCCAAATCTATATGTCCGCCTTGATTCCCTGCTGTGCATCGCTTATGTAGATAAGAACGGAGAAACTCAAACTAAAATGTGTGAGGATCGAGACGCAAAAGAGAATTTTTGTGCTCAGCTCAAGACGCAGGACTACAAGGACTACTATGAGGTAGTCGCCGATCTGAAAGTTCGGGCAAAAAATCAATTTGATGCCGAGGATAGCGAAGAGATAAAGTGCATTTCTTTCCCATTCGGAGAAAAGCACTTGATGGTGTTTTATCAATCCAGTGGGTCAGAAAAGATCAAGAGAGCACTTGTCGTAAAAGATGATTCTCATCTTAAAGCATTTAGAAAAGAGGTATTGGACGCTGCTGGGAGTGATACTTCGAGTAGTGTAGATTCCCTATCTGAGGAGGAAGCTGAGTATCCCGCATATACGATTGAACAGGGGGATGCCGCGATGGATAAATGTACAGCTGCTTGGGAGATCTTTGTTCCCTTCGCTACTCACGTGGCCTTTTCTAAGAAGAAACAGGGTAATGCAAATGAAGTAGCGCCAGCAACCCACAGATTCAAATCAGTTGATAAGGTAAATGAGTTTTGTGATGGCCTTAAGCGGGATGGGTATGTTAACTACCGCACGCAGACTGCGGCATGGAAAGAGCAAGCCAGGCATCTCTTTTCAGAGAAAAATCTCCCCTGTTATATTGCATTTGATCTGAAGGGAGCAAAATACGTGCTCTATAAAGGCAAAGAGGATCCAAGTATCAAGACAGCTTTTTTACAGCCATTCAGGTTTGATGCTTTTAAAAGTACGCATATGGACGGTTACACTGAACTCAAGATTGATTCTCTGAATAGTGCATCATCTGATACATGATTTTGAAGTTGGGGCAGCTTGCTAGAAGCTCCTCTTTCGTCCCCTGAGCGACCATCCGTCCCTGCTCGAGGTAGACAATGCGATCAGCGTGCTCAATTGTAGAGAACCTATGAGCGATGATCAGCTGGGTCAGCTTCCCATGTAACTCACAGATGGCGTCGCGGATTTTTCCCTCACTCACTGCATCGAGCGAGGAGGTTGCTTCATCCATGACAAGAATGGGCGCCTCCTTGACAAGAGCCCGAGCGATTGCGAGCCGCTGCTGCTGCCCCCCCGAGAGGTTTTTTCCCGACTCCTCGAGTTTGTACCCATAGCTTCCAGGTAGACGAACGATGAACTCCTCAGCATGAGCCGATTTTGCAGCCCCTTGAATCTTCGCGTCAGAAAAATCTCTTCCAAATGCGATATTTTCTCGAATGGTATCGAAAAAGAGGAAAGGCTTTTGAGGCACAAAGGCGATCGATTCCCTCAAAGAGCGCTGGGTGTAGGCGCAGAGTGGTTTTTCGTCGATTAAGATCTCCCCTTTCTGAATGTCGTAGAGGCGTGGAAGAAGCTTAGCAATCGTCGATTTTCCCGAGCCAGTTGGCCCCACAAGCGCGACTGTCTCCCCTCTTTTGATCGTGAAGTTGAGATCGCGCAGCACCCACTCATCGCGGTAGCGGAAACTCACCCCTCTAAACTCTATTTGGTCTTTGAAGTGGGTCAGATCCTGGGCGCCCGGCGCATCTTGGATGGAGGGTGTGATGTTTAAAACCTCATACATCCGCTCCGCAGCTGCTACCCCTCGAAAGATATTATTATTCTCCTCGGCAAATTTCTTCACCGGCTCGTAGAAGACATAGAGAAGTCCACAAAAAACGAGTAGCTCAGCAGGCCCCAGCCTAAAGAGGTAGAGACCAGATAATATCACGGCTGCAAAAAACATCGAGCTCACACTATGCAAAATAGGACGCGCTGCGATGCCATAGCGTGCGCTTCGCTCTTCGAGCTTGGCCATCTTGTAATTCTCTTCAAGGTATTTACGCCGAGAGAGATCTTCCATTGCAAAGACTTTGATAGTCATAATGCCCCCCAGAAAATCGAGAAGCACACTGGCAATACCCTCTTGATTGCGCTGCATCTGCTTGGAGATCTCTTTGATCTTCTTCGCAATGTAGATGATCGGGAAGACCATCAAGGGAAACCCGACAAATACCACAAGTGAGAGCTTCCAGGAGAGGTAAAAGCAGGCAATAAGGGTAGTTAAAACAGCAAAGGGCGCTTGAATGTAGTTGAGAAGCATCGAATTGATGGCCTGAGCCACAACTCCTGCATCACCCGCCACGCGTGCCGAGAGGCTTCCTGTGTCGTAGTCGTGATAAAAACTCATGGGGAGCGATTGAATGTGGTCAAAATACTGCTGGCGCAGATCACGGCTGACTCGAATCGAGACGAGCTTTGTCGAGTAGCGGTGCACAAAAAGAGAGAGCGCTTTGAAGAGCGCGACAAATACAAGTACGCATGCCAGACGGATCAAATTGCTATGGATATCAAAGTGGGTATCGAGAAACGTTGCTAGCTTCTGAATAAAGGAGGTCCCTCCATGCGCTGACATGTACATGTCGGCCTCGTGAGGCGTGATGGCACCCCCTGGACTCGAGGCGATGGCATCCCAACGGCTCTCAACCTCGTCTAAAGATAGAGAGGGGGCCGCTTTGAGCTTACCCTCTTGTTGTTTTCCAAACAGGGTAAAAAAATCGGGCCCCGTTTTGGCCACCACCCCCAGAGCAAGCATTTCAAGCTGAGAGCCGACTGTCAGCATAAACATCGCAATGACAGTAATGAACAAAAGAGAGAGATGCTTACGATTGAGAAGGGCAGCTTTAAGAAGAAGTTTCATACTGCCCAGAGATGATACTCGGGAAAATGCTTTCTTGCAAACTCCCTCTATGGGGATTCAAAATGACCCATCTTACGAAATTTTTGATACCTTCTCTCAAGAAGCACTTCACTAGAAAATCCTTTCAACAGCTCCCTCTGCTCTAAAAGAAAAGACTTCACAGTTGCATACATCGCGGCAGGATCGTGGTGCGCCCCCCCATGCGGCTCTTTAAGGATGTGGTCGATGATAGCAAATTCAAGCAAATTTTCTGCATTCATCCGAAGAGTAGCAGCCGCATCAGAACTCTTGGAAGCGTCTTTCCATAGAATCGAAGCGCACCCTTCAGGCGAAATAACTGAGTAGTAGCTATGCTCAAGCATGGCAACGCAATCGCCTATCCCCATGCCAAGCGCTCCCCCTGAACACCCCTCCCCAATGACTAAAACGATAGAGGAGGTCTTCAAACGAGCGAGCTCTCGCAAATTATAAGCAATAGCCCACCCCTGCCCACGCTCTTCAGCTGTCAATCCAGGGTAGGCCCCGGGAGTATCGAGCAAGAAAACGACAGGGAGGTTGAACTTCTCACCAAGCTGCGCGAGGCGTAGCGCTTTGCGAAACCCTTCAGGGTGAAGCATCCCAAAATTGCGCTGGAGACGACTCTCAGTGTCATTACCTTTCTCCTGGCCGACAATTACAAACTTCTGACCCTCAATCGTGCCAAATCCCCCCACAACAGCCTGATCATCGCCAAAAGAGCGATCTCCGCAGAGCTCCACAAAGTCATCACAGAGGTGGGAGATGTAGTCGGTAGAGCGCGGGCGATTGGGATGACGACAGATCTGTACCCTCTCCCAAGGAGTGAGCGAAGCGTAAACTTTCTCTTTCAACTTATCGAGCTTCTTCTCTAATTTCTCGAGCTCTTTAAAAGAAAAAAGGGAGTTTTTTTGATTTTGTTCCTTAAATTGTTGAATTGTCTTTTCATATTCAACAATTTGTTTCTCATGAGGTAATGATTCCATAGTCATAGAAGCATACTATATCTGGCATTATAGTTCAAAGCTCCCCTCCTTTCCTGGAATCTGGGCATTTAAAAAATCTTTTACAACATGGATATAAGAAGGGCGGGAGACGATCACTGCAAAAAGTTCCTCAATATCTTCCGTAAGAAGGCGGATGCAGCCACTGCTTGTATAGGTGCCGATCAGATCTCGCCTCTCATGGAGCTCCTCTCCTACTCGATCCCAAGGCATCCCGTGAAGCCCAAACCCTTTACTCGGCGCTGTGCACCCGGCGATTTCTCTCGCAAAGGGTATCCAACGCACTCCAAAAATGGTGACCATCTCTGTCAATTGATTCTTAAAATTTCCCATGGTCCCCTCTTTGTAGACCGCAATCTCTTCACCGAGCTGGTAGGTCCCAAGAGGAGTCAAAAAACCCGATCGACTAGCTGGATCAGGCAAACCGGCGCACACAGGGTAACTTTTGAGCAGATAGTGAGTCGCCTCCTCTTTGTCGAGACAGTAGACCCATATTTTGAGCCGAGAGATGTCGAGCACAAGGTGGAACTCAATCGCTTTGTCTGCACGAATGACACTGAATCGGTCACCTCTTGAAACAACAGATGAGAGGTAGTTTCCTGTGCCGTGCAAGCTGCGAGAGATGAAATGCTTGGAGGTCTTATAGTGTGCGGCGTAATCCCCCAAGTAGGCAGGCCTGCCTGAAAGCCAATCGACCCGACCGGCATAGGTAATCGTCTCTGTGATAGGAAGTTTCGACGCATAGGGTTCAAAAAGAGCTGCCATGTAATCAACCTCAGGGGGAAGATAGGAGTCGTCTTGAGAAACAGAGGTCCCAGAAACGGGGAGCAGCGCAGATTTATCGGATTTTGTCGGCCACGCTATTGCTAATATTAAAACAAAAAGAGCTAAAGCTGAGAGCCCAAAAATTTTATTTTTTGTCATGATACCTTTTCTGTTTTAATATGTATATGAAAGGAAGAGAGCGGTTTATAACAAATCATAAAGTCAGCACCCCAATAACCCTCGTCGCCTGCGAGTGGAATTACTTTCATCTGCTCCATCCCCTCCTTTGCCTCTAAAATCATCTCACTCTGACTGCCTTTCAATGCAATCGATTGGACAGGACCTGAATACCTATCAAGAGAGCGTGGATTGAGCTTGTGGGACTTAGATACCACGCATGCCTTAGCTTGCACAAAAAAGCAGAAGAGAAAATCTGTAAGGGGGCGCCCCCCTTCAATTTCGGCAAAGAGCATGAGCTCATAGGGAGTGTAGTGCAACTCGCTTCGGATCCACCCTCGACTGTATCCAGCGTCACGAAGCCAAGGAAAACCTGTCTCTCGCGGGTGAGGCGATGCTATTTTGTTTGTGAACTTTAAAGTGAAACCTTCATCTAGACGCGCAAAGCTAGTTTCAGTAGCTCTCCCTGCGAGCCCAAAACTTTCACCGCTCCCCTCAGGAAGAATCTGGGGACCGTAGTTGAGCACTCCGACATCTTCAAAAAGAAAGACTCCCATCCCACTTTTACAACCCGTCCCCAAACAGACTACCGTGTGATTCTCTCCCCGATCGGCCACTAGGGCGAGTCTCTCGTCGACAAATTGGTGCACCACCTCAGGTTTTTGCCCGATAACTTCAAAATACTCCCTGTTTGCGACTTCAAGATCGGATGCGGCAACTCCCACCTCTTGCCGGAAGAGCGAACCGATAGGTTTTAAGTGGTGATCGAGCGTTGCATTTTGGAATGCAGCCATTCTCTTTGCTTTCTCACTTTGACCGAGTTGGGTGAGAAGTTTCCCTAAAATAGCGTGCTCGTAAGGGTAGGGAAGCGCGCCCCAGGGGAAAAAACTTTTGCCAAATAGGGGGATAAACCCAAGAGCCTCTTGAAAAAAATCGGGCGATCGATTCGTTTGCAAATCGAAGAGAGCTCGGGCTATTTCATTTTCATGGAGGTAAGGAGAGCTTGCCATCTCTTCAGAGCACTCCCCTTGACTCAACATCTTGACCAATCTCTGCATGCCCGAATTCTATGTCGAGCGGATATAAAAAGAAACCCTCAGCTAGCATGCTGAGGGCTTCAAATAAAAAAAAGACGCCAGACAGGCTTAGCGCGTCTTCGAATCCTCGATAAGGCGACGCATTTTCTTTCCCGGTGTGAATTTCACTGCGCGCCTTGCAGGGATGTGAATCGGCACAGAAGCATTCTTAGGGTTGCGTCCTACTTTTGGTTTCCTTTCGACGACTTGGAGTACTCCAAAATCGCGAAATTCCAATCGATCTCCCTTTGCAAGAGCATCGGTCATTTTATCGAGGAAATTCTGGATCACCGCACGTACATGGTTGGGGTGAATTCCTTCATCTTGAGAAATCGTAGTGATCAATTTCTTTTTGGTCATTGTAGCCATTTGCTGCCTCCTAATTAGATCTTTTTTCGGTAGCCCGAACCGGCAGAGCCTTGTAGTCGACTCTTCCACATTGAGTTATAACCGTATGATAATCATCTCTATTTTCGGTTCAAGGGATTTCTTACTGAACTTCGATCACGACCTTTTTTTTCTTGCCTACACCGAGAAGAATGTATTGATCACCCACAAGATGTTTTGCTTCAACGACCAGACTAAGATCTGCTACTTTTTGGTTGTTGAGATAGGTTCCCCCACTCATAACCATCCTGCGCGCCTCTCCTTTACTGCTCAGCATGCCCGTCTTGGTGAGCAGCTCAACAAACGGAGTGCCCAAGACCTCCTCGCGAGAAAAGGTGTGGCTTGGCATCTCCTGGGCCATCGCTTTAAGAGTTGAACTCTCCAAAATAGTCTCTCCGCCAGGTCTTGCAGCCGCTGTGATTCTCAATGCCTCTTCAACTCCTGCGTCGCCATGCACTAAACGCGTGACATCTTCAGCTAAAATCCGCTGGGCTGTGTTGGGAACATAAGAGTCCCTTTTCATTGAAGCCTCGAGCTCTTCTATCTCTTTAAGCTCTTTGAAGGTAAAAATACGAAGCAGCTTCCCAACATCCTCATCGGGCATACGAAAAAGGTATTGATAGAAATCATAAGAGGGGAGTTTATCGCTGTTGAGCCAAACCGCTCCTTCCTCACTTTTGCCGAATTTCTTACCATCGCTACGGGTAAGAAGAGGCCATGTCATTCCATGAACAGCTCCCCCACTCACTTTACGTATAAGCTCGGTCCCAGCAGTAATGTTACCCCACTGGTCACTCCCCCCCATCTGCAAATTGACTCCATGATTTTGATGGAGATAGAGAAAGTCATACGCTTGAAGCAGCTGGTAGCTAAATTCTGTGTAGCTGATGCCAGACTCTGAGGCCAGTCTGGACTTGATGCTCTCTTTAGCTAGCATGGGCCCCACCCTGAAATGTTTGCCCACATCGCGCAAAAAATCGATGTAGCCAATCTTTCCAAACCAATCGTAATTGTTTACAAAAGTAAAATCTGAGCCAAGGACCGCTTGCAGTGAGCGACGAATTCCCTCTAGATTTACCGCAAGAGCCTCGGCATCGAGGAGATTGCGCTCAATACTTTTGCCCGACGGGTCCCCTATCATCCCCGTAGCTCCACCAACGAGCGCTATAGGATGATGACCACATTTTTGGAACCACGCAAGTGCCATGATGCCCACCAAATTCCCGAGGTGCAAGCTATCCGAGGTAGGGTCGAAGCCAACGTAGATTGTCATCTCTTTCTCGGTGAGTGTATCAAGCTCATGGCTCGTCATGTTGTCGATAAACCCCCGCTCTTTCAGCACCTTGATAATATTTTCCATCTCTCGCGTTCCGTAGAATTTAGTGATCTGGTACTATACGGTTTTATAGGGTCACATGTAAAGGAGCTTCAGAGAATGGCGCAATCTGAAAACAGGGTGTTAGAGTACCCCGAAAATTACGAAGAGATGGTCAAAAAGCTGCAAGAGCGTGAAGAAGAGCAAGTCAAGAAATTGATGCTCAAGAAGAAGGCTGCCTCTGTTGAGGATCTCGAGAAGATTGCAAACGATGCCCTGAGCAGACGACAAGGACGCGTATCTCGTGAGCATAAATCGCTTAAAGACCTCACCATCATCCGAGACTCGATATCTGAAGACGTGCTCCAACTCAAAGCAAAGCTTGAGCAAGAGATCAATGAGCTTGCACAGCAAGTCCTGAACCGCCTCCCCCATCACCCTCACCTTAAGGAAAAACTCAAAGGTCGGATCAAACCTCGGTAAGTTAGAAGGGATTTGGGATATCGAGAAATTCGCAAGAGAGTTTAAGATCGCTTTGAATGTAATCGGCTAGAGCGAGAGGACCCACCCTCTCCGTTGCGCTATGGCCCATAGCAATGAAATGGATGCCCTCCTCATAAGCTACAGACCATGCAGGCTCATCAAAATTCCCTGTGATGAAGCAATCGACGCCTGCTTTAGCAGCCCGGCTAAGTTCTTTGTAAGCGCCCCCTGAGATCAAGGCTGCAGATGCGATCATCTCACTCCCTCCTAGAGCAAAAGCAGCAGAATGGTCATAAAATGATTCAAGCTCAGCTACAAACGCTTTAATAGGGATGGGGCTCACTTCTCCTCTGACCCCAATTTCGGTAAACTCATCGAGCGCGCTCCAACCCAATTGGCGCGCAGCGCCCCAGTTGTTCCCCACCTCACGATGAGCATCGAGGGGCAAATGGTAAGCGAAAAGGGAGATTCCACAATCGACCAAATACTTGATTTTCCTCATTTTACTACCAACAAGTGGGTAGGGATCCCGATTCCAAAAAAGGCCGTGATGAACGATAAGCGCATCGATATTTCTCTTGGCAGCAGCTTGGAGGGTTTGCTCATTTGCCGAGACAGCGGTCGCCACTTTCTGAATTTCTTTTCTCCCCTCCACTTGAAGCCCATTTGGACAATAATCTTGAAAAAGCTCGACTGCAAGGTAGGTGTTGAGCTGCTTCTCAAATTCCACTAGTTCCATCTTTTTTCCTTTGACCTTGGGTTCCTCTTCGACTATATAAACTTTTGAAATGAAACTCAATCGCGACACCCAACTCGAGATCAAGCAAGCAGTCGGTAAGAGAGCCGCATCACTTGTTGAAGAAGGGATGCTTGTCGGTCTAGGTACTGGCACTACAGCCTCGTACTTTATCGACAGTTTGATTAATAGGTGTCAGGAGGGGCTCAAAATTACTGCGGTCTCCTCCTCTGTTCGCTCTCTAGAGAAAGCCAAAGCGGGTGGAATTCCTGTTTTGAGCATGGATCAAGTCACCCTCATTGATCTCACAGTAGATGGCGCCGATGAAGTCGACCCGAAATTTCGCATGATCAAAGGGGGCGGTGGAGCCCATGTGAGGGAAAAAATCCTTGCAAGCACCAGCAAAGAGATGGTCGTAATTGTAGACGAGAGCAAATTAGTCCCCACATTGGGTCAATTTGGACTCCCTGTTGAAGTTCTCTCCTTTGGCTACAGTGCTACAGTTGCAAAAATTGAAAAGCACGGCTACAAGGGCGAGTTGCGTAAACAAAATGATGAGCTTTATGTAACGGACAACCAAAACTTCATCTTCGATATCCACTTCCCCCAAGCTTTTTCTGACCCAGCGAAGGATCACGATACTCTCGTCAATCTTCCTGGCGTCGTTGATACCGGTTTTTTTCTCAATCTCCCACTGCGGGTGCTCGTAGGTTATAGAGATGGAACTGTCGATTTTTTATCAGAGGAGCCATGGAAGAAACCCTAGAACTCATTCCCGTGACCTTCGAAAAAGTGCTCTCGACGCGCACCTATACTTGTGTAGTTCTAGTCACTGATAAGCACCGTTTTGCCATCTATACCGACCCCGCGAGTGGCAAAGCTATGCAAGCCTACCTTTCCTCCACGACGCGAGCGAGACCTGATACTCACGACCTGCTCAACCAGATTTTTCGGGGTTTAGATATCAAACTCAAACAGATTGTAATTAACGATCTAGAAGATACTATCTACTTCGGTCGTCTTTTTATTGAACAACAAATCGGGGATGTGCTCCACATCGTAGAGATTGATGCACGCCCGAGCGACTGCATTACCCTAGCACTTCAGCACAAAGTTCCCGTTTTCTGCTCTACTAGTGTACTTGAAAAAACTATCCCTTATGCTGAATAAAATATTTGATTGACTCCATTTGATAGCATCATGTAGCTTGGGCTCTCATGACAACAAAACAGAGTGCAGTTAAAGGCTTTTTTATTGTGATTAATGAAAAAGGACTCCATACTCGCCCGTCAACAGAATTGGTAAAGTGCGCAGCTTCGTTTAGGGCTCAAGTCAACCTTGTCCACAACAAGCAGGTCGTGAATGCGAAATCCCTGCTAGGCATTCTCACACTCGCCGCAACGCGTGGTTCTCGAATTACAGTGGAGGCGGAAGGTGAAGATGCAAAAGAGGCTGTTGATAGCATAGTAGAACTCGCTCGCAACAAATTTTATATTCACTACTAAATGACTCTTTCTCGATCCGCCACACAAGATCAAGACAAATGGAATGTCGAAGCTCTCTACCCCTCCTATGAGGCGTGGGAAAAGGCTTTTCAACAAGCGAGTGAATCGCCCTCAAAACCCCGCTGGCTTTCGCTTTCGGCGCTTCAGGGGAAATTAGGTGAAAGTCCAGCTACTTTGCTAGCAACGCTTGAAAAAAGCGCGCAAATCAGCCGAGAACTCGAAAAACTTCATACCTATGCTCACCTTCGTCATGACGAGGATATCACAGACAACACCTTCAAGGGCGCCTACCAGAAAATCATGGCCCTCATCTCCGACTTTGAGCAAGAGAGCTCATGGATAGAGCCCGAAATTTTAGCGCTTGATCCCACTCAGATTGATGACTACCTCCGCTCGGATCTACTGGTCGACTACAAGTTTCATCTTGAAAAGATCATCCGTATGCGTCCTCATACCCTCCCAGCGGATCAAGAAGTGCTTCTTGCAAAAGCGGGTCGTCCTTTGCAAGCCCCTCCTAACGCCTTCTCAGCACTGAACAATGCAGACTTAAAATTCGGTCGCATCGAAGACGGCTCAGGAGAAGAGCATGAGCTCACCCATGGTCTCTATCAGCTCTACCTTCGCTCATCCGACCGAGTGCTCCGTAAAAACGCTTTTAAGCAAATGCACGGTAGTTTCAAAGGTTTTGAAAACACCTTCTCCGAGCTTCTACACGGCCAGATTCAGGCGCACCTCTTTAACTCTGAGGCGCGCAGCTACTCGAGTTGTCTTGAAGCTGCACTTTTCAGCAAAAGGATTCCCCTTTCCGTTTATCACTCTCTGATCCGAGCTGTCCGCTCTGGGCTTGGCTCTCTTCACCGCTATGTCGCGCTTCGCAAGAAGATCCTCGGCGTTTCAGAACTCCATCTCTATGATCTCTACGTTCCTTTGGTACCTAGCAAAGAGATCAAAATGGATTACTCTCAAGCAGAGCAACTTGTGATTGATTCTGTAGCTCCACTTGGCACTGACTACCAATCGAATTTGCGCCAAGGGCTCCTAGAGGAGCGGTGGGTCGATCGCTTTGAAAACAAAAATAAACGATCGGGAGCCTATTCAAGTGGGTGTTTTGATAGCTACCCCTACATTCTTTTGAATTTCAAGGGGATCTTACGTGACACCTTCACGCTCGCCCATGAGGCTGGCCACAGCATGCACTCACATCTCAGCCGCACTCATCAACCTTATCACTACTCCCACTACCCTATCTTTGTGGCTGAGGTCGCCTCTACCTTCAACGAAGAGCTCCTCATGCACTTGATGCTCGATCAAACTCGAGATAAAGAGGAGCGGCTCTACCTCATCAACGAGAAGATGGAAGATATTCGCGCGACTCTCTTCCGTCAGACGATGTTTGCAGAATTTGAGCTCAAGATCCACGAGCTTGCAGAGTCGAATACTCCCATCACCCCGCATCTTTTGAGCGAGCTCTATCATCAGCTTAATGTTGACTACTTTGGCCCCGAAGCTTCTATCGATGAAGAGATCTCTATCGAGTGGGCCCGTATTCCCCACTTCTACTACAATTTTTACGTCTATCAGTATGCAACCGGTATCAGCGCTGCGCTCACGCTTGCTGAAAAGGTCCTCCGTGGAGATCAGACGGCTAGAGACAACTACCTTGCTTTCCTTCGTTCAGGCTCTTCTTTGCACCCGATCGATTTGCTCAAGCTAGCTGGCATCGATATGACGACCCCTGCTCCTGTCGAATCTGCTCTCAAAAAATTTGACACTCTTCTCGACGAATTCGAGACTCTAGCACTTTAAGCCCTCTACTGCTAATTTTTCTTGCCCAGAAGTAGACAGTTTGCTATCGTAGTGCTTGTAAACTCTAAATGGAGGAAAAATATGACAAAACAAGCTATTGAAACCAAATTAAAGCCACTAGGTAACCGAGTACTAGTCAAGCGTTTAGAGCCAGACGATGAGGTAAAAGGCGGGATTATACTCCCCGACTCTGCAAAAAAGAAGCAAGAGACTGCAACCGTTATTGCCATTGGTACAGGCAAGAGAGACAAAAAAGGCGAGTTGATTCCTTTCCCTGTCAAAGTGGGAGAGAAAATCTTAATGGAAAAATATTCAGGCCAAGAGGTCGTGCTCGATGACGAAGAGTTTGTGATTCTCCGAGCCGATGACATCATTGCCATAGTAGAATAATCAAGCAAGAGGAGCAATTAACGCATGACAGCTAAAGATATCAAATATAAAGAAGAGGCGAGAAGCAAAATTCTTGCTGGAGTAAAAACCCTTGCCGATGCCGTCAAGGTAACTTTGGGCCCAAAAGGACGCAACGTCGTGATCGACAAGTCGTACGGCGCTCCCCATGTGACCAAAGATGGAGTGACTGTAGCCAAAGAGATCGAGCTTGAAGACAAGCACGAGAACATGGGCGCGCAGATGGTCAAAGAGGTCGCTAGCAAAACAGCCGATAAAGCGGGTGATGGGACGACGACTGCCACTGTTTTAGCGGAAGCCATCTACCGAGAAGGTCTTCGCAACGTGACTGCTGGGGCAAACCCGATGGACCTCAAACGTGGGATTGAAAAAGGAGTCAAAGCTGTTGTCGAAGAGTTGAAAAAAATCAGCAAGCCTGTGCAAGACCACAAAGAGATTGCTCAGGTGGCGACGATTTCAGCCAACAATGACGAAGAGATTGGAAACATCATTGCAAAAGCAATGGAAAAAGTGGGCAAAAATGGCACAATCACCGTTGAGGAAGCCAAAGGATTTGAGACGACTCTAGATGTTGTTGAAGGGATGAGTTTTGATCGGGGTTACCTTTCGGGCTATTTCATGACAAACCCAGAGACCCAAGAGGCGATCCTAGAGGATGCTTTTGTGCTCATCTACGAAAAGAAGATCTCAGCGATGAAAGAGTTCCTTCCCATACTCCAAGCGGTAGCCGAGACAGGAAAACCTCTTTTGATTCTTGCAGAGGATGTCGATGGTGAAGCGCTTGCAACACTTGTCGTCAACCGCCTTCGCGCTGGACTCAAAGTGTGTGCGGTTAAAGCCCCAGGCTTTGGCGATCGGAGAAAAGCGATGCTCGAAGACATTGCGCTTCTAAGTGGGGGCACTCTCATCAGTGAAGAGCTTGGAATGAGCCTCGAAAAGGCTACTATCGACATGCTCGGTCGCATTAAAAAAGCTGTGATTAAGAAGGAAGAGACGACTCTTGTAGAAGGAGCTGGAACTAAAGAAGCGATCGAAGGACGCGTCAAGCAGATCAAAAAGCAGATCGAGGAGAGCACTTCGGACTATGACAAAGAGAAGCTCCGTGAGCGCCTTGCAAAACTCACTGGGGGTGTTGCTGTCATTCGCGTTGGAGCAGCCACTGAGATCGAGATGAAAGAGAAAAAGGATCGCGTAGATGATGCGCAACACGCTACAGCTGCAGCTGTTGAGGAGGGTATTTTGCCCGGCGGGGGTACCGCTCTCATCCGATCTATTCCTGTCCTTGAAAATCTTGCAAAGACGCTTGAGGGAGATGAGCAGATTGGATTGAAAATAGTCATGAAGGCGCTGAGTGCTCCCCTTCGCCAAATTGCAGAGAATGCGGGTGAAGATGGCTCTCTTGTCTTCCGTGAGGTACTCAACCGTTCCACAAATGAAGGGTATGACGCACTTCGCAACGTCTATGGAGACATGCTGAAAAGTGGAATCCTCGATCCCACGAAAGTAACACGCCTTGCGTTGGAGTGTGCAGCATCTATCGCTGCCATGCTTCTTACAACTGAGGCTCTAATCGCAGAGATCCCTGAGGAGAAATCCTCACATGCGATGCCAGCTGGCATGGACTATTAGTCTTGAAAGGCCCCTTCTTCGATCTGAGGAAGGGGTTTTTTTATTTCTTTTCAAGCCAACGCACAAAAAAATTTTCCATTTTCTCAAAAATCACATCTATCTGTTTTTCTATCACCAAGCTTCCTGTCACAGTATATCCGCTCTTTTCAGTATAGCCTGCAGCAACGAAGGAGGGGTTTGGCTTAAACCTAGATCTTGTCTTATACATGATGCATCTTGAATCAAAGGCTATACGCCCTTTCTCTGGCTCGACCCGTCCATAAATTAATTTTTCTACTATTAATTGCTTGCCGTGAAGCAACTTGACGTAGGCAGTATCATCGGGATTGAGGTACTCAACTTTTCCTAAACTCTCTTTTTCAAACTTTAGTGTGAAACTCCCATCTTCACGACCCTCAAACTCGGTCATCTCCTTACCTGGGATTAATCTCTCGGCAACGAGAAGTGCCACCTTTAAAGCCTCCTCGGTAACCTGAGAATCAGAGCCGTTGCTCTCTCCAGAGGCGTGCGCCTTGAATCGAGCTTCAATATACTCTTTAAAATTATCAAATGAACTACAAGCTGACATTATACACCTATTATTTAATAACAATTATAACATAATAAATATTATAAATAAACTAATTTATTTAATATTAACTATTACTAAAAATTGGAATTTGACAGGATAAGTAGGCTCTGGCACATTAGGACCATGTTTCGACTTATACGTCTCTTTATATTCTTTGCGATTATTCTAGCGGTCTTATTTGGGTTTTATCTTTGGACCTCTCGGGTCTCTCATCTCGAAAGATTTCTTTCGAAGCAGCTTGATACGCGGGTGAGTATTAAGGAGGTTGAGCTTGGGTGGGGAAGGCTCCGCCTTGAGGGGGTCCAGCTTCATAACCCCACAGGTTCACAGCTCTCTTACGCTTTGCGGATGGAAAGCATCTCCTTACGAATGAATCCTTTTGATCTTTGGAAAGAGACCCTTCGGATCAAAGAAATTACGGTAGAGAGTCCGATGCTTGGCATTGAGCTCTACAATGGATCTGGAAGCGACAACAACTGGGCGAGAATTTTGTCCTCGCTTCCTCCGGCTTCTTCTGAGCAAAAGACTTTTGAGATTGAGACTTTAATTTTGAACAACCTCGGATTTCAGGTTATCGACCGTAAGGGAAAATCGATTGAGATCCCTCCAGTTGCTCACCTTGAGTTTCACAATATTGGAAACCGCAACGCACTCACAATTTCGCAAGTGGGCCGGGTAATTTTCCAATCTATTCTCAAGACTTTGAGCGGGCATGCGCAGTTGGCTTCACTTTTGGATCAGGTAGAGGCTATTCCTAAAAACTTCATTGAGGGGATACGCACGAAGTCAGCGCCCCCTTTGGAGGAGGGGCTGGATGCGATCAAGAAGAGGGGGAAGCAAGCGACCGATTTTTTGAAGAACCTTTTTTCAAGTTAGGTTTGCAAAATATTGTCCTGAATCGTACCATTTCGAGCTTTATTCCGGATTAGCTCAGCGGTAGAGCAGTGGACTGTTAATCCATTGGTCGCTGGTTCGAATCCAGCATCCGGAGTCTTTAAAGTTAAGCAGTTACAGCAACAGTTGAGACTGCCAATTTACCAAATGGTGCACTCTTGGTGCACTAGTCTATCAAAGATGGCAACACTTCTGTTGCGATGAACTACTTCTTTAAGGACAAAAGGGACAATACGGACAAAAGCCGTATTGTCCACTAATACGTTTCATTTGAATGCACCACTAGTGCACCAAATGAAAACAAAATGAGAATGCATAGCCCTCAGGCTGCCCTCTCAAAGGGCTTTTGCAAAAACCCCTTCTTCTTCTCATTGCGGGGAGGGGGGTGATCAGGAAAAAACTTAAACTGAACCCCATGGATCATTGTGAGCCAGTGTACAGCAAAAAGCAAAAGGTCTGTAAAACGATGCCTGAAATGGGCAGTAAGAGGTCGAAACACATGTCATATGCACGGTGGTACATCTAGGGGTCCAAAAACTAAACAGGGAAAAGAAAAAGCACGACAAGCAGCCTTACGGCATGGTGGGTGCGCTAAAGAAGCCCAAGTCTTACATAAAGAATCAATGGCACTGATTCGCTTCAGCAAGAATTTTCTTCAATCCCTCTCAGATTAGGTCTGTAAAATTTTATTCAGAAGGTATTCAGAATATCTAGATTGACAGAGAGATCTCAATCCCTCTGTTTTTACGATTGAACATAGTGGATGAAATGAGCATCTCATTTATTACTATTTTTTTATGAAATGATAATACTCTCTCCCCATAGATTTGATTCTCTGTTGAAAAAAAATTTAAAAAACATGTGCTCTACAAGTTATGGACGCATAATGCTTTTTTCAATCCAAGAAAGAATTGATTCCCCTCTGGGCGTCCAACCAAGCAGATTTCGAGCATTGACAGCTCTAATACGACTGTTGGAACCAAGAGCAAAGCGAGCCCAGTCTCCAAATTCTTGGATTGCTTCATCAATAGACCAACTAATGGTTTTACCTCCAAATCCAAGAACATGGCTGATCGATTGAGCAATTTCAAAAAAAGAATTTTCTCCGTTTTCAGCAAAGTACATCGCTGCTGATGGGCCTTTTTTGAGAGCAAGCGAATAAAGTACAGCTAAATCTCGAATGTGGACGTTTGACCACCGGTTGAGCCCCTTTCCCAGATAAATTCCCGCCTTTTTCTCTTTTGACTTTCTGATAAGTTTTGGTAGCTGATCACTTTCTGCTGGTAAACCTAGTGCTTCTCCGTAGATCATTGGAGGGGTGATCACCATCGCCTTAAATCCATCTTTGACGCCAGCAATACGGATAAAATTATTAATTGCTGCCCGCTTTTCTCTAATACTGATTGGTGTGAAAGGAGAATCATCGGTATAGATTGCATCGCTTTCAAACTCCCCTAAGGCATCGTCACCAACCACACTCGAGCCTGAAGTATGAATAAATGTCTTCCCAGAGCCACGCAGTGCCTTAACAAAAATGTCAACCGATTCTCTATGATCCGCGTTAGCAGCATTAATCACTGCGTCACAAGATTGAGTTGATTGAATTAGGATATTCTCATCTTCCAATGCTCCCACAATGGGCTTGATTCCAATCGCTTGTAATTTGTCTATCTTATTCCTATTTCGGACTAAGCCTAAGATATTGTGCCCCTCGTCGGCTAATTGTTTTGCTATTGAACCACCGATATAACCAGTCACTCCCGTAACAAATATTTTCATTAGGACCCTCTATTGATGTTATGGTTTGACCCTGCATCAGGAGAGAATAGAATTCAATAATGGTTGTAGATTTTAGTTCTTGGAAAAACTCTTGACTTATGAAATATGCATGCATATCATATGCGCATAATTCTTTTTCTAGGTTATAAAAATATGTTAATCATCAAGCATACGGTCACAACCATCGCATCCCCTAAAGCCATATGGCAAATCTGGCAAGATGTTGCCAATTGGAATACATGGGATCATGGCATTGAATTTAGCTCCATTGATGGGCCTTTTGAAAAAGGAACATCTGGCACTCTGAAACCCAAAAGCGGGCCTCTTGCTCACACTAAATTAACTTGTGTGGAACCAATGAAAAAATTTATCGATGAATCGAAACTCCCCTTCACCCGTATTATCGTATCCCATTTTTTGAAAAAAGTTGGCGAGAAGACAGAGGTTACGCATCAAATTGAAATGAAGGGATTTTTGGCTTTTTTGTTTGCCTACTTAATCGGGCGTACTATGAAAAGGAATCTTCCTCGGGAGATGGAAGCAATGGTGAAAAAAGCGGAGGATCTGAAAAATATCGCATGAAAAAAGTAGCCTGGGATAAAATTTCGCAATTTGAAGGCCCTGAGCAAAGTCCTGGATTTTTGCTATGGCAAGTATGTACTCAGTGGCGAAGACAAATGGAAACAGCCCTTACTGCCATTGGTCTAACTCATCCGCAATTTGTTCTTCTGGCAAGTTTGGGTTGGTTAACAAGGCAGGATGCCAAAGTGACACAGATTGAGCTTGCACGTCACTGTAAAACAGATGTTAACATGACCTCGCAAGTATTACGCACTCTAGAACGAAAAGGGCTAATTGAGCGCTACCAGTTAGATGGTGATGAGAGGTCAAAATATTCTCAGCTTACTGAACAGGGAGTATGCCTTATTGAACAAGCTATTCTCCTTGTGGAAGAGATCGATCGGAATTTTTTTGCCAAATTACCTGATGTGAAGTTATGTGCTCACCTCTTAGAAAAACTCATCGAATAAGGATAAACATACATGCGATATTGGCTGGGTGTTGTTTCAAAAGAGTATGTTCAAAGAGGCGTTTTAGGAGGATTTGCACAGATATGCCATGGAAAAAAAGCTCCTCTTGCAAAACTGACATCTGGAGATAGGTTTATTTATTACTCCCCTAAGTTGACAATGGATCGCCAAGAACCCTGTAAGTGTTTTACGGCAGTAGGGTTAGAATTCACTCAATCAAAAAACTGGGGTATGCAATTACGGAAAGGGATCTTGGAAATCAGTAAAATCGATTTTTTTATTATTTTAAGAGAAATAAGACAGAATTATGAAGATTGAATTTAAACGACTTGGAGAGATAAACAAGGAAGAAGTTATCGCGCTTCTTAATCTTCCTCTTGTTAGGCGTCATATGCCACTTTCCAAAGACAACTTTGGTGATGAGGATTATAAAGCTTTCATTACTGCTAAGGAAAATATTTGGACTGAACATGGTTATGGCCCATGGGCATTTGTCGCAAATAAACATTTTATTGGGTGGGGCGGATTACAATATGAAAATGGAGATGCTGATTTAGCGATTGTTCTTTATCCAGATTATTGGGGTACAGGGAGAATAATTTATAAAAAAATCATTGAAATTGCATTTTCAGAAATAGGTCTCGCATCTATCACTGCCCTTCTTCCACCCTCAAGAACACGAATTAAAGGAATGATGAAACTTGGATTCATTCCAGATGGGGAGCTCATAATTGAAGGAGAAAAATTTCTACGCTTTCGACTCTTCAATCCCTCCAACAACAATAAATTTGGATAAAAAACATGTCTGATTCGCAAATCCCAGAAAGTCAAATCTTACTCTATCAAACTGAGGATGGGCGCCAGCGTATTGAGGTCCGACTTCAAGATGGAACAGTTTGGTTAACACAAAAGCTTTTATCTGAGCTGTTTGGTGTTGGCGTCAATACTATCAATTACCACATAAAAGAAATTTATAAGGATGGAGAGCTCCTGCCAAAAGCAACTATTCGAAAATATCGAATAGTTCGAAAGGAAGGGAATCGCCAAATTTATCGAGAAATCGATTTTTATGATCTGAAAATGATATTGGCAGTTGGATACCGCGTACGCTCTCATCGTGGTGTACAATTCCGCACATGGGCAAGTGAACGTCTGCAAGAATATATTGTTAAAGGCTTTGCATTAGATGATGAGCGCTTGAGCAAACCCGATGGAACCGATTATTTTGATGAATTGCTCGATCGTATTCGAGCAATTAGAGCATCAGAAAAGAGGTTTTATCAAAAAATTAGAGATATCTATACCTTAAGCGCCGATTACGATCCACAGCATCCTATGGGCTTGATGACTTGGAGTGGGATAAATAGAGGGAAAAAACTTACTAAAACCGATATTGAAACAGCTAAAAATTATTTAAACCATGATGAGATCAAAGATTTGGAGCTTCTAGTAAGTCAATATTTAGACTTTGCTGAACAGCAAGCTAGACAGCGCAAGGTTATGTATATGACGGACTGGAAGACAAAGCTGGATGCATTTCTACAGCTCAACGATGACAAGATACTTACTCATGCTGGTACAATCTCCTCAGAGATGGCTAAGACCCTGATTGCTACCTAAACCTCACTTAGAAGCCATTTGAGTAGGTCAGATACAACTGAATCGCTGAAGGCAAGGGTTGATCCCTTGCCAAAGCGCTTCAGGAAGTAGATGGCGTGCTCAAATGGCTTCTAAGTGAGCGATGTTTTGCAAATAAATGAAACGCTATAAGCTAGTACAGAACACATCACTTTTATCAAAAACCCAGCTTCTGTTCGTGCCTTGATGTATCTGGGCAAAAGACTTGAGAGACTGCTGAAAGCAGTCTCAACAATTTGTCTTCGACTGCTTAATTGTTTCTCTTCAGCTTGTGTTCTCAAACGTTGCTTGGCACGAACCCCTCTTTTAGCAAGCAACCGTATTCCTTCGTCTTTAAGAATATCTTCTAAGTCAAAACAATTATAAGCCCCATCTGCATAGATGGTTGCATCTTGTGGAATGTCTAATTCCATTTCCCAAAACACCTTTACATCGCTCTCAGATCCTGGATTGAGTTGACGATAGTGGTTTCTCCAGCAAAAAGATGTTTGTTTTCAAGCTTTCAGTACCGATCGATAAATCTTAGCACATTCTTGAATTTTCAGCATTTTTTCAGCAAATGACTGGAACCTTACTGAACATTCCAGAACAAATTTGACCCCTCTTCTAAATCACCTTGCGAGAGAAAAGTGATTCTGGTTTACTCGTTGTTGTTCAGAGTTTTCTGATGAATCGGACTGTTAATCCATTGGTCGCTGGTTCGAATCCAGCATCCGGAGATTCGCTGGTAGATGTGACACTGCAAGGATCGTTGAAAACGGCTCACGCAGTGTTACGGACAGCTTTTTCTCATCCAATTTCAAGTTCGAAAAGACAAAATTCAATAGTTGCTGTTTTTCCTTCAAATTCGAACTCATAAAAATTTCCTTAGCATGTTTAGCTAAATCCAAAACTGTTTTGGCAGTGATAAGACAGTTTTCGTCACCGTTGATGTGCATATCGATGAGTTTTGAAAGCCGCTTTTGTATCTGGTCTAATTCCTTCCGTAAGGCATCTTGTGAGTTTTTGAAGAATTCCTGCTCTGTTGCAAAGGATTTCTTTAAATAGGCAACTATTTCATCAATGAGAGAATCAGGGAGTCGAATCTTGTCAAAATAGATGAGCCGTTGCTCCAATAGCTTTTCTTCTCGAATCCATTTCTTACTGCAGATGCCTTTGGAGTTATTGCAGCTGTAGTAGATGTATTTTTCTTTTTTGCCTATAATAGTAGGTCGATCTCGACACATCCCATGCTAGGCTGACTCTTTTGAGCCCATAGATTCGGGCAGTGCTAGGGGAAATGGTCTGGCTCATTTCTTCTACTTCCCTCCAAGAAAAACCCCTTTGCGACGGCTCCTTTCTCTTAAAAGCTCATTTTCCATCGAAAGATCTCCGATGCGTCTTTTGGCCAAGTCAAGTTCTGCATACAGGGGGTCTTCTGGTCGGCTTTTGAGAGAGCTTTCAAAACCCTCAATCGCTGTTCTATGCCATTCCTCAATCTGAGAAGCTGAGACTCCGATCTCTCGACTGAGATCCTCTAGCGACTCTCCTCGTAAAATACGGAGAACGATTCCTATCTTTTTTGACGCCGTCCATCGTTTCACTGCCTTTTCCATGTTATCTTCTTGGTTTGAGAATCAGGGTAGAATTTACCCCAATTCTGTGTCCAAAGAAACTGGTGGCAGTATAGATGGGTCTGTGGCTTTGCTCGCCAATGGCAAGCCACATCAATGGCGAGATTCTTTTCATTGATGGTGGCAGCAGTCTTACTGGATAAAATCAAAAACTGCCAAATTTACCCTTTTTCAAGGCTTCTGAAGGCCGAACCTAAACTTTTATGGTGCTGGATCAAGAAAATTTGAGCCTTTTTCAGGGACGACTAACTAATTTTTAATGCCTTATACAAATAGTTGTATTTTAATTGATTTTTTAAGAAAAGTTAGTTCAAATTTTTCATGAATGACAAAATGCCATCTGTGAATTCTTCAGGTGTACTAAGATGCGGGCAATGGCCTGATTTTTTAAGAATCTTGATACAAGTTTCTTCAATGCCATTTTTTATAAGGTGTTTTTTATATTCAGAGGAATTGATAAATCCATCATCTTCCCCTAAAATGTACATTAATGGAGCTGTAGAATTTTGTAGAATTAGTATTTCATCGATCCATTTTTCTTTTGGGATAGATTCTCCTAAATATTTTCTAAAATTCGGATCTGTCTGCTTAATATCTTCTACCATTTGATCAAATCCTTGTGGATATTCCTTATTAAGTTTGACATAGGCGTTAGCAAGTTTTTGGATTTGTATATACGATAGATTTTTTTGAAAAAGCAAGTCTGCAGGAGCTTTAGGATACATTAGATTAAAAACTTGCTCGCTTGTCTTTGCTTGGAGGCTTCCAACTAATATAAGACCTTTTACTCCTCTTAAATTAGCAAGATTTCTAACCGCTGCATTTCCTCCAATGCTATTCCCAACGATGACAAAATTTGTGAGATTGGCATGGTTTAAGAATTCCAGAAGAACTTTCGCTGTCCCATCAACACTGTAAAAAGGAAAGAATTTCTCATTTTGAATAGGACTTGACAAGCCATGCCCCTGAAAATCTAGACAAACTATGTTAAACTGATTTTTTAGGTGATTGTTGATATGGTAAAATGATGCTGCTGATGAATGAAAAGAGTGTAAAAAAAGTATCGTATATGGGTGATTAGTTGGAGAAATGGAATAATGAATTCTTCCAAACTCCATCTCGATAAACTTTGAATCCATCTGAAAATTTCCTATGGCAAGCAACTTGTACCCGATAGACGGGGTGTATGCTATCAGATCTTCTTCAAATTAGCTCAATCTTACGTTTAACCCAAGAGCAATAACCAATGAAACGAGTGTATGCCATTTAGGGTTGCCGGTACCTGAAAGTGTTTTGTATAGACTTTCACGACCGACATGAGCCTTTTTTGCTAGAGCACCGATGCCGCCTTGTGCTTCAGCAACATTGCGAAGCGCCATCAAGAAGATGTGTTGAGACTCTTCATCGCCCTTAAGGCTTTCTTCCAAAGCCGCATTTAAGTAAGCAACTGCCTCATCATGATCTTTGAGTTGCTCTATGAGAACATCTTGATACTTCTTACTTCTTGCCATAATAAACCCCAATTCCCGGACCGTAGTGAATACGAAGTTCACAAACACCTTCTTACAAGGTTTTGCAGTCTCCAAAATTCCCAAGTTTCAAACGGTCGAGTCGGGTTAAAATTTTAGCTCTTGTATGGATCTCTTTAATTCCCTTGATCCAATACTCAAAGGGGCGCTTCCCAGTTGCAGTTTCGTAGATTTCAATTTCGATCTCTTCCATATACCTCCATTGTATCCTTTAGGATACAAAATTTTCAAGTCGATTGTAAGCTATTAATTTTGATGGTTGAGAAAATCCAACCCAGTCAAAAGCTCGAAGTGAGTCAAGTAAGCGGTGTCTTTATTCTAAGTCTATTTTGAAATAAGTTCTGCCCCCCTACTTTACCATTTTTTGCGTAAGCTCACAAATTACAAAAAATCGATATCAAATTATTTTTTCTGAGCTCTGTGGGCATCGATAGAGTTAAACTATTAACATTAAAACACTTTACAATTTAGCTTTATTTGATATAATGATATTATTTTTCGTGTACTAAGAAGGATAAAATTAATGATTTCTTCTCCTGTATATTATTATCGGCAGTACAACGCGATATTCCCACTCTCCCCTCTCAAAAACTGAAAAGAGTTCAGAGTGTGTTTGCAGCCACGCTTCCTATTTTGAGTTTTATCTCACCCGCTCGGACACCCCTATCGATCGGCCTCGGAACTTTAAGAAGCATTACGCACCTTCAAAGCATTATGGGAGGAATTCAACAAAAGAACCTTTCCAAATCTTCTATAAGTAGTGTTCAATTTTTACTTAGTCTATCTGCTGTGGCATTAGTAATAACTTCTCTAACTACCCCCTACTTTAATTCTTCAATTGGTCTTTTGTTATTTAGCGTCGATGATGTTATTGGTTCTGCTATCGGTCTTTTAAAAGCAGTACAATCCAAAAATGGACTAAAATCTGAAGAAAAAAAACAGATTGCTGAAAGCATAGCTCATTTAATTTCATCATTGTTATACATTGCTTTTATAGCATCTGGTCATATAGAAATATTAGCAACTTGCATGCTTCTTCAAATAGTTTTCAATTATACAAGGCAAACGAGGAATTTAAAAAAGGACACTATATTGAAGGCGCTTGTCATTTAATAACTTCTTCTCTTACTCTTTCCAAGGTTATTCCTCAAATCAGGGTGACTGAGTGGAAATGGAAAAACCATCCTATCCTCGAAGGTGAGTTGTGCCGTGATAAAAGAGGGTTTGTCTACGTTAAAGTAAAAGATGAGATGGTTTTTGAGTTGAATAAGCTCTTTGGCGACAGTTCATTGCCTCCTTATTTTGGTCGAGGTAAATACGGCGCTCACATCACTGTCATTCCTGTCGGGGAGCTGGGTAAAGATATCCCTATCTCTGAAATCGGTAAAACGATAAAATTCAATATTTCATTCTACGACTCATTAAAACCGCATGAATTCAAAGGTGTAGATAAGGTATCGTTTTTATCGCTTACTGCTCCAGAGCTCGATTCTTTAAGAGCTAAATACGGTTTGACACCTAAAGTACATGGTAGTCACGATTTTCATGTAACATTTGGATTAAACTATGAAAATTAACACATCTCAATTTAATCAAATTGAGGCTGTTATCCCACTTTTAGATCCGCATTTACAAATCATCTCACCTCGATCCTGATGTCACTCTCAAATGAATCTGGAGGTGAAAAATAAGGCGCCCAATAAAGGGAGTCTTTATAATATGTCTGGTACAGCAACAGAAAGTTTTTTCTGAGAAAAAATTTTACAGACTAGATGTTACATAACCATGATAAATATTCCATTTGCCTCCCCTGAAGACTTTACCAGCGCCTTGCATCCGTCAGGTGAAGGGAAAATGCGTTGGTTTATTTTTTCCAAAGAGCAATTGCTTACAACTGATGAGGGAAAGGATATTCCAGATCAGATCGATTTCATTTTAAAAAGAAAAATTTATGTGGGCACCTTAGCGGGCCAGCATGTTTTTGCGGGCGAAGCAGAAGAATTGCAGCAGATTCCACCGGGTTTGCTTTGGAGCAACCTAAGAGCGCTCTTCGGAATCCTTAGTGAAGAGTATTACGCAATCGCGGGTCGCGCCATGCAATTACTTAGCTGGGATCGCTTGCACCAGTACTGCGGAAGTTGTGGAAGTGCGATGTGTATCCGAGAAACTGAGCGTTGCAGAGAATGTCTTTCATGTGGACATCTTGCATTCCCAAAACTCGCCCCAGCAATAATGGCACTAGTCAAAAGAGAAAATAAAATTCTTCTGGCTCGAGGGCCACATTTTCCGGAGAAATGCTATAGCGTATTAGCAGGTTATGTCGATCCAGGTGAAACGCTAGAACAATGTGTCACTCGTGAGGTGCTTGAAGAGGTTGGAGTTAAGGTAAAAAATGTTTGCTATTTTGGCAGCCAGCCGTGGCCCTTTTCACAATCTCTCATGGTTGCATTTACCTGTGACTGGGAAGAAGGAGAGATTTCTATCGACCCTCTAGAATTAACAGATGCAGGTTGGTTTGATCACACCAATCTGCCTCAATTACCACCTCGTTTGAGTATGGCTCGAATGCTTATTGATGCCTCCTCTAGCATCAATACCGGTCGGATAGTGTTTTAAAAGGAAAATTGTGCTAGAATATGAGCATGTCGCTGCTTCTAAACACCCAAGAGATTTCAAAATCGTTTGGCTCACGCTCCCTCTTTGAAAATCTCTCCTTGAGCCTCTTTACTGGCAATCGCGTCGGTTTGATCGGTCCCAATGGAGTTGGAAAGTCCACTCTTTTGAAAATCTTAGCGGGACTTGAAGCGCCCGATTCAGGAACCATGGCCCTAAAACGGGACCTAAAAATAGGGTATGTGGCTCAATCCCAAGATTTTCCAGACAGCCCTCCCCTCTCTTTGATTCAAGAGCAAACTAGCTCCAATCACCTCGCCGAGATGTGGCTCTCCAAACTCGGATTCCAAGGAGAAGAGAGGTCGGCAGCAGAGCTTTCTGGAGGGTGGAAAAAAAGACTCGCTATTGCCCTAGAGCTAGCTAAAGAACCCGACCTGCTCCTTCTCGATGAGCCGACAAACCACCTCGACCTCGAAGCTGTAGTATGGCTCGAGAACTTCTTACTGCGAGAAGTCCCGACATTTATTTTGGTCAGCCACGACCGTGTTTTTTTACAAAAAATGACCAACCGAACGGTCGAAATCAACCGGACCTATCCGGAGGGAATCTTCTCTATCGATGGAAATTTTGAGCATTTTACTCAAAAAAAAAGGGAGTTCCTCGAAGGACAGCTACAAAAAGAACGCTCCGTTGCTACAAAAGTGCGTAAAGAGACCGAATGGCTGCGGCAAACGCCCAAAGCACGCACCTCAAAATCGCAAGCACGAATCGATCAAGCCTCTGAGATTTTTTCCGAGCACTCCGATTTGAAAGAGCGTAATGCCGAGGTTCAAGCCAAAATTGAGTTCGTCTCCTCCCAAAAAAAGACACGCAAGTTGCTAGTAGCTAAAAACCTAGCTTTCGAGCCCCTCTTTCGCAATTTGGATATCACCCTCTCGCCAGGAACTCGGCTCGGACTTGTAGGATCCAACGGGTGTGGAAAAACAACGCTCCTTCGTCTGCTAGCTCAAGAGCTGGAGCCGAGCCAAGGGACGATAAAGCAAGCAGACTCCCTTAAAATTGTCTACTTTGACCAACACCGCGCAAAGCTCCCTCTCGATCTGACGCTACGTGAAGCCCTCTCGCCAAATGGGGATTATGTCAACTTTAGAGGCTCACCTATCCACGTAAACGGGTGGTGTAAACGCTTTCTTTTCTCCCCTGATTTGCTAGGGATGCCCCTCAAGGCTCTTTCAGGTGGCGAAAGAGCCCGAATCACCATCGCCCATTTAATGCTCCAGCCAGCAGATATCCTGCTCCTAGATGAGCCCACCAATGATCTCGATATTCCAACACTTGAAACCCTGGAAGAGAATTTGATCTCCTTCCCCGGGGCAGTTGTTTTGATCACGCACGATCGTTGCCTACTCGAACGGTGCTGCACAAAGTTTCTCTCCATTAAAGAAGGGAAGTTTTTCTCTCAACTCAAAGAGTGGCGTGAAGAGCCCAGAAAAACCCTCCCCATACCTAAAAAACCAGCCGCTCCCTCCTCTCGGAAAAAATCTGAGGGGAAAAAAATTGAAAAAAAGATCGACCAAGCTGAAACCCATCTCGCCTCTTTAAAAGAACAACTCGAAACAGATAACGTAGAAAAACTTCAAGCCCTCTGCCAAGAGATCGCAGAGCTCGAGAGAGAGATAGAAAGCCACTATGAGGCCTGGGCAGCGGCTAACGAAATCTAATCTTGCCCTGTTTTATCGACGTAGTATAATTTGACGCCATGCAGTTTGACTTTTCTAACTTGAGCCAAAGAGAGCTCCGCATCCGGCGTTATTGGCGAAACTTCTTTTTCGCCTTCCATGCCGCCTTCTTCCTCATCCTGGTGATTGCCCTCTCTTTTTATATGAGTTTTGAGTGCGCTCCTGAACACCGCTCTTACCTCATGGTACGCGCCTCTCTATTTCTCGCGCTCTACTTACTCCCAAACTATATCTTCTACAGATGCGCCTACAAGCGAGCAGGCACTCGCCTCCTCACATGCTTTCTTTATCTCTTTTCGGGAGCCATTGCGGCGGGTGCCCTTCTGTTTATCACATCGACCTTTCCCTACTTTCTCGTGACAGATGCGATCTTGATCTCCATGTACACGACATTCTATTACTTGAGCTGGAGGCTTCGCTCGATCAATGATAAACTGGTCCACACAGCGATCTACCCTGAAGAGTACCTCGACAAAACAAACCAGCTCCAGCCTCTTCTCGAAGAAGAGGATCTTAAGGCCCTATATCGCAATCTGTTAGATCATTGGCCACAATACAAAAAACGATCCTCTTATCTCTACCAACGCGCCAGAAAACAGAAATGACATCGCGCTGTTTTGGAAATGGGGTAGGCAAAGAGTTTTACGCAGACTATCACGACAACGAGTGGGGCGTTCCGATCCACTGCGACTTCAAACTCTTTGAACTACTTATCTTAGAGGGCGCGCAAGCCGGATTAAGCTGGGAGCTAATTCTCAAAAAGCGGCGGGCCTACAGAGAGCTTTTTCTCCAGTTTGACCCCAAAAAAGTAGCTGCAATGAGTGATGAGAAGCTCGATCAGCTCAAAGAAAATTCCCGTATTATTCGCAATCGACAGAAAATCTATGCAGCAAGACAAAATGCCCGAGTCTTTTTGAAAATCCAACAAGAATTTGACTCCTTCGATACCTACCTCTGGAAATATGTTGAGGGAAGACCCCTAGTAAACAAATGGCATACACTTTCTGAGGTGCCATGTGAAACACCCATGAGCCGGGAAATTTCCAAAGATTTGAAAAATAGAGGCATGGCCTTTGTGGGGCCTACAATTCTCTACTCTTATCTTCAAGCTGTTGGGGTGGTTGATGATCACCTGGTGAGCTGCTGGAAGCGGGAGGGGTAAAGTAGTAGAGGCACTTCCCATCGGCTAGATAAGTTGTCTTACGAAACTCCTCCTCCACGCCGGCCTCCTCAACAGCATCAAGAACCAGCGAATAGTACCCAGGGATCGGTGTGATATCATCTCTAAGATAAGCTTGATCTTTAACAGCATATGCATAAGCGATCTGAGGCTCACTTTTGCCCGCTACCGTTATTTTTATAGGGACGAGGTTGTAGTGCGCCTCGCGGATACGCCCTTTTACAAAATCCTCGCGGCCCAACTGGTAGAGAGCCCCATTGAAATAGTAGCCAGGATTCTCCTGAATATTGAGAAGACCCCATGCATCGGCAGGATCATCAGCTCGGCGCCTTTGGCTCTCACCGGGGGGAATGACATTAAAAATCCTTTGAAAATCCCACCCAGTGACAGGCGTAAAAGTTTCGATCGTCTCTGGCTCAAAAGTCTCGGCAGCTGATTTTTTGTTAAGTAAACTCCCATACCCTATGATGGGGACTCGGTTCGTTCCAAGAGCCTGAGTGATTTCATAGAAGATTTGATTCGATTCCACCGCGACATTTTTTTGAATCTCATCTCTCTCCACTTGGGAAACTCCTGCTGCGTAGTACCGAGGCACAAGAGGGTTGTAGGGATACTCCTTGTGTTCTGATACAGCTGCAAGAGAAGGCGCCTCTTTGAGAGGGATACACTCCTGCTTGTTTTTAGAAAGACACCCCGCAAGGGATGAAAAACAGCAGAGAATGAAAAGAATGACCGTCATAGACCAAACGTCACTTTTCCAGAATCAAAATCGTAGTAAGCCCCCACGACGTTGAGTTCACCCTCTTCAATTCGATCTTTCAGAAGAGGATGTGTTTTGAGCACCTTGATCTGATTGCGTACGTTCTGCATCACAGCCTCCTTGAGCGAATGAGTAGAAGCGACTGCTGGCTCTATGATCGTGGCGATAGTACCCAATTCCTTCTCTCCATCATGATCTATCACGGCCTCAACAGCGCCGCAATGTTGATGACCCATGACTACAAGAAGCCCAACGTGCAAAAAATTGCTCGCAAAATCGAGACTTTCTAACACGCCAGGAGTCGCAACATTCCCAGCAACGCGCACGACAAAAAGATCGCCTAGTCCCTGATCAAAAATAATCTCGGGAGGAACTCGAGAGTCGGAACAAGAGAGAACAGCGCAAAAAGGACTTTGCGATGCAGCGTGCTCTTCATGCCCGAGCTCTTTGCTGACAAATCGAGCATTGCCGGCTTTTAATTTTTCAATGGCATCGCCAAAAAGCGGTCCACTCAAAACGATTGCTCCTACAACTAGACTTACAACCCACCTATTACATCCGATCATCTCTTTAACCTCCACACAAAGTTGTTTCATCGGCATCGATGACCCATCCGCCACCGAGCGATTTATAAATGTCTACCAAGGTGACAAAAGCATCTCCTTGGGCTTTTGTCAAATCAATTTGAGCAGCAAAAAGTTCTCTTTCAGCATCCAAAACAGTGAGATAGTCTGTTTGTCCATTGTAGTAACGCAACCAAGCTAGACGTAAATACTCTTTGAGTGCCTCGACACGCCGCCCTTCAACTACAATCAATTCACGGGCTTGAGTGTGAGAAATGAGCGAATCATTCACCTCTTTGAGCGCTGTAAGTACCGTTTGTTCATACTGAAATAAGAGCTGTTGTTTCTCCGCGATAGAGAGATTGAGCTTTCCAGAAAGCCTGCCCCCTGTAAAAATTTGTTGGATAAAATCAGCTCCATAAGCCCACGCTCTCGATGAACCGCTAAAGAGATGACCGAGTTGAAAACTCTGCCCTCCGAAAAGAGCTGTGAGTGAGATTTTTGGGAGAAAGGCTGCGCGTGCAACGCCTATAGATGCATGAGCAGCCATCAGCTTGAATTCAGCTTCGACAATATCGGGCCTTTGTACTAAAAGCTCGCAAGGAAGCCCCGTCGGAATGTCTAAAGGGAGCGTGAGCTGATCGATCGTTTTTCCTCGCAAGATGCACGTAGGACTCTCACCGAGAAGGAGGCTTAAAAGGTCTTCTTGCAAGGGAATTAACCTCTCTAAGACTACAACCGCTGCTTGGGCCTCTTCGAATATTGAAAGCGCCTGTGTCACTTCAATCTCAGAGGTGAGTCCCCCTTCAAAACGAAGGGTTGCAATTCTCAAATACTCTCTTCGATCTTCAAGGGTGGCATAGGCAATCTGAAGTTCACGATCGAGCTGCCGAATCTGGATATAGGACTGAGCAACCGCAGAGACAAGACTCAATACCACCGTGCGGCGGCTCTCAACTGATGCGAGCAGCTCGTCATAGGCCGACCGAGATAGGTTGCGTACCCGGCCCCAAAAATCGATCTCATAGTCGAGGTTGAAAGCAAATTCGTAGTTGGGCGTGATCGGATTAAACCCAGGAGGCAAAAAAGTCGCTTGGACAGGAAAGCGCTCTTTAAGCGCAAACCCATCGAGATCAATTTGCGGGTAGAGCCCTGAACTCTCTATCTGGTAGCGTGCGCAAAAATCGCATACCCGCCACACAGCCGTTTTTAGATCTTTATTATTTTCAAGTGCTTGAACAATAAGCGCATTGAGAATCGGATCTCCAAGTTCCTCCCACCACCGGAGGTTGGCGCTCGTTGATGATTGATTGCTCTCCACGCGCCAAGTAGAGGGAAGCTCCATTTCAGGCCTAAAGTAGCGAGGAGCCAAGTTGCAAGAAGTTAGGGCAGTAATAGCTACAATCCAAAGAATTTTCACCGGCGCTCCTTCCCTTCGAGTAAGTAGTAAAATAGAGGGATAAAAAAGATCCCGAGAAGTGTAGCGAGAATCATCCCTCCCATGACCCCAGTCCCGACAGAGTGGCGACTTGCAGCCCCCGCCCCTCTACTAATGACAAGAGGAAGGACTCCAAAGATAAAGGTGAGTGAGGTCATTAAAATAGCGCGAAATCGAGCTTTGGCTCCTAAAAGTGCCGCATCTTTTGCTGAGGCCCCCTCCATTCGTCTCTCACGGGCAAACTCGACGATCAAAATCGCATTCTTTGCTGCAAGAGCAATCAGCGTCACAAGCCCAATCTGGAAGTAGATGTCATTTTCTAACCCGCGAAGCAAAATGGCAAGAAGAGCTCCCAAAATCCCAAAAGGGACTCCAAGTAGAATGGCAAGTGGAAGAGACCAACGTTCATAGAGCGCCGAAAGGATGAGAAAAACAAGCACAAGAGCACCCGCAAGCACCCAAATAGAAGCTCCTCCTGTCGTTGCCGCTTGAAAGGCCAGCCCACTCCACGAAAATTCCATATCGATTGGAAGCACTTGCTCGGAGATCTCTTTCACAGCCTGCATCGCCTCCCCTCCGCTATATCCTTCGGCGGGGATTGCATTGATCTTAGCAGCGGGAAAGTTGTTGAAGCGGCTTACGAGATTGGAGCCCGATGAGTGAGAAAAAGAGACCAAAGATTTTAAAGGGACCATCACGTTCTCGTCGGAGCGAACAAAAATATTTCCGATCTGTTCAAGAGTTGTTCGAAAGTTTGGCTCCGCTTGCACCATGACTTGAAACACATGGCCATACTTGTTGAAGTTGTTCACATAAACAGAGCCGAGAAGGCTTTGAAGCGTCTCATACACCTCGCCAATCGGTACTTTAAGTGCCCTTGTTTTGACTCTATCGACCTCGGCAAAAATTTGCATCCCATCGGCTTGCATCGCCGTTGTAAGTCGAGCAAGCTCGGGCCTTTTTTGCGCCGCTTCGATGAACTGCTCAGCGACGGCTGCAAGCGACGAAGCACCCCCCTCTCCTTTGTTGATAAGCCAAAATTCTAACCCTCCTACTGTCCCCAATCCTTGGATGGCTGGTGGGTTGAAAGGAATCACATTCCCCTCGGGAAAGGCGGAAAACTCCGTTTCCAAATCCTTTAGCACGCTCGAGGCGCTCATGCTCCTTTTTTTTCGATCCTTCCAATCTTTGAGCATAATAAAATAGGTTCCCACCCGCGAGCGATTCACATTCTCGAGCAGGCTAAAGCCGTTCAAGGCAATAAAATTTCTCACCGCTGGATTTTTCTCGACAAGGGGCCACACCCTCTGAGAGACCTCTTCTGTGCGGTCGAGACTCGCCCCGTCGGGAAGTTCCGCAAACGTGAATAGATACCCCTGATCCTCCTGGGGGACAAACCCTTTGGGAATCGCTTGAAAGAGAAAAACGATGGCAGCGAGCACACAAACAAACCCCACCATAGCTACCCAGGGGTGGCCGAGCAGCCAACTCGAACCATGAGAGTAACCGCCGTTGCACTTCTCGAGCCCTCGATTGAACGCATCGGCGAGCCGATTGGATTTGCGCTCTTTGGAAAAGAGATAGGCAGCGAGAACAGGGCTGAGCGTGAGCGCTACAATCGCCGAGACGACCACAGAAACGGTAATGGTCAATGCAAACTGCTTATAGAGCTGACCCGCAATCCCTCCAATGAAAGCGACGGGCACAAAAACAGCGCAAAGTACAAACACGATGGCAAGGATCGGGCCTGAGACCTCTCGCATCGCCTGCAAAGCAGCCTCTCTTGCTTTGAGACCCCGCTCTCGCATGGTGCGCTCGACATTTTCAACAACGACAATGGCATCATCGACCACGATTCCAATTGAAAGTACAAGCCCAAAAAGGGTGAGAGAGTTCAAGGAGAAGCCGAGAAGATACATCCCAATAAAAGTCCCAACAATTGAAACGAGCATTGCGATGACAGGAATGAGCGTAGCACGCCAGCTCTGCAAAAAGATGAAAACGACAAGCGCGACGAGTAGGGCCGCTAAGTAGAGTGTTTGCTTCACTTCATCGATAGAGACTTTAATATAGGTCGTTGTATCGTAGGGAATCGAATATTCAAGACCCTGCGGAAACCTCTTTGAAAGAGTCTCTAGGGTTGCTTTTACTTCTGAGGCTACATCGAGCGCATTCGCTCCAAATTCTTGATACACGGCGATCATCGCAGCTGTTTTGTCGTCTAAGGTACCCGTCACGCTGTAACTTTGAGCTCCGAGCTCAGCGCGCCCCACATCGCCGATCTTTACAGTCGCTCCATCGGTATTCGCGCGAAGAATGATCTCTTCATACTCCTTAGGTTGGCTAAGGCGGCCGGTAGATGTAACTGGAAGAGTCAAAGGAGTAAACCGCGCAGTGGGCGGCATTCCAAGTTCCCCGAGAGGATACTCCATATTTTGTTCTTGTATTGCCTGCACCACATCTGTTGTGGAGATCCCTAATTGCCCCATCTTGTCTGGTCGCAGCCAGACTCGCATGGCGTAGTTGCTCGCATTGATCACCTGAGCATTGCTCACTCCGCTGAGCCTTTGCAACTCTTCGGCAATGTGAATCGTAGCGTAGTTGTTTACAAAAAGGTCATCGAACCGCCCATCTAGCGACTCTACAGCGATCAGCAGCAAGATTGTAGGCGTCTGCTTGCGAACAAGCACCCCCTCTTTTTGCACTTCGCTCGGAAGTTGAGAGAGAGCCGTATCAACGCGGTCTTGAACGTTATTAAGCGCCTGATTGATATCGGCTCCAATTTCAAAAAAAACATTTAGGGTGTAGGTTCCGGTATCCGCGCTCTCGGAATACATGTAGATCATCTTCTCTACACCATTGATCTGCTCTTCAAGGGGAGCTGCAACAGTATTGGCAACTCCTTCAGCACTAGCACCTGGGTAATTGACGGTGATCTGCACTTGAGGAGGAACCATATTGGGATACTCCTCGATAGGAAGTGAGAAGAGGGCTATCGCACCTCCAATCAATATCAATATCGACAAAACACAAGCAAAAATTGGGCGGTTGAGGAAAAACTTCGAAATCATTGCCTCATTGAGACCACTTTGAGAGAAGATCCATTTTGCACTTTGTTGGTCCCCTCAGCGATGACTACCTCCCCTGGTTGAAGCCCGCTTTGAATGATCCAAAATTGCTTGTACCACTCCCCCACCCCCACCTGGCGAACTTCTGCTTTCCCCTCGGCGGTGATGACAAAGAGCGACATCCCTTTTTGCCCCTGAAATACAGCTGTTTGTGGAACGAGGATCGCATCTGGGCGGGAGGCCCCAGAGACAAGCGCTTCGACAAATTGACCTGGCAGTAGCTCTCCATCAGGATTGGGCAACTCTGCGCGCACCACAAGAGAGCCTGTTTGAGGATCGAGGGTTGGCGAAGCAAAGTTGACCCTCCCCTTGTAGGGAAAAATAGAGCCATCCGCGAGTCTAAGTTGAACAGTATACCCCTCCTCGCCTGGTAAGATCAGCTGGTTGGCTTTTCCCTCGGCTCGTCCTTGAAGAACCTCTTGATCCGAGACGGAAAAGAGAACCCAAATGGGATCGATTACAGAGACTTCAGTCAATACTCCATTGATAGAGGGTGTGATTAATGTCCCCTCTCTTTGAGTTGCTCGGGCTGTAAGTCCATCTATTGGAGAGGTAATATATGTGTAGCTCAGGTTCAACTCTGCTTGTGTGAGATTCGCTTCCGCTTCGATCACAGTAGCCTCTCCCGCCAAGACCTGGGCTAAAGCATTATCTCTGTCACGCTCACTCGCTGCATTTTGCTCATAGAGCGGTTCGAGACGCCCTAGGCTGCGCTTAGCTCTCCATAAGATCGCCTCTTGCCTTGCCAGCTCTCCTTTGGCTCGCTTTAGACTCGCTTCAAACTGACTAGGGTCGATGCGAAAGAGAAGCTCTCCGACACCAACACGGTCCCCTTCAGTATAATTGATGCTCTGTAGATACCCCTCGACTCGCGAGCGTATTTCTACGGGATGGGAACTTTTTGCAACCCCGACAAATTCGAAGTCAGCTGCAATAGTCTGAGTCCTTATCCTATAACCCACTACCTCTATGGGTGAGGCTTCGCTCTGCTCCTTTTTATGACAGCTACTTAGAAATAGCACCAATCCAAGAAGTAATCGTAATAAATAGTTTTTTCCCATTACTATTTCTCATCGCATTTTCAAGAAGAAAAATGCAATAAAAAAGTAAACAAAAACTTCACAAAAGATACCCATCGGGCCTGATGATAAAAACTGAACCCTCTTTTGCGCGGTAAGCCCGACGCGCCTCTCCTGTCCGATCTTCGAGTAGTGTCACACCCGGCGCAGGCGGCATCTCTTTGCCGGTGCCTATCCAAAAGCAGGGATCTTTTGGAGACTTCAATCCAAATACCAGCTTCTTGTAGTCCCGAGCCCCTTTCCATAGGGAAAAAAGGTCAGTTTTTTCACCGTTTAGATAGACGACGGTATTGGGCGCCCGTATCCCCTTCTTCCCATATTTTATATCTAGTTGTGAGATCGCTCGCGTCAATTTTTTTTGCACCCATTTCCGGTTCAAAAGCCAAGGAGCGACCCACCCCCGTAGGATGAGAGCGAGACGATTTTTGAGAGTAGCTACAGAGGTTGCGATCTCTGTTGCCTTAAGAAGTCTCTCTCCCACCCGCTGCCGCTCACTCTCATAGGTTTCAAGGAGTTCCTTCCCCTCCCTTCCTTGGATGACAAAGGCGAGTTTCCATGCCAGGTTAAAAGCATCTTGTAGCCCTGTATTCATCCCTTGTCCCCCTACGGGGCTGTGGATGTGAGCGGCATCGCCGACGAGAAAGATGGGACCACGCTTGTAGTGATTTGTGAGGCGACTACTGATGTGAAAATTTCCCATCCACCGAGGATGAGTCACTTGTACTTCTCCGCCGACGCACCGTGAAAGGACGAGCTGCACCTCTTCGAGAGTGGGCTCGTTTGCCTCGCCACTGAGGTGCTCGTATATCAGACGGTAGCGCTGATCTCCTGGCATAGGAAAGGCGGCCACTACCCCTGTCGGTTCGAGAAATACTACCAACTCGTCGTGCGGGTACTCCCACTCAATCTCAACATCTGCTAGAGAAAAAATATCGGGAAACGGCTCTCCTTTGAACTTCAAATCAAGCCCACCCCGCACCGTGCTGTGCGCTCCATCGCACCCAATCAGCCACTGCGTTTGGATGACCTCTCCACTTGAGAGCTTCAACTCAATAGCATCTTGCTCTTGCTTAAAACTTAAAAGCTCAACTCCCCACTCTATCTGTACACCCAATGAACTCAAGTGAGCTCCTAGAAGCTGCTCAGTGCGGCTCTGTGGGAGAGTGATAGGAGCTGTATCTGGTTCAAAAAGGATGCGAGCTAGGGGTTTGTTTCGACTGATCGGATTGACCGCTTTCAGATGTATTCCCTCTTTCACAAAAGGATCGGCAATCCCCAAAAAATCAAAAATCTCAAGGGTTCTAGCCTGAAGAGCCAACGCCTTGGAAAGCTTTGTCGGCCCCTTTGCCTTGTCTAAAATCCGACACGGCACCCCGTAGCGGGCCAACTCTGATGCCATCATAAGTCCGCTTGGCCCCGCGCCAATGACAACCACCTCTTCCATCAAAAACCTCTTCTCCACTCGAATTTAAACACCTGGCTTCTCCTCCACCCCTCTCTTGTTTCAAAATCTCGCAGCATGAATTCACACTCGATGCGTGAGATGCAGAGTAGCTCAAAAAAAATACCCGCAGCCAGCCTATTTTCTGCCAATCCAACTCCTTCGACTAAAAAAAATTCATCATAAACATAAGGCGTGAAGCCAATATGCAACCAAGCCCAGGGCAAGGAGATCCTGAGACGGTTCCTGTAGACCCACCTCGATTGAAGATCGCTGATAGCGACAAATTGCATCCGGTTTCGATCTTCAACCCGTACAACCCTACGGTCCCACGATGCAGTTGCCTCAGCTATTGGCACATAAATATTCCTCCACTCCCCCTCAATGATCCTCCAACCCTGACGATACCCTGGCGCCACCTCAAGCCAACTATTGACGGGGAAGTGGACGAGCCCTTGGACATAAGCAAAATAAATTTCTGACCCATCTTCTCGATACCTCAGCTCAGCTCTTAAGTCAATTCCCAGAGGGGCTCTCTGATTGAGCGCAAGCCAAAGCTCGTTTTCACGACCCAATAGGCTCCCTCCAAGCACCGCCAGAAGAATGAGAAATCGAAAAAAAACCATCTATGCTACCCTCTTATTCATGAAATTCGTTGCTTTGTTTTTTCTCATGACCTCTTTGCACGCGATGGAGCTCTCTGAAGAAATGGTTGCGAAAAAGAAAGAACATGCTCTCACAACCGCCTACGACATCTATGCTTCGGATGAAAAAGTCGGTCTACTCTACCGCAAAGTAGAAAAATGGGCACCTGAATACTACCTTGAAGATGCTCATGGTCAACTGATAGCAAAGGCGAGCTGCCTTGAATGGGATCGGTTTGCCTACGCTTTTTGTATCGAAGGGGTGGGAGTTCTTACCATGAGTGAAGACCAAGCGGGCGCGATCCTCTCTTCTTCAGGGGATTTGATTGCGCTTGTAGAAGAGGAGGTCTTGATGGGAGCTAAGTTCACACTTATCGATCCCCTAGATGGGCATCCATTAGCTGTTTTAAAACGTTCTTTTCTTCAATTTCAAGACAACTGGAAACTAAAATATTTAGATCCCAATACCCCCCTTCATCCCCTGCTTGTTTTTGCGTTAATTGGCGCCTACCAAGACAATGAGTTACTTGTAAGAAGATCGACTAAGGGGAGTTAATACCCGTTACTCTGGTTCAAGCTTAGACTTGCGCACAAGATAGATGCTCATAGTGACACCCCCTAGCATCGATATAACCCCTAGCATCTCAGTGAGTGAGGGTAGCCGACTTTCAGATAAAAAGACAAAAAGAAGCCCAAAAATAGATTCAAAAATTAGAAGGGGACCCACAAGTGAAATCGGGAGACGACGAGAGGCCTGCCCCCAAAAATAACATCCCAGCCAAGAGCAGATTGTAGCCAAAAAAGTGATGCCGAGCAGGAAATAGAAGATCTGTTCACTCCATTTTGCAAATCTATCCAGATTCACTTGCGTGCTAGGTCCTAAACCCAGCACGCTAGAAAAAAGTAGCGCCCAAAAAAGAGTGGCAACCCCGATGACTGTGGCCCAATCCGTTGTGCTGATCGAAGTATATTTTTTTAAAAAGTGGGCATTGTGCACCACAAACCAACTCCAAAATATTAAAGACCCAAAGATGCCTAAGATTCCCATCAGGTATTGTTGCATGCTATAAGTGGAGAAGGTCCAGTCAATCTCAGCTACATTGACCAAGATCAAGCCCGTAACGATCCAAAGAGAGGGAAGGATCAGGCTCTTAAAAGAGACCTCTCGACTGTGGAAATTTCCATACAAAGCAATTGTGATAGGAGAGAGGCCCACAATGAGCACGCTCAAAGAGGCAGAGGTATAACGCACACCAGCGATAATTCCCAAATAATAGAGCACATTACCTAGCAAAGAAAAAACCAAAGCCATAGCCCACCCCGTGAGAGGAATTTTTTGCCAGAGCGTTTTGCCGCGTAGAAAAAAAATGAGCAAGGAAAGAGTGCCATAGACTAAGTAGCGCCCTAGAGCAATCTCCAGACCAGTAAAATCACTGAGGTACTCAGGTACAACAAAAATGGCCCCCCAAACAAAACAGGCGGCCAGGGCAAAAAAAGCTCCAAGCAGCATAATACTTAAGGGTAACATCATTTGATTGATCCCGACAACCCGAAGCTGATATGATGACACAAATAATATAACTCATTGAAAATAATCAAAATGAAGATTCTAGGCCAAGCAATGCCCAGCGCAACACTCCCCTTTTACGAAGGAGGCGTTGTTGCAGGCTTCCCCTCTTCAGCCGACGACTATTTAGAGCGCCAGCTCGATCTTCATGAGCTGATGGTTGAACACCCTGAGGCGACTTTTTTTGTGCGTGTTGAGGGAGATTCCATGATTGGCGCTGGAATGCACTCGGGCGATATTTTAGTCGTCGATCGTTCCTTAACTGCTCGAGATGGGAAAATTGTCGTCGCCCTAGTTGGAGGTGAATTTACTGTCAAGCGATTGAAAATAAAAGGGAAAAGGGTCCATTTGATAGCAGAAAATCCTCGTTATGCGCCCATTGAAATTACTGAGGAGATTGATTTTCAGGTTTGGGGAGTGGTCACGTATGTCATCCATCGCACTTGTTGATTGCAACAACTTCTTTGTCTCTTGTGAACGGGTATTTAATCCCGAGCTGAGGAATAGGCCTGTTGTCGTACTTTCGAGCAATGACGGGTGCATCATTGCAAGATCTGCTGAAGCAAAAGCTTTAAAAATTGAGATGGGAGCTCCGCTGTTTAAATGGGCCGATTTTTTGCGAGCTCATGATGTGGTGGTATGCTCTTCAAACTTTGCTCTTTATGGTGACCTTTCAGGGCGGGTGATGGCAACGCTTGCACGCTTTAACCCTGAAATGGAGGTCTATTCAGTAGATGAAGCCTTCATGCAGCTTCCCAAAGGTAGAGATTCGACTCAACATTGCCGTTTGATTCGAGAGAAGGTGTGGCAGAGGACTGGGATTCCTGTTTCGATTGGGGTTGCCCCTTCAAAAACATTGGCAAAAATTGCCGCTCGCGCAGCGAAAAGAGATGCCCATCTGCAGGGAGTTTGCGCACCTGAGTCCTTTGACTTTATCCTAGACTCCCTCCCCGTGCAAGAGATCTGGGGCATTGGAAAAAGGCTAACCACTCGATTGGCAAAAAGAGGTATTTTTACAGCAGCGCAGCTCGCGGGTTTAGAAGATGAGGCAGTGAAAAAAATGCTCTCAGTTGTTGCTCTAAGAACAGTCTGGGAGCTTCGAGGTATCCCCTGTCTCGAAGTGGAAGATTCAGAGAATGCTAAACAATCTATTATGACCTCCCGCTCATTTGGGCGTCCCATTCTTTCAAAAAATGAGCTCAGCGAGGCAGTGGCGACTTACGTAGCGCGCGCAGGCGAAAAACTACGTGAGCAGCAGAGTCTAGCCTGTTGGCTCCAACTCTTTTTGATGGGAAAAGAGTACAATAACCGTGTGGCAATCCATTTGCCTGAGCCTACAAGCTACACCCCCACGCTTTTAAAACATGCAATGCATTGTCTTGATACCATTTATCAACCAGGTTTTGCGTACAAAAAAGCGGGTATTTTGCTCGGCGACCTTGTCTCCAATACGTCCTACCAGCCCACTCTTTTTGGACCCAAATCCCCCCAAGAATTTGCAAAAGAACAGAAAGTGATGCAACTCATTGACAAGGCAAAAGAGCAGTTTGGCCACCCGGTCTTGCAATTCGCTGCAGAGGGGACGGAAAAAAGATGGCAGACCAAACGTGAATTACGTTCATCTTGTTTCACCACAAGGTGGGATGAATTGTTAACGATTCAAATCTAGACTCCGCTACTATTGGATCAGTATGGACCAAATTTTTGGCTACATTGAGCGGATCACTTACACGAATCCAGAGAATGGGTTTAGTGTTGCGCGCCTCAAAAGACCGAGGAAACAGGAACTCACCACGATTGTAGGTACGCTTGCAAACGCCCAGCCAGGCGAGAGTGTCCGACTGCTTGGAATGTGGAAAAACCACGCGACTCATGGACTGCAATTTGAAGTGAACGAGTGCCACATTGAAACCCCCTCTGATGTGGTAGGGATTCAAAAGTACTTGGAGTCAGGGATGGTGCGCGGGATTGGCCCTATTTATGCCGAACGCATTGTCCAAAAATTTGGAGAGAAGACGCTCGAGGTGATCGATCAAACCCCCGACTTGCTTCGAGAGGTTTCGGGGATGGGAAAAAAACGGGTAGATCAGGTCAAGCGGTGTTGGAAAGAGCAAAAATCGATCCGCGAGGTGATGCTCTTTTTGCAAAAGCATGAGATCAGCCCAGGTTTTGCACAAAAACTCTATAGACTCTATGGGGACGAGACAGTAGAAAAGCTCAAGGAAAACCCCTTTGTTTTAGCCCAAGAAATCAGAGGGGTGGGCTTCAAATCGGCTGATAAAATTGCAGAAAAACTCGGTTTTCCCAAAGAGGCAACGCAACGCATTGATGCAGGTATCGAGTATGTGCTACTCGAACTCTCAGGTGAGGGGCACACGTGCTACAAACGAGATGATCTAGTTGATAAAGCAAGAGAAATGCTAGGGGTCCCTGTCGAGAAGCGTTTAGAAGCGTTAGCTGCTGAGGAGCGTATCGCCCTTGAAGCCGATCGCGTCTGGATCAAGGGGCTGTGGATTTGTGAAAGGGGTATAGCCGAGCAGATCAATCGCCTCAAGCGAAGCCCTTCCCGTTTGCGCTCTGTCGACCAAAATGGCGCGATTGCCTGGGTTGAAAAGAAACTGGGTATTGCGCTTGCTCCTAACCAACAGGAAGCTGTTAAATCAGCGCTTGCAGATAAGCTCCACATTATCACAGGGGGACCAGGCACCGGAAAAAGTACGATCACAAAGGCCATCTTGACAGTGACAGAGCAGCTAAGCCGCAGTCTTATCTTAGCAGCGCCCACAGGAAGAGCTGCAAAGAGGATGAATGAGATCACCGGCCGCCCCGCCTCCACAATTCACTCCTTGTTGCAATACGATTTCAAAAAAGGGGGGTTTAAAAGGAACCGGGAAAACCCTTTGCAATGTGATCTGATCATTATTGATGAGGCGAGTATGATCGATACCGCTTTGATGTATCACCTTCTAAAAGCCCTCCCCGATCATGCTCGAGTTCTTTTTGTAGGAGATATCAACCAACTTCCTAGCGTGGGGCCGGGCAATGTCTTAAGAGATTTGATCGACAGCAACCTGATTGCTCTGACGCGGTTGACAGAAATTTTCAGACAAGCTGCAGGGTCACGAATCATCACCAATGCTCATAGGATTAATGAAGGAATTTTTCCCGATCTCTCTATCGAAAAAAAGTCCGATTTCTTCTTTTTAAAAGCGGAGGAGCCCGAAGAGGTCCTCGAAAAAATTGTGGAACTTCTCACACGAAGGCTTCCTAGATTCTACGGACTCAATCCTATAAACGATATTCAAGTCCTGGCGCCCATGAAGCGTGGCGTGATTGGAACTGAAAACCTCAATCTGACACTACAAAAAGCGCTCAATCCCCAAAGCGACCTCTTATTAGCATCAGGGCGAGCCTTTGGAAAGGGTGACAAGGTGATGCAAATCCGCAATAACTACGACAAAGAGATCTTCAACGGGGACATTGGGCGGGTCCATGAGATCGACACCGAAGCGCAGGAGCTAATCGTTTGTTTTGATGGAAAATTGGTCACCTATCTCACCTCAGAGGTCGATGAGCTGGTATTGGCTTACGCGACATCTATTCACAAATACCAAGGAAGCGAGTGCCCTTGCGTTGTCATACCCGTGCATACGACACACTATGTGATGCTTCATAGAAACTTACTCTATACGGGAGTAACTCGAGGTAAACGACTCGTCGTCCTTGTAGGGAGTGGCAAAGCGATCTCGATTGCAGTGAATAACAATCAGATTAACAAGCGTTCGACTTATCTCAAAGAGAGCCTCCTTCAGCTGATAGAAGTACCCGCCGGAAGCCCTTCAACAGTCGCTAGCTCAAGAGCTTGATCTAAGCTGCCCGCAAGTACCATCCCCTGACTCTCCACTCCCATCAATTTAGCAGGCTTGAGATTGGCCACGACAATCACTTTTTTTCCGATGAGCTCCTCAGGTGCATAGTGCCCACTGATCCCTGAGAGGATCGTTCGGCGCTCAAAGCCAAGATCGACCTCTAGCTGGAGAAGTTTTTTGCTTTTTTTTAGTTTTTCAGCCGCCACGATCAGTCCGACGCGCAGATCGAGTTGATCGACACTCTCAATCCCAATCATGGGTTTCAAAGGGGCGTAAGGGGGATCTTTTTTTTTAAGAGCCACCTCATGCCGTTGCTGAAGTAGGGCAATTTGTTGCTCAATGACTTCATCTTCAATCTTTTGAAAAAGAATGGAGGGCTTGGGAAGCTGGCGCCCCTCCTCGAGGGAAAACTCTAAGAGCTCATTCCAGGTAAAGTGGCTGAGTGGCTGGTGGTTTCCAAGCATCTCCCATACGCGCTCAGCGGTTTGAGAAAGAATGGGGTAGGAGATACAAGCAAGTTTTTGGATGCACTCCAAACAGAGCGAAAGGGTCGTCTGCGTAGCGGGAGAGTCGACTACTTTCCATGGGGTCTTCGCATCGAAATAGGTGTTTCCAAGTTGAGCAAGCTCCATGATCTGCTGCGCCGCTCTGCGAAGGTGGTAGGTAGCATAACTCTCTTCAATCGCAAGGGTAATGCGCTGCATATCGCTTAGAAATCGGTGATCAATCTCTTCAAGCGGAGCGCGCTTGGGCACTTTTGCTTGGAGTTTGTTTTGAAGGAAAACCAGTACGCGGTTTACGAGATTGCCATACTTTCCAAGCAGCTCTCCGTTGCATCGCAGTTGAAAATCTCTCCATGTAAATTCAGAGTCCCCACTCTCTGGCGCATTAGCTGCTAGGGTGTAGCGTATCTGATCGACATGAAAATGGCGGAAAAAATTATCGAGATCGATGGTCCACCCTTCAGACTTGCTAAATTTTTTCCCTTCAAAGTTGTAAAATTCGTTCGCGACGAGATCGTCTACAATTTTGTAGGGTTGATTTTGACCTAAGATCATTGCAGGAAAAAACATAGCATGAAATGGGACATTGTCTTTTCCCATGAACTGGACATAGTGAGTTTGCGGATCTAGCCAATATTTTTTCCATGCATTCGCCTCCTTTTGCTGCTTAGCCCAAGCTTGAGTCGCACTGATGTAGCCGATCGGAGCGTCAAACCAAACGTAAAAGACTTTATTTTTCGCCTTGTCAAGAGGAACAGGAATGCCCCACTCGAGATCACGAGTGATTGCCCTTTCGTGAAGGCTTTCGATGTAGCTGCGGGCAAAATGTGTCACGTTGCTCTTCCAGAGGCGAGCGTTCAAAAGTTTTTCAAGTTCCTCTTTAAATCGACCAAAGAGAAGAAACCAGTGCTCAGTCTCTTTTAAAGTGAGGGTGGCGCCACTGAGCTTGGAGCGGGGCTGTTTCAGCTCTGTAGATTCATAACTCGCTCCACACTTTTGACACTCATCTCCACGAGCCTCTTCAAAACCACACTTTGGGCACGTGCCAACGATGTAGCGATCGGCGAGAAACCGGCGATCGCTCTCTGAATAAAATTGTTCACTCATTCTCGCTTCAATGTAGCCATTTGCAAGAAGATCATTAAAAAACTGCTGCACTAAGGGCGCATGTTCTGGAGTCGTCGTGCGTGAAAAATGATCAAAGGAGATAGAAAACTTCTCAAATATCTCCTGATTCACCTGGTGGAAGTGATCAGCCTGCTCCTGGGGCGTTCGGTTTGCCAATTCAGCGCTTAAGGTGATCGCCACACCATACTCATCTGACCCGGAAATGAACAAGACTTCATGACCCTTGAGCCGCTCAAAACGGGCGTAGCAATCCGCTGGAAGGTAGGCCCCGGCAATATGGCCAAAGTGGAGGGGTCCATTAGCATAAGGGAGGGCCGATGTGATCAGGATGCGCTTTTTCATTCGTGAGCGTCTGACTCCTCTTCGGCAGGCTCCACCCGATCAGTTCCAGATGCAATTGCTTCGAGAACATCATTTACTGGATTGGTATCTAGCTCTTCTCCACGATTGACAATCTTCCGTGTCAAAGAGATGGCGTAGTTTACCAGATCAAAGGGGTTGTCAAAACGTTTACAAAGTTTCTCATTAGTTAAAGTATTTTTAAGCGACATATTACCTCGTTTTGTGTTCTTCTGCTACCAAGATGCACCTAAGCAGTTGGTAGGTAATTTCTAAATTATCATTTACTATCGAATAGTCATAGTGAGAAGCGAGAGCCATCTCTTTTTCTGCCCAAGCAAGACGCGCTTCAATCTCCGACTCACTCTCTGTCGATCGTTGCTTGAGCCTTGTTGCAAGCTCCTCTTTCGAAGGGGGCGCTATAAAAATAAACACCGCCTCACACCTCTCTTTCAACTGAAGAGCTCCTTGAGTGTCGATCACCAAGATGACGTGTTTTCCCTCATTCTGTAATCGAGCAACTTCCTGTCTACGAGTGCCATAATAGTGCCCAAATACCTCCGCATACTCTAAAAACTCACTGGCAGCAATTTTCTCTTGGAAACTCGCATGTGAGATAAAGTCGTAGTGGTGATTTGTACGCTCATTCTCTCTTGGAGGCCTTGTAGTACACGATCTACTTTCAGCTACCTCATGGGGAAACTCCTCTAGCAACATATCAACTAACGTCGACTTTCCCGTCCCTGAGGGAGCGCTGATCACAAATAAGAGCCCTTGCTCTCTGTTTCCAAGAAGTTTTTTACTCAATGTTTTGCACCTGCTCTCGTATCCGCTCTAGTTCCGATTTTCCCTCGATAGAGAGCTTGGAAATCTCGATGTCGGCCCCTTTAGATCCCATCGTATTCATTTCGCGGGTTAATTCTTGTAAGAGAAATTCAATGGTCTTGCCACGGGTCTCGAGATCTTGTGTTTGCACGAGATCTTTAAATTGCTTGAGGTGACTTTTAAACCGAGTAACCTCTTCTGCAAAATCGATACGATCCGCGTAAATGGCCACCTCGCGCATCAGCCGTTCCCCATGATCTGGCAGCTCACACCCAAGCGCCTCAAGCCGCTTTGCGAGTCGAGTTTGGTACCGTTCAGCCACGGTTGGAGCTAATAGCTCAAGAGAGGAAGCTATCCTCTCAAGAATCTCCAAGCGGGTGAGAAGGTCATTGGCAAGGGCTTCACCTTCAGTTTCTTTCATAATGATCAATTGCTCTAGTGCCGAAGCCACAACTTGAGTAAGAACTGTCTGCACCTCCTCTAAGTCGAGCAACTCATCTTCATAGACAAGAACACCCTCCTGACCCATCAAAAAGGTGAGATCTATAGGCTCCTCCCTTCCAAGATCGAGCGCTAGCCGCTCCCAAGCTCCTTTAATCCCTTTTGCAAGAGAGAGATTGGGGGTAACTGAAACAGGAGCATAACCCTCTCCTGTCCTTTGGACTTTTACTGAAATCATCCCCCTGTGGATAGAGTGCGCTATTTGTTTACGTACATGCGTCTCTAAACAAGAGAAGCAGCGTGGGAGATTCACCCCTATCTCAAGATGGCGTCGATTAACGCTTTGAATTTCAACAACTAAGTGGCCATTGGAAAAAGAAAGAGCTCCTCTTCCATATGCCGTCATACTTCTGAGCCTGGACATGCACGGGCATTATGACCTATTTAAAAGAAAAAGTCAATCGGTGGATGGGGCAGGGCCCGAGCCTTTGAAGAGCCTCTCTATGGAGGGTTGTGCCATACCCTTTGTGCTGAGCAAAACCGTAGCCAGGGTAGCAGATATCATAATCTCGCATTAATTCATCACGTGTCTCTTTAGCAATGATAGAAGCGATGGCGATGAGCTGAGAGCGGCGGTCGCCTTTGATCAATTTCTCTGAAGTGATTGCCTCCATTTTGAGCTCCATCCCATCGACAAGGAGATAGTCGGGTTTAGAAGAGAGATTCCCCACAGCATTTCGCATAGCTTGGAGAGAGGCTTGATAGATGTTGATCTGATCTATCACCGCAGAATTCACGATCCCCACTCCAAACTCAAGATCAGCGTGCGTTTTGAAAGTATCAAAAAGAGCGCGACGACGTTTAGGAGAGACCAACTTGCTGTCATTGACGCCAGGAAAAAAAAGTGGCTTATGGAGGATGCATGCAGCAGCAACCACCGGACCAGCTAGGGGCCCGCGCCCCGCTTCATCCACACCCGCAATGCCTTGGTAGCCGAGCTGAGCGACCCTCCGCTCAGGCTCGGTTAGCTCGTAGAGCCGGCTCCTTTCACTCTTCGGGAGATGGAGTAGCGGCGGCAGTTGTTGGGGTGTCATGCGCAGTAGAGTCGGTAGTTGTTATCACTTCTTGTGGAGTTTTTGTGGCACGTTTAGGTCGACCTGCGATCTTCTCCTTAACTTTCGCCTTTTTACCCGTCTTGCCTCGAAGATGATAGAGCTTAGCGCGTCTTGTATCACCTCTTTTCATGACTTCAATACTTGCAATGCGAGGGCTGTGGAGGTAAAAGACTCGTTCCATCCCCTCCCCATAAGAGACTCGATGCAATGAGAAGGTTTCAGAGAGACCATTCCCTTTACGGGCAATTACTGTCCCTTGAAATGCCTGAATACGCTCTTTCTCTCCCTCGATAATCCGAGTCGAGACGCGTATCGTATCCCCAATATAGAATTGAGGGATGGCCTCTTTGAGTTGTTCGCTATTGATGTCGTCAATCAAACTATTCATTGATTTTTTCCTTTTTCTCGTTGGAAGGGAGAAGTCTCCATACGTACCCATCGAGATCGACAAGTGACTTCTCCCCTCCAGATTTTTTTTCTAACTTCCAGCAAAGCAAAATACCCGGTTCGGGTTCACCTTGCACCAGTCTCACACCGTTGGCAAAGGTTGCTCGCTCTGTGTTCTCATGCAGCAATCGAAATCCGAGCAGTTTCTTGTAAAAACGGACGCTCTTTCTCACATCACTCACCGGGAGAACAACTTCTAACCTATTTCCACTCTCATGCCCTTTTTTTCCCATATATTCCCAATAGAGTTCGGGCCTAACAGCTTGCGTCTTTTCAATGGCTCTTTTCTTTCGCCAAGCGGCAATCTTTGCATGGTCCCCCTCAAGAAGAATTTCGGGGACTCGTTTCCCCTCAAACTCTTCAGGTCTAGTATAGTGTGGACAGTCTAATATCCCTTCTTCAAAAGAGTCTTGGTCGGCAGCTTCAGCATGTCCAAGCACCCCAGGAATGAAACGAGCTAGTGCTTCGATGACCACTAAGGAGGGAAGTATACCACTTGTGAGAACATAATCGCCTATACTGATCGATTCATCAACCTCGAGCTCAACTAGCCTCTCATCAATCCCCTCATAGTGACCCGAAAGAAGGATCAGATGCTCATAAGAAGCGAGTTCTCTAGCCTTCTTCGCATCGAAAAGAGTTCCTTGCGGGGAGAGATAGACCACATGTGACCCTTCGCGACGAAGCGAGCGGATGGCTCGCGAGGTGGGGCCTGGTTTCATTACCATCCCCGGCCCCCCACCATAGGGGCGGTCATCAACGGTGCGATGTTTATCCTCAGCAAAGTCTCGAACCTGAGTAGTGGAAATCGAGAGGATTCCCTTCTCTTGGGCCCGCTTCAAGATGCTTTGATCAAGCGGTCCTGAAAAGCTATCGGGAAACAGAGAGAGAATCTCAATCTCCATTTAGGCGGCTGCCACCTCCTTTTTCTTTTTTAAAACTTTCCGCTTGACGCACGCTTTCGCTTTTGCGGCGACTTGCTTCTGACGATAACTTTTCATCAATTCAGGAGCACCCCGAGCAACTAATTGCTCGGCTTTCTCAGAAAACTCGGCCCCACGATCCAGCCAGTGCTGTAAACGATCAGTTACGATTTTTACATTCTTTTCCGCTTCAGCTGCATGAGGGTTGTACCATCCGAGCTGCTCGATGTATTTTCCATCACGCGGTGAGCGGGTATCGCTGAGCACCAGTCTATAGACAAGGTGATTCTTTCGGCCTTGTTGCCGAAGACGGATTTTAAGTGCCATTCGCTACATTCCTCCTAGCATTTTCTCTAACATTTTTTTGTTTGGTGGGTTTTTAAAAAATTTCTTAGCTTTTTCAAAGCTCTTCTTCAGTTTGTTCACATCTTGGATGGTCGTTCCGCTTCCCCGTGCAATGCGCTTCATTCGGGGCATCGAGAGTTCATTTCTCCCTTCGCGTTCTTTTAAAGTCATCGACAGGATCACAGCTTCAATTTTGAAAAACTCTTTTTCGCTGGCATCGTCCATTTTTGGAAGACGAGAAGCGCCTGGGAGCATCTTCATGATACCCTTGAGCGAACCCATCTTGCGGACAGCCTGCATCTGTTTGAGATAGTCACTATAATTGAAAGTCGCTTTACGCATCTTCTCTTCTAAAGACTTTGCCTCTTCATCAGAGATGTGCTCTTGAGCCTTTTTAACAAGATTGATCGTGTCGCCCATCCCCAAAATCCGGTCTGCCATCGATTTTGCATTGAAGAGCTGGAGATCATTGACTTTCTCCCCTATTCCCTCGAACACTAAGGGCTTGCCAGTCACCTCTCGAATAGAAATGGCCGCCCCTGCTCTAGCATCGCCATCTAGCATCGTCAAAATGGTCCCCGAAACTTCCAGCTTATTATTGAACTCAGCAGCTGCCTTCACAGCATCTTGACCTGTCGCTGCATTGGCGACGAAGAAAATTTCATGGGGCTGAATCAGTTGCTTGAGTTGCTCGAGCTCTCGCATCAGCTGCTCGTCGATGTGAAGTCGACCAGCGGTATCAAAAATAAGAAGGTCGTGCCCCAGTTCTTTAGCAAACTTTAAAGCCTTTTTAGCGACGTGCAGAGGGTTCTTCTCCCCTTCGATGGAAAAGACAGGCACCTCAATCTGCGCTCCAAGCGTTTTGAGCTGCTCAACTGCAGCAGGACGTTGCAAATCACATGCGATCAGCAAGGGCGATTTCTTCTTGTTATCGGGCTTGGAGAAGTAGTGGGCAAGTTTAGCAGCATGAGTTGTCTTCCCTGCCCCTTGTAGGCCACAGAGCATGATGATGGCGGGATTGGCAGTGAGATTCAATGTAGCCTCATCCCCTCCCATCAAAGCGGTTAACTCTTCGTGAATCAGTTTGATAAATTGTTGGCCCGGTTTGACCGATTTGACCACCGATTCTCCAACAACCTTCTCCTTGACGCGCTTAATAAAATTTTTAGTGACGCCATAATTCACATCTGCATCAAGCAGTGCGAGACGAACCTCTCGGACCGCCTCCGCAATATTATCCTCCGATAACCGTTTATTTCCGGCCACTTTGGCAAATACTTGTGATAATTTTTCTGTTAATGCGCCAAACATAGACGTACAATACTACCTGAGAAATTCAATCTCTTTCAAGGAAAAAGAACCGATCGTGTCCCGCCCAATCGGGCTCCACATGCGTCTTGTACCCCAGGGCATCAAATATTTTTTTCACAGAGCTACCCTGCCCATTACCGAGCTCCAGCCATCCTCGTCCATTGAGAGCAAGATGAGGGAGCAATTCACGAGCTATTCTCTCATAGATCGAAAGCCCGCCGATGAGAGCGAGTGGGGGTTCATGATCTCGTACTTCAGGAGATAGATCAGCATATTCATCGGAGGTAACATAAGGTGGATTGCACACGAAAAAATCACACTGCTCGCTTTTGAAAGGTGCAAAGAGATCCCCCAGCCTATGTGAAACGTCAAACCCTATACTATTGCACTGAGCGATTTTGAGCGCAGGTTCGCTCACATCTGAGAGCACAACCGTGAGCTCCGGCAGCTTGCTTTTTAGAGCCAAACCAATGCATCCCGATCCAGTACATAGATCCCAGAGCACTTTTCCTTTCAGCTCTTCCCCCTTTAAAGTCTGATAAATCTTATCTACCAAAATCTCGGTCTCAGGTCTTGGAATCAAGACATCGGGAGTCACTTTGAGCTTGAGATCCAAAAACTCTACAAAGCCTGCAATGTAGGCTCTGGGTTCTCTTCGACCTCTTCTTTGAATCACAACCCGGAGGCGCTCAAGTTCCTCTTGAATAAGGGGGCGTTCAAACTGCAAATAAAGATCGATGCGACGAAGTCCGAGAGCATCAGCGATCACCTCTTCCGCCTCACGTCTAGGCCGTTCGACCCCCTTTTCACGTAAGAAGGTCTCTGCACGGACGATGATATCGAGGAGCTGCTTCACGAGCTGAGTTTTTCTTGATAAGAGTGTTTGACAAGAGGACCGGAAAGCATATCTAGCTCCCCCTCCATAAGCTGATCGAGGTGGTAGAGGGTGAGATTGATTCGGTGATCGGAAACGCGGTTTTGTGGAAAATTGTAGGTACGTATACGTTCGGAGCGGTCACCCGTGCCTACTTGAGAAGCGCGGGTATTCGCCTCCTCTTGTTCACGCTTTCTCCTCTGCTCATCGGCAATTTTCGCCACTAGAAGGCGCATAGCCCTCTCTTTATTTTTGTGCTGGCTGCGCTCATCTTGACAGTAGGCTACAGCGCCCGAGGGGAGGTGTGTGATTCGCACCGCAGAATCTGTTGTGTTAACGTGCTGCCCCCCCGCTCCTGAAGCGCGGTAGGTGTCGATGCGTAAATCTTTTTCATCGAGTTTCACCTCTTCCTCTTCGGTCGGCTCTAATAGGACAGCTACTGTAATTGCAGAGGTGTGCACTCTACCTTGCGCTTCAGTTTCAGGAACGCGTTGAACGCGGTGCGTGCCACCCTCATACTGTAAAAGTCGTTTCACTTTTTCACCTGAGATCCCCATGATATACTCTTTAAACCCCCCAGCCTCAGAGGGGCTTGAGGCAAGCGTCTCGACTTTCCACCCCTTCTTCACCGCGTAGAGTTGGTACATCCGGACACAATCACCAACAAAGAGTGCTGCCTCGTCCCCTCCAGTCCCTGCTCGAAGCTCAAGGATAACGTTCCTGTCATCATCAGGATCGGGAGGGACGATAAGCAATTCTAAAGCCGCTTCCAACTCCGGAATCGCCGCTTGTGCGGCATCGATCTCCTCATTCAAAAGCGATTTCATCTCGGGGTCGGACTCCTCATTGAGAAGCTCTCGATTCTCTTGGAGAGACCTGCGCACACGATCGAGCCTCTCATACGCATTTTTTACGTTGAGCAAGTAGGCGTGTTCTCGAGTGAGCTCCTTATAGCCTTTGTGATCATCGAAGACGGCGGGATCAGCAAGCGCAGCCTCCACATCAGAAAATCGATCAAGCAGCGCAAGGATCTTCTTTTCCACGATTTGAAACTACTTCTTCTTTTTAGTTGGAGTCGGCTTTTCTTTAGTCTCTGTTTTCTCAGCTTGAGGCACTGCATTTTTGCGTGCGTATTTCTTGAGGAATTTATCGACGCGACCCTCTGAGTCGATGAACTGCTTGCTCCCTGTAAAAAACGGGTGAGAAGCCGAGGAGACAGTCACATGGTAAACAGGGTATTCTTTTCCTTCATAGGTCTCATTCGCCTCTGTTTGAATAGTCGATCCACAGACGAACTTAGTACCTGTAGAAGTATCGACAAATAGTACATCCCTGTAGGGGGGGTGAATATCTTTTTTCATATAGTGTTCTCCATCTTCTATTGATTGCCGGCAAATTTACCCTGAATTTGGGAAAAAAACAAGAAAAAATATCTAGGATTTGTATACTTGGGACGTGCGCTACCTTTTTTTCCTTATCCTCTTTTTTTCATTTGCGGCGAGCAGCGCTGAAGAACTTTTCCTCAAAGAGAAACTAGCCGAGGCCGAGGCCGGTAGCTGGATGGTGCTGCAGCAGAAAAAAAATTTTACTTTGATTCACATTTATGAGCGCACGTCCGATAAGATTATCCTTGAGGAGGTGAGCATTCCACTAGCTAGTTTTCAGCGCCAACGCACCTCATGGAAGTGTTGGTTTGAAAGTGGAGCTTTGGGCCATACCTCTTGGATGCTCTCTCAAATAGATTTACAAACAGCTCGTTTCGAACAGTCCTACAGCTTCACTCAAAAAAAGTGGGTTGACCTCTCACAGTCAGACACCTTTCTCACCACCCTTCTCAACCTCCCTTTTCGACCTGTTCCTGAGAAAAGAAGACGCAGGCTAGGTGCTGGGTCCCTCCGCGGCCAGCGCCCTCTTTGGCAGCCCCGCCTCGTCGTAGAGGGCCAGCAAATTGAGGGGGTCTCTTTTACCTCATGGATCGCAAAATGGCCAGCTGATGGATCTGATCTGGCGCGTAAACATCTTGAGATTTACATTCCTGAATCACAAAATCAAGCGACTTATCCCTCTTACTTCCCCTACTGGATCGAAGTCGATAATTGCATCGGAAATGCACGCGTTCGGGTTGTGGATTCGGGATTAAATGCCCGTTCACCTAAAACAAATCTACCCACCTCTTGGCTCGATACTCCCCTCCTTCCCGAGAACAAACACGAACTTGTAAACAAACTTACGCACAGACCTTAACACTTTCAAAACTATAAACATTAATGGCTTGTGCAAGATTGTTGAGAATTTCATAGATAATACCAACAATCTATTGACAAATTTTCCACACTTTTCTTTGTAGCAATTTTATATGGAAGTTCCTACACTTCGCTACGATGTTCCTACGCAAAACCCGCAAGATTTTAGAAAAGGGTGTTCGACTTCTCAAGAAGAGAGGCGCGCAACTTACAGAGCGTGATCGACTCGAATTTGAAGCCGATCTAAGAGCTCTTGATAAAGCTCTTCTCTCTCAAGACAAAAACGAGGCGCGCCGCACCGGGCTGCGTGTCCAATCTTTTTGCAAAACCCATTTTCCCAAAAGAGCTCTCGACCATGCCAAAGAGGTCGTCTACGCCCTAACTTTTGCGCTCGTCGTCGCTTTTTTTATCAGACAATTTTGGTTTGAGCTCTATCAAGTTCCTACTGGCTCGATGCGCCCTACAATTGAAGAGAAAGACCGTCTTGTCGTGTCGAGAACTACTTTTGGACTTAAAATTCCTTTTATCACTCCCTCCCTATTTTTTCATGAAACTCTCATCAAACGTGCTGGAATTATCGTATTTACGACGCTGGGGATGGACGTCCCTGATAAAGACATGCTCTATTTTGGTCTATTTCCCGGAAAAAAACGGTTCGTAAAGCGAGCTATTGGAAAGCCGGGAGATACCCTCTACTTCTATGGGGGGCGAGTCTATGGAATTGACAGAGAGGGGAACCCGATTAGCGAGCTCGCCTCTCCTTCCTTTTTGGAAGAGAATAGGATCAAAAACATCGAACACGTCCCTTATATTCATTTTGATGGGAAAACAGAGGTAAGCCGACCCCTCTCGCATCGAATCTACAGCGAGGTGACTCTAAAACAGATGAATCTCCCCTTAGGAAAGATGGAGTTGAATCCAGAGGGAGAGATCGAAGGGAAGTTTTTCAATGGCAAAGAGTGGGTAAAAGACAACCCCAACGCCCTCAAAGCATCTCATGATCACCCTGTGAGCTACAGCGAACTTTTTGGCATAGGAAACTACGCAATGGCCCGCCTGCTTACGAAAGAGCAAGCGATTGTCTTTTATGGTGAGGTTCCAAAAGATAGCGAAACCCCTCTCTATCTAGAGCTTCACCACACACCGAATCTAACTTTTCCAAAGCCTGAGATGCGTCAAGGCCACGAAGGGCGTATCCATCCGATGATTACCCCTTCATCCACACTAATCCCCCTCTCCACAAAGCATCTTGACGCCCTGCTCGATCAAATGACAACCAGCCGCTTCTATGTTAAACAAGGGAAGGCATACCGCTACATTCAAGGAGGTAAGCGGCCTCAAAGAGTGGAGTATGATCCCCCCTTTCCTGGTGTCCCCGATGGGTGTTATGAGTTTGAAAAAGGAACGCTCTATAAAATCCACCTCGGAGGCATCCGCACAAAGCCGAGCGCTAGCCACTCTCTTTACAGCAAAAGCTCTGAGAATATTCAAAAGCTTTTCAACCTCGGGCTTCAATTCAACCGGGTCTTTGATCCCGTTGCACCCTATCAACCTTATGTTCCTCAACGTTTTGCATACTATCGCGATGGAGATCTGAGGGTTATGGATGCCCCTATTCTCAAAAAACATGATCCCGTTCTTGTTCGCTTCATTCAAAATGAAATTGAAAAAGAGCAGGCCTCTTCGCGTGAGGCTCCCTACATCGCTTTTATCGACCGTGGCCCCCCTCTTAAAAATGGTGAGCTCGTTGAAGAGTTCATCGAAGCCTTCGGCTTGCATATTCCCGATGATGGAGTGCTCGCACTAGGAGACAACTACGCCATGAGCTCTGACAGTCGCGATTTTGGGTTTGTGCCCACCAAAAATTTGCTCGGATCTCCCTCATTTATTTTTTGGCCTCCAACGGGGCGCTTAGGTCCTCTAGCACAGCCTCCCTACCCCTGGATCACTCCCCAAAACATCCTTGTTGCGATCGTGGTGGTATGTATCGCTTTGATCTGCTTTTTGTATGCTCGTAAGCGAAATCAAAAATCGCTCTTTGACGATTAGTCCTGCCGAGGAATTCTAGATTTTTTCGATGAAAATGGCAGCCGGCTCGCCGTTGATATCCCACTGAGTGCTTTCAGGGGTGTACTCCTGTTTGATCTCAACTGCGAGCACCTCTTCTTGAAGATAATCTCTCCAAATAAGCAGGGCCTTCTTTATTCGCTCAGAAGCTCCGAGGTGAATCCGAATCCGATCGGTTACTTCAAAACCGGCTTGCCGCCTCATGGTATTGATCTTATTGACCAGCTCGCGAGCAATCCCCTCTAAAAGCAGCTCTTCACTCAATTCAGTATCAAGGGCAAGTGTGATCTCGCCAGCGTTCACTGCAACCCACCCTTCGTGCACCTGACGGGTGATCTCAACATCATCTTGGGTGAGCACGAAAGACTCCCCTCCAAATGAGACCTGCTGAGAGCGCCCTTCTAATAGCGAGGTGATCGATTCTTGATCGAGCCCTTCGATAAAGAGTTGCGTTTCTCTCATGTGTTTGCCCACTTTTTTTCCAAGGATGCGGAAGTTCGGCTTGATGGAGAGTTTCACAAATTCGCGGCTCTCTTTGTGGAAGAGCACTCGCTTCACATTCAGCTCGCCAGCAATCAAGTGCTCTTGGTGCTGAAGAAATTGCATCACTTGCTCATTTCCGCAGACAATATGAGCCGCTGGGAGCGGCTGCCTTACTTTTAATTTGTGTTCTTTGCGAAGAGAGTGACCCAAACTCACAGCAATTTGAAGCTTGTCCATCCCCTCCTCCAGCACGAGGTCTCGACTCTCAGGGTGGTACTCAGGGTAATCACACAAATGAACAGATTGAGGCATCGAATCTGAGCGGAGATTCTGATAGATAGCCTCACTTAAAAAAGGAACAAAAGGGGCCGCTACTTTGCAGAGCTCAATCAATACAAAGTGCAATGTTTCAAAAGCTTGCCTTCGGTCTGGGGTATCTTCGTCTGACCAAAACCGTCGCCTACTGCGACGTATGTACCAGTTGGTGAGCTCATCGATGAAGCCTACGAAAGGCTCTACTGCTTGACTTAAGTCATACTCATCCATCCCCTTTTCAACTTGATGTATGAGTTTGTTCAGCTGAGAGATAATCCAACGATCGATGACAGCTTCTGGCAAACAGCGATGCGGCGAAGGATTCCAGTTGTAGATGCGTGCGTAGGTGATAAAAAAGGCATGTGCATTCCAAAAAGGGATCAAAATTTGGCGAAGCACCAACTCAACGCCTCGCTCTTCAAAGCGCAAGTCATCGGCTTTCACAGCAGGGCTGTGTAGCATGTAGAGACGAACCGCATCAGCCCCGTACTTATCAACGACGAGATCGGGCTCCGGGTAGTTTTTGAGCCGCTTTGACATCTTATTCCCATCTTCTGCGAGTAAGATTCCATTCGCGATCACATTTTTATACGCAGGTTGATCAAAAAGAGCGACAGAGAGGACCATCAGGGTATAAAACCACCCCCTTGTCTGATCAACCCCTTCTGCAATAAAATCCGCGGGGAAGCCAGCTTTTGTACTGTCAACGTTTTCAAAGGGGTAGTGGTTTTGGGCGTAGGGCATAGAGCCCGCATCAAACCAGCAGTCGAACACCTCTTTGATTCGATGGTAACGTTTGCCCTCTTTTTCAAAAGTGATTGAGTCTACAAAGTGGCGGTGAAGATCCTCTACTTTCTGCCCCGAGAGTTCTTCTAACTCAGATACACTCCCAATGACATGAATATCCCCCTCTTCGCTCTGCCAAATCGGGATGGGGGTCCCCCAGTAGCGGTTCCGACTTATAGCCCAATCGCGAGCTCCTTCGAGCCACTTTCCAAAGCGCCCCTCCTTGAGGTGACCCGGCACCCAGTGCACCTGCTCGTTGGCATTAATCAATTGCTCCTTGATTTTATCAACACTTAGAAACCACGTACTCACTGCCTTGTAAATCAAAGGTGTATCTGACCTCCAACAGAAAGGGTAGCGGTGGTGCAATGTACCCCGATAAAAAAGTCGGCCTCGCTCCTTTAAACGTCTGATAATATCTTTATCCGCATCCTTGACAAACTGCCCTTGATATTCGGGCACTTCGTGAGTAAAGCGTCCATTGTTATCAACGGGGCAAACGAGAGGAATGCCTGCCTTTTGGCACGCGTAGAAATCGACTTCACCAAATGCGGGCGCGGTGTGGACTATTCCCGTTCCTTCATCTGTGGAGACAAAATCATCTGCAATAACTCGGAAAGCGCCTTCTAAGTCAGCAAAATAGGAAAAAAAGGGCTCGTAGGTGCGTCCAACTAGCGCATCTCCTTTAAAGCTCTCTATAATTTTTGCCTCTTTTAACCAACGCTCTTTGGTGTCAGCAGCTAAGATGTAGTGATTTCCTTCATGGGCTACTTTCACATACTCGATCTCTTTTCCAACCGTGGCGGCCATATTCGAGATTAATGTCCAAGGAGTGGTAGTCCAAACGAGTAGCGATGTATCGGGCTCATCACTTAGGGGGAGGGAGACGACAACTGAGGGGTCATCGACCTCTTTGTAGTTGTCAGTCGCTTCAAAGTTAGAAAGGGGCGTTCCCAATTTTGCAGAAAAGGGCATCACCTTGTACCCTTCATAGATCAACCCTTTTTCGTAGACCTGCTTAAATACCCACCAGACCGACTCCATAAAAGAAGGGTCCATGGTTTTCCATGTCTTTGAAAAATCGACCCACCGGCCAAACCGCTCCACTTTATCTCTCCATTCATCGGAGTAGCGGAGTACAATTTTTCGACACTCCTCATTGAACCGATCGATCCCAAAGGCTTCGATTGAAGGGGCGCCTGAGAGTGAAAATTTCTTCTCAATCTCGTTTTCTACTGGAAGGCCGTGACAATCCCAGCCAAAACGGCGGGGCACATAGAACCCCTTCATCGTTTTGTAGCGAGGAACAACATCTTTGATTGTTCCGGCGAGCAAATGCCCATAATGGGGCAGACCGGTGGCAAAGGGGGGGCCATCATAAAAAGAGAAGGGAGCTGCCCCCTCTCTTCGCGCCAACGACTGCGCAAATATCTCAGATTCTTTCCAGAACCGTAAAATACGCTCTTCGCGGGCTCCAAACGTCTCGTCTTCGATCTCATCAAACATTGGAAAGGTAGGATAGGGAATTTTTGTGTAAAAGTCTATCATCGGCTAGGATGGCGCTATGGAGCTAAAGCACCTCCCCTTGAATTTGCAGGTCTTGGTCGGCTCGACAGAGCTCCCATTGACAGCCTATCACGACCTCCAAGTGGGCGATATCGTCCTTTTAGAGCAGCCTTTGGCTAACCCCCTCACCGTCTCTGTTCAAGATGAGCCCCTCTTTAGGGGAAGTGTGGGGTTTTGTGAAACAAAAAAAGCAGTGAGAATCGATGAACGAATTTACAACTGAGGAGATTGAAGGGATTGTTCGGGCCATGTCTCAAGAGGCGCCTGAAAAGGGACAAATCCCTCTCCTTCCTCCTGGGAGCTACTCCCCTCCTGCTCGGGTCGCTTTTACCCCGATTGAGGGGGAGAAACCTCGCCCTCTAGAGGAGCCAGAACTCAGCGATTTTGCCGCTCTTAAGGCCCATATTGAGGTCGTTTACGGCAGAGCCCGGATCCCGCTAGCAACGCTTGCTTCTCTCGAAAAGGGGTCTCTACTCCCTCTCGATGAGCTCTGCGACGATTTGGTGGAAATCTACGCCAATGGCTCCCTTATTGGCCGCGGGGAGCTGGTATCTGTTGAGGGCAAGTATGGGGTCAAGATTGTCACCTTTACAAAAAATCCTTAACCTTTTACCCTTCCGGGTGTTATAATATAGTTGGGGGTGTAAAGGTTTCGACTTAGAAATGAAATAGGGATCGCATGCGGAGGAGATCGGTTGGCCTCCTAAAAAAACCGATAAAAACACAAATGCTAACGATAACTTCGTAGCGGGTAGCAACACTGAAACGCTTGACTTCGGTCCTGCTGTTCTTGGTGCTGCTGCCTAAGTTGCTTCCCTAGACTTAACCGTTTAGGGAGCCCGGCTCTTTGAAATTGGACCGGGGGTTTCAAAAGGGCCGTCATACACTCGGTGTGGGCCTCTATCCGCTGGCTACTAGGGTAGAGGACTTCCGAGATGAAATGAAGCCACTTAGTCCTTTAGGGGTGTCCAACTTAGGGACTAAGCAATGATTGGACACTAAGCATGTAGGGGTTCGTATGGAGTTTGCTAAGGACGAGAGTTCGATTCTCTCCACCTCCAATTGGTTGGACACTGCTTATACAGCATCATGGTCGTAAAGGGTTCATGGGTGTGTATAAGCAGTGTTTTTTTGTCTAATTTCAAGTTCTGAAATACAAAATTCAGTAATTGCCGCTTTTCATCCACTTCAGAACTCTCAAAGAGCTCCTTAGCCCGCGCCGCCAATGTAAGTACCATATTTGCCGTCACATGGAAGTTCTGATCAGCTACCTCATGACGCTTCATCTCCTCCACAATCTCTACCTGCCGTGCCTTATACTCTCTCACCTTCTCTAAATACACTTTCTCATCGATGAGACCATCGAGCTTATCATCATAAATTTGACTCACCCGCCGCTGCAGCTTATCTTGCTCTGACCTTAGTGCTTTTAGACTATCTTGATGAAACTTAGACTCTGATTGATGAATTTCCCTCAAATATTGGGTAATCGTCTCAATTTGCTCCTCACTCAGAGCTATTCGATCAAAATACTCAAGAAGGGGCTGCAATAGCTCCTCTTCTCTCACATAGACCCTCTGACAGTTCTTCTTGCCATTTGTACAGCTATAGTAGACGTAGCGCTGCTTCTTTATCTCTGGAGTCACCACACAGCCGCAGTTTGCGCAGGTAATCATTCCCTTTAAAATAAAGGGTTTTGCCTTAGTCTTGTGTGGTTTGGCTTGATATCCTTCTATGATAGCTTGCACCTGTTGGAAAATAGCAGGCGTCGTCAACTGCTCATATTTGTGCTCCACAACCCCATATTTTGTATCCATTATCCCACAATAAAAAGGCTTTTTTAGGATTTTATTTATCTGTGAATTAGCGAACACCTTACCCTTCTTCGTACGCGCGCCCATCTCTGTGAGCTCATCCTGAAGCCTGGCTAAAGAGTAGTTTCCTGTGGCGTATAGTTCGAACATTTTACGAATATAGGGAGCGAGGCTAGGATCAGGGATGATGGCCTTATCTCCCTTTTCATCTACTGTGTGCATATACCCTGTAGGAGCTAGGCCCATCCAAACACCGTTGCGGGCCGACTGCTCTTTAGAGCGCTTGATATTGTCGCTCAGTTGAAGTACATAAGAGCGAGCAAACATTACCCCCATATCCCACCTTAAAAGATCAGAGCTATTCGACTTGCCATTAAGCACAAGCCCCTCACGCATAAAATGGATCTCTACCTTCCCCTCTTTGCGTAAGTCATCTAATACAGTGGATTCTTTAAAGCTACGCTGCACCCTATCGATCGTATCAGCCACAAGGGCAAAGGGCTCTCGTGACTTTTTGATCTGGTCTAAAATCTTCTGAAACTCTTTGCGCGTGTCTTTAGTTGAGGACTCGGTGATAGCAAATACTTGATCAACCTCCAATCCTTTGCGCTCTGCATATTCACGCAGACGTCGCTCTTGCGCGGGTATACTCATCCCCTCTTGTTGTTCCCTGGAAGAAACGCGCGCTAATAGGATAGCCTTCATTTGCTACCTTTATCTGGTACTTTATATGCTTGCTTGGGATGGGCTGGTGTCTCGGGATAGAGATAAACTAGGTCGCCAGACCTTATCATTTCAGTAAGAAAATGATCCCTTATATACCGAGGCTCACGGTCAAAAATCATCGATAATTGAGATAACTGAAGAGGACCCAATGCACATAACCTCTTAATTAGATTTTTAAATTTAAAATTACTTACCTTTCTCCCTAACGATTGCAACTCCTCTTTCAGGTCTTCAGGTAACTTGGGGAACCCCTTAGGTAGTACATCTACCCCCTTACATAAGAGGCTAATATGAGGGGTTAACCCCTCAGGTTTGGCGCTAATATGAGGGGTAGCTTTCTCCTCTGAAAGCACATAATAGGTACCATTACCGCTGCCCTTCATCGAAAGGAGCCCCAAATCACGCAAATGAACCAGCGCCTTACTTGCCATCAAGGTATCGGTTCCATTGATCTGGCGATAATCCTGATTGGTAATAGCTCCCATTTCCCGAGCCAAGACTAATGCTCTCCTCTCCGCATCAGATAGCTTTACCCCACTAAAGTGCGCTAACCAGGCCAGGTCCTGCTTGTCCAATAGGTGATGGGGAAGTAGCACGAGATCGAACTCATTGCTATCTCTATCAGTTTCGATGATTGGAGGTGTAGTCAAGCCCGCCTCTCTCATCCACTCCTTCATAGAGCCAATGCCTGTACCTTTACTCTCAGCATATTTCAACTCATGAAATACGGCTGCTATGATCAAGTTTCGTTGCTTCGATCCGGGCTTACCGAGGTCCTCAAAAGGCTTTAAAGAGTAACCGGCATTCTTAAATTCAAGCCGATTGGAGTAGCGTATCACTAAAGTAGGCTGCCCTGCTCGATAGTCTCGATGCATAAGAGCATTCGCAAGCGCCTCTCTAATTACACTACGCGGTATGGTCGGTGTGTCAGTGCGCTCCAGCTTTCCTGGCTCTAATCCAAAGAGTTTTGGTAGATCACCCATAAGTTGCGCGTGTAGCCGCGGCAAAAGTGTGACTAATGGCTCGCGAAAATCAGTCGAGTAGTGCCGAGCAGAGGGGTCCCCAATCCACTCAGGCCCCTCTGTTATTACATAATCCACACGTGCATCTGTGGGTAGCATTCTGCGAAGTGCCGCCTTGCTGCCAAATAGCAATAGACCTGCAATGTTCGGGATGATAACCCCATTACGATGTACCACACAGCGCAAAGAGAACAGAAGATCTTCATCACTAAGCCCTAGCTCCGCCGCTTCAGGATCTAACTGAGTGCGCCGACGACGGTAGGCGGCAACAGCATCCAGATCAATATCCTCCCAGCTTACATCAGGTAATACCTCACTCTCATAGGGGGTACCACTGCGAAGTTGATAGAGTAAATCTAAATCATGTACTGTACATCGATGATCTGAAGAGCCAATCCGCAGATAAGCCCCCTTTTCAACACCATATTTTTTAATAAAAACTGGGTGTGTTGCACAACCATATCCTTAGACGAGCCGTTGCGGTAGCTTCGGCGAGCACCGCCTGTTTGAGAGGGCACGCGGTAGCGTGATCGAGCAAATCAGGCTGACAGCTGGTCTATCATTTTGTTGATCATTAAAGACTTGAGGTGGATCTCCACGTCCCTACGTTGATGGCAGATACTCTTCAGACTGCCTCCAAACAGCTGTTTCCAGCGCGACATCATACTTTCTACAATTACTCGCCTGCTATATCCAACAAGCTTGCCCCACAATGATTTAGCCTTTTGGTCACCACCTAGACCTTCGATAATCTTGAGAGCATCATTTCTGTCTGCAAACACACTCTCCTTTCTGAACACAGCTCCTCTTTTCGGAGGGGTTAACAGCCGCTTGTTGTGCTTCTGCGCGGTTTCATAACAGCGCCTGCTATCTGCAATGCCATCAAATAATACGTAACCTGATCGCCGATTTGTCCTTTGCAAAACCTCTTCAATATATTGAGTATCATGCACATATTCATCTGTTATCTTAGCAAAAACAAGCTTTCCACTTTTAGGTTCCATAGCAAGATGTAATTTCTTCCACCGTTTCTTGGTTCCGTATCTGTAGCCACGCCATTCACCAGCTCCATAGATTTTTAATCCTGTTGTATCAATCACAACATCAGTGACCCGTCTTTTGTTTAGAAGACGTTTTGGTAAGACAAGCTTTTTCATTCGTCGACAAAGCTGTGTATAGCAAGGAGGTTTAAAAGAGGTACCCAAGCTCTGGGCAAATGAGAGGAAAAAGCCCTCAGTTTCTCTCAAACTTAAGGAGAATTTGAAGCGGATAAAGCACATGGCTTTGATCAACTCATCACCATAAACGAAAGGGTGGCCATTCTTTTTTTCTTTCTTAGCAGCCCAATTCTCAAGAGCTTGTGGAGTAACCCACAAATTGATGTTGCCACGATTTACAAGTGTTCTGTTATACTTGCTCCAGTCACGTTTGTGATGCATGGGTTTGCCTTTTGTTTTGTTCACCAAATAGGGTAAACCCATGGTTTTCTTTTCTCAATAAAATCTTTTCTATCAAGAAGAAGCCTGATTTGCTCGGTCACGCTGATGCGTGCCCTTCCAAACGGGCGGAGCTCGCCGAAGCTACCGCAACGGCTCGCCTAAGGATGGGGTTGTGCAACACACCCTATAACCGCTATGCTATGCCTCAAAAGCATTTGCCACGCTATTGAATGTTTAAATGCAACAAAATGGGTCTTTGAGTTAAATGCCACAAGTACCAAATAAAGTTAATTTGGTGAAAGATCACAATCTCGCTTCCTGCTCAGATGTGTGTATTGTAGGAAGTGGAGCCATAGCATGTGATATGCATAATAATAGCTGGCATCCTCTTGAAGAACAAATTGGTCAGCTTGCTACAAATTATGGATTTTACCATACTTCTACTACCTGCCAGCGACTACACACTGAACTTTTCTGCGCTTGGATTGGTGACCAAAGTCGAGTGGTCACGCAACGACTTGCTCATCACCTAGTCCTTAAAATTTTTAACCATAGAAAAAAGACTGAAGGAGAGGAACTTCTTAAGAGCATCAATCAGGACCTCTCTGCATATAGGAAGTCATATACGAACTCTTATGTTGGTATGAACTACTACGACCCAGGAGCATTATCTGAAGCTGTTGGTACGTTCGAAAGGCTTTATCAGCAATGGACTATTCTTGAGAAAGCTCGAAAGGATCTAGCTAATTTGTACATGTTAGCAAGGGAGAGACTAAGCATCCGAGCTCTGCCTACATCTATCGAAAAAGCTATGAATAATGGCTGGATTCTCACATTAAATTGGGATGATGCCATCTATAATTCATTTGATAGAGTAGTTCAATGGCATGGACTCTGTCACCACCCAGACACTCTCATTCTACCAACAGAAGTCCACGATACCCTCGAAATCATCAGAATTATAAAAATTCCTGATGATTCTTGGATGTCTGATGCTGAAAAAAAATTCTACCATTGGTGTTTAAATAGAGTGGAGGCGCTCCATGATGCAGCCTGCAAGGCACATACCCTACTGGCTGCGGCACCCACACTTTGGCTCACCGCTTGCGCTCTCAACACTTATGATTGCGAGCTAATTACTGCTTTTAGCAAAGCTGGGATCCAAAATCTAAAGACAGTAAAGATTGTAAACCTAAAATGTGAAGAATCCAACATGCGGACTCGGGCAGAATTTCTTATTTCTCGAACGACAAATATTAAATTCGAGTACATTGCTGTCTAAGCTTGGTGCCAAAGTAATCCTATAGGCCAACTAACCCCACCCCTTCATAATTCAAATGCGAGGAAAGCCTCAAAAATGTTAAAAAACAAGTATGAAAACGATTTCTAAAACATCCTTCCTATTTCCTTTGTGCCTTATTATTTATGAATTTTGTACAAATATGTCCAATGATATGTACCTCCCAGCTTTACCCGCCATTAGTCATGATTTATCGGCTAGTATCAATTTAGTTCAACTTACTATCACCACTTGGCTTGCTGGCAATACCTCTGTCCAGTTATTTGTTGGCCCACTCTCTGATCGTTATGGACGCCGCCCTATTCTTTTTGGAGGAGGATGCCTATTTTTACTATCTACAATCGGCTGTGCACTATCTCCTTCAATTGGTTTTCTGATTATTTCACGTTTTATCCAAGGGGTGGGTGTGTGTACAATGATGGTAGCTGGATATGCAAGCATTCATGATCTCTATGATGATAAACATGCTATTCATATTTTAGTATGGATGGGAAGCGCAGCCATTATAGCCCCTGCCATTGGTCCCGTATTTGGTGGTTTAATTCTTATTATAGCAAACTGGCAAGCTATTTTTTACATTCTTTTTTTACTCGCCTTTTTAGCCCTTACATTGCTGTGGTTTATTATGCCTGAAAGCATTTCTTCCTCAGACAAGAAAACTCTGCATATCAAAACACTTATTCATACTTATCAATCAATCTTCTCTAACACCTCCTTTATGACATCCGCCATTTCATTTGGACTTCTATATGGGGGTATCATTGGTTGGATTACTGCATCCCCTTTTTTATTGATTGAATCATTAAATCTTACCTCGATGCAGTTTGCATGGCTGCAGCTGCCTGTCTTTGGTGCTTATATATTAGGTGCTCAAATGGTCAAGCCTGTATTAAAAAAAATTGAAAAGGATAAAATCATAATATTTGGATTAACTCTTGCTTCAATCTCTGGGATTTTATTAATTGTAATGTCCACTTATTTTCCAGATAATCTTCTATCTTTCATTTTACCAATGGTTGGCTATTCAATAGGCTTTGGTTTTGCAGCAGCCCCTCTAAACCGTGTGACTTTAACCGCCACACAAGAAGCAAGGGGGGCGGCCATCGCTATTTTTTATCTAACAATGACTGGATCAGGAATGCTAATTAGTTTAATTCTTAGTATATTGAATGAAAATCCCATTTCAATTAGCATTATTATTGCATCATCTATTTTTTTATCATTCATTTTGAATTTAATTCGTTTAAGGCACCAAAAGACAGGTTCAATTTAATATTGCACCACGCCATCTATAATGCTAATTTCAAATAATTTATAAATGAATAACTACCCATTTTTTTCCAATCAACAGTTCTGAATGCCTCTCTCCACCTCCATTCGCAACAAAAAGCAGAACCTTAGGTTCTGCTTTTTGTTATTTCGGATATTAGCCATCTTTTCATGGACTCTAGAAAGTTTTAATTTGGCTCTTCTTCTATAGTGCTTTAAATTTTTCAACGGCACCCCTCTATACATCATAACCACGGCGAACGTATGCTTTCTGCAAAAGTTCAAGCTTCTTTCCTTGATATAATTTTTTAAAAAAACTACTACCCAGAATTTGACTCAAAGGGGGATCTTTGGCTCCATGTTTTTCCATAAAACTAACAAGAGAACCCAAATCTCCTTTATCGGCATTCTTTAATGCACTAATGTAACTCTTTCGATGCTGACTATCACCTCCTAAATCAGGCGGCCACTGCGGAGATGAAAGCTGCAAAGCTTTTAGAAAACGGTCAGCAACTATCCTCGAAAATCTCCCATTGCCATTAGGGAAAGGATGAATAAAGACTAACTGATGATGAATCCTTGCTGCCTGTTCTATTAAGGTCAGCTCAACTGCATCAGAGCTCCAAAATAATACTTCAGCGCAAAGACTCTCAAGATCGCTTCTAATTCTATATGAAGTTACGCCGGGAATTGTATTTGTGACCCTAAAATTTCCAGCCCAATCCCATACTTCACCTAGCATGTCATAATGAATTTGTTTAAGAAAAGAGACAGTAAACCACTTATGAGGCAGACTAATGCGACCAGTAAGATATTTGCGCACTGCCTGGGAAATATTTTCGGCTTCAACCAAGTTTAAATCTTCCTGCGTTCTCACCCAATCAGGGATTAAACCACTAATATCATCAATGGGCGTTGCACCTTCAGGATAATCAAACCTCACAATTCATCTTCCCATAACTCAGAACTTGAAGAATCCAGCAATCTTTTCACCTCTTCTGTAAACATCTCAGCAATTAATCTTTGATCTGGCATTTGCTTTTCTAAGCTCATTGTCCCTTTTAAATAATCCATTCTCATTTTAGCTTTTTTTTCTGCCTGATATCGTCGGATGTCTTCTAAGCTAGAACGTGGAATTGCGGTGATGAGCAAATCACATTCTAATGCATTTAGAATTTTACTAAGAGTGACAATTGTAGGCTGTTGTCTACCTGATTCAATTTTAGATAAAGTGGCCTGAGGAACGGAAGCTCTTTTGGCCACAGCGCGTTGTGATATGGAAAGCTGAGATCTAATTAACCCAATTAAGCGTCCTATAGAAAGCCCCCTTTGGCTTTCCCTTACAACCCTTGCCGAATCTGCTATTTGCTCTAAGAGCAACTTCTCTGATTTTTTTGCCTTCTTCATATAACCCCCCAATAATAACTTTAAGATATCATCTATGACATCAAAAAGCAATGCATTTATTCTTTTAAGGAATTTTTTTACAGTATATTGATATCGTATTCGACATCAAAAAGATAGACAACCCTCTAAGCATATTTCAAATGAAAGGAAAGTATCAAAAATGTTAAGAAACAAGTATGAAAACGAGTTCTAAGACATCCTTCCTATTTCCTTTGTGCCTTATTATTTATGAATTTTGTACAAATATGTCCAATGATATGTACCTCCCAGCTTTACCCGCCATTAGCCATGATTTGTCGACTAGTATTAATTTAGTTCAACTTACTATCGCCACCTGGCTTGCTGGCAATACCTCTGTCCAGTTATTTGTTGGGCCACTCTCTGATCGATATGGACGCCGCCCTATTCTTTTTGGCGGATGATGCCTATTTTTACTATCTACAATCGGCTGCGCACTATCTCCTTCAATTGGTTTTCTGATTATTTCACGTTTTATCCAAGGGATGGGTGTGTGTACAATGATGGTAGCTGGATATGCAAGCATTCATGATCTCTATGATGATAAACATGCTATTCATATTTTAGTATGGATGGGAAGCGCAGCCATTATAGCCCCTGCCATTGGTCCTGTATTTGGCGGTTTAATTCTTATTATAGCAAACTGGCAAGCTATTTTTTACATTCTTTTTTTACTCGCCTTTTTAGCCCTTACATTGCTGTGGTTTATTATGCCTGAAAACATTTCTTCCTCAGAAAAGAAAAATCTGCAAATCAAAACACTTATTCATACTTATCAATCAATCTTCTCTAACACCTCCTTTATGACATCAGCCATTTCATTTGGACTTCTTTATGGGGGTATCATTGGCAGGGAAAACGCATTAAAATTTACGATTGATTGATAAAGTCTAGACGATAGAAAATAGTCGCCTTAAATGGAGAAGACTATGGGGATCGAATTTAATTTAATCAGTTTATTTGGGGGAATATCAGATCCCAGGATTGATCG
>JAJFLX010000012.1 GCA_021772465.1 Chlamydiota bacterium
TTTTGTATGTGGGGACGCCTCTCAAATGGCCCGGGATGTGCACAAAACTTTGCTCCAGATCATTCATATGGAGGCCAAATGCACTGAGCTCGAGGCAAAAGAGTACCTCAAAGCGCTGAAAAAAGAGGGGCGCTACCTAAGAGATGTCTATTAGCTCGTACCTATCGTTGGGGCGCAGCAGCGAGTGCCCTTGCCCCCTTTTTAATAAGGGCATTGAATACTTCGGTGAGCCCTCTACTCTGGGCGTAGGCGAGCGCAGTGTTGCCATAGATGTCGGCGTGATCTAGGTCCTCAGTTTTTTCAAGTAGTGCAAAAATAACATCTCTATTACTCCCAACAATTGCATGTATCAGAGGGGTTTGCAGGTTCTGATCAGTAGCGCCTGGATTGGCTCCCGCTTCAAGAAGAGCTAGAACATTTTCAATTTGTTGATCTATAGTGGCTAGTATCAAAGGAGTCACTCCTTTTGCATCCGCGAGATCGGGTTGAGCTCCCTTGCTGAGGAGCCGGGATACGATTTCATTTTTCCCAAGTGAAATAGCATATATTAACGCGGTCATGCCATTCCTATTTGCAAGATCTATAGACCCACCTGCTTCGAGGATCGCAGCCATAACTTCCTGATTACCTCGGTCGACCGCCGCTAGCAAGGGAGTACTCCCCCTAATTACTTGGTCAAGAGGAGCTCCCTTTTCGATCATTTTTCGTACTGCCCTACTCATACCTACCTCGATGGCATATATGAGCGGAGTGATTCCATCAGTCACATCATCGAGGGGCGCACCTTCATCGATGAGTTTTAAGACAGCTCTCTCATCACCGTAGTTTATGACGTCATGCAAGGAGCGCCCATCGTAATTATCACTTATTTTTTGAAGTACACCCCTTCTCTCAAGAGCTGTGGTAATAGCCGCATTTGTAGCTGCCATTTGCCATATCAAGACTAGATTATCCCCCTCAAGGATTGAGTCAACTGAAGCGCCACGCCCGATAAGAGCGAGTGCAACTTTCTTGGATCCCCATTTGACTGCAACAGAGAGAGGTGTCATTAAAACATCTCTCACATAAACTTCTTGATCAAGCGGCGCTCCTGCCTCTATAAGCGCAAGGGCAATCTCTTCTTCATCCTGCATTATTGCCCAGTGCAGAGGGGGTATCCCACCAAGTTGAGTCCACTCGGAATCCGCAAAGGGTTGATCGAGCGGCGCTCCAGCCTCTATAAGTGCATCCGCAATGAGTTTTCTTTTAGATATTATTGCCCAGAGCAAGGGAGCGCTTCCATCGAATAGAGCAAACTTGGCATCTTTATTTTTAGCTCTAAAAACTTGATCGAGCGGCGCTCCAGACTTTATAAGCTCAAAAGCAATCTCATCATTTTCACATAAAATTGCCCCATGCAAGGGAGGGATCTCATCAAGTAGAGCCAGCTCCGAATCTATTTCCCCCTTGGCATCAAAGGGTTGATTTATCACAATCCCTTCACGTATCAGCGCTAGGGCAATCCCATTTTTTTTCTTTGCAATAGCTCGAAAAAGTGGCGTGGGATCATCCAAATCGAGACGACCATTTTCAACCATCTGCTCGATCAGGGCAAGAGCTGCATTTTCATCAGCAGAGCACTCTATCGCATCTTTTAGAGAGAGAGACCCTTCACTTAAATTGGCCCCCGGTAACCCTGCTCCTGGCGCCCCAGGTGAAGGAAGTGCTGCTTCTTGACATATCGCTTCCCGCGCAAGCTCTGTGGGCACCCCCGCACTCTCTTTCGATGTTTGGGAGACATTAGAACTGGGCTCCGCCTTTGGCGCATCACCTGTAGGACTACAACTCATCGTCGTTCCGTGATAAAATGTTGGTGCACCATTTACCGTAACTACACAAATAATCGTAGACTCAATCTATTTTTCAGTTCTTTCAAGTGTCGTGAGAATACAGAGGCACTGTACACCATCCCCACATCCGAAGTCGGTGAGCCCCTCCCCTGTTGTTGCGGTCAATCCTACCTGCGAAGTGTCGACTTGAAGGACTGCAGCGATCGATTCTCGAAGCTCTTCAATCCTGGGTAAAATTTTAGGGCGAAGCGCCTCAATTGAAATCGCAAGGTGTACGATCTTTTGAGTTCCAAGTGTTTTGAGCGCCTCTTCAAGGTAGACGCGGCTATCGGTGATCCCATCGCGCTCAAGAAGCTCGTCTGCTTTTTTCCCCAAGATGATCTCACCTGTGAGCGAAGAGATAGCGTTGCAGATCGCGTGGAAAATCACATCTCCATCTGAGTTCGCTTTGAAACCTGGCACTTCATCGAAGTGAACCCCACCGAGTAGACACGGTTTCGTTGAATCCTCTGATAGAAAACGGTGACTATCCTGACCAAGGCCTGTACGTTGCTTATCCATGCGGCGAGTTTAACCTATTGCTTTCGCGCGAATCAACGTGTTTCCATCAAAAATTTACGGACCGCATTTAGGAAGAGGAGGATGTCAATTTTCTCCCCTGTACAACTAAGCCCCTCATGTAAAAAATCAGCCCCAAGCAAATCCCTAGAATTGCAAGGAGCTGCTCTCGATCAAGAGGCTCTTTAAAGTAGAAAATTCCCTCTAAAAAAATGAGCGTCGGCACCAAAAAGCTAAAAATCCCTACCACCATAAAGGGAAGGCGTTGAATAGAGAGATGAAGCATATAGAAAGGGATGATTGTCACCACCGCACTGATGAGATGAAAGCTTTGAGTCAAAGAGCTACTATTTAAAAACCCCTTAACGAAGCAGAGAGGCGAATCCGAGAGAAAAAAAAGAGCGAGAGAGATCACGAAAGTCTCGAAAGTGATACGAAGAAAAATCGTGCCAGAAAGTTTACGCCCCATCAGGCCATAGAGAGCAAATGACCCCCCAATTACCAGACTCAAGGTGGGAAAGAGATGCTTTGAGAATATGAGAAAGGCCACAGAGATAAATGCAAATGCAATGGCTACCTTCTGCAGGATAGAGATCTTCTCTTTCAAAAAGCATGCACTCAAAAAAATGATGAATAGAGGGGAGAGAAAATAAGCAAGACTAGCTTCGATTACTCTCCCATTATTCACTGCGTAAAGGTAGGTGTACCAGTTAATAAAGACAAAAAACGTCGAGAGAAGAAGGTAAATTCCATCTCGTCGAATGGTCTCTATCACTTCTTTATAGCTTGATTTAAGCCCCAGAAGAGGAGCCAAAAGAAGAAAAACCCATAGGCAACGGTTTTGAAGCACCACGCGTGTCTCGACCTCCCTCAAAAGATTCCAGAAGAGCGGCAAAAGACCGACCATAAGATTGGAGAGCAAAAGGACGAAAAAATAACGAGGTTGACTACCCGATTTCATTCATTTCAAGCCCTGAAGTTGAAGGCCTTTTTTGAAGGAGTTTTCGTCCACATGCAAGGGTGGTCATGATGAGAAGAACGGGATAGAGGATCGTCATGATATAAGAGATAAAGAGAGAAAGATTCTCAAATCCTACAGTTGACATGATAAAGCTAATAGAGACAGAGATAAAGAGACAGGTGCGGTAACCCAGCTTCTCTTTGAACAACGTCTTCTTCAGATAATCTGAAAATACCAAGCTAAGCGCCATAGAGGTCGAGAACACACTCAAAGTGATGATCATGAAGACAATGATTTTCAATTTCTCGCCGAACATGAGATTTCCAACCGTAATCAAGAGGCGAGCTCCCGAGACCGATTCCAAGGCCCCCGACTTCAAACACCCAATGGTAAACATTCCAATATAGATAACTGTTAACAGGGAGACGGCAATTAAACACGCATTTCTGACGAATGAATACTTGAATTTCTCTTTTTGATTTTCCTTCAGTAGAGAGATGATAGCTGATGAGAAAAAGATAGCCGCAATGAAATCCATCGTGTTGTACCCCTTCACAAGGGCCGAAGTGAAGTTCTGAAACGCCATATCTCCTGTCAAGGAAAAGTCAATGGTTTGGTTGAAGAGGGAAAAAATCAGAAGGCAGAGAAAAAAGACGAGAAGTGGAGTCACAACTTTGCCGAGAATTGAGAGAAAACGCCCCCGTTGCAAACTAAGAACAAAAACAAGAACACTGTAAAATAAACTATAGAGCCATAAAGGAACACCCTGTGTGAGCTCACAAAACGCCCCGTACGCAAGCTGATTACACCGAGGCCCTGACCCGAGAGGAATCCAGAAGAAAAGGAGCAAAAAAATCATCAGATGCGCAAAGGGCTTGCCCCACACTTGGAGAGCTTTTTGGTAATCCCCTTCAAAGAGAATGCCAATCAACACTCCATAGAAGGGGAGAAACACACTCGAAAGAATAAATCCTATGACAGATAGAAGAGGAGAAGAAGACTCAATTCCAACCAAAAGGGGAAAAACTAAATTTCCTCCTCCAAAAAACATAGAAAAAAGACTGAAACCCACGATACAAAGAGCAATAGTGTTTTTCATTTCTCAAGGCTCCTTCAAGCTATGTAAGACTTAAACTAAGCAATCATACCCCCTTTATTTTTTTAAGACAATGTAAATAAAGTTTAATTCGAACCACAATAGGGATGGAGGGGGAGAGGGTCTAGAAAGGTTGTGTAAAAAAATCAATGTGCGATCTAGAATGTTTTCATGACTAGCACCTTCAATATCATTGAATCACAACGAGATCTCCCTTTCAATTTTCGCAGGCGAACTGAACCGACACGTGCTTATCGTGCAACGCGTGCAATGCGTGCAATGCGTGTAACTCCTCTTGCGATGGTTGTGATTGCAGCTATTTCCGTAGCTCTTACTCTCAACGACGCCCCCATCGCTGTAAGCTTTGCCCACTATGGATTGGTGTCGACAACTCTATTGGCAATAATTGAATTAACAGTTCGCTATTATCGTCCTCCTGCTCCTCCTGCTCTTCCTGCTCCTCCTGCTTTGACTCAGATTTACTTTAGGAGATCAGGCAACACGCTAATAAGTACGGATAGCGAGACCCCCATCGTTAATCTTGCTAGGAGCCTAGTCTATCGCTTAGAGATTTTAAATGTACGTGATGTAATATTGGAATCTCATGATGCTAACCCGCTCAGTCGAGCCCTATTGACTGCTATGAATTCCAAGAAGGTATGGATTACTATTAAACAGCCTGCTGAGGAGCAGTCCTCCCCTGATTCAGAAAACCCAGAGAGCTTAGAAATCTTGCCAGAAGAAGTGCTGATGCAAATATTTCAAAATCTTGACTCTAAATCGCTTAAAGCTATTTCCGTGGCAAACCAGAAATTTTATAGACTTGGAACTGATTCCATGCTCTTCAAGGCTCCTGACCTACCTAATAGCATAGAGGCATCACATGCGTTTTTGCTTCGATATGGGCCTTTCATCGAGATACTAGATCTTAGCCAAAAGAGTTGGCTGCCCCTAGAATTAAATTTAATGTATCGTTTAATCCCCCTCTACTGCCCCAATCTTAAGAGTTTGATTTTACATCCATACCGAGCAGAGTTCATTCATAGAGAATCCCAGGAAAGACTAATGAACTCAAATTGGAAGAGCGTTCTTAAAGGGTTACCGCCGTTCATTGCACCATCGCGTCGTAACCCTAGAATAAGGTTCTCTGACCAGACTGCAAATGCAAATTCAGCTGCTTATCTCCCTTTATTGAGTGCAGTAGATGGTGTGCGCTCACGATCATTTAGCGAAGTTTAGGTAGCAATCAGAGTCAAAGCAAAAAGCCGCTGGGGAAACCCCAGCGGCTTTTTTTAGGTAACAGACGTCTACTTCTTAGTAAACGTGAGTTGCCTCAGTCTCGGTTACAGGTATCCCTAGCCCTTCAGAAGAGAGGGTCGCCTCAGCTCGAGCATCACCAACAGAAACCGCCTTGACAGAGACACAGAACTCTACTGATTGCTTTGGATTCAAGCGCTCAATAGGTTCAAATGTGATTGTCTGTCCAGATACAGTCCCTTTTGTAGGTCCATTTCCAGACAATGGCTTCAGCTCATCAGAGAATTTGATGACAAGCTTCACGTTAGTGTCTTCAGCTGAACCACGGTTTGTGACGCAAACACGGTAAACCGTCATGTCATCGCCATCGATGCAGATCGGATCTACAGTGTCAACCATGCACATGTGAGTTGCAGGAACCCCTTTCCAACAGGTTGTAGCTTCTGCACATGAAGTGCACTGTCCACAATCAGAGCAGGTTGAAACTGTCACCTTATTGGTGAGACAGCCTGGAACCTGAGAGCGGATAGAGACCATGAAGGTCTTAGTTTCACCTGGGCAGAACTCTGGGATGCACCAAATAGCTCGGTTACAGCAGATTTCAGCACCTTCAGCCGCTACAATTGTAGTTCCAACAGGTGAAACGTCGTCTACGATTACGTCGTAAAGAACGAGATCACCAGGGTTAGTAACTGTGATTGTGTAATCAACAGTCTTACAAATGTACGCCCAATCGGGCCCAGTTTTTGTCACATCAACACAAGGCTCGTTGATCAAAGTAGTCGCCTCAGCTGTGCACTTAGGTCCACCACAGTAGCTCACAGTAGCCAAGTTGGTGACACATCCACGCTTAGAAGCGCAAAAATCTACATTGAAAGAGCGACTATCGCCTGGGCAAAGATCGCCAAGCTGATAGGTCAAGCAATTCAAACCACTTGAGTGAGTCAAACCGTCTGGAACAGTATCTTGAACAACTACATCATAAGCTGTAGCTGACCCTGAGTTGCACACATCAATGGTGTAGCAAACAGGACAGTAAAGACAAGCGCACTCTGGGCCGTACTTTTTGATACAAACAACTGGCTGACCACAGTTCGTATAAGCGCAAAGCTGAGGGCAAGCGCAAACAGTAGCAGCAGCTAAACAACAACCCTCTTTCATTGGGCGGACCCAAACACAGATTCTTTGTGTGTCGCCACACTTCATGTGAGGGAATTCCCATCGAAGAGAGTTATCCTTATCAGGTGTTGCAGGAGGATCACTTTTGATGAACTCTGCACCACAAGGTAGGGTTTGATTGACAACAACCTCAGCACACTCTTTTTGAGCAGTGATCATGATCTCTACTGGATAAGGTGAACCTACAGTTGCATATTCAGGCGCTCTTTGACAGAGGTCGACAACACAGTCGTCGCAGGTATTGTAAGAACGCATATTTCCGTAGCAACGATCTTCAGGGAAGGGCTGCTCGCAATACCCATTGTTGCCGCAAGGAGCAAAACTTGGGTCACAAGGGAAATATGGGTTTTCTTTAGATGCACACGGATCGTCGCATGAAGAACATGAATTTCCGCGAGGCATCTGGCGTGGCTCGGCACATGGCGCACATGAATTGTCCCAATTTGGCTGGCATGGGTTGCACTTTGGAGCACATTTCACGTCGCAAGGTGAATAAGAGTCACACCAATTCCGATTACAGCTTGCTAAGCAGAAAACACTCATCAAAAAGAGCGCTGCTAGGGCAGTTCGTAAGGGTTGGATCATAGGGATCTCCTAATAATTTGATTTGAGAGTAACATTTTTCCCACTGTATTTTGGAAAAGAGTTTTGTATAGGAACTCGGAAGCTGTATTCATTTTGATTTTCATCCTATCTTCTTCTATTTTTCCTTAGATTCAGGTAGGGGGACAATGTTCCCACTACCTGAATTCCTTATCTACTCGCGGGTCTCACCACCCATTTATGGGCAACGTGGTGGGCAGCTAGGCGCACATCGTGGCTCACATTTAGGTGCGCAAGGAGCGCATCGTGGCTCACACTTAGGTGCGCAAGGAGCACATCTTGGCTCACACTTAGGTGCGCAAGGAGCACACTGTGGCTCGCAACGAGGTGGGCAAGCAGGCTCACATCGTGGAGTGTAAGTTGGGCATCCTGGCTCACAACGAGGCGTTGGGCAGCAAGGATCGCACTTAGGTGGACAGCTAGGCGCACACTTAGGTGGGCAGCTAGGCGCACACTTAGGTGGGCAGCATGGATCGCACTTAGGTGCACAACAAGGATCGCTGAAGCAATCACACCATCTGTTACAGCTAGCTAAGCTGAACATGCTCATTACGAATAGAGCTGCGAAGAACATTTTTAAAGATCGTTTCATTTGAAACTCCTTAGGGTTTGTTTAAATCTAAAGTTAACTTTTGCCCGATTCAATCAACACCGGGCCCTGCACGCACGTGTACAGTCCTTATGAGTTCATTATCAAATGAAAACTATAATTTATTCAAACGTTTTTATAATTAAAACTATAAAAGAGTCTTTTACACAAATTTCATAAATGATGTTTGTTAGTAAATTTCAGATACTTAACCCTTAGAAAAAGAGAGTTGCAATCAGAGAGGAAGTCAGGTAGTTTATCGCCATGGATATACTTCAAGTACAAGGGAGCGGAAAGCTAGAGGGTGAAGTCACCTCATCGGGGGCAAAAAATGCAATGACCAAACTCCTCGTCGCCTCGCTTCTATCCGACAAGAGATGCACCTTCTATAATGTCCCAAATATTGGAGATGTCCAGATAACAGTAAGCCTTTGTGAAGAGATTGGATCAAAAGTCTCTTGGGACAAAGAGGCTGGCGTGCTCGAGATCAGAACTAAAGAGTTGAAAACAAGCTATATCCCTCAACGTTTCTCCGGGGCAAATCGCATCCCTATCTTGATGGCTGGAGCACTTTTAGGCCGCACAAATGATGACATCATCATTCCGACAGTGGGTGGAGACGCCATTGGAAAGCGTTCTGTTGACTTCCATATTGAGGCACTCACCAAACTCGGAGCGCAAGTCGAATACCGCGAGATGAAAAAAGAGGGAGCCTACCTCGTTCACGCACATAATGGGTTGACTGGTACACACATAGAACTCCCTTTCCCCTCTGTAGGTGCTACAGAAAATGCAATTTTAGCTGGGGTGCGAGCCCGAGGCAATACCGTCATTAAAAATGCGGCCACAGAGCCTGAAATTGTCGATCTGATCCTTTTCTTGCAAAAATTAGGTGCTATTATCTTCTTAGATGTCGATCGAACGATCCACATCGAAGGAACGACTACCTCACATGAGGTGGAGCATACCGTTTTAACAGATCGCATTGAAGCAGCCTCTTTTGGAATGGCAGCCATTGCGACAAAGGGGCGAGTTTTTGTAAAAAAAGCGCAACATCCCCACATGATTACCTTCCTCAATAAGATTAGAGAAATTGGAGGTGGCTTCTCTGTAAAATCTGATGGAATCGAGTTTTTTTATCAGGGTCCTCTAAAAGGAGGTGCCCATATCGAAACCGATGTGCATCCCGGTTTCATGACAGACTGGCAGCAACCTTATGCAGTCTTACTTACCCAAGCTTGTGGCACCTCTGTCATTCACGAAACCGTTTATGAGAATCGGTTTGGTTATACGAGAGCCCTCAATGAGATGGGAGCTGATATTGAGCTTTTCTGCGAGTGTTTGGGAGGGAAAAACTGCCGCTACAAAGAACGCCACTTTGAACACAGCATCATTGTCAAAGGGCGCACACCTCTTAAGGGAGGAGAAATCAATATCCCAGATCTGCGCGCTGGCTTTGCCTACGTGATGGCCGCATTGATCGCAGAGGGTGAGAGTACGATCAACGGCATGCACTTTTTAGACCGAGGGTATGGCGACCTTGTCCCAAAACTTCAAGCCCTTGGCGCCAATATCAAACGAATTCAAACCAAGCCCGACACCAAGCCGCGTAAGCTCATTTCCCCTCATAAAAAAAATCATGAGCTGGCAAAAACTCCTTCGTGAGGCATTCACATCACTCGATGAGCTCTCAGCTTTTCTCGAGTTGCCTCTTCCAAGCCACTCTCGTTTTCCTTTGAAGCTACCCCGAAGGCTTGCGAATAAGATCGAAAAGGGAAACCCCCACGACCCAATTTTACTTCAATTTGTCCCAGACAGCCAAGAGCTACTACAGCTACCTAACTTTACTGCCGATCCAGTGAGTGATACAAAAGCGCGTTGCACGGCTAAAAGCTTAAAAAAATATCGCGGTCGCACGTTATTGCTCACAACGGGGGCTTGCGCGATGCACTGTCGCTACTGCTTCCGTCAGCACTTTGATTATGCTCGTGGAAAAGCTTTCGAAAAAGAGTTATCCGAGTTCAAAAAAGATCTCTCTCTTGATGAAATCATCTTAAGTGGAGGCGACCCCCTCTCCCTGCCCGACCGCATTTTGAAAGAGCTACTCGATCAACTCGAGTCGATCTCTCACCTTAAAAGAATTCGTTTTCATACGCGCTTCCCAATAGGCATCCCTGAGAGAATCACTCCTGATTTTCTCCAAATCCTCGAACAGTGCGAGAAACAGATCTGGTTTGTCGTCCACATTAACCATCCGAAGGAGCTAGATCGAGATGTGATTGAGGCGTTGAAAGCGATCCAACGCCTAGCCATCCCTGTCCTCAACCAATCGGTGCTTCTAAAAGGGGTGAATGACTCCTTGGAGGTACTCAAAAATCTCTCCGAATCTTTGATCAACCATGGAATTTCTCCCTACTACCTGCACCAAATCGACCGGGTTGAGGGAGGGGCACACTTTGAGGTAAGTGTCGAAAAAGGGCGTGAGCTCATCGAGCAGCTCACAGAGGAGCTCTCTGGGTATGGGATTCCAAGATATGTGCAAGAAATTGCAGGGAAAAAATCTAAAACCCTACTTTAAACCGGGGGTTTTAACGCATTTCATAGTGAGAAAAAGAGGAAATTCATCTCGCGCTCGATTCTCTCGCTTCGCAGCCCCCCCCGTACTTTTTTTGGCTGAAACCCACTCTTCAATGCCTGCAATCAAAAAGCCCGCATCTATCAAAAATCGACTGTAATCAGAAAGTGATCGATGGAAAGACCAGGTGATTTCAGACTTTTTCCCCTTTCCAGGGTTCATCTGAATCGGAATTTTAAGTGATGAAAGGTAGCGATCGATGCGTCGATACTGCAAATTTTTTTCCGTATCAACTCCCCAATGCGTCTGTCTTGGAATGCGAAAGCACGGGTGGTTGAGTACAAGAAAGAGCTCTCCTCCTGATTTGAGATGACAGGCAGCATTTTTAAGCGCAAGATCTGCGCGCTCAACATTTTGCAGCGCTAAAACAATTGTCGCATGAGAAAAAGGTGAAAAGTCCACCTCAAGGGGAGCGCAAATATCTCCGACTTGAAAAGAGCTCCCAGCTCTTTGCCCCTCCTTAGCCTGCTCGATTAGCGAGGGGGAAAGATCGATGCCGAGATACCTGACCTCCCCCGGAATCTGATGAGCGAGCACGCCTTGTCCACATGCAAGGTCTAAAAGGGAATCGCCTTGTTTTAGATTCAAAAGAGGGAGGAGTTTTGGAAAAATCACATCGCGGTGGTGCTCATGCCCCTTTTTTCCTACCAAAGAGCCATACCAACTCCCAACCTTCTCCCAATCTGTTTTTCTTTTCATCGGCTTTATTCTATAGTTAGTGTCATCGTAAAAGGCGAAGTGAATTAAAAATAACGAGCAATGTTGCTCCCGTATCAGCTCCTATGGCCATCCAAAGGGTGGCCACATCAAAGAGCGCCAGTGCTATAAAAACACCCTTCACTCCAAGAGCAAAAGTGATATTTTGTTTGATCACGAAGTTCACCCGCCTCGCGTGGCGCATTAACCAGGGAAGCTTGGAGAGATCATCGGCCATCAAGGCTATATCTGCTGTTTCGATGGCAACATCGCTCCCAATCCCGCCCATCGCGATTCCAATTGTTGCAGCCGCCATTGCAGGCGCATCGTTGATCCCATCCCCAACCATGGCAACACACCCCCAAAGCTCAGTGAGCTCACAAACTCGAGCGACTTTCTCATCAGGCAAAAGTTCTGCTTTGTAGGCATTCACACCTGCAAGTTTAGCTAGAGCTTTTGCTGTCGGCTCATTATCCCCTGTGAGCATCTCAATGTGTTTCACTCCAGCATTTCGTATCTCTTCTAGAGTAGAAGCAATTCCCTCTCTTTGAGCATCAGCCACACTCAGTAGCCCACAAACGTGGTCATCTGTCCCAATAGCTATGACTGTATGACCCGCATCTTCAAGAGACAATGCGCGTTGATGAATTTCAGGGGTCTCTTGCCCCATTTCATGCATGAAGCGATGACTACCAATCCAATAGAGTTTTTGGTTGTAAGTCGCAAGCGCCCCTTTCCCCCTCATCACCTGATAACCTGTCGCCGGTTTTGCAGAGACCCCTTTTTTTTCAGCGTAGCTTAAAATAGCGCGCGCTAAGGGGTGCTCACTCGCTTTTTCAAGCGCCACAGCTCGCTCAATCAGCTCTGCTTCTGTGTGGTTGTTAAGAGGCACCACACGCTGCACTTCAGGTCTTCCATAGGTGAGTGTTCCTGTTTTATCTAAGGCAATCGCTTCGAGCTTGCCAGCTAGTTCAAGAAAAAGTCCTCCCTTGATAAGTACACCCTCTTTAGCTGCTGCTGTAAGCCCGGAGATGATGCTTACAGGTGTTGAAATCACAAGAGCGCACGGACATGCAATCACGAGTAAAACAAGTCCTCGGTAGATCCAAAAAGTCCAAGGGAGTGAGAAGAAAAGTGGAGGAAAAATCATCACAATCAACGAGAAAAGAAGCATCAAAGGGGTGTAGTAATGGGCAAATGTCTCGACCCACTGCTCGCTCTCTGACCGTTTGGAACGCGCCTCCTCCACCAACTGAATCATGCGCGCCAAAACTGTATCACTCGCCTTCTCTTTTACCTCACACTGCAAGGTTCCTTCCCCATTGAGAGTTCCTGCATAAAGTGAATCTTTTGGCCCTTTATCAACTGGGAGTGACTCACCTGTGATGGGCGCTTGATTGACAGAGGAAAAACCCTCGATTACCACTCCATCCACGGGAATTTTTTCTCCAGGACGTATGAGAACAATATTTCCCACCTGAACTTTTTCTGCGAGCACCTCAGTCACCTCTCCTGTTTTAGAATCAAAGAGGTGAGCAGAGACCGGAGCGAGATCGAGCAGCGACTCGATAGCTCTTCTCGCGCGCCCCACGCTCCACTGCTCGAGCAAGAGTGCCAGTGAAAATAGAAAAGCAACGCTTGCCGCTTCAAACCACTGTTGAATCCCGATCGCTCCTAAAACTGCGATCACCATCAATAAGTTCATATCAGCGCGCAGTCGCCGCAAAGAGAAATAGGCTTTAGGAAGAACGTAAATCACTCCACAAAGAATAGATGCGAGATAGAAAAATGGCGAGAACAAGCCGGCGACAAGGAAAAGTGCACTGAGCCCACAAGCTATAAGGCGCCCTTTTCGTTTCCAAAAGGAGGGAGCCTTGAACTCAACGCTCGCACTCAAGCCTGCCTTGCGAAGCATGAGAATCATCTCAGTGACTTCAATCTCCTGAGGGTCGTGGTCGATGATCACCTTCGCCTCGAGCAGATTGAATTCAAGCTGCTTTACACCCGGTTTTGAGCCCAGCGCGGCTCGAATAAGAGAGATCTCTTCAGCACAATCTAACCCTTCGACATGGAGACTAGAGCGAGCCATCCCTAGCCTGATCTATTTCTCGTTTGGCGCCATAGAGTCCCTCTAAGCTCAGTTCTCCGGCCAGCTCACCGAGCGCGTGCTGCAGATTCTCTTTCACATGAATTGGAATTTTTTCGTCGAGAAGAAGGTGCTCGAGGTCTTGTTCGATTTTGAGTAGTTTTGCGGGATTGGGAGCATTCCCTGCTTCGACTTGAGTGATGAACTCTTTGAGATCATGCTCTAGTTCTTCAATTTCATCCATACCCCTATTGTAGAGGAATTTCAATATTCGAGGTCACATTCTTTCTACAGTCTGAATACCAAGAATTTGAAGCCCTGTAGCGAGAGTTCTAGCCACAACATCACATAAAAGAAGGCGTCGATTTTGGGCAGGATCCCCCTCAACTCGGCAATCGCGAAAAAAGGCGTTGAACTTTTGTGCCAAGGTGTAGAGATAGTCTGTGAGGTAGTTTGGAAATAACTCTTCTTGGACGGCTTTCAGTGTCTCTTGAAAACGGAGAAGGTGCACTCCAAGATCAATCTCTGCAGGATGCTCGAGATGGATGTGCTCATCTTTTAGGTCTTGAGCGCCAATCTTCCTTTTAATCCCATTGATACGCACATAGGCATAGAGAATAAAAGCAGCCGTATTGCCCTCAAAGCGAAGCATCCGGTCGTAGCTAAACACATAATCACTCACTCGATTGCACGAGAGATCTGCATATTTTACTGCAGCGATACCGATAAGGCGAGCGAGTTCATCGACCTCTCCTTCGTGCCCCCTTTCGAGCAAAATTTCTCGCGCACGCTCTATTGCAGCCTGCAACAAATCTATCAGCTTTTCGACTTCGCCCGACCTCGTTTTAAATTTCTTCCCATCAGGCCCAAGCACCACCCCGAAAGTGACATGATCGAAACGGACCTTATTTGGATCGAGGTAGCCCGCTTGCTGAGCTGTTTCCCGAATAAGTTCAAAATGAAGGCGTTGCCCGGCATCTGTCACGACGATGATACGATCGGCTTGGTCACTCTCAACCCGATGAAGAATAGCAGCCATATCAGTCGTATCGTAGTTGTAGCCTCCATCTGATTTTTGCACCATGAGAGGAATTTTATACCCCTCATGAAAGACGCATTTTGCTCCTTCAGATAGAGTGATCATCCCTTTTTTTTCGAGATCAGCGACAACTTGTGAGAGCATCGGGTTGTAAAATGACTCGCCACGCTCTTCGAGATGAATATCAAGCAGATCGTAAACCTCTTCAAAAGCCTCGCGTGAGATCTGGCAGATCTGCTTCCAAGTCTTAAGCGCTTCGGACTCACCTCCTTGAAGAGCAACAACCGCTGCTCGCGCCTCATCTTTGAAAGCCTGATCTTCATCAAATCGCTGTTTAGAAGCGCGGTACCACTGCATCAACTCGGGAAGATTCGTCGCTTCAAGACCTCTCTCTCTCATGTAGGCGATAAGCATCCCAAAAGCTGTACCCCAATCCCCGACGTGATTGAGGCGAATCACCTCAAACCCAAGAAATTCAAAGAGCCTCGCAAGAGCATCGCCAATGATTGTAGACCGAAGGTGCCCAACATGCATCTCTTTTGCGATATTGGGAGAAGAGAACTCGACAATCACCCTCTCTTTTTTTTCCGGTGCTCGAACGCCCAGCTTAGAGTCGCGCTGCGCTTCATCGAGAAGGCTCGATAGAAACGGGCCTTTAAACGTGAAGTTGATAAAGCCAGGCCCTGCCACTTCAACCATTTCAAATACTTCTTTGTCAATCGCCTCTGCAAGCCTCTCTGCTATTTCGCGCGGAGACTTGCGAAGAGCCCCAGCGAGCTGCATGGCACTGTTGCACTGATAGTGACCGAACTTCTCTTGCGTAGCAGGAGTGACAATCAGCGGCTTTTCTCCCCTATCGGGGTAAACAAGCTCAGCAGCTTTGAGCAATTCTTCTTCAACTCTTTTTTTAAGCGACGTCATAGGAGCTCGAGAATAACAAATCAGTGAATTGGTGGCTTGAAGAATAATGGTATTCTCTGTAAAATCCTTCCTTATCATATGGAATTATTGAGAGAAAAAATGACCCTTTCTTCTGCGCTTAAACAGAGTCTCCTCGCTTTCTTAGGAGAGCGCAAACATCCCGAGCTTCTCGGGGCTTATCTTTACTACCTTCAGCAGCGATTTCATCTCGAGCCCGTCGCGTTTGTCCGAGATAAAATCATCTACCAAAGCCGCGTCGAAGCGATCACAAAGTTGGAGAGCGAAGGGAAGGTGTGGCGCGAAACGGAGATCAAAATCGGTTACGGCCCTCCAACTGTCAATGGGCGGACGAAAAAAATCTACATCTGTCCCTTCACAGGAAAGGTTTTTGCCGATAACACGCACCCTAACCCACAAGACGCTATCTACGACTGGGTAGCCAAGTGTCCCGAGAATAACGAACGGATTGGTGGGGTGCCTGCCAAGCGTTTTTTTGTATCGGAAGACCCTGAAGTGATCAAAGACTACATCAAGCCCCGTAAAGAACCTATTACTAAAATCGTCTATTCCTCTGCGGTAACAGGCAAGCTATTTAACAGCAAACAAGCCGTGATTCAGCACTTTATTGAGAGCTACTTGAAGCCTATGACTCTCGATGAAGTACAGAACCAAAACCGCTTTCAACTCGAAAATTCTTTTCTCCAACTGATTCAAGATCAACTGCAAGAAGAAAAAATCGCCACGTTTGTTGAGATGCTCGCCGAGGATGAGGCCTTTCACCCTTACGTGTCGGAATGGGTCGAAACAGAAGAGTAACCCTTTCTGCTGAAGAGACACTTGCTTGGGGTGTAGAACTCGGAAAAAATTTTCACCCCAACCAAGTTGTTTGTTTTTTTGGAGAATTAGGGGCTGGAAAAACGACGCTGATCAAAGGAATTGCCCATGGCGCCACAGGCATCCCTTTTGAGCAGGTGTGTAGCCCCACTTTTACTTACCTCCACATTTATGAGGAGCGACTTTTCCACTTCGACCTGTATAGATTGCAAGGGGTGGATGAGTTTTTAAGTCTTGGCTTTGAAGAGTATTTTTTCGCTGGAGGCATCTCTTGTATTGAGTGGAGTGAACGCATTGCGCCTCTTCTACCAAGTGATGCGATCCACATAAAACTAAGTCACCGAGAGGAACATGGCCGGGAAATTGAAATTTCAGGATGCGAAATTCCTGATTACTGTCGTTAAAGGGAATGCCATTCCCTCCTACCACCCTCTCTCTCAAATTGCAGTTGTGGGACGCTCAAATGTGGGCAAATCGACCCTTCTAAACCACCTCTTTCGCTCAAAAAACTTGGTAAAGACCTCCTCAACCCCCGGAAAGACGCAAGCCATCAACTTTTTTAATGTGGGAGATGAGCTCATTTTTGCTGACCTCCCCGGTTACGGCTACGCCAAAGTGCCCGAAAGGCAAAGAAAGCAGTGGGCTGAGTTGATCGAGAGCTACCTAAAGACAGAGCCCCATCTCATCCTTTTCCTTCTCGATATCCGAAGAAAGCCGAGTGAGCAGGACATACAAATGTACGACTGGATTGTAGCCAGCGGACTTCCCTGCATCGTCGTCCTTACAAAAGTCGATAAGGTCAAACGAGGTGAAAGAGCTCGCCAAACCCAAGAGATTCTCAGTAGGATTAATAATTTCCCCCATGTATATTACTCGGCGACACGCAATGAGGGGCGCTCTCAATTAATCGGGAAAATTGCTGAGGTTATCAACTCGTGACTCTTTTACACCAAGCACGCTTTGTCTGCCTCGATTGTGAGTTCACAGGGCTTGATCTAGAAAAAGATCGACTCCTCGAGCTCGCGGCTATTCGTTTCACATTTGAGAGTCCTGAAAAGGAGTTTGACGCCCTTGTGAACCCCGGCTGCACCATCTCTCCCGAATCTTACAAAATTCACCATATCTCTGAAGAGATGATCAGAGACAAGCCCTCTGTTGAAGCCCTTCTTCCCGAGTTTCTCGCCTTTGTGGGAAAGGATAGGATCGTAGGCCACGCCGTGGGTATTGACATTGAGATGATAGATTTGGCAGCTAAGCGGGCTAGCATCCCTTGCTCACTCAAAGAGCGCCCTTTTTTCGACACCTTGCGCCTAGCTCGACACTATGGAGATAGCCCTAACAACTCCCTTGGAAGCCTCGCCTCCCATTTCAATATTCCCATAGGGCGGGCACATCGTGCTTTGGATGATGTAAAAATGAATATTGAGGTGTTCAAGCATTTGACAAAGAGATTTAAAACTGTCGAGCAAGTCGAAAAATTATTATCTAAACCCATAAAGATGAAATTCATGCCGCTCGGCAAGCATAAGGGGAGGCCTTTTTCAGAGATCCCTCTCAAATATTTGCAGTGGGCCTCGCACATGGACTTCGATGGGGATTTGCTCTTCTCCATCCGTTTGGAGCTTAAAAAGCGCAAACAAGGGGGGGGCTTTTCTCATTCAACTAATCCCTTTGGAGAGCTACAACTATGAGTGAAACATTAAAACGCGGGCTTGCAGAAATGTTGAAAGGGGGCGTCATCATGGATGTCGTCACCCCAGAGCAAGCAAAGATCGCAGAAGCTTCAGGCGCTGTTGCTGTCATGGCATTAGAGCGGATCCCCTCTGATATTCGCGCCGAAGGGGGAGTTTCACGCATGTCTCCTCCCGATTTGATCCGCGCTATTCAAGAGGCTGTGACCATTCCTGTTATGGCAAAATGCCGCATTGGACATTTCGTCGAGGCGCAAATTCTTCAAGCGCTTGAAGTCGATTTCATCGATGAAAGCGAGGTGCTCACCCCTGCAGATGAGATGCATCACATCGACAAGCACCCTTTTGCCATCCCCTTCGTCTGCGGAGCGACTGACCTTGGAGAGGCGCTTCGCCGTATTGGTGAAGGCGCCTCGATGATTCGCTCGAAAGGGGAAGCGGGCACAGGCAATATTGTCGAAGCTGTCCGTCACATGCGGGCGCTGCGCTCAGGCATCAGACACTTGCAGCAGCTGGAGCCAGATGAGTGGATGAGCGCAGCCAAGCAGCTTTGCGCCCCCTACGAGCTTGTTCGAGCTGTTGCGGAGAGAGGCTGCCTCCCAGTCCCCCTCTTTTCAGCTGGCGGCATCGCCACTCCGGCCGATGCAGCGCTGATGCGCCAACTCGGAGCGCAAAGTGTTTTTGTCGGCTCAGGAATTTTTAAATCGAGTGACCCAGTGGCTAGAGCCGAAGCGATTGTGCTCGCTACAACCTACTTTGACGACCCGAAAAAACTTGTCGAGGCCTCTGAAGGGCTCTCAGGGGGGATGAGCGGTCTTGATCTACGCCAGCTGAGCGAGAAAGAGCTGCTCGCTTCAAGAGGATGGTGAGATGCGAATCGGCATCCTTGCTCTACAAGGGGCGTATGTTAAACACCAAGAGATGCTCAACCGACTGGGGTGCCGCTCGATTTTTGTCCGTTTTCCCCATGACTTAGTGGGGCTCGATGCGCTCCTACTCCCCGGGGGTGAATCGACTTCCATGCACTATCAACTTGTCCGCACAGGCCTTCTTTCTCCTATCAAAGAGTTTGCGTGTTCTCATCCTGTTTTTGGAACCTGCGCTGGTCTCATTTTGCTCGCCGATTGGGGCCTTCTCGATATCACAGTGGCTCGAAACGCTTATGGGCGGCAAGCCGCCTCATTTTCAAAGGAGCTGGAGATAAAACTCACCCCTCCTAAAAAAATAGAAGCCGTTTTCATACGTGCTCCAAAAATCGAAAAAATTCACTCCTCTGAGATCGAGGTGCTCGCTGATACCCCTGTTTTTATCCGGCAGGGGAAATATTTAGCAGCTACTTTTCATCCCGAGTTGACAAATGACCCCTCTATCCATCACTATTTTATTCAACTATGCGAGAAAAAACTGTAGCCGAGACGGCGATCCATCACCACACCTACAAGATCTTCCCAAACGATCTCAATACGAATAAAACCGTTTTTGGAGGGCTGGTGATGAGCACCCTCGACCGTCTTGCGCTAGTGGTTGCAGAGAGACATAGCGAGTGTGTCTGTGTGACTGTTTCAGTCGATGCGCTCCACTTTCTCGCCCCTGCCTATGAGGGGGAAATTCTTCTTTTCAGCGCCTCTCTCAACAGGACCTGGAGGAGCTCTATGGAGGTGGGAGTACGCGTCGATGCAGAAAACCCGAGAACAGGTGAGCATCGCCATGTGGTCTCTGCCTATTTCACTTTTGTCGCCCTAGATGAAAAGAACCGGCCTCGCAAAATCGCTCCGGTCAAACCCGAAACAGACGAGCAAAAAAATCGGTACCAAGAGGCCGAGCTACGCCGCAATCACCGCATCGCTTTCTCTTTGAAAAGAAAAGCTAGGGATAAAGGCGAGTGAAGAGCCAATCGCTCTTTGTTTTCACATACACAAAACGGTCGTGCAGTCGATTTTTTTGACCCTTCCAAAATTCCACCCGCTCGGGTACTAATCGGTACCCTCCCCAGTTTTTCGGACAAGGGATCTCCTTACCGCGGTAGTCGCGCTTCAGGCGGGCAAAACTCTCTTCTAGATCTGCACGTGAGAGAAGTGGTTCACTCTGATCCGAAGCAAGAGCTGCGAGCTGCGCCCCACGGGGCCTTTTTTTGAAGTAGAGCAAAGACTCTTTTCTCGGCGTTCGTTCGATGTTTCCCTCCACGCACACTTGGCGGTAGAGCTCTCTCCACCAAAACGTGAGCGCTCCAAAGTGGTGGCGTTCTAGATGGCGCCCCTTTCGGCTCCCGTAGTGAGTGAAAAAGACAAACCCCTTTCGATCAACTTTTTTAAGAAGTACAGTTCGCGCTGTGGGGCGCCCTCCCTCCGAGAGAGTTGAGAGAGTCATCCCGTTTGGCTCCATAACCTCTGCTCGACACGCCTCTTCAAGCCATAGCTGAAACTGGACAATCGGATCGGGTTTCAGCTCAACAAGAGGCGCATCTTGGTACTCGGAGCGAATTTTCTCGATGGAACGTTTCATCCCCCTTTGGTATAGCTAGAAAAAAGAAATTGGAGAAGTGTTATGTCTTACCGATCGATGAAACAACTCCCTATCGCTGGAAAACGTCTCCTGATGCGGGTCGATTTCAACGTTCCTCTCGATAGTGAGGGCTTTGTCGTCGATACGACAAGAATCGAAGCTGCGTTACCCTCGATCCGCTATGTTCTCGAGCAAGGGGGCTCATTGATTTTGATGAGTCATTTGGGACGCCCGAAAGCTGAAGTCGATCCCAAGCTATCTTTAGCCCCTGTTGCTAAGTTGCTCAGCCATCTACTTGAGCGAGAGGTGGAGATGGCCCGAGATTGTGTGGGAGAAGCCGTCCAAAAAAGGGCCCATGCTTTACAACCTGGTGAGGTTCTTTTACTCGAAAACCTCCGCTTTCACCGAGCGGAGACCCACCCTGAGGAGGCTCCAGAGTTTGCAAAAGAGCTCGCAAACTTAGCCGATCTCTATGTCAATGATGCGTTTGGAACAGCTCATCGCAAACATAGTTCCAACTACACGATCTGCTCTTATTTCGAAGGGCGTGCAGCGGTTGGTTTGCTGCTCGAAAAAGAGCTCAGACTACTCGGAGAGGCTCTCAGTCATCCTAAGCGCCCTTTTGTCGCCATTTTGGGGGGCGCGAAAGTTGCATCGAAAATTGGTGTCATTAAATCCCTTCTCAAAAGAGTGGATCACCTTCTCATTGGAGGTGGGATGGCCTACACTTTCTTGCACGCTCAGGGGATAGAAATTGGGAATTCCTTGCTCGATCCAGACTTGGTTGGACTTGCAAGTGAGCTGCTCAAAACATTTGGAGAAAAAATTATTCTCCCTCTAGATTGCATGGCCGCTAAAGAGTGTAGCGAACAGGCGCAAGCGGAGCTCTTCTCTTTCAAGGAGGGCATCTCGCCAGAATATCAAGCGCTCGATTTAGGGCCAAAAACTCAAGCTCGCTTTCAAGAGGTGTTGAGCACAGCAAAAACTGTACTCTGGAATGGCCCCCTTGGGGTCTATGAATTTGAAAATTATGCCAAAGGAACCGAAAATCTCGCGCAGTACGTGAGCCGTTTAGATGCGACGAGCATCGTCGGGGGAGGAGATTTGATCACAGCTATCCATCAAGTCACACTCTCTCGTCCCTTTACGCTCGTGTCAACCGGAGGGGGAGCGATGCTCGAATTTATTCAAGAGAATGGAAATTTGCCTGCTTTAAGCGAGCTGAAAGAGCGCTCTTCCAACTCTCTATAACGACACTTCCTATGCTAGTTCTTATCAAAAACAAAGCCTCGACGAGGCTGGAGGTCTTCTTCATCAATTTGCTTGGGCAACCTGTAGATTCCTATGTACAAGAGCCCCGCGTACCCTACTATAGGCGTGGCGATAGCAACAGGAAGCCCGAGAGCTAATCGATTGGGCAGATAACCTGTAATGCCTAATGCTCCGAGCGCGATAAAAGTGCTGAGTAGACCTATAGCAACCACCGTCTCAGGCAAGTACTTTCGCTTGAAAACAACATAGCCGACGCCAAACACATTTTTGGCAGCTAGAGCTCCTAGCAAGGCGAGTGATGAGAATACAACGACTCGAATAGCTCCCCCTCGCAAAGAAGAGATCGCGCCAGTAGAAATGGAGAGCCCGATTACAAAAAGAGAGAACATTGCAATGTGGTGCAAGGCAATTCCCGAAACTCTCGAGCAGGTGATTTGAGCCTCTTTAGCTCCATCAATGGTTTGAGTAATGAGAGCCCAACGTTCTCTAACAGGCATTCTTTGAGACTGCTCTACAGGATCTAGACCCTTAAAAACGGCCTTACTTTTTGCCGCATTCAAAGTCATAGCCTAGACCTCATATCTAAACAGCCCCCAGCAGAAATAACGGGAAAAGCTGCACCCAAAAGACTATAGAGCGCAATATTGAGGATTGCTTTTCTCTGGATAATGCCGCCAATAGAAAGTCCTCCGACAGCGCCATAGCCAGCAAAAATCAAACTCATCCCTAGCACAACAAACTTCCAATCCTTTCTCACTTTTTTGCTAGACAAGGTGGCGCCCATTCCAAGTAGTCCAACCCCACTTAAAGCTGCCACTGCAATCCCAGCATTTTTCATCGCAGCTGCTCCACTTGCCCCATAGTATTGAATGCAGTTGAGGGCAATATAGGAGATAATAGTAAAAGCTAATCCTGCAACTACTAATTTTGAAGGAGGTTGCTTGTAAAATTTACTTTTAACACTTCCCGTCCTCATGTATTTTCGAGCTCCCTTTTTATTTCTGAGGCATAAAGGCGAACAGAGAATCCATAAAACAGCGCTGTCGCTCCAAATGTTGCGCAAGATAGCCACCCGATGCCATAGCTAGGAAGCCGCCCAGTCACCCCGAAACCTCCGATCACAATAAGTGTAGCAGCGAGGAAGCCCGAGGCGATCAGATCTACCTTCCTTCTCGAGTTATTTCCTCCCATGAGCTGAATCCCATAGGCGCCTGCTCCTAAAACAACGACTGCAATGCTGATGCGTCTTGCTGGCACCGCTCCTGTCAAGGCATAGGCTGAGAGAATTAAAAGGGCGAGCTGAAAGACTCTCGCAATTCGGTTGGCCCTCCCTGCAGGGGTCATTTTACCCTCACAGTTGCGCCAGCCTAGAAAGCTATCCTTGGTCACCTCTCCTATACCCATGCAGACTATACTAGCAATAAACCATTAAGATTTAATTAATTTTTTAGATTCCTTACGGTCCTATCTTGATGAAGATTGACCCCCACCCCGTGGTAGACTTGCTTTGCATGGAAGATGGGGGCACGAAAAGCTTAAAAGGACCCTAGAGCAGCAGGCTAGCAAAATATTTTTTTTTTACAAATAGCCTGCTTTCAACCACCTCTCAACTTCTATGAGTCCACGCGCGCTTAGCTAACGTGCTCAGACAGTAATCGAGCACATGCGTTATGGCCCCTTTCAGTAGCAAGCTCGTAAGCAGTCTTGCCATCTTCGGTAGTGGCAGTCACATCAGCTCCTGCCGCGATCAGCTTTTCAATGACTGATGCATGGCCCTTAAGGGCAGCAAAATGGAGTGCAGTAGAGCCATTCCTGGTAATGGCACCAGCGTCGGCTCCTGCCGCGATCAATCTTTTAACAATTGCCTCACGGCCACCGCAGGCAGCAAGTTGGAGTGCAGTATGGCCATCCTTGTCACGGGCATTGACGTCGGCTTCTTCTTTGATTACTGCCTCAAGATACCCCTCATTCCTTTCCTTCAAAGCGGTAAAAAGTTCATTACGGAGTGTCTCCTCAGCAGACAAGCCTGGCTCGCATAACGCATCTTGAACCCTTCTCTCATTCCTTCTTTGGATAACATGGGGAATCACTCGAAACCCAATGGGAAAGGATACTATTGCTAATAACCCGAACGAAACGCACCACACGTTAGCACACGTCCGTTGGCTCATCTTCAACATAGATCGTAGGTGATTCGAGTTACACCCAGCATGAGCTAAAGCAGTGATTGCTACAAGGGTCACAACTGAAACGGTAAATCCTATTTACTCTTTCTTAGAAAGACGATGTGAAGAACTATCAACCCGAATCATACTATAATTAACTCCCTATCCAATTGGATGACATTCAACCATATATAAAGACGTTAATTTTTTCGAGAGCAGTTTAGCCTTTTTTCGTTCTTTCTCCCTCAAATCACTTAAATAATGTCTATAATGATGACTATCTGATCCAAAACGGGGGGTTGACTTCAAGAGAGAAGATCGTCTATCATGAGTTCTTTACAGGAGCTCACGGACTGAAATGTCTTACCCTCGTTGCTCATCCTCACTAGCGTCATTAAACTCCTTACAGGGAGACGCATGACGCAAAAGAAGGGCTTTTTCCCTCGCCTCGCCCATTACGTATGGCCTGTCCATGGGCACGAACTGCGTAAATTCCTGCCCTTGCTCATTATGGCCTTTTTCATAGGCTTTAACTACAATATTTTGCGTAATATGAAGGATGCGCTGCTCATTACTGCAGAGTCTTCAGGAGCCGAGGTCCTCCCCTTTATCAAAGTGTGGGGGATTGTACCAGGTGCTCTAATCATGACCTTCGTCTACAGTCGCCTGAACAACCGTTTGAAACGAGAGCGTGTCTTTTATGCGATGATCACGATTTTTCTCACCTTCTTTGCCCTCTTTACTTTTGTCGTCTACCCTTTTAGAGACCTCCTTCACCCTCACGCAACAGCTGATATTCTCCAAGCCCGCCTCCCTGCCGGCTTCATGGGACTTATTGCAATGTTTCGCTACTGGACTTTCAGTAGCTTCTACATCATGTCAGAGCTCTGGAGCTCTGCCATCCTATCTATGCTCTTTTGGGGATTTGCCAACGAGGTGACAAAACTGGGAGAGGCAAAAAGATTTTATGGTCTGATTGCAATCGGACTGAATCTAGCGGCCATCTGCTCGGGCCAAATCTCTGTTTTCTTGACTGGCAGCACGCTTCGTTCTTTCTTTCAGCTTACCGCCTCCCCTTGGCACCAATCGATTATCTTGCTCACATGTGTCGTACTCGCCTCAGGCCTTGCGATTATGGGGATCTACCGCTACTTAACCCAACAAATCCTACCCGAGCCGCTCGACGAGGCGAGTGGAAAGCCCCCGGAGCGGATGAAAATGTCGATGCGCGAAAACTTTGCCATCTTGGGTCGCTCGAAATACTTGCTCTCCATTGCCATCGTAGTCCTCTCTTACAACATCGTAATTAATTTAATTGAAGTGATTTGGAAAGATCAGGTGCGCGCTCTTCACCCCGCTCCCGGTGACTTCAATTCGTATATGAGTCAAATCACCACTCTTACGGGGGTGATCTCTTTTTTCACCTCTCTTCTCATCTCTGGGCAACTGATTCGACGCTTTGGGTGGAGACCTGCGGCCCTCTTTACTCCTGTTGTCCTCTTAGCGACAAGTGTCGCTTTCTTCTTCTTTTTCTTTGGAAGTGACGCGATGCTCGGCACCCTTGGAATGCTCGGCACTTCTCCTTTGGCACTTGTTGTTTTGATAGGTGGGCTACAAAATTGTATTTCTAGAGCCTCAAAATTCACCCTTTTTGACAACACCAAGGAGATGGCTTTCATCCCACTGAGCATTCAAGAGAAACGGAAAGGGAAAGCTGCAATTGATGGGGTGGGCTCACGCCTTGGAAAATCGGGAGGATCGATCGTACATCAAGGGTTGCTGCTCCTTTTCTCTTCCATTGCGGCAAGCGCTCATATTGTCGCAGCGATTGTTGTGATGGTAATTCTAGTCTGGATCGGAGCTGTTTACTCGCTTAGCAAGCAGTTCAACAAGCTGACCAGCACTCCTGGAGAAGCTATCGAAGAGCCGGAGCAAGCAGAGAAGAGCCCGGCGCTTACCACGACGAGCTAGATTTTAGTCTGATTTGTAATAGCGGATGACTAGCTCGATCAATGCCAAGCCCCCCATCGCCACAAAGATCCAGTAACTCCAGAGAGGAAAAAACCAGCCTACCGTGAGGCCAATGAGGAAGATGAACTGAGCCACAGTGGTGAGCTTCCCCCACCAGATGGCGCGACAAACATACCCTTTCCACCCTCCAACAATGAGGAGGAAAAGTCCAAAGAGGCAAAGTGCTATATCGCGAGAAAAAAGAGCCAAAAGCCCTAAGGCTGGCAAACTCCCTTCAACGAAAAGAACTCCAGCTACAAAGAGGACAAAAAATTTGTCCATGATGGGGTCAAGAATCGCTCCTATCTGAGTCGAATTTCCCTGGCGGCGAGCTAAAAAACCATCAAAAAAATCGCTGACCATCGCCAGTCCAATCGCCAGTAAACGAAGCCAAATACTCTCTTGCAAAAAAGCAAGAGCGAAAATGGCTCTAGAAAGCGATAGTATATTAGATAGATTCAACATGCAGTTCTAAACTTCTTATAGCAAATATATCCGATTAGAGAAAAGAGAAAGATAGAAAATACAATCACATGGATGTAGCTCATTATCGATGTGCTGTTTTTGCCGCAGTAGTAAGCTAAAGCAAAAAGTGTCGAATTAGAGATAAGGCAAGCGATTCCATCGCCCAGAAGAAATTTTCGAAAAGGCATGCGCGCGATGCCTGCTGTCACAAAAAGGGCATTGCGTACCCCGAAAGGAATGAACCGACCTATGAGAAGGGTAAGCACTCCATATCGGTTGTAGTAATGGGTAATCTGCTCAAGACGTTTTGGCTTAAAAAGCCTTGAAAACCAACGAATCCGCCAAAGAGATGGACCCCAAATCCTTCCCATCCAGTAGACCATCCAATCCGAAAGATAGGCCCCCAAAAAAACAGCAAAAAAAAGCTTCCAGAGATTTTCAGGCACAACTGTACTCGCTAAAACCCCAGAAACTAGGATCAAAAGATCTTCGCTGATAGGCACATTCAGCCCCGCTAGGATGAGTAGTCCAAAAGTGACCCAATGAGCGTAGTTAACATGAGCTTCAATAAAAGCTGTAATCGTCTCCATATTAAGCTAATAATATTACAAGAACATTAAAACAGCAAATTCGGCATGAGAAATGCTTGTTCACACGCGTGAGGCTTAAAAAAATCATCTTACCCCTTCTCGCTCTTATAGGTCTGGCTCTGGGCCTTGTTGCGGTGTTTCATGCGATGCAAACGCCGCCCACTCCCCCCATCCCGTATCCTCCACCGACGGCTCCCTATGAGCATTCTGTTGCAGGTGAGGGGATTGTAGAAGCAAGTTCTCGAGACATTCTCATCGGCAGCCCAGTCACTGAGATCGTTGATGCCATTTATGTGACGCCTGGCGATCGGGTGGAAAAAGGGGCCCCTCTTTTCAAGCTCGATACATCAGTTGCAATGGCCCGTTTGAAAGAGCGTGAGGCGAGCTATGAGCGAGCTGAACAGGAGTACCAGAAACTGCTCGATTTGCCTCGCCTTGAGACGGTTCCCCCGGAGAGAGCCAAAGTGAAACTCGCCGAGGCTGACTATATCAATCGGATGACTCAGTTCGAACTCGTCGACAAACTGGAAAACCCAAGAGCTGTCAGCCGCGACGAGTACAACCAACGAAAATACGAGGCACTTGCGGCCAAATACCGACTTGAAGAGGCAGAAGAGGTGCTGAGCTTATTGCTCGCGGGGAGTTGGATTCGCGATCTTGAAATCGCTAGAGCTGAAGTGAAAGAGGCTAAGGCTCAACTGGAAACAGCTCAATCACAGCTCGAAGAATACACGATAAAAGCTCCATTAGATGGGATGGTGCTTCGAGTCAATACCAATGTGGGTGAGTTGGTGCCTGCAAACGAGCTCAATACACCACTCATCATCTTCGGGTGTGTAGATCCTCTGCATATCCGCGTCGATATCGATGAAGAGGATGTATGGCGTGTCAAGTGTGGAGCAAAAGGGATCGCCTACATGCGTGGTAACAGTCGGATCAACGTCCCCTTGACCTATGTGCGTCTCGATCCTTACTTGGTGCCTAAAGCGAACCTGACAAGCGATACTACAGAAAAAGTAGACACCCGTGTTCTTCAACTGATTTATCGATTCGACCGCGATGACAAACCTATTTTCCCAGGGATGTTGATGGATGTCTACGTCGAGGGAAGACCCAATGGGGCTGAGCAATGAGAAGGGGAATGTTCTTTCTTTTGCTAGCTTTAGCTAGTTGCCGCCCCTGCGCAACTCCTCAAATCTCCCCTCCCTCTGATTACGCAGAAGGGGGGTACATCGACTCTTGCATGAAAGATGAGCCCGAAGGGAGTTTAGTCGACTGGTGGAAACAGTTTGATGACCCCTTGCTCACTTGCTTTATTGAAAAGGGGCTCGAGTGCAACCAAGATCTTCGAATTGCAAGAGAGCGTATTTGTGAAGCAAGAGCTATTTGGGGTATCGAATTTTCTCGCCTCCTCCCTCATATCGATGCTTTTGCTCTTTTCAGTCGGATGCGAAATAGCCAAACTCTCTCTGATGCTGACTTCTCTGGGGGGACATTTATCAATTTCTTCCAAGCCGGCTTCGACACGTTGTGGGAGATCGATCTCTTTGGCAAAAACCTCAGCCGGGCGCGGGCTGCTGCCTACGACATCGCAGGGGCAGCTGAAGAGGTGCGTAACGTCCACGTGAGCGTCGCAAGTGAGATTGCGATCCACTATTTTCGAATCCTTGCCATTCAAGAGAGAATTGGGGTCACCAAAAATCATATCGCAGTTGAGCAAGAGCTTGTGGATCTTGTGACAGAACGTTTTGAAGCAGGCCTCATCCCTGAGCTCGACGTGTTTACAGCAAAAGCTCTTCTACAAGAGAGGCGAGCTATCTTACCCGAGCAAGAGGGGCGTCTTTACAAGACTATCTATGCCCTCGGAGTGCTTCTCGGCACCAACCCTGAGAACATGATCAGTTATTTTTGCGAGCCCCGCCCTCTCCCTTGTAGAAAGGGGAAAATACCCCTGGGGCTCCCCTCCGAGCTTCTCTGCCGCAGAGGGGATGTGAGAGCTGCAGAATTTACCATGCTCGCTTCGGGAGCAAGAGTGATGGCGGCGCGAAAAGAAATTTTTCCAACCATTTCTCTCGACGCTTTTTTCTCCTATGCTACAGGTTTTGCAACGCAGTGGTTTAAAGGGCCAAGCCGCGAATGGAACCTCCTCCCCTCCATTTTTTTACCTATTTTTCACGGAGGAAAAATCCTCTCCAATATTCGCGCAGAGACATCCATTCAAAGACAGAGTGTGCTGGCTTACGAAAAATCTGTCCTTGAAGCCTTGCGAGAGGTAGAGAGCGCACTTGTCGGCTATTTTCAAGAGGGCGCTAGAATCGATGCGCTTCAAAAGGAAGTCGACGCCAACCGGAGCGGGAGAAAGATGGCCAACACTCTCTATTTTGGGGGGAAAGAAAATTTCCTTTTTGTGCTTGAAACTGAAAGAGATCTATACGTCTCTGAAAGTTTTCTAGTCGAGAGCAAAGAATTTCTGATGACAGAGCTTGTAGCGATTTACAAAGCGTTAGGCGGGGGGTGGGAGTGCTGCGACTAGCGATCAAAATCCTCGTTGGAGATAAGGCAAAATTTATCAGCATTCTCGTGGGACTGACTTTTGCTACTTTTATCATCACACAACAAGCGGGAATTTTTGTAGGCTTGATGCAACGAACCTATGGCTTTGTAACCGACACCTCTCAGCCGAATATCTGGGTTGTCGACCCTCAAGTGCAATTTATCGATGACATCAAGACGATCAAATTCAGCAAACTCTTCCAGGTGAGAGGAGTCGATGGGGTCGAATGGGCCGTTCCGATGTACAAAGGACTTTTGAGGGCTCGACTCGCACACGGGCAATTTCAGACCTGCAATGTGATTGGCATCGATGACTCCACACTAATTGGTGGCCCTCCGATCCTTACTGAAGGGAAGATCACAAACTTGCGTCGACCCAATGCTGTGATCGTCAATGAAGTGGGCGCCCGTGATAAGCTGGCGAGTGAAATCAAGGGGAAAAAAATTCCCCTTCAAATGGGTGAATCTTTTGAAATCAACAACCAAAGAGCTGTCGTCGACGGATTTTGCAAAGTAAGTCGCACCTTTCTCTCACAGCCTGTAATCTACACGACATTTATCCAAGCGGTCAGCTACTCTCCCAAAGAGAGAAACCTTCTCACTTTCATCCTTGCCAAAGCCAAAGAGGGAGAAAATATCGATGAGGTTTGCGCGTCTATCCGAAAAAATACAGGGATGGCTGCCTACACAAGCCAGGGATTTAAAGATCTGACTATCCGCTACTACCTCTTCAATACGGGCATTCCCATCAACTTTGGAGTGGCAGTGCTTCTCGGTTTTATCATTGGAATTGCGATTGCAGGTCAAACGTTTTACAACTTTGCCCACGACAACCGTCACTACTTTGCGACCCTCAAAGCGATGGGCAGCACGCAGGAGCTTTTGTCTCGTATGGTCATCGTGCAGGCCCTTGTAACGGCTTTGATCAGCTGGGGTTTGGGCATTGGAATTACCGCTCTTTTTGGACTTTTTGCAAGGGGCACCGAGCTCTCCTTCGTCCTCCCTTGGTGGCTCCTATTGAGTAGTGGGGTGTCCATTGTCTTGATCACCCTAGGATCGGCGCTCCTCGGCTTGAGAAAGATTGTTCGCTTAGAACCGGGGATTGTTTTTCAAACATGAAGAGTCACGTCGTCACTTGCAGAGGGGTGAAAAAAGATTACGGGAGCGAGGCCTCTCTTGTGCACGCCCTTCGCGGGGTGGAACTCGAAGCGCGTGCCGGAGAGCTTCTCATGCTCGTAGGCCCTTCCGGGTGTGGAAAAACGACCCTATTATCGATCATCACCGGAATTTTGCACCAAGACAGCGGTTCTTGTAAGGTGTTTGATGAAGAGATCAATCATCTCACCGAGAGAGAGAAGACTCTTTTTCGCAAAAACCACATCGGTTTTGTCTTTCAAACCTTGCACCTTATCCCCTCAATCACAGCTATTGAAAATGTCATGATTCCACTCATTCTCAACGAAGTGGATAAAGAGGAAGCGTATGATCGATCGGTGAAAATGTTAACGCGCATGGGTCTAGCTCACCGAATCGATGCACTCCCTTCCCACATGTCAGGAGGAGAGCAGCAGCGCGTCGCGATTTGCCGTAGCTGCGTTCATGAACCTCAACTAATTGTTTGCGATGAGCCGACAAGTACACTCGATCATGAAACCGGCTCTGAGGTGATGAAGTTGATGCGAGAGCTCGTTGTCAATGAAAGCAATACCTTGATTGTTGTTACCCATGACACGCGCATTTATGGCTTTGCAGATCGAATCCTGCGGATGGACGATGGAGAGATCATCGGCGAGCTCAAGAACTCGCACTGAGGCTTTGCAAATAATCCAAGCGCCCCTACAATAGCGTTCTTCAACCTCAGGATTTCATATGAAAGTCATTCAAGAATCCCTATTCATGAGTTCATTGCGTGCATTTTTTGTCGCACTCTTCGGTTTTCTAGGAGCGCTAGTTGCGCTCGCTGCTCTCACTCTCATTTTGGCAGGTATTTTCTCAGCTTCTGAAGAGCACTCCTTCTCCTCAGATGTCTCCTTGCTTCCCAATGCCCAGGGAAATCGCGAGAAGCTCGGAAACGACACCCCGATTATTTTACAAATTGACATCCAAGGTCCAATTGGTGGAGAGAGCCTGAATGCCAAAAAAATTGAAGAGATGTTACTCAATTCTCGAGAGGATGCTTTTGAAAAAGACCGCGTAAAAGCGATCCTACTCACGATCAACTCTCCCGGTGGAGGCGTCAACGACTCGGACATCATCTACCGCCACCTCAAAGCATACAAAGAGCAGTATGGGGTGCCGATCTACGCTTTTGTGGGCGGGATGTGCGCCTCGGGAGGTTACTACATCGCCTGCGCTAGCGATAGAATTTTTGCCTCAGACGTGAGCCTCGTGGGCTCTATTGGAGTACTCACTTGGCCTCCATTTATGAATGTTCACGAAACGCTTGAAAAAATCGGCGTCCACACGACGACCCTCTATGCCGGCAAAGGAAAGGATGAAATGAATCCTTTCCGCCCTTGGAAAGAGGAAGAACCCGTTAGCTACCAACGATTGACCGATTTTTACTACAATAGATTTGTCTCGATTGTTGCAGACGCAAGGCCTGTGGCTCGCGGAGTCATCGAGGAGCAGATTGGAGCTGAAGTCATTCCCGCACCTGTGGCCGAAGAGATCGGTCTGATCGATGTGGCAGGCTCGAGCCGAAATGAGGCGCTAGAGGCCTTAGCAGCCCAAGCGGGGATAACAGAGAGCTACCAAGTAGTCGGATTTAGCACCTCATCTTGGTGGAAAAAACTTTTCAAAGAACAGACCTCTTCTCCTCTTATCACTGGCCGCGTAAAACACGAACTCTCCATTCCACAAGGAACCCAAGGGAATCCTTTTAGCTACCTCTTTGTCACCCCATGAAAAAACTCTATATCCTCGATGTTTCGGGCTACATTTTCAGAGCCTATTTTGCGCTCCCTGCAATGAGTAGCCCCACCGGTGAGGCGACGCATGGTCTTTTCGGGTTTATCCGCACCCTCACTAAACTTATTGAAGATTTTGGGGTTGAACATATTGTTGCCGTCTTCGATGGCCCTGATAACAAAAAGCAGCGAACTGAGATCTACGAGAAATACAAGGCGAATCGAGTGCGTCTACACGAAGATCTCCCCGAGCAGATCGACCGCGCGAGACAGTTTTGTGAGCTCTATGGAATCGCTCATATTGAAGTGCCAGGTGTTGAGGCAGATGATACCATGGGCAGCATTGCGACTTGGGCGGCCAAAAAAGGAGCACAAGTCTACCTTTGCACGAGTGATAAAGACCTCTGTCAGCTCGTAGGGGAGAACGTTTCTGTTCTCAACACTTGGAAAGACAATCTCCTAGTTGATGCAAAGAAAGTCGAAGAGCTCTATGGAGTTCCTCCTCACCAAATCATCGATCTGCTCGCAATTATGGGTGACAGCTCAGACAATATCCCTGGCCTGAAGGGGTTTGGTCCCAAAACAGGAGTCGCTCTACTCAAAGAGTTCGGCACACTCGACTACCTTCTCGAGCACCCCGAAGAGGTCAAAGGAGCGAAAAAACAAGAGACGCTCAAAAAGGAGCGTGAAATCGCCCTCATGAGCAGGCGTCTGGCCACTATCCACATAGATATCCCCTTTCCTGAAGAGAAAAGTTTTTTCAAACTTGGAAAGCCCGATTTTCCAACGCTTAAAGCATTTTTTCTCGAGCTCGGGCTTAGCTCACTTGCAAAGAAAATAGATGCGAAGCTTCAAGCGAGCCAACCTCCTGAAAAGCTTAACTACCGTCTAGTCGATAGTGAAGAAGATTTAGCAACCTTTCTAACTCTACTTCAAAGCCAAAAAGAGGTTGCTTTTGACACTGAGACGACCTCGCTCTCCCCTCTAAAAGCAGAGCCTGTAGGCCTAGGCTTTTCGTTTGAGGAGCAAACGGGCTTTTACATTCCTCTGGGGGGGGTGCTCGGAAAAGCTCGTGTGCTCGAAGCTGTAGCCCCTCTTTTTGCGAATCCCAAGATCGGATTTTATGCCCACAATGCCAAGTACGATCTTCACGTTTTGCGCAATGTGGGGATAGAGGTCGCTAATCTCTGTTTTGATACACTTTTAGCTGCCTATCTCCTCCAATCGGGAAGCCGCCGCCTCTCTCTTGATGCCCTCTCTCTCCACCACTTTGGAAAAGTCAAAACGTCTATCCATGAGCTGATAGGCAAGGGAAAGAAAGAGATCTCGATGAGTGAGGTGCCTCTCGAGCAAGTTTCTGACTACTGCTGCGAAGATGTTGACTACACCTTCCGCTTAAAAAAAGTGCTCGAAAAAGAGCTGGCCAAGAGAAAACTCGATAGGATTCTCTTTGATATTGAGCTTCCACTAACCCGCATTCTTTTTGAAATGGAGCGCGCAGGCATGTATCTTGATGCCCCTCAACTCGAAGAGTTTGCAAAAGAACTTGCCGTGCAACTCGCAGACTTAGAAGAACATATTTACGAACTTGCGAAAGAGAGGTTTAACCTCAACTCCCCCAAACAGCTCTCTGTCATCCTCTTTGAAAAACTTGGCATTAAACCGCTCAAAAAAACGACAACAGGTTACTCGACTCGAGCCGACGTCCTTGAAACGCTCGCTGTGGAGCACCCCATAGCCGAGCAGATTCTCGCCTATCGCTCTTTAGAAAAGCTTCGCTCGACTTATGTCGAAACCCTTCCGACTCAAATCAACCCGCGCACGCATCGCGTTCATCCGAGTTTTAGTCAATTTATCGCAGCTACGGGAAGACTGGCATGCCAAGACCCCAATTTACAAAATATCCCGGTACGCACAAAGCCTGGAAGGCGGATTCGAGCGGCTTTTCAACCTCAGAGACCGGGCTGGAGCTATCTCTCTGCTGATTACTCCCAAATTGAGCTTCGCCTTCTCGCGCATCTTTGTGAAGACCCCGCCTTGATCGAAGCCTTCAACCAAGGAGAGGACATCCATAGTGCAACAGCGGCGCGAGTTTTTGGTGTTTCACTCAAGGAAGTGACAAAAGAAGAGCGCTTTCGGGCCAAGGCGATCAATTTTGGGATTATCTACGGCCAACAGGCTTATGGCCTATCCCGTGAGCTCGCCGTCAGCATGAAAGAGGCGGCGAGTTTTATCGAAGCCTACTTTGCGCGCTACCCTAAAGTGCGTGAATACATCGAGGGCTCCATCGAGGAGGCCCGAAAAACAGGAAGGGCTCGAACTATGATAGGCCGTGAGAGAGAGATCCCCGAGATCTTATCGAGCAATGCCTCCATGCGAGCCGCTGCTGAGAGGTTGGCAATGAACACTCCTCTTCAGGGAAGCGCTGCTGATCTGATCAAACTAGCCATGCTTGAAGTCGACAAACGGCTAAAAGAGAAGGGGCTAGAAAGTTTCCTTGTTTTACAAGTCCATGACGAACTCATTTTTGAAGTGCCTGAAAATGAGCTCCCTCTTTTAAAACCCCTTGTAAAAGAGGCGATGGAGGGTGTTTTTAGCCTCAAAGTCCCTCTTCTCGTCGACATCAGCATTGGCAAAAATTGGGCTGAGTGTTAGAATTGAAGAAAGTTGCTGTTACAGGCTCGCTTGCCTCTGGAAAGACCACAGTTTGTCGCTATTTCGAAGAGAGCGGAGCTTATGTAGTCAGTGCGGACGAAGTAGTCCATCAACTCCTTACCCCCTACACAGAGATTGGTCACTACCTCATCGAGGTTATGGGAGATGAGATCGTAGAGGGTAAAAGATTAAGCCGAGAGGTTTTGGCTAAAAAAGTTTTTAAAAACCCCTCACTTTTAGAAAAAATAGAAAACCGGATACACCCTGAAGTTCAGAAGGTCGTAGAGAGTAAATACCTAGAAGCCCTTACCAAAAAGTCCCCCTTATTTGTTGTAGAGATGCCTTTGCTCTTTGAGAGCTCGCAGGAGAGTTTTTATGACCTCATCATTGTTGTAGGGGCCGATAGAAAGAGAAGAGTAGCGAGATTTACTAAATCAATGGGTTATGATGAGAGCGAATTTGAGAGGCGTGAAAAGAGGCAGCTCCCTTTTCAAGAAAAAGCTGCTCGCGCCGATTACCTCATCGAAAATAACGGGGATCTCGAAACATTACATGAACAAGTAGCAACCATTTTGAAGGAAATCCATGAACCAAGAGAATTCAACGGCTGAGAAGAAACCATCGACTTTAACTCCCCCCGATACGATTGTCAGCGAGGGGGGCAGCGGTAAACCCAAGGCCCCTGCGAAACCTAAAACCCTCACGAAGATTGCCGACCTTCAACGGATGAACATCGAAGAGCTCACCCATGAGGCGCAGAACTATGGGATTAAAAATCTCGCTTCACTTACAAGATCGCAACTTGTCTTTGAAATGGTCAAAGCTAAGGCCTCTCACCCCGATGAGATTCTCGTAGGGCAAGGTGTTCTTGAAGTACTTCCCGACGGCTATGGTTTTCTTCGCTCTCCTACTTATAATTATTGCCCCTCTGCAGAAGACATCTACGTCTCCCCAGCGCAAATCAGGCGTTTTGATTTGAAGAAGGGGGACACTATTGTAGGTGAGCTCCGTTCACCTAAGGAGAAAGAGAAGTACTTCGCTCTTTACAAGGTCGATGAGGTCAATGGTGAGGGGCCCGAGAAGGCTCGACAACGTGTCCTTTTTGAAAACCTCACTCCTCTCTACCCTCAAGAACGTTTGGTTATGGAATCGACAAAAGATCGTTTCTCAGAGAGAGTACTCGACCTTACAGCTCCTATAGGAAAGGGGCAGCGTGGTTTGATTGTTGCTCCGCCGAGATCGGGTAAGACGGTGATTTTGCAAAACATTGCACACGCTATTTCGACCAATCACCCTGAAGTCAAACTCATCTTCTTAATGATCGGAGAGCGCCCTGAAGAGGTGACTGACATGAGTCGCCAAGTGAAGGGAGAGGTGATTGCCTCTACATTTGATGAGCCTCCTGAGCGGCACGTTCAAGTGGCTGAGATGGTCATTGAGAAGGCAAGACGCCTTGTCGAGTATGGCCACGACGTGGTTATTTTGCTCGATTCGATTACCCGACTAGCTCGCGCTTACAATACGGTCCAGCCCCACTCTGGAAAAATTTTAAGTGGGGGTGTTGATGCGAGTGCTCTGCAAAAACCGAAGCGCATTTTTGGAACAGCTCGAAATATTGAGGGGGGCGGCTCACTCACTATCTTAGGTACCGCTCTTATTGAGACAGGTTCTCGTATGGACGAGGTTATCTTTGAGGAGTTCAAGGGGACGGGAAACATGGAGCTTGTGCTCGATAGGCGTCTATCTGATAGACGGGTCTATCCAGCCATTGATGTGATCAAAAGTGGCACACGAAAGGAGGAGCTCCTCTACCACCCGGGCGAGCTTGAGCGAGTCTATGCGCTTCGGGCGGCTATTGCTGACCTGACGCCACTTGATGCGATGAATTTATTACTCAATCGGTTGAAAAAGACAAACAGCAATGCAGAGTTCTTGCTTTCACTGAAAGATTAAAACTCAGGGTTTAGAGCTTTGAGAGAAAGTTAAGTCCTTTAACCATTTCAATCCCCTCTTGAATGCGTTCTTGTTTGAGCTCTTTGACGACTTGAATGGCGGGAAATTGGTACTTATTTCGAAAATAGACGAGTCCATTTCCAAGACGGTGATTGGCATATTTGACTTCGATGATTTTTTCGATTTTGCCCCCCTGAACCAGGGCAAAATCGACCTCTTTTTGTTCTTTAGTGCGCAAATAGTTAAGAGCGCACTCTTCGGCCTTGTAATCGATTCTTCCAAGAACGTGCTTGTACAAGCAGGTTCCGACAAAATTTTCAAATTTCACCCCTTCATCTCCTTTCACAAGCCCTGTATCAAAAAAATAAATCTTGGGCTCCTTGAGAAGGCTACGCGCAATATTTTTAGAGTAGGGAACTACCCGAAAAACGATATATAATGCCTCTAAAATAGAAATGTATTTTTTTACCGTATTGGGTGAAATAGACACGTCATGGGCGATTGAGCTGTATGAAACGGGAGAACCGACACGCTCTCTTAACAAATTGAAAACCAATTGTATGGCTTTTAGATCATGGATAGACTCAAATTCCAGCACATCCACTCTCAGTAAACTATCGACATACTGGAGTCGCCACCGCTTGGCATCTGTTGGATCATCACACAAGTAGGGTTCTGGAAACCCTCCCCGTTCTAGAAATCGATCGAGATCGGGTCTCTCTCCAACTTGTTTCAATTCAGCCGGTGAAAAAGGCATGAGCCGGTGAAGAAAGTATCTGCCTGCAAGAGAATCCCCCACTTGGCTAAAAACTTCTAGCCTCGCACTTCCTGTGACGAGAATTTTCTGATCTCTCTTTTTGGTGTCGTAAACCCCCTTCAAGTAGGTTTTCCAATTTGGCATTTTGTGGATTTCATCAAAAATAAGAAGCTCACTTGCCTCGAGCCATGATTCTTCCTGAATAATTTGCCGATCTTGGGCACTATCGTAGTTCAAGTAGACAGTTGACTCGAACTCTTGGCCTATTTCTTTCGCTAAAGTCGTTTTACCCGATTGTCTGGGCCCAGAAAGCAAGACCATTTTTTTAGATAAGTCTGCCAAAATTGCATCTTTTTGGGCTCTTCTCATAACGACTATTATGCATCCAAATGCAAATAAGTCAAGACTTTTTTGCATTTGGATGCAAAAAAGTCGAGATGCAAGGGGCGCTTTTTAGGAGGAACGGAAAGAGAGGGATTCGAACCCTCGATACCCTTGCGGGTATGCGTCCTTAGCAGGGACGTGCTTTCGGCCACTCAGCCATCTTTCCTTAAAACCTCGAAATCATAGTTGCCTTGATTATTATTCTCAAGGCTGGACTTTTGCTTGAACTTTGCGTATCGTCTTGTCTCTATGGCAGAGAAAAGCAAAGTGCGCGTCGCCCCCCACTCCAAAGAGTCTGAGATGATGGTCCTTGGCTGCATGCTCACAAGTGTCAATAGCCTCAATATTGCGGCCGATCTGCTCGATGATTCTGACTTCTATTTTACTGAGCACAAGCTTGTTTTTTCCATTTTAAAGGGAGCTTACAAGCAAGATAAACCTGCTGATATTCACCTTGTCTGTGAGGAGTTGAAACGGCAAGAGAGACTCGATTCGGTCGGAGGCGCAAGCTACGTCATGACCTTGGCTCAGTATGCAGGAACTTCTGCTTACATCGAAGAGTACGCTGATATTGTCAAGTCTAAGGCGATCTTACGGCGCATGATCCAAGTAGCGCAGACTGTGGAGAAAAATGCGCTCGAAGAGCCACGTGATGTGCTCGGCACCTTAGATGATGCCCAAGCGATGTTTTTCAATATCAGCCAAGCTGCAAACACCCAAGCGGGTGTCTTGATTACCGATTTGTTGAACGGGGTAAAAGCGTCCAATCAGACTCCTTACCTCAAAGAGCTTCAAGAGAGGCAAGAAGCTTTTCGAGCAAGAGGGCCCGAAGAGCCCAAAATTACGGGGATCCCCTCTCACTTCATAGACCTCGACAACATGGTCAATGGATTCAACAATTCCAATTTGATGATCTTAGCGGGTCGACCGGCTATGGGAAAAACAGCTTTAGCTCTCAATATTGCAGAAAATATCTGCTTTCAAAACCAGATGCCAGTTGGGGTTTTTTCTTTAGAGATGACAGCTGAGCAGTTGATGCACCGCATGATTTGCTCGCAAGCTGAAGTGGAGTCGGACAAAATTTCGACTGGATCGCTCAGTGGGGTCGAGTTTCAAAGAATTGTCGCCTCTGTGGGAGAGATGCAAAAGCAAACGCTTGTGATCGATGACCAGCCCGGACTTAAAATCACTGATTTGCGAGCAAGGGCGCGTCGGATGAAAGAGAACTACGGCATTCGCTTTCTTGTGATTGATTACCTGCAGCTGATTACGGGGTCAGGAAACTCTCGCAACCAAGAGAGTCGGCAAAATGAGATCTCAGAGATCTCTCGCACACTCAAGACCTTAGCGCGAGAGCTCAACATTCCGATCCTTTGCATGTCGCAGCTTTCAAGGCGGGTAGAGGAGCGGGCGGGTCACAGACCGATGATGAGCGATCTACGTGAGAGTGGGTCGATTGAGCAAGATTCAGATCTCGTCATGTTTTTACTTCGCCGTGAATACTACGACCCCAATGACAAGCCTGGAATGGCTGAGTTGATTGTAGCGAAGAACCGGCATGGCGCAATTGGGAGTGTGAATCTAACTTTTGTCAAAAAATTAGGGCAATTTCGCAGCTATACACCTGTTGAGTTTGAAAACCCCGCAGACTCTTTTGCCTCGCTCTAAAACTTTCTATCTTAATACTTTGATAATCCAGACACCAAATTGGTTTAACTATATTGTGTCGATGAAATCTATTTTTTTTACAGTTGCCAATGAACGCTATTTCACATAGAGTTTTTGCAAAAATTAATAGAAAGAGGTTTTTATGGCTGCATCTCCCTGTTCAGTAGGTCGAGGCTTTTCTAATCCACAGCAAAGTTCTAGCCCCGACGTGAAGAAAGATAGCAATGCCGCGGTCGCAGCGGTTGCTCGAAAAAAACTGGAAACGGTCGATGGGGATCGGGCGAGTAGAGATGACGCCAACTCATTAATCACCGGAGTGACCGATGGAACCGCTCAGAGTACCACGAAGCTTTTGAATGAAAGAGCTGCCATTAATGCTACTGACAAAAATGGCTGCACTGCACTATTTCAAGCTATCAAATGGAGTAAGAAAGCAATCGTTCAGGTACTGCTCAACGCTGGAGCCGACCCAAACATTGCCGGAAAAAGTTTTGAAGACCCAACCACCCCACTCTATATAGCCTCCTTAGGAGAGGATTTGGAAACCGTTCAAGCACTTCTCAAAGCAGGGGCCAATCCTAATGCTGCTGACGGATATGGTGGCACTCCACTCCATTCAGTTGCCAGATGGGGCAAAACAGAAATCGTTCAAACGTTGCTCAGCGGAGGAGCTGATCCAAACGCTGCCGACAAATTTGGTCGTACTCCACTCCATGAAGCTACGATGCGGGGGTGTTTGGCAGCCCTCCAAGCATTACTCGATGCAAAAGCCGATCCAAACATTGCTGAGAACCTTTTTGACGGCAAGACCCCACTCCATATGGCTGCTTGGTGGGGACATAAGGCAGTATTTCTAGAGCATCGCGACGTGGGAGTTAACATGGTTCAAGCACTTCTCAAAGCACGGGCCAATCCTAATGCTGCTGACGGATATGGCAACACTCCTCTCTATGATGCTGCCGAAGCAGGTTATGAACCTATAGTTAGAGGGCTGCTGGATGCAGGAGCCGACCCTAATCTCTTAACCGTAGAAAATTTCGATCATATAGATTCACAATCTTGTGCGCTATCCCTAGTCAAGGAAGGATTTAACAAGAAGAGTCATAAAGAACTGCTCGACCATTGGATAGCCAAAAAATGGTCAACTGGAGAGCTTGAAGATTCCATCAGCCCTGAAATCACGGGTTGATCTTTCTCATTGAGGTGTAATAAACTCGGCGGAGCATGCAAGATAAGCCCGTTATCGTCCTTTTTGACCACGATCTCCGTCTTCATGACAACCCTGCACTTGTAGCTGCTGCCAAAACGGGCAAACCTCTCATCTTCTTGTATGTTCACGGTTCTGGAAGACCGCTCGGGCGCGGGCAGATGTGGTGGCTATCTCATAGCTTAAAAGCGCTGCAGAAAAAGATTCCTCTCACGATTCGAAAAGGGAGCCTCAAGGAGGTCGTTCGGACAATCGATGCCGACGCTCTTTTTGCCAATGAATGCTACGACCCAGCCCGCACTTTGAGACTGAAAAAGCTCCCCATTGTGACTGAGATCCTTCCGGGAAACCTCCTCGTCCACCCCGAAGAGATCAAACCCTACAAGGTGTTCACCCCCTTTTGGAGGCAGTGCCTCAAGCAGCTTGATGTGCCCAAACCTTTACCTATCCCGAGATTTAAGCTAGGCCCTAAACTTAAAAGCGAAACTCTTGGCGCTAACATTGACTTTTCAAACGCCTGGACACCAGGAGAAGATCAAGCGCGCAAAACCCTAAAATCTTTTGTCGCAAAGGGGCTTTCCACCTACCACATGCTTAGAGATAGACCCGACTTTGAGGGAACCTCTAGGCTCTCACCCCATATCCGCTGGGGGGAGATCAGCGTTCGCGAAATCTATCATGCTGTGAAATCTAAGAAGGGCCTCGGCCCGACCACATTCCTCTCAGAGATCGGTTTTCGGGAGTTCTCTTACCACCTTCTCCATCATTTTCCTAGGCTTGCTAGTGAAAACTTCAACCCCAAATTCGACAAGTTCAAATGGGAAGGAACACCCGCTCAGCTCAAAAAATGGAAAGAGGGGAAAACCGGTTTTCCTATTATCGACGCTGGGATGAGACAACTCAAAGAGACTGGCTGGATGCACAACCGCATACGGATGCTCGTCGGCTCATTTCTCACCAAAGACCTTCTCATTGACTGGAGGAAGGGTGAGACTCATTTCTGGGATCTCCTTGTCGATGGAGACCCCGCGCTCAATGCTTTTAACTGGCAATGGGTAGCGGGCACAGGGGCTGATGCGGCCCCCTATTTCCGTATTTTCAACCCCTGGACCCAACAAAAAAAATTTGACCCCAACGGCGATTACATCCATGATTGGATTCCTGAGCTAGATGAGGACTACATTGAGCCAATTGTTGATCACGATGAGAGGCGAAAGGAGGCTCTCGCTCTTTACGGGAAAATCAAATAAGCAGCTAGCTCCATTCCTATTCTTTCGATTTGCATGAAATGAACCATGCCCTAAAAAGTACAAGATTTAAAATTTCTCTTACACTATTGCGTCACTGAACGAATCGGATTTTACCCTTGTTTAAAACAAGTAACTCATTTATAATTTTTTATTAAATTAAATAAAAAAAGGATTTTTATGGCACAAGCTCCCGGTTCATCAGGTTCTAGTCTACAGAAAGAGCTCTATCCTGCTCCAAGGTCTAATCCCAATGCTGTAAACGAAGACGACGCCGCGGTCGCAGCAGTTGCAACTAGGGCGCTCTCTGAGGCGCCAGCGGGAGAGGCCGGTCGAGCTCCTGTGAATAGAGAGCTCAATGACGCTTTGCTTGAGGCTGCTGTGCAGGGAGACGCCAAGATTATCGAAGCTCTTTTAGGAAGAGGGGCAGACCTCAATGCTGTGAATACGGAAGGCAAGACCGCTCTTATGTGGGCAGCTTCGCGAGCACATGGCGAGGTTGTCGAAGCTCTCTTAAGAGGAGGGGCGGACCCTAATTTTCGGAGCGAGTGGGGCTATCACAATCTTTTGTCGGCAGTTAGATGGGGACTCATCGACACTGGGGAAGCCAGTGTAGTGGATCACAGAGGCGAGACCGCTCTGAGGTGGGCAGCTAGAGAGGGACATGCAAAGCTTGTCGAAGCTCTCTTAAGAGGAGGGGCGGACCCCCATGCTGTGGATGGGTATGGCCGTACCGCTCTTATGAGGGCAGCTGTGTGGGGACATGTTGAGGTTGTCACGATGCTTTTGGCTGCAAAGGCAGACCCCAATGCTGTGAGTGAGTCTGGCGATACCGCTCTTATGTGTGCAAGGGGAGATACCGCAGTTATCAAGGCGCTTTTGGCTGCAGGGGCAGACCCCAAAGCTGTGCGTCAGAATGGCGATACCGCTCTTATAGACGCAGTTGGTTATGGGAAAAAACATGCCGAGGGTGTCGAAGCTCTTCTGGATGCGGGGGCAGACCCCAATGCTGTGCGTCAGAATGGCGATACCGCTCTTATCATAGCAGCTAGAGAGGCACATGCCGAGATTGTAAAAGCTCTTGTAAAGGGTGGGGCAAATCTCAATGCTGTGGATGTGAACGGCTATACCGCTCTTATGATAGCAACTGTATTCGAATATACCGCAGTTATTAGGGCACTCTTAGAGGGAGGAGCAGATCCCACCGTCGCTGACAAAGGGGGCAGAACGGCTATTCTAATACTTGATGGTAAGAGGCGTACGGATAAAGCAATGCGTGAAATTTATGCTTTGCTTTCGGACGCTGAAGAAGAGTGGAAGAGCAAGAGGGCTGGAGCTGAGCCAATTGCTACGCTAATGCCTGGCAAAGGCAAAGCAGGGCCAATTTAAACCGGGTTGTTTGAAAAACCTCTAGCAGGGTTTCCAAACGCTCAGAAGATTGACTCATCACCCCATTGGAAAAATCCTATCAGGTCGCAAGCAAACAAACCGTCACTACCAGAAGAGCTAAAGAGCCCGAAGCAGCAGCCGAGAGCGTGGAGATCACCACACGCCCAATCGAAGGCATCCCCTTTTTACCTCTAATATCCGGATGCTTCGCATAGACCGGCTGCAAGTCGAGCTCAGATTGAACAAATGTATTCCAATCCCCAGGAAGCTTGTAAAGTGACTTGACCGGAAGCGCCCCCCCTTTAATCTCCTCATTGAGATCTCGAGCCGCTCGGTAGGCAATCCGGTACTCAAGCTCGACCCATCGATTAATAAACTCAGGAAATGAGAGTTGATTGCGTTTTGCAAGCCTCTCTAGATCAACAAACTCCTTGCTATATTCGGCAACGAGCATGCCCCGATAGACTTGATAAATCGTTTCAGGCAGAGAACGCTCAAAAGGAACAGTAAGCTCCCTTTTCTTCCAACAAATCCCCTTTCCCCTTTTTCCCTTGACCCAGATCGGCCCCGCTCGCTCTAAGCTTTCTATAGCAGCTCGACCACACCCTGTGTTGTAAAGCAAATTGACTGCAGGAAAAACCTCCTTCGAAGCTTTCGGGGCAGCTGTGAGAGTCAAAGAAAAAGCGAGGAACAAAAAAATTAATTTCTTCATTTAAACCAGGTGGACATTATTCGTCAAACCTACATTTTTTGTTAGTTAGTCATTTAATTTCAACTAAAAATTAAATCCTAAAAAAAAGGATTATTAGGGGCTGTATTGAAAACAGTGAAAGAGAGCTTAACACTCGCCTGAAGTAGGGTCTTCGCTGAGCAGCTCGACTCAAACCTAGGATTTTCTGGTGCAGAATTCCGGTATGGGCTACCATGTAGATCAGTTTTTAACAATTTGTAGTTACGATGTCATCAGTAAAGAAAAAAAGAACACGAAAAATTGCCAAGCACAAGCGGAAAAAAAGACGCCGTCGTGACCGTCATAAGAACAAGTAGTTTTTCACGTGCGCTACCCCAAGTCTTTTGACGTCATTGTAGTAGGCGGAGGTCATGCGGGATGTGAGGCTGCTTTTGCCTCAGCTCGCTCTGGGGTAAAGACTCTACTTCTCACCATGAATCTCGACACGATCGCAAAGATGAGCTGCAATCCAGCCATCGGAGGGATTGGAAAGGGGCATATGGTGCGAGAGATCGATGCCCTTGGTGGTGAGATGGCCAAAGTGATCGATAAGACCGCCATTCAAAAGCGGATGCTCAACGCCTCAAAGGGGCCCGCCGTCTGGGCCCCTCGCGCTCAAGCCGACAAAATCGCCTACCAAACTGAGATGAAACGCCGCCTTGAAAAAGAGCCCGGCCTCTTTCTCCTCCAGGGCACCATTGAATCCCTAGCCATTGAAGCGGGGAGAGTCCTAGGAGTCCACACAAGAGAGGGAATTTTCTATGAAGCGAGCGCTGTGATTTTAAGCGCTGGCACTTTCATGAGAGGCTTGATCCATATTGGATCTCAGCACCAAGAGGGAGGGCGCGCAGGGGATCCCCCCTCCATAGGCCTTTCGGCCTCCCTAAAAGAGCACGGCTTTCAACTCGGAAGACTCAAAACAGGAACCCCTCCACGGGTAAATGGCAGGTCGATCGATTTCTCCAAAATGGAGGAGCAACCCCCTGAAGAGGGAGTGGTCTTTTCCTATGACAAAGAGCCGTTTGAGCCTCTCAAACAAATCTCTTGTTGGATCACCTACACTTCTGCAATGACCAAAAAAATTATCGAAGAGAATCTCCATTTGAGCCCGATGTACTCGGGAAAAATTGAGAGTGTGGGCCCGAGGTACTGCCCATCAATTGAAGACAAAATCGTCCGCTTCAATGACAAAGAGAGACATCAACTCTTTCTCGAACCCGAAGGACTTTCAACCGATGAGATCTACGTAAATGGCATCTCAAGCTCTCTCCCCTTCGATGTCCAGATCCCTATGCTCCACTCTATCGCCGGACTCGAAAGAGCTGAGATCATGAGACCTGCTTATGCCATTGAGTACGACTACGTCTTGAGCGGTCAGATCGACCCCTCACTAGAAACTCGGTCGATTTCTGGACTCTTCCTCGCAGGCCAGATAAATGGGACAACAGGGTATGAAGAGGCTGCAGCGCAAGGACTCATAGCCGGAATAAACGCTGCGGGAAAAATCCTCGGCAAGCGACCACTGGTTCTACCGCGTAGCGAAGCCTACATCGGAGTCATGATTGATGATCTCACGACCAAAACACTTGAAGAGCCTTATCGGATGTTCACCTCAAGGGCTGAGCACCGCCTGTTGCTTCGACAAGACAACGCCGATCTTCGCCTCCGCCACTACGGATTCGAACGAGGTCTGATTGATCAGAGACGGTATGACCATGTCGTACAAAAACAAAAGATCATTGACCAAGAGATGGAGCGTTTGCAAAAGAGTTTTAAACAAGTGGATGGAAGATCTTTTTCTTTAGCGCAACTTCTCTGCCGCCCTGAAAACAGCTACGAAAAGCTTCGAGAGATTTTCCCCGAAGCGCTCACTAGTTATGGCGATGAGATCGAGTTTCAAATCGAATTCAACCTCAAATACGCAGGCTATATCGAAAGGCAAAAGCAAGATGTGAGTCGATTTTCTCAGATCGAATCGATAGAAATCCCCGATCTGTTTGATTTTCAAGCGCTCACAGGACTTCGCAATGAAGCAAAAGAGAAACTCGCCTTTTTCTCTCCAAAGACAGTGGGTCAAGCCTCGCGCATTTCGGGCGTATCGCCCGCTGATATCCAAATTCTCATGATCCGGCTCGGGCGATGAAGTTGCTTTGTCTCGACAAGGTGCCGATCTTCAAGCAACTGCAAATAGAAGAGGCGCTACTTCGAGCTGACAAAGGCAACTGGTGTCTGATCAACACCGGCTCTTCTGATGCTATTGTCATGGGCATTTCGGGAAAGCCCGAAACGCTTCTCAACATCAATCGGGTGAAGCGAGATCGCATCCCGGTGATTCGCCGCTTTAGTGGAGGGGGTACAGTATATATCGATCCCAAGACCGTCTTTGTAACAGTGATCGCCAACAGTGAAGACCTAGATATCCCCGCGCAACCAAAACCCATTCTCGAATGGTCTGAAAAACTCTACAAGCCCGTTTTTCAAGGCTTTGAGGCCAAAGAGAACGACTACGTGATCGGTGAGCGCAAATTTGGTGGAAATGCGCAGTACATCCAAAAGGGGCGGTGGCTGCACCACACCTCTTTGCTTTGGGATTTCACCCCCCTGAACATGGAGTATCTACTTTTACCAGAAAAGAGGCCTCACTACCGACTCGACCGCTCCCACACCGACTTTCTCTGCACTCTAAAGGAGCACTACACAGATAAGACCCGACTGGTTCATGCGCTGAAGAAGCGTTTTAAAGAGATGCTAAAAGCCGAAGAAGTGCCCCTTGCAGCAGCAGAGGCTTGTCTGAATCTTCCCCATAGAAAGGTCAGTACTTTTCTGGATCTTTAGGGGCGTTGCCTAGATAATCGACGCATTCGAATAGATAAGCCCATTTTTCTCCCCCCATAAGAGGGTAAGCCCCAATGAAATCAATGCGCTCAAAGTAGGGAGCGAGTCTCTCCTCATAGTGGCTACGGTACCACGAAGTGTCTGAGCTTCTTTCGAGCACGACAAAGTAGCCCGTTTGCCCCTTTTCAGGCTCACTCCAGTAACTGAATTGATTTTTTCTACTTCCACTCACATTGAGAAAATAGGCGCGGTGCTGCCCGGGCCCATAAAAACTTAAAATACTTGCAACCTGGTACTTGTCGCCAAAAAGAAAGTCGCTCTCCGGGTTATATCCCACCTCCCTAAGAAGAGGCGTGAGCTCCTCCCACCCCCTCTCATGGCGAAATGGATTCAATTTATAAGGGACGCCCGGCCAAGAGGCTGCGAGAAAAGCCCCTGCGCTCATCGCTACTGCAACCCAAATCCCTACATGGAGCCACACTCTCTGTCTAGGATAAGCAAACCAGCCGATCAACACCATCCCAGGAGGGTAAAGGTAGGCAGCCCAGTTAGGCTGCATCTTAGTAAACCAGGAAGCTATAAGATAAATGAGAGCAGCGGCAGGGAAGGCAGCGCAAAACATGAGCTCGCGCCGCTTTAAATAGAAAAAGCTCAAAATGAGCAGAGCGAAAAAAATAGGCGAAAGAAGCGCTACTTGAGCTCCTAAAAAATCGAAGAAATTTCCACTCGCCCCTCCTGAAACCGCCCCCCCCACATGCTTGAAGGTAGCCCACTCATGCCCTATATTCCAATAAAGAGAGGGAAGAAGAGCAAGTAGTGAGAGGCACATCCCTCCGAGCAGACTCCACCGCCTGTGACTCGGCATGAAAAAAAGCGAGAGAGCAGCGAGTGGCCAAAATACGAAAGCAGTCCATTTAAAAAGAGCCCCCAAAAAAATAAAACTACCTGAGAGCCAAAATCGAGGGGCAAAGGCCACAGCCAGCGCCAGAAACACTATCGCTCCCCCATCTGTAGTTGCGACAAGTGAGAGGTAAACCCCTAAAGGAGAGAAAGCCAAGGCTAGCGCCGACCAAAAAGCCTGTTTTTCACTTAAATCAACACGGCGAGCTAATTTATAGATCACACAAGGGAGCGCAAAACCTACCACAAGGGCGCCTGCTCGGACTCCAAAAAGCGTGTCGCCGAGCAAAGATGTCGTCAACCAGATCTGCCATGCTATTCCCGGCGGCTTCGAGTAGTAGCCCCAGTCGAGATGTTGACTCCATGTCCAGTACTGCGCCTCATCAGGGGAAAGTCCTATCACCCAGTAGCTCCCGAGAAAAAGCAAAAGGACCGCTTTAAGAGAGAGCCACCCCAAAAGAACTTTTTTTTCTCGACTCACTCTTCCTTATCCTTAAAGCTGAAAAGATCTCGGAAGGCTTGAAGTGTGGTGTCTCGACTAATTTCAGCGATGCTATCGGTGAGAGGAATGTCTTTTGGGCACACCTCCACACAGTTTTGTGCATTCCCACACTCGCCAATACCCCCCTCGCCCATCAAAGGGCGGAGGCGGAGCCCCTGTTCAAGCTTTCCCGTCGGGTGCATGTTGAAAAGGCGAGCTTGAGAAACCGTAGCGGGACCGATAAACTTTGATTTTGCACTGATTTGAGGACATCCCTCCAAACAGCAGCCGCAGGTCATGCACGTCGCGAGCACATGCATCACCTCCTGCTTCTCTTGACTGATTCTAGGACCGAATCCTTCCCCTTGAGACCCTTCTGTTTCGATCCACCCATGTACCTCCTTCAAAGACTCAAACATTGAGCTTCGATCGACCACAAGATCACGCACCAAAGGAAACTTGGTGAAGGGGGCGAGCTTGATCGTTTGTCCCTCTAAAAGGTAGCTTTTGATCAGCGCAGTGCACGCTTGACGAGGGTATCCATTTACAAGCATGGAGCAAGAACCACACACCTCTTCTAAACACCCTTGCTCCCAAGCCACAGGCTCTACCCGCTTCCCTTGGTTGTTGATTGGATTTTTCTGAATCTCCATCAGAGCGCTGATCACATTTTCTCCCTCGCGCAGCGGGAGCTCAAATGCCTCCCAGTACTGATTGCCCGGCGTGCCACGGTAGATTTTCAAGATATAGGTTTCGCTCATAGCAAACTCTTTGGAATCTGTTTTAACTCAGGGTGGCTCTTCTTCGCCACTCGGTAGTCGCGCGGCTCAGGCTCGACATGCCTCTGATCGACCCTCTCATAGGAGATGCTCGGCTCATCTTTGCAATAGGTAGCAATCGTCGTCTTGAGCCAATTTTTATCATCACGCTCAGGAAACTCAGGCTTGTAGTGCGAGCCTCGAAATTCATCGCGATGAAGAGCCGATTTGGTCATCACAAGCGCGAGCTCAAGCATCGATCCAAACTGGTGAGCAAACTGATAGGTTTGATTGAGAAAGCGGCCTCGATCGTCTAAAGAGATTGACTGGTATCTCTCGCGCAGCTCCTTGATCTTATCTATCACCGCAGCCAGATCTTTGTTACACCGCTTTACAGTGACATGCCGCACCATCACCTCAGCGAGTTCTTCATGCAGGGCATGCACATTCTCCTTCCCTTTTCGCCCCAAAAGATCTTTTCGAAAGGACTCCTCTATTGCAAGGGCCTCCTCAAAAATGGATGCTTTGGGCTCAATTTTTTCTTGAACGTAGCGTGGAATTTCATCGCCAGTGATCAGCCCACTGAAAATACAAGAGAGCAGAGAATTTGCGCCCAGCCGGTTTGCTCCATGGTACTGGTAATCAGATTCCCCGCAGTTGAAAAGTCCTGTGATATTCGACATATGACGAAATCGCCTCTCCCTGTCTGGGTCATCTGCCGCAGGCCAGTCGACCCACGCACCTCCCATAGAGTAGTGAACCCCTGGAAAAATTTTCATCGGAACTTTGCGAGGATCCTCTCCTGTGAATTTTTTGTAGATATCGAGTACCGATTCGAGCTTGTGTAGCCTCTCCTCAGGCAGATGGCGCACATCGAGATAGACCTGCATTTTTCCCTCCACGCCGAGACCCATCTCACACACCCTTAAAATCTCACGCGCCCCCACATCGCGGCTCACTAAGTTGCCATAGGCGGGGTAAATCTCTTCGAGAAAGTACCAAGGCTCACCTGTTTTTCCACAAGCGATCACCTCACCCCCAGGCACCTCTATCGTTTTAGAGCTATCGCCTGGCACCCAAATACGCCCCCCTTCCCCTCGAACCGACTCTGAAATAAGGCGGAGCTTATCGTGACCTGGAATCGAGGAGGGGTGAATCTGGATGAACTCCCCATTGGCATAACGCATCCCTTGCATGTAGAGCCTGGCATTTGCAGCTCCTGTGCAAAATGTCGAATTCGTCGACATTTTGAAAATAAGTCCAGGCCCTCCTGTTGCCACAACCACAGCATCTGCTTTAAGCACTTCGAGCTTCTGGTTGAAAAGATTCATCATCACGATCCCTCGTGCACATCCAAGATCGTCTAGAACAACGCGTAGAAATTCGTGGTTCTCAAATTTTTCCACTCTTCCTTTGTGCTCCCACCTCCGCACCTGCTCGTCGAGCGTGTACATCAGCTGCTGCCCTGTTGAGGCGCCACAAAAAACTGTACGATGATAAAGCGTCCCTCCAAAGCGGCGCACATCGAGATGTCCATCTGGCATTCGATTGAAAGGGCAGCCAAAACGGTCGAGCATCTGAATCATTTTGGGAGCCGCTAAACACATCTCGACAATAGGAGGCTGATTGGCTAAAAAATCGCCAGACTTGATCGTATCGTAAGCATGAATCAGAGGAGAGTCGCCCTCATTTTTCAGATTAAGAGCCGCATTGATTCCCCCTTGGGCGCAAACTGAGTGAGACCGCTTCACCTTGGTCACAGAGACGAGTTTCACATGGAACCCATTTTCTGCAAGGCGCATCGTCGCTGCAAGTCCTGCAAGTCCCCCACCTACCACAATCGCTACCCCAGCCAATAGACCCCCCAAATAGCTACAAGTCCCATGGCCATCACTGCCCACATCAAAAGAGTTGTCACAATCCTCATCACCGCTTGCACGCGTCTTGTCAATATGAGGCCCCAGCTGATCAGAAGCGTCCAGAGACCATTGAATGCATGGTAAGAGGAAGCCACCACAAAAACGGTGTAGAGAATAACCATCGCAGGGCTTTTAAATGTTGCTTTCACGACCTCAAGAAAAGCAGCTCCCATGCTTCCCCCCAGATAGGAGCCATCAAAGAGCGGCTCGGGATAGCGAAGAAAGCGCATCTGCACAACATGGGCGATCACACCAACTAAGATGACCCAAGAGGTGATCCGTTGCCAACTAAACGCGCGGTTACGCTTGTATTGAGGAAGTGAAGGATTTTTTCCACTGCCACGAAAGGAGTTCAGACGTGCGGTGTAGGCATATTTCACCCCCCAGATGCCGTGGATAAAAAAGGGGGTTGCTATGAACAAAATTTCGATGAGCTTTAGATAGGGGAGGGAGTGGATTTTGTTGACCGCAGCCACAAAACCTGAGCCCCCATTGAAGGCGGCTTGTGAGTTCACATAAAGGTGTTCAAAGAGATAGATAACAAGCGCAAGTCCCATGAGCGAATGAAGACGACGGAAAATAAAGGGCCTAGGGAGTTTGAGTCGCTCGTCGCTAGGAAATTTTTTCTCATGAACCGGAGTCGTCATAGAGATACGAGCCTATCATCCTCATCGCTGAGTGACAATCAAATCTTTTTTTTCAGAAATCAGTTAAAAAAGATCCTGCCGTTGCTTGTCTCAACATTTAAAGTTAGAACCACCTCTGCCTCTGGATTATGAATAAAAGTCTTATTCCAAAAACCAATCCATCCCTTTTTTTTGAGTTGATCAGAGGCGATTACTTTGCCGCGAGTCGAAGTCTTCGTGTGAATCACAAGTCCCACATCGGAGGGCAGAGTGATCACCACATCTTCTTTCAACCCACGAATGTTGATCTCACAACTCTGCTCCCATTTTCCCCCGAGATCAAATTCCATCGCGCAATTGGTACAAAGAAAATTGACCACCTGTAAAATAGGAAACGCACCTGTGAGTTTAGCATCAAGATGACCAAAGCCCCCCTCGTAGTTGAGGGTTTCAAGCAGCGGGTACTCCCCAGTCAGGTCAAATTCGACCCGTTTTTTACGCCTTGCATCGATATCGATGTTTTCGAGGTTTGAGAAAACACCAGAAAAATCGTAACGGTCGATCCGCTGGGTCTGCTTTCTCTCTTTAAATGTCGAAATCGAGGGATCAAAAGCGAACACCGAAGAGGTCAGGATGAAAAAAAAGAGTAGAAAACGCACTTCAAGATCCTCTTAGGTTTGCGAAAGGGGGGACTTGAACCCCCACGGAGTTTCCTCCACTACCACCTCAAGGTAGCGCGTATACCAATTCCGCCACTTCCGCGAAAGTCGTGGCCCGCCATCGTACCAACTCTCTCCCCTTTCCAGCAAGGGGTTTGTCAGCTATACTGTGGGGGTGAAATTTTTTCTTCTTCTCATGATCCGCCTCTACCAACTCTGCATCAGCCCCTTTCTCGGCTCCTGCTGCCGCTTCTACCCGAGCTGCTCAGAGTATGCGCGCGAAGCTCTTGAGGTTTATGGAGTTTGGAAAGGGAGTTGGCTCACCTTCAAACGACTCGTCAAATGTGGCCCATGGCACCGTGGAGGCTACGACCCTGTTAGTTCGGAGGAGGAATCTTGAGCGTCTTGCCTGGCTGGAGCACATCCGTCTTAAGCTGATTGTAACGTTTGAGCTCTTCGAGAGAGACATGGTATTTTTTTGCGATCAGCCAGAGCGATTCTCCTCGGGCGATCACGTGAACACGGGGATCGGGAGCGGCAGGGGGTTTATCGAGAAAAGCGGGCCTTTTTTGACCAAAAGCGATCAAACGTTTTTCAGCTTTTTCAATCAAATTTTCATCGCGTGGAGAACCTGCAAGGCGGGTCAAAAATCCCACAGCCTCCTGCGTTCTCGTATCGAGAAGCTCGATCAAACAGTGGGCTTGACGATCGGTGAGCTGCTTAAGGGCAAAATCAGGGTCTGTTATCAGCAGCAAATAGGCAGCAGTCTTTGAGCCACTCTCCAAATAATTGACGAGCAGGCGCTGCCGGCTTCTCGCCGAGAAATCGCACGCCATTTTCTGCTCACTGTCGAAATCAGCGAGCGGGTGCCACCCTCCTTCACTCACCATTTTGAGAAGTGTCCCTTTTTGAATCGGAAGCCCTGTGCGGTTAAATAATGTCTGAAGCTGCAAGAAAGGAGGGGTTTGACAAAGGTGCGCTAAAAGGTCCCTATCATCTGGAGAGCTCTCCAGCTGTTTGAAGAGTCCTTCAAGAGTAAATGGGTAGCGCTCCCTCTCGTTAAAGGCTAGAAGCTGCTCAAACTCTGCATCGCTTAGATGGAAAAAAAAGGTCAGCTCCTCCCATCTGCACGTCTCAAGCGAGCTCTTTTGAAGCCCCCGATAGGGGTCGAAGTGGTGGTAGGTGTAAAGCGCTGCAAGGGCAAAATCTCGCACCAAGTACCCCTCTTTCGCCTCCCTTCTGTCCTCTAAAAGAGCGATGAGAGAATCATAAGATTTTGAGCGCAAAGAATTAAGAGATTCAGAATCGAGAGGCTCTTTTTTGACAACTGTGACCTTTTTAGGAGCGTAGGCAAAGTGAAGGGGGCTCTCTCTTACTAGAAAGTAGAAAAAGAGTCCTATAAGCAGCGCGTTAAGTGCAGCGCTTAGAATCAAAACTTGGACAAGGAGACGAACTTTTTTGGGCAAGGTTATGCGTCCATGATAACTTTCTTGTAAGTATAGGAGTTCTCTCGTAAAATCCCATAGGAAAGTATGAAAGTTTCACTCAATTGGCTTAAAGAATACCTGCCTACTGAGCTCTCTGCCCACCAGATTGCAGAGAAGCTAACCCTCACTGGACTTGAGGTAGAATCAGTAGAGCCCCTCAAGTTTTCATTTCAAGGGGTTGTCGTCGCAGAGGTGCTCGAAACGAGAGCACACCCTGATGCCGACAAGCTCTGCGTTGCAACTGTGTCAGATGGAATGCAAACTTTTTCAGTCGTTTGTGGCGCTCCTAACTGCCGAAAGGGGCTAAAAACGGCTCTAGCTCCAGTGGGTGCGACCTTGACAGACGCCAAAGGGAAAAAAATTCTCATCGAGGAGAGTGAGCTGCGGGGCGTTTTCTCATCTGGCATGCTTTGCTCTGCTGATGAGCTCGGGCTGCCAGGAGGTGGACTTGGCATCCTCGAACTTCCCACCTCAGCCCCTCTTGGAACCCCACTTGTCACCTTGTTTAGCGACACGCAGCTTGAGATTGCGCTCACACCTAATTTAGTCCACTGCGCGAACCTACGCGGTCTTGCTCGTGAACTCGCGGCAATCACCGGAGAGCCCTTGAAGTTCCCCTCTTTCGCCCCCCCTGAAAATGGAGCGCAAAGCCCTCAAAAGAGCGTCACCCTCACAGTTTCCAGCCCCCAAGCCTCTCCCCGCTACGCTTGCCGTTTGATCACAAATGTTCGAGTGGCTCCTTCACCCCTTTGGCTGCAAAGGAGACTTCTCACTTGTGGAATCCGACCTATCAACAATGTGGTCGACATCACAAATTTCGTTCTTCTCGAGTGCGGCCAGCCGCTACACGCTTTCGATTTCGCACAGCTCGCTGGATCTCATGTGGTGGTTCGGTCAGCAAAGGAAGGCGAGAGCCTTGTCACACTCGATGGGAAAGAACGCCTTTTAGACCCCAGTGTGCTCGTCATCTCTGACGACGAAAAGCCCATCGCCCTTGCGGGGGTCATGGGGGGAGAGGAGACTGAAGTGAGTGAAAAAACCGAGACTATTTTGCTCGAATCGGCATACTTTGAGCCGAGAGAGGTGAGGAAAACAAGCCGCCTCTTTGGACTCAAAACCGAGGCCTCCTACCGTTTTGAGCGTGGAACCGATCCAAATGGAGTGATCGAAGCGCTTGAAAGGGCAGCCTCTCTTTTAGCCGAGCTCACAGGGGGAACTCCCCTCAAAGGGATCGTAGAGAGCTCAGCTCAAACATTCTCTCCAAAAAAACTTTCAGTGCGCCTCCACCGCATCAATACTATCCTCGGAACTCAGCTCTCTTTGAGCGAGGTCGAGTCGCTCCTCTCACGCATCGATCTTGAGATCCTGTACTCCTCTGAAGAGCACCTAGAGGTCGCTGCCCCTACCTACCGCCATGACCTCACTCAAGAGATCGACCTCATTGAGGAGGTTGCCAGGCTCTATGGTTTCGACAACATCGTCCACAAGAGCCCTGTGAAATTCCGTACAGGTACGCTTTCGCACTCTCCTGAATACCTCTCTGAGCGAGGTGCCAAGCGCAAACTCGTAGCCTGCGGCTTGCAAGAGGTGCTCACTTGCGATTTGATCAGCAAAGAGCAAGCGAGCTGGATCCACCCAAACTGCATCCCTTCGCGCAACTTGATACACCTGCTCAACCCAAGCTCGCGTGCCCACTCCGTTCTGCGCCCCTCTTTGCTCCCCGGGCTACTCGAAGTTGTCAAAACAAATATTCACCACGGCACCTCTACTCTCCACGCTTTTGAGGTGGGGCGTTTGCACTTCACTACAAAAGAAGATCGTCCTTTCGAACCGCTTGTCGCCTCCCTTGTCTTAACAGGGCTACGCTCCCCTTACCACTTTGAAAGCAAGGAGACCCTCGTCGATTTTCTCGATCTCAAGGGAGTTGTCGAAAATTTGCTCCAAAGCTTCCAAGTCGACTTGGCTACCTTTGAGGCCTCCTCTTTTGAAAATTTTCACCCCAGCAGACAGGCAGCTCTCCGAGTGGGAGAGATTGAGATCGGACATCTAGGTGAAATCCACCCGAGCACTTTGCAAGCAGCTGGGATAGCGCAGCCTGTTTTTTTTGCAGAGCTCGGGCTCAATGACCTCGAAGCTGCTCGCGGGAAAAAACAGAAACAAATGAAGCCTTTGCCGCAATTTCCCGCTTCGAGTCGAGATTGGACCGTCACCCTTCCTGAATCGCTTCCAGTCGGCCAAGTGCTCGAGCAGATCGATCAGACGCAATCGACTCTTCTTGAATCGGTTTTGCTTCTTGACGTATACAGAAGCGACGCTCTAGGATCGGAGCGAAAAAATGTCAGCTTCCGCTTTATTTATCGCAGCCTCGAAAAAACGCTCTCCGTTAAAGAGGTGGAGGCTGAGCATAGCAGAATCATCAAAACGATTACCCAAAACGAGGATCAATTATGAAGCACTTTACTATCTTTGCCTTAGCTTCTCTCAGCTTAGCCCTAGGGGGTTGTAGAAATGGAAATGAAGATATCGTTCAGTCGACCTACATTCATAAATATGGCGTACCTGTTGCTAAAAGCGACTGGGATGCTGGAGGAAAAACAGGAAAAATCATCTCCCTTAAAACGGATGGAGTTACTGTTGCGAAAGGGTATGTGGATGGAGTTTTAAATGGCGAGACGACCTACAGCTTCTCCAACTCCTCGACTGTCCAATTTGTCGAGGTCTATGAAAAGGGTGAGCTCACTGCTAAAAGAGAGAATTACGCGAGTGGTGTACCCATGTGCGAACAGCTCTTTCGTGAGGATGTACTTGTCAAACAAACGAGATGGTATGAGGCTGGTACTCCAACAGCTATTGAGACCTACCAAGGTGTTTTCTTAGCAAACGGAGAGTACCGTACTTTAGATAATGAAGTAGAAGCTCGAGTACAAAATGGTGAGGGGACGCGCATCTGCCGATCAGGTGAGGGGGGGTTGATTTCTAAAGACACCTTCCACGCTGGGGACATGGTCGAAAGGATCACCTATTTCCAAAATAGCGACCCCTCAACACTTGCTTCCTATCAGATGGGAAAGATCCACGGCACACGCCTCACCTACCTTCCTGGAGGGCTCCCTTGCACTCTAGAGCAATGGGTCCACGGTGAGCAGCAAGGGACGACTGTCGTCTATCAAAATGGAGAGAAATACGCAGAAGTGCCTTATATTGCTGGGAAGAAGCATGGAGTTGAAGTGCGTTTTCGCGATGGCGAGCAAAGAGTGGAAGAGATCACCTGGGTAGAGGGTGAGCAGCACGGCAAGCGCACTCTTTACGCTGAGGGGGGAGCAAAAACCCAGTGGTATCACCACGGCGAGCTCGTTTCTCGTACCCTTTTTGAGCGCATGAACGTCCCTCATTAAGCGATGTCTTCTCCAGCTATTCAACTCCAGATCGAAAGCATGGAGGGAAAAATCACCCGAGTTGAGCTACAGCCCAGCTCAGGTGGTTTTTCTTGGCACCTTCTCACCCCCGACCCTCATTTAGAAAAACAAATTGACCGATTCCTCTCTGCATACCTCGAGAAAAAAGAGGCTCCCCTTCCCCCTTATAGTATAGAGCAAGCCTCTCCATTTTTAAAAAAAGTGTTACTAAACCTTGCTGAAATCCCTTTCGGCCACTCCCTCACATACAAGGAGCTGGCTGACACCCTCTCGACAGCTCCCCGGGCAGTTGGTGGAGCGCTCGGGCGCAATCCCATCCCCTTTTTCCTCCCTTGCCACCGTGTGGTTGCTAAAGAGGGGCTGGGAGGGTTCTCATGTGGCCTGGATTTAAAAAAAGAGTTACTAAAATTTGAAATAAAAAACCAATAATACCTTAATGATTAATTGTTATAATTTACCCTAAATAAATTATAGGTCTGTTGTATGTCTGCATCTGAAAGTATCGATCGCTCAGTGTCACGCCTGAACCAGTCGAATCGAATCCTGATCGGTTCATCTGGACTGCTTGTTGTCTCGGTTGTGGCTTTTGCAATTTTGCAAAGAGTTCTCCCTCAAAACCTGAAGGATTTAAAAAATCTGCTCAAACCTAGTGTACTTCCTTGCATGATCGGCGCGGGCACCTCACTTATTGTGGTTGGTGCAGCCGTGGCAGCGAGTCGTGTTTTCAATCAGAGAATTTTGCGTCATCTAGTTGCTACAAGCAAAGGTAAAGAGGAGGAGGAACTTTTTATATCCTCAGATTCAAATAGCGTATCCAGTGGGGCCTCAGGGAGTAATTCAGCGCCTAATCCAGAGTCCAAAGAATATGCTGAGGCTGGGACTCAGACAGATCAGGAGTCTGCATCTCCAGTGGCAACTGCAGAAGCATGTTCCCCAGACTCCGTTTCAGGGGAGGAGCCTGCAACAGCTAGTACTCCTGACACCAATACCGCACATACTCCTGAGCCTACAGAGGCAACTGCAGTAGCAGGTCCCCCAGACCCCGTTTCAGGGCAGGAGGCTGCTCAACCTGAAAAAACGATCCTTGCACAGATTCAAGAAGATATTATCCCACCGATCTTTGATGCAATCGGTGGAACTATCCTCTCCATTGTGAAAGTCCACGCTCGCGCCAATGGGAAAAAGGAGCCCTCTGACGAGGAGATAAATAATTGGACCGCTAAGTGCAAAGACCTTTTTAATACCTCTATCCAAGACCCTCGGTTGCTTGCTGCCGAGATATTGCGCTTTTTTGGGCGAGGTAAGATGAAACTCTCTGTAGCAAAAAGACGCGTGCTCGCCGCCTACAACTCTGGTGACAAGAAGCTCTATAAGCAAACAAAGACGAGATACAACGCAGTGATGGGAGGAAACGATGCTCAAAAGCTGAAGAAGTTCCTCGATAAAAACACAAATAAAGTGGCCCTACTCAACAACTTTCCAGCTTACTTTGCAAAGCATTTCACTCTCATCAATAAAGACGTTAAAGAGTTAGGTCAAGAGATTCTAAAGACAATTTTTGCAGACGCAATTGAAATCGAGGGAATTGACCAGGCGATCAAACATTTGAGAAAAAAACCCTCGATCGAAGCCGCCGAAGAATTTGTTCGCTTTGTTTTTGAAAGAGCCAAACTAGATGAGACTACGCTTGAGAATTGGAAAGAGCGGATTGAAAAGGAGATCATTGCTCCTCAACTCGCAAATGGGCTTAGCAACATGATGAACGTGCTTGCGAGAAATTTGCGCCTTCTTCCGACTCTTTTTCAAGAAAAAATCAATAAAAAGACACTCTACCCTCATATCCAAACTACATTTTTGCTTTCTGAGAGCATCGACTTAAAAGCTGATGAAAAGCGACTTAGCCTCCAATCGGCAGTCAATTATGGAAGAAAAAACGACCAGAAATTCACGCTCGTTAAAGAGGATAAGGATACGGGCTTGATACTTTGCTTTGCTCCAGATGAACAAAAAAAACTTAGAAAGAAATATAACGTACCCGAAAATATTTTGTTTGTCCCTACAGCAATTAATGACCACCCCTTCATTGAAACGCGCAAAAAACTGCCAGAAAACAAGCTAGGCAGAAAATTGGTGGAGGGCATGTTCAGCCTCTTTGAAAAATCGATGCCTTCCTACTTAGAACCCTATCTCAGCAAAGCACTTCCAAAAATGCTCGATGAGGGACTGCAAACAAAACTCGGCTCAGTCGTGGATATTGCGCTCAAAAACCTTTTGCGCCCCATCTTTGATGGATCGATTAGTCGCTCGAACCCCTTCCGTGAGCACTTCGAAAAAATCATTTCTACGAAGGCTCCCCAGTTGGCACAAGAGCTCGATCACCTTCATCAGACCACAGATTTAGAAACGCTCAAAACCGCTTGTATAGAGGCCTTTAAAGAACTTACGGATGAATTTAACAAGGTAGCTTGTTGACTAGAGTCTCCCTCCAGCACCCGAGCCACTCGCATCAAACCTTGGCAGGAGCTTCGGCTACGGTATTGATTGCAAATTCAGCCGCTCTCTTTACCCTGGCTTGCCTTAGTCTTCAACTCAGCCCTCTTTGCTTCGCTTCGATGATAGGGATGGAGAGCTTCTCTTTTTCAGCACTTACCCTCTCTTTGCTCACGCAAAAAAAATTAAAAAAGCCGAAAAAAGCACGAGCTCAACTTGCGGAGGCAGCAAAAGTAAATCCTGCGGTTGCACCTAAAAACCTTCAGATGGAAATAGCTCGAGAAGCTGAGATCGCAATGCTTGGAGAGGCGGCCGTGGCCACTCAAATCCAAGCTCCTGAAATCGCCCAAGTAGGCCCACCAACGCCCACAGTCGATGAGCTCCGAGCCTCACTTGGTAAAAAATTCGAAGCACTATTGGAGGCAGCAGGAGAGGTTCTCAGCGCACTGGCAAAGGCCTACGACGGAAAAGGTTCTCCAAGCATCAAGCAGGCAGTGAAAAGCATCAACACAACGCTTCAAAAGGCCTTTCGAGAGGACGCCTTTCTTTTCAAACTCGTGCGGCGCGCCTTGATTCGAAGCGAAGTGGATGAAAATGCTCTAGCAACGGCTCTGCCTACGATGACAATCGGTTCCATTCAACAAGCCTTGAAATCAAATATTAAAACTAAAAACGAGGAGTTTAAGGCCCTTCTAGAGGAGATGAAATTCTCCTCTTCTGACACTAAGGAAGCCAAAAAGTATCTGAGGGAACTCAAAAAAGTGAAAGAAGTGGGTTCTCCCGATTTTTACCGCCACCTTCTCGATTTAAGTGACCTTTTCTTCAAACACCTCGATGCGCAAGAGGGGTTGAAAACCTTGCTTCCCTACGGCATCGAAGTGCTCCCTGACCCTTTTGCAGAAAAAATTGTTAGCTTAGCCGAAGATTTTCCTAACATGTATGAAGAGGGAGGGCTTTTTAAGAGCAAACTCTTTAGGGGAACGATGTATTTCGCGACCAGTCGTCGACTGAAGGGGCGGGTCATTAACTGGATTTTGGCTCGAATCGATGAGCAGCCTCTTGAAAAGAAGGACCGCGAGGAGATCAAGGAAAAACTCGAGCCCGCTCTTCATGCCCTTTTAAATCCTCTCTACTACTCGACAGTTGGAAAAAAGCACGAATTGTACCGCAAAGTGAAAGGTCATGTTGCTCCTAAGGTCCCAGAGTTGGCTCAAAATTTAAAAAAAGAAGGGAGTTGGGAAGAAAAAATTGAGAGGCTAATCACACTTTTTAAGCAGTTCTCAAAGCTTTTGGCACAAGATTTGCAAGTGTAGTGACATCCAAATGATGGAGGTCACCTTTGGAACACGCACTAGAAAAAAAAGTTGCCTATCTCGAATTTATCAACGATCAACTGCTCAGCGAAATTCAGTATGTCGATCGCCTACTCAAGCTGATCGGATTTCCCGATGGCCTTGAAACAATCAAAAGCGCCGCTCAAGAGGTGATGGAAGAGGAGCAAGAGACAGAATAGTCTCAGCTGTGCTACTCTCTCTCCCATGAGTTGGGATCAATATGAGACCTGGGAAGCAGCTGAGTGCGCCTGGGATCAGCGCGCCGAGATAGCTGCAAAGAAAAAACCTCTGAGACGTCTTAAAACGCTCCCCCTCATGCCGGGAGTGACTCCCGAGACCGCCAAAGGGTTAAAATGGAAAAGCCTCAAGTATATGGTCGCATATGACAAAGACCGCAAAATCTTGAAGCACTTTCTCAAACACCCCCTTCGCTACTCCCTGCGCTTCATCCGCTCATTTGTGAAAAAAAAATCGTACCGACGTGAGGGAGACTTTTTTCTCTACGGACTCAAATCCGTGAAAGAGTTCGAGAGGCGATGGAAAAAAGATCTTCTCGTCGTCGGCTTCTCCTACTGCCAAAAACCTTTTGAGTGCCCCTCTAAGAGATTCACCGATCAATGCGTACGTGACCCCGAAAACCGCGTCTGCCAGCAGTGCCCTATCGGCAAGGTGCTCCATGCCCTGCCAAAAGAGAGCATCCCTCTGATCATCCCCACAGTCCACTACATCGGAGAAAAAATCTTCGAATATGTCCACGCCAATCCCGATAGAGAGGTCCTCTTTTTGATCACAGCGTGCGAAATGACACTCAAAATGTTTGGGGACTATGGCCACATGGCAGGAGTCAAAGGAATTGGGGTGAGACTCGATGGGCGGATTTGCAATACGATGCGAGCCTTCGAGCTCAGCGAAAAGGGAATCAAGCCAGGGCTCACCGTTTTTACACCTAAGACAGAGAAGCGGGTGCTCGATCTGGTTCGGTTGATGCGAGAAGGTGCTTCTTCCTAAAAGGCTTGTTGCCATTCTCTCTTTGATAGGGACGCCTGCGGGGCGCTCGCATACACTTCGTCGAGCAACACCCTAACTCTTTTTCAGTGCAAACTGAGCACGAAACGAAGAGGTGGTTGCAGTCCATATTCGCGCAGTTGTATTGCGTGTCAGACGAGCAGCCGCAGTGATGGCACTGAGCTATCGGCTCACTTGGATCTCCATCAATTTCGATTGCCAGACGGTCGTCAAATACAAAAAGCTTCCCCCTCCAGTGGTCTTTACCCACCTCATGCCCATAGTTTATCACACCGCCATTGAGCTGGTAGACCTGGTTAAAACCTTTGTCTTTAAGAACCTTAGAATACACTTCACACCGAATACCTCCCGTGCAGTACATCATCACGGGAGTCTCTTTCGGGCTTTTTTCTGCAGCGAGCTTCTCAGCAAATTTAGGAAACTCGCGAAAGGTTTTGAGAGAGGGGCGAACCGCCCCTTCAAAGTGGCCAATCTCACTCTCATACTCATTGCGCACATCGAGCACAAGGTAGTCACCGCTCTCTAACATCTCCTTCCACCTCTTGGGATCTACATGCTCCCCACCCTCACTCGCTTCGATCTCGCAACTGAGCGCCACAAGCTCTTTTCGGTATTTCACACTCACCCGAGGGAAAATATTCTCAGAGACGGTGCCCAGTTTAAAATGAGTCGACTCGAATCTCGGGTCTGCTTTTATCCACTCAATGTAGGCATCAACATCTTCAGCCGAGCCACTAAGCTGACCATTCACCCCCTCTTCAGAGAGGTAGATCCTGCATGTGATCTCCCGATTTTTAAAAAACTTCTTATGTTTTTTTACCTCGAGATGGGGGTTTTCAATAGAGACGAATTCATAGAAAGCAAGGGCAAGATAGCTCATGCGAGGCAGTATAAAAAAGCTCACAAAATAAATCCATTGAAGAAAAACGGAGAGAGGGGGCATAATCAGCCCAGCTTAATTTGTTTTTGGAGTTAGAATGGCACGTTATCGAGGTCCTAAAAATCGTATCGCACGTAGATTCGGCGCAAATATCTTTGGGCGCGCACGTAACCCTTTGATGCGCAAAGCGAATCCGCCAGGACAGCACGGCGCTCGCCGTCGTAAAAAATCGGATTTTGGATTGCAACTCGATGAAAAACAGAAGCTTAAAGCATGCTATGGCATGTTGATGGAAAAACAGCTTGTGAAAAGCTACTACGAAGCGGCAAGACAAAAGGGGAATACGGCGCAGAATTTCATCGAGAGATTGGAGTGCCGATTAGACAACGTCGTCTACCGCCTTCGGTTTGCTCGTTCTATTTTTGGAGCTCAACAGCTCGTCTCTCACGGTCACATTCTCGTGAATGGAAAGAAAGTAGACCGACGCTCTTTTTATGTCCGCCCAGGCATGGAGATCACAATTAAAGAGAAATCGCGCAAAGTGAAGTCTATTCTCGATGCGATGGAGACAGCGGCGCAAACGACACCAGAATACCTCGAGCTCGACAAAGACAACTTCCGTGGAAAACTTCTCGTAGCCCCTCAGATCGATCAGGTGGAGTTGCAGCTTCCGGTTCCAGTGAATATCCCTGTTGTTTGTGAGTTTTTAGCCCACAGAACTTAAGATTCGGGTTTAAGGTCTAGGTAACACGCCTTTTTTTCTAGATTTTGGCATGAGCTCCTCCACCTTTAATACCCTTGCACTCAAAAAGAAGGCTCCTGCAAAGCAGAGAGCTTCACCCGCAAATACCACCACTTTGCGCTGCAATGTTTGAGATAAAAGGTCTGGGATCTCCCCTGAAAACAGTGAAAGTGTCGCATCTTGAAAAAAAATGCGGCCCAGCTCCAGTGTCACAACTCCAGCCATTGCTGCACAAAGAGTCCCCTTCACAATAGACTGAAGCAACGGGCGTATCGGCTGACCTAGCAAAGCGAAGAGAAGCCCCGCTTGAAGCGAAGCTGTGAGGGTCGTCGCGAGAGCCACGCTCACAACGCCCAGATGAAAATAGAAGATAAAAAGAGAGTTGAGCAAAGAGTTGAGAGCTACAGCCCCAAACGAGAGAAGGGTGGGCAAGCGGTAATTCTTCTTTGCATAGCAAGCTGAAGCGAGGATCAAAATAGCTGTCATGGGCAAAAGACCCGCCCCGTAAGCATAAAGCGAGAGCGTTGTGGGGAGAATTGAGCTTGGAGAAAACTGCCCATGGCCATAGATGAGGTTGACTGCACTTAGACCTAGCACAAAAACGGCTACAGTGATGGGAATCAGACAGATAAGAGCCATTTTTAGCGCTGCATTTAAAAAACGGTGAAAGCTCTCTAAGGTTCGAGCGCGGCTCATGGGGGGTAAAAGAGCGCTTGTGAGTCCCAAACCAAAAAGAGCAAGGGGCAATTGCTGCAATCTTAAAGCATACCAGAGATATGCGGGCCCCTCGGGCGAGGCGGCGCGAGCAAAGAGCGTATCGAGAGCGCTATTCACCTGAGTCGCTGCAACTCCAGCAATGGCGAGTAAAAAAGGGCGAAGCAAGCGGAGGATTGATCTTCCTGAAAAAGTGGTCTCTATCGGATTTGCCTGCTTGAGATACTTCAATACTGCAGGCAAGGTAACAAGCCACTGCAGAGCAAAGGCAAAAACGAGCACGACTGAGAGTTGCATGAGAGCCTTTTCAGGAGCTCGCTTCCAAAGAATAGCAAGTGCTCCAACCCAGACGAGATTGAGAAGCGCTGGCGCAGCACTCGGTAAAAAAAAGTGTCTTTCGCAATTGAGAAGAGAGGTATTGAGCGCGTAAAGAGAGATAAAAAGCAGAGAGGGCAATAATATCCTCGTCAGCTGCACCACCTCACCTCTGGGCAGAAAAAAAAGGACCCCTTCGAGCACTACAATCAATGAGAGGAGTACCAAAGCCACTCCGAGAGTGAGATCGTAAAAAAAACGGGCCGCCTGGCTCGGGTCTTTCGCTCGCAACGATTCGAAGTGGGGGATAAAAGCTGCATTGAGAGCCCCCTCCCCAAAAATTCGTCTCAAAAGGTGGGCAAAGCGGAACGCCATCCAGAAGGCGGCAACCGCTGGGATCGTTCCGAATGCCGCTGCCATCCCCACCTCACGTGCAAGGCCTGTAAGACGGCTGATCAAAGTTCCTGAAAAGAAATGGCGAGCGGAAGAGGCTATCGTTTTCGAAGAGTCTTGATTCGTCATGCATGGATGGGTTAGAATCCCTTTTATGCCACGAAAAACCCCTGCAAATCAACTGCTAATTGGAGCCCACACCTCAGCGGCTGGAGGGGCGCATAATGCAATCGCTGAAGCGGCCTCAATTGGAGCGACAACCTTTCAATTTTTCACGGCAAATCAGAAGCAGTGGAAGGGAAAACCTCTGACCGAGGAGGGGATTGAGCGCTTTAAAAGAGCGCTGGGAGAATCAGGAATGGAGCAGATCATGAGCCATGCAGGCTATTTGATCAACCTCGGCTCCCCCAATGAGGAAGTGAGAGAAAAAAGCCTCAAAGGCTTTTACGATGAAGTTGAGAGGTGTTGTGATTTAGGGCTCTCCTTCCTCAACTTCCACCCTGGCGCTGCGCTCAAAGAATCTCGCGCCGCTTGCCTCGATAAAATCGTCGAAGGGATGCTTTCTGTAGAAAATCTACTCGTCGACGATGAGCTCCATCTTCTTTTAGAGACAACAGCGGGTCAAGGGTCGACAATTGGCTACACCTTCGAAGAGCTCGCCTATTTGATCGACAAAACCAAAAATCGTCTGCCCGTAGGTGTTTGCATCGACACCTGCCACATTTTTGCCGCAGGGTATGATATCCGCACGCCCGAAGGGTGGAATAAGACACTCAAGTCCTTCGATGAACTCATCGGCCTCGACTACCTTTTTGCTTTCCATTTGAATGACTCGATGAAAGAGCTAGGCTCAAAGCGTGATCGTCATGCACCCCTCGGCGAAGGAGAGATTGGAATGGAATGTTTCAAATTTTTAATGGAGTCTCCTCTTACTCGAGAAATCCCCAAATACCTCGAAACCCCGGGGGGGTGCCCCCTTTGGGATAAAGAGATCTGGATGCTCAGGGAGTTTGCACAGTAATGCGCAAGAAAATTAAAGAGATCCGAAGCAACGAGCAACTGGTGGGTGAGGCGGTTACCCTCAAAGGGTGGGTGCGCACGGTGCGTCACCAAAAAGCCTTCTCTTTCATCGAAGTGAATGATGGCTCCACCCTCTCAAATATGCAAGTGATTGCCGATCTATCTCTTCGCCCACAAGAGATCACAACAGGTGCCTCTATAGCAGTGGCAGGGGTCGTGAGCAAGAGCCCTGGCGCTAAACAGAGCGTCGAAATCCAAGCGAAAGAGATTGAAGTGATCGGCGCTTGTGACCCTGAAACTTACCCCCTCCAAAAAAAGAGGCACTCGTTTGAGTTTTTGCGCACACAAGCTCATTTGCGTCCACGTACGAACACCTTAGGAGCTATTGCAAGGGTGCGCAACACACTCGCCTTTGCCTCACACGAGTTTTTTCAAACGCGCGGCTTTTTGCACCTCCATACTCCCATCATTACCCTCTCTGATTGCGAGGGAGCAGGCCAACTCTTCCAAGTCTCTACACTAGACCCTGCAAATAGAGCGTCAGATAAGCGGGGCCTTGTCGACTACTCCGAAGATTTTTTTGGAAAAGAGGCCTATCTCACAGTCTCAGGACAACTCAATGCCGAAAGCTACGCCTGCGCCCTCTCTGATGTCTACACCTTCGGTCCCACTTTTCGTGCAGAAAATTCGCACACCTCGCGCCACCTCGCCGAGTTTTGGATGATCGAACCAGAGATGGCTTTCGCAGATATTTTCGATGACATGGACCTTGCTGAGAGCTATCTCAAAACAATCTTTGAGAGCGTTTTGAAGAGCTGCAGCGAGGATCTTGAACTCTTCGACCGCTTCGTCTGCAAGGGGGTAATCGAAAGGCTTCAGGCCATCGTTGAAAAACCTTTTTTACGGCTTACCTACACCGAAGCTGTGGAGCAGCTTCAAAAAAGTGGAAAGATTTTTGAGTTCCCTCTCGCATGGGGATGCGACTTGCAATCAGAGCATGAAAGATACCTCACTGAAGAGCTTCATAATCAGCCTGTTATAGTTTATGACTACCCGGCTAAAATCAAGTCTTTTTACATGAGAGCCAACGACGATGGAAAAACGGTAGCTGCCATGGACGTTCTTGTTCCAGGAGTGGGAGAGATTATCGGAGGGAGCCAACGAGAGGAGCGCCTCGATATTCTTGAAGCTAAGATGGACGCATGGGATCTCGACAAGCAGCACTACTGGTGGTATTTAGAGCTACGCAAGTTTGGCTCAGTCCCTCATGCGGGATTTGGAGCCGGATTTGAAAGACTCGTCCAATTCGTGACGGGTATGGAAAATATTCGAGACATCTCTGCCTTCCCCCGCTACCCGGGCCATGCGGACTTCTAGCGACTTCAACTTAAAGATTTCAAGCTGACGCCTCACACCGCTTGCTATAGTCTCCCCTTCCAAGCGGGCGAGCTCTGCTGCTTTCGAGCGTCGACGCCTATCTATCACCCGGTTGAGTTGATCGACATTGAGAAGGGTAATATTCGATTGCTTTCCAAGCTCAGGATCGACGTTGCGAGGGACACTCAAATCGATGACTACTCGCTTCTCTTTTGTAAGCGCTTTTCCACGTATAAGAAAATGAGGACACTGCGTCCCGACGATAGTCAGATCGAAGGCGTGCCACCTCTCGAGCAACTCCCAAGGAAGCAGGTCTACACTCTCTTGCTCTGCAAAGATTTGCGCTCTTTTAGCTGTGCGATTACAAAAAGTGATCTGCTCAAACCCTTTCTGTCTAAATCGATGAAAAATATTGTGATTGATCTCTGAAATGCCGACAAAGAGAATGCGCCACTCTTTCAGATCTCCTAGGTGATGCGTCGAAGCTTGCACAATTGTCTCTTCAAGAGTTGGAAAACTATACCCCTCACCCATCTCTGAGCGGACAGTTTTTCCAATCTTTAGACATTTTTGAAAAAGAAAATGGATCTCAGGAGAGAGGCGTCTATAGTGCATCGCCATTTCATATGCACGTTTCACTTGCCCTTGAATCTCGGTCTCTCCCACAAGGGCACTGTCCATCCCCGCGGTAACTCGCGCCAAATGAAAAAAACAGTCTCCCGCAAAGTAGGAGTAAATGCGGTGTTCAAATTCTTCGTCGATTTCACAGCGCAAAATCGCGAAGAGCTCAGTGTGTGTTTTTGGCAAATCAGAGGAGCTGTAATAGAGCTCTGTTCGGTTGCAAGTGGTGAGAAGTGCATAGGAGAATTGAGTATGAAGCGAATTGTCCGCTCCAAATCGGCGGTTGCAAGCGATCGCTAGCTTCTCACGAAGGGCAAGATCTGCTGACTTATGATTGATTCCTAGAACACCGATCTGCATAGAATCAACTTATATACCCAAAGATTTGCTTTATGGACTAGATTTTTCTCGATCCGTATCATCTCTTCCATATGGCAAAGAAAAAAAGTTACGACGAAAACGCAATTCAAACAGTTGATGCTCTGACGCATATTAGAATGCGTTCAGGGATGTATATAGGGCGCTTAGGAGATGGAAGCCACATTGACGATGGCATTTATATTCTCCTCAAAGAGGTGATCGATAACAGCATTGATGAATTTATCATGCACCAGGGTAATCAGATCGTCATCACATTTGATCTTGAAACCCAGATGATCGCTGTGCGCGATTACGGTAGAGGGATTCCCCTTGGGAAGGTGATCGACTGCGTGAGTCAAATCAATACAGGCGCTAAATATAACGACGATGTCTTCCAGTTCTCTGTCGGACTCAATGGAGTGGGGCTCAAAGCAGTCAATGCTCTCTCCAGTCATTTTACCGTTCGCAGCTTCCGCGAGGGGAAACGATTCGAAGCGACTTTTTCTAGAGGAAAACTCGAATCGAAAAAAACGACCCAAACTCGAGAAAAAAATGGGACCTACATTGAGTTCACTCCCGACAGTGAAATTTTTAAAAAATACCACTACCGAGAGGAGTTTATCCGAAAAAGGCTCTGGCATTACGCCTACCTCAATACCGGTCTCACCCTCTTTTTCAATGGGGAAGCGATCCAATCTGAGCACGGCCTGCTCGATCTGCTCAATAGCGAAGTGACTGAGGGGCGCCTTTACGACCCCCTCCATTACCGCTCTGAAAAGCTTGAATTTGCTTTTCTCCACACCCAAAACTACGGTGAGATTCACTACTCTTTTGTCAATGGACAGTATACTGCAGATGGGGGAACTCACCTCTCTGGTTTCCGTGAGGGGGTGCTCAAGGGAGTGAATGAGTACGCTAAAAAAAACTATCAAGGCGTCGATGTGCGCGAAGGGATTGTGGGGTGCGCCCTTGTAAAGGTCAAAGACCCCATATTCGAATCGCAAACGAAAAACAAACTTAGCAACACCGATATCCGCGGCTCGATCGTTCAAGAAGTGAAAGAGGCTGTCTCTGATCTTCTCCATAAAAATCCCGAAATCGCTTCAAAACTCATCGAACGTATCGGCTTTAATGAGAAGCTGCGCAAAGAGCTCGCAGCTGTAAAAAAAGAGGCTAAAGAGAAACAGAAAAAAATCTCTTTCAAAATCCCGAAGCTGCGCGACTGTAAATTCCACTACAACAAAAAGTCTCTCTATAGCGATGAGACGATGATTTTTCTCACAGAGGGAGAGTCGGCGACTGCCTCGATTGTCGCTTCAAGAGACCCCTTGAGACAAGCGATCTACTCCTTGCGGGGCAAACCTATGAATGTGCACGGGATGAAGCTCGACCAGCTCTACAAAAACGAAGAGCTCTTCAACTTGATGAGCGCACTCAATATAGAAGAGGACCTCGCAGGATTGCGTTATAACAAAGTTATTCTTGCAACGGATGCAGATGTCGATGGCATGCATATCCGCAACCTGCTTGTTACCTTCTTTTTGACCTACTTTGAAGGACTTGTCGTCAATGGCCATCTCTACATTCTCGAAACCCCACTCTTTAAAGTGAGAGACAAAACAACTACCTACTACTGTTACTCAGAAGAGGAGAAAAAAGAGGCTATTGAAAAGCTTCAGAAAAACTACGAGGTGACACGCTTTAAAGGATTAGGGGAGATCTCACCGTCCGAATTCAAGCAGTTTATCGGAAAAGATATGCGTCTGCGCCATGTTGAGATCAACGCTCTTTCCGATATCCGGCCAACGCTCAATTTCTTTATGGGCAAAAACACCCCGGAGCGACGAAACTACATCATGCAAAACCTGATTCCCGTGGAACTCTAGATATGGATGATTTTAAACAGCTCTACAAAGAGAACTACCTCAACTACGCCTCTTATGTGATTCTCGACCGCGCTATCCCTGATGTGATTGACGGTCTAAAACCTGTCCAGCGTCGGATTTTGTGGACCCTCTTCCGGATGGATGATGGAAAAATGCACAAAGTTGCCAATGTAGCTGGGCAAACTATGGCCCTCCACCCTCATGGTGATGCGCCGATTGTCGACGCTCTTGTCTCACTGGCAAATAAGGGCTACTTACTCGAGATGCAGGGAAATTTTGGAAATCCTTCTACTGGAGATCCAGCCTCAGCTGCTCGCTACATCGAAACTAGGCTGGGTTCACTTGCAAAAGAGACCCTTTTCAACCCAGCCCTAACCCCTTTTCTTCCCTCTTATGATGGACGCGCCCAAGAGCCCGTCTATCTGCCTGCAAAAATCCCCCTTCTTTTGTTGCAAGGCGCCGAGGGGATCGCGGTGGGCATGGCGACTAAAATCCTTCCTCACAACTTTTCTGAGCTGATCGAGGCCGAAATCGCTCTGCTCAACGGAAAGCACCTCGAGTTTGTCCCCGATTTTCCCTCTGGGGGCATCATGGACGCTGCAGATTACGACGATGGGAAAGGGAAAGTACGTCTCCGGGCTAAAATCGAAGTGGTCGATGATAAAACACTTGTCATCAAAGAGATTTGCTATGGAACGACCACAGAGTCTCTCATCCGCTCCATTGATGAAGCTGCCAAAAAGGGGAAAATTAAGATCGAATCGATCAGCGATTACACAGCTGAGAGAGTTGAGATCGAGATCAAGCTTCCAAGAGGACAGTATGCAAAAGATCTCCTCGAGCCTCTCTACGCTTTCACCGATGCCGAAGTCTCTATCAGCACTCAGATGCTCAGCATCAACCAGAAACTCCCTTGGGAGGGGAGTGTTTCACAAATTTTGCAGTTGCATCTTGAAAAGCTTCAGGGGTACTTAAAAACTGAACTCGAGATTGAAAGAGACCGTCTTCTTGAAAAGATTTTCGAAAAAACTCTCGAGCAGATTTTTATTGAAAATCGGCTTTACAAACAAATCGAAGAGATCAGCCACTACGAAAAGATTCATGGAACTATCGAGAAGAGCTTACTTCCCTTTCACAAGCAGCTCGCTCGTATTCCCTCAAAAGAAGACCGTGAGCGCCTTTTAGCTATTCCCATCCGCCGCATTTCCCGTTTCGATATTCAAAAAAACGAAGATGAGGTCGTAGTTTTAGAGAAAAAATTGCTCGAGACAGAGAGACATCTGAAAAATATCAAAAAATTCACTTCCAATTACCTTCAGGGGCTTTTGAAAAAATACGGGGCGCTATTTCCTCGGAAAACTCAGATCAAAACTCTTGAGACGCTGGACAAAAAAGCCATCCTCGAGCGGAAAGTAGTTGTGGGGTATGATGCCTCTTCAGGGTTTATTGGTACTAAAGTGAGCTCTGAGCATCAAATAGAGTGTTCCAATCTCGACAAGTTGCTCATGCTCTTTGAAGATGGGACCTACCAAGTGATCAACATACCTGAAAAGCAGTTTATCCACACAAGCGATGCAGCAGCGGTATGGGTGGGCCCTGCAGACAAAACGACGCTTTTCAGAGTGCTCTACAGAGACAAAAAGACTCAGTACCCTCATGTGAAACGGTTTATTGTGAAACAGTTTATCCTTGATAAAGAATACCGATTTTTAGATGCTGACCACAAATTGGAGCTGCTCACGACAAAGCCTGATGTTGTCGTCCAACTCAGCTTCAAGCCCAAAGCGCGTCAAAAGCTTACAAAACTCGAGTGTGAGCTCGATGAGGTGCTCATAAAAGGGGTTAGCGCCCGGGGCGTGAGAGTCACGAATAAAGAGTTAAAGTCGGTTAAAATCTTTAGGAGCTAGCATGAGTGAGAGCAGTGGAATAGGTGGAACTCCTCTGAAACCTACGGAGACAAGTGAATCGGGCGGCCCTACTGGGGAGCCTAGTAGCGCCTCTGTAGAATCGGCTCTCAAGACCCCTGTTAGAACGCTTGGAGAGCTCAAAAAAATGTTGATTGAAAAGCTTGGGCACAAAAAAGGGTTAGAGATGTACAACCGCTTCCTCACAGGGATCGGGCAGGTTATGTACTCTCAAATGCAAACGACCAAAGCGCACCCTCCCCCATCGGACAAGTGAGCATGATTCAGCTTTTCCTCGCCGTACCCTACTCTACTCAAAAAGCGAGCTACCTCACCCGAGGTGACGTTTATCTCACCCCTCTCATGTTTAAAGGTAAAAACTATCTCGGTAAACCCCTAGAGGGCACCCCCACCCTCTCAGATCTCGAAAATCTTGAAGCGAATCTTTTGAGTTTACTCCACAAGCTGGATCCCAACGCCCATTTTCCGCTGCCCCGCCTGCTCACTCTCCATGGATGAAACCCTTATCATTTCAGAACTTGAGGCGGGAATGCGCCTCGACAAATGGCTCGCTAGCCACTACCAGGACTACTCACGGCAGTACTTTCAGTATCTGATTGAGAAAAAATTGGTGCTCGTAAACGGCTTGATTGCCAAAAAGGCTTATCGCCTTGAGATTGGCGATGAGATTGAAATCGAATTTGCCCTCACCCCTGAAATCACACTCGAGCCTGAAAACATTCCCCTTGATATTCTCTATGAAGATGACGCCTTGCTTGCGATCAATAAACCTGTTGATATGGTCGTTCATCCTGCGGCGGGAAATTGGAGTGGCACTTTTGTTCACGCTCTACTCTACCATTGCAACCATCTTCCCAAGGGGGAGACGCTCCGCCCTGGCATCGTCCACCGACTTGACAAACAGACAACGGGTGTGTTGCTCGCGGCTAAGACAGAGAGAGCTCAATCAAAGCTCGTCGAATCATTTGCAGCGAGGCGGATTGAAAAAACCTACCTCGCCGTTTGTGTAGGCAACCCTAAAGAGCGCGTGATCGAAGGAAATATTGGACGCCACCCTGTTCATCGAAAGAAAATGGCTGTAATCAAAGAGGGGGGAAAGCCTGCGCGCACTTTATGCAAAATTCTCCGTTTTTCCTCACCTTTGAGCCTTGTAGAGCTTGGGGCTGAAACGGGGAGAACCCACCAGCTTCGAGTCCATCTTCAATCGATTGGCACCCCCATTTTGGGGGATCCGGTTTACGGGACCCCTTCGCTTAACAAAAAATATGGAGTGGAAAGACAGCTGCTTCACGCGCATCGACTGGTATTCGATCACCCTATCACAGGTGCTCACCTTGTGATCGAAGCTCCTCTGCCTGAAGACATGACATCGATTATAGAAAAATTCCTCAAGCCCTAATCGCGACCCCCCTTCTCGATGTTGAGGTAAATGGATCGATGCTTCAAGATAGATGCATGCGACTTCTCATCCAAAGAGTAAAACAGGCCCAGGTAACCGTAGGCGAGAAAGTGTGCGGAAAAATTGGCCCAGGCCTTCTTCTCTTTTTAGGGATTCACAAACAAGACTCTCCACAAGAAATTGAGTGGCTCGTCAACAAAGTGGTCGGCCTACGAGTTTTTAAAGACGAAACAGGCAAGATGAACCGCACTATCGAGGAAGTAGGAGGTCAAATCCTCGTCGTCAGCCAATTCACCCTCTATGGGAGTTGCACTCAAGGGAAGCGCCCAGAGTTTACCGAAGCGGCACTGCCCGAGCCCGCGTTCCTCCTCTATGAAGAGTTCATCAATGAGCTTACAGCCCGATTAGATACCCCTATCCAGTCGGGAATTTTTGGAGCTACGATGGAAGTTGCGCTCATCAATGACGGCCCAGTCACATTCTTTCTAGAAAGATAGACTGTATAATATAATTTTTAGTACTATCGAGAAAGTGCACCGGAAGTAGAGGACCACGACTATGAAAGAATTTGTAGCTTATATCGTTAAGAATCTGGTTGATAATCCTGATAAAGTAGAAATCAAGGAAGTGGGCGGTACCCACACCATCATTCTCGAGCTCTCTGTAGAAAAATCAGATATTGGAAAAATCATTGGAAAACGGGGTAAGACGATCAATGCGATTCGCACCCTTTTGATGTCAGTTGCCAGCCGCAATGGTCTCCGAGTGAATCTCGAGATTATTGAAGAAGAAGAAGAAGAAGAAGAGAAGAAGTAAAGGATCGGACCGAGCAGGATTCGAACCTGCGACCACCCGCTTAGAAGGCGGGTGCTCTATCCGCTGAGCTATCGGTCCCACGGCGGCTATAGTAGCCCTTTTTTTTCTAAACAACAAGAGTTGAATTTTACCCCTATTGCGGTCTATAATCTCCCTCAATGATAGATTGTTATCTGGGGATTGGAGGGAATTTTGAGTCGACCCCCTCTCTTATTCGCCAAGTGATCGAATCCCTCGAGAAGATGAGAGAAATCTCTCAGCTCCAAGCCTCCAAGCTCTACCGAACCACCCCTGTGAGCGAGATCTTTCAACCCGACTACTGGAATGCAGTGTGCCGCTTTCACTGCACCATGAAACTTCACGCGCTGTGGGAAGTGCTACAACAGATGGAAAAAAAACTGGGAAAGATACCTAAAATGAAAAATGCCCCCCGAGCGATCGATCTCGACTTGCTCTTTTATGGCTCCCTTGTCTTTTCTGATGAGCACCTCACAATCCCTCATCCGAGGTGGCAAGAGCGTCTCTTTGTACTCGCCCCACTCACCGATCTTACCGAACGCATCGATCTCGACCCTCCTATCGATCTCATCACATTGATGGATCAATTTTCCAATCCTCACAAAGAGAAGGTAGTCGCTTTATGCAGCCTCTAATTGTTATCTCAGGCCCTTGTGTGATCGAAAATGAGACGCATACGATGAGTTGCGCAGAGTTTCTCGTGGATCTGATGCGAGAGCGCCCTATCCACTTTGTATTCAAAGCAAGCTATGACAAGGCAAATCGTTCCTCTCTTCACTCTTTTCGCGGACCAGGGCTCCAAGAGGGGTTGAAAATTTTAGAAAAAGTGAAACAGACCTTTGGGGTCCCAGTACTCACTGACGTGCACTCACCTGAAGAGGCCAAAGCTGCTGCCCAAGTTTGTGATGTGATTCAAATCCCCGCCTTCCTCTGTAGGCAGACCGACCTTCTTGTGGCCGCGAGCAAAACAAGCGCGCAGATCAATGTCAAAAAAGGGCAGTTCATGGCCCCATGGGACATGAGTCAAGTTGTCGAAAAGCTTCGAGAGTCGGGAAGTCAAAAAATTTGGCTGACCGATCGAGGGGTCTCTTTTGGATACAACAATTTGGTAAGCGATTTTCGCGCCATTCCTGTGATGCAAGGATTTAAGTGCCCTGTCCTCTACGATGCAACCCACTCTGTTCAACTCCCTGGCGGACTCGGCGCCCAATCGGGAGGAGAGCGAAAATATATCCCTACACTCTCACGAGCTGCACTCGCTGCTGGATGCAATGGAATCTTCGCGGAGTCACACCCAGACCCGAGACGAGCTAAAAGCGATGCAGCCTCGGTTATTCCTTTTGAGGCGATGAGAGAGCTTGTAGAGAGCTGGCAACGGATTTATGCATGTATAAATGGTTCTTAGCCCTTTTAGCTTGTATGGCACTTCTAGGGGGAGTGTGGCTTTTTTCAGAAAAAGAAGGCACTGAAGCGCGCTACTTAGCTTTGCAAGCGAGTACCAAACCCAAAAAATCGGGGCACACTCAGCAGAGTAGAAAAGGGGTCGTCAAAGAGATCTGGTCCGGAGATAATTATGCCCGCGTTGAGAGCAAAAGCGGTGAAGTTTTTTGTTTTCAAAAGAATAACGATCTTGAAATCCTCGAACTACTCGACACTGTTACCTGTCTGATTCATGAGCGCATCCCTGAAAAAAACCTTCAAACAGTACGCTATCTTACTGCTGATCAAGCTCTTTATGACTATAGCACGGGAGATCTAAAGGCTGAGAGGGGAAAAATTTGGCACTATGAGCCTGTCGAAGTGAACCGAGAACCTAAGACTCTTCTATTTTCTGCATCAGCTGAGATGATCCACTTTGTTTTAACAGCTGCAAAACTTGAGCTCAAAAACAAGGTGCTTTTCAACTTAGAGGGAGAGGGTGAAATTGTCGCTAACCAGGGTGTTTTAGAGTTCGACGGTTTTGCACTCAAAGAGGTGAAGCTCGAAGGAGCCATTCAGCTCACGCACGCGAGTGGGGATCAATTTGCTCTCGCTGAAAAATTAACCTACTACCCCGATCAGCAACTAAAAATCTTGGAAGGGGTGGAAAAGCCTGTCCTTTTTTACGATAAAGAGCACGATTTTCAACTCGCGGCATGGACTGTCTTTGCACAGAAAAACCCGGAGACAGGAAAAGAGACCTTCCGTGGAAGGGGAGATGTCCAATTTGTTTTTGGCACAGATCAAATCGACCGATTGAAGGAGTATTTTACATGGTAGTCAAACCTCCAATTTTAGAAGTGCATGAGCTTGAAAAGAGTTACGGGGGACGGAAGGTGGTCTCAGGCTTGAGTTTTGCTGTCCAGGAGGGAGAAATCGTAGGTCTTCTCGGTCCGAACGGGGCGGGAAAAACTACAGCCTTTTACATCACGATGGGCCTCATCAGACCCGATCGTGGAAGCGTGCATTTCGCTGGAGAGGATGTCACTCGAAAACCGGTCGATAAAAGAGCGCGACTGGGCATGGGCTACCTCGCCCAAGAACCCTCAGTGTTTGGAAGCTTGAGTGTGCGAGAGAATATCGCCTGCATTTTAGAAACGCTCCCTTTAAGCAAAAAAATGCGCAATGAGAGACTCGATTCTTTGCTCCACGAGCTCCACCTCGAGGGGCTAGCAGACAAAAAGGCCGCCTCACTCTCTGGGGGAGAGCGAAGGCGGCTCGAAATCACGCGCGCTCTTGTGACGAGCCCCTCTTTGCTTCTTCTCGATGAGCCATTTGCAAATATCGATCCTATTGCGATCCACGATGTGAAGGAGTTGATTCGCCATCTCGCTGAGAAAAAGATCGGGATATTGATCACCGATCATAATGCACGCGAGATCTTTTCAATCGTCGATCGAAGCTATTTGATCCGCGACGGACGCGTCTTTCTCGCGGGTACTGTCGATACGCTTGTCCATAATGAAGAAGCAAGAGCTACTTACCTCGGTTCAGAGTTTCGACTGTAGAGCGAAGAATATCTAAGCCCTGGTCAGATCCGACCGATTCTGGGTGAAATTGAAGGCCCCAGATAGGATAGCTGATGTGTTTCAAAGCCATCACCTCTCCCTTTTCAGTCCAAGCGGTCACCTCCAAGTCTGGTGGAATTTCCTCTAATATCAAAGAGTTGTAGCGTACAGCGCCAAATGGATTCGAAAGCGCTTGAAAAGGGGATGGAAACCCAAAATGATAGATCTGTGAGACCTTCCCGTGCACAGGCTCCCCCCGTTTGAGCTTCGCGCCAAATATTTCACCAATAGCTTGATGACCTAAGCATATTCCGAGCAATGGGATTTTCCCACTCACCTCTCGAATTAATGAGAGGGAGATTCCCGCTTCGCTAGGCCTTCCAGGGCCAGGTCCCACAAGGATTAGACCCGGATTTTTTTGCACTACCTCCTCTACAGTCACTTGGTCATTTTTCAATACCTCGACAGTGTGCCCAAGTATCTGAAAGGCATGAGCCAGGTTGTAGGTGAAAGAGTCGTAGTTATCAATCAGTGTGACGAGCAAATTTCTTCCGGCTTGAAAAAGAAGGAGATCTCTTCTTTCGCCGTCACCGGTCCATCTGAGCCGTGTACGGCGTTGGCATCAATAGACTCGGCAAAATCAGCACGAATAGTTCCTGGAGCCGCTTCAGATGGATTGGTAGCTCCCATCACATCACGATTTTTTAAGATCGCATTCTCTGATTCTAAAACACTCACAAGGACAGGGCCTGAGCTCATGAAATCGACGAGATCCTTGTAGAAGGGTCGCTCCTTATGAACCGCGTAAAAACTCCCTGCACGCTCAGAGGTGAGGTGAACCATTTTTGAAGCAACGATTTTTAGCCCTGCTTTTTCAAGGCGTGCGAGAACCTCGCCAATTTGATTTTTCTTCACCACGTCGGGTTTAACAATTGATAGTGTTCTTTCTAAAGCCATCATTCTCCTAAGAGTTTAAATTGCAGGCATTCTAACAAAAAAACACTAATTGTTACTACTAGTTTTTAAACCCGGGTTTTGAGAGCAGCAGCGATCAATTTCGAGAGATCAGAGGGGTCTGCAAGGTCGCTTGATGCCTTTTTGAGGGCCTTCTCAGCATGGTCTCTAGAATAGCCGAGCTGCAAAAGAGCCTGAAGTGCATCGTGGAGCGCTGTAGAACCTGGAGAGGTTGCTTTCAATTTCACTTTCCCTTGCAAGTCGATGAGAAGACGCTCGGCTGTTTTTTTTCCAATCCCTGGAACTCGAGCAAAAACGGTGGCATTTTGCAGATCAATCGCCTCTTGAACCTGCCCGAGGCTCAAATGCCCAATCAAACTCAGCGCTGTTTTTGGGCCGATACCTGAAAGGGTGATCAGAGCATTGAAAAGGTTGCGCTCCTCTTTGGAGAGGAAGCCGTAGAGTGTGTGTGACTGTTCGCGCACGACCCAAGCAGTGTAGAACATGACCTCATCACCGAGCTGGGGAAGGTGAGCTAACGCACTTACTGGAATGGGGAGCTCATACCCGATTCCATTGATTTCAAGGGTGGCGTGGCCTGGAGTTGCTTCGACAAGCTGGCCTCTTAAATAGGCATACATTAGATTTTTTTCCTCGCACTTAAGGTTTGTCCATGGCAGATCGCAAGTGCTAAGGCATCTGCAGCATCTTGCGGAGAGGGAGGGGAGGCGAGTGCTAGGAGGCGTTGAACCATACCCAAAACCTGCGCCTTGCTTGCATTACCCCTTCCCACCACAGCTTTCTGAGCTGTGGAGGGAGCATATTCGAAAGTGGGAATTCCTTGCAAAGTAGCCGCTAGCACAATAACCCCTCGAGCCATGCCGAGTTTCATCGCACTTTGGGGGTTTTTTTGAATATATTGCGTCTCTACTGCCATGGCATCTGGCTTGTGTTGACTCAAAAGCTTATCTACCGACTCAAAAATGATTCGGTACCTCTCTGACAGGGCGTAAGAGACCGGGGGGCGGATAGACCCGTAATCGACCGCCCGAAAGGCCCGCCTCTCATCGATTGAAATAAGGCCATACCCCGTGATCGCAGTTCCGGGGTCGATACCTAAAATGGTTTGCTTTTTGTCTCTCATCTCTCGATTTTATACAGGGAATCGGATAAAATAGACTAGATGTATCAAAACATTGTCATCAGAATGCCGAATTGGATTGGGGATGCTGTGATGGCTACCCCTGTGATTCACGATATCCGCTCGGCTTACCCTGAGGCAAAAATTACTGCGCTCTGCCAGGGAAGGGCCATCGCCTCACTTCTTTTTGGCAATCCACATCTCGACGAAATCTTCACCTTCACAAGGCCCAATAGTTTTTTGCGCCGCCAAGAGAACCGTGACCTCATCTCAAGACTTCGGCAAGGGAAATACGATCTCGGCATCTTGCTGCCGGGCTCTTTCTCCTCAGCTTGGTGGCTTTGGCGCGGTCGCGTTGCCAAAAGGGTGGGCTTTACAACCGACTTTAGAGGCTGGCTTCTCACTGACAGGCTCGAAAAGCCGAGCGTTGAAGAGCACCTTGTTGTCACCTACAAAAGATTGCTCGACCCTCTTGACATCCCTCTTTCTGAGAGTGAGCCTGAACTCTTTTTAACCGAAGAGGAAAGAGCGGCTGCCACCCTTCTCTTGAGACAGCAACAGATTCCCGAAAAGAGTCGGGTGATTGGCATCAACCCTGGCGCTGCTTATGGCTCAGCGAAGTGTTGGCTCCCCGATAGGTTTCGCGCCCTGACTGAGAAGCTTCTCGAAGATCCAGATGTGCACATCCTCTACTTTGGAGATGAAGCCGGCGCGCCACTCACCTCTCAGATCTGCGATGGCCTGGGGGGGCGCGTTACAAACCTAGCGGGAACAACTTCCCTTCGAGAGCTTATCGCATTGATCGAGCAGCTCGACCTCTTCCTCACCGGCGATAGCGGCCCGATGCACATCGCAGCGGCGCTTAAAACACCTCTTGTCGCGCTTTTTGGATCGACAAGCGAAATCACAACAGGCCCCTATAAGCGAGGCGTCGTGATTCACAAGCATGTGAGTTGCTCCCCGTGCTATCAGAGGACATGCCCTATCGATTTCCGTTGCATGAAACAGATTTCAGTAGATGAAGTCTACGCTGCGATGCAAAAAGCTAGTCGCTCACAGCAATATTAGGCCGTTTGGCGGAAAGAGGAGCTACTCCAATGGATTCAGGAGAGGGGAGGTGAACTGTTGTCGTCGGAAAGGCGATCTCTCCTCCGCCTTCGAGGATGATCTGATGAATCTTCAGTAAGACCTCTTCTTTGATCTCGTGAAAACGGGTCCAGACTGTTGTCTTGGTGAAAGTGTAGATAAAAAACTCAAGCGAACTGGGGCTAAACTGATCGAGATTGACCATCAAGGTCTGTGATTGATCAATCTCAGGGTGACTCTGGAGCATTTCACGAACCTTCTCGAGAATATTTGCCACCTTACTCGCATCTTTGTAGCGCACCCCTATCTTTTCATAGATTCGACGGTTGAGCATCCTCGACGGGTTTTCAACAGCAATCGTTGTAAAGATCGAGTTGGGGATGTAGAGCGGCCTTTGATCGAAGGTGCGAATGCGGGTGAGTCTCCACCCGATGTGCTCGACAGTCCCTTCGATCTCACGATCTGGCGATCGAATCCAATCTCCAATTTTAAAGGGGCGATCCCAGTAGATCATGAAGCCGCCGAAGAAGTTGGCGAGCAAGTCTTTGGCTGCAAAACCGACTGCGATACCTCCAACTCCCCCAAAAGCGAGCACCCCTGAGAGGCTGAAGCCGAGTGTTTGAAGGGCTACAAGAATTGCGGTTACGACAATCGACGCGCGCAGAACTTTAGCAACGGCATCGACTGTTGTCTTGTCTACCGATTTTCCCTTCGCGCCATATTTCGAAAGAACCTTCACCTCGCCCTGCTTGACAAGGCGAATAGCGAACCAAGCGCCCGCTGCAATTATTCCAAGATAGCGGAGCGCCTCAATCGCAAAGAAGAGACCAGAGCCTGTCTCTTTTTGAATGATTTCAGCTGCAAAGCAGAGTCCAAGCACCCAAATCAAAAGAGTGAGCGGAAGCTTTAAAGCGCCAAGGACAGCATCGTCCCACATCTTCTTTGTTTTTTCTGCCTTTTTGCAAAGCTTGTGAACGACTCTTTTTTGGATCAAGTCGACAAGAAGGGCTCCAAAGACCACAAAAAAGATCTGAACGATCCAGTGGCTGCCCCACGTTTTAAGAAATGTTATCACTTCACTGAACATCATCCTACCATTGCTTTCCATTTTTCTATCATTTGTACAATCGGGTAGTGCCCATGCTCTTTGGCAAATTCAAGAGCCTCATCAACATCACCTTTGATCCACTGACTATTTATTAGTTTTGCGACTACGCGGTGGTATCCATTCTTCGCCGCTTCGAGAAGTACCTGCTCTTTCTTTAGGCCCTCTGAACTCTTTCGCGCTAATACTGAAAACAAATCTGTTCTATTGCCTGGCTTGTCAAATAATCTCTTATCAGCAAACGCGCCACACTCTTCTAGAGCATCCGCTACTTCTTTAAGATCTGTTCTTCTGTAACATAGAGCTCGGTACTTAAACCCCGTTCGACCCCCCCACGCTACAAGCGGCTCCCTATCGTGAGGAGTGCTTCTATAGCGGATATAAGCGCACAGGCTCCTATATGAGTAGGCCTCTGATTTTTTTTCTTTTGAGAGGAGTGACTCGAAAGCTTCCCAGCAGCTCACTTCTTCTTCAATTAAGGCTTTCCATGTTCGGGTAAGTTCTGGGTTCACCTTCGATTCATCCGCTCCCTGATTCTTAAGGAGATCATAGGAGACCCAATCATCTAGCCGCGCCGCGGCTTGAAGTGGTTCACCTAGATCCACGTCAATGCCCTTTTTTTGCAAAAGCAAATAGACATAAGAGCTGCCTCTTTGCACAGCGTGCCAGAGGGCGGTGTGGCCGTGATGATCGACCTCATTTAGGTTTTGGGCCTTTTCAAGTCCTGTTTCAATTTCTTTGTAAGATGATTTTTTTACACAGGCGATGAAAGGAGGATCTTCCGTTTGCTGCGAGCGAGACCATTTAGGAGCTTGAGCCCTCTTTTGAGACGAGAGGTAGCCAGCTGAGAGCGCTGTTAACAAGGCAAGCCCACACCCATTCCCAAGCAGCGAGAGTCGCCCGACAGGACCAACGTAGTCAGTAGCGGCTTTAAAAGCAGGGGGCAAAAAGACGCGCGGTGCAAAATGAGCGATTCCAGCCACAACAGCTGTTGTCGTCCCAATGCTCGTCAAAATAACCACAGCAACCCAAAGAAGAGGGTGGCTCTTTTTAGCCTGCGGTACCCTTTGAATTGGGGGCGCTTGAGCCGTGCTATTGACTGCTGCTGCCATACTTAACCTCAAATTGTTAAGTAAATTATAACACAGCTAGAGCGCAGCGTCAAACACCAAATCTACAAAGATCTCAATAAATTAAATTTTATTTTTGACGTTTTCTCTCTACTTCCTTGAGCGCTCTTTTTCGTGTGCGCAAGAAACGAGGGGTCACTTCGACAAGTTCATCGTCTTCGATGAAATCGATCGCTTGCTCCAGGGAGAGTTTTCGAGGGGGAACGATAATCGGGGTATCATCTGTCCCAGAGGCTCGCACATTGGTCAACTGTTTCCCTTTAGTCACATTGACAACGAGGTCGTTGTCACGGCTGTTTTCTCCAATGAGCATGCCCTCATAAACAGCGTCGCCAGGACTCACAAAGAGGGTACCTCTTTTTTGAAGAGCCCCCATAGAGTAGGCGGTCGCTTTTCCCTGGTTGATGGAGATAAGCGCCCCTTTGCTTCGTCTTGGGATCTCTCCTTTCCAGGGCTCAAACTTTTCAAAAAGCGAGGTCATAATTCCAAGCCCTCGAGTCATGGTAAGGAAATCGTTGCGAAAACCCATGAGCCCTCTTGTCGGAATAAGAAATTCGAAGCGGGTGATCCCATTCTCATCTGTAGAGAGCTGCTGCATCTCTCCTTTTCGACGTGAGAGAGCTTCAATCACAGAGCCAGAATGCTCCTCTGGGGTTTCTACGTAAACGCGCTCGATCGGCTCACTTTTTTCTCCCTCGATCTCTTTGATGATCACTTTTGGCTTAGAGACAGTCATCTCCATCCCCTCTCGTCTCATCGCTTCTAAAAGCACGGCGAGCTGCAGCTCACCGCGACCGTAGACTGTCATCGCCTCTTCCTCACCGGAAAATTCCTCAATGCGAAGGGAGATGTTCGATTTTTTCTCCTTAAGAAGGCGCTCTTTGATCTTGTTAAAGGTGACATCTTTCCCATCTTGCCCGGCAAAGGGACCACTGTTGATCATGATGTTGACAGACATCGTCGGCTCTTCAATAGCAATGGGGGGCAACTTGGTCGGGTGATCGGGGTCGCAAAGGGTATCGCCGAGATTCACCTCTTCAATGCCCGACACGCTCACAATATCTCCCGCTACCCCTTCAGAAAATTCGACTTTTTTGATCCCACTGTAGCCTTCGATTCGAGTGATCGTTGCATGAGTTGGGTCTTGCCCCTCTCTTTGCCATAAAACTCGCTGACCTTTGGTAACCTTTCCTCCAAGGACCCTCCCGGTGGCTTGTCGCCCGACGAACTGATCGTAGTCGATCGTCATCGCTTGCATCAAAAAGGGAGCGGCAGGATCGTCTTTTGGAGGGGGGACCGCGTCGAGAATCAGATCAAACAGAGGAGACATGTCCTCGGGCTTATCTTCGTAGTGTTTGAGGGCGTAGCCCATGATGGCAGAAGCGTAGCAGTAACGAAAATCGAGCTGCTGGTCGGTCGCTCCCAGTTCGACAAAGAGATCGAAGGTTTCATTGAGAACTCGGTCAGGGTCGGCATGGGGACGGTCGACTTTGTTGATCACAACGACAGGACAAAGCCCCATCTTCAACGCTTTTGAAAGCACAAAACGGGTTTGTGGCATCGGTCCATCTTGCGCATCGACGAGCAAAAGAACAGAGCTAACCATTCCAAGGACCCGCTCCACCTCGCCCGAGAAGTCACTGTGCCCTGGAGTATCGATGAAATTAATCGTCACATCCCGATACTTGAGACTAGTGTGCTTGGCAAAAATGGTAATGCCACGCTCTTTCTCTTGATCATACGAATCCATCATCCGTTCAGGGGTGATTTCGTTCTCTCGAAAGAGGTTAGACTGCTTTAGAAGAGCGTCAAGCAAAGTTGTTTTGCCGTGATCGATGTGGGCGATGATCGCCAAATTTCGGAAATGTGAAGTCATAGCGGGCTAGTATACACGAAAGGATTTAGAATGTGAACCCTAGATGAAAATAAGGGCCCTGAAGGGTGAAGTCCATGAGCTCATCGAAGCTTGCCCCGAGACTGCCGTCGTCGACGAAGTAGATCCGGTCGAGTCCTTTATAGAAAGTGATGATCTCATAGCCTATCTCAAAATTGAGCCACCCACACCCGGTGGGGAGCGCTGCTAAGCAGCGAAAATTCAATTCTTTATTGTAGTTTATACCGAGCCGAATATCTGAGGTGGGCACCACAGCGCAGTAGGGTTCATTCTTTGCATAGACAAAAGACTCTGAATCGGAGTAGGAGGCTTCTCGCCGAGAGACAAGGAGCGCTACATCTGCCTTTCCGTGGAGGGCAAGCCCATAACAGAGGTTGTATTCAAAATCGAAGCCTATATCGGGTCCCACTCCCCAGAATTGGGAGTGCACTTTCACATCACGAGTCATCCCTGTTGACTGGAGCACAACTTGCTCGCGCAAGTCGAGATAACCCCACCGAAGTCCTCCGACAAGATCGAAGAGAAAGGGGCCGCAGCAAAGCGCTCTTTGGCTGAAAACTAAATCGAGGAAGTAGAAGTCAAAGCAATCTTCAATGGAGATTGTACCGTTCACTCCTCCTGAGGGGTTGATGGGATGAAACATCACGGGGAAGAGTTCATTCCCACTTTTGGTCTTCTCATCGCAGAAAGTGGGAAAGTGAGTCCACCGGAGGCGCACATCATTCACTTGATTGCAAAAGAGGTAAGCGAGTTCAGCTCGGTAGCCGGGGTGGAGGGGCTGGTTGTTGCTAAAACGTTCTCCGTTGGGCTCTGAGCTGATCGAGTCGATCACGAAATAGGGCTGATCCATAGAGGGAAACATGTAGAGAAATTCAACAGAAGCCGACCAAGAGGGGTTATTTGCAGTCAATGGGGTGACACAAAAAAATAAGGCTAGGGCTGAAAAAAAGATATTTTTCATACATGTATCCTAAAATTAGCTCTACGATAGAGATTCAGCTCTACAATGTCAAATCAACGTTTCTGGAGGGGTAAAAGGGGTGCCGCAGTCGGCTGCTACAAACTCGTTTGTGACTTTACCTTCACATACATTGAGACCTGCGAGCAGTCCTTCATCATCTTGCATCGCTTTTTTGTATCCTTTCTCGGCAAGTTCGAGCACATAGGGCGCGATTGCGTTATTGAGCGCTTGCGTGGAGGTGCGTGCACAAGCTCCTGGCATATTTGCTACGCAGTAGTGCACGACACCATGGACGAGGTACATCGGATCAGAGTGCGTGGTCGGTCTTGAAGTTTCTGCGCACCCTCCTTGATCGATGGCTACATCGACAAAGACGCTTCCTGGAGACATCTGTTGAATCATCGTTTCAGTGATAAGCTTTGGCGCTCTCTTTCCAGGGATGAGCACCGCTCCAACAACGAGATCAGAACGCTCGATGGTCTCTTGAATTGAGACAGGCGTCGAATAGATGGTTTTGAGAAGGGGACCGTAGAGATCATCGAGCTCGCGCAGTCTTGAAAGGCGACGTTCAAGGAGGGTGACATCGGCGCCAAAACCCATAGCCATACGAGCTACCTGCGTGCCGACTACGCCTCCTCCGATCACTGTCACTTGAGCGGGGGGGACACCTGGAACGCCTCCAAGGAGGAGTCCTTTCCCCCCATTTGCCATTTGAAGGGCCGTTGCGCCTGCTTGGATGGCAATGCGGCCTGCCACTTCGCTCATGGGAGTGAGAAGGGGGAGGCGGCCATCTTGGTCTACAACAGTTTCAAAGGCGATCCCGACGACTTTCCGCTCGATCAAATGCTTGAGTTGTTCAGGATCGGGAGCGAGATGGAGGAAGCAGAAGAGAATTTGACCTTTGCGAAGCAGGGGGAACTCACTTTTTTGGGGCTCTTTTACTTTGACGATGAGTTCTGCTTTGCCATAGACCGCTTCAGCGGTATCGACAAGGGTAGCTCCAGCTTGTGTGTACATTTCATCGGTAAAACCGATGCTAAGACCTGCTTTTGTCTGAACAAAGACGGTGTGTCCATCTTGTGTGAGCATACTGACGAGGCCTGGAGTGGCTCCCACGCGGTATTCGTGGTTCTTGATCTCTTTGGGAATGCCAATCAACATAGTCGAGACTTTTTAGCAGCTTTCTTTTTTTTCGACCAGGGCTCTTTTCTTGTGACTGCCCCGTCATTATAAAGCTTTGCGTTTAGTAGGAGAATAGTCAAGGGATCGTCTCGTTCGTTCACTCTAAACCGAGGTTGTGTGAAAAACTCCTCGCTAGTCTGTTTATACAGCAGCCTTTTGAAATGAGAGGGTCAGTAATTTCGAGACCCCCTTCTCTTCCATCGAGACACCCAAAAGCAATTCCGCTATCGGCATCGTCTTCTTGTTATGCGTAACAATAATAAATTGCGTCCTCTCTACAAACTGTTTGAGCACCTCAGTGAATCGCCCAATATTCGTGTCATCGAGACCCCTAAAAGCAATTCCGCTATCGACATCGTCTTCTTGTTATGCGTGACAATGATAAATTGCGTCTAAAAGAAAAAACAGGCAAGGGGTCACCTTTACTTATCTGATTCTCCTTTAACAGAACTATCTCCTAATCTTTTGCGGGCATGTGTGATAGCCTTTACGAGCTTTTCACGTAAAACTTCTTTAGGAGGAAGTACGGTTAAATATTCGGCAACGTGGATACCAGATTGATCGAGCTCGAGGAGTTCGATCCGTTCTTGTTTTTTTCCTGCACAGAGGATGAGCCCGATTGGGGATTCTTCTCCAGTTCGTCGTTCGTATTTATCCAGCCATCTCAAGTAAAGCTCCATCTGCCCTTTGTGATCAGGCTTAAAATCACCGAGTTTGAGCTCGATTGCGACCAGTCTCTTGAGATCTCGGTGAAAAAAGAGAAGGTCTAAATGGAAATTTTCATCGTCGATCGTAATTCTTTTTTGGCGCGCAAGAAAGGTGAACCCTGTACCCAATTCAAGGAGGAATTGCTCAAGTTCGCGCATAATGGCGCCCTCTAAATCTTTTTCGAGGTAGCGATCATCGAGGTTCAAAAACTCCAAGACATAGGGATCTCGTAAAACAAGGTTTGGTGTGAGTAAATCTTCTTCGCGGAGGTTATCTAATTCATGGCGAGCAACCTCTTTAGGCTTTCTGGAAAGTGCCGTTCGTTCAAAGAGCATCGAATCAATTTTAGCCCGCAAAGTACGAACGTTCCATTGTTCTATGCGACACATCTCGGAATAAAAATCGCGCTTCATAGGATCTTCAATAGGGAGCAATTCTACAAAATGGCTCCAACTCAATTGTCGCGTCAGCGTCGCGACAATTTGTTTGTCAGGAAATGTCTGTGCAAATTGGATCATCCTTCGCAATCCTTTTTCTGTAAATCCCTTGCCATATTGTACCGTCAATTGTCGCGACAATTGCTCTGCCATACTCCGCTCTCTCCTTATTCAAAATTTCTCTATAAATTCGATCTCCAAGATGCCAATTAAGGAGGGAGAGGGTAGAGTTAATTGTCGAAGCGACCGAGGCTTGTGCTTGGTCGATCATTTTTCTCAGCTCCCGCACAAGGCTTTCTACTTGAACTTCTAAGGCTGGCTCTCGATGTTGCACTGCCATGATTTTTCTCCTTTTGAGGATTTGCTCCGAAATTTGATCGCTAAAGTTCTGATCACTTGTACATCGATGTGGGAGTATTTGAGAAGCCTATTCAATATAAGGTGTCTTGTGGCGCATAGCGATGAAATCTATTTTTAGTTTAGCGTATATTGGCGCCTATTGCATACACACTAGGTCACGAAACTGACTGGGAGCTAAATTGACATAGCAGATTGTTGAAATGAGAGAGTCAGCAACTTCGAGACCCCCTTCTCCTCCATCGAGACCCCTAAAAGCAATTCCGCTATCGACATCGTCTTCTTGTTATGCGTGACAATGATAAATTGCGTCTTATTCACAAACTGCTTGAGCACCTCAGTGAATCGCCCAATATTTGTGTCATCGAGCGGGGCGTCCACCTCATCGAGAATGCAAAAAGGAGCAGGGCGAACCTCAAAAATAGAAAAAAGAAGGGCAAGCGCTGTCAAACATTTCTCCCCGCCCGAGAGAAGCGAGATCGATCGCATCTGCTTTCCAGGAGGCTTAGCCGTGATCTCAATCCCAGCTTCTAAAACATCAGGACTCTCTGTAAAAGTGAGATTCGCCTCGCCTCCATCAAAAAGAAGGGCAAAATTTCTCTGAAAATGGGAACGAATCGCCTCAAAAGTCTCTTTAAACTGGCTGCGACTCTGCTTATCAAGAGCCTGAATCACCTGCTCAAGATCACGCTTGGAACTCTCTAAATCGTCGAGCTGCTCTTGGATCTCATTAAAACGATCCATCTGCTCTTGGTAGGTGTCGATCGCCGCGAGATTGACACTGCCCGACTGCTCAACAGCAACCCGCAGTCGCCGAACTTCACGCTCAGCTGACTCCTCATCACTTAGAGCGCTGCAATCAAAATTCTCCCACTGATCACAAGAGAGGTGGTGCCTCTCTCTGAGCTCTTGCTCTATCGATCTGCGGTGTGAATTCTCTTCGGCAAGCCCTATCTCGAGCTTGTGGAAGTGTTGTTCGATCTCCCGCTTCTCTTGACGCAATTTTTTAGTAGCCTCAGCTAGCGCCTCACACTCCATCTCCAAATCGCTCAAAGCTCCATCCGCTGAGCTGGTATCAGCTCTCTCCTCTTCAAGTCTTTGAGTGGCCCTCTCGATCTCTGCTTCGATAGATCCCAGACTCTTTTCGATCTCAACAAGCTCTTCTAAACCTTGTGTTTGAGCGCGAGAGAGCTGCTCTAGCAAACTCTTACGTTCTTTAATCTGCGCACTTGCTCGATCGAGAGCCTGCCTCTTTTGCTGATAGTCCGAAGAGGCGAGTTGAAAACGCCCCTGAAAAGCCTGCCAAGTTTTTAAATCTTCAGCCAATGCAAGCTCTTTTTTTTCAACAGCAGCTTCTTTGTTTTGACACTCAACAAGCAGCTCTTTAGAAATCGCTTCTCTTTTTTCATACTCGAGCTCTACTTCTTGCGTTTCGGGCTGACTTGCCAAAAGCTTTTGAAGCTTTTGAAGCGCCTTTTCACCCCTCTCAAGGTCAACGCGCGCCCTTTGAAGCACCACATTGATTTGCATGAGTCCCATCTCCTGGCGACGCCATCTCTCTGAGAGCACGCGGTGCTCCTCGTAGAGTTTTTCATGTAAAGCGTTTTGCTTTTCGAGTTTTTTTTCGGCCTGGGCAAGCTGTTGTCTGATTTCAATAAGCTGCACTTCGAGAGCATGAATTTCAGCTTCGCGTAAGAAAGGGTCTCCCTCAGGGCGCTCGGAGCTGAGATGGAAGATCACGCCGTGAGTGTCGACAAAGTAGCCTTCATCGGTGAACGCCTCTGTACACTGTTTTCGAGCCGCTTCGAGATTTGGCGCTCTTTCGACCCCTTTAAGAAGGGCCTTAACCTTTGACTTCAATACTAAGGAGAAATCACTCCACCCATTGGATCTCGCGAGCTGCAAGGCCTCTTTTAATGTTTTTTCGCAGGAGGCCACGAGCGTCTGAGCATAGAAGTGGCGCGCTTTAGCAAACTCAGGACGCTCAAAGGTGAGCGCTTCACTGAGAGGCTTAAGACCCGAATCGATCGCCTGAAGTAATCGCTTGGCTCCCTTTGAAAACCCTTCATGAGAGAGTTTCAAGTGCGTGAGAGCCTGCTTGCGAGCTTCGAGCTCGGTGAGCTTTCCCACCCATTCTCTCTTCACCTTTTCGAGGTCTTGGCTCTTCTCTTTGCAAGTTTCGAGCGCCTTCTCTGCACTGTCTCCGTCCGATTTTAATGCGTCGATCACACGAACCTCTTTTTCTGCCTCACGCTTTTTTTCACTGATCTCAACTTGGAGATCTCGCCCCGCTGCAGTTTGCGACTCGATTTGCATCTCAAGAGCCTCACGCTGCGATTTACTCTCCTGAGCTAAAGTTTGCAAATGACGCTCTTTCTCAAGTGAAGCGAGATGATTTGCTCGCATCTTTTTGAGTTCCAAACGCAAGCCCTCTACCTCTCGAGCGCTTGTATCGTAACGCTCTCTCTCTTGCTCGAGAGCTTCTTGCGCTGCCTCTTTCTTATGCTCTGCGCTCGCATACTCGCTCTGGCACTCTTTTAGAACTAAATCGAGATCTTTGAGCTCTTTTTCTATATGGCAACGCTCTTCAGCATGCCGCTTATTTTTTACCTCGAGCTCCCGTTGTTGCTCGCACTTTTGAGCCTTTTCTGATTGAAGAATTTTTACCTCAGTCTCGGCCCTTTGAAACGTCCGCTCTTTGGCTTTGGCCTCTTCTTGCAAGGCACGCATTTGCTGATGCTTCGCCTCAAAGTTTGTCTCAACCGCTATAAGGCGGTGATCTGTCTCAGCAAGCTGCTCGCTAAGTGTTGTGGACTCGGCCTGAGCCTTCGCACTCTTTTGGATTAAGGTGCGAAGTTTTGAGATGAGAAGGGCTTTTTCAAGCTCCTCGAGCCGTTTTTTATTCTCCTGAAAACTTTTCGCTTGAACGGCTTGACGTTTGAGCTGCTTTGTTTGCCGCTCGACTTCGAGGTGGAGATCATGAATCCGCGTGTAGTTCTCGCTGACAGATGCTAAACGACGAAGTGTCTCCTTTTTTCTTTGCAAAAAACGTCCAATACCTGCCGCTTCATCAAAAAGAGTGCGCCTCTCTTTAGGAGCGAGGTGAATCACCTGATCGAGTTTCCCTTGTTCAAATATAGAAAAAGTGTTTTTCCCGACCCCAGATCCGAGCAAGAGGTCTTGCACATCTCGCATCCGGACCGGTTGACGATTGATCAAATAGAGCGACTCCCCGCTCCTATAGAGACGGCGGGTGATTGTCACTTCGTTGTAATCGATAGGAAGCTCACCTGCAACATCGGTAAGAGTGACAGAGACCTCTGCCATGTTGAGTGCTTTCCGGTGATCCGTGCCTGCAAAAAGCACGTCGAACATCTTCTCGCCTCGCATCGATTTGGCTGATTGCTCGCCCATCACCCACCGGAAGGCGTCGACAATATTGGACTTTCCACACCCATTGGGCCCTACAATAGCCACAATATCGCAATCGAACTCAATCGTGATGCGATCGGCAAAGGATTTGAATCCAATAATTTTTAGTGAGTGGAGCCGCACGTTTCTAGCTCTTTGAGCGTGTTAATCATTTCAATAGCAGAGAGGGCCCCTGAAAACCCGTAGTTGGTGCCTTTGATGCCCGAACGCGTCTCAGCTTGCTCTATCGTCTCTGTGGTCAGTATTGAATAAATTATCGGGATGTTTTGGGAAAGCGAGGTTTGTAAAATACCCGCAGCAGACTGAGAGGCGACAAAATCGAAGTGGGCAGTCTCTCCGCGAATCACAGCCCCTAGACAAATCAACGCATCGAAGCGATTCGAATCAGCCATTTTCTTCGCTGCAAGGGGCACTTCAAAAGCGCCAGGCACCCAAGCGACCGCAATGTCTTGCTCAGAGACTCCATGCCTTTTGAGTCCATCGAGAGCGCCACTGAGCAGCCTCTCTGTGATGGGTTGATTGAAACGAGAGACTACAATCCCAAACCGGTGCCCCGTCCCATCAAATTTTCCCTCATAAATTTCCATGTACTACCTCTGTTAGATCAAATTCGTGGCCGAGCTTATCTCGCTTCGTCTTAAGATAGCGTAAGTTCTCATCATTGACACGAGGAGGAAGTGGGATGCGCTCAACCACCTTCAATCCAAAGCCTGTGAGCCCTCCATATTTTTTGGGGTTATTGGTGAGCAGACGAATAGAGGTGAGTCCGAGGTCTGCCAAAATCTGCGCCCCAACCCCATACTCTCTCGAATCAATGGGAAGGCCGAGTTGCTCATTAGCCTCTACTGTATCATACCCCTCATCTTGCAAAGTATAGGCGCGGAGTTTGTGCCCAAGCCCTATTCCTCGCCCCTCCTGTCCTCTCAAGTAGACAACGACACCGCACCCCTCTTGAGCGACCTTTGCAAGAGCTTGGTGCAATTGCGAGCCACAGTCGCAGCGCGCCGATCCAAAAATATCGCCCGTCAAACACTCTGAGTGGACCCGCACAAGAACCTCTGGTTTTCCAGCAACCTCTCCTTTGACCAAGGCGAGGTGCTCAACACCATCGAGAGTAGATGTGTAGGCATAGGCGGTAAACTCACCAAATGAGGTGGGTAGACGCGCCTCAGAGACCCTCTCGACAAGCCGCTCTTTTTTTCTCCGGTACTCGATGAGCTCGGCGACGGAGATAAGGGGGATATGGTGCTTTTCAGCGAGTTGTTTGAGCTCAGGAAGCCTTGCCATTGAAAAATCGGGGTTGACGACCTCACTGATGATGCCTACAGGCTCCATGCCAGCTAAGCGCATCAAGTCGACTGCCGCTTCGGTATGACCTGCCCTTTTGAGCACGCCACCCTCTTTTGCACGCAAGGGAAAGATATGGCCTGGGCGACAGAAATCGGCAGGCAGACTCAAGGGATCGGCGAGAGCTGCAGCTGTCTTTGCGCGGTCTTCAGCAGAAATTCCCGAGCTTGTTTTTTCAATCACATCGACAGAAATAGCAAAATCAGTGCGCTGCGACTCCGTATTGTGGGCTGTCATAGGAGGGAGCTGGAGCTGTTCGAGCCGCTCACCGGTCATCGCCACACAAACCACACCACTCGTATATTTAAGTAAAAAACTCATTTTAGAAGGAGTGATCTTCTCTGCTGCGAGAATCAAATCGCCCTCGTTTTCGCGATCAGCATCATCGACTACAAGGACAAACTCACCCTCTCTGAGGGCCTGAAGCGCTTTTTCCATAAGGGGGGAGGATAGCCTAAAAACCTTGTTTTTTCAAGCCCTTATTGATATAATGCTTCTATGACTCAAGTAAATAAAATAGAAACGAACTGGGTATTAGTAAATTCAATTGTAGCCAGTAGTAGCCTATTGCTTGTAGCGATTGCAGCTATTGGATATGAATTTCCTGAGCTTCCGGGGCTTCCAGCGGGGCGAGTTGCTCTCGCTGTAGGCTCTGCAGCGGCAGCTGTTGAAACGGCCATTATTGTGCGCTCGATTTTCAAATTCAAAAAAAGTCTAAAAATAAGAGCCTCAAATCCCCCAAAAATTAAAATGGACCCTCTTCTTCACGAGGCTGCTATAAAAGGCGACGAGAAGGCTATCATAAGAGCCTCAAATCCCCCAAAAATTAAAATGGACCCTCTTCTTCACGAGGCGGCTGCAAAAGGCGACGAGAAGGCTATCAAACGCCTTCTAAATTCAGGTGCAGAGATTGAGTGCAAAACTTGTGATGGCAAAACTCCTCTCTATTTTGCTCGCTATCACATGCATGAAAAAGCTTGCAAACTCTTAATCGAGCGGGGCGCGTCACAAGAGGGTATTTTAAACCGAGTAATCAAAGAGGCCATAGCTGCAGACCATGTCAAACTCCTACAAGATCTGATAGACAATGGGCTCAAAGTCAACAGCTTCATCATCCCCGAGCACAAGGTGACTCTCCTCCATCTAGCTGCTACTCAAGGCAAACTAAATATTGTACGTCTTCTTCTCAAGAGTGGGGCCGACCCTGAAATAGAGAGCTGGGGCTGTTGGCGCGTCATACACTATGCAGCTATCCATGGGCATAAGGAGGTAGTCGAAGCTCTCAAAGAGGCTGGCGCTGACCCCACCCCTAAAAATTCAGCAGGTCAAACACCAGACGATTTAGCCAAGCTCTCCGCATCAGAGGCTAACAAGTAGTCAAGGCGCACGCTCTGGCCAAAACGGCGCACCTCATCGAGCTCAAAACGAGGCGCACGATCAATAGACAAGACCTCAAAACCGGGGGCAAGCGCTCTCCCCTTTTCTCCTAAAAGGCAGTTGCCCACATAAAGAGAGAGTTTGTGCGCCCTCTTTTCACGCAAAAATGCTGCATGAAGCTCACTGCCCCCCTCAACTAGAAGCTGCATAACTCCCCGTTTTCCGAGCTCTTGAAGCACCGATTCGAGAGTAACCTCTTGACCTGTAAAGACAAGAGTGGGACCTAATTTTAAATCAAACAGAGGACCCTCGCGAGAGAGCCTCCCTCTACGGTCTATCACAACGCGTAAAGGCTGACTCGCAGGCAGATCCCGAACAGTCAGGCGAGGCTGATCGAGCCTAGCCGTCTCCGATCCAATTAAAATGGCTTGAGACTCAGCTCGAAGACGCTGCACATCCGCTCTCGCTTCCTCGGAAGTGATCCACTTCGAGCTCCCATCTGAGGCAGCTATCTTCCCATCAAGGCTCATCGCCGATTTAAGAACGACATAGGGAGTTTGCGTTCGCCTGTGATGAAGGTAAGGGAGCAAAGAGCGCGTTGCCTCCAATTCAGCGACACCTACTAAGACCTCAATCCCCGCCTCTTCAAGGCGCTTAACCCCTTGCCCTGCCACTTGTGTATCTGGGTCTAGCAAGGGGATGACAACCCGCTTGACGCCCGATTCGATGAGCGCTTCAGTGCAAGGAGGCGTGCGGCCATGGTGCGCACACGGCTCTAGGCTTACAAAAGCAGTCGCCCCCCTAGCAAGCGGGCCAGCTTGCTCAAGCGCTACCACTTCAGCGTGCGGCTCACCTGGAGCGCAGTGATACCCTTTTCCGAGAAGCTCCCCCTCTTTGACAATCACACACCCGACCCAAGGGTTGGGCGGCGCCGTCAAACGTCCCTTTTCACCGAGCTGAATCGCCAGGCGCATGAAAAAAGAAAAGAGTTGCTGCTGATCATTTCTCGACATATACTCGCTTGGAAATTTTAGGGAGTCGAATGCTCGATATCAAGTCAATTCGCAAAGATAAAGAGAGTTTTGAAAAAAAACTGCAAACAAAAGAGCCGGGGCTTCGCCTCGACCCTCTCCTTCAACTCGATGAGAAGCTCCGTCACCTCAAAACGGAAGTAGAACATCTCAAGGCAGATAGGAACGAGAAATCCAAAAGTGTCGGTGAGTTGAAAAGAAAAGGGGAGTCGACCGAAGCTCTCATGGATGAGGTCCGCCTGATTGGAGAGAGGATTCAAGCCCTTGACCACGAGCTCACAGAGGTGGAAGCCACTTTTACCGATCTACTCTCTCGCCTCCCCAACGTGCCAATGGAGGATGTCTATGTCTCCCAAGACAAAGAAGAGAATGAGGTTATCAAAATAGTAGGAGAGAAACCCTCTTTTGATTTCTCTATCAAAAATCATGTCGAATTGAACGAAAAACTCAAACTTTTTGAATTTCAGCACACAGCAAAAACTTCTGGGTCAGGGTGGCCCGCCTACCGAGGGATGGGAGCCCGCCTCGAGTGGGCCCTTCTCAGCTACATGATCGATGTTCAGATCTTGAATGGATTCGAATTTTGGCTTCCTCCTGCAGCTGTACGCCCTCCGATGATGTTCGGATCAGGCCAGCTCCCGAAATTCGAAGGTCAGTTCTACGAGATTCACGACGAGAGCCATCCCCTTTATCTCCTCCCCACATCAGAGGTCGTCATGAATGGCCTTCACTTTGATGAAATTCTCGACGAAGAGAGCCTGCCGCTCACATACGCCGCCTACACCCCTTGCTTTCGTCGAGAAGCGGGAGCCGCTGGCGCTCAAGAACGAGGGCTGATCCGCGTCCATCAGTTCAATAAGGTAGAGATGTTTTGCTTTACAAAACCCGATCAGAGCGAGCAGATGATGGAGACAATGATCGGGGTTGCAGAGGAGATCCTCCAAGGTCTGGGAGTCCACTACAGGTTGTGTAAACTCGTGACAGGAGATATGTCTTTTTCTGGTGCTAAAACCGTTGATATCGAGGTGTGGCTTCCCGGACAAGAACGTTATTACGAAGTCTCTTCTATTTCGAATTGCACCGACTTCCAAGCGCGCCGCTCAAAAATTCGCTACCGCTCTAAAGGAGAGAAACCCGAACTCGTCCACACTTTGAACGGCTCGGGATTGGCGACCTCCCGCTTGATGGTCGCTCTACTTGAAAACAACCAAAGAGCTGACGGCAGTGTTGTCCTTCCTCCTCTTCTCGCTGAAAAACTCGGAGTCCATGTCCTTAGTTGATGTGCGCAGTCCGGGCGAATTTGCCCATGCACATATCCCTGGCGCCATAAACCTCCCTCTGTTCACAGACAAGGAGCGCGCGGAGGTGGGTACCTTGTATAAACAGGTGAGCCAAGAGAAGGCTTTCGATTTAGGGCTAAAATTTGCCGGACCCAAGCTCGAATCGTTTGTGGTCGAAGCGCGCCTGCTAGAGCAACCTTTTACACTTTACTGCGCGCGAGGCGGCATGCGGAGCTTGTCGATGCATGCCCTCTTTCAAGCGGCCAGACTCAAGTGCTCTACACTCAAGGGAGGGTACAAACACTACCGCCAAGAAGTACTCAAGGCGCTCGAAGGTCCATTTAAATTCCGCGTATTGAAAGGGCTTACAGGAGCGGGAAAAACAGAGACTCTCCACAAACTCCGCGAAGAGAGAAATCAGATAATCGATCTTGAAGCACTTGCAAATCACAAGGGAAGTGTCTTTGGAAAACTCGGAGCTCAACCCTCAAATGAACACTTTGAAAATCTGCTCGCTGAGCAAATAAGCAGCTTTGATCTCAATCAACCGATTTGGATTGAAGACGAGAGCCGAAAGATCGGAGAGGTGAAAGTCCCCGATGCTCTCTACTCTCAAATGCAACAAGGCGAGTCTGTTTTCATCTCATGTTCCGAGGAGGAGCGTACCGCTCGACTCCTTAGAGATTATGAGCACCTCACCCGCGAAGAGCTCGAGGAAGGGATCAAAAAATTGGAAAAAAAGCTTGGGGGCCAAAGAGTCAAAGAGCTCAAGGCTTTCATTGCTAAAGGCGATGTTCACGCAGCTCTTCATATTTTGATCTCTTACTACGACCAATGCTATCCCCCCCTTGCTTCTGGGCGCTCAAACCGTTAGAATCCCCTCCAATGAACACCCACTTTGACAATAAGGACCCTCTCGCCCACGTGATGGAGAAAAGAGCTGAAGGGACGCTCTCCCTATCAGAGTCCCACGGGGTGGAGATGCCGGGCCACTTGGGAGCTGCAGCTGATGCTGTTCGTGAAATGGCCGTCGTGTTGCTCCTCGGATGGCTCCTTTTAGGCCCGGGCGCGAGCGCACTTTTGGCTCTTGGACTCGGCTGGTTTGCTTGGAGAACAGGAAAGAGCGCCTGGATGGGATGGGCCAGACTCGAGCGCCTCCATCGATTGATTGAGCAAGAAAAATACGAAATTGAGCACCACAGACCCCAAGAACGTGAAGAGCTTGTGGCACTCTACTCTGCCAAAGGCTTTGAGGGTCAACTGCTCAATGACGTCGTGGATGTGCTCATGTCTGATCAAGATCGTCTGCTCAAAGTGATGCTAGAAGAGGAGATGGGGCTGACTTTGCAAGCTTATGAGCACCCTCTCAAACAGTCGCTAGGTGCAGCTCTAGGCTCTTTGCTTACATTTCTTCTAGGTTTTGGCGCTGCATTTCTCTGGCCCGCGCTTGGCATGCCACTTGCATCAGGGCTCTTGCTAGCGGGGAGCGCAGCTTTTTCTGCTCGCCATCAAAAAAACCGAGTGATTCCCGCAGTGATTTGGATTTTGAGCCTAGGAGCTCTCGCTTTTGGAGTCACATTTTTTGTGTCGCAAATTGGCTAAAGTACAGATTAAGACGATGAAAACAAATTCTAAAGTTCAGCAACTCTTTCCTTCAGCTGCCGGAGGGATAGAGCTCTTTGATGAGTTTTTCGATTCTGGACTTGAAGAGAGCGTCAGCCCTTTTCTCACACCTGATTCGAGAGAGTGGGGACGCCACCTCTCGTTAAAATCCTCGATCGTGGCTGCTTTTTTGCTTGTCATTTCATTTATTTTCTCATTTCTTCCCCAATACCGAGCCTTTGCCAACCTCTCGCTACTACTCACCTATTTTTTAGCCGGGATCCCTGCGCTCATCTCTTCAATCGAAGATATCATCGATCTCGAAATCAATATCGACGTGTTGATGACCCTAGCAGCCTTTTTATCTGTGCTCATCGGAAGCGGTCGAGAGGGAGGCCTTTTACTCGTCCTCTTCTCTTTTTCTGGAGCCCTTGAAGGAAGTGTGCGCTCGAAAGCCAAGGGCGCCATTAGCTCACTGAAAAAACTCGCCCCTCAGTGCGCCTATGTCGTTCAGCCGGGAGGCTCTTTGGTCTTAAGATCGGTACGTGACATCCCCCGCAAAACATTGATCCACGTCAAAGCAGGAGAGGTCATCCCTCTCGATGGAGTGGTCACTGAAGGCGCCTCATCTGTCAATCTGGTACATTTGACCGGAGAGAATCTCCCCCAAACTAAACGGGTAGGGGATGAAGTTCCGGCTGGTGGAAGAAACCTCGATGGCGCTCTCACTCTCGAAGTGACGCGCCTTAGCTCCGATTCAACTCTTGCACGTATTATCCAACTTATCACCGAAGCTCAGGAGTCTAAACCGAAGCTGCAGAGATGGCTAGACAAAGTCAGTAGTACCTATGCTATGACTATTATTGGACTCGCTTTCTTCTTTGCTCTCGTATTTCCCTGGATCCTTGCGATCCCTTATCTCGGACCTGAAGGGTCGATCTATCGCTCCCTAGCCTTCCTCATCGCCGCATCTCCTTGTGCGCTCATCCTTGCGATTCCCATCGCCTATCTAAGTGCAGTGAGCTCTTGTGCAAAACAGGGAATTTTACTCAAAGGAGGCGTCATACTCGATGCTCTTGCCAAATGTACCCGCATTGCCATGGACAAAACAGGTACTCTGACCACAGGTGAGCTCATCTGCTTCTCAGTTGAAACAGATGGAGATGAAAAAGAGATGGTCGCGCTCGCCTATGCCCTTGAGAGAAGCGCGCTCCACCCCATTGCACAGGCGATCTCCTCCTACGCTGAGGCGCAAAAAATTGACGCGGCGGCTATCTCCGACTTCCATTCGGTTCCTGGATATGGACTTGAAGGGGTCTACGCAGGAAAGACTCTGCGCATTGGCCACCCAGAGTGGATTGGCTATGAAGTCAAAAGAGAGGCAGGAGAGCTGATTGCCGTGCTCCAATGGGACAAAACCTATGCCCTCTTTCGATTTCACGATCAGCTGCGAAAGGGTGTCAGAGAGACACTCCAAAAATTGCGTAAAAAATGGGCTATGAAATTGATTATGTTAACGGGTGATCATTTTGAGAGCGCTGAGCTGATTGCACGTGAAGCTGGGATCGATGAAGTGCGCTCTGATTTGAAGCCAGAGGAAAAACTCGCATTCATTTCGAAATATGACAACCTCGCGATGGTAGGGGATGGAATCAACGATGCTCCCGCCCTTGCGCGAGCGAGTGTGGGCATTTCGATGGGGAAGATGGGGAGCAAAACAGCAATCGATGCCTCAGACATTGTTTTCTTGCAAGACAATATTGAACTCCTCGAGTGGCTTGTGGCGAAATCTCACGGAGTCTCACATATCGTAAAACAAAATCTGCTGATTGCCCTAGGAGCTATCGTCTTAGCTACACTCCCTGCCCTGCTCGGCTGGATCCCCCTTTGGCTCGCCGTTGTCCTTCACGAGGGAGGGACTGTATGCGTCGGTTTAAATGCCTTGAGACTACTTAGGAGAAACTAGATGGACGAATCTAAACTCCCTCCTGATGAGATTAAGCGGGCAACTTCTCATGAAGCTAAAGAGTTTGAGAGGTTTTTCACATGGCTCGAAAAAAGCATGCCTCGCATCTTTTTTAAGGAGGTGAAAAAAGAATACCTTCCGATGATTGTCCACAGCTTGATGAGCTTGCCCGAACAAGACTACTTTGCAGAAATCCATCTCAAAGATGCCGCTATTGTCATCTGCAGTGACAGTGCACAAGCCGATGTGAAAATTCTCGAACGCTACCCGATGTATGGAATCAAAAACTACACGACCTATATCTCTCGCGAATTGACCCCCTTTCCAGACTGCTCTGACAACATCCGGATTGCGACACTTTTTTTCACTCAAGCTATTGAAAAAGAAGAGAGTATAATCGACCCTGAACTACACTCTCAGCTCAAAAGTCACCTTCATGCACGCCACCCAAAATGGAGCGAAGAGGCCTGCGATCAACTGATCGACAGCATGGATACCCGTTTTTTGCATAAAATGCCTCTTGAACGTGAAGTTATTGCTCTTGAAATGTTTGAGAGAGCAAAGTGGCGCGATCATTGTCAATATGAGGTCCAATACGAAGAAGACTGGAAACAGAGCGGCGCCCCCTCGATGCATGTGGTCCTCGCGTGGAAAAATGTCCCTAAACACAACTTCCTCTACCGACTCGCACGTATTGTCTACCAGCACGGTTTGGTCATGAGACGTGTCAATGCCGCCTATATTAAGCCCTACACGACAGAGAGTATTTTTATGCTCTCGTTTGGGCTTCATGGGCAGCGAGGTGAAGCTGCTTGGGAGGCCGCGGACATTCCAGACTTTTTACAAGAGGTAGTCACTCTCAAGTACTTTGGCTCCCTTGACCCTTTAGACGTGACTTTTTTGGAAACCAAACTCTTACGAGGCAACCTCGTCAATTTCCTCCGATCGATGAGTAACTTCATCCAACAACTCCTCGTTCAAGTCGACCCTAACCTCTATACCCTTGCCAATATTCACGAAGGTCTTTGCCGTCACCCTGAGCTCACGGTCAAATTGTGTGAAGCTTTTGAGATGAAATTTCATCCTCACCACTCCGATCTTGCCTCATTTGAAAGAGCGCGCGATGAGTTTCTCATTCTCGTAGCGCTTCTCGATACTGGACATGAATACCACGATCGTAGGCGGAAAAATATCCTCATCCAAGGGATGAATTTTATCACTTACACACTCAAAACAAACTTCTACCGCAACAACAAGACGACCCACGCCTTCCGGCTCGACCCCGCCTACCTCGACCACGCTCCTTTCGATCGAAAGCAAAAATTTCCCGAGCTTCCCTATGGGATATTTTTTATCAAAGGGATGCATTTTTTCGGCTTCCACATCCGTTTTCGAGATCTCTCGAGGGGGGGGCTTCGCACCGTGTTTCCTGAAAAAAAGGAGCGGATGCTGGCTGAGTGGAACACCATCTTTCAAGAGTGCTATAACCTCGCTTACACGCAACACAAAAAAAACAAAGACATTCCCGAAGGGGGTGCCAAATGTGTGATTTTCCTCAAGCCTTATGAAAGGCTCATCTCTGAAGCCGATATTTTGACTCGCGAAATGGCTTTTGCAGGGATGACACAAGAAGAGATCGAAAAGAAAAGGACCCTTTTTCGCGAGGAGCAGAAAAAAGAGTACCTCTACCAAACACAACGCTCTTTCATCGAAGGTTTTCTCACCTTGATCAACTGCGATGAAAGCGGCAACCTTCTCGCCAAGCAGATTGTTGACTACTGGAAACGACCTGAGTATATCTACCTCGGTCCGGATGAAAACATGCACGATCCGATGATCGAGTGGATCGCAGCGCGCAGCAAAGCACTCCACTACAGGCCAGGGGGCGCTTTTATCAGTGGAAAACCAGCAATTGGAATCAACCACAAAGAGTATGGTGTGACATCCCTTGGTGTGAATGTCTTTTTGGATGAAATCCTCCGCTACCTCGGCATCGACCCCACCCACGAGCCGTTCACTGTGAAAATGACAGGCGGCACTGATGGAGATGTAGCGGGCAACCAAATCCTTAATCTACTCCACCACTATCCTAAAACTGCTAAATTGCTTGCCCTTACCGATGTATCGGGAACAATCTACGACCCACACGGACTCGATTTGAATGTACTTGCGTCAATGTTCCACGCGGGGCAGTCGATTCGGTTTTACCCTGCAGAGCGTCTAAATGAGGGGGGGTTTCTTCTAGATAGAGAGAGCCGCCGCGAACCCTCCCCTTATGTACAGCAAACCCTTTGCTGGCGCAATCGTGATAAAGAGATCGTTGCCGATTGGATCTCAGGGAATGAGATGAACACTCTCTACCGTCACAACGTTCACCAAGTTGATGCCGACGTGTTTATCCCTTGTGGTGGGAGACCACGCACACTTCGTGACACCAACTACAAAGATTTTCTCGATGAGACGGGAAAACCGACTGCGCGTGCGATCATTGAGGGAGCCAACCTCTATCTCACTCCTTGGGCGCGCAGCTACCTCGAAGATTTAGGTGTGCTGATTGTAAAAGATAGCTCAGCAAACAAGGGGGGTGTGATCTGCTCCTCTTTTGAAATCCTTTCGGGGCTCATCCTCACAGATAGTGAATTTCTCGAGCAAAAAAAGGTGCTTATCCAAGAAATTATTGAGCGGCTCAAGAAATGCGCGCTCGACGAGGCCAAGCTTCTTCTAAGAGTACACCAAGAGGAAGAGCGTCCTCTCACAGAGATTTCGGAAGATATTTCCAAACGGATCAACTACTTTACTGATCAACTTGTCGAGCACCTTGAGACTGTAGAGCTCTCTAATCAACCTAAAGACCCTTTGATTCAATGTTTTTTGCACTACTGCCCCGAGTCTTTACGGATTCACAGCCCAGAGCAGCTCCTAAAAAAAGTCCCCACAAACCATATTAAAGCGATCATAGCTTCACATATCGCTGCGAGGCTGGTCTATACGAGAGGATTGAATTGGTTTCCAACCCTTGTCGATATTCTCCCCTTGATCTTACAAGATCAAGAGCTCTTGTTTTAGCGCGGGATGGGATATAGTCACTTTACTGGCAAAAGCTCGCCCTCGATGAACGTGCGAAGCCCCTCTCCACTCACGTAATTCGCACGAACTGAATAGCTTTTATCAGGGTGAAGCTCATACACTTCATACCCTTCAAAATCCATTTCAGGAGCGTGAAACTCCCAAGCAAGCACCTGAGCATCTAGCACTCCTTTTCCAGGAACTGTGCCAACAATATTGTTTTTCAGCTCGATACCGAAGCTAGAAGGGGTGAGAGAAGTGAGCACAAACTGATTTTTGTTGCTCTCATTGAACCCTTCGATCTTCACCTCTTGAATCGCGTAGATTCTCTCTTCCTCTTGAGAATGAATATGCCACTTAGTTTGATACTTGAAACGGTCATCAGCCATGCTAAACGAGATCTCTCCCTCTCCTCTCCATAAACCTGGTTTGAGGATAAAGGCGTGTATTTCACTCAAAACATGAATCTCCTGCTATAGATACTTTGCAAAATCCCAAGAGCAGCCATGGTTACAAAAACTGAAGAGCCCCCATACGAGACGAGGATCAAAGGGACACCTGTGACAGGCAAAAGCCCACACATCATCCCAATGTTGACGAGGATATGCATCGCAATGTAGATCGTCACCCCCGCGCTAAGCATCCGACCGAAGTGATCTTTTGCAACGAGTGTCACCTGAAAGCCAAAATAGATGAGGGCATAGAAAATCGCAAGCAGCGCCAAGAGCCCGATGAGACCGAACTCTTCACCAAAAGCTGGAAAGACAGAATCTGTGTAACCATAAGGAAGCCAACCTCTTCCAGTGAATTCACTTGCACGCCACCCACTTCCAGAGAGCCCTCCAACCCCAATGGCAGTAAGCGCAGCCCACTGGTGATGGTTGCTAGGATTGAGCCTCTCATACTGGTACTCTTTTACGAACCGGGTGGCCATAGGACGAAGCTCTTCGTGAGAGAGTAGGCCACTAAAAATCAATAGGACAACTAAAAGAAAGGCGATACCGCAGGCTCCAAGAAACCGAACAAGATGAGGCTGCACTCCACCAAGATAGAACATCCCCAAAGTGACAGGACAAAGCACAAGCGCGGTCCCTAAATCGGGTTGTTTGAGGATCATCAAGAAAGGAATCCCTACAATGGTCAGTGCACTAAACGCTGTCCTCCAAGAACTTGCAGTCGAACGGCTCCTTTCTAAAAACCAGCTGAGGGTAATCACCACGATGAGCTTGGCATACTCAGAGGGTTGGAAGCTCACGCCGATTAAAGGAATTTTATACCACCTGTGCACATTTTGTATGGAGGGGACAAAAAAAAGCCCGAGGAGGGCAAACACCATCCCCAAATAGAGAAACCAAGCCCACTCACGCAATTTGTTGTAATCAAACCCGGCAAAAAAGAGATAAACCCCCCAACCTAGTGCAAAACGCTGGATCTGCTTAAGTACTTTTGGGGTAAGAAATCCTGATGTATACCCATGATAGCCAATAGGATCTGTTGCAGAGATTACTAATAAACTGATGGCCATCAGGGCGAGAATTAACGGTATCATCCGCCAATCTATTCGAAATATCGTCCGATGACTCCACATTATCAATATCTTATGAAATTTTTAATAGATCCTAACCCCCCCGGCATATTATAATATTGTCATGGTAATTATCTACCACCATTTTTCAACGCTTCCCTCAACAAATCAATGGTCTATGGACCACCTAGAAAGTTTTTCTAAAGAGGCTCTTACTGTAGTCACAGCTGAAGAGCAGACGTCTGGACGGGGGACTAAAGGACGATCTTGGCTCTCTCCGAAGGGGGAAAACCTCTACATGAGCCTCTGCTTTTTTGCTGAAAAAGATGTAGAGCTCCACACCCTGACACGTCATCTGGCCGAATCGACGGCTCAGTTTATTAAAGGCATGGGTCTTGAGGCTCATATCAAATGGCCTAATGACCTCATGATTGGGGGTAAAAAGGTGGCTGGAATTCTCACTGAAACGCGCCCACTCGATCCTTTGCTCGGGATAGTCATTGGGCTCGGCCTCAATGTCAATATGTCGAGTTCAGCGCTCGCCGATGTCGATCAGCCTGCTACTTCTCTTCGGGAAGAGAGTGGTAGGATGTATGACATAGATTCGATCTCAAAAAACCTAATCCGTAGTTTTGAAGAAGCGCTTTTGTAGAGTTGAACAAGTTGGAGAAATTAGAAGGTGAGCTGTTCCATATTGGGGACAACAACCAATTCAGAGTAGACTTTTGCGCGTAGAATCTGTTGAATGGTCGACAATGTCGTGCCAATTGCCGAGAAACAAGAGGTGCATGCCCCTTGGTAGCCAATTGTGAGCTCAAACCCTTTCAAACCCTGCACCTCAATCCCTCCGGCATCGAGTTCTACGTAGGGGCGAATCTCCTCATCTAGAACTTTTTCAATGAGAGCGATTTTTTTCTCCTCAGAGAGATCGACCCACCCAGGGTAGCCTCCTCCCTCTTGATCCAGAGAGATCGGAGTGACATAGTGCTCAGCGAGGGGAATATCAAGACACTTTTCAGCAGCATCGTCTACAGCACCGATGACAAGGTTGAGATGGGCAACTGTTTCACGTGGAAAAGCCGGTTTGTCTCCCTTATCGCGTAATTTTTTGTCGATCAACTCCGCTGTGATCCGGCGCGCCTGGTCGTAATTTTTTCCAATGAGCAGCTCACAAAGGGTATCTGCCGCCCCGATGAGCGCTGATTGTCCAAAGACTTGAAACTTTGCATCGACGATGATGCCATCGGCTGGATCGACAAGCCAGTAGAGAGCCACCGCGTTTCCATCGACTACAAACCCCTCTCGTCCGACCACGTAGCGCATCTGTCGCCCTTCGGCATCCTCTTGCGAAAAGAAACCTGCTGACCGAGGGTTATTGATCACCTTTTTTAGCTTTGAGCTGTAGAGTCTCCACGTTGAGCTCATGAGACTTCTCCCATTAAGTGGGTAGAGTAGGCACGCAATCTCTGAGCTCGACTTGCCACTTTTTTTGCCAGATTCTCCCCGTCCGAGTCTGGCCCAAATTTGAAACTCAGCGCCGTGTGGCAGGTGGGCTCATCGATTTTACATGCTTGAAGTGCGTGGAGGATGTGCTGCTGCTTCCCCCCGCCGAGGTTCGCTTCGATCCCTTCCCCCGCGAGCAAAAAGGCGAGAGCATCGCTTGTAGCTCCTTCAAAACAGTGAGCTGTCAGATGAGGAACACGGGCTTGATCTCCAAAAAGGGGAACACCTAACAACGCATCAAAAGCGTCGCGCTGACGAGTCGTCTCCATGCAAAAATAGTCGATCTCTTGCAGCGTTTTATCTGCCGCTTGACCAAACTTTTCGACAAGAGGGGGATAGAGCGCACCTGCGCGAAGCGCTTCCCTCTCTTCTCCTCCTAGTAGGAGTGGGCTAAGCTCTCTCCCTTCTCGCACGTAGAGCGCACCTACTCCAGGAGGAGCCCCAATCGCTTCCCCATCAAAAGTGAGAAGGTCAGCCCCGCTCGAGGCGAACGAGTAGTAGCCCCGGCCCAATACATGACTCGCATCTACATGGAAGAGAACACCTCTTTGACGACAGATAGTAGCTATTTCTTGCACAGGCTGAATGACCCCTGTAAGACCACAAGCCCAGGAAAGCGATACCATTGCCGTGCGTGGAGTCAATGTCTCAGCAACAGAATCAGCGGTGATCACGCCGCCTTGATTTGCAGGTGCCAGTTCAAAAAGCGCGCCCATCTCTTGCAAGCGTCCCATGGCGCGAATACTCGGCGCCTCATCGAGAGCCCCTGCTACAAAATGATTCTTCCCGGTCTTTCGGGTGATATCGACATAAGCTGCAAAAACTGCGTGATTGATCGCCTCAGCGCCCGATGAGGTGATCACCACAGAGTCGCTTTGGGTAGCTTCCACAAGGGAGCGGAGTGACTGGAGGGTCTCATCCATCATCGATCTACCTGTTTGAACTGCCCACCTAGGTATTCATAGAAGAGGGGAACACCCGTTGGAATTTCGAGTTTAAGGACTTGCTCTTCGCTCAAGTTATCTAGCTCCATTACAATCGAGCGCAGCGAGTTTCCATGGGCTGCGATCAAAACATTTTTTCCCTCTTTGAGCTTGGGGACGATTTCTCGATCAAAATAGGGTAGGGTGCGCTCTGCTGTCATCTTCAAACTCTCTCCACCTGGAGGGGCGCTTGCATAACTTCGTCTCCAAACTTGTACCTGCTCATCCCCGTAAATTTCTCGCATCTTTTGCTTGTTTCTCCCCTGAAGCTCTCCATACATTCTCTCGTTGAGCTCCCAAGCGCGAATAACAGGGAGTAGCTCGGCTTCGCTCTCGGCGTCATAGCACCTCGACTCCACCTCAATTTTTCCTTCACCCTCGTGTTGAATCGCAGGGATACGCCCTGACGCATGCTTTGTCATAGCCAGCATTGCAGTCATAATCCCCCGGATTAAAGTGGAGGTATAAATAATATCTATAGCAATATCTTGAATTGCCTCACCCGCTTTCAATGCCTCCTCAATTCCTTGAGCGCTCAAAGGGATATCAATCCACCCTGTGAAAAGATTTTTTTTATTCCACTCAGATTGGCCGTGCCGGAGCAAAATAAGTTGGCTCATGAGCATTTCTCCCTTGAGTACAAGATTCTACAGAGTATACAATAAAGGGCCTTATGAAGAAACGACTGAGTAAAACTCTAGCGGCAGCGGGCGTCGCTTCAAGACGAGCGTGTGAATCTTTGATTTTTGATGGCCTCGTCCAAGTCAACGGCCAGACCGTGCGCATCCCTCAAACTCTCGTTGACCTGGAGCACGACACGGTGCGTGTCAATGGAGAGCAGGTAGGAAAAGAGGAGGCGAAGGTCTATTTCCTCTTCCATAAGCCCGCCGGCTATCTCTGCACTAGTGACCCCGTTCCACGCTCTGTTCTCAATTTTTTTTCACACCTTCCTCACCGCCTTTTTACCGTGGGGCGTCTTGACAAAGAGACCTCTGGACTCCTACTTGTCACAAATGACGGCACCTTTGCCCACCATGTGATCCACCCCTCATTTGGGGTCAAAAAACATTACATTGCAAAAACAGGGCAAGAGATCACACCTGAACACCTTAAAAAGCTCTCTTTGGGGATAGAAATAGAGGGGAGCCGCGTAATACCCTTCGCGGTCAAAAAAGTGAGGCGAGGCACTGTTAAAATCGTTGTCAAAGATGGAAAAAAACACGAAGTGCGCCTTCTTCTTGAGGCTGCAGGGCTTACCGTACGTGAACTCGTCCGCTTTCAAGTCGGCTCTCTCTCTTTGGACAACCTAGCTGCTGGCTCCTACCGCGTTCTTTCGAAAGAAGAAATCTCCTCATTTGAAAAATAATTTTACATTCACTACATTCCGGTTCATGCATTGCATCATGAAAAAAGGAGTCATGTAATGAAAAAATCCGATCTCGCTAAACTCGCCCTATTTGGCATCAGCGCGGGGCTCGTAGCCGGTGGCTGCCAACAAAAAGCGAACAAAAATGAAAGCCACGATGCCAAGAAAAATGGCAACAATGCTGAGCAATCGGCGCAAGATATGGAAAGCTTTAAAGCCTCTCTCTCTCCAGAAGCTAAAAAACAATTTGACGAGCTCGATGCCAAGCACAAAATGATGGCTGTTGAGATGGCAAATCAAGAGTGCAAAGGGAAAAATAAGTGCTCTGGTATCGGGGGATGTGCGACGAAAGACAACTCCTGCGCGGGCAAAAACAGCTGCAAAGGGAAGGGTGGACCTCCAGTAGACAGCCCAGAGAAGGCCGTAGAAGTGCAGTACAAAGCGCAAATGAATGGTGATAAGAAGTAATTCTTGCTCTTTCGCGCGAAAAGTGAATAAGGTGTGTGTCATATGACACACGCCTTTGACATCACCAACCTTGGAATCGGCATTGGACTGAGACCTGTTCACTATGATGAGATCTACTCTCTTGAGCCTGACATTGATTGGTTCGAGATCATCAGTGAAAACTACATGGTCGAGGGGGGCAAACCTCTCGAGCACCTCGATAAAATCCTCGAACGCTACCCTGTTGTGCAACACGGCGTCAACCTCGCGATAGGAAGCCCCACCCCTCTTGATTGGGACTACCTGCGGCGCCTCAAGAGGCTCGTGGCTCGCACGAAAACCCCATGGCTCTCTGATCATTTGAGCTGGGGACGCCTTCCTGGCGCTCACTTCCACGACCTGCTCCCCCTTCCCTACACGCAGGAAGTCATTGATTATGTCGCCGAAAGAGCGCGTATTGTCCAAGACTTTTTAGAGATCCCCTTTGCACTTGAAAATCTTTCTTCTTATGTCGCCTACACAGACGATTCTATGCCCGAGTGGGAGTTCTACTCTCAAGTAGTTGAGAAGGGGGGAATTTTTATGATGCTCGATGTGAATAATATCTACGTCTCGAGCCGCAATCATGGCTTTGATCCCATGACGTACATCAACTCCATACCCTTGAGCCGCGTCATTCAAATTCATTTAGCTGGGCACTCTGACCATGGGGACTATGTACTCGATACGCATGATCACCCTGTACGCGATGAGGTGTGGGCGCTCTATAGCGAGGTGTGGTCTCGAGCCCCTGTCTCGACCCTTTTAGAGTGGGATGACAATTTTGTGAGTTTTGAAGAGACCTGGGCCGAGGCGCTTAGGGCTAAGGCCTTCCAAAAGGAGCTTCATGAGTCGACTCTTTGAGACGCAAGTTTGGTTTGGATCTATCATTCGGCAGCCGCTTCAGACTGACCACTCGCTTCCAGAGTCCGTTTGTAGTGAGGCAGCTCACTTCATAGCGCCAAGTCCCACACTCACTCCTCATAAACGGCTGGAAATCTACCACCAGCAGTACTGGTGGCGACTTCTCGACTGTTTGCAAAACAATTTTCCTTTTCTTACCAAGCTCCTTGGGGCTGATACGTTCAATCAAAAAATTGGAATCCCCTACCTCTCAGCCCACCCTCCCTCTGATTGGGCACTTTGCAAACTGGGGCAATCGCTCCCTTTGTGGTTAGCAAAGCAAAAAGAGCCCAGACGGCTGGTCGATGCTGCGCGCATCGATGCCGCCTCAGAACACGCTTTTTGGTGTGAGCAGAAACCCACGGCTGATTTTTCAGCCAAAAAACTCCACCTTCAACCCTTTGTTCATCTTTTCGAGTTGGAAGAGGATCTCTTTGAATATCGTGACCAACTGCTCCTAGGCAAAGAGATAAAAGTCGACTCTACCCCTTGCTACCGGGCGCTCTATCGAAACCGTGAAAGCCAGGTTCGGTGGAAACCTCTCACCCGAGTTGAGTACTCTCTTTTGCGGGCTTTTGAGTTAGGATCGAGTATTGAAGAGGCGTGCAGCTCTCTTCGACCGAGCAAAAAACTTGAAGAGTTGATTGTCATCTGGTTTCGTGAGTGGACCTACCTGGGATGGTTTACCTCATGATACTCACACTTTTTCTCTCTTCTTTATTTGTTGGGGCAGCTTTAGGAGTCTTGCAGCGGATTCGCAAAAAAAGAAGAGTGCAGCGCGCAAGGGAAGTTCCTTTGCTCGAGGCGAGAGAGCGTATTGACCTACTTGAAAAACAGCTAGGTGAAACTAAAGAGCTTGCTCTTCGCGCCTTTTATGAAGAAGAGCTTCAGGTAGCCAAAAATCAACTCGCCCGCGCCCACCACCAGAAGAGATCAGCCTCCTAATTAGGGTCAGAGAAATGAAGAAAAATGTGCTTGTAGGGATGGAAGTAGACTGCTGTTTTCATCTCGATATCATGCGCATGACAATCACTCCCGGAATATAAATTCGGCGAAAGAGGCTTGGGCTCTCAGTGAAGCATTGATATACCCTTACCAGTCATTAGTGTAGCGAATAGCTCAGCTACATCTCTCTCTTTATTTCTCTCGTCAGCCCTCAAAAGCAAGCCATGAATTTGACGCAGTGTTTTACTCTTAGCTCCCTCAACCTTTTGAATGACCGTTCTACCGTATCTGTCAGTAATTTGAGGATTCGCCCCCCACTCCAAAAGAGCCCTGACAACCGCGGCATATCCAAGTGTAGTTGCCCTCTGAAGAGCAGTATCGCCATTTTGACGCAAAGCATTGGGGTTGGCCCCTGCAGTTAAAAGAATCCTGGCAACTGAGGCATGTCCCTTTAGAGCTGCCACTATAAGAGCAGTATCGCCACCCTCATCCACAGCATTGGGGTCGGCCCCCCACTCCAAAAGAGCCCTGACAACCGCGGCATATCCAAGTGTAGTTGCCCTCTGAAGAGCAGTATCGCCACCCTCATCCACAGCATTGGGGTCGGCCCCTCCCTCTAAGAGAGCCCTGACATCCTCAGCATGACCACGGGTAACCGCCCAGAACAAAACTCCAGAAAGATCTCTATTCACCGGCTCTCTACCGGCCCCTCCCTCTTGCTGCACCTCAGGAGCTCCAGCGAGTACTCTAAGAGCAACCTCCGCTGTAGCAGCAGCGCCTTCATTTTCAGCATCGGGATTAGCCCCCTCTGCGACTCTATCAAATGTTTTCGATGGAATAGAACCTGATGAACCGGGAGCAGGAGTCATAAAAGCACCTTTTTAATAAATTTAAACATCATTCTACAAAATATATTGTTTTTTTAGAAACTATAACAATTCTTGTTATGTAAAATCAGATGACAAAGAAGACCAAAGCGATTGATCAGAGATGCGACTCTATGTGCCTTCCCGTTTAACGCCGTATACCTTGCTTCCTTATCGACGAAAGAGGCTTCGGCTCTCTAGTGAAGCATTGATTTGCCCATGCCAGGCACTAATGCAGCAAATAGCTCAGCTACATCTTTCTCTTTTTTTGCCTCCTCAAGAGTCCTTACAACTGAGGCATGTTCCGTCCGAACTGCCGCCATAAGAGCAGTTCTGCCAAACTCATCCACAGCATTGAGGTCAGCCCGACCCTCTAAGAGAGTCCTGACCACTGAGTTATATCCAAATTCAGTTGCAAGCATAAGAGCAGTATCGCCATCCTTATCCACAGCGTTGGGATCTGCTCCACGCTCCAAAAGAGCCTTGACAACTGAAGCATGTCCCTTTAGAGCTGCCACTATAAGAGCAGGATCACCATCCTCATCCACAGCATTAGGGTCGACCCCCTCATCTAAGAATTCCCTGACACTCCGAGCTGAGCCTCGGTCAATCGCCCAGAAAAAAGGTCCAGAAAGATCTCTATCTATCGACTCTCGATTGACTCCTCTCGCTTGCGGCATAGCGAGTACTCTAAGAGCAACCTCAGCTGTAGCAGCAGCGCCTTCATCTACAGTATTGGGATCCACTCTTGAAGCAGAATCGCATACTTTCGATGGACTATAACCTGATAAACCAGGAGCGTGAGTCACAACAATACCTTTTTTTATTAAATTTAATAACTATTATATATAATATAGTGTTTTTACACAATTATAAAATTTATTAATATAAAATAAATTGTTTAATTAATTAAAGTTTATGTAAAAAATAAAAAAACCTAGCCGAAGACGTCCTGGTATTCGACTCAACAGACTTCAAAGGGAAAGGAGGGTGGGAAGCGCATCAACACGGGGCCGGCAAGAAAAGAGCTTGGAGAAAATACATTTAGTTATCTGTCGACAAAGTCATGATATTTTTTTACCAGCGCAAGGTTTTATCCTAGCTTTACAAAAATCCTAAATCTTCGGGACTAGGGAGTTCAAGAACCTGTTTCAACCACTCATAACATGCTATGCCAAAGTCTTCTATGTCTATCTAGCATTCAGAACCACAGACAACCACTAGAATCGAAATGATGAGGATGTTACCACGTTGGTGCAGTTCTTTACGCTCTAGCCTTGGGTCGGGCATCTCTGCAAATAAGCCGATAAACTGAATTTGACATCCACAATCACCTCGATTTAAGGCGACGAGCACCTACTGTCGGGGTCCTATCAATCAATTGGAAATTGTAATGCGTTTTCCCTGATGTAAAAGGTCTCTAATTGATTGTCTTGGTCAATTCAGCAAGAGCTGACCATTTCGTTTCAAACTCTTGCTCGCTAATTTGTGGCGAGGGGTAAAGATTCGCACCAAGGTAATGAATTCCATCATACTGAATAAGTGGATTATATTTATTCAGGGACTCTTCTACATTTTTTAAATTATCTTCACGATCGTCTATGAATATCACACGCTTGGGGTGCAAGCCGGCGATTTGCAAGAAGCGAATCAATACATCCCCTTTTGGACAGACTGGTCCATTGGCAAACAAAATGCCCTGCTTATATGAAGAATAATTACCTCGATAAGAGGGGAGGTCACAAAAGGTTTGATTTTCTTGCATTGGAGCCGACGAGGTAAAGTCAATTCCAAGCTTACATAGGCGATTAATTTTCCACGCTTCCAGACTTGCAATATTTTTTAATGGACCCGTGAGGTTAGAAGTTAAAGCAATGGTGGGTACGCTGTTTTCAATTAATCTGCTGAGAAGGGTAGGAGTATAGGTGTCGACTAGAATCGAATCTGAGTTGAGCAGCATCAAAGTTAAGAAAAGATTTTTTTTCTCCTGAGGAATGGATTGGGAAATCCGTTTTGCCACATTTCGAAAATGCACCATATTGGCCATTTGAAATGCTGGATCGCTTGGTTGTATCAAGACCATATCAATGTCAAAAATTATTAAGGTGTCACAATCTGCGTTCGCAAAATAACGTGTAACTTCTTCCATCGTATTTACCTTATTGATTGTAGCGTAGCCGCTTGCAAAAGAACACAATATGACAATCGAAAAATAAAGCAACACTTTTGAAGTAAATTTTCTGTCACGCATTTCAATCCTTTTTAAAGGCTGTGGGAGAGCCTGCGCCGAGCATAGCTGGAGCTGCAATGTTTTTCAAATAGCCAAAAATCAGCTCGCCCGCGCCCACTACCAGAAAAAATCAGCCCCTTAAGTCAGGGTCTTAAGAGAGAAACGAAGAAAATTCTGTCTTGTAGGAATGGGCACAATAAGATATAATAAAAATAAGTGAAATACTGAAGATTTAAGGCTTTAAGAATGAACTGGGGTAATGTTCTCCCAATCTTGTCGATTCTCGTCCTTATCCTCGTAGGGCTATGGGCGATTATGCGCAATATTAAAGAAGAAATTCGCTCTGTAAAAATAGATCTGGATCATAAAATAGACAGATTAGATCACAAAATTGATGTGACTAAAGCAGAACTAAAAGAAGACATCAAAGTCGTGCGGGCAGATATACGCTCTCTTCAAGAAATGCTTTGGGTAAGCATTGTTGGCCAGAAACCAGAATTTTACAAGCAACCCAAAGATCAACAACAAAACGAAAAAATTTAGGTCGCTAGTCGCTAGACCCCAATTAGAGATACTCTTCTTTTGTAGCTCGCTGCAGCAGAAATTTCACCGCATCGTGGGGGCTCAGTTTCTCGTAGACAACACGGTAGACCGCCTCAGTAATAGGAAGCTCTAACCCCTCTTTTCCAGCTATTTGCATCGCAGAAAGACACGTATAAGTACCCTCCACAACCATGCCGATCTTCTCTTTGGCCTTTTCAGGCTCTAACCCTTCAGCAATCATTTGACCAAAACGGTAGTTGCGACTCATCGTTGAAAGGCAAGTCACACAAAGATCGCCCATTCCAGCTAATCCATTGAGAGTATCTGGATTACACCCCTTCGTAATGGCAAGCTTCCTTATCTCGTGCAAGCCCCGAGTCATAAGAGCTGCCTTGGCATTATCCCCAAACCCAAGCCCATCTGATACACCACAAGCAATAGCAATGATGTTTTTTAAAGCGCCCCCTAGCTCAACGCCGTTGATGTCTGAGTTAGGGTAAACGCGAAATGTCGGTGTGGAGAACGTTTCGTGGATGAGAGCCATCACTTTTGCATCATAGGCGCTGCATACAACAGAGCTCGGCAGCCCCCCCAGCACCTCTTGAGCAATAGAAGGGCCACTGAGACACCCGATCTGTTTTTTGTGTTTTTCACCGAGCACTTCAATCGCAACATCAGTGAGAAGCAGACCGGTATTTTGCTCAATCCCTTTTGAGGTCAAAACAATAGGACAACTTGGGACTCCGCGCTCTTTGATATGCTGAAAAACTTGACGGATGCCAGCAGAGGTCACCCCTTCTACTATAAGATCTTTACCCTGGATAACCTTTGAGAGATCTGTTGAAAATGAGAGCGAAGGAGGTGCAGGAAAACCCTTCAGAGTAGGGTGCTCACGCTTCTCATTCATGTGATCGACCGCCCGCTCATCGATGCTCCAACATTCTACTGTATACCCCTTTGAAGCGAGCAAAGAGGCAAGCGTATAACCCCAAGCGCCCGCTCCTAAATAGCCTATTTTTTTAACCATCAATATATTCCTCAATTGGAAACGGTTTATCTTTCCATCTCATTTTTAAATTCTCATTAGGATAGTAGAAAGCGGGAGCGAGCTCAAAAAGTGCCCCTTCAGGCACCGGCTTGCCACTCACCTCGTTATAGAGCTTTCTCTCATGCGCTGTTATCGCCTCTTGCACCTTTTCCATGCTATCTTCCCCCTCAGAATTTTTCAAGGGGGCAAAAGTCGCTTCCCTGGGACTAAGAAGAGCTTTGCAGCGCGATGCGATTGGAAGCACATCAAACAAAAATTCTTCAAATTTCCACGCGTTGGGCTCTACAGGGAGCGGCTCATGAGCTCTTTTCGCACTCTTTTTTGCTTTGTGTAAGGGAAACTGCATCTCGCTGGCACGTTTGATAAAGTCGAGTGAAAAGCTATAAAGCCCTAAATTTCCCCATACCTCAGCAGGGAGAGAGCCCTCTAACTCAGAATACTCGATGATAGCTGGGCGCTTTTCAATCTCAACCAAAAGACCTACCTTCTCTTTTTCGTGGGTCGGTTTAGCCACTCTAAGAGCGACATCAAGCCCATGGTGAAGATGAAAACTCATGAGCTCAAAATCGAAGGGGAGTGCGAGAGGGTTATCGATTGGCAGCACATTGACTACTTCCACCCCTTCTTGTTTCCACGTCTCCCAAATACCCGCCTCCATGAGCCCTTTGAAGACCCCCCCATTTCCGTTTGGGCCCCAGGCAATGCGCGCGTCGCTTTCGAGAAAAAGATGTCCAGAAGTGTCGAGAAGTGGCCACATCTCTTGGGCAAAAAAGGAGACTTGCGAAGGTTCAAGACCAAAAAACTGGTGTTTGGCGAAGTAGCTTTGGATCTCATCGTGCGTCAAAGGGGAGGTCATGATCGCAAGAGGTAGAGGGGCCTTAACTAAAAGAGAGGCGGCGTGAGCTTTTTCAGCTACCAGTTGAAAAAGAGACTTCTTTTTCACCCTCGATATTGGAAAACAGCCTTTAGGCCCCTTAAACCGGAGCCGTGACCCCTGTCCCCCCGCAAGAATAACTGCAGCACCACATACCTTGCGAGAGGGAGCAGAGGTTGCAATACCAGAAAAAGAGCTACAAGGGGGTAGAGGCTTTGCTTGAGCAGAGGTGAGCTCAGCTTGTTGCCTTTTAAGGAAAATCGGATCGAGATGGGTGATCTCTCTGAGCAGCTCTCTCTTTTGTGAAGAGGAGAGCTTCTCCCAGCCCGCGACGAGGTGATTTTCACCCACCTCATCTAGCCTTTGAAAGGCTGCCTCTCTACTTAGGAGGGGTGGAAATGGCGACTTCATCTTGAGATTGCTCTAATTGAACGCGCCATTGGGCATAATTCTTTTCCTTAATCTTTTCGATCACTTTTCTCTCTATAACCAACTGTTTCAGTCGCTCTCCCACTTCGTCAACCTGTTTTGATTGAACAAGTCGCGCCTCTTTTGCCTCGACAAGCGAGGCGTTGAGGTGGTCCAAAAGGGAGCTATAGCTCTCAGAATCGCCCTTTTCTCGTCTCAGACGGATCTCATTTAGGAGTGAGTCCACTTGGTGCTCTAGAGTGCGCTCTTTCTCTTCTAATTTAGCTAATTTCTGTTGCACGTAAGCCAGCTCTCGTTGCATACGGCTCTCACGCACTCTGCGCACTTTGAGTAGAGTCTCGAGCCTGAAAAAAAACTTCTTCATACCATCCTTTCTAACATCTCTAATACCGCACTGAACGAGACTTTGTCAAATGCAGACTGCTGCAAAAAAGTCTGGATCCTCGCGTTCTTTTCGATCGCCTCGTCGACTTTTGGGTCTGAGCCTCGATCGTAGGCGCCCAAACGAATCAACTCTTCAGCGTCACGATAAGCATGAAGCAATTGACGAATTTTTGCTCCCTTTTTTTGCTGCCACTCTGCTGTCACATGATTCATCACACGGGAGAGTGAGCGGAGCAGATCTATCGGTGGAAAGTGAGCTGCCGCGGCGAGATCAGACGATAACTGGAGGTGGCCGTCGAGTAGAGAGCGCATCTGATCTGGAATCGGATCGTGGAGCTCATCTTCTTCGCAAAGGATAGTGTAAATTCCCGTAATCGACCCTTTTTGACTCGTCCCCACCCTCTCAATGAGTCTCGGGAGCGAGGCGAAAACAGAGGGCGTATACCCTCGGGTTGTTGGGGGCTCTCCGACTGCCAAACCAATCTCGCGAAGTGCCATTGCGTACCTCGAAACAGAATCCATTACGAGCAGTACATCTTTCCCCAGATCGCGAAAATATTCGGCAATAGCTGTCGCGACATTCGCCCCTTTGCTTCTAAGTAAAGCCGCTTGATCAGACGTCGCTACGACAACTACTGACTTTGCAAGCCCTTCAGCGCCAAGCTCTCTTTCGATAAACTCGCGGACTTCACGCCCTCTCTCTCCAATCAGGGCAATCACATTGATATCAGCACTTCCCATCCTAGCGATCATCCCCATCAGGGTCGATTTTCCAACCCCTGGAGCAGAAACAATCCCAATCCGCTGACCCTTGCCGAGCGTACAGAGTCCATCGATGGCCTTGATGCCAGTTGGCATCGGCTGGTTGATGGGCCTACGACTCAAGGGAGGAGGAGGGGGAGCAATCACGGGGTAGAGCTGCTCTGAAAAAAGATCTCCCTTCCCATCGATGGGGTGGCCAAGCGCATCGAGCACCCTTCCACAAAGTGCTTCAGAAACGGCAACTCGATGAACCTCACCGGTGGGGTAGACTTCAGCTCCAGGACCAATATGCAACACCTCACCTAGTGACATCAGTAACACTTTGTGCTCTTTAAAGCCGACAACCTCGCAAGGGATCATCCGTCTATCTTTTCCATAGACGTAGCAGAATTCACCTACAAAGACATCAGGACCTATCGACTCGATGAGAAGGCCTATCACCTGAACGACACGTCCACTGACTCTCGGCTCGTGCTTTTGCTTGACTAGGTCTATCTCTTTTGCGAGCAACTTTGTCATTGTCTTTGAAGCACTTTAGCTTGAAGCTCAGAGAGTTCACGGGAAATATCGTAGTTGATCAGTCCCCCTTGAGATTCAACCCGGCAATCTCCTCTGCGCATCAAGGGGTCTTGGATAAACTGCACCTCATCGAGCTCAAGACTTTCCAGCATAGCATAATCCTCTGGTGAGACGACCACTTCAAGTGGTTGTTGCTTCATGCGAGCAGTAGCCACGCTAATGAGCATTCCGATCAGCTGAGCAAAGACATGAGGCTGCGACAGCTCTCTTCGGATAATTCGTTCACACACTCCCATCGAAAATTCGACAATTTCGGGTCTTAGCTGATCGATCAAGCGAGACTTGTGCTCGAGCACTCTCTCTGCCATGCGTTGCAGGAGATCCACAAAAGTGCTCGACTCTTGTTGCCCTTTTAACAACCCGATCTTTTCTCCCTTTTCAACCCCTTTTTGAAAGGCCTTGCGGCACTCCTCTTCAACTAAATCATGGAAGCTCTCATCTCGTGATGAAAGCACTTCGCGCTTTGCATTGAGAAGCACTGTTTCTAATACTGTTTCACCACGAATGATGCTCATGACTCAGCTTCGAGTGCCAAGAGCACCGCCTCTTGCACATCAGCAGAAAAAAACATCATGAGCTCCTCAGCTCTCGAGGGCTCGAGGTAGCCGAGCATCTTGGCAATCCGCTTCGGATCTTCCCCTTGCATCGAAGCAGCCAAATGTTGCAAGTTGATCCGAGTCATCATTTGAAAAAAGCCCTCTTCCTCTGCGCGCCCCCTGTACCTTCTGAAAAGAGCGTAGATCCCCCCAAATATGAGCAAGAGAATGCCTGCAAATAGAGCTAACTGCCCATAATTTCTCGAAGCGATGGAAGTGGGGTGATGAGAGAAGGGGATCAAATGGATGCGAGCGGCTCCCATTAGATTGAGTTGGGTCTCAATTGGCTCAATTGTATCCATTCGAAGCGCATCGATCACAACAAAAGCCCCTTCACTCTCCATATGGATATAAAAATGACCTGAACCGACTAGCTGAGTGAGCAACCCACGCAGCCCCCTCTCTACCTCTGAAGCTTTCCGGTCGATCGCTTCTCCCATAGCTTTATAGAGCTGTCCTGTTGTGTCAGAAACGGCGATACGATCCACTTCTAGACCGTGGATGGCTCCCGCTACATGGAGAACCACTGCACTGATTTGTGTGGGCGATAAAATCGAATCCTCTTGAAGAGTCAAGATAACTGAGGCCTTAGGGCCATGCAAATCGCCTTTGAAAGGGGTCGGTTGAAGAAGATCTAAGATCACACGAGCGCTTTTAATAAATTCAAAATCGGCCAGATCACGCTCAAGCTGCCCCTTTAAAGCGCGCATCTCGAGAACCTGGAGCTCCTTTTCCCCCTTAATCCAAGTATTGCTATCGAACAGCTCAAATCCCTTGGCTTGAGGAGAGCAGACCTCTTGGACCGCTTCAGCTACACCCCTTTTTTTCCATGCCCGAAAACTTCCTAAGCCTATTGAGAAGAGCAACACCCCTCCAACTGCAAATACGAGGAGTTTTCGATTCTGAAAAAAATCCTGAAGCTGCGAGAGCCCTTTTTTATCCATAGTTTCTATTTAGCAAAGAAGGGCAAATATGACAATGAACCAAATGTCTTTTAAAATTATTTAGGCTGTGTTAAAGATATTGTTTTTATTGAAGATCAAATGAATCGACGAATCGTCTACCCCTACAACGAGATTTTACCTAAAAGAGCGGCTCATGACGCTTTTATCTTTCAGGAGTGCGCTGCTCTTCATGCGGCGGGCCTTTCCACAACACTGATTTGCGGGCGCGGCACTTGGGCCGCTCCAAAGCTTTTCGCCCACTACGGCACCCCCTCTTTTCCGGTACATCAACTCCCCATTATACGAAAAAATAACCCCTGGAGGATCAGCTGGAATTTACCCTTTTTTATGGCAACGCAGAGCTATCTCAAAAAAAAGCGTCCCGATTGGGTCTTTCTAAGCGTTGCCAAACAGGGGGCCTACCACCTCAAACGAAAAATTTCTGGTATCCGCTATCTCTACGAGGTGCATGAACTTGCTCACTACCCAAATGACTCTTCTCAAAGTTCTGATCGTGAATTTTTAAGCCGAGCAGATCTCATCACAGTAACAACAGAGCCGCTCAAAGAGATCCTTCTAGCTCCCCCCTACTCCCTCACAAATCGCATAGAAGTGATCCCTCTAGCCGTAGACAAGTCCCCCTTGCCGCCCCCTGCTTCAAATCGGCGACTTCAAATCGCCTATGTAGGTCAGCTTTACAAAGATCAAGGGGTCGATTTACTGGTGAAAGCGCTCTCTCATTTAGAGGGGGTAGACCTTCGAATCATTGGGGGGAGAGCGAGCGAGATCGAGGCGTTTAAGAGCCCTCCCCACGTTACGTTTACCGGTTTTGTGCCTCCTTCGGAGCTCTCCCATCACCTCAAGGGCGTTGATGTTTTTGTGGCACCCTTTTTCGATGTGGGAAGAATGCCTTATGTCGCTCACACCAAACTTCTCGACTACGCCTCATGGGTAAGGCCCGTTGTAGCTCCCGATATCCCTCTCTTGCACGAACACTTTGAAGAGGGGGTAGATGCCCTCTTTTTTACTCCAAAAGACCCTAGCTCTTTGGCGCAAACTATCAAAAAGCTACAAGACCCCGAACTCAGAGCAACGCTTCAAACAGGCATTCAAAAACACGCCCATCGCTACAGTTGGAAAAAAAGAGCTCTTCGCTATGAATCGATCCTCTATTAGGCCTCCCTTGGCGAGAGTGCAGCAATAATTTCACGGGTGTGTTATCTCTTGTCACATGAACAAAAAACGCCTCTTTTACGCCTCTTTAGCCCTTCTTTTAATCGCCTTTTTCTCTTTTCCCTATTTTCAAGCCAATGCAGGTCCAAGACCCCTTTTTCCAGGTTTGCCAACAGAGTTTGTCTATCCAACTGACAAAATCGCTTCCGCGCATTCGACGCAGCTCATTTCAGAGGCGAGATTAGAGGCGTGGAATGAGGCTCTCGAACACTACTTTCAAAAACACCAGGTCGGCTTTGCAGCCCGGCTTCGGTTTTACACTTACCTTTTTTCAGCTCAACAAGATGCCGCCTACCTCTCCTACAATGTCCATCGCTGTTTTTTTGGGAGTTTAGACCCTTTGAACGCCAGAGTCGTTCACGCATTTTTTCCGGGCTTTCAAGGGGCCCCAATTGGCGTCAGTGATGCCTATTCTGAGCTTTTGGCAACCACTGTCTGGAAGCCTTACGAGGCGCGCTTAGCGCAAGAGAAAAGCCCCATTTTAGACTGGGAGCCGTGGATCACCCCTCTTCCTCATACGCCTCCACCCAAAGAGACTTCAGAAGGGCAGATGAAAGAGCTAGAGGCGATCCGAGGTGAGCTTACTGAGAAGCAGAAAGAATCGGCTCGATTTTGGGCTAAAAGGGAGTTTTGGGTCGATTGCATTCAGCAATACATGCGCGAGACTGGCACCTCTTTTGCCAAGCAATTGCTCGTTCGCTCAACCTTGATGAGGGTGAGATACGACACTTTGATTGCCATAACCCGGGATAAAGTCGAGTACGACATGCCAAGGCCTGGCAAAGTGAATCCCCAGATGACGCTTTTGATCGAAGAGCCCGATTCGCCTAGCTATCCTTCGGGCCACGCAGCGTTTGGAAGCGCGGCAAGCGATGTACTCTGCTTCTTTTTTCCAAACGAGTGCACTCGCTGGTGTGAGCTTGGATATGAGGTGGGAGCGTCGCGTCTATGGGCGGGCGTGCATTTTCCACAGGATGTGAACGCGGGTCGAGAGCTGGGCAATCAAGTTGCCGAACAATTCATCACACAACTTTCAAGCAAACTATAGGTTAGAGATACTGCATCTCTAAAGAGTGATGCGATCGCCCTGCTTGGGGAAAATGAAGCTGCAGTCTAGATCAGACGATGCTTGAAGCTCATGCGCGATCTTTTCGTGTGCATCGACCCCTTTTTTGAGCCCGAGCTTTCGGTGAGTAATCACCACTTTTAACCCCTCAAGGTTATCTTCTGTAAAGCTTGCGAGGTGATGGAGCTCTCGCAAGGTGAGTTTTGTATCGAGATGGCCATAAATGGCTTGATCGGCCTCCTCTCTTGGAAAAGAGCTCTCGAGCAATATGCCCCGCAACTTCCCTGAGCGGTGCAGCGGTGCTACGCGAGACCAGATACGCTCGATGTGCTTCTCAATTTCAAGAGAATCCGAAGAGGTATCTCCAAAGTAGAGAACGTATTCCCCTCTATTTTCTAGCAAGAAAGCGGTCGAGGGATACCCCCGGGGGTGGCTGAGCAAAAAGGCTTCAACAGTGAAAGAGGTTTCGGCCAAAGGGCAAGGTTGATGAAGGGGAAGGCGATGGTAGTGGTACTTGGCGAGTTGAGGCTCGATCCCTTCATCTCCATAATTGGGCCAGATGCGCCCATTGAAGATATGATCGCGCAAGTTGTCGATTGTGGGATCGATGCCAGCAATCGTTTTAGGGGTATCAATCTGAGAGTTGATCACAAGCCCAGCGATATGATCGAGGTGGGCATGGGAGATGAGGTAAGCCTTTAGATGGTGCCGCATGAGCTCAATCGGAGGCTTGTATTTCGAATCAAAAATCGGAAAAGAATCGAGATGATGAGAAGCCTCTGCCATTTCAAGGCCTGAGAGAAGCGACCCTGCATCGAGAGCGACGCAAGCTAGATCATTTCGTCTCGATAGAAGGTAGCCCGACAAATTTCTATCAAACGGCCCCCCGCTACATCCGAGCACAATCAGCTCGAACGCATCGTTCATTGATTAAGCCTCTTTTCAAGAGCATCGAGCTCTCGACAAATCCCCTCTGGGAGGCGAGCGCCAAACTGCTCAAAATAGACACGAATTTCAGCCACCTCTTTGAGCCACTCCTTTTTGTCGATTTGAAAAAGCGCCTCAAGATTCAAAGAGAGTCCACTGATATCGAGCTGCTTGGGGAGATAACCTATCGCGCTCTCTTCAGCCTCTGCCCTCTCTTCGCACCGCTCAAAAATCCATTTAAGCACCCGAATGTTATCCCCAAAACCGGGCCACAGGTACTTGCCCTCTGGGGATTTTTGGAACCAGTTGACCGCAAAAATTTTGGGAAGTTTTGGGGCGTATTGTGGCATCGAGAGCCAATGGCCAAAGTAATCACCCATATTGTAGCCACAGAAAGGGAGCATCGCGAACGGGTCGTGCCTCAGCTTTCCAACAGCTCCTGTCGCTGCTGCTGTAGTTTGTGAGGAGATGGTCGCTCCAAGAAACGTGCCATGGTTCCAATCAAAGGCTTCATAAACGAGGGGAATAACCGAGTCTCTTCTCCCTCCAAATAGGATCGCTGAAATAGGGACCCCCTCGGGATCTTCCCAGGCAGGATCGATCACAGGGCACTGATGAGCTGGAGCGGTAAAGCGAGAGTTAGGGTGCGCAGCGGGCTTACCACTAGCTGGATCCCACGGATTGCCCTGCCAATCGATCAGATTATCAGGGGGAGTCTCGGTAAGACCCTCCCACCACACATCTCCATTTTCGGTAAGAGCAACATTGGTAAAAATAGAATTCTCATTGCATGTACGTAGAGCATTGGGATTGGATTTGAGAGAGGTACCGGGAGCTACGCCAAAAAAACCTGCTTCAGGATTAATTGCATAGAGCTGACCATCAAGCCTGGGCTTCATCCAAGCAATGTCGTCTCCAACGCACTCCACTTTCCATCCCGGAAGTTTGGACTCGAGCATGGCCAGGTTTGTTTTTCCACATGCGCTTGGAAAGGCCGCAGCAAAATACTTTTTCTTCCCCTCAGGATTGGTGATCCCAACGATGAGCATGTGCTCAGCGAGCCAACCCTCATCCCGTCCCATAACAGAGGCTATTCGCAGAGCAAAACACTTTTTCCCAAGCAGCGCATTTCCGCCATAGCCACTTCCAAAAGACCAAATGCTTCGCTTTTCTGGAAAGTGGACAACAAGCGTCTCTTCGGGGTTGCAAGGCCAAGCAACATCATGATCTCCCACATGAAGAGGGACTCCCACACTATGAATTGAGGGAATAAACCCCCCTTCCTCCCCGAGAAGATCGAGAATCTCGAGCCCCATTCGAGTCATGATGCGCATGTTACATACGACATAAGGAGAATCTGTGAGCTCCACTCCAATATGAGCAATTTCAGACCCAAGAGGCCCCATGCTGAAGGGAATAACATAGAGAGTGCGCCCATGCATGCACCCTTCGAAAAGAGAGCGCAGCTTCGTCTCCATCTCTTGTGGAGGCATCCAATTATTCGTAGGGCCGGCATCGATCTCATTTTCTGAGCAAATAAAGGTGCGCTTTTCCATCCGTGCAACATCACGTGGATCAGAAGCGGCGTAGTAGCTGTTCGGGCGTTGAGCTAGCTTGGTAAAAACGCCTCTCTCCACCATCTGCGCACAAAGTGTATCGTACTCCTCTTGAGAGCCATCACAAATATGAACGCCCGCTGGCTTTGTGAGCTCTATCATTTCATGTATCCACGCTTCAAGCTTTTGATTTTGGAGCGCTTCTAGCATTAAAACATCGCCTTTCTCTTCTTAAACTTATCGAGATGCTCTAACGCTTTGCCCGTTCCAATGCAGACAGCCAGCAGAGGGTGAGGAGCGATAATGACAGGTAAACCTGTCTCTTTTGTCAACGCTTTGTCAAGCCCCTTGATAAGCGCCCCTCCACCTGCGAGAACCATGCCCCTTTCAACGAGGTCGGCAGAGAGCTCTGGAGGACATTTTTCAAGAGTAAGTCTCACACACTCGACGATCTGTAGAAGCGGCTCACCAAGACAATCGCGAATTTCAACCGAATTAATCCTCTTAGTAATCGGAAGTCCTGCCACCTGGTCGCGCCCTCGAACTTCCATCTCCAGTTCGCGGTCTCCAAGAGGAAAGGCCGAGCCAATCGTGATTTTGATCTCTTCTGCTGTGCGAGGACCGATCATCAAATTGTAAGTGCGTCTCATGTAGTTGATGATGCACTCATCAAACTCATCGCCTGCGATGCGCAAAGACCTAGACTCGACAATCCCCCCAAGTGAGATGATCGCTATCTCGGTCGTTCCGCCACCGATATCGATGATCATGCTAGCTGCAGGCTCATGAACGGGCAGGTCGACTCCAATAGCGGCGGCCATGGGCTCTTCAATCAAAATCACCTCCTGCGCCCCTGCATGGAGTGCAGAATCCTCTACAGCTCGCTTCTCTACCCCCGTGATCCCGGAGGGAACAGCAATGAGGATCTTGGGGCGAAAGAGGGTGCGCGTCGGCGTGACACGCTTGATAAGCGCTTTGAGCATCCCTTCCGCAATCTCAAAATCGGCGATAACCCCATCTTTCATCGGACGCACGGCGTGGATTTTTCGAGGGGTTTTACCGAGCATAGCCTTTGCCTTGTGCCCGACTGCCAACACCTCATTGGTTTGGGAGTCGACAGCGACCACTGAGGGTTCGCTCAGAACAATCCCCTTGCCACGTACGTAGACTAAGGTATTTGCCGTTCCAAGATCGATCCCAATATCACTTGAGAAAAAATTGAACAGTTTATCAAATCGATTAAAAGCCTTGCTTCGAATGGTTTCGAGAAGGGCTTTGTAGCCTGGGTGGCTCCGTTTTTGCATGACACTACGTTTGTAAGAGTTCTAGTACCTCTTCCCAAGTCAACTTGGAAATGGCCTCATCATCGGAGCTCATCACTTTTTTGACGAGCCCCTTCTTTCTGTTTTGCAGATTTAAAATCTTTTCTTCAATGGTATTTAAGGTGACCATCTTATACGAAGAGACCGATTTTTTCTGCCCTAGGCGATAGACCCTATCAGTTGCTTGATTCTCAACTGCCGGGTTCCACCACATATCATAGTGCACTACTGTATCTGCTCCGACTAAATTGAGTCCAGAACCTCCTGCCTTTAAGGAGACAAGAAAAATAGGAATCTGGGGACTTTCGTTAAATTCTTTAACAATTGAAAGTCGATTTTTGCTCGAACCATCGAGGTAAGAGAAGGTGATCCCTCGTCCTTCAAGATCTTCTTTCAAGATGGTCAACATCTTGGTGTATTGACTGAAGATAACAGTTTTGTGCTTCCCTTCGATGAGCGATGGGAGGAGTTCCATGAGCATATCGTACTTGGCAGAATCTCCGGGCTCTGGTTTCTCTTTGGCAAAAATTGCGGGATGACAGCAGATCTGCTTTAAGCGAGTAAGCGTTGCAAGTACATGAATCTGAATTTTTTCAAAGCCCTCTTTCTTGACAAGCTGGGAGAGTTCTTTTTTAGCTGAAGCTGCATAAGAGTTGTAAAGCTCTCGTTGCACATCGGTTAGATGGCAGTGGTAGAGAATATTCGACACAGGAGGCAGGTCTTGCAAAACATCCTCTTTCATGCGGCGAAGCATGAAAGGTGCCACCTTTTTTCGTAGCAACTCGATATTGCTCGACTTGTCTTCGGTATGCCCACAGTTGCGAATGTACTTCTCTAAAAATCGATCAAAAGAACTTAGAAGACCGGGCATCAAGAAATCAAAGAGACTCCAAAGCTCTTCAAGAGAGTTTTCTATAGGCGTTCCTGTCAAGACAAGGCGGTGAGCCGCTTGGAGCATCTTGACGGATTTGGCGTTCCTCGTCCCACGATTTTTGATGTGTTGCGCTTCATCGAGGACGACATAATCGAATCGAATCTCTTTGTAGCACTCGACATCCTTCTGCATCAAATTGTAAGAGGTAACCACAACATCGTAGTCTTTGATTTTTTTTAGCAGTTTTTTCCGTTGCGTCGGCACCCCATCGATTACGAGAATGTTGAGCTCGGGATTGAACTTATGAAACTCTTCCTGCCAGTTATAAACAAGCGAGGTAGGACAAACGATAAGCGACTGTGAATCGGGTTTCTCTAGCTTGCTCTGAGTGATCCCAATGATGGCTTGCAGCGTCTTTCCAAGCCCCATATCATCGGCTAAAATGCCCCCGAGGTGCATCGTTCGCAGTCGCTCAAGCCAGTGAACCCCTTCGAGTTGGTAGTTGCGCAAGCTCGCCTGAATTACTGAGGGTATGGGTTGAGGGGAAAAAGAGGTCTCGCCGAGCATCTGCTTGCGCAATTGCATCAGCTTCCGGCTCATGGAGAATTTAACTGGGAGCGATTTGAATTGAGAGGCCTGAATCGTGGTCAAGCTCCAAAGGGGCCGCTCCTGGACGTAGGTGTCCACTCTATCGAGACCAATTTCATCGAAGATTTGCACAAGGGGGGCGAGTTTCTCGAGATCGAGCACCAAAATCCTCGGTAATTTCGACTTTTTTCTCCCCTCGGCTCCTGAAGTATTCAACTCAACAAATCGTTTTTTTGAGGCGATGCAATCCCAAAGCAGATCTACTTTCGTTCCACTTAGATATCCATCAACTTTTAATTCAACAAGATAGCTGTCCACTGATTCACTTTCACGGAAATGAAGTTCGAAAGAGGTCTCATCGTAGATAAATTGCTCAGAGAGATTTTCAGGACATTCAAACTCAACACGATCTTGATAAGCTGGTATCACCTCAGTCATAAACTCGACGATTTTTTTCTCGCTTTTCACACGAAAAAGCCCCTCTTTCTCGTCAAAGAAAAAGTCATCGAAAAGAGCCTCAAGCATCCGTTTCTCTTCGACCAGATTTCGAGCTAAAACTCCCTCTTGGCTCACAAACTCTGCAACCTCATCATAGGTCGTCTTACTAAGAGCTGCAGGAACTTCAAACTTTCCATAGACAAAGTAAAACTCTGCCTCGAGCTCCCCATTCAGGTAGTGAATCACACATCGCCCTTTGATCTCAGCGACAAAGGGAAGAGTCGTGAACTGTCCGATCAGGTTTGGGTTGGTTACCTCAGCATAGTTTCGAAGCACCGGGAGAGCATTTTCGATAAACGTTCCAAAAAGAGGCTTGGGAATCGTCAGTTCTTGAAACTTTTCTAAGGAGTGGAGATGGACCCGTTTAATCTGAGGGTGAAAGCGGAAATAGGTGTTTTGGAAGAGGAGCCCCGGCTTTGCTGCATCGAAAAGAGCTACTTCACTCATGCTAACAAGCTCATCATCGACTTGTATCGAGGGGTTGATCATAAGAGTGGGAGCGGGCACCTCGAGGTATTCGAGTGTGCACTTGATATGAGCAGGGGATGTGGAAAAGCAGAGCGGCTCCTCTAGATTATTCGTATAAAGCGCCGGGAGGGGAAGCTCTTTCTCATTCGATCCAATCTGCATCCCACCACTCATAGCCAAATCAAAAGCCCTAGCGAGCAGGGCGCCTAAAGAGAGGCGATCGAGTGTTGCCGTCCGAGCGAGCCGCTCTTCAGGCTGAGAAGCAAATCGAGCATGATTGATAAGCATCGCAAGCAGCTCTCTTTGCTCTGAGCTAAAAGAGAAGGGAGTTAAAAAATAGCGCTTTCCGCTGAGCGAAATGGGCTCTTTGAATCGGATAGCGTCGAGAAATTGCTTGACATTCGAGATGTAAAGCGGCTTGGACCTTGAGGGGAGACGGATAGCGAGTTGAAATTCGGGTTGAATGTGATCGATAAAGATGATGGCCAATTCTGCCTGGTCTTCATCGAGAACTTCGGGCTTAAGAAAGAATGGGGAACCGGCTAAGTGGGTCGCAGCTCCAACGTACTCTCTAAGGACCTCTTTTTGGCAGTGCTCATCTTGGCGCACCTCTTCTTTCGTTGCAGCTTGCTCAAATGTTTCGAGAAGATGTTTTTTATCTTCGTCATCAATCTCTTCGTCACTCTCTACATCCGCTTCTTGAGAGTAGTTCACTACGATTTTATCGAGATTGCATTCGAGGTGGTAGAGAAGCGCTGCAATATGTTGACAGTCATAAGTATAAGTGCAATCGCAATTCGAATCGACAGCTATTGACTCTGAGCGATCAATCTCAATTTCACTCTCATACACGTTTTCAAACGCGCCCCTTACTTTTGAGCTGAGCCGAATGGAGCTGAGATCCAAAGAGACAATTTTAGCACTGACAACAGAGCTTTTATCATAGAGTTCCTTCCCTTCTTTAAGGATAGAGGAAGAAAAATCTTGTCGCAATTTTCGAAAATTCAACATGCAGGTAGCCTTAATCGAACAATGCTCGTAGTTGTACTGATTTCTTACTGCCAAAGCAATGAAAAACTTTGATTGATAGCTACGACAGAAAACTTGCAGAAAAGTGTCTTTCGACGTAAGCTGTTGCCTTTCTGTTTTGCGGGTGTAGCTCAGTGGTAGAGCATCACGTTGCCAACGTGAGGGTCGTGAGTTCGAACCTCATCACCCGCTATTTATGTCTAAAACTTATGAAAATTCTTCTTTTACGGTAACCTCGACGGTTGAACCGGGTTGTCGCATCTCATTAAACATCGAAGTGAAGCCTGAGCAGGTCAAAAAAGCTTATAAAAAGGCAGTCAAAACTGTTAACAAGCAGATCTCGATTCCCGGTTTCCGCAAGGGGAAGGCTCCCGATGGAACAGTTATCTCACGCTATGGCTCCTACATTGAGAGCGAGTGGAAAGAGGTGCTTGTTCAAGAGGCTTACCGAGCCGCTCTCGATTTGACCCAAATTTTCCCTTTAAACAAAGAGAGTATTAGCTCTCCTAAAATTGAAAAATATAGCCAAGAAGAGGGTGCTTTGATCTCCCTATCTTACGAGCACTACCCCGAAGTTCCCGAGATAGATTTTGCTGCTATCACCCTTCCAGAAATTGAATCGACACCAGTAGGTGAAGAGCGAATTGACGAGGCTCTTGAAGAGATCCGGCGCAGTCAAGCCGATTTCGAGCCTGTAGAGGGGAGAGCTGTAGAGCAAGGCGATTATGTCGATGTCACGATCAACGCAATCGATCGCGACCCCCCTGAACCGATCGTGACAGATAGAAGGTTCGAAGTAGATCCTAAACGGATTGCTCCTTGGCTCTGCACTCTTCTCATCGGCATGAAAGTCGACGAGGAAGCAGAGGGGTTGAGTGAACTCGATGAAAAAGCCGATGAAGAGGCACGAAAAAATTTCAAGCCCACTCAGGTGCGCATCACACTACACAGCATTAAGAAAATAGTCCTTCCTGAGATTGGGGAGGATCTTGCAAAGAAAAGTGGTGCAGATTCCTTAGAAGTACTTAAAGTGCGCATCCGCGAGAATTTGACAAAAGAGGCAGACGAAGAGAGGCGCAAAAAACAGATCGAAGTGCTCGAAACCGTGTTGCTGGAGACCTACTCGTTTGAAATTCCTCAATCGGCAGCTCTTAAAGAGCGCGAAGCGCGCATCCGCGCGAAGATCGAAGAGATGAAAGCTAAGGAGCTAACCGATGAGGCGATCAAAAGCCAGGAGCATGAGATTGAATCCCAAGTTTCTGAAGAGGTGGACAAAGCTTACCGTCTCTATTTTCTCGAGCAAAAAATGGCGAAGCAGGGCGACATCGTTGTAACAGAAAAAGAGATCAATGCCCTGATTCAGGAGAATCCCTACTTCCTTCAAATGGAGGGGAGCCAGGAGCTTGTTTCTCGTATGGCAAACGCTCTTTTTCAGAGGAAAGTGAAAGAGTACGCTCTGCAGCAAGTGCTTGGCAAAAATGCTTGACCCTAGCTCGGCTTGAGACTACACTCCCGCCTGAGTTAACCTGCAGCAGAAAGGAAATTATGACACTTGTCCCTTACGTAATTGAAGACACGGGCCGTGGCGAAAGAGCCATGGACATCTACTCTCGGCTTCTTAAGGATCGTATTGTTTTAATTGGTCAGCCGATTGATGAGCAGCTTGCCAACACGGTGATTGCTCAACTCCTCTTTTTGATGTCTGATGATCCGAAAAAAGACATTCAGGTATTCATCAACTCGCCGGGTGGTTACATCACAGCCGGTCTGGCGATATTCGACACTATGCGTTTTCTCGGTTGCGATGTGAACACTTACTGCATCGGTCAAGCGGCTTCCATGGGGGCACTCCTTTTAGCTGCTGGGACTAAAGGAAAACGTAAAGCGCTTCCGCACAGCCGCATCATGATCCACCAACCCTCTGGTGGCATTATGGGAACATCTGCGGATATTGAGCTTCAGGCTGAAGAGATCCTTCGTCTCAAAAAGTACCTAGCAGACATCCTCGCGGATTGCACAGGTAAGCCGGTAGAAAAAATTCTCGATGACTCTGAGAGGGACTTCTTCATGAGCCCAAGTGAGGCGATTGAGTACGGCCTCATCGACGAGATCGTCACTTCACAAAAGGCGATTTAACCTCCTATGACGAAAAAGAAATTTAGCAATAAGGAGCTCGCAACATGCTCATTTTGTGGGAGAAGTGAAGATGAGGTAGAAAAACTCATCTCGGGTCCAGACGTCTTTATCTGCGATAACTGCACTCGTCTTTGCATGAGTATTTTGGAAAAAAAGCCTGCTCCCAAAGAGCTCAAGGTCCTCAAACCCTCTGAAATCAAGGCGCGTCTCGATGAATTTGTGATTGGTCAGCATGAAGCTAAGCGTACTATCGCTGTCGCTGTCTATAACCACTACAAAAGGATCCGAGCTTTGGCTGAAGGGCGTAGCGTGGGTTACAACAAATCAAATGTCATGTTGCTAGGGCCTACAGGCTCGGGAAAGACTCTGATTGCTAAAACGTTAGCAGAGGTGCTCGACGTCCCTTTCACGATTGCTGATGCCACAACGCTTACAGAGGCGGGCTATGTCGGGGAGGATGTGGAAAATATCGTACTTAGACTCCTGCAGTCGGCCGACTACGATGTTGCGCGCGCAGAACAGGGGATCATCTACATCGATGAAATTGATAAAATTGGGCGCACCACCTCGAATGTCTCCATCACTCGCGATGTATCGGGTGAAGGAGTGCAGCAAGCGCTTCTTAAGATTGTTGAGGGCACAGTTGCCAATGTCCCTCCCAAAGGGGGGAGGAAGCACCCTCACCAAGAGTACATCAAAGTGAGCACCGAAAATATTCTTTTCATCGTCGGAGGCGCTTTTGTACACCTCGACAAGATGATTTCTAAAAGGCTGGGCAAAAGCACAATAGGGTTTACCGACATTGAGACTGGAAAGAAGATCGACCCTAGTGACAGAAACCAGCTACTCCAGCAAGTAGAGCCTGAAGATTTGATTGGCTTTGGCATGATCCCTGAATTCATCGGCCGTTTCAACTGCATTGTTAACTGCAACGAGCTCACCTTGGATGACCTTGTCCAGGTGCTTACCGAGCCAAAATATTCTGTCACCTCCCAATACCAAGCGCTTTTCAATGAGGAAAACGTCAAGCTCGAATTTGCTCCTGAAGCGCTCTACGCTGCGGCAAAAAAAGCGAAGGAGGCAGGAACAGGGGCGAGGGCTCTGCGCATGATTTTGGAAAATCTTCTCACTGATTTGATGTTTGAAGTCCCCTCTGATGACACCATTGCTGAAATTCTCATCACAGAGCAGACCGTTACAGAGGGAGCTTCTCCGCAGATCGTGCGTAGAGATAATTCGTCTGAAAGAATTGCATGAGATTGGCCCGAAAAATTTGCCAAACTCTTTTTGATGCTGGCTACACTGCCTATTTTGCTGGAGGATGGGTGAGAGACAAACTCATGGGCGTCGAAGCCGATGAGATCGACATAGCCACGAGTGCTCCTCCTCAAGTGATCCAAAAGCTCTTTCCCAAAACGATTCCTGTTGGAATTGCCTTTGGTGTTGTCATTGTCGCTTTCGAGGGTGTCCACTTTGAAGTGACTACTTTTCGAAAAGACCACTCTTACGCCGATGGGCGTCACCCTGAGGGGGTAGATTTCTCCACCCCCGAAAAAGATGCGCAGAGGCGCGACTTCACCATCAATGGCCTATTTTACGACCCGCTCACAGAGACTCTTTATGACTACGTCGAGGGAGAGCGAGACATTGAGCGCAAACTAATTCGAGCTATCGGGGACCCTCATGCTCGTTTTCAAGAGGACCGCTTGCGCATGCTTCGAGCGGTTCGCTTTTCCACTCGTTTTGATTTTGCTCTTGAGCGTGAGACTGAAAAGGCTATTGCTGAGCATGCTTCAAAACTTTTTCCTTCGGTCAGTTGGGAGCGGGTGTGGCAAGAGCTGTCGAAGATGGCGCAAGCCCCACGCTTTGGACAAGCTCTTTTGATGCTCCAGGAGCTTGGGCTTCTTGCCACACTATTTCCAGCGCTCCAATCGAAAGAGATCACCGCGCTTGTTAAACCTTTTCCCTATTTTCCGCTCAAAACCCCTGCGATTATCTACCTCCTAGAGCTTTTTGACACTTTAGAAGAGCGCTTAGAGCTTTGTGAGAGGTTAAAAGTCTCTCGCCGGGATCTCAAACTCGCTCATTTTTTTAGTGAGCCCTTGCCGACCAAAGACCACGACTGGGCCCATTTTTATGCGCATCCCGATTCTCGTTTGCGCATTCAAGTGGAGGGGGCAAAGATTTTACCACCAGAGCGTGCGCCCTACCTTGAGGAGCACATGGAGCGTGAGAAGCGTCTTGCTCCCCACATTGAGAGAATAACTCGAGGAAAGCCTCTTGTGACCTCTTCTCACTTGAAAGAGAGGGGGGTTGCGCCAGGGAAACAGATGGGTGAGCTTCTCAAAATAGCGGAGACTATTGCCATCGACCAAGACTTGCATGTCGCTGAAGAGGTGCTCGCTAAGCTGAATTTATAACCCTTTTTTTCTATCTTAGTAGGGTGCATCAGAGCAGATGGGGCGATAGCTTGGACAGGTGGCCTGGATTAGGGCTTCATTCTCTCGCGCCTCTTGTACTGAATAAAATCTGGCGCCAGGAACGTCCACTGAAAAGGGGAAAGAGCTTCTCTTTGCTAAAATTTTCACGAATCTCTTATACTCGGAGTTGTGAAGGCAAACAGCCAGAAGCTCATAGGGCTCCATTTCTTTATCTGTTAGCTTCATCGATCCTTGAAGTGCCTTTCTAAATCTTCCAAATTGAATTAAAGGGTAGGCCCTTAAGAGATACTCTTTGGCTTTTTTTCTATTTTTACCGCCCCAATCAGTTGCCCAACTCACCTTTTTCAAATAATATTCTTTTAATTCTAAAAGGGCTGGAAGCGCCTCAAAAGTTGCGGGGACCCCCTCGAGCACCTTTTCAGCCTCCTCGATTCGGTTCCTCTTGATTAAGCAATCAGCAAAACACCCCTTTTCGCTATTTGAGAGCGCTTGGGGCGCTACTTGAAAACAAGCTCGTGCTAGGGCAAACTCCTTTTTTCGATAGAAGTGCATACCAAATACCTTAGCCTTCAACCTCCCCCCTGGATTCAAGGTGGTGTAGAAACTTTTCCACTCATTATCACTTCGTGGAATTTTTTCAGCCTCTTCAAATCGCTTGAGCTCCACTAGCGCCCTCATCCATTGAAAACGGAGTAAATTCTCTAAAGGGGCAATACTATCGGCCAGACGGTAGAGCTTTTCAACTTCCTCCCAGCGCTTCTTGTTTTTCGCTTGAAACGCAGCGTCAATCGCTGGTTTGCGAAGAAAATCGTGGAGGGCTCCCCCTAGAAGATCTTTCACTTCAAAGATGAAATGGGGATTGCAGCGAAGCACTCGATCCGCCTCATCGCGTTTTTGGAGCTTAATAAGGTTGGCAATCTTTTCAGGATTGGCCGCTTTAGATTCCTTAAAAAAGGCATCAGCTGCACGATATTTTTTTTCTTTATAGAACTTTTTACCTAGGTGCAATGCAACTTCGCTTTTTTGGGGATCCGTTGATTGCTCAAGAGCGGGGGCAAGCTCCTCTAAGTTGTCCCAATTGATAAAAGTGTAATCTCTTAGCTGGCGAAGTGCATAGATCCAAATGAGCCGGTCGGTGGCCTCCATGGCCTCTGCCTTACCAAAACAGTTCGCAGCGATCTTCCATTTTTTTGCACCGTAAGCTTTTCTAGCTACGACAAGCCAGACCTTGTCATCTTGGGAGCCCTCAAGCCCTTGAACGACTGCGCCTAGAAGAGAAGGCGTTAGAAAAGTTTGCGCCGACTCATATTGCTGGTTCTTGAGATAGGAGAGAATGAGAAGGTCTTGTTTCACACTTAAACCAGCTAATACTTTAATGGCCTCCTCATACTTTTCAAGCGCATACAACTGCTCTGCAATAAGCTCACGCGCGAAATCTCCAGGTTGCATCTTTTTGAGATTTACAAGAGTGTTAGCATCTAGCGTATCAAATTTTTTTCGAAGTTGTGTTTTCTGCTCGTTATCTGCAATTTCTGCAGCGCGCACGTAGCAAACAGCCCCACGCTCTTTGCTCAATTCCATAAAGTCATCAAACGTATAGTACTTGGCAGTCGCTAAAGCGACCACTCGAGTAAAAAAGGCGGCACTTAGAAGCGCTCCTCCTCCCAGAGTTCCGAAGCAGATCACCTTCCCATACTTTCCGAGATTTGATAAGGCGTTGGGGCCTTTGGGAAAAACGCGGTAAACAGCAAGGGTAAGCCACACTCCCCCTATCAACAAAATAGTACTCAAAGCGACCCCAATCTCAGCATTCTGCTCAGCCTGATCGAGCTTCTGCTCCCTTGAAAAACGGGATTGATCTAATTGAATAGAAGGGGCAAATAAACTCACAACTCACCTTTTGTTCGCACTATTTTAATTCACAACATATTTATAATCAAAAGAAAATAACCTTCATGCACATGCCAAAATCCTAATTCACCTACGCATTCTTGAGGGAGTTTTGAGAAAAAAAATCTATTTCGCTTTTTAAAAAAAATAGGCAAGATCGCTGTGGTAGATTGCAACTAGGATCGAGCTTGTAATGAAAATTCATCTCTCTTCATCAAATCGATGCACCACTTTCATGGTAAGCGGAGCAGCAACCCTTGGGGTCATAGCTGCAGCTCTTGGAGCCGTTGCTCTTATTGGCAGATCTCTCCCTCAAAGTGGACTCGGCCCTGTCCACTCCCTTTTGACTGACGCAGGAGTGGCAGCTCTGCTGGGAGGTGGAGGGATCGCACTGGCTGCTACAACAGCCAAACTCTTATCCGTAAAACGCTCAAATCCTTCGGATACAACGATAGAGAATCTCGAGAAAAGGTACCACTCTCTTCAAAATAAGATTCAACAAGCCAAAAAAAACGAGCATTGGGAGGCTCGCGCTTTTGCTTCGGGCTGTGTGCCAGAACTTTGCCTACTGGCAGGAAGATATGGAGAGCTTAGAAAAAAACAAGAGGCTCAAAAAATTCTTCAAATAGCAGAAGAGTGCGCGCAGCGACTAGCCAGTACCTACGGGAGCAATCTCGCGAAAATATCCCAGGCCTACTCGAAGCTCGGTGAGCCCACTGAAGTGGAAAGAATAGGAAAAATTTTGGTGGATCATTAATACAAATATATTAGATAATATATAATTAAAACTGAGGTTTTATGTCATCTGTTGGAACATTAGATCAAGCTGCTAGACCACCTCGAAGCAGGAGACGGCCCACCGCCCTATCTAGAGCAGCGTTTACTGTTGGAAGCGTTGCGGCAGCCTTAGGGGCTCTCGCTTTGATCGGAAAATACCTCCCCCAGTCGGGGCTCACTCCTTTGCACAGCAAATTAACAGATAAAGGGATGGTGGCCTTACTTAGCGAGCGGGGTTGCTCTTAGTAGATTAGCAAGACGTTCTCCACCACGCATTAGTCAGCTGCCAGATCTTGCTTGCCATAAAGACAAAACACCCCTGACACCAGAAGATTTAAACGCCATACAGAGTGATGTACGGGATTGCGAACACGCTCTTGGTAATGACAATGCTGACGCTAGGACAAGACTCATCGAATTTATTCCTATTCTCTGCGAGCTTGCTAAGAACAATCCCCAATTTGCAGGCAACCTACTTTGGGAAGCAGAGGGGTGCGCTCTTTATGCTCCGAGTAAGTTTTCTTCTGCAAACAAACTCGTCATGATTGCCACTGCTTACAAAGATTTAAAGCTTTATCAAAAACAAAACGATATTTGCTTCCTGATTAGTACTCGTTTGAAGGACCTCAAAGGGGGCGCAAAAAGTCGCATAGAGACTGCCCTCAAAAAACTCCGATCCTCAAGCTAATAGCCCTCCTTTTTCATAAGAAAATTGAAGTTCAGGTGGGCTATTTTTTTGATCTCTCAAAGTCAAATGAAATGAGACCCCGCGCTACTCGACCCTCTGCCAATGAATCGATGAGCCTATTGATCGCAAGCAGGGGCACCTCATGGGTGATGAGTGCACCTAAATTAAGCTCTCCTCGTAAAAAAAGCTGCGCATAAAACTGAACATCCTCGTCAATCGAACTGCTTCCCCCCCAGCTCCCTATGATCTTTTTGCCGCGGATCAGATCAAACGGGTCTAAGCTGATTCTCTCCCCCTTGGGAAGATTGCCCGCCACAACGCAGAGCCCACCAGGCGCTCGCAACGATTCAAAAGCGCCCTCCATCGCAACCCGCTTCCCAGCCGATTCAAAAGCGTAGTCCACCCCCCGATTTTCGGTGATCTCAAGGATTCTCTGAGTCGGATTTTCACTTCCAGCATCGATCAGATGCGTTGCACCGCAGCTAGAAGCGAGCGCGAGTTTCTCAGATTGAATGTCAACCGCAATGCGTGGAAAGGCGCCAGCGCTCGTAGCCGCCAGAAGCGCACTCAACCCCACCCCACCCGCGCCAAAAAGAGCGAAAGAGTCCCCCTTCTCGAGTTTCATCTGATGACGCACAGCGCCAGCGCCTGTAGGGAGTGCGCATCCGAGAAGCGCTGCCTCCCGAAGAGGCATCTCAACAGGAAGGGGTACGACTCTATTTTCAGAGACCACAGCCCTTTCGAGGAAGGTGCTGATCGCACCAGAATTGACCTTGCCGTACTTGCAGCTAGGCACGTCAGCGCCGCTCCCTTTAAGCCATGTGAGAACAACTAGGTCGCCCGGCGCAATTTTTGTCACATTAGCGCCCACCTCTAAAACAACTCCAGACCCTTCATGACCCAAAGTGTGAGGCAAAAAAGGGTCGGGCCCCTTCATCCCGCGAATTTCGTTGAGCTGGGTGTGGCAGAGGCCGCTGTACGCCATCTCAACGAGCACCTGCCCTGCGCTCAGAGGGGGAATGTCGAGCTCCCAGAATTCAAGAGGGGCATTTTGCTGAACTAAAACAGCAGCCAGTGTCTTCATCTTTTTGGCCTACAAGCAAGGGCTATCAGGTAGTGCGCAAGAGGAAGGTAGCCGGTGTGAACGATCTCATCGTTGGCAGCAAAGAGAAAGCAATGCTCAAAGTGCTCTTTCACCTCTTTTTCTAACCGCTCAGCAGAGTAAATATTGACATGCCCCCGTTTTGAGACATCCGAGGCAAATGTTTGGCTGATCTCACTAGGGGTTCCAATAAGAGCTACCCCATAATCCGAGAGGTGGTCAGCAATTTTACCGAGAAAAGCCCCCGCATTTTCTGGGTAGATGTGCTCGATCACATCGAAGTTGACAAGGGCGTCGTAAGGCCCTTTATCACTTTGCAAAAAATCTTCACAAGAGAAGCTGAGCTCTGGATAATTCTCTTGAGCCAGCTCTACTGCCCCCTGATCGAAGTCGATGCCATCACACTGTCCACACTCTTTGCTGAGCAGGTAGCTTCCAAGCCCCTCATTGCATCCGACATCGAGAACGCGCTTGCCAGAGCCGATCATTTTCGCGGCAAACTTGTAGTACGAAAGGCTGTGAAGCATCCGACGTGGAGTGTGGTGGAACCAGTACCCCGTATACCGCCCAAGCTTGAGGGGGGAATTATTTTCGAGGAGCTGCGTCACACAGCTCCAATTCGACTGACTCTCTTCTCTCTTTTCCATAAAAATATTCGCATGCTGCTTGGGTTAGGGGTGAACGACAAAGGGGTTCATAATAGTCAGGGCGGGCCGATAAATCGACAGGGGCAAAAGCAGGCATCACCCGGATATCGGAGCTCCACCTCGCCACTTTTCCGCCATTGATCAAGCTGCCGTGGACAGCAGCTAGACTGAAAAGAAGCCCTTGACCTACCTTCAAAGGAATAGGGACCATCTCTTTTTCAATCCCGGGACGCATCAATTTCGGGGCATAAAGAAAACCGAGCTGATGTTTAGCAGACCCCTTGGTCACCTCCTCGCTAACGACCTGCTCGGTCGGATAAGCCTCTTGAGGAGCCAAATGCGAGCCCGGAAGAATTTTCAAGGCACTCTCAGGCTCAATATCGACAAAAGGAATGAGCACAGAAAGTTCATAAGGAGAGCCCCCATAGAAGGTGTCTCTGTGGTAGCCGATGTTGTCTTGCGGCTTTCCAGGCCGTGTGATGCGTAAGTAAGGATTGGACTGCACACTCAAATCGGGCCCGAGAAAATCCCGGAAGAAGGGGAGTTGCGCTTGAATGATTCGCGGCCCAAAGCGATTTTCTCGATAAAGTCGAGTGAGTTCAATCTGAAGTGCTGTGTGCTTCTCATCCTCACACATGTAACTCTCGAGAGAGGTGTTCGGGGTGGTCTTTTTCTTAAGCTCTCGCTCTAAAAACTCTCTCGCCTCAAAGACCAGACGCGAGTCTGGAAGATCAAAAACCATCCACCCCTTCTCATAAAACGTCAAAACGACCTCCTGTTGCAGATGAGACAGAGGAGGTAGTGGCACATCGGAGCAAAACCGGTGTGGAGGATCTCATCGTTCATCCCAAAAGAGAAGACGTTGTGAAAATACTCTCCAAGGGTGCTTTGCAGCCTTTCAGCTGTGAAGAGATTCACATGTCCTAAATTGCTCGCCTCAGAGGCGTAGGGAGCCGCGGTGCTGTTGGGAGTTCCAACAATTGCAACGCCGCCCGGAGCTAGATTGCTCGCCAAGGTTTCAAAGTAGACCGCCTCATGCTCGGGGTAGATGTGTTCAACTACATCAAGGCTGACGATAAGATCGAAGGCGCCAAACGTTTTTCCCATAAAATCGTCATAGAGAAAAGTAAACTTTTCAGAAGGAAACTGCCCCCCCGCTGTCTCTATCGCCTCACAGTCGAGATCGACACCTGTGTAGTGAAGCGCCTTTTCAGCTAAAATAGGCGCCCCAATCCCCTCACCACTTCCAAGCTCTAAAACGTTTCTTCCACTGCCCCCCATTTTGGCAGCAAATTTATAACGAGAGAGGACAAAAGCGAGACGCTTTGGGTCATTGCGATAGTTGTAGCTCCAGTGATTGCCAAAGGTGTGCGAGCGCTCGCCTAGCATCTCATTTACACCCTCCCATCTCTTTTTTTCATCAGTTTTCATCGTTTTTCACCCATTTCTCAACTCCCTGCTCCCAAAAAATCGCCGGGAAGGTGCTCTCGAGAAGAATCCGCGCAGGTCGATCGGGAGCACATCCCCTCTCTTTCACCACAAGATGGGGATCAACCCCCAGCTTAGAGGCGAGGTGCAGAGCCATCTCATAGCGGCTCGCAGCGACTCGCCCAGCGAGGTGGATGATCCCGGCCGCTTTTGAAGCGAGAGCTCTTTCAATCCCTGTGACGACATCCCCAATCCAGATGGGGGCAAAAATCTGGTCCTCTGAGGCATGAACCTCTCTGTTTGCGAGAAGCTCCGATCCCATCTGATCGAAAAGCGTGCCGTCGCCCCGCTCAGTGCCATACACTTTGCTCATACGAATGACAAGAGCTCCCATGCGCTGGGCCCTCTCTTCGAGCTCAGCTTTTTGCCTCCCATACTCGCTAAGAGGTGTGGGCGTACAATCAGGCGTGTAAAGCGGCTTGGATCCATCAAAGACGTAATCTGTACTAAAAAAAACGGGCTGAATCCCTCGCTCGAGCAGTAGCTGAGCGAGCTCGGTAGGTCCTGAGACATTGCACCGGTAGCTTCTTTCAGGGTTCTCTTTGCAGGCTTTCAAAGAGGTGATCCCTCCCAGAATTAGGGCATGGCTGAGTCCTTCCAGAGGGATCTCTGCAAGTGAAGGAGCAGCCAAATCGAGTCGATAAAACCTCTCGCACGGAATATGGTGGGTGCCAAGACAATTGGGTCCCATCAAATGGCTTCCAATGTAGCTACGCGCGCCGATGACAATTAAGGGATAAACCAATAGTAGTCTCCTCTGTAACCCACCTCATTGAAGAGCGCTCGCCACTCATCGACATGAAGGATTGTTTTTGCTGTAAGATTCCACGCCATCATAAGTTCTCTCTCCTCTTCAGTGCGGTAGGCATCGACTGTCAAGAAGGCCTCTTTTTTTGTCACTCTCATCACCTCTTGCAAAGCCACTTTTAGCTCCTCTCTCTCCAAATTGTGCAAGGTGTTGATAGCGATGACAAGATCGAAGCTATGATCGGGGTAGGGCAGCTCTCTAGCGTCTGCAACTTGTAGACAAGGGCGGACCTCCTCTTTGGCGTGCCCAATGGCATAAGAGGAGATATCGACACCTTCAACTCGAATACCTGGAATCAGCTCACAGAAATCGTGAAGCATGAATCCTTTTGCACATCCAACATCGAGAAGAGAGGAGGCTTGGGTGAGTCCATAGTGTTTTTGGAAAGCAGGAATGACCGGCTGCCAAAAACGGGGAGAGTAGGTGAACCCCCCATACCCGTGACGCCTCTCACCATCGAAAAAATCGCGGCCAAATTTCCGAGCAAGGGCGCGATCTTCCTCTGTCTTGGTAGCGCCCCTTTTTTGGACGTCCCGTTTCGCTTTAGGATAGGCGGCTAAAAGATCGATTTCCATGGCTACTCCTTGTGCACGTAGTGAAGTGGGTACTCTAAAATAGCATCCAAGTTGGTTTGAACCCAATGAACTGTTTGCTCAACACCCGATTCGAGAGAAATAGTGGGCGCCCACCCAAAGGCTTCGCGCGCTTTTGTTGAGTCGATGGTGTAGGCCTTGTCTTGACCCAGCCTCTCTTCAGTGATTTCTACGGCCTCTTCAAAGGGGGTCTTAAGTTTTGCAGCAATAGCGCCCACAACGTCGCGTACAGCCACCCCTCGATCAGGAGAGAGGTGGTAGATCTCACCCGGTTTTCCCTGCTCCATAGCCATCCATTCTCCGCGCGACACATCACGGATATGGATATAAGACTTCACAGCGACCCCTCCGCCATGAAGAGGGATTTTTTTTCGGTTCAACAAATAGATGGCGGTGCGCGGGATAATTTTGAAGAGCTGTTGGTGTGCGCCGTAAACATTCGTCGCCCGAATCATGACGAGGGGAAAATCAAAATTTTTAGCAAAAGTGAAAAGAGAGAGATCTCCCGCCGCTTTAGAGGCGGCGTAGGGAGTTGTGGGGTTAAGAGGCGCAGATTCTGTGATAAACCCTTCGCAGCTGCCATACACTTCTGGAGAGGAGATGTGGACATACTTTTCGAGATAGCGCTTGCTTTTGAGTAGATTTGCAAGCTCGGTGAGCGAGACCGCATTGGTTTGAAACCAGTGGTGAGGGTGCTCCCAGCTTGGGGCCACTTCACTTTGCGCGGCAAAGTTGACGACAAAAGCTGGTTTGAAATCATCTAGGAGCTGCTCGAGCTTCACAAGATCTGTGTTGAGGTCGATCTGCTCAAAGTGGTAGAGCGGCGACTGCCGTTTTTTGTAGGGCAAAAAAAGGGCACTTTTTTCTGGAGATCTGCTTATTCCTAGCACCTTGTAGGTGCCAAGCTCGAGCAGCCAGTCGATATAGTCGCTGCCTGAAAACGAATTACTGCCAATTACAAGAACATTTTTCATCAAAAGGGACCAGTGAATGAAGGGTCGGGGATATCGTGGGGTTTTTCCATTTTAGCTGCAAGGCTCTCTTCGAGCAAGCGACGTGCACGCGTCGGCCGTCCGAGCACCTCCAATGCTCCGATGGCAACATCTTTAGCCGTCGGGTAGAAGTGATTGGCAAGGGCCCAACTCGTCGGAGAGTGGGCGTCGGGAAAGGTGATTCGCTTCGGTGGCGCCTTGAGTGACCGAAACGCTTTTTCTATAAGAAGCGCTGAAATCTCTGCAGCTAGCCCACAAAATTTCCAGTCTCCATCGAGAATAAGAGCGTGCCCCGTTTTTTCGACCGACTCGACTATCGCTTCATCATCTAGGGGTTTGAGGGTCCGAAGATCGATCACCTCTGCTGAAATTCCCTCTTGGGCTAACATCTCAGCTGCCCGGTACCCTTCAAGAGTCATATGAGATGAGGCGATGATGGTGATGTCAGAGCCTTCACGCAGTCGGTTGGCTTTACCCAGAGGCGTCGCATAGAGAGGCTGAGGAACAGGGCCAAATACATTGTGTAGCCACCGGTGTTCAAGGTAGATGACCGGATGATCTGCAGCGGAAGCTGCAACTAGTAGCCCTTTGGCATCAGCCGCATTGGAAGGGGCTACGACACTCAATCCGGGGACATGGGCAAAAAAGCTGTGAAGCGACTGTGCATGTTGAGGTCCTTGCCCCCACCCACGGCCGACGATGAGACGAACCACAAGCGGAACGCTCACTTTAGCGCCAAACATTTCACGCCACTTCGATCCGTTGTTGACCAGCTGATCGAGTGCGAGGAGCATGAAATCGGCCCGTTGGTGACACATCATGGGGCGCATGCCTACAATCGCTGAGCCGATCGCTACACCCGTCATCCCATTTTCTGATGTGGGCATATCCATTACCCGCTCTGATCCATATTTTTTATGAAGATCGAGGGTAGTGCCAAAAACCCCTTTAGGATCTGAGACACCAAGCCCCATGACATAAACCTTGGGATCTGCAGCCAACAGCTGATCAGTCGCCTCGAGAATGGCCTCATGCACTTTAAGTTCTCGATTCATGACGCCCTCCTAGGAAAGGGACTTTCGCGTGCAAAGGCAAACGCAGCTTCTATCTCAGCGTGGATCTCACTCTCATCGATTTCTATCCCGCGCAAAGGATCACGAAGAGCCCAATGAGCCACTTCCTCTTCGGGCTGAAAAGGGTCAGGGTGAGGGCCGCAGTGCTCGCGCCTCCTATAGGTTGCAAACTCGATCAGGCAGGGCCCGTGCCCTTTGCGGATGTGATCGACCCCTTGCTTTGTCAAAGAGCACACCTCTTCTAAAAGGTTGCCATCGCCTTGTAAAGCCAACATTCCATGCGCTCGCGCAAGAGCTGGGATGCTCCGCGCTCGGGGCTGTCTCACAGATAGAGGGGAGTAGACTGAATAGAGATTGTTTTCACAAACAAAGAGGACAGGCAACTTTTTTAGAGCAGCAAAATTGAGCGATTCAGCAAAAACCCCCTCCTCTGTAGCGCCCTCTCCAAAAAAGATAGCTGTAAGGCGTGACTCCCCTTGAAGGTGGGCGCCAAAAGCGGCCCCAACGCCGACGGGTAGACTCCCACCCACAATGGGAGTCGAGCCTAAAAAACCGACGCTCAGATCGGTAAGGTGCATCGACCCGCCTCTCCCCTCACTGCAGCCGGTCGCTTTTCCATAGATCTCGGCAATCATCCGGTTGAGATCCCCCCCCTTAGCGAGGTAGTGAGCATGCGCGCGGTGAGTACTCACCGCATAATCTTGAGGCTCGAGATGAGAGCACACCCCAACAGCTACCGCCTCTTGTCCGATGCTCAAGTGCACCGGGCAGCGCATCTGCCCCTCAGCGTAGCGAGCAGCAATGGCCTCTTCGACTCTTCGAATCCGCACAAGAGGGCGTGTCAAAGTTTCGATCATTTCATGAGCCTTGTGATGTATTTCCCCATCTCTACTTTCCCGACAGCCTCTCTATTGCCGACGATCTGTACATCAATAGCTGCAGCCACTGAGCCGAAAAAGCCTGCGAGAATCGGAGCATACCCTTTGACAAAAGCCAAAGAGGCAAGTGCAAAATAGCTATCACCTGCACCGACTCGGTCGACACTGCGCATGGTAAGCGCGGGAAGATTCAGCCCAGGCGCGCCCTTTTCAAAAAGCGCAACGCCATTCACTCCCCTGGTAACTGAGATATGGGGCGCGCGCATGACAGTGTAAACATCTTCAACAACGGTAGCTAGCGAGCTGCGTCTATCGTGAGCCGCTAGTCGGAGTTCGGGCTCATTGAGCGAGATAAAATCAGCTCTCGGATATTGCGTCACCGCGTGAAACCCTCTATTTCCACTGTTTGTCTGAGTGTTGAGCGCCAAGTAGGGGGCCTGCGCCGCTATCGCTCCGATGATCGGGGGATTTGTAAACCCGTTTCCAAAATCGGAAACAACGACCAGGTCAAAATTTTTGGCGTGCTTTTCTAAAAAGGAGATCACCTGCGCAGTTTGGGGCGCCCCAAGAAGGGGGCAGTTGCTCGAGTAGGTCTCAAAAAGCTTGCTGATTGCCGCTCCATCGCGAAGCACGTAGCGCCGCTTGGTTAAAGTAGGGATATCCTCTTTAAGGGGGATAAATTCGGTCACCACATTCGAGGCTAAACCTTGAATCTCATCGCCCGCTCCAACACCTGTGAGAAGTGTCACCTCCTTTGCAAAGGAGGCGAGGTGGTTGGCGACGATGAGCGAGCCCCCTAAAAAAGTCTCTTTCTCAAGAAGAGCTGCTGCGAGATGAACCCCTTTGCCAGACTGCCCTAAGGGGTCGACGTATTGGTACTCATCGAGAATGGCATCTCCCACGACGAGGACTCTTAAATCTGCAAGCTCCTCGAGTCTTTGAAGCACCTCAGCCGCAGAGAAGGCCTGCTTGAGTTGCTCGATGAACGGTTCGATGCGATGCGCATCGTCGTCGAAAAAATGATTGATCAACTTAGAAGAGCTGAAGACGAGATCGTCTGTAAAATGAACTTTTCCTCCCACTCTTTCGACCGCCTCTGTCTCCTGACGGATCTTGCCTGTGATGTCCTTTTCAGCATCGGCGTATTCCTTCCCTTTTACGTAGAGGTTGGGCCTAACTGCCTCAATGGCGGGGATCGCATCAGGCGCTTCATTGAGCGCCACATAGTCGACACAAGAAAGAGAGGCGACTTGCTCGGCGCGAAGCTGCTCGGGAAAAGCAGGGCGACCAGGTCCTTTGTTGACAAAACGGTCGGCGGTGAGTGTCACAACGAGAAGATCGCCCTGCGCTTTAGCCGCGTTCAGATGGCGGATGTGACCTGGGTGGAGAAGATCAAAAACACCGTGACAGTGAACGACTCGAGCGCCGCGTGAGCGAGCCTCACTCACTAGTCGATGAATTTCGCAAAACTTTGTAATTTTTTTCGACATGCGCTGTAGCTATCTATTAAGGTGTGCAATAAAAAAAAGTGGCCGCTCTCGACGAGACCATAGTCGTGGCTCCCCAGCCAAATGTTGAGCTCACCGAGCTCTCGAAGGGGGTTGTCTTCTTCAAAACCAGATAAGGTGATTGTTGCTATCCGTTTTGATTTGGCAAATCGAGTCGCTTCGATGATATTGGGAGAGGCCCCGGAGCTCGAAATCGACACTAAAAGATCTTCGGGGCGAAGTGTTCTTTCAAGGGGCATCTTATAGACATTTTCATAGCCAAAATCGTTGGCAAAACAGGTCAAAATATTCGAATCTGAAAAAGTAGTCGCTCCAATACCTAGTGTGCGCATCAAATCGGTGCAAAAGTGTGATGCGAGACCGGCGCTCCCTCCATTTCCAATCACAAAAACCCGCCCCCTGACCTCTTTGAGCTGAGAGAGCATCGAGTAGCTCATCTCAAGAGCGTCATCAGCGTCAATCGCGCCCAAGCGAGTGGTGAACTCCGCGCGGTCTAGTAGGGCTTTCAACTCATCTAAGCGTGATTGGAACACGGAGCCTCCTCATCATTTAAACAATCGAACCAACTTTTTGTCGCCTCTTTGATCGTACTCGGCTCCCATAGAGGGGCATCGCGAAACTCCTCAATCGAGAGAAGGAGCGCTTCAACGCCTTTTTCAAAAGAGACCTCCGCTTGCCACCCTAGCTCCGATCGGATCTTTGTGACATCAGCAAAGGTGCAGCCCGGCTCACCAGGGCGCTTGGGAATGAAAGTCACTGCACCTTCGAGAAGCTTGACGAGCCGATTGACGCTGTAGTGCCCTCCGCTGCCTACATTAAAAACCTCCCTCACTACATCGCTCTCTGCTGCTTTGAGAAAAGCTCGAGCGACATCTGTCACATAGGTGAAATCGCGCGTCTGCGTCCCATCGCCTACCACAGTCATGGGCTTCCCATGTAATTTTTGAGCGAGAAAAACGCCGAAAACAGCTCCATAGGTCCCTGTAGTGCGAGCCCTTGGTCCAAACACATTGAAAAGACGTAAGCTCACTGCTGGGAGAGCGTAGACCCGGGCCCAATGAAGCACGAGCTCTTCTCCTAAATACTTGGTCAGTGCGTAAGGGTATTGAGGGTCTGGAGAAGAGCTCTCGGGCGTGGGATAGAGCTCTGGAATGCCGTAGCACGAAGAGGAGGCGGCATAAATAAAGCGCGACACCTGAGCCCTTTTTGCCGCTTCAAGCACTTTTAAGGTCCCCGTTACATTCACGTCATAGTAGCCTTCAGGATTTTCGATCGAAGGGACGATATCGGCGAGCCCAGCTAGGTGAAAGACCCAGTCGATTCCCTTGAAATAAGGTAAGAGGTCACTGCGAATATCTACTGGGTAAAATTCGACTGGGAGCCCTTCTAGATTTTTGATTCTCCCCGAAGCGAGGTTATCGAGAACGACTACCTCATGCCCCTCATTTGTCAGTAGCTCGCAAAGGTGGCTTCCGATAAACCCCGCGCCCCCTGTGACTAGACACCTCATTTGAGACCTACGCGTTGCATCGTCTTGATGTTGAAATAGCGGGGGTGCTCAAGAGAGTCAGGGAGTTTATTCTCATTAAAAGCATCGACTAAGCTTTGCGCCGCCTCTTCGAGGGTTCTTTTGGGATAAAAACCGAGCTTTTCACCAATTTTTTGAGAGCTCACATGGTAGGAGCGGTTGTCATCGGTGGGAACGATTTCAAGCTCGCACCCTCCCACAACACGAGCCACCATCTCACCGATTTCACGAACTGTGTGGTTGTGATAGCCCACATTGAAGGTCTCCCCTTGAACCATCTCATCTGGCGCTTCGAGCACCACGGCGTAGGCCTCTACCATATCGTCGATGTGGATATTGGGACGCATCTGCTCGCCTCCCATCACGCGAATTTTCCTGCGATGGTAGGCGTGGTTTGTCAAAATATTGACGACGACATCGAGCCGTTGACGTGGGGCGTAGCCGCACACGGTAGCGGGCCTAAGCACTGTTCCTATAAAACTCTCGTCTATGTATTTCCAAAGTACTTGCTCACAGGCTGCTTTGAACTTTGAGTAGTCGGTGAGGGGCTCAAGTTCCATCGTCTCAACGACATTGGGATCAGCTTTTACTCCATAGACAGAGGATGAGGAGGCGTAGATGAAGCGGCGTATGCCTGCTCTTTTCGAGGCCAGCACAAAGGGCTCAAAGGCGTCAAAATTGATGGAGCGGCCGAGATCGGGATTGAGCTCGAAACTCGGATCATTTGAGATACAAGCGAGATGAATCACATGGTCACACCCTTCAAGCGCCTCTTTTACAACGGCTAGGTCTCGAATGTCTCCTTTGATCTCTTTGAGATTTGGGTGGGGCTTGAGCACTTCACCATAGAGGTAGAGATCGAGAACGCTCACTTCGTAGCCGCTCTTGAGCAGAGCGGGCACGAGTTTGGAGCCGACGTAGCCAGCGCCTCCTGCCACTAAAATTCGAGTCATTGCTTCTCCCTCACACTAAATGGAGTCCAGGGTATAGAGCCCTTTCGATTTTTTCAACGACTATTGAAGGCGATGGAGAGACGCATTCAGAACTTTTGACTGGAGTAGAAATAAAGGTCCCAAGTGTATCGACTTCTTCGAATCGAACGCAGAAAGTCAATGGGACTCCCAGGGGATGGAACGAGCACCTTGGAAAACGAGAGAAGGTATGCCCCTCAAATAGTCGCCCCTGAATAATAGCGTTGATCGGGCCCAGAGAGTGTTTTAAAGGATGATTTTTACTTCATAGTTGAGATAAAGTTTGCAAGGACGTTAAAATTTTTAATTCAAGACCTTGCGAGTTCCATGAGGCCTAAAAAACTCGATCCATCCCAAGACCGTCTTTTTGGGGAGCGCCTGGGCGGTCAGCTCGACCCCGGTCACGAGTTGGTGATCTTTACTTAGAGAGTCGATTGAATCGGATTAGCCGCTCTGTTACAGACGAGGTTCAAGTATGACTATGGATTTAAGTATAAATGAATTACTTGATCACCTGCAAACGCGCGATGAGTGTCATCGTATTGAAGCCAAAGCATCACTTTAATGTCTCGTCTACACTCTGAGATAATGAGTGATCTACCTATGAAATTTGAATTAAAGCCCGGGGCACTGCAGCGTAGTGATACGCCTCTTATCCCAAGAGAAGTAATTCGTGAATCGATAGCAAATTTGCTTATGCATAGGGATTATCGTGTGCCCCAACCGACTCAAATCATTCGCTATTCTAACAGGCTTGAGTTCAAAAATGCGGGGTACTCTTTGAAGCCATTAGAGGAGTTGTTAATAGAATCAGGGTCTGTACAGAGAAATCAAACAATTGCCAAAATTTTTCATGATCTGAAGTTTGCAGAGACAAAAGGAACTGGCATCTGCACAATGCGTGATAAGCTGAAAGAAGTAGGCTTCACGACCCCTCCGATTATTGAAACTGATCGAGATCGTAATAAATTTGACCTGATTCTCTTTCCTCATCATCTATTGGATGAAAACACAGTGCACTGGCTCTTATATTTTAAGGAATATAATCTAAACGATGCAGAAAGGAGAGCTTTGGCCTTTGTGAAAAATGTAGGGGCTATTTCCAATGAAGATTATCGGCAGGTAAATGGGGTTGATACCTTGAATGCTAGCCGTGGACTCTCTCGTCTCAAGGAGATGGGCCTCCTTCTGATGAAAGGGAAGGGGAATCGCACCTACTATACTCTTTCCGAAGAAGGGATCCCTCATATTAGCTCTAAACTTGAGGGGATAGGCCCCCCTGATAAAGAGCAAGCCTCCCAGATAAGGTGAGAAAAGCCTTACCCTCAGACTTTCCGGATTTGCCAGCAAGCTTAAGTCAGCAAATTATTGATATGGGTAAGCGAACACCCGAACTTGAAGAATTTAAAAGAATTATTAAGTCTCTTTGCGCCCTGAGACCGCTTTCTAAGAAGGAGTTGGCTAAGAGTTTGGAGCGAGATCCGAAGCATCTTCAAGATCAGTATTTGTCTGATATGGTTAAAAACAAGGAGCTTGAATATCTATATCCTGAGACGCCAGCCCATCCCAAGCAAGCATATAAAGTACCAGACAAAGGTAGCAAATGAAGGCTATCCTAATTTGCGCGCGTTTCTTCCGGGGAACAACAAGTGGGAAAAGTAGAAATTCACTTTATGCGCGAGGGGTTTGTGCGCGGCTAAAATTGGGTCAACTCACTTCAAAGCGGCGCCCACTTGTGAGCGAAGTATCGTGGATGACAAATACCTGACTCCCCATTCCATAGTTGAAATAGGGCTCAAATTCCCAACTAGGAAACTCCTCAAGAATCTCTTTCACAGCTCTTCTTTGTCCTAAATTTGGATTGCCCATACTCGTCATCCAGTCGTCGCAAATTAGCACCGTTCCATCTTGAATCAGTCCATATTTAAAAAGTGCCTGAAGAACACATTTTGAGGAGCTATAGAGGTCACAGTCGAGATGAACTAGGAGCGCGCGTGGGGATTCAAGAGCACCGAGATAAGGGGGGAGCGTCTCATCGAAAAACCCTTTTACAACGTGTAGGCGTTGCTTTCCTAGCATGTGACCTAACGTGCTCTCAATGAGTTTTTCCACTCCAGCTGTTGTTTTCAACATTCCAGATTGCCAAATCTTGTTCTGAGATTCGTAGCCGAGTTGATCCACTTCTGATGCGCTCGGCAACCCTTCGAAGGAGTCAAAAAGATGGAGCGCGGCGCTTTTCAGCTGAAATCGATTCATGCAGCTAGCGAGCAGATGAGCTGTGTAGCCTTGAAAGACACCAAATTCGAATATATCTCCTCGCAAGCCATTCAAGTAAAAGTGTTTCAAGAGCATGAAGAGGCGGTCATAGGCAGGAAGGTAGACAGCATCAGCGCTCTTATTCGGGCCATGAAGACCCGCATAGACCTCAGAGCTACAGGGGAGAAACAGTTTTTTTTTCGTTCGTTGGAGGAGTTGTTTGATCATGACAACTAGCTAGGCTACCAGTTTCGAGGCAATCGTGCTACAAATGATTTTGAGTGCAAATTTCTTTCGCCCTAAATAGAGTGGAGCCTCATGAAAAAACCTCTCATCTCCATTGTCATCCCAAGCTACAACTACGGCCGCTACCTTCGAGAATGTCTCGACTCTGTGATCGCTCAAGACTACCCTCATTACGAAATCGTCCTTGTCGACGACGCCTCAACTGATGCAAGCCTTGCCATTGCCAACGAATATGCCAGCAAACACCCGCAAATACACGTCATTGCCAACCACAAAAATTGCGGCCTTTTCAAATCTGCGGAGCGAGGCTTTGCAGCCTCCAAAGGGGACTACATCCACTTCTTTGCAGCCGATGACCGCTATCTCCCCCACTTTCTCTCTAAATCGATGGAATTTTTTGATAAGCACCCAAAGGCCCAACTTGTTTGCACCGACTATGCCACCTTCGAAGAGGGAAGCGACGAGCTAAAAGTGATCCCTCTCAACCCGCACTGGAAAGACCCCCTATTTTTACCTGCTGAGAAGCTCGCAGAAACACTTCAAACTACCCCCTTTTGGATTGCCGGCGCCTCATGCATCACCTCGAGAGGTTTACTTGAAACCTATGGGCTCCTCCCTCCTGAGTTGGAAAACATCTCCGACTGGTTTGCTTTCCACCGCATCGCTTTTTACGAGGGTGTAGGTTACATCCCAGAGCCTCTGACGAGCATGCGCATCCACGCTGAGACGTATACGCAACGTGTCAAACAAGACAAAAAACGTCGAAGGGCCATCTATCGAGCTCTTCTAGATCGCCTCGCAAATGAGCCCCCATTAAGAAGGCAGTTTCTTCAAGGAGGTCTACTCAACGGAGCGCTCATCGATCTCAAGTGGAGCACGCTTTTCAGACCTTTCTACTGGGGCTATGTGATAAAAAAAATCGCCCAGAAGTGTCTCCTTGCAGTTAAGCAAAAAAAGCAGTAATCTTTTTGTCAAGATGGTCACGACTTGCAACAATATACGCCCTTCAATCCCCCCCTTTACCCGGCAAGGGAAGGCCTGCGCATTGCTCGTCAGCAGCGTGGTGATCGGAGGGGGGCTGTTTGTGCTTTTCACCTCTGCCGCCGCAGCCCCACATCGAGCCCCGCTTGGATTGAGTCGTCTCTCACCTACGTCGCTTAAGGCGCTAGCGGTCACTAGTTTCGTCGGAGGAGCTATCGGATCGACTGTCGGTTATTTTGGACTTGAAAATGCCCCGAAATTTTCTTCCGATTCGTTCGCAAATGTAAGCCAAAAGGCGAAAGAGGCGCTTGTCGCAGCCACCGATGCGAGAAAACCCCTGAATAAAAAAAATGAAGAGGGAAGAACCCCTCTGATGGATGCGGTAATCCAGTGTAGCCCCATAATTGTCCGTAGACTTTCTGAGCAAGGAGCAAGCCGTGATCTTGTCGATAACGAGGGTCACACTGCCGCCTGGCATGCAATTTCTTCCAACCAATCCGATTTACTCATCTACGTAATTGGAAAAAAAGATGGACCGCTTCTTCTACAACAAAAATGCTATTACTATTTAAAGAGCTGGCTCAAAAAATATTCACCCCCACAGGGGCTCGTTTTAGAGGCAGCAAAAAGTGGAGACGCAGAAGCTCTTCAACTTCTTATAGATGCTAGAGTCAATGTAGATGAGGTGGATGAAGAGGGAAGAACCCCTTTGATCCATGCGGCAATCAAGGGACATGCTAGTTGTGGCAAATTGCTACTAGCAAATAAAGCGAATCAAGATCATGAAGATAGTCAGGGAAATACAGCGTATTTCTATGCAAAACACTACTGCCCGTTCAGACCAGATTTACACTCCTTGTTTAAGCCCAAATCATAGACCCGATCAGCCCCTTCAATTGTTGAGAGGCGGTGCGCCACAACAATCATTGTCATTTTCCCCTTAAGCTTCTCAAGCGCCTCTTGGATCAGTCGCTCTGTCTGCATATCGAGGTGGCTTGTCGCCTCATCGAGCACTAAAATCTCAGGCTTTCTTACAAGAGCCCTCGCCAATGAGAGGCGTTGTCTCTCTCCTCCAGAGAGGCGATATCCCCGCTCACCGACAACGGTTGCATAACCTTTCGGAAGAGCCTCGATAAAAGAAGCCGCGCCAGCGAAGTGCGCAGCGCGTTCAAGCTCTTCTTGCGTGGCATGGCTGCATCCAAAACGCAAATTTGCGGCGACTGTGTCATGAAAGAGAAACACCTCTTGACTTACGACCCCAAAAAGTGAGCGCCACGAGCTAAGAGAAAAGTCAGAAGCGGGCCGACCATCGAGAGTGATGACGCCAGACAGGGGAGAGTAGAGCCGAAGAAGAAGCGAAAGAAGGGTCGATTTACCTGCACCTGAAGGACCAATGAAGGCGATCATCTCCCCTTTAGCAAGTGAAAAGCTCATGGCGTCGAGAGCGAGCTCTTCTTTTTCAGGGTAGGCAAAACTGACCTGATCAAAAGAGAGCTTTTGGGTGAAACAGGCCTCTACGAGTCCGCATACCTCCTCTCTCTCCTCAGTCTTCAAGATGGTTTGCAACCGGCGCAAGGGGCCAAATTGGAAGGCGATCTCAGAAATGGCGCTTAAAACAATCTGAAGGCGCGTTCCAAGGCGGTAGGTGAGAGCGAGAAAAATAAGAAGCAAAGAGCCCCTTTCACCTAAAAGAAATTGACCTAAGATCAAAGCGCCTGCCACCAAAAAGAGGGTCACCCCTTCATAGATGGGAAAGGAGAGTTGATTCCAAAGCCCTAATCGCAAACTCGAGCGGCCGATCGCGTGGAGCCTCTCAGAGAGCAATGCGAGCGCCTGCTTGCCACGATCAAAAAGGTGCACCGTCTGCATCCCTTCAAAAAATTGGGCCGTCTCTTTATTGAGGTGAGCTAAATTCTCGGCATGTTTGTGGGAGTAGTGGACGATTTTTCGAAGGAGATAGCGCTGAAAAAAGGCGGCCACTCCAAAAAGAGCGAGAATCCCGAGAGTGAGAGTAGAAGAGAGCGTGAGCATGAAAACAACATAGACCACGACCATCAGAGATGAGATGAAAAGACGTTGACTCCACTCAGACAGCCTGGGAAAAAAATGGGGAGGGGAGGTAGCGTACTCGATCAGATCACCCATCTTGAAGCTGCTCACTTGCGAGTAGCTCAAACGGAGGACTTTGGCGTAGATCGCACTTTGCACCTCCACCTGAAGTTTCGAGGTGAGCTTGGAAGCTAGAGCCATTCCCAAATAGCTTGCCGTGCTGCGGATAAGTTGCGCTAAAAAAGCTGCGAGGACGAAAAAAGCAAAATGCTCAGAGGTGTTCAAAGCGGCAAGGACCGCTACAAAAGAGAGCCCTTCAAGGGCTGCGGAAAAAAAACTGAGCGCGATCGAGCTGGCTGCAAGAAGAGAGTATTTCTTTTTAAAAACGAGATGCCAAAGAGAGTTTGTGTGCATAAGAGAGGAAGAGTATAGTTTTGCGAGGTTTTTATGCTCGATTTTCATGCTTTGATTCCCACCCTTTCTGATAGATGTGGACATGAGTTCCCCTACCAAACGGCCATTCAAGCAACTCTAGATAGCCTTGAAGTCTCTTATACAGCCCACATTGGGAAGGACTCTGAGATCGATACACTCCCTCCAAATTGGCACCGCACCCTTGAATGGAAGAGGTATAAAAAGAAGTGGCGACAATTTTTGCCTCGATTTTTTGAGTGTTTGAAACTTTTCAAGCAAACGAGGGGAGTGAAACGTTTTTTCTTCCTCGACCAATTCGCTCTCACAGATGTGCTCCCCACACTACTCGCCTTTTGGCTCCAAGGAAAAAAAAATGATTGGCTCTGCATCCAAGTCCGTTTCGAATCGAAATGGAAGAGACTCTATCGCCTGCTTTTCAGGTGGAATAAACGGGCGCTTCTTATCTGCGATAGTGAATTGCTCGCTGCAGACTACGAAAAGTGCATCATCTTTCCCATCCCTTTTGCAACTCAGTTGATGCCCAAAAAGCTCGGCGAGAACATCCTACTTTGGTGCCCTGGATATAGAAGAAAAGAGAAGAGAAGGGAGCTCGTTGAAGCTCTTACTCGGTCAGAAAAAATTGAAATCATAGAAACACAAAATCTTACAAGAGATGCCTACATCAAGCAGTTTGAGGCTTGCGACGCTGTATTGCTCCCCTATGACCCCAAAGCCTATGGCAAAAGATCCTCAGGCATCTTCGTTGAAGCCATCGTATCGGGTCGTTTCCCTTTTGTCAGCGACCATACATGGCTTGCTTATGAGCTGCGCAAACACGACCTATCTGAGCTCATTGTAGACTTCAATCGACAAGATCTTCTCGAGGTGATCGAAGTGACAATCCGCTCCCATTCGGTTCGAAGCAAGCTTTTTGCTATGCGCGAGGCTTATCTCGCCTTCCACACCCAGGAGGGGCTGAAAACCTCTTTTGAGACACTCTTCTCTCTAACAAGTACGCTAACAAAAGTGAGGTGAACCCACACATAGGTGCGAAAGAGCCCTTGATTGAACTGCATCACAAGCAACATCACAAGAACGGAAAAGACCCAAGGGGCAAACCCACGCATCTGTTTGAAAAGATAGGCCATGAGACCGATTAGAGGGAGCAGACCCACCACCCCCAAACTAGCGAGATACTCGACCGTGACATTCATGGGCTCAAATAGCTTGAGGGGCTGTGAAACGACGGGGATGAGCGCCCTTTGGTAGAGGAAGATATACTGCCCCTCACCTTGAAGATAAGCCTCGAAAAGCGCTAAAGGGTACCCTCCGAGCCCCACTCCAAACAGTGGGTGGCTCAAAAAGAGATGCCATCCATTTTTGATCCCGATCCACCTCTCTAAAAAAGAGCCGTGAGAGAGGAAGTTCGCATTAAAAAATTTGAAGAAAAACGTCTGTGCAAACCAGGGGGATAAGAGAAAGAGTAGCAAAAAGGCGGTGGCAATACCCAACAGAAACTTCGAGTAACGACGCCAAGAAGAGGAAAAAAAAGGGAAAAGTAGACAAAAGATGAGTAGAGCCACAAAAGACGCCGTCGTCGTAGATATGAGAAAAAGCGCATTTACCCCCACCACCTGCAGCAGAGTGTAGCGACGCTCTGTAAGGTAGGTGAAATTGACCCACACCACAAAAGGAGTCATATAAAGCGCGTAGAAGGAGGGCTCATAAGCAAAAGCAGAGGGGCGAGCAATCCCACTCGTGATCTGCTGCCGAACAAAGGGGTCGTGAACACCCACAAAGGAGAGAGCAAGTTGCAAACAGGCGTAGAGCCCCACACAAACAAAAGAGGCAAAATAGAGATTTAAAACCCGCTCTTTATCGAGAAGGGTGATCAAAAGATAGGGGAGATAGACATAAAGCAGTAGAGTGAGCGAATACCACCCCAAGAAGAGAGTGCACCTCGCCTTGTAGGGGGTGAGTGCCCAAGAGCTGAGAATAGAGAGCGTCAGAGCGATCAAAATGATCGAAAATCCTCGGCTAATTTTGAGAGCCTTTGGTTTCACGCGACAAACGAGAAGAGCGAGCAGAGCTAAGCCTATCAAGTTATTCAAACGGAGGGTGAATCCTCCCACATTCAGACTCAGCTGGTCGGCATGGAGCGTGAAAAAAAAGAGGAATAGCAGCGCATCGAAGCTATCTTTTAAGAGATTTTTTTGAGCCATGCTTCCGGAAAATGGGTGACAGATTCACGAATAAGAGAGCGGTTGTATCTCCTCTCTGGAGGCTCGAGAATAAAATCGGAGCGCTCCTTGAGAAAATCGCGCACAGCAGCGCAAGGGTTGTCCCACGACCAGTGCGCCTTTCCACGTGGAGCGTCTGTGAGATCCTTTTTGATCCCATCGGTCGCTATCAAATAAGAACCAGGCGTCACAAACGGCGCAAAACTCATGAGTTCTCGAAGGACATGGTTATAACTGTGGTTTGAATCGAGAATAACCAGGACTGTGTCTGTCTGCTTTACATATGAGCTCACCTGCTCCAAAGTTTCGGGGTCTGTCGAACTCCCATCGATACACTCAAACCAGGGTTTTAAGGGGTGGTTTTCAAGCACTGATCGATTTGGGTCGCGAAGGGCGACATCGACCCCGAGAGCTCTCCCCTTGTTCATCGCTTGGCAGAGGGTAGCATAAAAGAGAAGAGAGCCCCCAAACGCAACGCCAGTCTCAACGATCAGATCGGGCTTCAGCGCCCAGATCACCTCTTGAAGGCGAATGAGGTCTTCAGGCAGCTGCAAAGCGGGCTGCCCCATCCAAGTGAAAGTGTAGTGGTAGCGTAAGTTCCACCCCACTTTAAGCCAAAGTTTCGACAAGTGAGCAAAAGCTTCCTCAGAGTAGAGGGGAAGCTGCTTCCCATCGACAGTAAGCACCTCTTCATCGAGTGAGTAATGCATCGACTTCCCGGTTTGCACAAGCTACAGGTCGACCAATTGAGATGTATTCGTACCCTTTTGCAACCATCTCATCTGGCGAGTATTGATTGCGCCCATCAAAAAGGAGACGACACTTCGGTTGCACGCTCTTAAAATCGACAAAGCGAAACTGCTTCCATTCAGTGACAAGAGCGATTGCATCGACTCCTTCTGCTGCTTCAAATTCATCGTGGCACCAAGTAATTTGAGGAGAGTTTCTCAGCAAAGCTTTTGCTTGAGGCATAGCAACAGGGTCAAAAAGGCGCAGCTTTGCCCCCTTTTCGAGCAGCTGCCGCACTAAAGTGAGAGAGGGGGCTTCGCGCATATCATCGGTACCTGGCTTAAAAGAGAGCCCCCAAATGGCAACCGTTTTCCCCGTCAAATCTCCCATAAAATGAGCAATGATTTTTTCTCCGAGCAGCTTTTTTTGTCTCTCGTTGATCTCTTCAATAGCATCGAGTAGTAGGGTGGGAGCGCCCAAATTTTTTCCCGTCGCTTTGAGAGCCTTGATATCTTTGGGGAAACAAGAGCCGCCATACCCCATCCCCGCATAGAGGAAGGCGTAGCCAATCCGGCTATCTGAGCCTATCCCTTTGCGTACTCTAGTAATATCGGCTCCCACCTCTTCACAAAGCGCTGCCATTTCATTCATAAAGGAGATGCGCGAGGCGAGCATCGCATTTGCCGCGTACTTGGTCATCTCAGCTGAGACGGTGTCCATCACTAAAAGGCGGTCGTGATTGAGGTTGAAAGGGGCATAAAGCTCGGTCAGTAAAGCTGCAGCGGCTTGGCTCTCCGTACCAATGACAATCCGATCGGGTTTCAAAAAGTCTTGAACCGCATCCCCCTCTTTGAGAAATTCTGGATTCGACACCACATCGAAAGGAACCTCTATCTCCCTTTCCCTGAGCTTTTCAGTGACAATTTCACGCACAAGAGCTGCCGTGCCGACAGGCACTGTCGATTTGTTGACGAAAATTGTGTAGTCCCTCATCTCGCGTGCAATTGCTTCAACTGCGTTTCGAAGGGCTGTCAAATCTGCTGACCCTCCCGCACCTGTTGGGGTCGAGACTGCCAAAAAGCAAATAGGTGACTCAGCAACAGCTGTGGGGTAATCAGTTGTGAAATGAAGTCGCCCTGCGCTGTGGTTACGCCAAACAATCTCTTCGAGCCCCGGCTCATAGATGGGAATTACCCCCTCTTTAAGGCTTTGAATCTTCTCTTGATTGATGTCGAGACAGGTGACTTGATGCCCCATTTCGGCAAAGCAAGCCCCAGTCACCAGCCCTACATACCCGGTTCCAACGACTAAAATTTTCATCTTCCTCTCGATAAATTTGAAGCGATCATAGCACAAATCTGCTATGATAGGCGAACAAAATGGGAAAAAAAATCTTTTTAACAGGCGCTGCTGGTTTTATCGGTTTTCACGTAGCTCTTGCACTCAAAAATCGGGGTGATGAGGTCGTTGGTCTCGATAATTTTAACGACTACTACTCTCTTCACCTGAAGCGGCAACGGGCGAGTCTTCTCGAAGCGGAAGGGATCGAGGTGATCGAAGGGGATATCAACGACCCCACTCTTGTCGACTCTATTTTTAAATTACACCGATTTACCGACGTGTGCCACCTCGCAGCTCAAGCGGGTGTGCGCTATGCAAGATCTCACCCTCAAGCTTATTTATCGAGTAATATTGATGGATTTCTCTCCCTTCTCCAGCAGTTACGCAGCTCCCCTCATGTGAAGTTGACATATGCCTCATCCTCTTCTGTCTACGGCCTCAACACCAAGACCCCTTTTTCTGAGTCAGACCCGACCGATTGCCCTGCCAACCTTTATGCAGCAACCAAAAAAGCGAATGAGCTGATGGCTTTTAGCTACCACCATCTTTATGGAATTCGGATGACAGGTCTCCGTTTTTTCACCGTCTATGGACCTTGGGGGCGACCCGATATGGCCTACTTTGCTTTCACCAAAGCGATTTTAGCGAAAGAGCCGATTCACCTTTTTAATAGAGGGGAGATGGAGCGAGACTTCACCTATATCGACGATATCGTTCGAGGTACGCTTGCAGCGATTGACTACGAGGGAGAGTACGACCTCTTCAATTTGGGCAACCACACTCCAGTGGCTCTTCTCGATTTTGTCGCCACATTAGAAAAACTGCTGGGCCAAGAGGCGCGCAAGGTTTTTGAAGGTGAGAGTGCCGGTGAAGTACGGTGCACCTATGCTGATATCACCCATGCTCGAGAAAAACTGGGCTACACCCCAAGAGTCGACCTAGAAGAGGGGCTTACAAAATTTCTCGATTGGTATTTAAAGGCAGCTGGAAGCGATTCGATGATATCACTCGCAACGAGACTGTAAGAAGAGAGCTCTTCAGCTGCAAGCTCCCCAGCGACAGCGTGCAAGTGGGCTGCGAGATTTGCAGCCCAAAGCGGCTCTTTGGTTTGCGCTAGTAAAGCCACTACTATCCCTGTCAACACATCGCCACTCCCCGCTGTAGCCATTCCCGGATCCCCTCTCGCGCAGAGGTGAGGCTTCTCTCCTGGATGCACGATAAACGTCGGGGCTCCCTTCAATAGGATCGTGACGTTTTGCTCCTCAGCATACACTTGAGTCCTCTCGAGCAATTCCCGACTCGAAAGCCCCTTCTCGATCCCCAAAAGTCGCTTCATCTCACCGTGGTGCGGAGTGAGAATTGTCTGCTCGGGAAAAGGAGTTGGGTGGCTAGCGAGCAGATTGAGCGCATCTGCATCGATCACGCACGGCTTGTTGATGCGAGCGAGCAAATCGACAAAACGTCTCTCTTTGCCAATGCCAGGGCCTATAAACACCGCAGAGGCGCGCTCAACTTCTTGGAAAAAGCTCGCTTCATTAAACGGCTGGGAAATCACCTCGAAAGGCGCTGCAGCGAGCTCCGCTTCCATCCCTTCGGGATGAAACAGTCTCACGATCCCTGCGCCCGCTCGAAGTGCAGCGAAGCTTGCGAGAAGCGGGGCCCCTGCCATCCCTTTGCTGCCCCCAAGACCTAGGACGTATCCTGCTTGGTATTTGTGTCGATTTCTCACAATCTGAGGAAGAAGTGGATCGCGCAAAATAAAATCGGGCTCTGCCTCTTCAATGTACTTCGCCTCCAGCCCAAAACCATACACAGAGAACTTCCCCACATGGTTCCAGGCGTTATCTAAAAAACAGCCCGATTTGGGCAGCCCAAGAAAAAGCGTTTCAGCTGCTTGAATGGCCACCTCACCCATAGCCCCACTATTGCCATCTACTCCCGAGGGAATGTCGATAGAGACGATGGGAAGCTTGGATTGATTCGCTTCCTCGATGACTTCACGTAAGAAGGGGCTCAGTTCCCCGTGAAACCCTGTCCCTAAAATCCCATCGAGGATCATCTCGTAGTTTTCGAAACGAATTTTGTCCCCCTGCTTGATCCATTCGATATGCCCTCCAGCTTGAGAGAAAGCTGCACTCTTTTTTTGGCAAAGAGTGGAGCATTGATCATGGGGAGCTAGAGCGAATGCTTTGACTACGAAGCCCCCTTCGCGCAAGATCCTTCCAGCGACATAAGCATCTCCAGCATTATTGCCGGGACCACAAAGCAATAGGATTCGAGGGTGCAAGTGAGCGCGGGCTAAAAACTGTTGTACGCCACTTGCAACACTAGCGCCTGCTTGGTCCATAAACTGTTCTTCGAGAGCTCCTTCTGCGTAAGCCATCTTCTCGATGCGGCCCATTTCATGCGCTTTGACAACTTTCATTTCAGCTCCTCATTGAATTCTAACGGACTCATCACACAGACGCTCTCTAGATCGTCTAGATTGCCAAGCGCTGGTTTCGCTTCGATGTCATAAGTGCAAGCCCCTTCAACTAGAGGGTAGACTTTAGATACAATCCCTACGTGAAGCCCCGGAGGAAACACGCCATCCATACCCGTCGTGATCAATAGATCGCCACATGCGATCAAAGGGATCGGATCGAGCTTTGATTTGGAATCTACCGGCTTGCCACTTCTCAACTCCCTAGCGGGTCCATACTCATCGGGAAAATCATAATTGAATCCAATCCCTCTCAACTTTTGGTTGCGCGATCTCCAAAGCGGCGACCCTGCCCCTTGAACTATCCCTTTTGCCAAGTAGGCAGGAGGGGCGTTCCCCTCGAGTTTTTCTTGTAGCAAATGGAGCGCCCGAATGCAAGCGCGCTGCTGCTCACCGGTGAGCGGGAGGTCCTCTCTATCTTCGAGCTCTTTGAGCAAAGGGTCGATGTGAGTCAAAAGATTTGCATGCTGCTCAACACCTCGAAAAACACGCACGGAGGGCTTTAAAGCGACATCGGTAATCAACCGCACCCGGGAGTGACGCCTACCTACATAGTCAATCACTCCAACGAGTTGCATGCCTACGACAACTGGGCTGTTTTTTTGTATGAGGGGGCTATTTTTTTTCCCGACATCGATCCAAAGCGAGCTCGACCAGCTGCTAGGGTCGCGGTAGATAACGCGCGCCGGAGCAACCCCTTTGATCTCCGCCTCTTCCCACTTGGAAAGTTCTTGCCAAAGCAGGTGGTTTTCAATCTCCAGCCGGTTGATTTCGGCTTTCTCGTCATGACTCGATTGGAGCCGGAAGAGGGGAGAGCAGAGTGCAAAAAAGCGACCACGCACCCCTTCAACAAAAAGAGGGGGCAAGCTAAAGAGAAGAAATAACACTCCGACAATCAGAAGGTATTTTTTATAAGGATACCGCCGTAAGCGCATCGGCTACATAGTCCATGTTGTTGTGATTGAGTCCAGCTATATTGATCCTTCCGTCAGAGGGGAGGTAGATCCCATACTCCTCCATGAGACGCGCCACTTGCCTAGCATTGAGATCGGTATAGGTAAACATCCCTTGTTGGGCCTCAAGAAAATCAAAGCGATCGCTCGTTTGGGCAAGCCTCTCAATAAGACCCTTTCGCATCTCAGCTATCCGTTCACGCATAGCAGTCAGCTCAATCACCCAATCGGCATGCAAATGGGGGGTTTCCAAGATAGTAGAGACGATTCGAGCGCCATGGCAAGGGGGATTTGAATACCTTCCTCGTATGAGCGGCTTCACTTGAGTCGCAACACGCTTCGCCTCTTTAAGGTCTTTGCCAACAACATAAAGCGCTCCTGTCCGTTCCGCATAGAGCCCAAAATTCTTCGAGTGCGAAACAGCCACGAGCAGCTGCATGCCCGATTCTACAAAATGGCGCAGCGGCGCGGCGTCCTCTTCAAGCCCCTCACCAAAACCTTGATAGGCGCAATCAAAGAAGGGGAGAATTTCCCGCTTTCTCATGAGATTTGCTATCTCTTTCCACTGCTCAAAAGTGGGGTCTACACCTGTCGGGTTGTGGCAACAAGCGTGCAAGAGAAGGGCGCTATTTTTGGGCAACTTTTCGAGTGCATCAAAGAAGCGCTGCTCGTCCATGCCGTGCGCCACTTTATCGTAATAGGGGTAGCTGGCAACCACGAGGCCCGCTTCAGAAAATATTCGCGTATGGTTCGCCCAGGTTGGATTTGGCAGATAGATTTGACTCAGTCCACACTGCTTGATCAAAGCGCCTCCAATATGGAGAGCCGCAGTCCCCCCAGCAGTTTGGGCCCCATAGACGCGCTCTTCCACATCTCCAAACAATAGCCTCTGCGACCCTTCAATGTAGGAGTGAAGTCCATCAATTGGAAGGTAGTCTTTGCTGCTCTCTTGCTCGAGCACCATCGACTCAGCTCTTTTTACAACAGACAAAATATAAGGGCGCAGTTCTGCTGTTTTGTAGACTCCAGCTCCGAGATTGACCTTCGCTTTTCTCACATCTTTTTTAAAAGAAAGATTTAACCCAAAAATGGGATCGGGGGGCAAGTGTTCAAGAGTCTCAAAAAAATCCATAGCGCCCACTCTAGCACAGATTGTCAAAAAGGAGAAGAGTTGCTAATCTTCCCTCGCCCTGATTATAAGGGGCGTTAGCTCAGTTGGTAGAGCGCAACAATGGCATTGTTGAGGTCAACGGTTCGATTCCGTTACGCTCCAATATCCTAAAATCGTCTCTTCCTGTATAATAGAGTTTATGAAAAAAATCTTTTCTACATTGCTTCTGTTTACTGCTATGGGTTTAGGTCTGCTCACAGGCTGGGCTGATATACCTTTTTTGAACGGAGCAGCAACAGTCACCTCTGATCTCTTTCTTCGCCTCCTCAAATTGATCAGTCTCCCTATTATCTTCTTAGCGGTCACCTCGACGATCACTGGAATGAAAAATTTTCAAGAGATGCGGAAAATGGGACGCAAGGTGATCCTCTACACGTTTGGGACCACTCTAGTGGCTGCCGCAGTTGCTCTTGTTCTTTTTGTTGTTATTGACCCTGCAAGCGCTGCAAAAGGGATGGAAGGGACCGCTGTGATGTCAGCTGCAGAGCAACCCTCTTACCTCTCTTTTCTTCTCAACATCATCCCTTCGAATCTTGTAGGCGCTTTTTCTGAGGGGAATGTGATGGGGATTGTCTTTATCGCTCTTGCTTTGAGCATTGCGACCCTTTTTCTCCCTGAGGAGCAAAAAACCTTCCTCAACAAGCTCTTCTCGAGTCTCTTCGCAGCGCTCATTAAGATGACCTCTTTTATCATCGGCTTCATGCCTCTGGCTATTTGGGCCTTTATGGCCCTTCTTGTAAAAGATTTAGGTCAAAACCAGGCGCACTTTAGTAGGCTCATCCTCTATTTGGTTTGTGTTGTGGGGGCTAATGTGGTGCAGGGTGTGATCATTCTCCCCCTCTTTTTGAAGCTCAAAAAAATCTCCCCTTGGAGATCTTTCAAGGGCATGTCTGAGGCGCTCACTGTGGCCTTTTTCTCGAAATCTTCAAATGCCACACTTCCAGTGACGCTGCGGTGCGCTCAAGAGCGGCTAGGGGTTTCGGAAAAAATAGCCAAATTTTCTCTTCCGCTCTGTTCTGTTGTCAATATGAACGGATGCGCGGCATTCATTTTAACTACAGTTCTTTTTGTGAGCTCCATCAATGGCATTCCTTTCTCGCCATTTGATTTGGTGAGCTGGATTTTTATTGCGACCTTTGCAGCCATTGGAAATGCGGGGGTGCCGATGGGGTGTTTTTTCCTCACTAGCGCTTTTCTCATTGGAATGGATGTGCCGCTCTACATGATGGGGCTTATCCTTCCTTTCTATACACTGATTGATATGATCGAGACGGCTCTCAACATCTGGTCAGATTCTTGCATCACGATTGCTGTGGACAAAGAGCTTGCCCCGGTGGAGGCGACCGAGCAACTCCCCCAGTTGGCCGACTAGAGCCTCATTTATTAGGGAGTGAATGGGCTCTTGGTAAATCTACCCATCGATTAAATGCTACTTACCCCTTTTTCACGGTATTTTTTGGACAGTAGATGGTCTGAATCTATGTTCGGTTTTTTAATTGGTATTTCTGCAACCTGCTGCTAGGTTTCTCTGGTATTGTGAGGACAATTTTGCCTTGGTCTCGTAGGGACATTAAAACCTTTTTTAACCCACCAGAAATTTGCTTATGCCCTAAAGCTCGAGCAATTTCACTCTTAGAAAGAGGGCTTTTTTTTAATAATGTTAACACCTCTTTTTCGAGAGACTCGGGCCTTTTACCGGTTGCGAAAAAAGAAGATGGGTAACTGCTCCTTTGCATAAAGGCGAAGGCTTCTAGGGATTACTCTCAGGCCATCCAATCCGAGGGCCAAGATATTTTTTTGCACTATTTAATGCTTTTTTTGGTTCAAAAATACACTACATCCTCTTAAAAAGAGAGTGTGTGATACAAGAAATTATCATTGTTGAAGCTACAATCCCTCAATTTGCCGACTAAAGCCCCTCCATCAAAAGTGAGGGAATGCTCTGACATTTGGGCCGCCTTCAAGGGGAAATTCTACATTAAAATTGAGCTCTCACCCTCGGGAAATTGCCTTCCAAATGATGATTCCGGCGGTGAACGCTACTAGCATTGCTGTAGTTAGAGTGGCTAGTCTTCTTTGGTTACGGTTTGCTCTATGCACATTTTCTCTGGTTTGAGCTCCAAGCCGTGCCCCGCTTTCCGTTAAAGCCACTAATCTTTCTGCGAGATCGTTTAGGCGAGCCGCTTGCTGCCCAGCCATACTGTTTTGTTCAGCCAGCTCTTGCCTCCTCTGCTGCAGCAACCTTTCATTTCTTTCAATGGTTGCCAAAAGAAGCCGCTCCCGCTCTCGGTTTCCTTTGCCCTGAACCCTATCGCCATTACCTTGTGGGGTATTGTCTGGACCAAGTAACTCTCTTCTTTCGTTTGATACACTAGTGAATACCATATTCTATCTCCTTATTTTTACTAAAAGCCAACCAAACCACTATGGTCTTATTAACGCAAAACGGCCACAGATATAACAAAAAATGTGGTAGCCAATGAGTAATTCACTAACACATCAGATCTGGTTTTTTCAAAGTTAGCTTCTAACTCTACTGCGTCAGCTTGATTTTTCCTTCGAATCTCTCGTATTTCCACGATTCGATTCCATGCAAAATTATGAGAACGTCTAAAGCGGGCTAAATCCGTCGGAAAGGGAGCAAGTGTTTCCTCTGCTACACGATCTACAACCGATCGAACAACCAGAGGATTGCGAGATGCTTTGTACCATAATGTACATGTCTTTGAAACAGCTACTAGATCTTCAATAGATTGTAAGTTCGAGAAGATAACTTGTAAAACATCTTCATTGTGGTTGCTGGGAGCTCCTCCAAGGCGATCACCCACCAGAGTTGTCGCCTTCTTAAGGATACTTGCGCTCTCTAGTGAGGTAGGAAAAACTCGAAATAGACCTTGTTCTACACTTTTGATGCGCTCCTCATAATCGCTCAGTTTCCTCTTTCGCTCTCTAGATTCAGTAGCCTCTCTTACTTCAAATGCATCCATCCTCGCTTCAAGAGCTTCAAGCCGTGCTATTTGTGATGCCATTTATTACTCCATGTATTTTATGAGTTTCATAAGAGTTGACCCTAGGATCCCTTTGCAAGAGCGGCCCCTATTTCGAGCACAATTCCGCTCTTGGACTCTAGAGCTTTGGCGAGCCGATTCAGCTTAATTGCACCAACTGTACCAGTTGCAACATTACACAAGATCAATCCTGCGACACCTTTTCGGAGTATGTATAATCTATGTTCTGTGTTTTTAATACGTGTTGCCATTGCGGCGTTGTCTTGTCTAAGCACATGGACCTGACGATTCATTATGTTTACCTCATCTTGCAACACTCCTATTCGATTGGCCCCTGCAGCAAGACGTGCATCACACTCTTGCACCTCACGCTGTAAACGGAAAGCAGCCCCAAACGCACTCGAGCATCTGGCTTCTAGTCTCGCTAGGCGCTCATTTATGCTCTCTTCAGCCGATGCCTCTGGGGTTGGAGAATTGCTGCGAGATGATACCGAAGATGGTGAGGATGCTGCTGCCATATATCTACTCTACTTTGTGTTTTATAAACTTTACCCTAAACCGGCTAATTTTTTCCTCACGAGACCCTGTACGATTGGATCAGCAGAGGTGTGGCAGTTATAGCTGTTGCACCCATTGCGACGAGAGGGGTAATGCTACTCGCTACAATCGTGACCGCAACCCCGACTGCGGTGACAACAACAGCGGCGGCGAGCCACCCAACACTGTCGCTGATTCTAATCATTTTTTTTCCAATATCCCTTTGAGAGACCCTCTGTCTTGCTATTTCCTCTTCGTACCCTCTAACTCTTTGGGTGAGATCTTCAATTACTCTCTCTTGCACTGTCAGCCTATTCACGTTATTTGCACCCTCTCTATGCAACTGTTGGACTGCTTGCTCCAGTATTTCCACGATTCTCTCCAACTTGCTTATTCTTTCTTCGTACGGCGCCTCTCTTACTAGCTTTTGTGCTACTTTGCCTGTTGATACGGATGCAGCCATACTCAGTATTCCTCTGTTTTACGAATTTTCAAGAATAGACTTTAATAGACACGCTGAATAATTTCAAATCCCATTCGCTAAATTTGAGAACTTGATGGCGTTGTAGAAGTTGTCACTACAGCGTAACCAATCTTATTTTTGTGAAAAAAGGCGGAGCTGCTTCAAGGCTTCATCTGTCGGCTCAAATACCCGACGGCAAGGAGGAAGACTTTTGAGAAATTGCTTCCCATACCCCTTTTGCACCAAACGGGAATCAAAACAGACCACACTCCCTCGGTCCTTTTGCGTCCGAATGAGCCGCCCAAATCCTTGCTTAAACTTCACAACCGCTTGAGGAAGTGCAAAGTTGAAAAATGAAGACCCCCCCTCTTGCTCAATAGCTTCTGAGCGCGCTTGAAATAGAGGTTCAGTTGGAACTTTGAAGGGGAGTTTAGTCAAAACAACACACCGAAGGGCCTCGCCTACAACGTCAACCCCTTCCCAAAACGAATCGGTCCCCAAAAGGATTGCCCTTCGCGTTTTTCGAAATTGATCTAGAAGGGTATGCCTCTCTGCATCACCTTGGACCAAAAGGGTGTACTTTCTCTTCTCAGCCCATTTTGAGAGACAATCTTGCGCCTGCTTGAGCATCTGATACGAGGTGAACAGCACAAATATGCCCCCTCGGCTGATCTCGATCACCTCTTTGAGGGGGGGTAGAATTTTTTCAAAAAAATCAACACTCGTTGGGTCTGGCAGATCGGTCGGCACCACAAGAAGCGCTTGCTCAGAGTAATCAAATGGGCTTTCGTAAATTTTTTCCTCTGCCTCTTCGATACCTAACCGACTTTTTACAAATGAAAAAGAGCGATTTGAACTCAACGTTGCACTGCAAAGTACAACCGTAGGTACACGAGAAAAAAGCGCCTCTTTTAAGCGAGATGCAACTTCTAGATCGGCCGCAACAAGCTTGCCACCCGGCTCTACCCACCTCACGCGCTTTGGGTCAAGGGGGTCAAACACGAAGTCTCGCAAAGTTGTCAATTGCCTCTCAATTCCCAGTGCAATAGCTCGAATATCAGATACTATCCCTTCACACTTTTCATCGGTGATCGAGCGTGTCATCTGATCGATAGAGTGTAAAAATTGCTTCCCCTGCTCGACAAACTTCTCAACAGCTGGTTGAATCTCATCTTGCCAAAAAGGGTGCTTGAGGTGGTGGTCTCTCAAACGGAGTTTCTCCTCGCTCGGCAGGAAATGTTGGAAGGTCTCAAAAGTCGGTTGCACTTGAAGCTGAAGAGCCATCTTTTCCGCAGGAAGCGTGAGATCTAACAGATCTAAGCGAAGATCTGGAAGCATTTTTCGAAGTATGGCTATTTTGCCGCTCCCTCGATCTGAGAGGAGTCGACCGATCGATTGAATCAACCCCCGGCCACTCACTTGATCAGCAAAATGGGCAGTGGCTGTCGTCTCAATGTGGTGGGCCTCATCTAAAATTAAGCGGCTATAGGGTGGCAAAACAAATGTTCCCTCAAAGTCATCTGTCGACAAGCGAAGAGAGAGGTCTGCAAGAAGTAGATGGTGGTTTACAACAAGGATTTGCGCATCAGCTACCTCACGCCTCGCTTTGAAAAAGAAGCACTCCTTGTAGTGAGGACATTTTACATGGGTACACCCCTCTTTCTCCGCCCCGATCTGCTCCCAAAGTGACGCAGAGGGAGCTATCGGAAGAGAGGCGCGCGAGCCGTCACGGGTCGTTTGCATCCAACGCATCAAATTGTAACTCGACTCCACACCTGGATCGTGCAACTTTCTTATACAGACATAGTTACTCATTCCTTTTACTAAGACAGCCTTCAATGTAACCCCGAGCGCATCGAGTAAAAAAGGGATATCTTTTTCCATCAGTTGCTGCTGAAGCGCAATGGTGTGCGTAGAGATAACTGTGGGCTCTCCACAATCTTTAGCCCACAAAATAGCGGGTAGGAGATAGGCGAGACTTTTCCCCGTGCCGGTGCCCGCTTCGATAAGAGCGATGCGCTCATTTTCATACGCGCTAACCACATCAGAGAGCATGGAGATCTGCCCTTCACGCCACTCGAATCCGGGAAATTTTTCGCTTAGAAGTCCCCCGGGATCAAAAAGCGACTCGATGAGCTTATTCACTTTCTAGTAAATCGAGAAACGCTCGGAGTTGTTTGGAGCGTATGGGGTGACGCATCTTGCGAAGCGCTTTTGCTTCAATTTGTCGAATCCTCTCGCGGGTCACATTGAAGGCAACTCCAACTTCTTCTAGTGTTTTAGGCTTTCCGTCCATCAACCCAAAGCGTTGGATCAGCACAATGCGCTCGCGCTCCGTAAGCGTTGTAAGCACTTCATTCATCTTGTCTTTGAGGATGGAGTAACCCGTTGCCTCTGCAGGGGACTCTACATCGGTATCTTCGAGGAAGTCACCGAATTGACTCTCTCCTCCCTCTCCCACTTCGGCTTGAAGTGAAATCGGATGCTGGGCAATCTTGTAGATCTCTCTCACCCTCTCAGCTGTCAAACCTAGCTCATTTGCGAGCTCTTCGGGAGTCGGCTCCCTGCCCGTCTCCATCATCAGCTTTTTAGCCCCTCGAAGCACCTTGTTGATCGTCTCGATCATGTGCACTGGAATGCGAATGGTGCGCGCTTGATCTGCGATGGCGCGGGTGACAGCTTGACGGATCCACCATGTGGCGTAGGTGGAGAATTTATAGCCTCTGCGGTATTCGAATTTTTCGACCGCCTTCATCAAACCCATATTCCCTTCTTGGATCAGATCGAGAAATGAGAGGCCTCGGTTCGTGTATTTTTTGGCGATCGAAATCACAAGGCGCAAGTTCGATTCAACCATCTCCCGCTTGGCCTCTTGACTCTTGTCCATCCACCTTTGAAGCATGCGCACGTCTTTTTTAAACTCATCGAGCGTTCTGCCCCCTGCGATTTCTCGTTTTTCGAGTTTCCTTTGCGCCGCCGCCAGCTTGCCCGCTGCAAACTTGTTGCGCTCAGCACGCACCTTCAGCTCATTGATCTCTTTTTCTAGCTGCAAGAAACGGTCATACGCCTTAAAAACAACCTCAGCGAGATCGTCGACCACATTGTGTCTACAGTGAAATCGACGGAGGTAGGCTTGCGCCCGAATGCGACACTTCTCAATCTCTTCACCAATCGCTGCTTTCTCGACATTTTTGAGTTTAGGTACACGCAGCTTCAGAAGGAGCCCCTGCAAGACCTGATCTTCCTCAGCGAGGAGCTCAGTCAAACGAGGAAGAAGCTTGAGGTAGGCGTTTTTATCTTCGACCTCTTTTTCAGCAATAATCTTGTCAAACCGCTCCTTTCCAGCCAAAAGAGAGTAGGCAATCGAGATCGCCTCTTTGGCTGAGTAGCGGAAACGGAGGATGATCCGCTCTATTTGCATCTGAGCTTTCTCGATGCGCTTTGAGATCTCCACCTCTTCTTCACGTGTGAGTAGAGGGACCGACCCCATCTCTTTGAGGTACATCCTTACAGGGTCATCGGGGGTCCCCTCGGCACGCTTTGAGATCCCTTCAAGCTCTTTAGCCTCTTTCTTCCGCTCTTTTTGACGGTCGACATCGGCTTGATTGAGCACCTGAATGTCCATTCCCGAAAGAAAGATCAACACCTGATCGATCTGCTCAGGATTGTCAAAATTCATGGGAAGAATGTCATTGATCTCTTCGTAGGTGATATGCCCTTGCTCTTTGGCAAGAACAACGATCTCGTCGAGCTTCTCTTGGAAGCTCTCATCACCACTCTCATTCTTTTTTTCTTTTGCCATTGAATTGCTTAATTTTTTTTTCTAAATGGGGTGTAGTATAGTAGAAATCTCATTGAGACGCTATGCAAAACTACGCTTTCTGCTCAAAAGGTGAGCTCACTTTAGCAACGGCCGCCTCTCGTGGCAAGGATTACTCTTGTCCCGAGTGTAGAGGGGTAGTCCGGCTTCGAAATGGGTGCCTTCGCTCTCCTCACTTCTACCACCTCATGCCCTTTTCATCTTGCGAGCCTAAGGGAAAGTCTCTCACTCACCTCCTTATCCAACTCCACATTCGAGATCTGCTGGCTCCCGAAGAGGTGTGGTTGGAAAAATCATTTCCGACCCATGGGCGCATCGCTGATGTCGTCTGGCCTCGCAAAAAACTTATTTTTGAAGTTCAATGCTCGCCCATCAGTCCCCTAGAGCTGCTCAAACGGAACCGCGACTACCAAAAACTCGGCTACCATGTCATCTGGATATTCCACGATACCTACTTCAATCGATCGCGACTCACAGCTGCTGAAGCCGCCTTAAAGCGCCAACTCTACCTTTTTACCAATTTCAATGAAGAGGGGCAAGGGATGATCTATACGCAGTCAGCGCTTTTTCACCGAGGAAAAAGGACGAGGCGAGGCGCTTTGCGGCGTATCGACCTTAAAACAGCCACTCTCACTTTGAATAGATGGCAAAAAATCCTCATAGGGATAGGATTCCGATGACATGATCGGCAAAGGGACCTTTGCTAATCGAGCCCAACAGACACGTAAATTTCTGATTTTTTCCGGTTTTGCTCTGGATCACAACCTTCGCTTTTTGCTCTCTTGTCCCTTCGACACTTTCTGTCGCTTTTTTCCAATCAGAATACCCCGATGAGACGAGCTCTGGGAACGCATTCATAAATTTCTCGGGACTCCACCCAAGCACCCGCTTCACCTGTTCGTTGACAAACAAAAAGCGTTGTTCTTGAGGGGAAAAAATAAGGACAATGCCTGAATTTTCGTCTCGAAAGCTGTCGAAAAGACGCCTCTTATCTACTGCATAGCTCTCCATTGAAAGATCGAGAAACCGGGGGGAGTGTCCATCGCGATACCCTAGATGGTGAATCCCAGTGATATTTTCAACTTTTGCAATGTAGCGTTGTAGTTGTAAAGAGAGGTCATAAGGCTTTCCACACCCTGGCACAGTTTCTCCCAGCTGAAGCAGCGAGCGAATCTCTTGAACCAAATCGCCGACTTTTTTTTCTAATTGCGCGATGTAGCCCTGTTTTTTTCCAATAATCGCTCTTTGCTCTGCTAATGTTTTGCGGTACTCCTCAATCAAAGCCTCTTTGTGCGCTAACCTTTTTTGACTCTCCTCACTGAGCTCTTGCGACTCCTCTTCAAGCCGGTGGTACTCCTTGCGCAAATCCTCAAATTCAAGATAGGCAACGCGCATCTCTTCGAGTTTCTGGTCCATGGCGAGGTTGAGCAGATGAATCTCCTCTTTGCTCTTTACTACAGAGGAGCGCATCAAGTCGATTTGATGTTCATGGCCACGTTTGAGCTCCTCAATTACCTGTAAAAGCTCTTTCTCACTCTCACCTGTGGGATGCACTTCCTTTTTCTTCACCCCTGAAAAGGGTGCCAAAAGTAGAACGCTCGCTGCTGCCATGACTGAAGTGAGCGAAGCAACAAAAAAGACGCCACGCACTTCGGCTGCAAACCCAGCGACAAAAAAATTGGCTGCAAAGATGCATGCAACTGAGAAAAAGGCGTATTGTTTTTTTTCCCAAGCAGCTCGAATCACCTAGTCCCTCCCTCAATTGAGATGAACACCTTGAGTCGACTCACCGACAATTTCGGTTTTCTAGGGTTGCTCGCAGAGAGCGGCTCCATGCATACAAAACTAGCCCCTTCAGGATGCCAAATTTGGAAGGAGTTCTCTTCATTGTCACTCGAGTACTCTACCTTCACAGTGTGAGAGCTCGTCTCAAGCGTCATCTCACCTCTTAAGGGGTTTGGGCTCGGATGGAAACTCGCATCTATGGGCTCACCCACTTCGTAGTCGACATCTCCCTCTTGAGCTTTTGCCCGCACACGTCCTTTTTGCGCAGCATAGTAGGTGTGCAGTCCAATAACTGAGTCCGTCTCACTCATTACCGAGAGGTCAATATTCAATCCCTTTGGAGTGAGCTCCGCCTCATACCTCATGGTAAAATCTTGACCTTCAAGCTGACGCAAACTGACACCTTTCCACTCATCGTCTCCTTTGAGGAGAGCTTTTAGTTGCGTGTCCGAGAGCTTTTCTACAGTCCATGGGGCATACCTGCCAATTCCATGTGAGAACGGCTCTTTTGAGGTGACATGGGCAAGAAAAGGGAAATTTTCACGCGCAAAATTGGGAATCAAAGCCTCCGCCCTGTGGTGAAAGTGGGGGCCGATAAGAGCTCCTAGTCCCGCATAGCGCGTTTCAAAAAGATCTTTTGTCGATTGATCGATCGCTTCAATCTCACCTCGTTTGAGGCTAATGAAATTCATTCCCTTATCGGGGAGAAAAATTACTCGGTAGTCACCAGCTTTTAGTTCTGCTTCTGCCATTTTGCCACTATAAAATAGCCTAAGATCATAAAGTAGATCATAAGCCCTATTAAAACTACCCCCGAAATCGTCGTTTTATAGGGGAAGCTCCTCTCTAAGGTGACCTGCTGGGGGCGGTTTGGGTTGAGCCATGCGACTCCACTTTTTCCCTCGATGCGCCTCAGGGCACTCTCTGCTGCCCAAGGATTGGGATAGCGCTCGCTTAGCCTCGCCTCAGCTTGGAAATCCTTCTGATTAAAACTATACGAGAATCGTGCCAAAATCGCATAGGAATTCTCTCTAAGCTTCTCGACTTCGACTTTTTCCATTAAAACGGGCACCTCTTCACTCAATTGCTTGTAGTGATAAATCGACTTGCCCGCTTTGAAAATATACCAGGAGGCAGAAGAAAAGATCAGAAGAAGTATGCCGAACCAAACTATGCGCATCTTGGCAAAAGGTATAACACGATTTTACGCCGTTGACAACTATGTTACTTTTCCCTATGATGGCAGCTCATTAATTTAGGAGCCCCTATGGCAAAAGAGCGAGAAGCAAAGAAGAAAGTAAAGCGTCCTACAGCTGAAAAGCGTGATATTCGCAACGAAAAGCGCCGACTGATCAATAAAGCTTTTAAAACACGTGTGCGGACCACCCTCCGAACCTTTGAGACTGCTCTTAAGCAAGAGGACAAGGGCTCACTTCAAACAGCACTCCAAGATGTTTACAGCATGATGGATCGAGCGGTTCAACGCGGCCTTTATAAGCGAAATAAGGCGGCTCGCATCAAAGCGCGTCACGCTCAAAAAGTAGCTGCACTATAAGACTTATTTTTAAATCACATCCTTAAAAACAATAAACAATTCAGTTTATTAATTTTTGTGACACAATTAAACCTTACTAAATAAATTCTTCGAACCATGACATCAGAAACAAAGCCAGCGCTAACCTCTTTTGAGAGGTTCTACTTCAACAAGGGGCGAGGTCCTAGTGCCTGGGCCGACGATGCACGTTCATGGTCGTCTGAAATTGAAACCCTCCTCACACTAGGTCAGTACAGTGGCGCACTTGCCACCCTTCGCAACGCCAAGTGTCAGACGATTTTCGATTCTTGTGACGTCGCTCGCAGTGCGATCTCTTGGTTTCGGTTAGGCTTTCAGCTTGAAGAGGTATTTTCGGGGAAGGCATTTTGGAAAACCACAGTCGATGAAAAAACGGGCATCAAGCGATGGGAGCGCGATGCGAATGGAAATTTTGTCACCCGCGACTGGAAAGACGTGGCGACATCGGTCATGATCACTGCTGGTCGTGTCCTCTCTGTGCTTCTCTGGCTCCACAGTTTGAATGTGATCAATTTAGGTGGAATGACCAAAGGCATGGTCTCCACTGCCTATGGGATCTGGACTGCTGTGATTGGCCTTGGCTTGATCCGTGGGGTCACTTCACTCCCAGACTCTGAGAATCGAGAGGCTGCCAAAAAGCAGTTGATCAGCTCTTTTGGCGATGCATTAAGCCTTATCTCTCTACCCCTCGATTTTGGATTTGGAGCCATTCCTGTGGCAACACGCTCAGCAATTTGCATCAGCTCCTCTGTCGTCTGCTTAGGCACCTCTGCTTGGCACTACAAAGGGTAACCTCCTCTCGAAAGGGGAGGCTGTTTCTTAATATATCCTTGATATCAGCTCCCTGAGAGTCCTTTTTTCTCACGATTACCCCTATTTTTTAAAAAATTTATTTAGAATTAACACTTGTAGTGTACAATGGTGTTTTAAGTTTAAGGAGTTATGTAGTTATGGCTAGAGTAGAAGGTGGACATCGCCCCCTTTCGAGGGTAGAAAAGGTCGGATTTGCTGTATCAATTGTGACTCTATTGGCGATTACAACGCTTGGAGCGGCTATTCTTTTGACGCGCAACCCCCACCTTCTCGGCCCGGGCCTAAGGCTCTCTCAGAGAGTCTCTGAGATCACTACGGGTTCTACAGGAGGCGCACTGGCGCTTATCATAGGGGCTCTAGGGTTTAGGCTGCTAAGAAAAAATAAGGTTCAAGGGGAACCTACTTCGCCGCCCGCTTCTCCGGCAGCACCTACAGCTCCTCCAGCAGCACCTACAGCTCCTCCAGCAGCACCTACAGCTCCTCCAGCAGCACCTACAGCTTCTCCGGCAGCACCTACAGCTCCTCCAGCAGCATCTACCCCCTTTCTCACTGGAGATCTGAAATTACTTGGACTCGGTCGCCCCATTTCAGTGCTCGATTACACGAGAGGGGAGTTTAGGGGTAAAACTGAGAGCGCTCAAAAAATCAGAACCCAAGCTGAAGCTCTAGATCAAGATTTCCTCTACCTACAAGCAAGAGGGGGGGGCAATTGTTTCTACTTGAGTTATGCTGCCGGTTGGCTTCAGCATGTTCTGAGAGAAAAAGCTTTTGAGCGTGCAATTGAGAAGATTAATCAGTTCAAATCTGATCACAATGAGCAAGTGATCGCATTACTAAAAGAACTTCGAGAAAACCCCGAAAACTTCGATAAGATTCTCGGATGTGGCCGAATGATTGCAATGGATGACAAAGAAACAACGTCCCCTCTCCAACCCTTACTCAATTACCTAAGAGAATTTGCGGTTCACAAGGTCCTTGATGCAAAAGAAGTATCTAGGGACCGATTTATCTATGGAACCGAGGAGCTTTTTGGATTCGAGATAGACGGTCAAAGAATAGGTGCAGCAATCGAGGGAGATCGAGAGGTCGAAGAGGCCTGTAGAAATGAAGAGGGAATACTCGACCGAAATCTCTATGCCGAGCATCAAAAACAAGATGGAAAAAATATTTTAACCCCAGAGATTCAGATGCTCCATAGTTTTTTTGCCCCATTAAGTCTCTATCTACGCGATGATCACCCCAATGCCGCTTTGGGGGGGCGCAACGGACTATTAGACAGCTTTGAGCCGAACCCCTGGGAAGCGATAAAAGCCTCGCGCCCCATTGTCTTACTTCAGTGCCCTAACCACTATGATGGATTGCTTCGAAGATAAGGCGAAGCTCCATAGACAATTCGGATACGGTGACCCCTTAAACTCTTCAGCTGCGCTCTTCGCCCCATCTGCCGCGCACTCGGTCTCTCGATGCGCACCGGAACAATTGGAACCTCAATCTCTTTTTTCAGGGCCTCTTCCCACTCTTCAAGCTTTTTTGAATGAAAGTCTACTGGATGCATCAAACAGACTGTCTGCCCCTCAGCGAGCTCGCTTTTGATCGCCTCAAGAGCCTGCTTTCCAATCGGAGAGTAGTGCTCAATATCTAGAGGAATAAAGCGAAGAAACTTGTAGAAAAGGCGCCGTTTAGGTTTGGTCGGAACGATGTAGCGAATGAGTCGAGGGAGAGTGGCCATCACCAAAAAGGTATCGATCCAACTCCGTCTCTGCGCGATGAGTAGCACGGGGTTTTCAGAGCGCACACGCTTTCGACCCGCAACATGAAGATCCAAGTACCGCTTGGAAAAATTCGCGACCAAAAGACGCAACACCTGATCGGCAAAAAGAAGGAGAAGCGAAACACCTATCACCCCGCTTAAAAGACCCACCAGCAAAAAACCTGTCCTCGCTTGTAAACCCAGAAGACTCCCAAAAAAAGCGATCAAAAGCGAAGCCACAATCACTCCCACAAAGCTCAAAAAATTGGCAGCCGCCAAATTCTGTCCTCGGTGCTCTTTAGGACTTGCAACCTGGATGAAGGTATCAATCGGCACGACAAAAAAGCCGCCAAAAAATCCGACAAACATCAAAAGTGGGACGACAACAAAAAGATGACTCGAAAAGAGGAAGAGTAAAATAAAGCACAAGGTCACTCCAAGTGCAGCTAAAGGGACAAACCCAAGCTCAACATCTCCCCCTGAAAGTCGCCCCACAGTGAACGAACCGATCCCAATTCCAATCGCTGTCATCAAAAAGAGATAGCCCCCCTGAACATCAGAGAGGTGAAGTGATTGAAGGGTGAAGGGGATGATATTGAGCTGAGTGTAGGCGCCTAAAAAGAGAAAGTAGGCCCCAAAAACGAGCGCATGCAGCAGATAGCGCCGCTTGCGAGCCCGTACAAGCGCTTCGATGATTGTGCTAACCATCCGGACCGATACTTTGGTGTCAGCCGCTTGAGGCTTGGTTTTTTGGATGCCAAGCGCTGCGAGGAGACCGAGTGCCGATACTCCAACGCAGAAAATTCCCCCCAAAACAAAATTTCGTCCCGTGATATCAGTTAAGAAAGAGGCGCCAAAAGTCCCTAAGATGATGGCTAGATAGGTAGACGCTGTTATGATGCCATTGTAGCCCGATATCTTCTCTTTAGAGACAATCTCAGGGATGATCCCAAATTTGCACGGCGAGAAAAGCGCGCTATGAGTCGCCATAAGAAAAAGAACGGTGTAACCAGCGATTGCCGACTCAAAAACGAAGGCAAAAAGAGCCATCGACGTTGTGAGAATCTCGAGAAGCCTGGTAAAGTAGATGATCGACCGTTTGCTGAAACGATCAGCTAAAGTTCCCGAAAGGGATGCAAAGAGAAGGAAGGGGATTACAAAGATTGCCCCAGCTAGGGCTAAGATCGTATTGCTGTGCTCCTCTCCCTTTGTCGCAATAAGAAAGAAAATCAACAACAACTTGTAAAAGTTGTCATTGAACGCCGCGAGGAATTGAGTCACATTGAGCGCAGCGAAAGAGGTAAAAAACTTAGGCTTTGAAAAGAGCATACTCCCGGAGTATACTCACGCGAGGCTTTTTTTTAGCAACCGAGTAGAAAATCTTTTTGACGCGATTAAAAACCAACTCTACTCTCGCCCCCTCGCCAAATCTTTGATTTTAATCCCGAGCCGAGCTCTCGAAAGCTGGCTCAGGATGCGTCTTGCTGAAGAGCTTGGAATTGCCGCGGGGTTTCGCACCTCTTTTCTCGAGGGGGGAATTCGCGAGATCACCTCAATCCTTTTTGGCAAAGAGCTCTTCTTTCCCTCAAAAATCGAGTTGATCCTCCGAATAGAAGCTGAACTCGACGAAAAAAACCCCAAACGCGCCTTTTCTATTGCCCGTCAACTCGCTGCTCTATTCCAAAGGCATGGGGTCTACGGCAATAAAGCGTGCCTGGAGTGGGACGCGAAGCCCGAGCAGTGGCAAGAGAAAATCTGGAAAACAGTCTACGAGAGCTGCGAGTATCCGTTGCGCTCCTTGCTTGCGCTCGATAAACCGATAAAAACTGACTTGAGCCTCCACCTTTTTGGATTCAGCCACCTCCCCCCTCTCTATTTCGATTTTTTTGAAAAAATAGGACGAGTCGTTCCCGTTAATTTCTATCAACTCTCTGCATGCCAAGAGTTTTGGAGTGATTCAACCGAGAGCCACCCCTTGCTCACAAGCTTTGGGCGGGTGGGAAGAAACCTCGCTTCCCTTGTGGAACAAAGTGAGCTCGATACCCAAGAGCTCTACGAAATACCTGAGGGTGAGACGCAGCTCCACGCACTTCAGCGCGAGCTTCTCTTTGCAGAGAAAAGACCCCGCCTAACCGAGGGCTCTTTACAACTCCATGAGGTCTGCTCTTTGCATCACGAGGTGGAGTCACTGCTCAAAGAGCTTATAACCCTCCTTAAAGCTGATCCCACCCTTGAGCCGAAAGACATTCTCGTGATGGCGCCAGATATCGCCCCCTACGCCCCTTCTATCCAGGCGCTTTTTGGGGAGATTCTGCCCTACCAGATCGCCGACATGCCTCTGAGTGAAGCGCACCCCCAAGTCGAGGCGCTCAATCTTCTTTTGCAGCTCGAAAAAAACCGGTGGAGCGCCCCTGCTGTGTTAGATTTTTTCTCCCACCCCCTCGTCTCAAAAAAACTCCGATGGAGCGAGGAGGATCTCTTGCAAATCCGCCGCTTTGTGGAGTCGACAGGGATTCGGTGGGGTCTCGACTACGAGCACCGAAAAAGACTTCTAGCCAAGAGCCACTGCAAAGAGATGCCGGCGGGGGAGCGAGCGACTTGGAAGGGGGGGCTGGACTTTTTGCTCGAAGAGCTCGCTCTTGCTCACGAGCCCTCGCGAATCGATTTCCAGCAAGCAGAACTCCTCGGCGAGCTAAAAGCGTGTCTCGACCAAATGGCTCTTGATCTCAAAGAGATAGACGAAAAAAAACCTCTGCACGCCTGGGCCGATTGGATGATGAGCTTAAGCGAGCATTACCTCAGCGAGAATGAGTTCATCGCACAAAAGATTCAGCAGCTGCGAAGGGTGGCTCCCTTTGAAAAAGCCTACGGATTTGAGACGATTGAAGGGCTTTTAAAAGAGCTTTTCGGTGAAAAAAGTGTGACGATAGGAAAACACCATCTGCAATCGGTCCGCTTTTGCTCTTTGCTCCCTATGCGCGCCATCCCCGCTCGGGTGATTTGGCTGATGGGAATGAATCACGACGCATTTCCCCGAGTAGAGACCCTCCTTTCTCTCGATTGGCTTGAAGAGGGTGACTACTTCCCCAGTCGCCTCGACTTTGACCGCTACCTCTTCTTAGAAGCGCTCCTTTCAGCGCGTGAAAAACTTTATATAAGCTACATAGGCAACGACCCTTATGATCAAACCCCTCTTCCACCCTCCTCATGCGTTGAGAAACTGCTTCCCTACATCGACCCTGCCTTCCAGTTCAAGCACGCCCCTCTTCGCGTAACAAAAAAACAGCCCCCTATTTTCCTTGAAACCGAATATGAGCTCCCTCAAGGAGTCATTTCTCTCGACTTAGCCGAATTTGCAAGGGCGTTTCGCTCCCCATTGCGCCACTACCTAGCTGAGCGGAAGATCTTCTTGCGAGAAGAGAGTTCCCTTGAATCGGAAGAGCCTCTCACGCTATCAGCGCTGCAAAAGGCGATCCTCCGGAAAGAGGCAATGAGAGGAAAATCGATGCTTGAAAAGGCGCAAAGATCGAGCAATTTCCCCCTCGGACCTTACGGTGAGCTCGCCCTAGGGCAGCTGAAAAAAGAGAAGGGGCAGTTAGTTCTCCCCCCTTCTGACACATTAGTTGTAAGTGACCCTCTCTGCGTTGCTGTCAACGAAACACTCTCTGTTGAACTGACAGGCGTAATCGAGGGAGTTTACGACAAAGGGCTGCTTGTTTTAGACAAAAAGAGTGTGAAAGGAGCGTGTCGCGCCTGGCCTCTTTTTCTAGCTCTTTGCGCAATAGATCCATCCAAAAATAGACTTTTTTTTGCAAAAGAGGGAAAAGAAGTTGAGGGCTTTTTTGACGATCCACGGCTTTTGCTTCGAAAAGCGTTAAATTTTTACTTTCTTTGCTCCCAAAAGCCCACCCCCCTCTATCCCGATTGGATCGACCCCTTTTTGAAAAAAAAGCCAGCTGCTCTTGAAAAAATCGCCCTTTTTGATCCTACCTACAAGTGGGCTGCGCGCCACTACACGCTCCCATCAGCTGATAGGTTGATCGAAAAATGGCATGACGTTGCTTCCACGACCTACCAGGAGATGTGCGATGCCTGGTTTTGATGTGCATGCGCCGGATCTTTCTTTGACCGAGAGTCTTTTCCTTGAAGCCTCTGCGGGCACGGGCAAAACCTATACAATCGAACACCTTGTGCTCCGACTTCTCAAGTCGGGAATAGAGCTTAACGAAATTCTCGTGGTCACCTTCACGCGCGCAGCCACACTCGAGTTGAAAACAAGAATCCGCTCCCATCTCCCCGATGAGCCCTTTGACGAATCAAAAATCTGGACCTTGCACAGCTTCTGCTTCCAAATGCTCCGCACGTACGCACTCGAGACAGGGTTTTCTTTTGACCAAGAAGAAGAGAGCGCTTCGCCCGCAGTGCTCCGGCAAATTGTACGTGACGCCATTCGAAACCCCACCGAGTTCACCCCAAAGCAGCTTGAAAAGGTGATTCAAGGCGACCCAGACCGCTTGGTGCAAAGGCTCATGCAACAGGCCTCGACGAGGCTGCCTATCGAAGTTCCCAATTGGGATTTTGAAATCGAGAAGCTCGACCCCGAAAAACTCTACGAAGACCTGATTCGCCTTGCCCCTCAATTTGGCAAGCAGTGCGATCGAAGCGGCGCTCTTAAAAGTGAGGTGGTCGAAGGGATTGAGGCGTGTTGCCGCCTTTTTTCCGAAGAGAGTGTCGACCCTGTTGATCTCCCCCTTCTTCAATTTGTCGAATCCAATCGCCTCAAACGGAGTCGCCCTGTCGAAAATTTGCACTACCCAGGACTTCTCGAGAGGTGGCAGAGAGATCTCATCCCCAAACTCGCCACCTTCTCTGACCCACTCGCTATCTTTGCCCACCTCGCCGAAAAAACGCGCCTCCATTTAGAAAAAGTGGTGGCAGAAGAGGGGATCGTCTTTTTTGAAGATCTCATCCGCATGATGGCCCACCACGTGAAAAATCCGCTCTTTGCACAAAAAGTGCGCTCTCAGTTTAAAGCGGTATTGATCGACGAGTTTCAAGACACCGACCCACTCCAGTGGGAGATCTTTTCCACTCTTTTTCTCACCCCAGATTTTGAGGGGCCTCTCTATCTCGTCGGTGACCCCAAGCAGTCGATCTACCGTTTTCGCCAGGCCGATCTCTACACCTTCATGAGAGCTAAAAAGCTGCTTCCCAACCGCTCACTCTCTACTAACTACCGCTCGGCTCCTCCTCTTGTCGACGCCCTAGGTGAGCTTTTCACGCAAGCTGGGGAGTTCATCACCCTCCCCAAAACAAAAGAGAGTATCGCCTGCGAGCCTGTGAAAGCTGCCGCCTCTATCGAACCCATAGGCGATGGAAAAGAGTGCCTGCATTTTCTAGAGGCTGAGGATGAAAAGAGTCTCTTTTCAACGATCATTCACGAAATTCATAGGCTTCATGAGGAGCAAAACATTCCCTACAGCGCCTGTGCTATTTTAGTGCGCGACCGATTTCAAGCTCAGCGGTTCCAGGCAAGCTGCTCGCTTCCCCTTGTAAGTCGCAAGAGCCAGTCTCTACTCGACTCGCCCGGTTATGATGCGCTCGTTGAACTCGTAGATAAGGTGGAAAATCAACGTTTTTCCCATGGTGACCCTGAGCAGATCGGTCGGTGGCGCCACCTGCTGCACGCACGGGGGATCTTGCCACTTTTCTACGATGCCATAGAGCCAGGATACCCCCACTACGACGCAATGCTTCAGCTCGCTGAGATGACCGCGCGGTCGAGGCAAGACCCTCTCTATCACCTGCAATCGTTGAAACGGCTCGACCCCGAATCACCGGAGCTGCGCGAGAGGGCCCAAATCGGATCCGATGCGATTCAACTGATGACCCTCCATGTGAGCAAGGGGCTGGAATTTCCCGTGGTCTTTCCCGTAGGATTGATCGCTCCTTTCAAAAAGAGAAAAAATCTGATCCAGACGGCTGAGAAGTTCGTTTTAAGTGATGAGCAAGCAGAAGAGGAGGAGCGCTCTGAGCAGATGAGACAGCTCTATGTTGCCTGCACGCGAGCTAAAAGGCGCCTTTATCTGCCCGTTCTTCCCCACGCCTCTCCGCTCTCTTACTTTCTCGAAAAAGTGGGCCCTTTTTCAAAAGGGTCTCGAGAACAATGCGCAAACTACCCCGCTCCTTCGATTGATCCTCCCTCTTGCCCGCCACCCATCCATTTAAATCCTCCCTCTTACGCCCCCCTCTCACTCCACTCGTACAGCTCGCTCGTTCCCCATGAGCCGCGCGTCAAAGCAAGTGCGCCTGAGAGCACTTTTCCTGCAGGAGCGCTCACAGGTACTTTAATCCACGAGCTACTAGAAAAACTTCCTTTCACCGGCCCGCCCTGCACAAAACCCTATCTGAAAGGAACCCACCTCGAGCCATGGTCTGAGGAGATCAGCCAGCTTCTTACCGAGACGTTCAAAATGAGACTTCCTGCAGGTTTTTCGCTCGATCAAGTAGATCCAAGCAAGATAGAGAGGGAGATGGAGTTTCTCTTCCCCTCCGAGGAGCCAGCAGGATTCTACAAAGGTTTTATCGACCTCTTTTTTGAACATGAAGGAAAGTATTATTTAATCGACTGGAAAACCAACTACGTAGGCCCAGATGAGACCGTGGAAGAGGTGATCGAGCGGCATCGCTACGACGTGCAAGCCAAGATCTACCACTTAGCAGCGCACAAATACCTTCGCCTCTTCTACGATACACCTCCAATTGGAGGGATCTACTACGTCTTTATCCGCTCACAACAAGTCATCTCAATGGCGAGTAACAATAGACTATAATGGCACTAAAACCGATCGATCACTACTTTGCTGCAAAATTTCTCCCCGTTGGGCCCTCCTTCGATTTTCTCGCCCATCTGCTTCAAAAAGCGCGAGAGGGTCACTTGTGTGTAGCCATGAGCTCTTTAGACCCCCATCTACTCGAAGGAGCAGAAAGACTTCCTGAAGAGCTCATCGGAGAAATTGTCCACAAAGAGGGGGATCGGATCTACTTGATGCGCAATTGGGTAGGTGAGCAAACCTTCCTAAGAGAGCTCAATCGTTTGAAAGGAGCGCCTCCTAAAATTGAGATCAAAAACCTCGACTTGACTGGTGAGGGGCTTGAAGCTGAGCAAAAAGCAGCGATCCACCATGCAGCGAACGCTTCGCTCTCTTTAATCTGTGGAGGGCCGGGTACGGGTAAGACCTACACGGCAAAGAAAATGATTGAGCACTTTCTTCCAACTGTTGGGAGACGAATCGTCGTAGCTGCCCCCACCGGGAAGGCGACAGCCAACTTGCGCCGCCATTTGAGCTCATTTTGCCCTGTCCAAACGCTTCACAAACTGCTTCAAAAGAGATATCTCCCCGACGATTTGATTGTCGTCGATGAGGCTTCTATGATCGACGCCGAGCTTATGGCTCGTCTCTTTACTGCAGTGAAAACGGGAGCCCGCTTGATTTTGCTCGGCGACCCCGATCAACTTCCTCCAGTCGAGTCGGGCCACTTTTTTGTCGACCTCGCTTGTGATGAGCCGCTCGTCTCTTCTCTGACCACTTGCCTAAGAACCGAGTTGCAAGAGATCGTTGATCTAGCCGCTGCAGTCAAGAGGGGGGAAAAAATCCATCACGAGCCCCTCCCTTCATATGAAGAGATTGCCGAGGCGGTCTTTGAAAGAAAAGAGACCCTTCTCACCCCCATGCGTCACGGACCATTTGGTGTGCACCGTCTCAATCGTTTTTTACATGAACGCGACTTAGGCTCTCGTCTTCCCATCATGATCACCGTCAATAAACCCGATCTCGATCTCTACAATGGAGATATTGGAGTGCACGATCTTGAAAAGAGAGTTGCCTACTTTGGAAAGCGGGAGATTTCCGAGTACCTTTTACCCAAGCATGAGTACGCCTACGCAATGTCTGTCCACAAAAGCCAAGGAAGTGAGTACGACCATGTGAGAGTGCTCGTGCCCGAGGGGTCTGAAGTGTTTGGAAAAGAAATGCTCTACACAGCAATCACTCGGGCAAAAAAGGGGATCCGCATCCATGCCGATGAGGGGGTCATCGAAGCTGTTGTGAAGCAAAAAACCGAGCGGTTTTCGGGACTAAAAAGCGTAAATCGCTGACATCTCAAATGCTTTGTACCTGAAATCTCCCCCAACACTTTTATTTCGCGGCGTAGCATACTGCGCTTGAGTGCGCAGAGACAAGCTATCGGTCAAAGCGTAGAGCAGACTTAAATCCCACCCTTTGTAGTTTGTAAAGCCACGAGCCGCACCTGGGGGCAACCCAATTAGGATGGCATCTGAGAAAAGTCCATCATCGGCATTCCCATGTCCAAGCCCTGCAAGGTCGAATTCAGGAACGGCTTGCATCTGAACGCTTTGATAGTTGATATCGAGAGACCAATCGCACGCTTTGCACAACTTTCCAAGAGTGAACCCTGCGTACCAGGCGTGGTTGAGGTAGCGTCCATTTGAGGTAACAGAGCGTTTCGCGTCGTGATTCGCAAGAACTGCCGCATAGATGTAGAGGGTCTTGCAGTGGAAAATGTCTATTTTACGCTCATACCCCCCTAAGAGCTGAGAGACCAGAAAACTGTAGCGCGGGTTGTTGCGGATCTTTGTTTTTCCCGAATCTTTGAGATTTCCATAATCTAAAGTAGGAGCTGAGCGGTTCCAATTGACGATGCTGTATTTCACCCCAAAGCCGGTCCCCATGAAGCCGATGATACCCGTCTCCATGATCCATGCGTAGTGGTTGGTGAAGCTATCGACAATGAACGGTCCACCATGGATAGAGAACGTTCCTACAGTTGGCCAGCAGTTTGTGAAGTAGAGGTGTATTCCGTCGAAAAGGCTGGTAAACTCCACTCGCGACTCATAAATGTAGTTGAGGCGACTCCTGCCCACCTCGATGTAAAAGTCGAGCTCCCCTTGCTTGTAGATGTCGTAACCGATAAAGGCGCGGTCCATGCTCACCCTTGTAGGCGTTCCTCCATCAGTACCATCAAAGTTGACCCATTTGAGTTTGGTGGAGACCCAAGACCTGGGAGCTACATAGTCGAAAAAGAGATTCACTTCGCTTTTGAAACGATCCGCTGCAATATCGGTCCCCGACCCCCGTTTTTTGACCCCATCAACTCTTTCTCCAACCGTAACCCAACGCGCGCGAACATCTCCTGCAATCGTGAGCAGGCCCGATTTTTTCCGACACTCAATCAATCCTTTACTCTCGATAAAATCGCGTAGCACATGGGGGTCGATAAAGCCTGGATCATTTGGACCAAAGTCTTCATCATCTAAAAAACCTGCCGCCGAAGGGCCCAAGTTTTCAGCAGCCGCAATAAATTCTTCCTCTTCGATCAAAGAGAGGAGGTCACTCTCCACTTCTTCTTCAGCATGAAGGGGAAATAGAATTCCAAAAAATAGAAAAAAATAGAGAACTTTTTTTAGCATTGCATCCATTAAGGGTCCGATATTTACGAAAGCGGACCTATAATACGCTGAGCTGGGATATCTTTCAACTGCGAAGCTCGATCGACTGCAGCTTGGGTTACCCGGGCTCCCCTTTTTTTAAGCTCTTCAAGACAATCGAGTTGCCTTGTGTTAAGCGCTTCTAATAGCGGGTCGTTTTTGCTCGAATCGATCTCTTTGCGCCTTAAAAGCGCTTTTACCATCTCGAGATTTGCATCTCGAATGGCTGCGATAAGAGGCGTTGGACCCTCTGGCGCTGCTGCATTAATGTCTGCACGCAAAGTGACTAGAAGATCGACAAGATCCACTCTTTTGTTCGCGACGATGATATGAAAAGGCGTTTGGAACTCATCTCCATGAAGCTGGATACCCTCGGGATCTTTTGAGCCGAGATAAGTCACGATATCTGAGGCGATATGGGGACGCCTACACGCTCTATGGATCAAGGGTTCCATCCTCTCTGTCCGTTTTGTGGGGTCGTAGCCATCTTCTTCAATGAGATGCTTCACTGAGCTGCAGGAATTGAGAGCGAGCGCCTGCTCCATGTAAAATTCGAGCGCCTCTTCTGATTTATCTTTTTTCGCTACAATTTCTTCGTAGAGGGCCTGCTTGGGGAATTTCTGATGACGAAGCGAGTTGGTCAAAAGCATGCAGACGCCACCAGCTGCACTCGAAAAACCAGAGATCTGTATTAATCTCGCCGGATCTGTCATATGTTTCACTCGATGAAGACTCAGAAGCTCCAAGGAGCCTACCGGGCGACCCGCTCTACATAGGTGAGTGATGACGAGCTGCGACACGAGAAGTGTTGCGCCCGTCACTGTGAGAAAAAGAGCTACAGGGACCACCTGCCTTCCACAAAATGTGCCTGCTCGTTTCAGAGTTCCGGGCTTGTAAGAAGTGTGTTGATTGATCGGCTGCGCCACGGCAAAGAGTGTAAACTAAATTTGCGAATATTGACTAGGATTTGTATAAAAACCCCACACTCCTTTTTCTCTTCCGTCAAAATAGCGCCGCCATATCGTGAGAGGCTTTCCCTCGACACCACTCTCATCTAAGCGCCAAAAATCGAGCTCTGAGGTGCCAGGGTTGAGAAGAAACCCAAAACTCGTGTGTACCCAATTTGTATCTCCAACCAGTAGTGGAGCTGGATAAGCTAGAGCGTGATCTCGCATTACCTTCACAATTTTATCGTGATAGGGGAGCGAAAAGCGCGAGCTCTTCTCCATTTCGACAAGAAGAGCTTTGGCGATTTCCCGCAGATCAGTGGCGGTGAAGCAGCGATACCTAGGAGCGTCAAAAGTGGGAAGAGAGAGCCCTAGCGCTTCAAAAATAGTGTGAAGGTGATCCTCAAGCTGGTGGCTGGGAAAAAGGGGAAGCGACTCGTAGAGCAAAGAATCAAAATCCTCCGCCCATTGACTTGGAATGCGATCTCGCAATTCATTAGCTCTCAACGAGTAGGTGATAGGTCCTACGGCAGCACGCACCTCTGGAGGAAACCGTTGCAGCAGGTGTTCACTCATCTCAGGAGTGAGCAGGTGGTCGTCGAGAAAGCGGTGAGTAGGAGCGAGCCAGACATCCCGGATCCAGGTGTAGGTATAGAGAGTGCTCTCCCACGCCTCTTGAAACCACCCCGGTTTGGCGACATAAGCGTGCGTTGGAGTGAAGGCGAGCATCCCTGCATCAGGATCTTTGAGATAGTGGGTCTGTACACTACCGGGCGCATTTTTCATGGTGTCGATGAAAAAGGCGAGCAGCTCAACAGGCCTTTCAACCCACGTGGTCTCTTGTTTAAGCTCATTTGGATTGCAAAAATAGCTGCTCACAAGGGTTTGCATCGTCCCCCCTGAGAGATAAGCCCAAGGTTTACGTGCGACTTGATCGAGGTGCTCTAGGGGGTTTTTCGGGAGAGGCTCATTGTAAGCGGCGGCAAGCCTTGCAAATGAACTTTCGAGAAACTCAGGGCGTCTGATCACAGTAATAATTGTAGTGACCAGTCGTGAGAGCTCTTTTTCTAACCCTTCTAATTCTAATTCTGTGGCGAGATCGACCTCTGTCGATACAAAGAAAGCGGTGAGACTGTCGAGATACTCCTCTGGGGAAGATATCGGCGTCCAAGAAGTTGTAAGAGTGCGTCCATGTTTGTAGAGAAGACGAAATCCCGCAGGGCTATCGTCGTAGGGATTAGACGTAAGATCATGCATTTCTGCATCATAGACTTCTTGGAAGTAGTCACGGATTTTTTTTCCATAATATTCAATCAGCCGAGGGTAGAGCTGCGACACAGCTTGCCCTTGCATTGCAGCTCTATCTCTATCTCGAAGCGCTCGGTCAATCTCTTGGCGGCGGAGCGAGTAATCGGCTCGCAACCACGCTGCTTCGGTGTCACTCGAAGCTCTTCGCATACGCCCTTCGATCAATTTCACTTGGGCAAAGAGGTGCTCGTAGTGCGACTGGCTGATCTCAATTTGCTCATTGATCCCTTCGATCAACTCCTTTAGAGCGGTGTAGATCGCCTCTCCTATTCCATGGGGATGATGCTGTTCGACACCCAAGCTGATGTAGAGGTTCCATTTTGCAAAATTGGCGTGCGATTCGGAAAGTGATGCGAGAGTGTACTCCCACGCTTTGAGAAGGGGAGACTCGCCGCTTTTCACAGTTGGACACAAGGGAGCTGTATGCTCGACCCCATCGATGAGGCGAGTGAGCTCTCCTTTGGCAATCAGATCATCGAGATCTTGCAAAAACCTTAGCGGGTCTTGCAGTTGAATGACAATAGCTGGCGCTGTGGCGAAACAAGAGCCCACGCTTTGTCTCAAAAAAGTGAGCCAAGCGGCTAGAGCAGCTCGCCTAGCATCAGCTGCAGTGAGCTGCTTGCCCTCAGAAAGCCCGAGGGTTTGACGAATCAGAGCTGCTGCGCCGCGATGCCAGTGGGGCGCTGAGATCTTTTTTAAAGCCGATGCTAAAGCGCGATTTTTTTGCAGTTTTTTGAGTGTAGCTAGCAGATACCTCTGCCGCCTGTCGTCGAGATGAGCTCCAGGGAGAAGACAAAAAAGCTTGCCCTCGAGAAGATCAATCGCCTCTTTAAGGGCGCGCCGATCGATTTCCCCTCGATCTGTGATTAAAGAGCAGGCCAACTCTTTGGCGATATGAACATTGCGCCAAAGCCAGCTCTTTTCAAAACTGGTGTCGTCACTTAAAATTTCCTCGATCACTCCCCTACCTCTAGAGTGATGAGAATCACCTCCCTCTCTTGTGACTTTAAAGGAGCGTTTAGCTCTTTTGAGAGCACCCCAGAATAGAGCCTCACGCGGTCTCCTGGCTCTAAAATTGCGCTCTCTCTCTTCTGATCGATAAGAGGAGGATTGCACCCTTTATAGGCATAACGAAACTCCCTTGATTTGAGATCGTAGGTGGCAATGAGCGCAGAGAGATTGGCGCCACCTTCAAGCGAGCATTTCAAAATTTCTTCTGGATCATCTGAGAGGGTGGCATGACTGGTCAGCAAACTCCTCATCGAGAGGGCATAGAGACAAGAGGAGATACCAGGCTCGGGCGATTCAATCAAATAGAGGTAGAGGAGATTCTCTCTCACCAGATAGCCATAACAACTTCCTCCGACGCGGTGCCCTGGAAGGTAGTGTCCACTTAGTCTAACCCCTTCGAGTTTCGGCGTGACACTGGGGAGCAAGCTCTCTTGCACCTCCCTTCCGATAGCGACTTCGCGCTCATAGGTCTCCTTTTTGATCCGCTCTTGCTCAGTCCGCTCCATCTGCGCTAGAAGTGCATCGAGCGTCTCATTGAAAATACTGCCGAGCAAGTTAATCTCAGCTCCGAGAGGCACTTTTTTAAAACGGACCTCCAGGTTTCTTTCGTCCACTTCGCTCATCACTTGTGAGAGCTGATAGAGAGGCTTTGAAAGCCAAACTGAGAGCCAATAGGTTAAAATGGCTCCAATGAGCAAAATCAACCCATAGATCGAGTAGATCACCAAAAAGTGAGTGATCGCTTTTCCAAAAAGACGCGCCTTGTGCGCATAAGCAACGACCGATACCCCCACACCCGGTATCGAAGCCTCATAGGCTATTTTAACCTCGTTTTTGAAAAGAAACTCGAAGAAGGGGGGATCGCGATCATAGACCGAGGGAAGTGGGGTGAGAGCAATACCTGTCGGTCCCATGTGTTCTAATTTCATCAGCTCTTTGCGCCGCTGCTTGGTGAGGGCACGAAAGTATTTTCCATTGAGCTCGGGATTTGTTGCTGCAAAGACAATCCCTTCAGTATTGAGCAAGGCAAAGTGAATGTACTCATGTAGCTTTTCAACAGAGAGCATCTGTTGCATCAAACCCTCGATATTTGCTGAGACGAGCAAGATTGCGATCGGCTCTTGAGTCTTTTTGTTGTGGATAACATGGGCTACAAAGACGTAGGGGACATACGCCTCAGCTCGATCTGAATAGAGGTACCGCACGAAACTCCCTTTGCCGTTCTTGAGGATGTCAGGGATTTTCTTTATACTCTCAAAAGGAGTACCAACGAGCTCGGGAAAGCTCGAGGCGATAACAGGATACTCACCCTCTTTGCCCAGTCCAAGCAGCATCACCTCCACTCCCTGAGCAATCTCTGACAACTGCTCGAACTGGATATTGAGTTTCTCAGGATCGATTTTTCCGTGCAGCTGAAGAAAGTACTCGATCTCTTCTAAAAGAACCTGCCTTGCGGGCTGAATTTCAGAAAAAGCATAAGCGCGAAAATTGGCCGACTCTTTTAAATCCAACTTCGCCTCTTTAATCATCGTCTCATACGCTTCACGAAAAAAGAAAAACGTGTTGATCAATAAAGGGAGCGCAAGGAGTACAAAACTCACAAGAATCACACGGAGCGTGAATGATTGCCGAATCATAGCACCTTCATCACAATAAGGGTTAAATCATCGTGCGGAGGCGCCTGTCCAACAAAATCCCGAATTTTTTCTAATACTCCCTCTCGAATCTCAGAGGCACTCTTCTTGCGGAGCGCTTTCAAAGTCTCTTGCAGACGAGCCTCACCGAAGAGCTGCTTCTCTAGATTGTGTGCCTCGGTGGCCCCATCAGTGTAAAGCAGCAAGACATCTCCCGATTCAAGCGTTGCACTGGCCGACTCGATTTTAGGGTAGGGAAGAACACCCATTGCCATCTCTCCATGTGAGAGCTCTTCGATTGAACCGTCGGTATGGCAGAGATAAGGAGGGTTGTGCCCGGCTGAAAAATAGTGGAAGGTTCGATCTTTTCGATCATACCGCCCGAGAAATACTGTGACAAACATCCCTGTGTCGCCTGTATCTTCGATAAAGAGGGTGTTGGCTGCGTCAATAGCTTCAGCCACATCCTCATAAGCGCGCGCGTAGGTGCGCAAAGTATCTCTTAAACTCAGAGAGTAAAAGCAGGCCCCCACCCCTTTTCCTGATCCATCGGCGACGGCGAGAAAGAGTTGATCTGTCGACTCTTTCACAAAGGCGTCATAAAAATCGCCTCCCACTTCAATGGCTGGAATGTAGGTTTCTGCAAGCTCGACGCCCGGGTAGTGAGGCATTTCGTGGGGTAGCAATTTTTTTTGTACCTCTTGGCCCACGAGCAGTTCTTTGCGCCATTTTTCCTTTTCAACCCGTTGTTTGGCTACTGCTCGCTGCTCTTCGATCAGATTGCTTATCATTTCGTTGAAAATAGTGCCGAGGGTGTTGATCTCATACCCAAAACGATCGGAAGTGTAGCGTGCAGAAAGGTCCCCTTGCTTAATTTTGAGCATCACGGCGCTGAGCTTTCGCATCGGCCACGCAAGGCGTCTTATCACGAAGTAGGCGACTCCTCCTCCTAGGACTAGGATTAATCCAAACTGTCCATATATTTTAAAGAAGCTGAAAATCGGTTTTTCAAAAATCGCACGCTTTGAGGCATAGGTGAGCAAAGAGTAATTCGACCCTGCAATTTTTTTGATATACCCTATTTGCGTCTTGTTTTCCCACTCGAATTCAAAAAAAGGGGAGCCAGCGTCTCTCTTTACTGGAAGAGGCTTTTCGGGAAAAAACGCGTCAGCGTAAGGGTCCTCTTCTAAAAAAAGAGCCCGATCTTCTTTGTCGATGGGGTCGAAATACTGAAATTGAAGCTGAGGATCGGTAGCTGCAAAAACAATAGATGAGGGCAAAACAAGAGCAAATTTCACAGGGTAGCGCCCCTCTTCAGCTTTGAGCAGCTGCCCAAGTCTTGGACCTGCGTCATCGGAGAGAACCATGAGCCCGACTGGACGCGTCCCCTCAAAAATAACCCGCCCCTGCTCGAGATAAAATTCACCTGTCCGGCTGTTATAGGAGATATAGCTCATATACCCTTCAGCCCAATTCTCTTCTGAAGCGAGCTCATTGGCTTGATAAAATTTCGTGTAGTCCCGCCCGATGAAGAAAGGGAGGTTCGATCCGACAACGATGAATTGCCCTGAATCAGTGATTTTGATCATAAAAATTCCAGAGAATCCCCCAATTTTGGCCACATCTTTCAAGGCTTGGTTGAGTTCATCGCTCGGCTTTTGGGGAAAATCACTCTCGAGATCAAAAAAATAACTAAAAACTTCAAGCAGAGGACGACTCAAGGGCTGAATCTCGAAAAGAGGGATCTCTCGAAGCGATGCGGCCTGCTGAAGGTAGTCCTTCGCCTCTCCCACGCGCGAGGTGAAACGTCTTTTGGCGAGCACAAAGGAGTCCACTAAAAGGGGAAGCGCGAGTAGAATAAAGCTAACTATGAGAAGTCGGAAGCCGATTGATTTGCGAAAAGGAATCATCAATTTTGAATATAGCACATGAATAGAATTGTCAGTCTACAAAACCCGGAAGTCAAAAGGCTCGTAAAGTTGAGAGAAAACCCTGACTTTCGCGAGCAAGAAAGGAGCGTGCTCATCACAGGATTTAAGCTGATCGGCGAGCTCACCGAGCGATTTACTCCCAAGCAAATTTATGCACAATCTCCCTACAAAAACCTTCCTACCACCCTTGTCTCAAGCGAGGTGATGAAAAAAATCACAGCCTTAAACTCACCTGAGCCCATTGCTGCCGAATTTCCTCTTCCTCCCTCTTCTGACTTGAATCCCCTCTCCTTTGTACTCGTGCTCGACCGAATCAACGATCCGGGAAATATGGGGACTTTGATACGAACAGCGCTCGCACTGGGCTGGGAAGGACTCTTTCTTCTACCAGGCTGCGTCGACCCTTTCCACGACAAGGTCGTACGCGCCTCGAGGGCAGCTCTTTTCACCCTCCCCTGGAAAAAAGGGAGCTGGGAAGAGCTTTTAGCACTAAAAAGTGAGAACTCTCTTTTTGTAGCTGACATGGAGGGCACCCCACTACCTGAGCTTCAATCTCCTAAAAGCGCCTTTCTTTTACTTAGCAATGAAGCGAGGGGCGCCTCTTTAAAGGCCAAACAGCAAGGGCAATCAGTGTGCATTCCCATCCAAAATGAGATGGAGTCACTCAACGTAGCGATAGCTGGGGCACTTCTCATGTACCATTTGAGGAAAAAGCGATGAGCCCAAAGTATCGAGCCGACCCAAAAGAAGAAAAAGAGGAGCGCAAACGGGCTGGAAGGCGTGACCGATCTAAGTTCAAAAAAACTGATCAGAGACAAAGGGCGCGGCTTAAAAAAACTGAAACGATAGAGCGCCTTGCAAAAAAGGAAGGTTTGAAGCGGGGAAGGGTTCTTTCGATCACCCCTGGAGAGGTTTCGGTAGATTTTGAGAGCCGCATTTACCTTTGTGTGCTGCGGGGCATCCTCAAAAAAGAGACGAGCTCGGCTAAAAATCTTTTAGCTATCGGTGACTTCGTCTTATTCGATCCGATAACCTGCGCCATTGACCATGTTGAGCCCCGTATTTCGGTCCTTTCTCGTCAAGACCACCTTAGAAGACGTAAAATGCAGCTGATTGCTGCCAATATTGACCAGGTTCTCATCACCGTTTCAGTCACCTCACCCCCATTAAAGCCTCACCTTATCGATCGTTACATCATCGCCACCTACAAAGGGGGGATGGAGCCTGTGATCGTTGTGAACAAAATCGATCTTCTCGAAGACAAAAAGGGATTCAAAGCCCTCGTTGCGATCTATGAAGAGTTAGGCATCCCAGTGATCTCTGTGAGCGCTAAAAAGGGGCGAAATATGGCTGCACTCAAAAAGCAGATGAAAGGAAAAGCTTCTGTATTTTCAGGGCAGTCGGGGGTGGGAAAATCCTCTTTGATCAATGCAGTTACGGGGCTAGAGCTTCCTGTGGGAGAGGTCGTTCAAAAGACGCGCAAAGGAGCGCACACAACCTCGAGAGCACACTTGATTCCCCTCTCTTTTGGTGGGTGGTGCATTGATACGCCTGGAATTCGTAGCTTTGGAATATGGAATTTGACACTAGAGGATCTTTGCAGCTATTTCCCTGAGATTGAATCTTTAGGAAAGCAGTGTCGCTACCCCAACTGCACACATACACATGAACCTGGGTGTAGGGTTGAGGAAGGGGGGGTTTCACCTTTGCGGCTCAATTCGTATCGGAAGCTCCTCTCAGAGCTCAAAGATGAAAACAAGTCGTAACAGCAATTTTTCAACCCTCGCTTTTTTTTAACTTCAAACGCGCATAGTGCACGCGCGAACGGACCGTTCCATGGGGAATTTTAAGCAGTTTTGCAATCTCTTTTTGCGGCATTTTCTCAATCACAAAAAGCTCAAAAACCCGTCTATGTTTCTCATCTAACTGATCTAATAGATCTCCCCAGTCAGTGGAAGAGGGTGCGGCTAATAACTCCTCTTGCAAAGGAAGGTCTGCTCTACGCTCTTTTCTCAAAATGTTGAGAGAAGTGTTGTGCGCAATCCGCCATATCCAAGTGGAAAACGTCGCCCTCTTTTGAAAGTTCTCTAAATGCTCAAAAGCTTTAACAAAACTCTCTTGCGCAGCATCTTCAGCTAGCTCTACATCGCCGAGAATTTTTAGACAGTGGCGGTAGACTCTCTCCCAATGGAGCTTCACAAGACGATCCATTGCCTCTTTGTCGCCAGCTATGCTCTTCTTGATCAACTCCCTCTCTTGCATCGAAACTCAAATAAATCTTATGCTCCGGAATATATAGTTTAGGAGCCCCATGGTCCATCCGAAAATTTCCCATCTCGACGCCTATGAAATACTCGATTCTCGTGGCAACCCTACACTCAAAGTGCAAGTCACTTCCGATCAAGGAGTTTCAGCTACTGCCTCCGTCCCTTCGGGCGCCTCTACGGGCACGCATGAGGCGCTTGAGCTCCGTGATGGAGATACAACTCGCTATCTCGGGAAAGGTGTGCTTCGCGCCGTTGAAAATGTCAAACACCAGATCGCTCACCTTGTAACAGGAAAAGATCTATTCGACCAAGTGGGGCTCGATCACCTTATGATCGAAGCAGATGGAACTGCTAATAAATCCCACTTGGGAGCCAATGCCCTCCTCGGAGTTTCTGTCGCAACAGCGCGCGCTGCCGCTTGCACCCTGAAAATGCCCCTTTACCGCTACTTAGGCGGCACCTTTGCTCGCACCCTTCCCTGCCCGATGATCAATGTGATCAATGGCGGTGTACATGCAGACAACGACCTAGAAATTCAAGAGTTTATGATTCGACCCATCGCCGCTGAGTCGTTTGCTGAGGGGGTAAGATGGTGCGCTGAAGTGTTTCATGGGCTCAAAGAGCTTCTAAAAAAGAGGGGTCTTTCCACTGCAGTCGGAGATGAGGGGGGGTTTGCTCCCAATCTTGAGAGTCATGAGGTTGCTCTTGAATTACTCGTTGAAGCGATCGATCGTGCAGGCTATCGCCCCGGTGAGCAGATCACCCTAGCGCTTGATTGCGCCGCCTCTGAGTTTTATGAGAGGGGGAGCTACAGTGGCCGAACTGCTGAAGAGCAAGTTGAGCTGCTTGCGAGCTACTGTGAGAAATTTCCCATCGACTCGATAGAAGATGGAATGGCGGAAGAGGACTGGGAGGGGTGGAAGCTACTCACAGACAAACTCGGGGAGAAAATCCAACTCGTCGGAGACGACCTTTTTGTCACCAATCCTCACTATGTCCAAAAAGGGATTGAAAAAGGGGTTGCCAACTCGGTGCTTATCAAAATCAATCAGATCGGAACTCTTACAGAAGCTTTTGACTGTGTTAAACTTGCCCATAAACACGGCTACTCTACTGTCTTTTCGCACCGGTCGGGTGAGACGGAAGATTCTACCCTTGCCGATCTCGCTGTTGCCTCAGGAGCTGGGCAAATCAAATGCGGCTCTCTCTCTCGTTCTGAACGACTTGCAAAATACAATCGTTTAATTGAGATAGAAAGAGAAATGACAAAAAATTAATTATTTTGCATAATTAATTTTATGCATAATATTGCTTTATTTGGCGAATCCGAGAAGGGTTATTTTCACAAAGCCTATTGTTGTCGAAGTTTAGAGGAGCTCTCGGGTTGTCTCGGGGAGCCTCCCAGCAGCGAGTGTCAAGGGCTAGCATTTGCTGTACAGGCCTTGATGTATGGGCGTCAGGTTCTTTTCTTCCGAGTCAAAGAGGAGGGTTTTAGTCGAGAAGACTACCTGAAAGGGTTGCAACTTTTAAAAGAGCAGACTTATCTCTCAAAGATTGCTGCAATTGGCCTTCCTGGCGTCGGGAGCAGCGAAATCATTGAAGCGACGACTCCGATCTGCTCTTCACACAAAAGCCTTCTTATTATGAGTGAGCGGGACCTTTACGACTACCTGACTTATCGAGGCTGAGCGAAGTAATCGTTGAGTCCCTCTTGAGAGGCTTTCATGGCTTTTTCGCCTTGACGCCAGTTTGCGGGGCAGACCTCGCCGTTGTTTTCGAAGAAAATAAGCGCATCGATCATACGAAGAGCCTCTTCAACTGAACGGCCAAGGGGGAGATCATTGACGATCTGATGGCGCACGACACCCTCTTTGTCTATTAGAAAGAGACCACGGTAGGCAATCCCTTCATCTTCTTTGAGCACGTCGTAGTCGCGACAGAGAGTTTTATTGATATCAGACAGAATGGGGTACTGAACCCCTTCGATTCCACCACGAGTGCGAGGGGTGTTGAGCCAAGCTGTGTGGGAGAAGCAACTATCGACAGAACATCCGATGACTTGAGCGCCTCGCTGCTCGAATTCTGACAATTTTTCTTGGAATGCGTGGAGCTCTGTAGGGCAAACAAAGGTGAAGTCGAGTGGGTAGAAGAAGAGCACGACATACTTTCCTCTGAGCATCTTGAGCGAGTAGTTGCTTTCAATCTTTCCTTTGACAACTGCATTGAGCTCAAAATCGGGAGCTAATTTTCCTATAAGACCCATCCTAAACCTCCATAAATGATCTGCACTGGAGAGGATTCGAACCTCTGACCGCCCGGTTCGTAGCCGGGTACTCTATCCAGCTGAGCTACCAGTGCAAGGGGTCTTAGTATATCCAATTGCTTGCAATCATTCAACTCCTAATCCTAGATGATTTTTTTTCAAAACCCAGGATCATCAGATATTGCCAGATTTTTCAAAACAAACCCCGGATTAAAAATCCTATTTTTTAATTTCTATAATCATGATTATATTTATCGTTTATTTTTTACTCGTTTCCAACACGTGCTGGGCCCTTTGCCAGTAGTAGTTAATACTCCTCTTTTTTTCAAAAAAAGCAAATCTACTCGTAACATCCTATCTGAAATTGGTATCTCGAGCTTTTCTTTCACTTCTCGTGCTGTAAGGGTATTTTTCTGTTCGAAAAGTGCCAGTATTTTTTCTTGACGGGGAGACAACCTAATGCCTTGAAAACACTCTGGTTCATCCTCATCTAATTGGGCAACCCTATGAGGACTAAAAGCTACTCGTACCGAAGATCCTAATTCACTCCATGTGGGTGTTTCGTATCCCAATTGCTTACAAACTTCTTTAATACGTCTATATCCTGTCCCCCATTCCTCCATCAAGCCCAATTCTCGAAAAATTCTTGCTATTACTTTATTTCGAACATGGCTGACACCTGCAAAAAAATCCTCGAGGGTAAAACCGAATGGAAATGAACCAGGACTCTCCACTTCAAGTTTATTAGAAAAAATTGTAATTCTTGGATTCATTCCCTTGATCGAATAATCAGCATGTACAAGTGCATTTGTTATTACTTCACGCAGTGGTACAGACGGATATTCAATAATATCTTTTCTCTGCGCTTCAGAGATTTCAGCAGAAAGACGAGTATTGCGTTGAATAAACCTCGAAACCTCGGTCATTGCTTCTAGAAGCTTATTCTGGATGTCATATCTGTCTACAAAATCAACTTTTTTCTATCCTCTAAATCTTGCACAACGGATAGTAGCATTGGGAAAATACTGCTCTCGTATGGAGTTGATTCCGAACAGAATAATTCCCCCATTCGAACACACTAAATTACCTCCACATCTGACCAGCAAACCCAATGTTTCTAACTCAACTTCATTGACTTTTTTCACAATATGAGAAAAGTTTTTTTCTATTCTTTCCATATCTAAACTCTTAATTCCTAAAGAGGTACATGGAAGCTGATCGAAAGAGATGTTAGATTGAGTGCGTTTTAACTCTTCTAGCTGATGGGGACCTGCTATCCGATTTGTGGATCCAAGTCTCAGGTACACACCGCCGGGCATGCCCTGAGACTTCAGATAGAAGGGTCCTTGCCAGTGAGCTACGCGAACGAGCAATAAGGCCTTATCTTCAATAGACATTATTTCAATTTCTGGAAGAAGCGAGGGATAGATTCCATCAGCGATGGCGTTTGCTAATCGCTCCTCAGCTTCAAAAACATTGTCTATGCCTAAGACATTTCCTTAATCATCTCGCCCGATTAAAATCATGCCTCCTGCAGTATTTGCAAAAGCTACGATCGTCCTCAAAATTGGCTTTAACGACGAAAGGTCGCGCTTAAATTCAAGGGTCCTTCCCTCAGGATAACTTATTAGCTCTCTAATTTGCTTCATCGTATTCACCTTTTTATAGCATGCATCCACCAGATATTGCCAGATATTGCCAGAGGGATTTGTCCCTTTCAAAAAAAATTGTGGTATAAGAGCGAAAATGAGCCGAAGAAAAACACAAAATCTCCTGCTAGGTGCCCTCCTGATCTTCATCGCCGCCACAGCCTATGCGTTCATGGGTGCGCTCGTTAAATTTGGTGGAAAAGTATCCGATGAGCAGCTCGTTTTTATGCGCAACGCCGTCTGTCTTATCATCATTTTGCCCTGGGTTTTAAATAAGCCCCTTAAAACCAAAGTCTTTCCCCGCCACCTCTTTCGTGCAGCAGCTGGTCTGCTCAATATGTACTGCTTTTTTTATGCGATCCGTTACATCCGTCTCACCGATGCCATGGTGCTCAACAACACGATGCCCCTTTTCATCCCTTTTGTACTTTGGATCTGGAAAAAACAAAAAATTCGCCTGAAGCTCGTGCCGGGATTAGTGATCGGATTTGTAGGCATTTTGCTCATACTCCGACCAGGACTTGGAATCTTTCGAGCCCCAGCGGCCATTGCTCTCGCTTCGGGCCTTTTTATGTCACTGAGTATGGTTGGGGTGCGCAATCTTGGAAAACACGACCCCACCTACCGCATCCTCTTTTACTACTTTGCGATTGCAACCCTCATTTCTGCTTTTCCTCTCGCGTGGGGGTGGAGTAATCACCCTTGGACTATTTGGGTCCTTCTCGTAGGGATAGGACTCTTTGCTCTACTCTATCAGCTCTTCCTCACCATGGGGTATGAATATGCCTCTCCGCAAAAGGTGAGCCCCCTCATTTATTTTGCAGTCGTACTTTCAGCTTTCTTGGATTGGATTTTTTGGCACGACAAACCTTCGGCATTATCGTATATAGGAGCTATTTTAGTGATTGTAGGAGCGATCTACAGCATGAGGGTGCAAAGGACATGAACATCGTGATCATCGGCGCGGGCGATATCGGGCTGCATCTGGCGACGATCTTCTCTCAAGTGAACTACGGGATTGTATTGATCGACCACGATCCCCAAAAACTCGAGCGCGCCTCAAGAGAGCTCGATGTGGCGACAAAACTCGGCTCAGGGACCGACTGGGAGCTGCTTGAAGATCTACTCGAGCTTGGCCCCGATCTTTTGATTGCACTCACAAATGATGATGAGAAAAATTTGATCGCGTGTAGTTTAGCCAAAAACCTCGGCTACCCACAGACCGTTGCAAGAGTGCGCAGCAACAAATACTTTTTGCAAAGTAGGCTCAATTTTGAACGCCTTTTTTCTGTGGATTACCTGATTGGGCCTGAGAAATTGACTGCAGACGCAATCGCCAATATGATCCTACTCCCAGGTACGATTGAAAAAGAGAGCTTTGCACACGGATCTGTGCAGATGCGCACAGTGAAAGTCCCACGAAACTGGAGGCGATTTGAAACCCCGCTGGCTAATCGAGAAGAGCTGGAATTTCCTTCGGACTTGATGGTCGGATTAATTCGCCGTGAAATAGGCAAACCCTCTATGGGGCACCGCAAAAAAGAACAGATCATCTTTCCCCATGGAACAGATGTGCTTCTCCCTGGCGATGAGGTCACTTTCATTGGCGAGAAAAAAGCGGTCGACAAGCTTCACAAATTTTTTGGTAAACCCCCTAAACTCCCTAAATCGGTTGTCATTGTGGGGGGCTCACTTATCGGGATTAACTTGGCTCGCCTCCTCCAGGAGCGGGGTATTCGAGTCAGAATCATCGAAAAAGAGTTCGCCAAATGCCAGAAGCTCTCAGAAATACTCCCTCACTCTACTGTAATCTACCGTGATGGGATAGATTATCGATTTTTACACTCAGAGAGGGTAGAAGAGGCCGATGTCTTTGTCTCGTGCACAAGAAATGATGAAGTGAATTTCTTAGCTGGAACAATTGCACGCGATTTGGGGTGTGAGCAGGTAATTATCACGCTCTCGGATACGAGTTACCTACCTTTAATTGAATCCCTAGGTATCACTCACGCAGCCTCAGCTCGACTCAATGCAGCCAATCGCATTTTGTCTATTGCAAGAGAGAAGACCATCGCTTCGATGGTTTCTATGTATGACAATCAAGCAGAAATCATGGAAGTTCGGGTCTCTCCCCACTCAAAAATTGCAGGGATTCCTATAAGGCACCTAGGCCCTGAGTTACCCAAAGATTTTCTGATCGTTTTAATTCAAAGTCGTGGTCGCGTCTTCATTGCGGATGGAACTCGCGTGCTCTCACCTGGAGACACCGTTGTGGTGATTAGTAGCCCCAAACATGTAACTGAGATTAAAAAACTTTTCTGATGCTTTATCGCGATATTGTCAGAACTTTGGCGCACTACCTCTGGATCATGCTGATCCCGCTGCTCATCCCTTTTGGGATCGCTATTTACTGCGACGTTGCGGGACCTACTCTCTATCCTCAACCCTCTGCAATCTTTGCCTTTTTTTTTACGATGCTGATCACAGCTGCAACAGGCGCACTCTTGTGGTGGCTAGGGCGAGGAGGGGTTGGGCGTCTCTACAGGCGCGAGGGGTTGCTTCTTGTGATCCTTATCTATTTGATCACACCGATCATTGGGGGGCTTCCCTTCTATTTAAACCGCACCTTCGACAACCCCATCGACGCCTATTTTGAAGCGGTGTCGGGGCTCACTACAACTGGAGCGACCATCATTGAAGGGAAGCGAATCGACCCCTCTACTGGAGCTGATCTTCCCCTTGAGATGGACATCACAACGGGCGAAAAAACGACTCACTACACCTACTATGGCACAGTAGACCCTGTAATCGATCCTGAGACGAAGCAGGTTTTGTTGACAGGGGTTGAGGCGATCAACCCTGCCCTAGTTTTTTGGCGCTCTTTCATGCAATGGCTTGGAGGAGGGGGGGTGATCGTACTTTTTGTCGCGATCCTCCCTGCCCTTGGAGTTGGGGGGAAAATCCTTTTCCAGATGGAGCTGAGTGGCCCGAGCAAAGAGTCCATCTTCCCTCGAATTAAAGAGACGGCAAGCCAGCTTTGGAAGGTCTATCTCTCCCTTACTATCGCCCAGATTTTCTTGCTTATGGTCACCAATGAGCGGGTCTCTCTTTTTGATGCAATCACTGTCTCCTTTTCGACCCTCTCTACGGGGGGCTTTACCCCTAAAAACACGGGGATCCAAGCTTACCAAAGTGCAGCGACCGACTGGGTCGTGATTGCATTTATGATTCTCGGCAGTATCAGCTTTGCTCTCTATTTCTTTTGCATGCGGGGGCGATTCAGTCGGCTGAAGGACCCTGAATTACGGGTCTTTCTGCTCATTATTCTTTTTGCGGTCGCTATCACGACCTGGCAGCTCATTGGCCATGCGCGTCACCTGATTGCGATGCAAGGAGGGGAGGGCTCTTTTCATTTCTTCGAAGCGCTACGCTATGGCGCCTTCCAAGTGATTTCAGTTCAAACCTCGACAGGTTTTTCGACTGCAAACTACGACCTTTGGCCCTTTTCTATTCAAACGCTTATGCTTATCTTGATGTTTGTAGGGGGGATGGCGGGCTCCACTGCTGGCGGCATTAAGGTGATCCGTCAACAAACATTTTTTCGGATCATGCTTAACAAGATCGAATCGATCTACAGACCCGATATTGTCCGCACTTACCGTGTGGGAAATGCGACGATTGACAACAGAACAGCGACGACGGTTTTATGTTTTATCATGGTAGCCGCCTCGCTTACGATTATAGGGACATTTTTACTTGTTCTCGATGGGGTAGACCCCGAAAGTGCCCTCACTGGAATTAGCTGCATGATCAACAACGTGGGGATCGCTTTCCGTGCGGGAGGGCCTACGAGCTCCTTTGCTTTTCTCTCAAACTTTGGGAAGCTCCTCTCATGCATCTGGATGATTGCAGGGCGACTTGAATTCTTTGCTCTTTTGATTGCATTTGTCCCTGCTTTCTGGAGAACGAGCTACTAATTCGATCAATTCCCGGCAGCGGCAGCGCATTTGAGCGCACAACAAGAGATCAGCATGAATGGGATGCTAAACAAGCTTTTTGCAAGGTGACGGTTCATGGGGATCACACCTCTCAACCCGAGGGCACCGACAACCACCATGGTGACCATACTAGCTACAATCAGAAGTAAAACAGCTGCTCCAATGAGCTTACTTTTATCTACAGAGCCTCTTGGATTTCGTTGGAGATTTTTTACTCTCCTCTTTTGAGGAGAATGTTCTTGAACCGATCTGTTAGCATGAGCACCTAAACGGCTCTCAGTGAAGCATTTGTGGGCCCTCTCCGGACACTAATGTAGCAAATAGTGCAGCTACGTTCCTCTCTCTCTTCCTCTGCTCTGCAGCAAATAGCTCTTTAGCTCGCCGAAGCAAGCCATAAATTTCACTTTTTTTATGCTCATCTCCCTCAAGCATTTGTTTAGCCAGTCTGCCATCCGCATCCACAACGAGAGGATCCGCTCCTTCTATCAAAAGAACTCTTACAACCTCAGCACTGCTGGATTTAACTGCCCACATAAGAGCGGTACGGCCATACTTATCCGCAGCATCGGGTTTTTCCCCTGCACCCAAAAGAGCTTCGGCAATCTCGGCATGTCCCTCTCTAGCTGCTTTCATAAGAGCAGTAACGCCACCCACATTCACAGCATTAGGTTGTGCCCCTGCAGCCAAAAGCATCTTGACAACTGCGGCATGTCTCTTCCCAGCTGCCCACATAAGAGCGGTATAGCCATCCCCACCCGCAGCATTGGGATCTGCCTCTGCATCCAAAAGAATCTTGACAACCTCAGCATGTCCCCCTTCAGCTGCCCTCACAAGAGCGGCAAAGCCCCACTTATCCACAGCATCGAGATCTGCCCCTCCCTTTAAGAGAGCGTCAACAACCTCAGCATGTCCGTAGTCAGCTGCCCTCATAAGAGCGGTACGGCTATATTCATCCGCAGCAGTGTGGTCCGCCCCTTCTCGTAAGAGAGCTCTGATAGTCTCGGCGTCTCCCTGGGAAGCTGCTTCTAACAAAGCGTCTGTGAGCTCTCTATTCACAGGAGCTCGACCGGCCCCTCCCGCTGGTTGCTCCTCAGAAGATGAGGTACTACCTTCCTCTTCTTCCACAGCATTAAGGTCCGCCCCTTCTCCTAAGAGAGCTCTGGTAGCCTCGGCGTCTCCCTGGGAAGTTGCTTCTAACAACGCGTCAGTGAGCTCTCTATTCACAGGAGCTCGACCGGCCCCTCCCGCAGTTTGCTCTTCAGGAGCCCCAGCAAGCGTCCGACGAGCAACCGCTGCGGCTGCGACATCGCCTTCATTTACAACATTGTTAGACCTCGCCTCTGCGACGCTATCATGCATTTTCGGTGGAATAGAACCTGATGAACCGGGAGCTTGAGCCATAAAAACACTTTTTTAATAAATGTAACCATTGTTGTACAAAAAAATTGTTTTTTTGTCTAATTATAATGATGTTTGTTATTTACAAATCAGATAGTACAGAAAACCAAAACGGTTGATTAGAGATGCGACTCTATATGCCTTCACGTTAACACTGTAACCCTACTTCTTTATCGGCAAGAGAGGCTTTGGCTCTCAGTGAAGCATTGATTTGCCCATTCCAGGCACTAATGTAGCAAATAGTGCAGCTACATTCCTCTTCCTTTTCCACTGTTCTTCAGCGCTCGAAAGCATAGCAAGAATTTCACGTGTTTCATCCGGATCTCCCTCAACCATTTGAATAGCCATTCTGCCCTTTGAGTCCACAACGAGAGGATCCGCTCCTCCCTCCAAAAAAGCTTCGACAACCTCGGTAAGTCCCTCTCTAACTGCCTTCACGAAGACGATATCGCCATCAAAATCCACAACCTCGACATCTCTCTCCTGAACTGCCTCCATAAGAGCTGTATAGCCACCCTTATTCACAGCATCGGGGTTTGCCCCAGCAGCCAAAAGCATCTTGATAACCTCGACATCTCCCTCCTGAACTGCCCCCATAAGAGCTGTATAGCCACCCTTATTCACAGCATTGGGGTCCGCCCCTCCTCTCAAGAGAGCTTCGACAAACTCTGGTCCCTTTGAGGCCGCCCCTATAAGGGCGGTACCGATATTCTCATTCACAATATTGGGGTCTGCCCCTCCTCTTAAGAGAGCCTCGACAACTTCAGTATGCGCCACCCATTCAACTATCTCCATAAGAGCTGTATAGCCATTATTATTCACAACATTGGGGTCTGCCCCCCTCTTTAAGAGAGCTTCGACAGCCCCAACGCGACCCCATACAGCTGCCCTCATAAGAGCTGTACAACCCCCCTCACCCACAGTATTAGGGTCCACCCCTTCCTCTAAGAGAGCTTCGACAACCACGGCATGTCCCTGCATTGCTGCCACCATAAGAGTAGTATAGCCACACCTATTCACAGCATTGGCGTCGGCCCCCCTCTTTAAGAGAGAGCGGACTTCCTCGACGTCTCCCTGGTTAGCGGCCTTGAGCAATGCGTCAGTGAGCTCACTATTCGCAGGAGCTCGACCAGCCCCTCCCGTTGGTTGCACCTCAGGAGCCTCAGCGAACGCCCTACGAGCAACTGCTGCAACCGCGGCATCGCCTTCATTTACAGTATTGGAATTAGACCCTGAAGCAAGATCGAACACTTTCGGTGGAATAGAACCTGATGAACCGGGAGCTTGAGCCATAAAAACCTCTTTTTTACTAAATAAATAAATATTATACATAATATGATACATAATATATTATTTTTTATCAAGTATAAAATTTACTATTATAAACGAATTTGCTTACCTAATGCATATTTAGGGCAGAAAATAAACAACCCGAGGGCACCAACAACCACCATGGTGACTATGGTGACTATGGTGACTATACCAGCTAGAGGCTCAGCTGCTCACACACACAAAACAAGCGATCGGCATGAGGGGGATGATGATCAAGCTTTTTGCAAGGTGACGATTCATGGGGATCACACCTCTCAACCCGAGGGCACCAACAACCACCATGGTGACCATACTAGCTATAATCGGAAGTAAAATAGCAGCAGTTAGAGCAGCCTGTTGCCTCATGCGGTGGTGCTTAACCTCGAGTCCCTCCTCAATTTTAAGAGCGTATCTCTCAGATTCAATCTTCTCTTTAAGTACATCTATCTCTTGCTGAGTTAGAAGAGGGGCTAATCCGAATGCTGAATTGTTTTTTAAAGAACAGCTGTCCTGCCAACAATTATTTTGAAGCGTATATTGATGCCCCATATACCTGATGACCGGGGGGGCAGTTGCCGCTACTGAGTGGCTGGATGAATTGAGATGCTTCATCTCGTGCATCGGGGCAAATGTCTCATAGGGAACTGAGTCAGGGCGACAAGCTGTAGTTGGAGCTGATGTCATAGGGTCCTCCAATAAATGGTATGCTTACTAATTTTAATCCAATATATTGATAAAAAACAAGATAAAAAAACGATGTACTTTATTTTCAATTGGTCAGAGATGCCGTTCTATGGGCCCTTACGTTTAAGGTTGTATGCTATATTCTTTTTTTGGCACCGGGTTTACACTCCTGAACGGCTCTCAGTCAAGCATTGGTGGGCCCTCTCCGGGCACTAATGTAGCAAATAGTGCAGCTACATTCCTCTGCCTTTTCCACTCTTTTTCAGCCCGCAAAAGCATAGCATGAATTTGACGCCCTGTTTCACTCGTAGCTCCCTCAACCATTTGAATAGCCGTACTACCTGCTTTGTTAGCAACATGGGGATCCGCTCCCCATTTCAAAAGCATCTCGACAACCGTAGCGTGCCCCGCATCAGCTGCTCTCATAAGAGAGGTACTGCCTTCCTCTTCTTCCACAGCATTGAGGTCTGCCCCTCCCTCTAAGAGAGCTTCGACAAGCGCTACATTCCCCTCTACAGCTGCCCAAAAAAGAGCGGTAGAGCCATCCTCAGCCACAACATTGGGCTTTGCCCCTCCTTCTAAGAGAGCTCTGACACCCTCGTCATTTTTCACATGAACTGCCCACATAAGAGCGGTAGAGCCATCCTCAGCCACAACATTGGGGTTTGCCCCTCCCTCTAAGAGGGCTCTGATAGCCTTGGCATATCCCCCACGAGCTGCCCACATAAGAGAAGTACTGCCTTCCTCTTCTTCTGCAGCATTAGGGTCCGCCCCTTCTCGTAAGAGAGCTCTGATAGTCTCGGCGTCTCCCTGGGAAGCTGCTTCTAACAAAGCGTTAGTGAGCTCTCTATTCACAGGAGCTCGGCCGGCCCCTCCCACTTGTTGCTCCTCAGGAGCCCCAGCGAGGGTCCTACGAGCAACCGCTGCTGTAGCTGCAGCGCCTTCATTTTCAGCATTGGGATTAGACCCTGAAGCAGGATCGAACACTTTCGGTGGAATAGAACCTGATGAACCGGGAGCTTGAGCCATAAAAATACCTTTTTTGATAAGTTTAATGAAAGTTGTACATAATATAATGTTTTCTAGCAACTAAAAAGGATTTGAATACATACTAGGCTGGTTGAAAAACTTAGTGTACTCAAATTCAGCCAGAATATTCGATTCAACTGGCTTCAAAGGGGAAGGAGAGTGGAAGAGGCCGGCAAGAGAAGAGCTTTTAGCTATCTGTCCACACAGTCATGATAGTCATTTACAGGCGAAAAAAAAATTTTAGTCCCGCTCTAAAACGCGCGTCATAATATTTTTAGGGGCGCCTCAGATACTATCCGAAGCGCCCCTAATTTAAGTGATAAAGTAATCGGTCAGCTTTGAGGCTACATCATCCCCATGCCGCCCATACCTCCCATGCCGCCCATGCCGCCCATGCCGCCCATCATATCCATCCCATCCCCCATGCCAGGAGCTGGTGATGCCTGCTTCGGCTTCGGCTTGTCCGTGATCATAGCAGCAGTCGTAAGGAGCAAGCCCGCAACTGAAGCTGCATGCCGCAAGGCACTCTTTGTAACAAGCACAGGGTCAATCACCCCAGCTGCTACAAGGTCAGTGAATTCATCGGTGAGCCCGTTGTACCCCCAGTTCTTCTCCTTGCTCTCAAAAATCTTCTCCGCAATAAGATTGCCCTGCATCCCGCAGTTGTTAGCAATAGCCGTTGCTGGACCAAAAGCAGCCTTTCGGATCACTTGGACCCCAGTAGCTTCGTCACCTTCAAGATTGAGTTCATCAAGAGACTTGACTGCTTTGAGAAGAGCCACGCCCCCTCCAGGAACAACGCCTTCGGCAACCGCTGCACGCGTCGCATGAAGAGCATCTTCAACACGCGCTTTTTTCTCCTTCATCTCAGCTTCTGTAGCAGCGCCAATGTGAATCACTGCCACACCCCCCACTAGTTTTGCAAGCCTCTCTTCAAGCTTCTCGCGATCGTAATCTGAAGTGGAATTTGCAATCTCACCTCGGATTTGAGTTTCACGCTGCTTCACACGGTTGAGATCACCCGCTCCATCGATGAGAGTCGTCTCTTCTTTTGTAATCTGCACACGCTTTGCCCGCCCCAGAACCTCAGCGCCTACTTTTTCAAGTGAAAGGCCAATCTCTTCTGAAACAACCGTAGCACCCGTTAAGCAGGCAATATCTTCTAGCATCGCTTTGCGACGATCTCCAAAAGCAGGAGCCTTCACCGCGCAAACAGGAAGTCCCCCCTTCAACTTGTTCACAACAAGAGTTGCGAGCGCCTCAGAGTCAATATCTTCTGCAATAACAAGAAGAGGCTTAGGTCCTTCACTCATCACCTTCTCAAGAAGAGGGATGAGCTCTTTCGCAGAACTCACCTTCTTGTCGATGAGTAAGACAAGGGCATTTTCGAGCTCTACACTCATATTTTCAGGATTCGTGATAAAATAGGGGGAGAGATACCCTTTATCAAATTGCATCCCTTCCACAACATCGAGTGAGGTTTCTATTCCTTTGGCTTCATCAACTGTAATGATCCCATCTTTGCCCACTTTTTGCATCGCTTCCGCAATGATCGAACCAATTGATGGGTCATTGTTTGCCGAGATCGTTGCAATCTGCTCCACTTCTTCTTGCCCTTTCACTTCCATCGCAAGCTGTGAGAGTGCAGCGCTCATCTTCTCAACAGCTTTATCCATTCCCCGTTTGAGATCCATGGGGTTACATCCAGCTGCAACATTTTTCATCCCAGCAGAGTAGATCGCTTCAGCTAGCACAATAGCGGTCGTCGTCCCATCACCAGCAACATCCGAGGTTTTTGAGGCAACTTCTTTAACTAGTTGCGCTCCCATATTTTCGAATTTGTCTTTGAGTGTGATCTCCTTGGCGACAGTGACCCCATCTTTAGTAGAAAGAGGTGACCCAAAGCTCTTTTTGATCACAACATTGCGCCCCTTAGGCCCTAGCGTCACAATCACTGCTTTGGCAAGTTTGCCCACCCCACTGTGCATTGCTTTCAGTGCGTCTTGTTTGAATTGAAACATTTTTGACATCGTCATTTACCCCTTAATTTTTACACCAATACGCCTAGAATATCGTCCTCAGAAAGAATGAGACTCTCTTCATCATCAGAGACTTCAGTCCCCGCATAAGAAGAGAAAAGGACCCGATCTCCCTCTTTCACAGAAAGTGGGTGTATTTTTCCCTCTTCATCTCTTACGCCCGGACCGACAGCGATGACAGTCCCTTCCTTAGGCTTCTCCTGGGCGGCTTCGGGAAGGATGATTCCCCCCTTTGTAGTAGGTGCTTTAGCACGCTTAATAAGTACACGGCTGTTTAACGGCTTGATCTTGTTCATAGAAGCTGACTCCTCTTCATTAAATGACTTTCTTAAGAGGAGGAGTTTAACTGTTCCCAAAGATTGCTGTCAAGATTTTAGCAAAGAAGCAAGAAAAGTGCTAATTGTAGGATTCAAGAAGGTATTTGGCACGCACAGGCAAGAAAGTGTCGCGCGCCTTAACGCAGATCCCACGCAGCTTCCAAATCACGACTTTTTCTTCGATAAGCAAGCTGAGCACCTCCTCATTCCCAGTGAGTTTGTGAAAAGTTTCTCGCTTACTTTTTGAGCTCTTTAAATCAGAGAGCACCTCTTCGAGGTGATTGGGGTAGAGGTTTTTAATCACTCCGAGCATCGTAAACTGGGTTGTCATAGGCAAAAAAACTTTTGGGTCTCTGATGACAACCCGAACACCTTGACACGGCTCGAGTTTAAATTTTCCAAAAAAGGGTTTGAAAAAGTAGGGCTGAAAAAAAACACCAGGCAGTTTTTGCTGGTTAAGTGCTGCAGCAAACTTCTCTGCCTCAATCCAGGGCGCTCCTACAAGCTTAAAAGGAAGGGTGTAGCCGACCCCTATATTGGCAATCGAGCTATGACCGATGAGACCCGTAGTCGGGTAGTAAAAAGGGGTGTCAGGCTCAGGAATTTGGGGGCTAGTCGGCACCCATGGAAGGCGCGTTTGATCAAATGTCATCCCTCTTTTCCACCCTCTCATCGCCACAACAGTCAAATCACAATTCACGCGGTACTCCTCACGAAAGAGAAGAGCGAGTTCACCCACTGTCATGCCGTGGCAATAGGGGATGTTGATGTATCCGAGAAAAGAGCGCCAGCTCTTCTCAAGCAGAGGCCCGTCGACCACAGTGCCCCCCATGGGATTCGGGCGATCGAGCACAACAAAAGCAATGCCATATTTCGCAGCCTCCTCCATACAATAAAAGAGGGTGGAGAGGTAGGTGTACGACCTCGAACCGATGTCTTGGATGTCGTAGATCAACACATCGATCCCTTGAAGCATCTCAGCTGTTGGACGACGATGGTCCCCGTGAAGACTATAGAGGGGAACAGAGCCGAGAGTGCGCCCCTCGACGCGCTCGCCCGCATACGCATCACCAAAATAACCGTGTTCCGGAGAGAATACGGCAACGAGCTGGCACTCTCGAGCCTTTTTTTGAAACAGCTCAAAGGTCGTTTTCAAATCGCGATTCATCGCTGAGTGGTTGGTAATGAGTCCAATACGCTTTCCCTTAAGGCAAGCAGGTGTCCCTTTTTCTAGAAAAACATCAACGCCCACTTGGACCTGCGCATGAAGAAGAGAGAAAAGAGACAAAAAACAGAGAATAAATTTAAATCGACTCATTGCTAGGATGAGCATATGGAAAAAGAGACTATCCGTTCAATAGATATTGCTGAGAAGCTCATACTCGAATCTGGGGTAGAGAAGAGTCCCCTGGCAAAGATGGTGATAGACCCTAAGGGGAGAGATCTGATCACGGCTCTTACCGACCAGTGCTTCCGCACCAAAAGAGCCGCTCGGGCAATCGACCAGCTCACCTACCTGATTCACAAACACGGCATCCCCCAATTTTTCGATGAAACGAAACGGATTCAGTTTCTCCTCTTCCAGTTTTTAGGCCCTCTTTTTCCACGTTTCTTCTATAAAGCAATTCGCAAACAGATCCGCCGCGAGATGGGCTCTGTCTTATTTCCCGAAGATCCACGCGCTCTTTTCGAGAGGTGCAAAAAAGAGAACCTACAGCTCAACCTCAACCATCTCGGTGAGGCGATTCTAGGGGAGGGAGAGGCAAAGCGTCGTCTCGAGCTCTACCTCGAAACCATTCGCTCTCCCCATATCGACTACCTCTCAGTCAAAATCACGACACTTTTTAGCCAGATCCACCCAATTGGATGGGATACTACCCTCGAGAGGCTCGCAGAACCGCTCCGCTTGCTCTACAGAGCTGCTGGCAAAAAATTCATCAACCTCGACATGGAAGAGTATAAAGATCTAGAGCTGACAGTCGCCCTTTTCAAGAAGGTGCTTAGCGAACCTGAATTTCTCCACTGCTACGCAGGGATTGCCCTGCAAAGCTACCTTCCTGACTCCTTCGCCTTCCAGAAAGAACTGACCGACTGGGCTAGAAAAAGGGGAGGGGCTCCAATCCGTATTCGCCTCGTGAAAGGTGCCAACTTAGCCGCCGAACGCGTGGAGAGCTCGATCAGAGGGTGGACTCTCCCCACTTTTGAGAGCAAAGTAGAAAGTGATGCGAATTTCAAAAGGATGCTCGAATTTGGGACCAGACCTGAAAATGCTCAAATCGCTCACATAGGGGTCGCTAGCCACAATCTTTTCGACATCGCCTACGCACTCACTCTCAGACAAGAGAGGGGTGTTGAAGCAGCTGTATTCTTTGAAATGCTTTCGGGTATGGCAGAGCCGATGAGACGTGTAGTTGCAAGGCGTGCAAGTGGGGTGACGCTCTACTGCCCAGAGGCGAGCGAGCGCGATTTTCACCACGCAGTCGCCTACCTTTTGCGTCGCATCGATGAGAATTGCTCACAAGAAAACTTTCTCCCTCACTACTTTGACATCAAACCAAACAACGCAGCGTGGAAACAAGAGAAGCAGCGCTTTTTGAATGCTTTTGAGCTTCAAGCAACCCTATCAGATCAGAGAAAAAGAACACCCGAGCGCCCCCCCCTGTCTTGGCAAACCCCATTTAAAAATGAACCCGACACCGATTTCTCTTTGCCTGAGAGTCGAAATTGGGCGCTAGAACTGCTCAGCTCTAAAATTGAGCACTTTGCAATCGAGGAGAGTGAAGCGAATGGATATGACCCCTCTTTTCCCGAAAAAACGCTCTACACCTATGCCCTCGACGATCAAAAAACGATGATGGAGAAGGTAGAAAAGGCGCGAGCCGATCCAAGTAAGTGGGAGAGGCGGCCCTTTAGTGAAAAAGTGGAGATCTTTCGAAACGTCGCGGCCCTTTTCCGAGAGAGACGGCAGCTTCTGATCCAAGCGATGGTGGCCGATGCAGGGAAAGCCATTTTGGAGGCAGACCCTGAAGTCTCAGAAGCGATCGACTTCATCGAGTACTACCTGAGAAACTGGTCTACCCTTGTCCACTGCTCCGAAGTAAAATGGCGTGCAAAAGGTGCGGCACTTATCGCCCCTCCATGGAATTTTCCGTGCGCTATTCCCACCTCGGGAATTGTCTCTTCACTGATCGTCGGCAACCGAGTTCTTTTCAAACCCGCCCCTGAGGCTGTTTGGATCGGCTATGAGATCGCTCGTTGTTTTTGGGAGGGAGGCGTCCCCAAAGAGGCCCTACAATTTCTCAACGTGGATGAAAAAACTGTAGGAAATGCGCTCGTTGCAGCAGTTGATCTCGTCTTGCTCACAGGCGCTACAGAAACAGCGTACCACTTCATGAAGCAACACGTTGGGCTCGATCTACACGCCGAGACCGGAGGGAAAAATGCCCTGATTCTCACCTCAATGTGCGACCGTGACCTCGCAATCCGAGACCTCGTGCACTCCGCATTTTCCCACTCGGGGCAAAAATGTAGTGCCTGCAGCTTAGCAGTCATCGAGGCGGAACTCTACGACGACCCCACCTTCCAAAGGCAGCTCAAAGAGGCTGCTAAGAGCCTTGTAGTCGATTCCGCTTGGAATCCAAATGCCCGTGTCACTCCTTTGATTCGCCCTCCAAATGGCCCTCTCAAAAGAGCTCTTAAAGAGCTCGAGCCAGGGGAGTCGTGGCTCCTCGAACCCAAAAACCTGAGGGGCAATCCTCACCTCTGGAGCCCAGGCATCAAATGGGGAGTCCGTGAGGGAAGTTTTACCCACCAAACGGAGCTCTTCGGCCCCTTGCTCGGGGTGATGCGAGCCGATTCACTTCCCCACGCCATCGAGCTTGTCAACGCCACCCCTTATGGACTCACCAGCGGAATCCACACTCTAGACGAGAGGGAGCAGCAACTGTGGAAAGAGCAGATCGAAGCGGGAAACCTCTACATCAACCGCACCATTACCGGAGCTGTCGTTCGACGTCAGCCATTTGGAGGGTGCAAAGCGAGTGGGTTTGGACCTGGCGCAAAAGTTGGAGGTCCCAATTACCTCCTGCATCTTGCTCACGCGCTACCAGGTGATCAGCCAGATGAAGAGACGCCCCTCCCTTCTGAGCTCGTCGCTTTGATTTCTTCTCTGCACCTCTATGGGTTGACACCTGAAGAGCGAGAGTGCTGGAGAAGAAGCGCTGCAAGTTACGCCATCTGGGTCAAACGCTTTACAACTCCCTCTCTCTCTTGTGAACTGGTTGGGCAGACCAACCTTTTCTACCACGTGCCACGAAAGCAAGTTTTAATTCGATGTGACGAGCCAGGACTTGCTTTGCTTCAAGCTCTCGCTGCCTGTTTGATCTGCAAAACACCTCTCACTCTCTCTAGTCATTGCCCTCTTCCCTTCGAAGGAACGCATGTGGAAGGAGAGTCAGAATTTTTAAAGCGACTTGAAGGCTTCAAGTCTGCTCGGCTTTTAAGTCCTCCCTCTGAGGCTCTTCTTCAAAGAGCTGCCGAACTTGGGGTCACCCTCGAACATGACCCTGTGCACGCCTGGGGACGTCTAGAGCCCCTCCATTATTTAAGAGAAGTTGCCTTAAGCCACGACTTTCATCGCTACGGCTACCTTCCCCCCATTCCACAATTTCCTCCGCTCTGTTATGATGTTTCGCATGCATTCATCTGAACAGCTCAACCCTGCGCAGCAAACTGCCATCACCCACCTGAACGGCCCTTTGCTAGTACTCGCTGGAGCAGGTTCGGGTAAGACACGGGTTGTCAGCTACCGAATCGCTCAGCTGATTGAATCGGGAATCCCTCCAAGCGAAATCTTAGCGGTCACCTTCACCAACAAAGCGGCTGGGGAGATGAAGGAGCGGATTCACCGGCTGCTCGACCGCTACGATCACCCGACGATCTGCACCTTCCATAGTCTCGGTGCGAAAATCTTGCGCGAATCGATTCAGCACCTCGGCTACGCTCCGAATTTCACTATCTACGACGAGGAGGATGTCAACAAATTGATCCGAGCTCTTCTTCAAAGCCTCGATATGAAAAAAGAGGTGAAACGATGCCGCACACTGATCTCACAGGCAAAAAATCAACTCTGCTCACCAGCTGATCTCGACCTCTCTGAGCTCCCTTTAGAGACGCAAAAAGCGATGCCTGAAATCTACTCGCTCTATTTGCAGCGGCTACGAGAGGCGAATGCCGTCGATTTTGACGATCTTCTCTTTCTCACAGTTCAGCTCTTCCAAAAACACCCCGATGTGCTCGAATACTACCGCAAAAGGTGGCCCTACCTTTTGATTGATGAGTACCAAGATACCAATCAGACCCAGTACCTTATGGCTCGACTAATCGTCGGCGAGCAGTGCAACCTCTTTGTTGTAGGCGACCCGGACCAATCGATCTACTCTTGGCGTGGGGCTAACATCCAAAACATCTTGAACTTTGAAAAGGATTACCCAAATGCCAAGATCGTACGACTTGAGCAAAACTACCGAAGCCATCCCAACATCTTAGATGCGGCCAACGCCCTTATCGCCTACAACGATGCCCGCTATGAAAAAAACCTCTGGAGCGATCGAGAGCCAGGAGAAAAAATCACCCTGTTCATCGGAGATACAGAGAGAGAAGAAGCGAATTTTGTCATCCAAGAGATCGAAAGGCTGCACTCTTTCCATCAAATTCCTTTAAGCGAAATGACCATTTTCTACCGCACGAACTTCCAGTCGCGTATTTTTGAAGATTACCTGCTCCGCCGTCGGCTCCCTTATGTGATCATCGGGGGCATCTCATTCTACCAGAGAAAAGAGATCAAAGATCTGCTCGCTTTTCTTCGCGTCATTATTTCAGATCACGATCTCATCTCGATCGAGCGCACTTTAAACCTTCCCAAGCGCGGGATTGGCCCTACCACTTTTGAAAAAATGCGAGCCGAAGCAGCCGAGCAGCAGATTCCTCTTTTCAAACTTTTTGAACAGGTCGTATCGGGTGAAACAACCTCTTTTCGCCTCAGCGCTCGGGCACGCGAGGGACTCGCAGATTACGTTAAAATCATCCGAGCTCTTCGAGCAAAAAAGAGTGAGTTCTCCATTCAACAACTTCTCATCGAGACGATTCGAGAAACCCACTACCTCGACATTTTGCGTGATGATCGAGAGACTTTTGAAGATCGCCGCGAGAACGTCAGTGAACTGGTAGCTAAAGCTCACGAGTGGGAGAGCTATCACGAGTCAGATGAGCTCGAAGCCTTCCTTGAAGAGCTTTCGCTCAAAAGCTCAATGGATGAGGCAAATTTCACCGGTGATCGGATCAACTTAATGACGATGCACAACGGGAAAGGGCTCGAATATCAAACCGTTTTTCTCGTCGGGATGGAGGAGGATCTTTTCCCCCACGCCAATTCTCGTAGCTCTTTTGAGGCCATCGAGGAGGAGCGTAGGCTCTGTTATGTCGGGATGACGCGGGCTAAAGACCGCCTCTATCTCACAGCTGCTGAGACCCGTTTTCTCTGGGGTGGGCACCGAATGATGCGGCCGAGTCGATTCCTTCGCGAGATTCCTCGCACCTACATTCAGCGGTGTTAAATCCTTGTAAAAACCGGTCTACTTATCTGAAATTAGCTAGAAAATACGTTTCTGTGTTAATTCTCATTTATGAGCAGAATGGAATTAGCCACATCGCAAAATGTAAAACAAATTCAACGGCTTATTCTATCTCCTCAAATGCAGCAGGCGCTCCACCTGCTCCAGCTCCCCATCCAAGAACTGAGCACCCTTGTCGAGGAGGAGCTCACGGAAAACCCCCTCCTAGAGTTGGGAGATACAGGCCCCGAAGAGTCTCCTCTTCCCCGTTTGCAGCGAGGTGAGGGCCCTGATGCTTTTATCGAAAATACGGTCGCTTACGAAGAATCGCTCTACGATCTTCTCATGCATCAGGCAAAGGAGAGATGGAGCGGACATGAGCTCAAGCTAGCCGAGTGGATCATCGGCTCGATTGATGAGCGGGGGCTACTTACTACGCCACTCGATGAGATCGCAGAGTTTAGCGAATGCGCCACTGGTGAGCTCGAAGAGGTGCTCGAAGGCATCCAAACCTTCGACCCCCCAGGAGTGGGTGCTAGAAGCATGCGTGAGGCGCTTCTCATCCAACTCCGCGTGCGGGGCAAAGAGAGTACGTTGGCTTTTCGCATCCTCGAAAACTACTACGACGACGTACTCCACAACCGCATTCCCATGATCGCGCGAGCTCTCTCTCGATCGACAGATGAGATACGAACGATTATTGCGAAAGAGATTTCGGCACTCGATTTACGCCCTGGAGGAGGGATGGCGACCGGTCACATCAGACAGATGACGCAGACCATCACTCCTGATCTTTTGATTTTTTTCGAAGAGGGACTTTTTTCGATCGAAATCAATCGGGGCCACTTGGCACCCCTTCAGCTCAACAGAGGCTATATCGATATGTTCACCGATACAAACCTCTCCCCAGAAGCGCGCGACTACCTCCAAGAGAAAATAGCGACAGGCAAGTGGCTCATGAGAAATCTCGATGAGAGACACCAAACGCTCTATCGGATTGGAGAGGTCATCGTCAAACTCCAGACAGATTTTCTCTCTAGTCCTAAAGGACAACTGATCCCTCTCACGATGAAAGAGGTGGCAGAGAGACTCCATTTGCATGAGTCGACCATTGCAAGGGCAGTATCTAACAAATACGTCAGTTGCCCTAGAGGGATGCTCTCTTTGCGCTCGTTTTTCACACACGCTTATACAACTGAATCTGGAGATCATATTAGCGCCGATACCGTCAAAGAGCTCATGCAAAAAATCATCGCCGGGGAAGAGAAACGCCACCCGCTCTCAGATGAAGTGATCTCCAACAAAATCAAAGAGAGGGGAATCCCTTGCGCACGCCGTACTATTGCCAAGTACCGCCATGAATTGGGCATTGGAAATACCGCTCAACGAAGAATACACTAAAGTTTTCTTTTCGACTTGCCGATAGGTGGGGATATAAGGAGATCTTTTATGCCCTATTCACCTGGTGGCTATTGCTGGATGGCTGTGGCGCGCGAGCCCCACAACCTAAAATTGGAACCCAAAGAGATTGAAAAACTTGAAAGCGATTGCGCCAAAATGGAAGAGCTGGCTCGCACGCTTGAAACAACAATTGCCCACTACCATGAGCTCTGCAAACGTTATGAAAAAGAGGCGGGAACACTCCGCGCTGAGCACACCTTCAAACAGATGAAGGAGACAAAAGCTGAAATCGTCACACTTGCAAAACACCTGAAGCGAAATCTCGACGACTCAAGTGAGATCGTCCACCTCGACAGCTAGGTCTATGATCTCGCGATCGGTAAGAGTGACGAGGGATTCAAAAGCTCTCTCTTCACCTTTTTGCTGCACCATTTTTGTGTATGCTCTTTTGAAAAGTCTTTGAGTACGCATGAGTCTTAAAAGTCCAAAACCGACAAGCGAGCCCAACCCTAGCCAGAAAAAAAGAGGGTAGATGTTGAAAATAGTCGAGAGAGTCGTCACAAAAAGAGTGGCTACAAAAAGAAGGCTCTCGCGGCTCGTGCGAAATAAGGGACCAAAATATCTTCTGAAGCGGGAAGGACTTGACCTGTAGGCTAAAATTTCCTCAAATATCGGTTCGTGAAGATGGCTTCTCGCGCAGTGGATGAGCTCATGATCGATCACCTCTTCTTTTGTATAGCCTAAATAGCTCCCCCTTTTTTCGAAAGAGGGGTGGAGCTGAAGAGTCACTACCCCATCTTCTATCCACGTGCAGGCAGCCTCGTAGAAATGGAGTCCTTTTTTGCTATAATGAAGAGTAATCGCATCCAGATCGATGCCTGGTTTAGACGCCAATGCCGACTCTGACGCCAATGCCGACTCTATTGAAGTCCTTTTCACTTCTCACCTGAAGCGCCTTGCGCATAGACCACTTCTCTTTGATCGCTTTGTTGACAAGCGCCACGCTCTCTTGACGCATCTGGATCATCTGTTTTATCCGCTCTAAATGGTCATAGAGATAGCAGCGCATCTCAGGATCCTGATATGATTGCAACTCAGGGTACAAATCGTGCATCAACTTATCCACTAACTTGCGGCTTATCTCAAATTTACTATTGATCCAATTGTGCACAAATTCTAGATGTCTCTTATGCTGCTTCCAGCTCCTTTTTTCATGAGGCCCATACACCTCTTTCCAGTCGGGGTGGTTGAGCACAGCGCCAATGGCACGCTCCGCCTTTTTAGTCCAGATCTGAAGCATCGCCTCTCGATCAACAGTTGCGTCTTTAGAAAAGGACTTCTTTGCGTGGGGGAGCACCTCAAAAAGATGCTTGAAACGAAGCCCTAAAAAAGCGCGCGGGTGGTGCTTGGGACTACTCGAGCCATTGTCGTGCTTTACAAAAGTGAGTCCTTGCTCAGAGTGGAGGGAACCTGATAATAACTTTTGATTGCCATTGTTTTTAAAAAAATTATCGATATTAATATCGTCATCTTCAATATGCAGTTCCGATGAGACAGGAGCCTTTCCTTCTTCTTTCTTGATAAGAACGTTATCAAAATGGCAGTCAATATCTTCTATCAAAATATTATGCAATGCGAGGCGCTCAAAGAGTTCTTGGGGGATCTTATCCAGCTTATTTTTATGCCACTTTCTATGCAATCGACGTGGCAAGCCATAAGTCCAAGAAGGGATTTTTAGATATTCACCAAGCGTCTGGCATCCTTCGACGTAGAGCTGCACTGAACACGTCTTTTCATCACTGTTGTGAAGGGTTTTACTGCGGATCACTTCGAAGCGGGTGGGAGGGACAATGTTGATTCCAAGGCCTCTATCGAGCGCATAAGCATCAACTTCAGCTAGAGGCTCTGAATTGCCTCTAAGGCAAGATCTTGGAGAGACAACAAGACGTTTAAAACGAGCATACCACTTCGGGTTGTTTACGCCATGTGGCCCTTCATCAAGCGGCTTTACTACAATAAGCTTTTTTCCATACCGGTTTAAACCGTAGCGGGCCCCACCCGATCCTCCATCACCTACGCGAACAAGATCAAGACCAAGGAGCTTGGCAAAACGAAATTCTTCGAGACAAAATTTAATCAAAGCCGCCTCAACTTCCACTTTATTCGCCTGCGATTGATTCTCCTCGCTGGCCTTTTGAAGAGCATTTTTAAATTTTTCTCGTTTCTCTCCAAGCTCAGGGTATAGGACCCTTTCGAGCTGAGACCCTTCCCCGATATTTCCACGGTCGTATACCCGTTTGCTCATCCGCATAAGAGCAGTGTCGGTAAAAATGCGCCGAAGAGCTAGGTTATGTACTTTGGTATAAGTCGGAATTTTTTCCTCGAGGCTTCCAATAATGCCTGCAACAACACGTTGAATTTTCGCCTCTTGCTTTTTTTGCTCCAGGCGATAGGCTCCATCGCTTTTCACTCTCTCTAAACGCCCTTCACTATTGAGGCGCAGCTGCACCCCTTTTTTACGGGTGATCAGCTGGTGGAAATTATACGTCTCTTTTTCAGAGAGGTTAAAATTGACAACTCCTCGGCCATTAGAACCGAGCAGATCGACCACCTTCCCCCCCATATCGAGACGGATCACCCCTTCAGGAAGAAGAGCCCGCGAAATGCGATCAGTTTTACGAAAAGCTGTGGGGTCGAGGTAGGTGCGCCCTTTTTTGGGAGCAAATAAACTTTTTATTTGCTCATCACTAGCTTGGTTTTCTATTTCTTTAAGGAAATTTTGGACAACCTCTCTCACCTTACCTTTTTCAGCTCTTTGGTGCCAAAAATAGGAGAGAAAAGAGCGCGCTCCTTTTACCTTTTTAAGTTTACCCTCGCGAGCGACGAAGGTGGTCCACCGAGTGCGGCTGGAGAGAGCTTCTAGATTCTGCTCATAATTTTCCATGCAACTAGCTTAGCATCAAAAGTGTTAATTTTCAGCAAATTTTTCTTCAGATCACAATCTTTTTTTGGGGTGGGGTTGTACAAAAAGAGCACATCCTGTTTGAATGGATGGGCATGGGTAAATCTCTTATTATCGTAGAATCGCCGGCTAAGATCAAAACACTAAAAAAATTTTTAGGAAGTGAATATGTGCTCGCCTCGTCTGTGGGTCACATTCGAGATCTTCCCGCAAAAGGTTTTGGTATTGATTTTGAAAATGACTTTGAGCCGCAGTATGAGCCACTGCCCGATAAGAAAGAAGTCATTAAAAAACTTAAAGCCGAGGCTAAAAAGTGCGATACGATCTACCTCTCTCCGGATCCTGACCGTGAGGGGGAGGCGATAGCTTGGCACATTGCAGCTCTTTTGCCAAAAGATGCCAACATCAAACGTGTCGCTTTCAATGCCATCACAAAAGAAGCGGTAAGAGAGGCGCTCGCGCATCCAAGAGAGATCAACTATGCCCTTGTCAATGCCCAGCAAGCGCGTCGTCTACTCGACCGGATCGTCGGCTATAAAATCTCCCCTATCTTGGCTCGAAAACTCAAGCAGCGCTCCGGGATTTCAGCCGGGAGGGTGCAATCGGTTGCCCTTAAGCTCGTCGTCGATCGTGAAAAAGAGATCGAAGCTTTCAAACCTGTCGAGTACTGGAACATTGGCGCTCTACTTCACAACGGAGAGCCAACTAAACAATTTCCCGCTCGCCTCTTCACGGTCGACGGGAAGAAGTGGGAGAAAGAGCAGATTGAGGGAAAGAAAAATTTCCTCATCAACAACAAAGCAACTGCCGATGAGGTCGTGGCTCGTCTAGAAAAAGCGAGCTACACCGTCACTCGCGTTGAGAAGAAAGAGAAAAAACGGCACCCCGAGCCTCCTTTTATCACCTCAACTCTTCAACAAGAGGCCTCAAGACACCACAGGTTCTCCTCCTCTAAGACGATGAGCGTTGCACAAGCCCTCTACGAGGGGGTCGATCTAGGCAACGAAGGGACCGAGGGACTTATCACCTACATGCGTACAGACTCTGTGAGAATTGAGCCTGAAGCGATTCAAACCGCTCGAAGTTTTATCAGCGCGAATTTCGGAGGGGAGTACCTCCCTGAGAAACCCCGTTCCTACTCGAAGAAAAAAACAGCTCAAGATGCGCACGAAGCGATTCGACCCACGAACATCGATCACCCCCCAGAGGTCGTCAAGCCCTACTTGTCTCATGAGCAATTTCAGCTCTACAGTTTGATTTGGAAGCGCTACATTGCCTGTCAAATGACTTCAGCCATTTACGACACCGTCTCAGCCGATATTGAGACAGATCAAGCCATCACTCTGCGTGCTTCTGGCTCCACACTCAAATTCAAAGGGTTTCTCGCCCTTTATGAAGAGAAACACGACGAAGAGGTAGAAACCGCGGAACCTCTCCTGCCTCCGCTCAAAGAGAAGCAAAAGCTGCATCTCGACGAGGTGACAGCTGAACAAGCCTTTACCAAGCCCCCTCCCCGTTTTTCTGAAGCCTCCCTTGTCAAAGAGCTCGAAAAATCAGGAATTGGTCGCCCTTCGACTTACGCCTCGATCATGAATAAGATCCAAGGGCGATCTTACACTGTGAAAGAGAACCTCAGGCTCAAACCGACAGAGCTAGGACGGGTAATTGCACAATTTTTGGAAGACAATTTCAAGCAGATCATGAATATCGGCTTCACAGTGGAAATGGAAGATGCGCTCGAACTTGTTGCTGCTGACCAGAAAGAGTGGAAAGCGGTGATTCGTGAATTTTGCGAAAGCTTTCTTCCAACTGTCGAGATTGCTGAGAAAGAGGCCTTCGTTCCCAAGATCGACACTGACATTCTCTGCCCAAAGTGTGGCAAACACCATCTACAAAAAATCTGGTCGAAATCACGCTACTTCTACGGGTGCGCCGACTACCCCGACTGTGATTTCACCGCATCGCAAGAAGAGCTCGATTTTGACAAGAGCGCCTACTCTCCTGATTTTGATTGGGACCAGCCTTGCCCAATCTGCCATGGAGAGATGAAAGTGCGCCACGGACGCTTTGGACCCTTTCTCGGCTGCGTGAAATACCCCGATTGCAAGGGGATCATCAACATCCCAAAACTGGGTGAAGAGATAGCCGATACCCCTCCCTGCCCTGCGGTGGGATGCACAGGCCAAATCACGATGCGTCGATCCCGCTTTGGCAAAACCTTCTACTCCTGCTCCACGTTCCCTGAGTGCGATGTGATCGTCAACGATCTGGGCGAGCTCAGCGAGAAATACAAAAGCCATCCCAAAACCGCTTATAAGAAAAAAGCTGGAGGCGGGGGCGGAGGAGGAAAACGTGGGAAGCTCACCCCCTCAGATGAGCTCGCCAATGTGATAGGAAAAGAGAAAGTGACAAGAGGGCAGGCTATTAAAAAACTCTGGATCTACATCAAAGAGCACGACTTGCAAAATCCGAGCGACAAAAGGCAAGTCGTTCCCGATGAAACACTCGCCAAGGTTTTTGGATCTCGAGAGCCGGTGAGCATGTTCAAGCTTTCAGGGATTTTGGGTCAGCATTTAAACTGATTTTTCAACTTTGCGCTGCTCTTGAGAGAGCCTGCCCAAGTCATACCCTTCAAAATCGACAAATTTGAAAAATCCTTCAAATTGGGGAGCTGCCTTCATCGCCTGTTTGGCCATCTCTTGCGCCACGTGACGGTAACTTGGATGACCTGCCGCTTGGGATCTAAGCTCACAGAGCCACTGAAGAGCACGTAGATTTACATGAAAATACCACCTGACATGACTCGCCATAGGGACAACATACTGCGCCTCCTCGGGAAGGTCAGCCGCGATCTCTTGGTAGGCCGACTTTGCACGCTCCACCGCTTCTACATAAGGTTTTTCCATGGGTGTGTCCAATACTTCTTCGGGCACAAAATAGCCATAATCCATGCTAAGCAGCTGCCGCTCTTGCGTGAGCATCCGGTGCCGGTGCAAATCGCGGTAGATGCCGTAATCGGCAATGATTTCGAAAGTAAACTGTGCGTGCTCTAGAGCTCGGGGTGATTTGTGGCGCCTGTTTTCACGCATCGAGCTTGCCGCATCAAAAATGTTTGCAATCTCATCTTCAGAGAGGCGTCGGCAGTGCTGCTGGAGCGCCTCCAAGCTGTGACTTCCATATCGGTAGAGAAGAGCTGCAGCGACTTTACAAACTGAGTCAGGATCGGAATAGATCAGACGTACACCAGCTTTACATGAAGATTTAGGCGGTTTTTGAAGCGATGCGATGCTCGAGAGCTGTTCGTGCATCGACTCAAAATATTGAACAAAACCCTCGTGGTGGCGGTGGGTCTCACTCGCTCTACGCACGAAAGAGGGGATCACTTTGCTCAGCTCTTCGAACCCTTGCTTTCCTATCTGTTGGAGCTCAGCGAGATTTTCACCTCGCAGCTTGTGAATGAGTCCTTCCCAAAACCTTCCATTCCCATAGACCCCCATGTTGGTGAGCGTTCCCGCGGGTAGAAGGCCGCGAAGCGAGTCCAAAACTTTTGCACGCAGCGCTGCTTTATAGGCGGCTTGTGATTTTTCGGGCTCTTTGGGGAATCGCTTTTCCATGAGCTCTGTCATGGGAGGAATGAGCGCTGAATAGGTCTCGAAGAGGTGATCACAGGTCTTGATGTAGAGATCTTTGAAGGCTGAGGCCATCAAAATAGGCTCACGGTAGTAGAGATACTCTCCCTTCACTTTCTGATCAAAGTAGATGTAGCGAGTCGATTTTTCGAGAGGGGAGCCTCCGATGCGGCTATCTTCGAGCACTTTTGCTGCGAGCATAGAGACCGATTCAATAGCGAGGTGAGCGCCGCCGAGCTCGCCGATCGAGTCATCACCATACCCATCTAGGATGCGATCGTAAAAATTTTGGGCTTTTTGGATAGCGAGCAACTGATTTTCAGGGGTTGCATCGCTTCGCTCTCCGACGATTGAATCAAAAGCGGTCTCCTCTTCTTGGATAAAGTCTTTGAGCAGAAGAGATCGAAGTCCGAGACTCGATCTCGAGTAGCGAGAAAAAAGGGCTCCCTTGATCACTTCAGGCAAGTTGCGAAGCACGAAGATATTGCTTGTCGTACTTGTGACAAAACGGCTCAGTCTCTGGGCTTGTGACTCTGAAAACTCTCCACACTCATCCATAAACCACCTCAGTTTGAGTCGCCAAGCGTGCCACAGAGGTGGGGTCCTCATCAAGAAAAAACTCGCAGATCTCTTTCAGAGGGTGTGGAAAAACCGTCTATAAGGGTGTCAATATCCTGTTCAACAGTTGATCATAACTTCTTCTCTTTTCTGCTTATGATGACAACTGCGGGCTTGCGTACCCTCTATCAACACCTTATGAACAGCTCTTTCCAGGTGTTGAAAGCATTGGGTTGTCAACGTTTCCACAGCTTCTGAAGAGGAAGAGTATTTTAGATGGTTAATTTACTCTTGTTCGATTAAGTTTTACGCGTGACGCCCCCACTACTTCTCACCGACCGACCGCGCAGGAACCGCAAAAGCTCTGCGGTGCGAAGTTTAGTGTGCGAGACAACGCTTACCCCAAACGATCTCATCGCTCCCCACTTCATCGTTGCAGGCAAAAACGTGAGATCTCCCATCAAAAGCCTGCCGGGCATTTATCGCCTGAGTATTGATCTATTGCTAGGTCAAGCTGAGCTACTTTTAGAAGCGGGAATTAGAGCTCTTGCCCTTTTTCCTGTAATAGATCCTGCATTGAAAGATCCAGAGGGCTGCGAAGCTCTAAATCCAAGCGGCTTGTTGCAAGAGGCGACTAGATCGCTCAAAAAGCGCTTTCCAGAGCTCTGTTTGATCGCGGACGTGGCTCTTGATGCCTACACAACTCATGGGCACGATGGGCTCGTAGACGAGTCGGGAGAGGTGCTCAACGACGAGACGGTAAATCGACTCTGCCAGATGGCGTTGATTCAAGCAGAATCTGGAATCGACATCGTCGCTCCGAGCGACATGATGGATGGGCGGGTAGGGGCGATAAGGGGGGCGCTAGATGAGCGGGGATTTCAGCAGACAAGTATTTTGGCCTACACCGCTAAATACGCGTCGGCCTTTTACGGCCCCTACCGCGACGCTTTGGGCTCGCACCCTTCTGGCGATAAGAAGGGGTATCAAATGGATCCCGCTAACAGCCGCGAAGCGGAGCGCGAAGTGGCTCTAGATATGAGTGAAGGGGCTGATATCTTGATGGTAAAGCCGGCGCTTCCCTATCTCGATGTGATTGCAAAAATTCGTCCCCTCACCCCGCTTCCTATCGCAGCTTATCAGGTGAGCGGAGAGTATGCTATGCTTATGGCTGCAGCACAAAATGGGTGGCTCGACTCCAAGCGCGCCCTTTTGGAGAGCTTGCTCTGCATCAAAAGGGCAGGGGCTGACATGGTTTTTTCTTATGGCGCTTTAGAAGTGGCGCGCGCTCTTTGCTAACGCCTTCTTTCATTGGAGAGAATTTCGAAAAGCGAACGCCCCGTCCAAATCGAATAGCCCGCATCTCGTAGCCAAGCGGCCATTGCGTAGTTCCAAACCCGCCGGCTGCTACACTGATAGAAAAAATCTAAAGGAATTTCAAAGGCGATGCCCCGATCAAAGTAGTTGACCCCGTGCATCTGATCTTTGGCATTCGTACAAGTCAGCCACCCAGTGATGCGCACACCGTTGTGGAAATAGCGCGTCGCCTCTAACTTCGCTCCAATATCTCCTGCTAGAAACTGTCCCCCACTGAGCTTGGCAAAAACCTGAAAGTCGGGAATGTCAAAATAGAGCGAGAGGAAGTACTGTTGGAGCATGTTGTAAGAGAAAAAAATGGGGGTTGACCCCTCAAAACGGCGGAGCTTGGATTGAAACCCCAGTCCTGTGTAGCGCCTTTTTTTGACCGTGGCGCCCTCTAGTCCAACCGCCCAGTAAGAGCGGGCAGGGTACCAAAGGGTTTCAGCTGCAAGCCCTGCGTAGTTCACCTGAAAGTACCCCCCCGCTAGACGAGCAAAAGCGCCATGGGTGAGATTCCAGCTCTTTTGAAGGTAGAGGCGGTCCCAGGTAAGCGCATGGCTTTGCCGGTAGCGGATGTAGTCGGTGGCAACGTTGGGAAGCTGAGAGGGGTGGAGCAAATCAAAGTCAGAGACGGAGCTAAGGTCGGAAACAACAGTTGTACTCAGCTGCACCTCATAAAACCACTGCCCCGGCAGAAAACCCTCGAGATCGAGCTTGATGCCAAGGTCGTATTTGTATTTCCCGCTAGCGCTTCCAAAAAAATTCTCTAGACGCGGGCTGAGACGTCGACGCCAGAGATCGTATCTCCTTTGAAAAATCAGTTCTCCTGGAGGGGCAAGGCACGCCTCCCCGGGCGCTGTAAGAAGTGCAAAAGCAAAAGGAGAGGAGCAGCGCTCAAGCCATTCGGCTCTGTAGACGTATTGTTGGCAAACAAGTCCATACGACTCGAGGATCACAACAACTTGCTCAATATCACTGGGTAGAAGTGAGGTGAGTAGGTGCTGTAAGCGCATCCGCACAGCCTCTTCTTGACGGTAGCGATCGTTGATTATTTGTAGCCAGAGCCCGCTCCCATCGATCCAGGCTTGAGTGATCTTAAATCCTTGAGCTTCAAAAGCGTAGGACATCTCCTGGATCATCACCTCTTTGGGTCGCTTGCCGCTAAGAGGCTCTTTGTTTACAGGAGCTCGATGGGGGAGCGGATCTTTTACTTTGGGAAGAAGGCCACGGCTTTTTCCCCAGTTGTAGTGGATAGATCCTGCAAAGGCAAACGCTTCGCCTCTGATATAGCTCGCTGAGAGTTCGACTAGTTTGGCAAGGCGGTATTTGGCGCCTAAATTGAGGGGGAAGCGGCTCGTTTGCCCTCCGGGGTGGGGCTCGCGCTCTTTGTAGTTTGTGGGGTCCACCTCAGCTGTAAGGCAGAATTTGTGTCCATAGGGAAACCAATTGAGGCCCCCAAAAAATCCATGGGTAGGTCCATGTGTATACCTTCCAGCTCCCCACCCTAGGCTTGCTTCAAGCCCCATTTCGGGCCACACTTGAGTTCCTACAAGGTAGTAGGTGCGAAACCGTTTCGTGCCCATAAAATCATCGATTCCCACCGCAAACCCTGGCCAGCGGTAGCTGCTCTGTTCGGGAGCGACGACACCTATTTTAAAATTGGCCCCACGGTCGGTAAAGTCACCATACCCATACTTGGAGAGATTGACATCTTCACATCCGCGAAAAACACGGAGATTGGCGGTGAGTTCTAGAAAACGGAAGGGCTGGAGTCGGGCGTTAACATTGAGGTAGGGAGGAGCGTGGGCGACGCCAAAACCAAATTCTCCCTCTTCACTCATTCGCGCTGAGTGAGTGGCAAAATACCCGGTCGACAAAAGGTGGTTAAAGGTAAGAGGAAAATAGCACGTAGCGCGCCCATCAATGCCGCTTGCGACCTCTAGAGCATAGAGCATCTCTTCGAAGGAGTCATCTGCAAAAAGGGGGGCAGCAAACAGAAAACAAGCAATGAGATAGCGGCGCATGAGAAGGAAGCATAGCTCTAATGTCCCATTTCTGTCGCGTAACTGTGTAATCCTTGGCGCACGATCTGAATCATCTCAATTTTAGAGGGGCAAATAAAGGCTGGAAGGGCAAAATCTTCACTTGCCACCTCTAAGAGGCCAAGTCGTTCAGCGGTTTCAAAATCTTCGCCGAGAATTGCTTTTATAAGGTGCATTGTCGGAATTTTGAGGGGCATGACGCGGTCGTAGATGCGTCCATCGATAAAAGCTCTCTCTTCGCCATGTTGGTTGGTTGTAAAGCTGTAGCCCTCTTTAGGTGGGCTGACGTGGCCAGAGAGGTAAGCGCGTGTTGCCGAGTATTTTTTCAAACCGAGTCGAAAGAAATGCAAAAATTCTCGATTTGTTCTCTCTAGAAGAGCAGAAAAACAGGTGTGGTAAAAGCCAAGAAAGTCACCCGCGTCATAGCGAGTTCCTGTAAGAGGATCCCCTGATATGAGGCGGATAGGTTCGCTTGGAATGCGGTTGGCAATCAAAGAGGTAATCGGGCACCCCATTCTCGTTTGGACATAGCCCGCTCTTCCCTCCAAGATCCCGCTCCCCCCAATCCCTACGATGCGATCGGTGAAATAGTGTCCCTCTAGGATCATTTTTCCAATTGTAATCACATCGATTGCGCCCAGTGTCCATACATAGTCAGTGGCAGATTGGATGGGTGCAATCGCTTGAATATGCACTGAAGCGTTTCCGACAGGGTGGGGCCCCTTCGCAGTGTGCAAGCAGACGCCTTTCATCGAAGAGAAGGGGCTTTCAGCTTCTCGATAGACCAAATGCACTTCAGCAATTTTTCCAAGCGCATCGAGCCCTTTTTGAAAAGCAGACTCATGCCCTTTCAGCTGCATCTCGGCTGGAGGGACAAAGGGCAACGACTCTATTGCACGCACAAAGATCGCGCGCGGAAGATACTCAGCGCTTGCAACTTTGTCGAAAGGACGCATGCGAATGTGAGGAAAGAGGCCACTTTGAGCAAAAAAAGTGAGTAGCTTGTCACGCTCAAGAGGTGGAGGGGTATATTTTTCATGCTCCTCTTTCTCATCTCTTTGAATGACGATGCCCAGCAAACGTCTTTTAAGCCCCCGGCGAATCTCCTGAACCACTCCTCCTGCAGGTGAAACAAAGAGCTGGCCAGGCACTGTTTTACTTTCGACAAGCGGTTGGCCAATTTTGACTCGATCACCCTGTTTGATGAGGAGTTTAAAGCGGATGGTGTCAAAAGGGTCGAGATTTAAAGCGAGCTGCTGGGGGGGAGGAAGAGATTGGACATCGCCTACTGGACCTTTCGCTAAAGGGATATCAAGACCTTTTTTTACACAAATTTTCATACAGTGCGACTAGGGGTATTTTTAGAGAGGGATCCAGTTTTTCTTTTTAGCAAACCGTTGTTTCTCTTTCCGCTTCCTTTTAGGGGAGGGTTTTTTTTCTGCAGAGGGAGGGCCTGTGACTTGAGTGATAGCAGCGCGCTTGTAGGTCTCACAAGCAGCTCTGACCCTCTCAAGAGCCTCCCACTGCTCTTTAGTAAAATTATTGGGGTTGGAGGCGTAAGACTCGAGCTCTTCCTTGTTCATGCCAATGCGCTGGTAGATCTCCTCGGCCTTTTCAGATAAGTCGTCGAGCTGGTCTTGGGTCTTACTTATGATCTCAGAGTAGTCGCCAAATCGCTCCTCTTCTTGAATTTCCGTAGCAGGCTCATCGAGCTTTATGTCATAGAGGTCCAACACCTCTTGTAGTGCACATCGAACTTCTTTTTCCGGACTTTCCATATGGGCTCATTATTACACTAATTTTTATTTTTTGCCTTCGATTATTGCTCTTTTTCTTCATAAATCGTATAGTTTCTAGATGACAAGGAGTTAGAATGGGATATTTGGACGAGTTTGAACTGTTGATTGATGATGGCATGCTTGCAGAATTTATGCGCCTCTGGGAGGAGTACTGCTTGAGCGACCATGTCGATGGAGAGGAGCTTGTCAAAATTCTCGAACATGTAAAAGGCTCAGCGGTAGCCACCCTTTTTGGTCCTTTTGCCGAGTCAGTGCTTCACATTTGGAATAAAATTGAAGATCCAAAAATTGCAGGTGACGTCCTTCGCTTGGCTCTGGATTTGCAAACAACAGACTCCCCTCTTGTGGCTGATTTGGCTACTCAGTTTTTGCAAAAAAGCTATGGGAGTGATCCCCACTTTAATCAGAAGTTGCGTATTGTCGGCCTTCTAGCTAGGCGCTCTTTTCAGGGGGCCATCTCGAATTTTGAGCTCCTCACTCATATGGATAAGGGAAAGTTTGTTTTCCACACTGGCGGTTGGGGCGTGGGTGAAGTGATGGACATTTCGCTTCTTCGTGAACACGTGGTGCTCGAATTTGAAGGGATTGCAACCCTCAAAGATCTCTCGTTTACAAATGCATTTAAGCACCTGGTTCCTATCTCATCAGAGCATTTTCTCGCCAAGCGTTTTGGAGAGCCTGACAAGTTGGAGAAAGAGGGAAAAGAAGATTCTGTCGAACTCGTTCGGCTGTTGCTCAAAGATCTTGGGCCTAAAACGGCTCAAGAAATCAAAGATGAGCTCTGCGAGCTTGTCATCCCACAAGAAGATTGGATAAAGTGGTGGGGGGCGACGCGAACGAAGCTCAAAAAAGACACACACATTCAGCCTCCAAAAACTGCAAAACAACGTTTTATCCTTCGCGATGAAGCGCTTTCCCACGACAGCCGCATGCTTTCAGTTCTTAGCGCGGCTCAAGAGATCGATGCTAAGATTCAAATTATCTACAACTTCACACGCGACTTTCCTGAGATCCTTAAAAATGATGATCTCAAAGAAGACCTCAAGTCAATTCTCACTGAAGAAGGTCTCGTAGACGATCCCAAATATCCAGACAATAGCCTTGCGAGACGCCTGCAGTGCTCCTTTTTGCTTGAAGATATTTTTCCAACTGAATTTCCAAGCGCCTCAGCTGAGCTCGTCTTGTCTATGGAAACTTTCGAGCCTGTGCTCAACTGCATTGACATTGTCGCATTTAAAAAACGTCTCTTTACCACCATTCGTGAGAAGCGAAAAGATTGGGAAACTATTTTTCTCTATCTGCTTTTTCCGACTCCACTCAATTCGCTGCGCGACTATCTTTTCAAAGAGTTGCAGCAAAATTTAACGGCAGCTCCCCTGCTTCATGAGAAGATTCACACTCTTCTTCACAAGGTGACGCTCTACCCAGAGGCTTTCTTTTGGTATTTCCAAAAGCTGGCAGAAAAAGAAGACGTTCCTTTTGCAAACCGTGAGGACTGCTATCTGTTTTTTGAGGCTTACCTTGTGCTTATCCATTTTCTCGAAACAAAATTTGACGAGTACCGCGATCTGGTGAAAAAAATGCACCAGCTCCTCACTGTCAAAAGGTATTTGGTGGTGCGGAATATGATCGAAGGAGCTCCTGTCGACTACCTGCGTGAAATCCTTCTGCTTACGAGCAAGTGTCAGTGTTTTACAAAGCATGACCTCAAAATCTTCCAAAACCTTGCTGAGGTGGTTCAACCCTCTTTGGCCAAGAAAAAGCGCGAAAAGGCAGAAGTCATTTGGGCAACACCAGAAGGATACAAGCGGGTCCAGGAGCAAATTCAACGCATCGGCACTGTCGACATTATCGACAATGCCCGCGAGATCGAGGCTGCAAGAGCGCATGGCGATTTGCGGGAGAACTCCGAGTACAAGTTTGCTCTTGAGAGGCGCTCGAGGCTCCAGTCTCAGCTAAAAAGCCTCACTGAGCAGCTCAACAAGGCACGCATTCTCAGCAAATCGGATATCACCACCGACCGTGTTGGTGTGGGTACTGTTGTAAAACTTGTTAACGAGGAGGGGAAAAAACAAACCTATACCTTGCTTGGCCCTTGGGATGCAGACCCAGACAAGAATATCCTCTCTCTTCAATCGAAGATGGCTGAGGCAATGCTGGGGCGCAGCGTAAATGAGTCTTTTGATTTTCTCGAACATAAGTATACAATCGAGAGTATTGAAAGTTTTCTATGAATAAAACCCTCGTCATAGCCTCCCGCAATGGGCACAAAATTCGTGAGATCCGCTCGTTTTTACGCGTGTTGCCTCAATATGATATCTACTCACTGCTCGACTTTCCCAACTACACGCCTCCAGAAGAGTGTGGGTCTACTTTTGAAGAGAATGCTCTTCTCAAAGCGACTCACGCAGCTCAAGCGCTAGGGAAATGGGTGCTTTCTGATGACTCGGGTCTTGTCGTCCCAGCTCTCAGCGGCGCTCCTGGCATACACTCTGCTCGTTATGCGGGAGAGGAGGCTTCCGATAAGGAGAACCAAAAAAAATTGCTCCTCGACATGGAGGGGCTCGAGGGAATCCGGCGAAGCGCTTATCTCGAATGCTGCTTGGTCTTAGCCAACCCAGAACAAGTCGTGAAGGTAATTCAGGGGATATGCGAGGGAGAAATCGTGGATAAGCCCCATGGAAGTAATGGCTTTGGGTATGACTCTCTGTTTGTCAAGCACGACTATAAAAAGACTTTTGGGCAGATCGAAGAGTCGATAAAAAACCAAATCTCTCACCGTGCTAAAGCACTTGAAAAGATCCGTCTCTCAATGGAACTCAATCCGATAGGTTCTTAAGAGCTCCTTCAAGAGAAGTTCTAATTTCTTGCGCTATTGAGAAGGCGCGTTCGAGCTGCTCTATTTCAAGAGAGAAGTTGTCAACTGACTTGATCTCTTGTGGAGTCTCCGTTTTTTCCATAGAAGCGCGCCTTTGTGAGGTGAGCTTGGTAGCGCTCGATACAGAAGAGATTTCACTCATGATAGACTCCAATCGATCGGTGGCTTTCCCCACCTTGTAAGGTGTTCATTGATTTTTGAAAAGTGACGACACCCAAAAAAACCGGTGTGCGCCGAATAAGGGGAAGGGTGCGGGGAGGTCAAAACAACATGGGGCGACCCTACATGTGCGCATTTTTCCCTCGCACCTCTCCCCCAAAGGACAAAGACCAGGGGCTCTTCTCTTTCAGCTAGCTTTGCAATGATGGCATCTGTGAATCGTTCCCAACCCTTCCCATAGTGAGATCTTGGGGTGCGTGCTCGCACTGTGAGCACGTGATTGAGTAGAAGGACTCCTTGATTCGCCCATTTGAGGAGCGAGCCGTGAGAGGGCAGAGAGAGGCCTAAGTCACCTTCGAGCTCTTTGAAGATATTTTTGAGAGAGGGTGGAGGAGTCACCCCCTCTTTTACACTAAATGAAAGCCCGTGCGCTTGCCCAGGCCCATGGTAGGGGTCTTGTCCGACGATCACAACTTTTACTTGTTGAAATGACGTGGCGTTTAACGCCTGAAACACTTCTTTTTGTGGGGGATAAACTTCGGCTTCAGCTCGCTCTTTTTCTAGAAAATCGCGCAGCTGGGTCAGGTAGGGTTGGTTCCACTCGGCCTGGAGCGTGTCAACCCAGCTCTTTTCAAGTTGAGGCGGAGGATGCATGGCTTCCATGCTAACCCTTGCTTGAAAATATATCAAGGCGCCCCTATACTCCTCTTCTTATGAATGATCTACACGAAAACAATCTCGTTCGTTTCAAAAATATTTCGAAGAAGAAAAATGGCATTTTTGCCAATTTCAAAGTGAAAGGGGTGCGTGGGGGCACTAGCTTTTCGGCTTCTATAGCGGTAGACCTCGACGCCGCTGATGTGCATGCGGGTGACCCTTTAGAGAGGATCATAGAAGAGTGTGCACGCATAGGAGTTCGTGAGGTTCAAAAGAGCGAACTACAGTTCGAGGGGATTACCTCTATTTAACTTATAATCTGGGTGTAGCGCAGCCTGGTAGCGTACTTGCATGGGGTGCAAGGGGGCGGAGGTTCGAATCCTCTCACCCAGATTCTTTTTTGTAGACTACTATCTCCTGCCAAAATACCCTAGTCTATCATCTTCTAAAGTTTCCTGAGACTGCTCGCTCTGTACATCGGCAATCCTCTTTTTGGCCCGTTCTTGCAACCGCGGATTAGAAATTTTTTCAGCAAACTCTTTGGCCTTAGAAAAATCCCCCTTACCTGAAAATTGGATAGTAAAATCGTATAAGGCACTATCTCGGTCGTCGTTATTAACAATTTTCTCAAAAGTGTTTTGCGCTTTTTCAAAATCTCCTTCTCTCGCCTGTTGAATAGAGGACTCTCGCCATTGAACACTTTGCTGTTTCATTGCATCACGAATCATTTCCAAGATAGGCCCGAATAGCTCTTTATCGAATTCAGCACTTGCAAGCTCATAAACAGTCTGAAGATCATATTTTTGAATAAATTCTTTGTAACACTCGCGCACTTTGGGATAGAGAGTGTCTTTATTCACATGGAAAAGTACACACCCTTCATGCAGTTTCCGTCTCATATGTGCCATTTCGAATATATTACTAAAACAAGAAGGTATTTTTTCTGTAGGAGTTAGGAAATCCAAATCAGTTAAAATACCCTCACCCTCCTTCGTAAAACGATGCAATGCGCTCCTCCAGTCTTGCCGTGGGTCATCACGAAAATCGGGATTTAAAAAAGCGAGCGTAAAAGACAATGTATCCTTTAATTTGAATAACAAACGGTCAAAATCTTTTCTGTTGTTACATTCTGAAAATTTTTCATCTATTTTTAAGGTTTCTTTCAGGCTCCATCTAGTTTCTGGTTCTATAATTTCTTCTAGTGTTCTTAAGAATTCATTTATTTCTTTTTTTGTTTTCGCTTTAAAAGCATCAAATAAGGGTAGAAAGGGCTTTGCTGATCTGCGCCACGCCCTATTCACTTGAGAAGCTGAAATAAGATCTGGGAAATCTAAATAGGAAAAGACACGTTCCAATACCTCATTTTGAGGGGGGGGGGTTGTTATTAAGTTCTCCACGATTTTGACCATCACCAGACACATTATTTAAACTCATTTCATCAATCTCAATTTAATATTATCTCTAAATATTATATCACAAAGAACTAATAAATCAAGGGATTTTGGTTGGCCCTGAGCTCATTCAGGTAATCGATTCTCAGCGACTTTTTTTTCAAATGAGAGGTTAACAGCTTATGCTTTCTGCTAAGTCGGAAGAGTGTCAAGTGTTCATAAGTGAGTCGATAAGGTGTTCAAAAAGGCGTTCATAAGGTCCCCTTTGTCAATAGAAGCCATTTTATCAACCCCAGAGCAGGTGATTATAAACATTTTTTACAGAGAGCCCCTCTCTCTGAGATACACACATTTCCACATAGACTAAGGAAGAAGAGAATTAGAGAAGATACTATTTCTTCTTTTCCACAAATGTGGGGAGCTTGCATACTCTCACCCATGCAAGCGGAAAAAATCTTCGATCTCTCAAAATACGCACATGCCGACCTGTTCAAATCGGGTGACTACGTATGGCAAGCCCTCTCAAATATTACTGCCTATTTAGAAGCCTTTCCATTGGGAAAAAGCGAAGCACTTGTCGACAAAGGAGCCTACCTCGTCCATCCTGAGCTTATTTCTCTTGGACCCGGTACAGTCATTGAACCAGGAGCTTATATCAAAGGGCCCTGCATCTTAGGATCTGACTGCCAGGTGAGACATGGAGCCTACATTCGTGGCTTTGTGATTGCTGGAGATCGTTGCGTGATCGGCCATGCAACAGAGGTAAAAAATTCGATTTTTCTTGACGGTGCGCTGGCAGCTCATTTTGCCTACGTGGGAGATTCGATTCTAGGAAACGAAACCAATCTCGGAGCTGGCACCAAGTGCGCTAATTTGCGCTTTGATGGAAAAGAGGTCACAGTGAAAGGGATAGCCACGCAACGAAGAAAGCTTGGGCTCCTTATGGGAGACCATGCACAAACTGGGTGCAACGCCGTCACAAATCCAGGCACCCTCATTGAAAAGGGAACTTGGTTTCCCAAAAAGAGATAAAATGGAAACTTTTCAGGCAATACTTAAGAGGTATCAAGCTCCAATTGATCGGGCAATCTGTGGAAGCTTTGAGACCTTTGGCCCCCCCTCAAAACTGCGTGAAGCCATGGAGTACGCGCTTAAAAATGGAGGGAAGAGATTTAGGCCCGCCATTGTCTATCTCGTCGCTTCAGCTCTAGGCAGCAAATCCGATGTGACCGAAGCTGCCCTCGCTGTCGAATTTTTCCACACAGCCTCGCTTATCGCCGATGATTTGCCCTGCATGGATGATGAGACCCACAGAAGAGGCACCGCTGCAACGCACAGAGTATTTGGCGAAGCTACTGCCATACTTGCCACCTACGCCCTGATCTCTGCTGGGTACGAACGGATAGGCTCGAGCTCGCTTGCAGTCGCTTGTGCGAGCCGTGGAACAGGAATTTTGGGGGCCACAGGGGGGCAGTTCCTCGACCTTTATCCTGATAAACTCGGAGAGGCTGAAGTGCTCGATATCATCGACAAAAAAACAGGGACCCTTTTTGAGATCTCTTTTGTCTTTGGGTGGATCTTTGGAGGAGGAGACTTAGAGAAGTTGCCACTGCTTAAAACAGCAGCTTATCATTTCGGGCGGGCCTTTCAAATCAGCGATGATTTTCTAGACCTCAAAGAGGATCAAGAAGAAGGGCGGGTGAATTACCCTGCGATAGCAGGGGTGGAAAAAGCGGCTCGTCTACTCGATTCAGAACTCGAGTCGCTCCAAGAGGCACTCGAAAAGCTCGGGCTCAATTCACCCGAGCTTCTCAAGCTCGTCGAACTCGTTAAACTGAGGCAGCAGCAGGCTCTTTCTTCTCAGCCGCCGCTTTAGCTTCCGTTTGCGGAGGAAGCATATCATAGCTAGCGAGCACTTTCATCTCGATCTCCGAGCAGAGCTTCGGGTTCTCTTTTAGAAGGTCTCGAGCAGAGTCGCGCCCCTGTCCCAACCTCTGCGTCCCATAGCTGAACCAGGCGCCTTTTTTGTCGACGATGTTTTTCTCCACAGCTAAGTCAAGCACAGTCCCTTCGTAGGAGATCCCTTGATTGAAGAGGATGTCAAACTCGGCGATTCGGAAAGGAGGGGCCATCTTGTTTTTTGCTACTTTCACTTTGACCCGATTTCCTAAATCACCGGCATCGGTAGGACTTCCTTTCAGCCCACCAATGCGTCGGATATCGAGGCGCACAGAGGAGTAAAATTTGAGAGCGCGTCCGCCTGTTGTTGTCTCTGGGCTGCCAAACATTACGCCAATTTTTTCGCGAATCTGGTTGATGAAGATAGCGCAAGTATTCGAACGAGAAAGAGTTGCAGTCAATTTCCGAAGAGCTTGAGACATCATCCTCGCTTGCAAGCCAACGTGGATATCGCCCATCTCTCCTTCGAGTTCACTTTTAGGCACAAGAGCTGCTACCGAGTCAATGACGATCAAATCGACGGCTCCTGAGCGAGCGAGCATCTCGGCAATGTTGAGCGCATCCTCTCCTGAATCGGGTTGAGAGATCATAAGCTCATTGATATTCACCCCGATTTTAGCAGCATAAGTGGGATCAAGTGCGTGCTCGGCATCGATGTAGGCAGCCAGTCCTCCCGTTTTTTGTACGTTCGCAACTATGTGGGTAGCTAAAGTCGATTTTCCTGAAGATTCAGGGCCGTAAATTTCGACGACGCGTCCTCTTGGAACACCTCCTATTCCGAGGGCAATGTCAAGAGTGAGTGCTCCAGTACGAATGACCGAGATTTTTCTAGTAACGGAGTGTTTTCCAAGACTCATGATCGAGCCTTCACCAAACTGTTTTTCGATATGTGCAATGGCAGCTTCTAGCGCTTTTTTCTTGTCTGACTCGTCCATAGAGACTCTCCTTTTGCGGCAGATTATGCAAATTCAGTCGTTTCTAGACAAGGCAAACACTGTCCAAGGCCACGTCAGTTGCCACCCTAGGAAGTAGATCGGTCTGTTGCTCGTGAAATCCAATCCCTAAACTAAGAGCGCAGTGAGAGCGAGCGAGCAATTGATCGTAATAACCCTTGCCGTAGCCGAGTCGGTGGTGGCCCTTGTCAAAAGCGAGTCCCGGAACGAGGATGAGATCAATCGTTTCTAGAGGGATAGAGGTTACCGTTTCAAACATTTCTGGAAGAAGAAGTGCGCCTCGACGTTTGAGAAGGGCATTGATTTGAGAGGTGTCGATCTCACTGCCAAAGCTCTCAAAGGAGAGTACTTTTGAAACAGGGGTTAGAAGGGGAGAGAGTTTTTGCAGCAGAGCAGAGGCTCCTTTTTCGCGGCGCTCCAATGAGATACCAGCGCGAAGCATTGCAAATCGTTCGCGTAATTCACTCTTCGATAAGAGGGTTGCCATCGATATAACTCACTTGTTTTGTAAGAATTCCTTCTGGTGAAAAGAGCGTGGCAATCCCTCTACCCCGCTCGACTTGTGAGACCAGAGTTTTGTCTGCACGCCTGTAGTACTCCCCTTTCATGAGCCGGTCTTGGGTGTACTCTTCGACGAGCATCAAGGTGCCATCGGGGTACCACGCTGTGAGCATCCCTTGTTTCTTGTTCTCGCACAGCTCACGAAGGCTTTCGAGCTGTCCACTCGGATACCACGTTTTCATCGGTCCCTGCAAAATTCCTTTATCCCAGGTGAGAAGAAGTTTGGGCTGCTCAGTGTGCAAAAAATATTCGATCTCTTCCCCATGCTTGAGGTCATTTTTTTGGTGATAGAGAAGGGTGAGTTCTCCGTGCTCATTGAACTGCTTGACGACTCCCTCGGGAACCCCCATTTGATAGGTTTGGAGTTGCTGCAAGTGGGCCCTTCCAAAGAGGGCTCGCTCTCCCCACCCATTTTGGACAGTCGATACAAGCCTCCCCTCTATATCAAAATATTCACCCTCGATAAGGCGATTGGAGCGAAATTCCTCTCGGTAAACGATTGCACCATCGGGCCAGTACCGAAAAGAGGGCCCCTCTTTTTTTTCATCGATATAAGAGATCTCTTGGAAAAGAGACCCGTTTTCAAGATAGATTTTTTCCGAGCGAGCAGGGCAATTTTTGTCGTAGGAGGTAGTTTTCCAAAGCGCACCATTTTGGTGATAGAAGAGCGAGGGACCTTCGAGCACCCCCTTTTCATAATGAATCTCAGCTGCAAGATTTCCCGATTCATCCCATGCACTGCTTAAGCCGTCAAACAGCCAGCTTTGCATCGCTTGTGTGTTCAAATCGGCTGTCCCACTGATCACCGTCGCTTCAATTTTGAGCTGCCCATTTGCAAACCACTCTCTGTAGGTGCCATGGGCTCTGCCGTTGATTGCTTCAAGGTATTGTTTGACTTGCCCATTTGGATGGTAGCTTGTGAGGCAAGAGCGCGCGTCGCCCTCGGGACTTCTCGAGTAGACCCGCATCACTTTCTGGTAGGGTTGAGACTCTAGAAAGTTGGTTTTTTCGTATTCTTGGAGGCGGTCGCGGTTACTGACAGTTTCACTAAGGCCATTATGATCAAGGATATTGATGCTAGTGAGGTGATCATCCGCAGGGCGGAGTGCACAACTCGATAGGAGCCAGGTGATTAAAAAAAAGGGAATCAATCTCATTTTACAAACTCTTTTTTCAATAGGTTTAGGGTGAGTTCAAAGTTTTGGTTGCCACCTACATGCTCCTTCCTTTTGAGTTGAAAGTCAGTGATGAGAAGAAGCGGCTGATTGGATTTATGGTCTTCAAGCAGGCTCAAAATCGTTTTAAGGTTCTCCCCATCCACCTCCACAGGTTGCGTCAGTGTATAGAGCGTCTCTTGGAGGCCATTTTTGCTTTGCGGTGCGGCATCGCGAAATATTAGGCGATTGTTTCCACCTTGAATGAATGCGAGCCGTTTTTCTGCAGCCTCATTGCCAGTGTATTGAGGGGCGTTCATCAACTCTTCGATAGCTTGGCACTCCTTTCCCAAAAGGGGAAGCGCTTCAAGCTGGTGTTCAAGGTAGAAGGGGTCGGGCTCAGCGTGGATCTCTCGAAGTGCTACATTGAGCGCTTGCTTGGCAGTTTGGCTCTTCACGAGGTTGTCAATGTAGATGAGGCGGTAGTGGACAAAATCCCACTCTTTTTGAGTTTGAAGATGGTGCCAACCAAGGTAAAAAAGAGGGAGTAGTCCCAGCAAGACAAGATAGAGGAGTTGGCGCGAGAGGGGGAGCGATTTGAGGGCCGGTTTCCACTTCATTACCAATACCTCGTTTTGTCTTTGAGAAAAAATGAGGTGCGGTATTTTCCCTTGCCCGTCTGCCATGAGATCTCTTGGGAGGCATTGATGATCGGGTTTGGGGCGAGTAGTTCCTCGTGGAAAGCAGTTGCCTCTGCGGGACTTTTCGCTGTAAATTCCACGTCTACCTTCACCTGATAATGTTGTTTGGGGTGAGAGAGGTCAGGCCGCTTTACCATCTTGTAGTTGAGTGAAGTGATTTCAATTTTCGGCTCGAGCGCGGTCAGCCAACCGAGCAATTCGTGCACAGTGGGAAGGTTCGGTACGAGCGGATAGAGCTCAGGTTCTGCTCGGATCGTTTGCTCGATCCCATTGAGCTTTTGAAGATAGCCCTGAGCTGAGGTGGGGGGAGGCGTCTCACTTAAATAAGTAAAGAGAGCCGCAATTTTTTTTTGCTGCATCTCAAATGAGACTTTACTCCACCCATAACAAGAGCCGATGAGAAGGGCGGTGCAAAGAAAAAAAGTCGTGAGAGGTTTTTTGATCCGGCGCCACTGGTAGGGGTAGACCAAAGTTTTTTGACGGAAGTCGGGCCCTGTGGCAGAAAGAGCAGCTCCAAGAGCGACAGCATGCTCTTCGAGTTCATCTATGCGCAGCCCTAAAGCTCGTGGCGTGCGCACCTCCTTGTTTGTGGCCTTGCCGATAGCTTCGCGTCCCTTTCCAATCAGATAGACGGCTTCTATTGGAAGGCGGTGTGCTGCTGCAAAACTGAGGGCTGTTTTGTGAACTTCAAGACCGATCTCTTCGCTTCTGTCAAAAGCCCTCGCTGCAATCAAGTTTCCCCGATCTACTAAGATACAGGTGACCAGTTCACGCCCTTCATGGACAAGAAAAAGAGGGGAGTCGGCAAATTCAAAAGTTTTTGAAAGGGCTGCAAGAGCGTAGGGGGTACAAGTGACTCGTTCAGGCTCGATCCCTTCCTCTCGGAGGGTCTCGAGATGGCGCTCGACCATATCGATGCGTGTTGCAAAAACTGTGACATGGTTGCCTCGCGCTGCAGGCTCCGCCTGGAGGATGGCATTTTCGATAGGATAGGGGAGTAAAGGTTCTATTTGAAAAGAGAGGGCTGCGAGCAACTCTTTACGCTTTTTTACTTGCATTTTCGTGTGACGAACGAGGACTTCTCTCGGAGGGAGGGCTGAAATTAAAACCGCATCTCTACTCACAATTCTATCGCTAAGAGAGAGCACCTCCCACCCTTTTCGCGCCGCACGGATTTGGACAGAAGAGAGTGTTGTCCCATCTATGCCCACATAAACAGGTCTTTTAGGAAAAAAAGCAGACATCGGGAGAAATTATAGTGGGGAAATAGTTGTTTGAAAAGAAAAAAAGAAGATGTTAGGATACTTAGGTCTTATGATTATCTATCTACTTGAAGCTGTTTTTACGACTTACACGTTTATGCTGCTCGTTCGCGTGTTTGGCTCTTGGTTTCCCAAGCTCGCTAATAGCCGCTTCATGCGCTTTGTCTCCTATTATACAGACCCCTATCTCAACCTCTTTCGACGAGTGATCCCCCCCCTTGGCATGCTCGACTTGAGTCCCATGGTCGCCTTCTTTTCACTCCAGATCATCCATTGGGCCCTCTTTGCAGCGATTCAATGAAAAATTTTTACGATGAAATTATCTATGCCCCTTTAGCGGGCTGTTCAGATTACCCATTTAGGGCGATGTCTGCTCGTTACAAGCCTGGCTTGATGTTTTGTGAGATGGTGAAAATGGAGCCCTTGGTTCGAGGGATTCCAAATACCTTGCGCATGCTCGACTATAATGAGGCGATGCGTCCCATTGGAGGACAAATCTGTGGAAGTGATCCCAAGCTCGCTGGCCCTGCGGCTCGTATCATTGAGGAGCACGGGTTTGATGTGGTCGATCTCAATTGCGGCTGTCCTGTCGATAAGGTGACAAAAGACGGAAGCGGATCGGGTATGCTCAAAGACCTCGATCGGATAGGGGAGGTGATTGCGAACATGGTCGCGGCTGTCAAGATCCCTGTAAGCCTCAAGATTCGAGCTGGCTGGGATGAGGAAAACATTGTAGCTGCTGAGGTGACTCGTATAGCAGAAAAAGCGGGAGCTACTGCCATTGTAGTGCATGGAAGAACACGCAAGCAGGCCTACAAGGGGCCTTCAAACTGGGACCACATCAAGGCGTGCGTCGAGGTAGCCCAAAAGATCAAGGTGGTGGGCAATGGCGATCTTTTCACCCCCGAATCTGCAATCGCCATGCGTGAACAAACAGGGTGCGATGGCGTGTTGATTGCAAGAGGCACGATGGGCCAACCCTGGATTGCCGAGGAGATCAGGGCTTTAGCCGCTAAAGAGCCGCTAGCTCCTCGAAACTTTGAAGCGTGCAGAGAGGCTCTTCTCGATCATTTTGCCCTCTCAGTTGAGTACAAATCGAAACAAGGCGCTCTTATTGACATGCGCAAAGTTTGTTGTTGGTATTTGAAAAACACCCCAAATGCTCGCGAGTTGCGAAAAAAAGCGAGCCACGCGACCTCTCTTGAAGAGGTCTATGGCCTCATTCATGGATTTGCGAGCGCTTGAGTCTCATTTTCTAGGTTCACGATTATTTTCAATTGAGATAGACTCTCTTGGATGAAAGAGGGGAGTGTATTAGGAGGGATTCTACTGCTCGCAGGGAGCTGCATCGGAGCGGGTATGCTCGCCCTGCCCGTCATCACTGGGATTGCAGGTTTTGTTCCCTCCCTCTTTCTTTTTGTCGTTGCATGGCTTTTTATGACTTCAACAGGGCTTCTTCTTTTAGAAGCTAACCTCACACTTGGCCACGAGCTTAGCTTGATTTCTATCGCTGAAAAGACTCTCGGCAAGGGAGGAAAGGTACTCTGTTGGTTCCTCTTTCTCCTCCTTTTTTATTGTTTAAGTGTCGCGTATGTTGCCGCGAGTGGCTCGATTCTTCAAGGCCTTGCCGCTGATCTTTTCAATGTTTCTATTCCTGCATGGGGCGGGAGCGTGCTTTTTACTACTATTTTTGCCCTTGTTCTTTACGTTGGAACGCGCGAAGTCGATTTGGTCAATCGATGGATGATGATCGCTTTGGTGTTTTGCTATTTGACGTTAATAGCTCTTGGCAGCCGCCATATACAGGCAAGTAATTTGACCGTTTATCATTGGAAATATGCCTACATGGCTCTTCCTGTCGTGATCATCTCTTTTGGCTTTCACAATATGATTCCCTCTCTTGCGATGTACCTCAAAGGAGATCGGAGGCGACTATTTATCACTGTTGTCATCGGCAGCTCTATCCCTTTGCTCGTCTATCTCGTATGGGAAGTTGTGATGCTTGGAATCATTCCAATCGGAGGGCGAGCTGGACTATTAGAAGCACTCGATCAAGGGCAAGCGGCCACGTCAGCTCTTCGAGGGGTGGTTGGAAAATCTTGGGTGAATACCGTGGCAGGCGCCTTTGCGCTTTTCGCAATTATCACCTCCTTTTTAGCGCAACAGCTCAGTATTGTCGATTTTCTGGCCGATGGCTTTAAAATGGCAAAAGTGGGAGTGAAACGCTTCTTTTTGATCGGTCTCTCGATCACGCCTCCCTTCGTATTTGCTCTGCTCTATCCAGGCGTTTTTATTCAAGCGCTCAACTGGGCAGGGGGATTTTCAGCCGTCATATTATTTGGAATCATGCCCGCTTTGATGGTATGGGTGCTCCGCTATAAGAGGAGGCTTTCAAAAGTTCCTCTTTTGCCCCTAGGACGCCCTTTGCTCATTCTCGTCTTGTGCATTGCGAGTCTCATTTTTCTCATCGAGCTCGCCCAAGAACTCGGTTTTTCAGTTATCCCCCCTCAGGTTGAGGCAGTACCATGATCGGCCAGGGCAATCGACTTTTAGGCGCCGTACTGCTCGTTTCAGGGACAACCATTGGCGCAGGGATGCTCGCTTTACCCATCACCACAGGGCTTGCCGGCTTTTTTCCCTCACTGATTATCATGACATTCATCTGGCTCTATATGATGCTCACCGCCTTCTACTTACTGGAGGTAAATCTTCGACTCAAAGGGGAGAGCAATTTGATCTCGATGATGCGCCACACACTCGGCCGTCCAGGAGAGATCGTCGCTTGGATCACTTACCTTCTTCTTCTCTACTCGCTTACAGCGGCTTATCTTGTGGGGTGTTCCCAGATCATTGAAAATGTGCTCTCACCTTTTCTCCCCGCCCCATTGGCTGTTTGGGTGTGGCCTCTTATGGTCTTTGTACTGTTTGCACTTTTTGTTTACTTTGGAACCGAAGCGGTCGACCTTCTGAATCGTTTTTTCATGGTCGGCTTGGCGCTCATGTATCTCGTATTTATATCTTTTGGATATCCTCAATTAGAACTCCCTTTACTTGCACACCTCGACTGGAAGTACCTTCTCCCTTCGGTCTCTGTTGTTTTGACAACTTTTGGCTACCACGTGATCATCCCCACACTGACGACCTATCTCGACCACAACCCCAAACATCTCAAGCAGGCGATATTTATAGGGAGCGCGATCCCTTTTGTTATCTACGTCTGCTGGCAACTTCTGGTGATGGGAGTGGTGCCTGCATATGGAGAGTATAGCCTCACAGAGGCTGCTCATAAGGGAATGCAAGTCACCTTCTTTCTCTCGATTCTTTTGGCAAACCCCTGGGTGGGACTCGCTGTGCGCGCCTTTGCTTTTTGCGCCATTGTCACTTCCCTTTTAGGGGTATCGCTCAGTCTCTCTGACTTTCTAGCAGATGGACTTAAAGTGCCGCGAACACACCTTGGAAGGGCGGGGGTCATCCTGCTCACTTTTCTTCCCCCTCTTTTCTTTGCCCTCTTTTTCCCCAGAGGTTTTCAAACTGCGCTCGAGTATGCGGGCATTTTTGTCGTGATTCTATTGGCACTTCTCCCTACTTTGATGGCTTGGAGTGAACGGGCTGGGGGGAGAGATTTGATCGACTCAGAATTTCGAGTTCCGGGAGGCAAGATTTTGATGACTCTATCGGTTGGGATTGCACTTCTTTTGCTTGGAATTGAGGTGTTTATATGAAAAAAATTTTGATGACGGGCGACCGCCCTACGGGAAAACTGCATCTCGGCCACTGGGTTGGCTCTATTAAAAATAGAGTCGCTATGCAAGAGAAATACAACTGCTTTTTTCTCATTGCCGACCTCCATACTTTGACGACAAAACCACATAAAAAAGACATTTTGGAGATGCGGAGCCACATCCACGAAGTGGTGCTCGATTGGCTCTCTTGCGGGATAGATCCAGACGTTTCTACCCTCTATTTGCAATCGGCAATTCCAGAAATCTACGAACTCAATCTCCTCTTTGAGATGCTCGTCTCTTTAAATCGTCTCACAGGGCTTCCTAGTCTCAAAGAGATGGCGCGCAATGCCCAGATCCCCGAAGAGAGCCTCCCCTTTGGGCTTGTTGGGTACCCCGTTTTGCAAACAGCAGACATCTTGCTCCCAGGGGCGCATGTCGTTCCTGTGGGGAAAGACAACGAGTCTCATGTCGAGCTTGCGAGAGACATTGCGCGTCGATTTAACCAGTATTATGGAGAGGTCTTTCCCCTGCCAGAAGTGCTTCTGAGTGATACCCCGACTTTGCTGGGGTTAGATGGGAAGGGGAAGATGAGTAAATCTGCCGGCAATTCACTCTATCTGTCAGATGACTCTAAGGTGGTGGCAAAGAAGATCCGAGGGATGTACACCGATCCGAATCGAATCCATGCCAACGTGCCGGGTAGAGTTGAGGGGAATCCCCTTTTTCAGTTTCACGAAGAGTTTAACCCTCTTCAAGATGAAGTGGAGCATTTCAAAGAGCGCTACCGAGCAGGAACTATTGGAGATGTTGAGATCAAAGAGCGGCTCATCGAAGTGGTCAATGAGCTTCTTGAGCCGATCCGTGAGAGGAGACGGGATTTTGAGTCCCGGAAAGGTTTTGTGGAGCAGGTAATCTACTCAGGTACTCTAAAAATGCGCGAGATTGCCTCACACTCACTACGTTCAGTCCGCTCTGCGATGGGCTTGCAGGGAGCTTGGAAGAAGATTTCCAAGGTTGCCCGTAGTAGCTCGTGATATCTTCCTCTTTTCCAAATAAAAGAATATAAGCCACAGCTGAAGTGACAGCTCCAATACTCATCTGTTTGGTGGGGAGGACCCCAAAGTAGTTGCAAAGGCCCAATGTGATCACTGTGAGCGCTGTCAGATTATAGAGAATGTTATAGCTCTTGTTTTCTTTTGAAAAAGGGTGTTGTCCCATCGAGACTTGACCTGCTAGAAGGACCGCTCCCCCTCCTAGGATCCACCATTTTGCCTGATAGGAGGGGAGCCTCCCTGCGATGCACATCCCCCCTGTCGCTAGAAGGGTGAAGGTAGCTAACATGCCAGCTACTGAAACTGTCGAAATTAAACACCCTTTCATGCTAACATATTAACTTTATCCCTAATTCCAAATCAATGTTTGAAATAGAAACTAACTTTCTCCCTTGTGGGGATCAGCCTGCTGCCATTGAGAAACTTAGTAAAGGAATTCTTGAAGGGAAACGCGCCCAAGTCTTGCTGGGGATCACAGGTTCAGGAAAGACGTTTACCATGGCAAATGTGGTCCAAAAAGTGCAGAAGCCGACTCTTGTGCTAGCTCATAATAAGACCCTTGCAGCCCAGCTCTACGAGGAGTTCAAGCATTTTTTTCCAAATAATGCCGTTGAATACTTTGTCTCTTACTACGACTACTACCAACCTGAGGCCTACCTTCCGAGGACCGACACCTACATTGAAAAGGATCTTTCCATCAACGATGAGATCGATAAACTCCGCCTCTCAGCCACAAGGTCGCTTCTCGAGCGTGACGATGTACTCATTGTGAGCTCAGTCTCTTGTATCTACGGCCTTGGCATGCCCGAACACTACGCTCAAATGAACCTCAGCTTTCACGTAGGGGAGAATAAACGGCGTGACGACCTGCTGCTTCACTTAGTTGAGATGCACTACAAACGCAACGATGTCGATTTTTTCCGTGGAATTTTTAGAGTTCGTGGAGATGTTTTGGAGATCTACCCTGCTTATGAGCAAGACCTAGCTTATCGCATAGAATTTTTTGATGAAGAGATCGAGCGCATCAGTGAGATAGACCCACTTACAGGAAGGGTGCGTCAAAGACTCGACACCTTTACCCTCTACCCCGGCTCTCACCATGTCACACCCCACGAGGTGCGACTGAAGGCAATGGAAACGATTAAGAGCGAACTCGAAGAACGGACCGCCTATTTTGAGTCGGAGGGCCAGCTTCTCGAACGTGAGCGGATCTTGCAAAGGACTCAGTACGATCTTGAGATGATCAAAGAGATTGGTTTTTGCAAGGGCGTAGAAAATTATTCCCGCCATTTTTCGGGCCGCAGTGAGGGAGATTCCCCCTCATGCCTTCTCAACTACTTTCCTGATGACTACCTTTTAATTGTCGACGAATCTCACCAAACGATTCCACAACTGCACGCCATGTACAATGGGGACCGTGCCCGCAAGCAGTCGCTCGTCGATTTCGGCTTTCGCCTCCCTTCTGCTTATGACAACCGTCCCCTCCGTTTTGAAGAGGTTTATGAGAGGATTCATCAAGTGGTTTTTGTTTCGGCTACACCCGGCAAATGGGAGATGGAAGAGGCGAGCGGGGAGGTGATTGAACAGATCATCCGTCCCACAGGGCTGCTCGACCCTGAAATTGAAGTGCGCCCTGCAAAGGGGCAAGTCGATGATGTTCTCGATGAGATTCGTATCCACGCGGCTAAGGGGGGGCGGGTACTTGTCACAACTTTGACCAAGCGACTCTCTGAGGATCTCACAAAATTTTTGCTCGACCTCGGGGTCAAAGCGAAATACCTCCACTCTGATATTGACACCCTTGAGCGGATTCAGATTTTGCGTGACCTGCGGCTCGGCACTTTCGATGTGCTCGTGGGGATCAACCTTCTTCGAGAGGGGCTCGATCTTCCAGAGGTTTCATTAGTTGCCATCCTCGATGCCGATAAAGAGGGCTTTTTGAGAAGTGAAACGGCCCTCGTCCAAACCTGTGGGCGGGCGGCTCGCAACAGCGAGGGGCGTGTCATCATGTATGCCGATCGAAAGACTACCGCTATCTCCAATACGCTTGCCATTACTGAAAAACGGCGTAAAAAACAGATCGCTTACAACAAAGAGCATGGCATCACACCCCGTACTATCGCAAGAAAAATTGGTGCTGAGATAAGCCTTGGGAGGCCTGAGCCTGAAGAGCCTGTGATCACTGTTCATGAGAAAAATCACGAATATCTCACTCCAAAAGATCTTGAAAAGAAGAGCCGTGAATATGAAAGGTTGATGCGACAAGCCGCAAAAGAGTATGATTTCGAAGCTGCAGCTAAATTTCGTGACCTGATGCGTAAATACCGTAACCTGGAAATGTCTTGATGGAAAAAGCAATCTCATATGAGCAGAAACGCTACGGCACCTTTTACGGGGTGTTTTTGCCAAGTATTCTCTCGATCTTTGGTGTGATCATGTACCTTCGGGTGGGGATGATTCTCGGTCATATTGGACTTGCGCCTACCCTCTCTATTATTTGCTTGAGTTCACTGATCACGCTGATTGCCGCTTTTTCTATATCAGCTGTTGCGACGAACATGGTCGTCAACAAGGGGGGGACCTACTACATTATCTCTCGCTCTCTTGGCATTGATTTTGGGTCTGCTGTGGGCATTCCCCTCTATCTGGCGCAAGCGATAGGGATCGCTTTCTATTTGATGGGTTTTTCTGAAAGCGTAGCGGGTTTACTCCCCGAATATGACCCGAAAATGATTAGCTTTGCGGCGTTGGGTGTCTTGGGGCTTCTCGGCTTTTTTTCCACCAGTTTTGTGCTCAAAACGCAGTTCTTCATTTTTCTTGCGATTTTGGCCTCCCTCGCCTCAATTTTCCTCGGACACAATACGGTAGAGGCGACACCTCTATTTTTTGCTGAAGGGAAACTCACCTACTGGATGGCTTTTGCTATCTTCTTCCCCGCGGTCACTGGCATTCAAGCGGGCATCAGCATGTCAGGGGTGCTAAAGCAGCCGAGTCGCTCGATACCACAGGGGAGTTTAGCAGCGGTTGTAGTCGGCCTTGTCGTCTATCTTTTTCTCGCTCTATTTCTCTGGTTTCAGGTCCCTCAATCGGCCCTTGCTTCTGATATGATGGTCTGTGAGAGTATTGCGAAATGGGGAGTCCTCGTTCTTGTAGGGATTGGAGCGGCCACTTTGTCGAGTGCTTTGGGCTCGATTGTGAGCGCTCCTCGTACGTTGCAAGCGATCGCAGAAGATAGAATTGTGCCCCGATTTTTGGGTAAGGAGTTTGGCAAGAATCGCGAGCCTCGCATTGCAACACTTTTCACATTGGGACTTTCGGCAGTCTTCGTATTCTTTGGCAATATCGATCTTATCGCTCCTATTCTCACCATGTTCTTTTTGATCTCCTACTGCATGCTCAATCTCGTGGCGGGTCTCGAAACGGTGATGGGCAGTCCAAGCTGGCGGCCCACCTTCCCCGTCCCTGCTGTTGTGAGCTTTGGGGGAGCTGTTCTTTGCTTGATTGCCATGCTTATGATCAATGCAGGCGCTACTATGGTTTCGTTTTGCATCGTCTTTGCAATTTATGTTTTTCGAGGAAAAAAGCTCAGCTCAAACTGGGATGACATGTGCTTTGGAATTTTGATGCTCTTTATCAAAACCACGGTTTACCGCCTCCAAAGCGCTGTGTTTGCAAGCCGAAACTGGCGTCCTCACCTACTCGTTTTTTCACCGAGTCTCACCCCTCACGCTTTTCTTCTCGATTTCACAGCGCAGTTTACTCAAGGGCATAGCTTCCTCACCTTTGCCAATATCGTGGCAAAAAATAGTCTCTATAAGCGCGAAACGGTAGAGAAAACGCTTAAAACCGTGCTGAAAAAAAGAAAGCTCAAAGCCTTTGTCGATGTCGATCAAGTCGATCAGGTGATCGAAGGGTACAAACGTCTTATCATGACCAATGGAATGGGTCCTTTGACGCACAACACCATCGTCTTGATGCACAGCGAAAGTCAAGCTTATGAGCTTCATCCACAAGTGATCAAAGAGAGTTATAATTCAGGAAAAAATGTCATCGTCTTGCGCGCCGATTCTGAGATGGGAGAGGCAAAAATAGACGTCTGGTGGGATAGTGAAAACAAATCGACAAGTGAGCTTATTCTCGTCATTGCCCACATGTACCACAAGGCAAAGGGAAGAAAAAAGAGTCAGATCACTATCAAGACTATCGTCAGCGATGAGAGAGCGCGTCAACAAAGGCTCGACTATTTCACTGAATTTTTCTCGAAGAGTCGTCTCAATGTCGGTTTCCAGATCTATGTCGGTCAAGAGGAGGAAGAGTTTAAGTTGATTAGCCATTTCTCAGAAGAGGCGGATCTCACTTTTGTTCCCCTACCCACTCCATCTGATGGGGATTACCAAGAGGTTTATGGGGAGCATCTCAAGAGTCTAAAATCTTTGAAGCGTGTAGCCTACATTTTGGCTGCTGAGCCGGTGAATTTCCAAGAGATCTTCCGGTAGGAAGAGTTAGTGTGTGATATTCCAGCCAAGCCAAGCGATCAAAACTCCTAGGCCAAGGCAAATGAGGGAGATGAGCAGATGGCCCCACATCTGACTTGAGGAGGGTGTTGGTGCAGCTGTGTGGGCACCGCTATGACTTGTTTCCCCTTTTCGAATCGTCATCATCCCGTGTTTCAGCCCACTTTTTACCAGCCAACGATTCATCCTAAAAGCTGCTAGTCCTGCCAAAATGGTAGCGAGGCTCATCTTTCCCCAAAAATGCAAGGAGAGGGGGGACTGCGCAGAGGGCTCGATCCCATTCCAGATGGCCATTGTGGGGATCATCGCTGCCATGATCATGTTCATCGAGGTGAACTCGGGATAGAAGGAGATTTTGAGCGCTTTGAAGTAATTCCCACCCATCATCTTTCTCATGAAAAACGATTGGAAGATGAGCAGACCAAAGAAGAACCCTGCGAGGTATTCAATTAGAAATTCCCATCCCATGCCGATTTCAAAAAAGGTGATCACAAGGGCTGCTACGATGATCCCTGTTACATCACCTGCTAGGCAGTGTACCATCGATCCGAGTGACTGCTTCCAAAGCGGGGCAATGAACTGCTCATGTGTTCCAGGCATCGGCTCTTTGCAAGAGAGGAGGTAGAAAAAGAGCCCTATCGGCCCAGCGTAGAGAGTGACAAGCCACCACCCCGCTTTCATAACGGGGGCCTCTGGGGTCACGGCAATCAAATCGTAGGTGATGTAGATCAGTGAGAGCCCGGTGAGTACAAACCAAAAAATCAAGATACCGTCTATCATATTCTTTTTTTAATGGAGTGGAGGCGGTAGTGCAATAAGTTTTTCAATACAGCCCATAGCTTGTAAACTAAGACTCAATTAGTTTCACACAACAAATGGTTTTATAATTGATAAAAAAACTCTATATTATATATAATCTTCATTAAATTTAAAAAAGGATGTTTTTATGGCTCAAGCTCCCGGTTCATCAGGTTTTATTCCACTGAAAGAGTGCGATCGTGTTTCAGAAGAAGGGTCTAATCCCCATGCTGAAAATGAAGGCGACGCTGCGGTCGCAGCGGTTGCTTGTAGGACGCTTCCTGGGGCTCCTGAAATGCAACCAGCGGAAGTTAGGCGTGCCGATCTAATGTGGGCTGTTCGTAAGGGACGCACCGAGATTGTCGAAGCTCTTTTAAGGGAAGGGGCCGATCCCAATACAACTGGGAAGGGTGCTACTGTTCTTATGAGGGCAGCTTTGCAGGGACGCGCCGAGATTGTCAATATGCTTCTGGATGCAGGGGCTGACCCCAATATTGCGGATAAAAGGGGTTTTACCGCTCTTATGGCTGCAGCTAGTTGGAGACATGCCGTGGTTGTCAGAGCTCTTTTGGAGGAAGGAGCGGATCCCAGTGCTGCTGACGAAAAAGGTAGAACGGCTATCCAAATAGTTAAGGAAGATACGTATCTAACATCGCGTGAAATTATTAATCTGCTTTCGAGTGCTAAAGAGCTATTTGAGGCAAAGCAGAGGCAAAGGGAGAGCGATGAAACTGAGCTAGTTGATATATTCATGTCTGGAATGGGCAGACAAGGGCCCCTCTGAGGATAAAATAGGCTCACTCTAAAAATCTAATCAAAATAGTGTGGCAACTTGGGTTTCAAATTGTTAATTAACGATTGAATCGGGTAGGATGCCTCCTATGGCCGATCCGAAACGTGTACTAAGAGAACTCTACGACGTCACCATTCCCGATCTCGACTACTTCATTCGACAGATCGATTGCCGCGACGGGTGCCCCGTTAAAACCGATGGGCGAGGCTATATGCTCGCTATCCACAACGGAAATCTTCTCGAAGGGTACAAAATTGCGCGAGGCCCCAACCCCTTTGCCTCAATTTGCGGCATCATCTGTGGCGCTCCTTGCGAGATCTCTTGCAGGCGAGATAGAGTAGACAAGACCTTGACGATTCGCGCGCAGAAGCGCTACCTCGACGAATGGTTTGGACTCGATAAGCAAGCGCACATCAAATCACTCGAATTTAGCTACGCAAGAGGAACGACAAAGCCCGAACCCAATGGAAAACGTGTCGCTTGTATCGGGGCAGGGGTTGCCTCACTTACCTGCGCACACGATCTTTTGAGGCTGGGCTATAGCGTCGATGTCTACGAGCAGATGCCTCTTCCAGGAGGAATGCTCATCTATGGCGTGCCGAACTACCGTCTAAAAAATGAAGTCGCTCTCAACGAGTGCTCAGCAATTGAAGTGCTCGGAGCTAAGATTTTCTACAACACAAAAGTCGGACGCGACATCCTTCTCGATGAGCTTCAAGAGAAGTACGACGCTCTTTTCATCGGCAATGGTCTCTGGAAATCTCGTGAGCTCCCCCTTCCTGGCTTCGACGCTCCCGATATCATTCGAGGCATCGAATACCTGCGCGTGCTTTGTGCTGAGGGGAGGTGGAAAATTGGGAAGCAGATGGTCGTAATTGGAGGGGGAAATGTAGCCTTCGATGTGACACGCTCCTCTGTGCGCAATGGAGCAGAAAAAGTGACAATGGCGTGCATGGAGTCGCGCGATGAACAGCCGGCTGATGAGTTTGAGATTGAAGATGGAAGAGATGAGGGGATTGAGATCATCAATAGGGTAGGGCCCATTGCGGTCGAAAGAGGAGCTTCCGGACAAATCATCGGTCTTCGGGTGCAACGCGTCTCGAAACTGCTCGACTCTGAGGGGAAATTTTCTCCTGAATTTATACCTGACACCGAGTTTGTGATCCCATGTGATACGATTGCACTCTCGATCGGTCAAGGGATGGATCAGAGCCTCTTTTATGGGTGGAAAGGAGAGCTTGATCTTGAAAGAGGGCTTATCAAAACAGAGCGAGGGACCTGCAGAACCTCTGTGGCTGGTATTTATGCTGGTGGGGATGCTGCTTTTGGCGCTGCACTTTTCATCGATGCGATCAAACATGGACAAGAGGCGGCTCGATCGATTGACACAGATCTTCGGGGTACAAAGCCCTATCAAGAGTTTGTCGGGATGTTCATGACGATCCCTCCTATGCGCGATAAAACCTACCTTCGTACCCCCTGGAAATTGCCTACGAGCCAGCCAGCTGAGGTGCGAAAAAATAACCTCAATATCGTAGAAAATAACTATACCCCTGAAGAGGTGCACGCTCAATCAAACAGGTGTCTGCAGTGTCACATCTCACCCGTTTTCGATGGATCGCTTTGTATCAAATGCAACGGGTGCGTCGATGTCTGTCCAACAAATTGCCTCAAGCAGGTACCTCTTTCGATGATGAATCTCGATCTTGCCGAAGGGAATTTGCGCCGAGCTGTCGACAACTACTATGGGATCGATTCGGCCTCCATTGATCCCGTAGAGCTGGATCATATTGGAACCGCCATGTTAAAAGATGAGGATCTTTGTATCCGCTGCGGTCTTTGCGCAGAGAAATGTCCGACACAAGCGGTGACAATGGATGTGATGAACTACTCCTACAGGTGGATCGGTTAAATGGAGATAATCGGTTTTTTACTTCTCGCTCTTTTTGGGGGGGTAATCGGTGTAGTTGTTTTCATATTTGCTATGAAGAAAGGACAATTTGAAGATCCAGAGGATCCGAAGTATCAAATGTTTCGAGATGAGGAGTAATGCCAAAATATCGCAATAGTCTTCGAGTGGTAAACAAGAAAAAAATTTCCAGACGGCGCTTTGTCGCCCTCGTAGGGTGGGGCGCTGTCGCAGGTGTTGGAGGGATGCTTGGGGCTGCCATGCTCGGCTACCTCTATCCGAACGCATTGAAAATTCCTCCCAGCATTTTTTCGATCGGACGCCCTGAAGATGTGCTCACATCAGAAGGGAGGGTTTTCATTCCGAAACAGAAAACATTTGTAGAGGTCTCTAGAGGGAAAGTGCGATGCATGACAGCGATTTGCACCCATCTTGGATGCACAGTCAACTCTGTAGAAACGGGTTTTAAGTGCCCTTGCCACGGATCAACTTACGATATTGATGGTCGTAACACCGGAGGGCCGGCCCCCTCTCCTTTAATTTATTACCGCGTTTACAGAGGGGCCGCAGGCGATTTGCTCGTCGATAAGAGTCAAGTGATTCAGGTGCCACGCGAGGCGTGGTATACACCCACGGTTTGAGATCATGGCAACATTTAAAGGAAATAAAAAACCCTCTTTTTTAGAGCAGATCGAAACCTTCCCCGCACGTTTTCTCCGCTCGATTTTCCGTCACAACTATCCGAATAATGACGTCGATCGCTCTGAGATTATCTTTAAGAACTTCTTCCTTCATATCCATCCGGTCAAATGCCATAAAACCGTGGTCGATCCTTTCCACACACTAGGTCTTGGAACCATCACGGCTTCTCTTTTTTTTCTTCTTGTAATCACCGGTGTCGTGTTGATGTTTTTCTACGTTCCTGCAGTCGACAGAGCCTACGATATTTTGGTCGATTGGCTCGATACGACACCTTTTGCTATGATGTGGCGCAATGTGCACCGTTGGAGTGCGCAGCTGATGGTTCTGTTTGTCTTTTTGCACATGAGCCGTGTGTTCTACATGGGAGCGTATAAAGGGGAGAGGAAATTCAACTGGGTGGTTGGGGTGATGCTCATGGTCACTGTCCTCTTTCTTTCGTTTACCGGCTATTTGCTCCCCTGGGATCAGCTTGCATTTTGGGCCATCACTGTGGGTTCAGAAATTGCAGGCTACGTGCCTGGCATACCGGGGATGCAATACAATATTAACAAATTGATGCTGCTCGGCTCGACGACAGTGGGTCAAGATGCGTTGATACGCTTCTACGTCTTGCATGTGATGGTCCTCCCCCTTTTAACGGGGACCCTTATAGGGGTGCACTTTTGGCGGATCCGAAAAGATGGGGGGCTTGCCCGCCCCCCGGATAAGTGGCGCCCCGACCCCTACCGCGTGGTCCAACGATCTGATACAAAAGAGTCCTTTGCACCAGGTGTGAAGCGCACTTATGGACTTATGGAACTCGTGCGAGGAGATTGCCCGGCTGTCGATAGAGGACCTGAGAATTACATCTTCAGCTGGCCTCATCTCTTGCGCGCAGAGCTCGTCGTTTTCTTGGCTATGACAGCAGCGGTTCTTTTGCTCTCACTTTTCATTGATGCCCCTCTTGAAGAGATCGCCAATCCGACCAAACCGACGAATCCAGCCAAAGCTCCCTGGTATTTTTTAGGTCTCCAAGAAATGGTCTCTTACAATGCCTTCTGGGGTGGGGTTGCCGTGCCAACACTGATCATCGTTGGCCTCGCGCTCATCCCTTACTTTGATCGCAACCCTTATGGAGAGGGAGTGTGGTTCCATCGCAGTCGCTACTTTGCTATCTTTCTCTACACCGCATTTATGAGCTTTCAAGGTTTTCTCGTGATAGTCGGGGTTTTCTTCAGAGGACCGAACTGGGCGTGGATCTGGCCATGGACTGAAAATTTTGCGAGGCACTAAATGAAGCGAGAAGAGGCCTATCAATTTTCTCTGCTTTTTTTCGCCTTTCTCGTCGTCTTTGGTATCGGTGTTTTTGTCTACAAAGAGCTTTTCCCCGATTACAAAGTTTACCAAGAGACCTACAAAGAGCTTGAAGCGATTCGCGGCTCAATCATTCATGAAGAGCCGCCTCCCTACCAGGTCGGGATCAAGCAGATCTTAATTCCAACTGAAGGGGGAGGGCCTGAGCTCATCGATCGCTGCATCAGCTGCCATGTGGCTATGGATCTTCCCCATTTCTCCCCTTTGCATGTCGCTCGAGATGTGAACGATCAAGTGGTCATCGATGCGAATGGAAAACCTCTTCTTGAACCCAACCCCGACTACGTGTGGTCGCAGGTTGAGGATCCCGAGCTCAAACAGCCCCATCTCGTGAAGGCGCTTCAGATGCACCCCCTAATTGGGGATGAGACGGTCCCTTTTCAGTACCACCCTATGGAGGAGTATGGATGCACGACTTGTCATAGCGGCAATGGGCGCGCACTTGTCGCAAAAAGGGCGCATGGGGCGGTCTACGATGGAGAGTATGAGCCTGCATATGATGGAGGGAAGCCACAGTTTACAGAAATTGATCCTGAAAATGACCCCCCTTTTGCACGCATGTACAACGAAAAGCCAGGCCATGAGCTGGCATTTCAAACGACTCCCATTTTAGCAGGGGATCTGATCGTCGCGAAGTGCGTGCAATGCCACCTTCCCGCGAGTAGTGAGGTGCAAGCTGTGATCGATAAGGTCGAGTATTTCACCGACCAGAAAACCGAGCAGCTCGAAATGATCAAGCAGGGGATCGAACACGATAAAGCGGCTTTACTTAGCCTGCTTCAGCTCCGAAAGAGTCTTGAGCTACGTGGGCGAGAGGGGACACTCGATTGGCTAGATGAGAAGTTAACCGACTATCACCTCTCTTCTGACGAAATTGATGCATTTGAAGGGCAGCGCACCTTCTTAGCCTCACATTCTCAGGCTCTACCGGCCATTGAAGAGCAGCTCACACGGATCACGGGCTCAAAAGAGGTCAGTGAGGAGCTGCTGCAACGTGCACTTGAAACCGATCCTATCGAGGAGTTGGCTCATTCGTTTGAAGGGGGATCGATTGAAGCAAAGCGGGTCCAGCTTCTCGAAGGGGAGCAGAGACTTGCCCTCGCGCAGAGTGCCACCCCTCAACCTGCCGATTTGAAAGGGCTCGAAACACCTGTCGATAAATTGATCGTCAATTACGAGCGAGGCAAAGAGCTCTTCATCTCTCAGGCGTGTTACGCTTGTCACCGCATTGATGGTTTTTCTAGATCAAGTGTCGGTCCTGAGCTCACCAAAGCGGGCTTGAGCTATCCTTGGTACATCAAAGAGTCCATTGTCTGGCCTCAAGCTGATCTCCCTTCGTCAACGATGCCCAATTTCCGTCTCGATCACGAAGAACTCTCTGATTTAATGACATTTTTGATGGCGCAAACAGGTCAGACCAAAGCGATATCTGAAGTCGATCATCAGATTTCGATGAGAGAGTGGGAGGGGGGGGCTAAAATGCCGTGGGAGAGGCGCGTCCCCCCAGAGTTAATAGAGGATGTGGAGGCTGGGATGCGGGTCTACGCATCGGAAGGATGCGCAGCGTGCCACAAACTCGAAGGGTTTGAAAGCTCTGTGCAGCTAGTAAGTGGAGATGAAGAGTGGTTCTACCGAACAATCCCCGAGCAGATTCCCGGTTCAAAACTCGCTGAGGTTCTCAAAACTCGAGCTGCCGAGATTGATGCTCACATCGAGAAAAGCGACTCCAAAAAGGGGATGCTAGAAGAGCTTGAAGCGCAATTTCCAGGATTGATCGAGGGATTTTATACGAATTTTAAGTTTGCCTCGCGTGTGCCTGGAGTGGATCTAGAGAGGCTCCATCGAGTTTTGATGGTCTACATCGAAGAGTACGGACTTGGGCGCGACATTGCTCCTCACCTCAACTGGTCGGGAGTTTATCGAGATGATGCGTGGCTCATGGGACATTTCAAAGATCCCACAGCGTATACCGCGAAGTCCATTATGCCAGTGATGCCCTTCGATGAGACAAAATTTTACCAACTCACTCACCTCCTGCATGCTTTGGGAGAGAAAAATCGAAATGAGTTACGTGAAATTTGGGATCGAGAGGGGTTCAATCCTCCTCTCGCTTTTGAGCTTCTCTGTAGCACGTGCCATGGCCTTCAAAGACAAGGAAACGGGATCATCAGCGAGTGGATCTATCCGATCCCTAAAAATCTTCGCAACCCTGTTTTTTTAAGGCAGCTAACTAAAGAGCAAGCGATTCAATCCATTCAACATGGGGTGAAGGGGACGCCGATGCCTCCTTGGGGGGAGAGAGCTCCTGAGGTGAGTGGTGGCCCGGTTCTAGACTCGCGTGAGGTGAAGCAGCTGGTCAACTGGCTCTATCAAGGGTTGCCTCATGAGCGGACATCCCTCGCTCAAAGGGAAGGGGCAAAATGGCATTACTACCCAGAAGATGTGATTGAAGAGATGAAAAACGAGGGCGAGCTTCTCGCCCCCAACCCTTCTGTAGCTCAGTTTTTTGAGGTGAGACCGAACCCGTCTGGTGGCCCCGAAAAAGAGCTCTTTTACATTCGCGACCTCTACTATACCCCCGAAAATCTCGCAGCTGGGGAGGCCTACTATCAAGTGAATTGTGCCACGTGCCATGGAGCAGATGGGGGAGGGACGGGCTTGCGTGCGAGTTCGATGATTGAAGCCAAACCGCGGATGCTCACGAACCTCCCCTGGCTGAGCTCACGAGATGACTTGCGACTTTTGCGCTCAATCAAATATGGGGTGCATGGGACGGCCATGATCCCTTGGGGTGATCAGACTACAGCAAGACAACGGATGCAGCTGGTCATGTATATCCGAGATTTGACCCGCACTCAGGTGCTCAGCAATGAGCTCGAGTCTGTGCTTTTCGATCACTTTGATCGACGGATCCTTGATCTTTACACCGATGAGAAGGCGCCGCAGCAAGTTATAGACCTACTTCAAGACGAAAGGAGACACTTTAGGGCAGTGGGAGTGCAGTTGATTGCAGCCGGTCTTCCAAAGGAGGAGGTTGGAATCTATTTCGAACTGATTCGCGCACCAGAAGATAAAGAGCTCTTCGAGATGCTTCTAGACTACCTCGATGTGCGTATCGAAGGGTATACTCATCAAATTGAAATCGAAGAGGGCAAACTAGATTATCCCGATCGAGGCAAAAAAATTGGGCAGCTTCTGCAAGCGAGAGGCACATTCATCAACCTCAGAACAAAGCTAGTCGTCCAACTAGCTGATGCAAAAAAGCTCCGAGAAAAAAGGCAAAAGATCTATGGCTGAAGCAATACCTTATGACGATCGACCGGTCAAACAGATGCTCTACCCCGCTATTGGCTTTTTGCTCGTCGGGCTTTTTATCGGCATCTTCATCTCGTATAATGGCTTTCTCAAGCCCGACTATTTTTCAGGACAGTACATCCATTTTGGACGGGTTCGACCTGTGCATGTGGGCGCTGTCACCCTTCTTTGGCTTCTCTCTGCAAATATGGGGCTCATGTACTATTTTGTCCCACGTCTTTGTGGCGCCCCTCTTTGGAGTGTGAAGCTTGCGAGCTGGACGAGTGTGATCTGGTGGGTGAGTCTCGTACTCGGCGTCTTCTCTTTCCCTATGGGAACGAATTTTGGGTGGGAATATGCTGAGCTTCCCATGACGATTGGTCGAGGATGGGTTCCTATTAAATTGCTCGTAGGCGTTGCTTGGGTGCTTTTTGCCACCAACCTCTTTTTTACCATCATCGGTCGTCGCCATCAGCAGATGTATGTCTCGCTCTGGTACACGATGGCCACCTTAATTTGGACCTCTTTCACATTTGTGGTAGGCAATTTTGCTGTTGAGTGGGTTCCTCAAGGGATCTCGCGGGTCAACACGAGCTTTTTTTATGTGCATAACCTCGTCGGGTTGATTTTTACCCCTATGGGCCTTGCGATTGCTTACTACTTCATCCCCAAGACAACTGGCGCTCCAATCTACAGCCACCGCCTCTCGATGGTAGGATTTTGGTCGATCGCCTTTGTTTACGCCTGGATTGGAGCGCATCATATGCTTCATGGTCCTCAATCTCAATGGCTTCAAACTACAAGTGTGATCTTTTCCATGTGGTTGATCATTCCAGTATGGACGGTTGTTACCAATTTGCTCGGAACAGTGAAGCACAACTGGCGCCGCTACACAGAGAGTGCCCCGCTCCGTTTTCTTACGATGGGCGTTGTCTTCTATTTGATTGTCTGCTTGCAAGGGTCGCTTCAATCGCTTCGCAACGTCAATGAAGTGATCTCAAAAACCGACTGGATCATAGGACATGCTCACATGTCTCTTCTCGGCACTTTCACTTTCTTTGCCATTGGAGGGATTTACTATGTTGTGCCTAAAATCACTCGTCGCCCTCTTTGGTCTGATCGCCTCGCCGATTTGCACTTCAGTTTGGCTCTTTTCGGCTCGCTTCTCATGTTCATCGCGCTGTGGCTGGGGGGCTTTAAGCAAGGTCTTATGTGGGCAAACTGGGGGACAGGCGATAGCTATGCTCAATTTCGTGAAAACTTGAGCACGATTCCTTTTTTAGCGACTGTCGAGGCGATGTGGTGGTACTGGTTTGCCCGCACAGTGTCGGGTGTGATCATTTTGATAGGGTGTGCACTTTTTGCATTTAACATCAGCAACACCGTGCTACTTCCACAAAAGGTGACAGCATGAGCGAGAAAAAAACGGGCTTTTACAAACTCGAATGGTCCGCACTTTTCACTGTTTTAGGCGTGCTTCTTCTATTCAGCGGCGCTGTGGCTGTCACTTTGATTGCCCCAGATCATATCGATCCAAGCTGGAAGCAGGCTTCGAGTACCTACCAAGTGCAGATGTACGAGGTCTCGGATCCGGGTGTCTACATCAGCACCTCCAATCCAGGAGGCGCTGGGCTGCAATACGTCTATCACATGCAGGAGGGTTACACTTTGCACGCTTACCAAGAGAGCGAGATTGTGCGGATTCAAGCGCCTGATGAGCTCAAAGCGTATGTCACTCCCTTCGGGGCCGAAGAGACGACACTCACTAGCCGCGTGCTTCTACTGCGCCCTCTTAAAAATCTCGATTATCAGCGGGCCTTGCAAGAGAAATGGAGCTCTGAGCACTCTGAGAAGAGCCCTCCTCCTTTCTTTGAACTGTTAGAACTCTATGACCCGCAGAAAAAAGAGGCATTTGCGATCACTGAGACCGATGGTGTTGTCGAAAATTGGATCGACCGCGACTTCACTCTGCTCGGCGCCTTGCCTCCCTACTCAACAGAGAAGGGGACCATCTATATCTCTAATCCCAAAGAGTATCGGATTTCTGAGCGCGACTATCTGGGGAGTCGCTACTGGCTCTATGATGAGAATGGAGAGCCAGTAGAAGATTTGGACGAACTCAAAGAGGGGAGAGTTCGTTTCCTCTCTCGTCAAGATTTGATTGGCATCGGACAAGATATTTATCGCATAGAGGGGTGTTGGTATTGCCATACTGATCAAACAAGGACGCTTGTGCAAGATGTTGTGCAAAATGGCTCGGCACAGTATCCCGCTCCCCCCTCATCGGCAAATGAGTACATTTATCAGAGCGTCACCTTCCCTGGCACGCGCCGCATTGGCCCCGACCTCTCCAGGGTTGGCATAAAGCGACCTCACCGTGACTGGCATGCCTCCCACTTTTGGTCGCCTACCTCGAAAAGCTTGGGGAGTGTGATGCCCTCTTTTGCGCACTTTTTCGACGACGATCCGACAGGTACAGCTCCAAATCCATTCGGTGTGCCCAATTTCAAATTCGAAGGGATTTTTCAGTATTTAATGACCAAAGGAACACGGATTACCCCTCCGACTCAGGCGTGGTGGCTTGGGCTCGATCCCGTCCAGACGATTGATATTATCGAGGGAAAGCCAGAGTGAGTGACGGAAGCGGACTTTACGGTTTTATTTTGCACTATGCACTACTTTTTGCCCTTTTTGGGAGCGCGTTGATAGTATTTATCTACCTTGGGATCAAGGGGCGACTTGATATGCATGAAGGGCCTCAACATAGCTTATTTGAGGATGAGGAAGAGTGATATCAGGGTGATGAATCTGCTTTAGCTATAGCTTCTTCGGCATATTCTCTGTACCTCTCATCGGATATTGTATTAGCAATCTCTTTAGCCTTCTCGATATCAGGGATTCGTATCAGAGCATTCACGATATGTAGTAAGAGAAAATCCTTCGCCTCCTCTTGCTGCATTGCTCTTGCAATCACTAAAGCTTTCTCGATAAAACCACTTCGAACCCAAATTGAAGCTCTAAAAATTTCCATCAGCTCCTTTAACCTCTTCTGCTCATTAGGTATGGCGTTCACAGGCCCTAAAGCCGCCTCGAGATATCCGCTTCGCTGTACTTTCCTAAAAATTTCCCTTAAAAGAGGTATCCTCTTACGTTCGTAGTGATTTTTATTTGCGTGAATGAGCTTTTTTTGAGTTTTTGCTAACTCAACAAGATCATCAAAAAAAAGGGGAAGGTCTTTATTGTTTTTTGCTAATAAGTCAAAGCAGCGATCATCTAAATTTTGTAGCTCGTCTAATATTTTTTCTTTTATAAAAAATATCGAACATTTAATCTCTATTATATTTCTTCCTAATACTCTTCTATCACTTAAAAGAGCCTGAAGGTTTTCTATTTTTGATGAATATCTTTCTTCGTCTAAGTTTTTGCATACAAACTTCAAAAACTGTTCGATCAAGTGAAACTCACGGCGTCCAAAAGCGTTTATGGCTGCTGCATTCCATGCCCTGGATACTGAAGAAACTCGAAGAATTTCGGATCGATTTAAGTAGGAAAATATTTTTCCTAAAATTTCAGGGGGAATCGCTTCCGTTTTACTCTCTTGCGCCGGTGGCTGAGATTTATTCGCCCCTGACTCAATGTTCAAAATGCCACTCATAATAAATCAATAATTTTAAATATAATAAATAGTTTTCACACTATTTTACTATAAAACATAAAACTAAGACAATAAATAGATTGTTTTTTAATTAAAAAATAGACATATTAATTTTTTATCTATTCGATTGATGATAAATGAATGACTTGATATGCCTGTAGATCAACCCTTCACGAAGGAGGCAGAATGGACGAAGTTGAAATTCCCCCATCCGAAGATAAGAAAATCCCCAAGTTCTTGCATATTACCTATCTATTTCTTTTTATATGGGGGATTTGGGGCTTTATCGCCTACTGGAATGGGTCGCATGGATGGCTCGATAGAGGTTACTGGCAGGCGCTTCAAAAGGCGGCTCATACCACCTATCCTTTTGAAAAACCCGAACTCTACCTGGAGTCACCCTCATCTGCTGAGCTGGAGCCTGAAGAGGGAGGGTTATAGGCGTTGTAGTGCCCCGGCTCCCTCGGGTCGCGAATGATCGAGATAGTGGGCCTTTCCGCAATTGGCTCGATTGGGTTGCTTACAATATGGGTAAGCTTACCATTGAAGTTTTGGTAGGTGTGAATATTCACATTGTAGATTTCGCTCAGAGCGCGGAGCTCAGCTTTCCCGCCATAGGTTCTCATCCGTCCAATCAAGGGAGCAGCAAACGGGAAGGTTGAATTGTTTCTCATGTGTGTTAAGTAGATGGGCAGGGCTCTATCGTAGTCTTTATCAATTTCATCACCTAGATTCGCAATGTCTTTGAAATTCTCTCGCAAGTCTGATCTGTATTGAGCTTGATGTGATATAATATGATTAACTACTTGATTTCGTAAATTTCTTGCTTGGGCATTCTCGGCTTTACCCTTCTTTTTTAGTCCATGAAGCACTGCGTTGAAAAGACAGTCACCATCCCTCGCGATGAAAACCTCACCGGGGAAGAGTGTGCTTCGAGGCGAAGAGGGGGGAGAACTTTCAGAAGAGCTAGCAGTGGAGCTGGGCTCAAAGAGTGGAGTTTCAGAGAGCGCATCGCGGATCACGCGGACCGCTTGGACAAGGGCAATGAAGGGAAGCAATGCGAAGCTAAATATTGTTGCCACAGTAAGGGCTACCGCATAAAGAGGACGCACAATGAGTTCCAGTGGAAGGAGCGCATCGAATTTTAGCTTGCTAAATACGTGCTCTTCATACTCTCCCCATAGCGTTTTTTGCGCTATATAAGGACTAAAGTCTCTGGAAGAGGGGGCTGCTACGTTCATAACAGACCCATTCTATGTTTTTTTCTCTTTTAGCTCGAGCTTGAATCGCTTCTTGGTTTAGGAGGGAGGTAGACGTCGTAGTGAAGTCCCCCTTTGAGGATATGGGCAGCAGGCCGATTTGGTGTATCGGCTTCGAAAAGGAACACCTTCTTATAAGCACCGTTTTCTCGTTGCCAAACCTGAATATTTATTTGATAGAATTTAGATAAAGCGTAGAGCTCCAAAGCGCCGCCATAGGTTCTTTGTCCCTTAAATACCGAATCGCTACTAAAAGAGCCGTTCGATCTCATCGCATCGAGATAGCTCGGGAGGTGACTTTTAATGTAGTCAGCTCCAGATTCGTTATAAAGTGCGTCGCCCTCCCTTTGTGGGAGAAGCTCTACAAAGGCTTGCCGGCATGCTTGCATCAAATTATCAATGTTTTGCTTCTCGATCCATTCAATAGCATCTTTTCGCATCTTCTCAGCACTTAGTTTTGGCTCTAACCAATACCCAACCGCATTGAAAAGGCAGTTGCCATCAGGTGAGATAGCAACCTCTTTGCTACAGCTGGTCGAACGTTGAGCCAAGTGCGGACTCACTTCATTTTCCTTTGAAACATGCACAGGTAGGGGGACTACTACCCTCTTCTTTGAGAGAGTATCTCCTAGTTTTCGGATTCCTTGACCCATAGCCACAAGCGGAAGCAAGGGGATACTTACAATTAAAGCGATGGTCAAGGCTATGGTCTCAAAAAGACGAGTGATCAGTTCAAGAGGTAGGAGCCGATCGATTTCCAGTTTGCATAAAATATGGTTTCCAAACGCTTCTCCAATTTTTTCTTGAAGATAGAAAGGATTAAAGTTTTTATCTGATAATTCTATTGAGTATGCCATATCAGAGTGATTATACCATAAAATGAGAAAAATAACAACTAAGTGTTTAACAGTCTTTTATTTAAAAAATGTGCATATAAAAGTGTTCCCTCGAAAAACAGTCCTAAAGGTAGTGCTAAAAGGAGTTGAGAGACGATGTCGGGGGGGGTTAAAATGGCGGCTAAAATGAGAATCAAAAGATAAATGAGCCTTCTTGAGCGCACCAGCTGAGCGGCTGTAATCACCCTTAGATGGACGGAGAGAAGTAGTGCAGCGATCAATTCAAACGCAACGGCGTGGGCAAAAATAAGGGTCAAAGCGAGGTTAAGGGTATGGCTCATCGACCAGAGATTCGCACCTATCTCTTGGTTGAAAGTGAGAAAAAAAGCCATCACAAGGGGAAGAGTGAGGAAGTACCCAAAGAGGATCCCGGCAGTAATAAAGAGCGTGGAGAGTAGCAAGAAGGGAAGCACAATCCTTTTTTCGCGTCTTTTAAGGGCAGGGAGAAAAAAGCGAAGCAAAAGCAGACAAGAGAAAGGAGAGGTGAGCACGACCGCTAATGAAAATGAGAGCTTGAGCGCCGCATGAAAACCCTCAAGGGGACCAAAGAGATAAAGCGGTGTACCAAGAGGAGTCAAGATGAAATGAAAAAGCGCTCTATGAAAGCAAAAAAGAAGAAGAGTCGAGCCAAAAAGCAAAAGAGCAACCTGCAATAAGACGCGGCGTAGCGCCTCAATATGCTCCCAAAAGTTCACTGCTTCTTGTCCTCATCCTCCTCGATCAGGCTTCGGGAAGCCTTTTTAAATTCGCGCAGCCCTTTGCCAAGATTGCGCGCCAAATCGGGAAGCCTCTTTCCCCCAAAAAGAAGAAGTGCCATCAACAAGATGAGTATGAGCTCCCAGCTTCCAATCATTGTGATAACTTCTTGAGTCTGTCAGCCAAAGCTGAAAGCTCTTTTTTGTATTTTGCGAGCTCTTCTTTTCCCTTAGGGTTGTTTTCAAGCTCGAAGATTCGCCCTGCAAAGTGTTGAAAGAGATTCAAAGTGTTCACAGGATCGCTCATAAAAACCATCTCGTCCCCATCAATGCGACGGAGTCGATTGAGAAAAGCGACTTGGTTCTCTTGAGTGATCAGATCACTTGTGATGATGTTGATAAACTCACCTTTTTCATACACCTCTTTGCTCAGACGAGCAGGTATTGTGAAGTGTTTGATCACCTCTTCGAGAATCTCGTGGTGTTTCTCATTCAATTTCATTTTGATTTGACCAGTGAGCAATGTCTCAAAGAGGAAGTTTGCAATCTCTTTGTTTTGATTTGCACAGTTTAAGACTACGTTCTGAAGCTCTCGATAAGTAGAACGTGTGATTTTCATGGCAAAAATGCGTTTGAGGTTTCCCTCAAAGAGCATGATGATGTTGTCATCGAGTACAAAATTATTTCGGGTCTGTTCTGGCATCGCTACTCCTTCACGGTTTTACACACATCAACTAGAGAACCCAATTTGGAGAGAAGGTTGTGCATGGTCTCTTTTTGCTGCTCGGTCATTTTAATTTGGCTCTGTTCAAAGGTGGTGACGAAACGTTGCAAAGATTTGATTGTCGTATCTCCGATATTTTCTCTTCGCCTGTCATTCTCGTCGAGAGGAAAAAGGGAGCGGATGAGTGTGATCATCTGCTGCTTGGTCTCACCTTGATAGTTTTTGACAATTTCTTGCTTCTTCTCGAGAGGGCCATCTCGGCTCGCAAGCGTGTAAACCGCTTGTCTTGGCATCGCTTCAATCTGAGGATGGAGATCTTTGGGGATTTTGTTGTAGAAATCAAAGTACTGGAGGAAGTTATAAGGTGTTTGCCTGTTGCCATAAGTCGCGATCAACCAGGCTGTGAAAGCTCCCTCTCGGTATTTTTTGAGAATCGTCTGCGCTCTTTTGATCCGCTCTCCATGGAGAATGGCTGCTTGGTTGTTGATCGCTTTCACCTCTGAGGTAATGGCGAGCAACGAATTGAGGTCTTCAGAAAAATCGAGCTGATCGCTCTCAGCGTAGGTATGCAGCAAGTTTGAGAGCTCTTCTTTCTCTTGCATGCCGAGTTTTCCAAGACCAAAGATTCCAGAAAATACTGTGAGTTGTCCCTCACCGCTTTTCTCAGCGAGCTCGCTCATCTTCCCTTTCTCTTTTTTTCTGAACCGTTGTTGTAAAAGGGATGCCAGTTTTGCCATGTTTTATGCGTACGCCTCCGCTCCAAGTTTGGTGAGTACTTCATCTGTAAGAGCAACGTAGTCTTCAGCTGCCCGACTCGTAGGAGCACTCACAAACACAGGCTTGCCATAAATGCTTGCCTCTGAGATTTGAATGTCTCTGCGAATCTTCGATTCTAGCAGCTTTCCAGGGAAAGTGTGCTCGATCAGGTCGATAAAATCTTGATTATTTTTTCCCCGCACATTCCAAAAAGAGATCAAAACACCGAGCACATGAAGCGGGTGTCTTTTGCTGATACTCTCGATAAACTCTGCTAGCCGCTCCAACCCTTTGATGCTGTAAAATTCAGGGGTCGCTGAAATGAGGGTGTGGTTCGCAGCGATCAAAGCCGATTCAGTCAGCCAGCAAAGAGAGGGAGGTGTGTCGATCAGCACGTAGTCGTAGTCGAGATCAGACAAGATCGCTTTGAGCCGCTCATGAGAGTAACGATCCCCAGCTAAGGCGCCAGAGACTTCGACGCGTTCCAACCAGGTGTCGGCGGGAATGAGGTGAAGATTAGGCTCTTCACTCTCTTGAATCACCTCTCTTACCGTGCAGTTTCCTTGTAAGACAGAGGCGAGACTGTCGTGCTCATCGGGATCGAAGCCGAGTCCTGCCGTCAAATTAGCTTGGGCATCAAAATCAAGGAGAAGGACTTTGGCATTATGGTAGCGAGCTAGAGCAGCGCCGAGGTGTAAAGTTGTTGAAGTCTTTGCGGTGCCCCCTTTGAAACTGGTGACGGCTATCGTTTTCATTTTTCTCCAAAAGCTGGGGTAAGAGAACGTGTCTCCTTCTCTTGTAGAACTTTCGCTATAAACGTGTCAAATGCGATCTCACCATGCAAGATATTGTTTCGAGTGCGGAGCGCTACGGTTTGATTCTCAATTTCCTTATCACCTAAAGTGAGCATGTAGTTCACCTGTTCGATCTGAGCCAGGCGGATCTTTTTGCCCACCGATTCGTGCGTCTCATCGATCTCCGTATGAAAACCTGCAGTGAGAAGCTTTGCTTTGAGCTCTCGAGCGTAGGCGACATGCCGATCGGCAACCGGTATGAGGCGGATCTGTCTTGGACTGAGCCAGAGGGGGAATCTGCCAGCGAAATGTTCGATCAAAATGCCGAAAAAACGCTCGACTGAACCGTAAAGCGCACGGTGAAGCATCACAGGGCGGACTCGCTCGCCATTTGAGTTGACGTAGTCAATGTCAAACCGCTCAGGAAGAGCCATATCGAGTTGGATAGTGCCACACTGCCAGCTGCGACCGATGGCGTCGTGGATGTGCATATCGATCTTTGGGCCGTAAAAGGCTCCCTCTCCCTCACTGACTTGGAAGGGTTTACCGCTCGCTTTTAGTGCGGCGTGAAGCGCTTTTGTTGCGTGCTCCCACTGCTCATCGGTTCCGATCGTCTCTTTCTCAGGCCGGGTGCTGAGCTCTAGATGGTATGTGAGCCCAAAAGGGGCATAGAGCTCATCGATGAGCTCGAGAAGATTCAAGATCTCTTGTTCAATTTGGTGGGGCTCTAAGAAAATGTGAGCATCATCTTGATGGAAGCTCCGAACGCGCATCAAACCCGACAGAGCCCCCGAAGCTTCATGTCTGTGAACGAGTCCAATTTCTCCAAGCCTTAAAGGAAATTCACGGTAGCTGTGCACTTGCATTTTGTAGTAAAGAAGGCATCCAGGGCAATTCATCGGCTTGATCGCATACTCTCTATCATCGATCGTCGAGGTATACATATTCTGACGGTAGTTCTGCCAGTGCCCCGACTGCTCCCAAAGCTCGCGGGCCATTAAAAGCGGAGTTTTGATCTCCGCATACCCAGCTCTCTCATGAAGCGCGTGCCAGTAATCGAGAAGAGCGTTCCAAATGAGCATCCCCTTGGGCTGAATGAAGGCCATGCCTTGAGCCTCTTCTACATGCGCAAAGAGTCCGAGTTTTGGACCTAGGATCTTATGGTCTCGCTTTTTCGCTTCCTCCAACTGGTGGAGGTAGGCGCGAAGCATTTTTCTGTCGGGGAAAGTGATTGCATAGATCCGGGTGAGCATTTCTCGCGTTGAATCACCTCGCCAGTAAGCTCCAGAGGTCTTCAACACCTTGAGCGCTTTTATTTTGCCCAGGTAGGGGAGGTGAGGACCTCGACAGAGATCGTAAAATTCACCCTGGCGGTACGCCGTGAGAGTTTGATCTTCAAACCCCTCGATTAACTCAACTTTGTAAGGGTTGTTTCCAAAGGCCTCAAGAGCAGCTTGCTTGGAGGGGAGCACCTCTCTTTTTGAAGGAAAGTTCTCTTTGACAATCGCCTCCATCTCTTTCTCTATCCGCTCAAAATCTTCATCAGAGAGAATGAGGTTGGCAAAATCGTAGTAAAAACCATTCTCAATAGGGGGGCCAATGGTAGGCTTTGCTTCGGGCCAAATCCGCAGCACAGCTTGAGCGAGCAGATGGGCGCTACTGTGCCAGTAGACCTCTTTCCCCTGAGGCGTTGAGAAATCCCAAAGCACAACCTCATCCCCCTCAGATAGGGGAGAAAAAAGGTCGACTGTCGCTCCATTGATCTGGGCGGCAATCGCCTGTTCAGGAGCTGTCTGATGGAGCTGTTTTGCGAGGTCTTCAGCTGTGCTCCCCTCAGGGAGTTCTACCTCTTTCCCTTGATAGCGCACTTTCATGGCCACGCATCTTAACGTACAACTCTTGAAAAGAAAAGCACAAAGATCCACAATCCATTTCCATTATGTCAAATAAAACAGCATTTGTTACAGGGATCACAGGCCAAGATGGCGCCTACCTCTCTGAGCTCCTATTAGAAAAGGGGTATCAAGTCCACGGTCTTCGAAGGGGCAGCTCTCTAGACAACACGGTGCGGCTCACTGAGTCCGATAGACTTACGCTCCACTATGGCGATCTCACGGACACGGCCAATCTCTTCAATCTGATCTATGAGATTCAGCCCGATGAGATCTACAACCTAGGCGCTCAGAGTCATGTGGCGATCTCTTTCGAAAGTCCAGAGTATGCGGCGAATACCAACAGTTTGGGCACCCTTCGCCTTCTCGAAGCGCTCCGCGTGCTTGGAATGACCCGGCGTACCCGATTCTACCAAGCCTCTAGCTCCGAGCTTTACGGCCTCGTGCAAGGGGCTCCTCAAACCGAGAGCACCCCTTTCTATCCCCGCTCACCTTACGCTGTTTCAAAACTTTACGCCTACTGGATCACGGTCAACTACCGCGAATCTTACGGTCTTTTTGGATGCAACGGAATCCTATTTAATCACGAATCGCCTCTAAGAGCGGAGACATTTGTCACACGAAAAATCACGCGGGCACTCGGCCGTTTAGTAGTCGGTTTGCAAAAAGGGCTTAGGCTAGGAAACCTCAATGCTTTGCGCGATTGGGGGCACGCTCGTGACTATGTGAAAGCGCAGTGGCTCATGCTTCAACAGGAGGAGCCTGCTGATTATGTCGTCGCTACAGGTGAACAGCATACGGTGCGCGAGTTTGTGCAAATTGCAGCAAAAACCCTTGGGGTACACCTCAGATGGGAAGGGGTTGGACTCGAAGAGCGGGGTGTGATCGAGGCGATTGATCCCGATCTCGATACCCCTCTCCAAATAGGCGATGTCCTTGTCCGTGTCGACCCTCAATTTTTTAGACCAGCTGAGGTGGAGACGCTGCTCGGAGATTCGAGTAAAGCACGCAATCAAATGGGGTGGAAACCGCGCCACACTTTCGAGCAACTGGTAGAGGAGATGGTACAATGTGATCTTGAGCTCGCCTGGTCTGAAGCGAGGTATGATGCCCCATCTCTGTGTTGACGCGCGGCTTTACAACGCCTCGGGAATCGGCACCTACCTTAAAACTGTTCTTCCTCACCTCACAGACTTTCAGCTCACCCTTCTCCATGCACCGGGCGACCCCCTTGGAGGGATTGAGGTAAAAGCGCCCATCTACTCACTAGCTGAGCAGATCGAGCTTCCTCTTAAAATCCCCAAATGCGATCTGTTTTGGGCTCCTCATTTCAATACACCACTGCTCCCAATTCGAGCGAAGCGCCGTATGGTGACAATTTTTGATGTCTACCACCTTGTCCACTACTCTTCTCTTTCGCTTGCTCAAAAAATCTACGCCAAAACGATGCTTAACGGAGCCATTTTGCATGCCGACCAGGTGATGAGCTCAACGCACTATGCTGCTCGAGAATTGATGCATCACGCCACTTGCAAGCCCAAAAATCTCACCCTCACCCCTTGCGCCCCCCTACTCACTCAAAAGGGGGTGAAGCCAGTGAAAGGGGTGCCGAGCTCTTACTTGCTTTTTGTAGGCAACTTGAAGCCGCACAAAAACCTCGATACTCTCTTGAAGGCTTTAGAGCGAGTGGATGCTCCTCCCCTTGTCGTTGTGGGCAAATCTTTTGGCAAGATTCCTCAGATCGATCACTACCTTGGCCGAGTCGAGGATGAAGAGTTGCACGGGCTCTATCTCGGAGCGGAAGCATTGATTTTTCCTTCGACCTATGAAGGATTTGGAATCCCCCCTCTTGAGGCGATGCTTTGTGGTTGCCCAGTCGTTGCATCCAAGATTGGAGCAGTTGAAGAGGTGTGCGGCGACGCTGCCGAATACATTGATCCACACTCCATTTCGTCTCTAGCTCAAGGGATTGAGCGGGTGTTAACCTCAGGCGCTAGACGTAGGGAGCTCATTGAGAAGGGAAAAAAAAGGGTACAGCTCTTTTCGGCAGAAAGAGCTGTAGAGGCATTTTTGGAGGCAGTTCATGCGTGTTTGCGTCGTTCATGACTGGTTGACTCTTTATGGGGGGGCGGAGCGTGTACTCGCAGAGATCCTCTCACTTTTTCCTAAAGCGGACCTGTTCGCTGTGGTCGACTACCTCTCTGAAACCGATCGCCACCATTTGGGAGGCAAAAAGGCTCGAACCACCTTCATTCAAAAGCTCCCCTTCGCTCGCACTCTCTATCCGAACTACCTTCCTCTCATGCCTCTTGCCATTGAACAGCTCGATCTTTCAGGCTACGACCTTGTCATCAGCTCTAGCTCAGCTGTGGCCAAAGGGGTTATCATCCATCCCGATCAACGCCACATCTGCTACTGCTACTCTCCGATGCGTTACGCTTGGGATCTTCAAGAGCAGTATTTGAAAGGGAAAAAAAAGTGGCTCACCCGTTATTTGCTCCACAAAATGCGACTTTGGGATGTGAGTACTTCCCACTCCGTGGACACTTTTCTCACCCTTTCCCATTTTGTAGCTCGCAGAATAGAAAAGTGCTACAGGCGTGAAGCGCAAGTGATCTACCCACCTGTAGATGTCTTTGATTGCACTTTTCAAGAAAAGAAAGAGCCCTTCTATGTGACAGCTTCAAGGCTTGTTCCCTACAAACGAATTGATTGCCTTGTCGAAGCATTTAGGGCCATGCCGGGCAAAACACTTTTTGTGATTGGAGAGGGTCCTGAAAGAAAAAAACTCGAAAAAAGAGCCCCACCCAATGTCACCTTTCTCGGTCACCTCCCTCGCGCTGAGTTGAAGAGCTACTTAGCGCGAGCGAGCGCCTTTCTTTACGCTGCCATTGAAGATTTTGGCATTGCTCCCCTAGAAGCCCAAGCCTCTGGCACACCCGTCATAGCGTATAAAAAGGGGGGTGTGGTAGAAACGTTGGGCTTAGGCGGAGTGTTTTACGAAAAGCAAACGGCTGCATCTATTTGCGATGCGGTTGATGGTTATGAGAAAGGAGTTCCCATCGACCCGGAGGTCTGCAGAGAAAATGCTCTCCGCTTTGAGCCGGGAAGATTTCGCGATCAACTCATGAGGAGCTTTTAATGTTGGTATTGATTTTAGCTGGAGGGTCGGGGAGTCGGCTGTGGCCTCTTTCGCGCAAAAACTACCCCAAGCAATTTTTGCGCATTGGAAACGAGGCCTCTTTTTTGCAAAAAACAGTTCAGCGTAACCTCGATTTTATCGCTCCTGAAGATCTCTACATCATCACAAGTGAAGCGTACTACGATGAAGTGCGCCGCCAGATCGATCCGAGGCTTCACTCCAATATGATCCTCGAGCCTGCTCAAAAAAATACAGCTCCAGCGATTGCTCATGCCCTTTCTCAAATCGAAACGGAAGAGGTATGTTTGATCACGCCAGCTGATCACACCATCGCGCCACAATCTAAATACCGCGAGGCGATAGAAAAGGGGGAGAAGCTGGCTATGCAGGGCGATCTTGTCACGTTCGCTGTGCGCCCAACCTCACCTGAGACGGGGTATGGGTATTTGAGAGCAAATGGTGATCGAGTCGAAGCGTTTGTTGAAAAACCCGATCTTAAAACCGCGCAAACTTACTTAGAAAGTGGGGACTATTTCTGGAATTCAGGTCTTTTTGCTTTTACAAAGTCGAGCTTTGAGAGGGAGGCTAAAAAGCACTGCCCAGCTCTTATAGCTCCTTTTCATGAGATGCCCTCGATCTCTTTAGATTATGCGATTATGGAGAAAAGCGACCGCGTCGCTCTTGTGCACCTCGATCTCACCTGGTCTGATATTGGCTCTTGGGAGAGCATCTATGAGCTTCTTGAAAAAGATGAGCAAAAGAATGCGTGCCACGGCAAGGTGCATGCAATTGATACCCAAAATTCGCTTCTCTACGCCGGGCATCGGCTCATCTCTACAATCGGGATGAGCGATGTGATGGTCGTTGAGACCGATGACGTCGTGCTCGTTGCTCCCAAAAAAGAGGCGCAGCGAGTGAGAGAGCTCGTCGGTGAGCTCACCTCCCTTGGAAAGAAGGAGGTGCACGATCCGCTCACTTGTATCCGCCCTTGGGGCTCTTACACGGTTTTGATGGAGTCAAATCGTTATAAGATCAAGAAAATTGAGGTGAAACCCCGAGAAAAGCTCAGCTTGCAAAAACACTACCACCGAAGCGAACACTGGGTTGTGGTCAAGGGGACAGCGGTTGTCACCATTGGAGAGGAGCTGATGACTGTGCACGAGGGTGAGAGCATTTTTGTCCCTAAATCTGCTGTGCATCGCGTAGAAAACCCGGGTAGGGTGCCTCTGGAGATTATTGAAGTTCAAGTGGGCGAGTATCTTGGAGAGGATGACATTGTGCGGTTTGAAGATATCTACGGGAGGCGAAAAGAGGAGCCTGCAAACAAATTATTTTGACCCAAATTTTTCTTTGTCAAAAGAATTTGCAGAGGAGTTTTGACCATAAGAGATTTTTGGGAAGACTAAAAAAAATCGATTTGCTGTATGATAGACCCCTTGTAGAAAGGAGCTTTGAATGCCTCTATTTTTTGTTTTTCTCACCTTTTTCATCTGGTCTACTTCGTTCACCTTAGGCAAGGTCACCCTTCTCTCTGCTCCCCCGGTCTTTCTCACTTCGGCGCGGATGCTCATTGCAGGGGTTCTCCTTCTCGGATTTTTAGCTGTTGTAAAAAGAGAGGAGCTGAAAATCAAAAAACACCAGTTTTTTCCGCTCATCCTTCTCGGTTTGACCGCTGTCTATTTGACCAATATTTTTGAATTTTGGGGGTTGCAATTTCTCACTTCGGCCAAGGCGTGCTTGATCTACAGTCTTTCCCCTTTTATCACAGCGCTTCTCTCTTACTTTCAGTTCAAAGAGAGGGTGACTGGAAGAAAGTTAGTCGGTTTGATTATTGGTTTCGTGGGATTCATGCCTGTGCTTCTCAGCCAGTCAGGGAGCGAAGGGTTGATCGGCAACTTCTTTTTTCTCTCATGGGCTGAATTGGCCCTTGTCGGCGCTGTCGTTTTCTCTGTCTATGGTTGGATCTTGCTCAGAAAGCTTGGCAAAGAGGATGGGATGTCTCCGGTGATGGCCAACGGCTCTTCGATGTTTATCGGTGGGCTTTTTGCGCTCATTCACTCGCTTTTTGTCGACTCGTGGACCCCCACACCTATTATCAATTACGGCGGCTTCTTCCAAGGGGTTCTGTTGATGATTATCGTCTCGAACCTGATTTGCTATAATCTCTATGGGTGGCTACTCAAGCGCTTTACAGCAACCTTTCTCTCTTTTGCGGGGCTGATGACGCCGATTTTTGCCGCTTTTTTTGGGTGGTTAGTCTTAGGGGAAGCGGTGAGCCGTTCGTTTTTCTTTTCAGTTGGAGTGATTTCAATCGGGCTTTGGCTCGTTTACTTTGAAGAGCTGCGCCTAGGATACATTGTTCGCAAAGAAAAAAGGCCCGCCACAATTGCAGACGGGCCTCAGTAGGTTACCCACGGAACATGCTGTTGACAGCTCCTGTGACCGCTTGGGAAGCTGAATTTAAAATATTCATCACCGTGTCGATGCTTTGCTGCGCGCCAGATGTCAGTTCATTTGCACGGCTGAAGTTTTGACCGTAGTACTGTGCGAGCATCTCAGACAAACTTTTTAAAGCCTCTGCCTGTCCTTGAATTCCGCGGAAGAGAGCTGCTTTACTCTGGTACTGCGCCTGAATTATCTGCTGCGAACCTTGACCTAGCATTCCAGCTAATTGTCCAGCGCGAAGCGAGTTTTCATACATCGCAGTGACGTTTTTCGAAGTGAAGACTTTTGAGAGGGCATTTTTGAGCTTAGTAGCTCGGCTGCTGTACACCTTCTCCTCGGGATCGAGCGGGTTATCTGGGGGGCCTGCTACTTCATCAGCAGCAGGAGCCTTTCCTTTAGCTTTGCGAGCCGCTACTTTCTCTAGCTCCTCTTTCTCCTGCGCATCACTTCTCGCTGCAACTGCAGCAGTCTCGCTGTTATTTGCGTCTGAGTTCGCCTTTGCTTCATTATTTCCTGCTTGAAGAAACCCTTCTTCCTCTCCCACTCCTTCAGCGGCAGCGGGAGCTTCTTCTCCAAGTTCTTCGATGTTTTTGGCGTCTTCTTTGATCTGCTCAGATCCCAACCCTTTGTAGGTGGAAAACGCACCTCCACCAATAGAGAGACCGAATGCAACTATTTGCGAAATACCTGCTCCGAGTGCCCCTTTGGCTTCATTTTGCGTCGCTGAAACTTGGGCGTCGTACGAAGATTTGATCGCTTTAGCTACAATTGGAGCAAAGTTTACTTGCATGTTCATGCTCTCTGAAGCTTGCTTCCAAAGATTTTGCCAATATTGCGAGCTGGTCTTTGCTTGAAGCGCGAGCACCATGCCAATGATGGCGATCAGACTCATGTTATCATTGCCATCGCCATCTGTGCCTTGAACCCCAGCGTAAGGTTTTGCAGGCGTAGGCAGCAAGGGAGCGGCTTTCTTGGAGATTTCACTTTCTGTCCCACTTTGTGTCGTCACAGCCGCTGAGAGTACATCCTTTGCTCCTCTTTTCGATTTCGAGGTGCTCAATACTCTTCCATGCTTGGTATGAGAAGCTTGAGTACCTGCTGTTGGAACTTTGTTCCAGTTATCTATGTCAATGACTGCCATAATTTTTTCCTCTTTATTATCCTAATTTTTTAAACTGCGCTCGCAAGCCCTTGAGGGATTTGCTGGTAGGTATTGACCAGTTGTCCGTAGGTTTCGATTACCTCAGCGAGCAAATTACTTAATCCTTGCAGTACTTGACCCCCCCTTGAGAGCAGTTGCTGGTAGTACTGAAAATACATGTTGCTTTTCTCTAACTTAGAGAGAGCCGGTCCGACAAGCGCTAGCGCAGCAGCTACTTTGTTGTCGGCGCTCGATTGTTTCAGATAAGAGGCACCGCTCACAAGTTGAGTAGAGTTTATAAGGACTCCTGTTCCAAATTTGAATAACTGTTTCCCCACCTTTTTCATGCGGGTCTTTGAAGAACTCTCGGCCTCATCGCTTTTGCTAACCGTTTCAGTTGTATTTTCTGCTTCTTGCTCCACTTCATCGACTTCAGAGATCTCAGAGCTCTCGCTTATCTCACTTGCAGTATCGAGGGTCCCTTCCTCTCCCATTGTCATCGAAAAAGTTTGCATTTCAATCCCCCCATCCTCTCCAGCTACTCCCGCAGCAGACTCTCCAGCTGCCCCTTCAGCCTCTGCGACTGCATCTGTTGAGAAGGCGTCAGCAGCTTTAGAGCATAGGCCTCTACCCGCTGAAACCAGCCACTCTCCAACTCCAGCCGCTGCTCCATCTGATGCAAGCACAGCTGCGACTCCCGCTAGGACTGTTACAGTCAGAGTTACGATATTAAACACCTCTAAGACCCCGCCCATCTCTTTCTGGTACTTAGCAAGCTGCTCTTGCACTTTGAGTTCATTTTGCTCTTTGGTGACTGAATTTGTTGTCGAGAGAAGAACACATTTTGCCATGGTTTGGTTGAGCTGCTGCACTTGAGCATATTCAGCAGCTTGGGATTGAAGTGTTCCACTCATGGCTTGAAAAGTGCGGCTAAAAGCTCCTGCAACGATCATCAAGTAGTCTGGATCTTTGGAGGGGGCGGGAGTAGGAAGCTTCGGGCGCCCTTGAGAGGCAGTCACAAACCCTCCTATGGGCGTAGCAGGAGCAATTGTATCACCCTTTCGAGAAGTCGAGCGTGTGGCTTGGCTCTGCTTTTGAGCAGCGGGCGCCTTGGCGATGTAAATGGGATTGATTGTATTACTCATTATAAACCTGTTTATTAAAAATACTTAATAATTATAACAAAAAATTTATATATTATCAACTATTTATTATTAATCTGCATTTTTCTGCTAATTGGTCGTACTTTCCAGGGTGTTCTTCACACACCTCGATGGCTATCTCCGAGAGAGATTTTGCCTCCTCGCCCAGCCCTAGTTTCAATAGGCAATCTGTAGCGTGGTAGAGGGAGATCGGGTTTTGTGGGTCTGCCTGAAAGGCCATGCAAAAGCCATAAGCCGCATCTCGGTAGAGGCCCATCTGATGGAAAGAGGCTCCAAGACCTAGAAGATACTTATAAGTCGTAGGAGATGCGCCAGCTAAGAACTGGAAGAGGCTCACCGATTCTTTGTATTTTCCGAGTTCATAGTAGCTGTGTGCTAGGCCGTAGATCTCTTCGAGTGCATCGTCGCTGATACCGGTGGCTTCTTTGAGGGTCATCCCCTTTTCTAGACGGTGAAAGACCTCCTCTGCGATGTGGGTAAGCCTCTCTTTATCTACTGTATCGAGTTTTAACTTCTTTTCCATATGGCCTCGCTGTGTTAAATATAGAAACTATTATATCAATTAAATGTTTTAGTTACAATGGTTTTTTAAAGATTGTGTTGATTTTATTAAGAATAGTTAATAAATAAAATTTATAATACAATGAGTTTATGAGAAGGTGGGGCAAGTATTTACAAATTCTTTATGATAGACTGCGGATAGAAGAGGTTCTCTTTTTTCTGCTCTATCTTTTTCATCACTACAGTCCCAGACAGTTTAAGGTCTCTCATATCAAGGGCAATTACCGCCTTCTTTGCCGCCTGCAGCCTGGAGATAGAGTGATCACCTCGCGAAGTGGGGAGCTCCGTTTTTTGGCCAAACGGTGGCACTTTAAGCTAAGGAATATGCTTTTACTGGGCGCACCACAAGCTCGGGTAGAGAGAGTGGTTTATTTCACTTTGCTGGCTCTCACACTCGAGTTTAACAACCCCTTTGATCGGAAAGTATTGTTCCATTTTCTCGAGAAGAAAATCGCTTTAATTGAAAAATTGCTCGCACGCCTCTACACCCTCAACGGCTTTTCATGGAAAAGAGCAGAGATTGAGAAGCATCTTCAAATCTATTTACGCAACTCAACTTTACAAGCCAGGATCATTCAGAGGATAAAGAGAGCTGTCTCTCAACAGGGGAGTCGACCTATCCATGAGCGCGTAAAGGAGGGCATGATCAAGGGGCTTCATCCAGTTTTGTCGATACAAGGGTATTCAGGAGCGTATTGGATGCGAGGGCCCGGTAGGGAGGTGCTCGGGCTTTTTAAGCCCTTTGATGAGGAGATCCATGCGCCCCACAATCCTGTTGGTCCCATCATGCAGGGCGCTTTAGGGCAAAGAGCGACGCGCCTGGGGTGCCGCGTGGGAGAGGCAGCGCATCATGAGGTGGGCGCATTTCTTGTCGATGCCTTCTTGGGTTTTGGGATTGTGCCGCACACCTACTACGCTGAATTTACCCATGAAGTGTTCTACCTCGCAACTGAGAATCGTATGGGAGGCAGGAGGGCACGCAAGAGGAAGTGGGGCTCTTTTCAGGAGTACGTCGCAGGGTTTGATTCTCTTGACAAAGTACTTGGAGAAGAGACGCTTACTTTTCCCGGAGATGAGTTCCAACTCCTTGTTGTGCTTGATGCTGTGATAGGCAATACCGACCGCAATTTGGGCAACATCTTAGTTGGCGAAAACGAGATCGCTGCGATCGATCACGGCCTCTCTTTTCCCGACTGGGGATACAATCTGAGCAGCTGGTACTGGTCTTATTTCAAACAAGGAGGGAAGCCATTTTATCCAGCCATCATTGAGTTAATGCGCACCTTTCCTACAGAGGAGCTGATCCACAAACTTCGCAGCCACTGTTTTTTGGAAGAGCCGGCTTTAGCGGCTTTAAGAGAGCGCGTTGCTCTCTTTCGAGCGGGTGTTTTAGCAGGGCTCACTCCGGATGTGTTAGAGAAGTTGATGGTAGAAGAGTATCTAGCTCCCCTTCAGGGATACCGCGACCATTTAGAGAGGCGGGCTGACGAGAATCTCGAGAAATTTCTCCAGTCTGAAGCCTCCAAAGCGACGCATAAATCCCCTCATTCGCTATGAGCTCTTCATGGGATCCACTCTCGACAATTTTCCCCCTTTCTAGTACGTGAATGACATCTGCATTACGCACAGTTGAGAGGCGGTGGGCGATCAAAATCACGGTTCGTCCCTTGGTCAGTTTCTCAACAGAGTGTTGGATGGCTAGCTCGGTCTCGTTGTCTACAGCAGAAGTCGCCTCGTCGAGAATCAAAATAGGGGGATTTTTGATGATCTCTCGAGCAATTGTGATCCGTTGACGCTGCCCTCCTGAGAGCTTCAATCCTCTCTCACCAATGAGGGTGTCATACCCTTGAGGGAGGGCTGCGATAAAATCGTGCGCTTCTGCCTGCTTGGCGGCGGAAATGATCTGCTCACGAGAGGTGTTTCGATCGGGGTAGGCGATGTTTTCTGCAACCGTTCCGTGAAAGAGGTAGACATCTTGACTGACAAGACCGATCGCTCTTCGAAGGTCATGCACCTCAAACTTCTCGATATTGGTCCCATCGAGTTCTATGGAGCCCGATTCGGGTGAATAGAAGCGAAAAAGCAGTTTGAGCAAAGTTGATTTTCCCGACCCCGTCGTTCCTACAAAAGCGGCTGTGCTTCCTGGCTCGATGGAGGTGGAAAAATTGCAAAATACCGGGTGCCCAGTTTCGTATCCAAAAGTGAGATCTTTGAAATGAATGGCGCCCGCTACCTGCTCTTTACGAAGAGGCAAACCCTTCCCCTGATCGGAGAGGGGGATATCGAGCAAATCGAGGATCCGTGTTGTTGAGGCCATGGTTTTTTGGAAGTTGACTGTGACTTCCGCAAGCATCGTAAGAGGCCAAAGCAGTCTCTGGGTGAGGAAGATGAGCATTCCGTAGATACCTACACTCAAAGCCCCTTCTAGGGTCATAAGACCGCCGTAGATCAAAGTGGCGAGAAAACCGATCAAAATGGCGGTTCGAATGACAGGGGTGACAAGGGCGTTCAGTCGAATGACGTTTTGGTTCGCCTGTTTATACTCTTCACTAACCTGGGTGATCTCCTCTATCTCAAATTTTTCTGCTGCAAGTGCTTTAATGGTGAGCATCCCTGTCAATGTGCTCATCAGTCGGCTCGAGATGGCGCCTGCTCTTTCTCTAACAGCAAGAAATTTAGGGGCGAGCTTGCTCTGAAAAAAGAAAGCCCCTCCGAGAATAAGGGGGATCGGTAGAATGGCTAGAAGAGCAATTTGAGGAGCTAAAACAAAGAAGATAAGACCTACAATGAGCGTGGAGAAGAAGATCTGGATCAATTTGTTGATCCCGTTTTCGAGAAAGGTCTCGAGCTGATTCACATCTTCATTCACAATGGAGATGAGGTTCCCAGTTCGGAGCTCATCAAACGTGTTTTGGTCGATTTTTTGAAGATGCTCTGCCGTGTCGATACGAAGCTTATGTTCTACATTCTGGGCAAGGTTTCTCCATTTCAAAAAGTAGAGGTATTCGAAAAAAGATTCCATTCCCCAAATGATAAGAGAGAGTAAGCCCAAAAGAATCAATTGGTGGGAGAGATTTTCAATTCCAAGTTTTGCAAGCCAGGAATTTTTTTGTTGAACGACCACGTCAATTGCGACCCCGATCAGAATTTCAGGGGCCACATCAAAGAGTTTATTTAGAATTGAATAGAGCGTCGCGCTGAGATAGTCCCCTTTGTAGGGTCGCAAGTACGAGAGGAGGCGGAAAAAGGAGTGGGCAGGTTTTCCAAGATCGGGCATAGGGGCTCCCCTTAGTTTGTCTAGAGAAGCATAACAGTCAATAGCCTATTTGTAAATACCTTGAGCCACAGTCATGTAGGACTGAAAGAGGAGCTGCAAAGCGGTAGAAGTCACCGTCCACTCCTGCTGAATCTCGGTCATGCGCATCTGGAGGATCATCATCTGGTTCTGACTTTGGTCTGCATAACCCTTTTGAAAATTCGTGATTGCAGACCCAATGGCGCTCAGACCCGAACCATCCCCTCCTACACCATTGATCACAGCATTTTCATACTTACTGATCGTCCCGGCAATAGTTGTTGAAATGCCCCCTTCGTATTTGAGAAAAAATCCCACAGGGGTCAGAGGTGGGGGAGGCTGAGGGTCGATCGTCACACCATTGAGAACAGCGCTTAAACTTTTGAGGTGAGTCAGAGCCGCATACGAGCTTGAAAGAATAGGCTTCAATTTGTCAATCATCTGATTTTTTTGCGCCTGAGTGAACTGAGGGTTGTTTTGAATGGCGGAAATTTTTGCTTTGATTTCGTTGATCAGTGATTGCGTCGAGTTGATATCACTTTGCGCTTGATCCTGTTCATTTTTAAGGGCCGCTTCCGCACTACTCGGATTGCCTTTGTATATTTCATTGCCGATCATCCCCCCTTGAAGTTGACTGTTGAAGTTGTAGTTGTTTTGCGCTGCACTAAAACTGGTGGTGTAGTTGAGAAGCGCATTGCCCACTTCTGCTCCAAAGTTGTCAAACATAAGAACTTCAGAGAGCTCCATCAGATACTGCTGCTGGCCGGGCATGTATTTTCCAAGAACTGTGTTGTAGAACTGGTTGGCCAATGAACCACCAGATGCGGCGCTTGTCTTAGGAGCATTGGATTGTGAAGAGGGAGGAGCTCCTTTAAATTGTGTGTAAGAGTTGCTCAAACCACCCGATTGCTCTTCGTAGTTTGCATTGAGCGTGTCAAAAGGATCGCTTGTTTTGGGCAAAGCATTTGAAGCGATAGGCGTAGCGAGCAGCAAAGGGCTCACCTCAGGAGCGTGCAGTCCATCTTTTTCAACCGTGAGGTTTTTCCCATCGACTACGAGGTTGCTAGGGAAATTAGGCGATTCGATGTAACTTTCAACTTTTCGATAGAGCGCTTGCCCCTCGCTCGAATCGTTGGGCAGTTGATGGAGGTTGGCTTGCACTTGAGCTGTGAGGTGCTCGGCGCTCATAGGTTTGGTGAGAGAGGAACAAACGAACTGGAGCGCAAAGAGCTCACCGAGAGGTTTGCCACTCTCAGTAGGGGCATTGAAAAGGTATTGCAGAGCCTCAGAAGTCGCCTTTTGCTGCTCAGGAGGCAGAGAGCGGTAAGAGTTGAGTACATTGACGACTTGGGGGAGCGCTTTAGATAAATCACCTCTCTGGACAGTTGAGACAATCTGTTCGAAGGTAGCTTTTTGCTGCTCAGTTTGAGTCTGTTTCTTTTGGATATCTTGGATACCTAGTTGAAATTCTGAAAGGGCCGCCTCGTTGGTTTTACCCATCTCAAGGAGCATATTATTTTGCCCTTCAACGAACTGCGCTCGTATATCGCTTGGGAGTTGCTTGGCCAAACCCTCCTGTTTTTGCACCATATTTTTTAGCTGATCGACATGCTCTTGACTGAGTTTGGGAAATCCGGCGCTAATAGCTTGGAGGATTTGAAGATCACTTTCGAGATCTGCCAATGTTTTGGGGTCGGCTCCCACCTGAAGATTTTTGGTAAGGGCTATCTGATGTTTGATGGCAGTGGCGACATTTGACTGCAAGACATTGTAGGTAGCGGCATTTGCAACTTCCTCACTCGATCCCATCCCATGAGGAAGTCTAACAAATTGAAGAGCGGGCATCCCTTGCTTTTTCGCATCGGCCAGCTGCTTCGATTGCATCTGCTTAAAATAGGTGAGGCTCTGCTGCAGAGTTTCAATTTGAGCGCCTAGGATGATCGAACGGACGATGGTATCGCGATAGGTGCTTTGAGAGGGGGGTTCCCCTTGATTGATTGACACACTCAGTGGTGTAAAGTGAACTTCTCCTTGCATATTTGCCCTCCTATTGCCTACCGTAGTCAAATCCATGAAAAGAATCCACCTTCTTGATGAGCAAACGATCAATCAAATCGCAGCAGGTGAGGTGATCGAACACCCTGCTTCAGTGATCAAGGAATTGATTGAGAATGCCTTAGATTCTGGAGCCACGCATCTCACCCTGGAAACATTAGGCGGTGGCCGTGGGTTGATTCGCCTCTCTGATGACGGGTGGGGGATGGGAGAGGACGACCTTCTACTTGCTGTTGAGAGGCACGCCACCTCTAAACTCACAAACGCGGCCGATTTAGGGGTGCTAGGAACCCTGGGCTTTAGAGGGGAGGCATTAGCCTCTATTGCTGCTGTCTCGAAGATGCGCCTCCACTCCTCTTTGAGGGAATCGGGGTGGGAGCTTACGTGTGAAGGGGGCAAGCTGTTAAAAAAAACGGTTTTGCCGAGAAAGCGGGGGACCACCGTTGAGGTAAAGTCGCTCTTCTACAATGCACCTGTGCGCAAAAAGTTTCAAAAAAGCATCGGTGGAGATCGAGCTGAGATTCACAAAATGCTTATCTTTATGGCTCTTTGTCATCTCAAAGTGGGGTTTACCTGGATTTCCGAAGGGAAGCTGCAGTGGGAAATTCTTTCCGATGTGGAACTTAAAAATCGCATTGCGACACTTTTAAGTGAGCCTTTAGCTGAGTCGATGATCCCTATTGAAAAAGGCTTTGTGTCGGGCTTCATCTCTAAGCCAGAGCTTCACCGGCCGAATCGAACAGGTCAGTACCTTTTCGTCAATAGGCGGCCGGTAGAGGCCCCTTTGATCGCAAGAGCTGTTCTCGAGGGGTATGGGACTCGGCTTTCGACTCACCGGTTCCCTCTTTTTGTACTCCATTTGCACCTTCCCCCGGAGCAAGTTGATGTGAACGTGCACCCACAAAAAAAAGAGGTCCGTTTTCACGAAGAGCAAGTGCTTTTTCGAAGGGTGCGCGAAGCGGTCGAGAGGAGTTTTGAGGTGAAGAGAAAGCCTACTTTCATCTCAATGCCCACCTCTGTCATCGCTGAATCGATTGCTTCGTATAATACCTCTGCTCCTTTAGAGCCACCTGTAGAGACACCCTCTTTTATGCAGCCTCGTCCCCGTGTTGCGACAAAGGTGGGCAGTTACTTGTTTGTCGAAGAGCCTGAAGGTGTTCGCATTGTCGATGCAAAAGCAGCTGCCTTTCGCCTCGCCTACGATGAGTTGATGGATACAAAAAAAGAGCCTGCTGTTCAGCAGCTTCTCGTGCCGATTCAAATAGAGGCTGTGGGGGCGGAAAAAACTCTTTTAGAGACGCACGCTCCCTCCTTTCAAAAGGCGGGGCTTGCGCTTCGCTATTTCGGAGGAAACACTTTTTTGATCGATGCGGTTCCCGCTTCGTTTTCACATGAAGATGCCCGTGAGTTTGTTCTCGCTTTTCTAGCAGAAGGGGCGAGTTCATTTGAAAAACGTGTGGCAGGCGCTTTGAAGCGCGCCTTCCGCCCAAGAGTGGGCAGTCTAGAGGCTGGGGCGGCACTTGTGGAGCGCTTGTTTCAATCCAAAGAACCCGATAGGGCGCCCGACGGGAGGGCGACTCACTTGATGCTGACAGAAAATGAACTCGCGAGGCTGTTTAAATGAGACGCATAGAAAGGGCGAGACAACACTTGACCGGGGTCGATTGTTGGATCATCGATAATCCAGTAGACCTTTACTATCTGACAGGATTAGACCTCTCTCTTGGGAGGCTTTTGCTTTCAAAAGAGGGAGCCAAGCTCTATGTCGATGGCCGCTACTACGAGCAGTGCCGCAACCAGAAGAGCGATCTCGACGTCGTGCTTTTGAGCCGAGATGCCCCTTTTCCTCGATTGGAGGGGAGGCGAATCGGGTTTGATGCCACTTATACCACGGTTGAGGAGTTTGAGAAGCTCAAATTGCTCGGTGGTGAGCTCATTTCTCTTTCAGCTCCTTTGCGGCAGCTGCGTGCAATCAAAGAGCCAGAAGAGATCGAGCGCTTGAGAGAAGTGGGAGAGCTCGGCTCTTGCGGGTTTGATTTTGTAGTCTCCAGGCTCAAAGAGGGGGTAACAGAGAGGGAGATCGCCTCTGAGCTTGAGATCTTTTGGCTAAGAGAGGGGGGCGAGCGGCTCGCATTTTCTCCCCATATTGCCTTCGGAGAGGGGTCAGCGCACCCTCACTACCATGCGGGTGACCGCGCTTTAAAAAGGGGAGACGTCGTTTTGATCGACATCGGAGTGGTGCGGGGCCACTACCACTCTGATATGACTCGTGTCGTCTTTTTTGGGGAGCCAGAGCGTGAGCTTGTAAAAATTTATTCAGTTGTCAAAGAGGCGCAAGAGAGAGCGCTTGCTCTTTGCAAGCCCGGTGTTACCACCGGCGATCTCGATCGCGTGGCGCGCAGTCACATTGAGAGCGCTGGTTATGGGGAGCTCTTTCCCCATAGCTTAGGTCACGGGGTCGGGCTAGAAATCCACGAGCTTCCTTGGATCAGAAAAGGAGGCCAAGAGCGGCTTGAAGAGGGAATGGTCTTGACAGTGGAGCCTGGCATCTACTTGCCCGGACTTGGCGGAGTGCGTCTTGAAGATACGGTTGTGATCACGACATCGGGGCATGAGAACTTCACTCGGCGTCAAATTCCCTTTCATCCGGTTCTATGATCTGTTAGAAAAAAAGGATGAAATTAAGGAGTAAGCTACTTCTCGGTGTCGGGATTCTTTTGCTCGGCATGGCGATTATCATCTACATCCTTCCCATTTTTTTCATTCGCGAAGATGTGCATCGAGCAGCTGAGCAGGTGCAAAGCTTGCTCATCGAAGAGCACAAAGCGCTTGCAAGAAGTCAACAGGCCTGGGTCAAAGACGAAGTGCAGCATATGACTCAAAACATCAACTCTATGCTTCTTACGCTTTATGAAGACCCCACTTTTGCGCACTCTCTTTCACTCACGGATGACAAAGAGTTAGAGACTTGGAAATTAATGGCGGAGGCTTCTGCTTTTGATCCTGAGGTCGGGTTGATCCAAATCCACGACATGAGTGCAAAGAAAAGTGCCGTCATCACTCCAGCAGTTGCAACCTTTTTTCATGCAGCAGAGCTTGCCAGTGCAAAGGAGCTCACTTTGTTTTCCTTGGGGGAGGGGGAGATTTATGTGGGAACGCCTCTTCCACCCTCTCTGCAAAAGGAGAGAGGGTACACTTACTATGCCCTGATGCTCCCCAGCCGCGTAGATATGGAACAAAAAGAGATTCATGAGGAGGTCGAGCGTCTTGTCAGTCAAGCGCCAAAATCTTCGCCTCAATCGGTTTTGAGTTCTTCTTATGACTGGGCGATTAAGATCAATATGATCCGCAACCTTACGCCACTTTTTGTTGAGGGGCTTCTGCTCGAGGGCGGGGTGAAAAAAAATGTCCCGGATGGGATAGCTCGCATCGATACAAGTGGTCGGGGCGCTGCAATTTTATCTGATCAAGTCTTTAGAACGACTCCTGTTTTCAACGATAGCGCCTTCTATCAAGCGCATGTTCCCAAAACGGGCGCCCCCCCTATCCCCCAAGCGGTGGAACTGATTACCCTAGATGATGGAAAGTGGGGTTTTATCGGCAACACCCTCAAATTGGATTCGGTGTATGTCACAGTAGCTACCCCCTTAAATCATCTCGTGAAACAGTTGGCACTCTCTTCTAATACCCTGATCATCGTCGAGCTGGATGAGGGTGCATGGGTGGGTTATGATGGGAGCGGCAAGCAGCTTTTTTCAGATGAGCTACACTCTTTTCTTCAGGCAGGATTTATGGAGTACTCGCATGGGAGAGTCAAAGTTGGAAACCAGAGCTACCTCTTTACTCGCCTAGCTGGGATTGAAGGGACAAAGGCCACGCTCTATGCCTTTCAAAAAACAGGAGGACATGGGTCTATTTTAGGGACTCTTTTTAAACTCGAAGGGGATCTCTCTCAAAGAATTTCTCTCCAACTTCTTTTGATCGCTATAGGGACTATGGTGCTTGTACTCCTATTTGTTTGGAGAATTGCATTTGGAGTGATTGCTCCAATTACTAAGCTCGCTCAAGCGACTTCTCTTGTAACCGATGGGCACTATGATGAAGTCGCTTTACCTGATGTGGGAAAAAGAAAGGACGAGGTCGCCACTTTAACGCAATCGTTTGGGGAGATGGTTAAAGGGCTAGAAGAGCGAGCAAAAATTCGCGGTGTGCTTGACAAAGTGGTTTCTAAGGATGTCGCTGATGAGATTTTGCGCTCGCAAATTCATCTAGGGGGAGAGGACCGCGACGTGTCGATGCTTTTCAGCGACATACGCAACTTTACTGAGCTCACTCAAAACTTTCTGCCTCAAGAGACCATTCAATTGCTCAATACATGCATGACAAAAATTTCGAGAGTCATTGAAGGAGAGGGTGGGGTCATTGATAAGTATGTGGGCGATGAGGTGATGGCGATCTATGGGGCGCCTACCCCTCATCCTCAGCACGCTCTGCGTGCGGTCTCAACAGGAATTTTGGTTTTAGAGACGTTAAAAAAATGGAATGAGGAGCGAGTTGCCGAGGGAAAGCCCCTCATCGAAATGGGGATAGGTGTCCATACAGGGCTTGTCGTGGTGGGGAACATGGGAGCTGAGGATCGTCTCAACTACACCGTTATTGGCACGAATGTGAATCTAGCAGCGCGGCTTTGTGAAGTGGCAAAAGGAGGTACCCTGATTATCTCCGAGGCGACGCTTCATGAGAGTGGGGTGCGCGACTCTTGCTACGTAAAACCACTTGCCCCGATTGCCTTAAAAGGTTTTACTCATCCTGTCTCCATCTACGAGGTGACAGGTTTTAGGTGGGTATAGCATGCGTTTTAGACAGAAGATTCTCGTCAGCTTTTTAGCCATACTCATCCTTTTTACTCTCTTTCTCTACCCGGTCGTCAATCGGCTAATAGAGACGATTTTAGCGCATAATATGCAAAGGCAAACCACAGAATTGATCGGGGAAATTGAGAAAGCCTCTACTCGAGCTGAGCTCTACACTCTTTTTTCTGCAGCAGCAGATAGACGGTTTTTTAAAGCCTCACTTATTAACCCTAACCAAGAGAGTTCTCTTCGACCCGAAGTGAGAGAGGCTGTTGAGGGGGGGAGAGGGTTTGATATCCGTTTCTCGAAACGGTATCAAGAGGACATGGCCTTTGCAGCACTTCCCTTCACTTTTGAGGGGGATCTCTACGTTGTACAAGCTATTTTTCCCTATGGGCCTATCGAAAAGATTACTTCTGATTTGACTCTCACAGTTTTACTGCTAGCTGTGATCATCCTTCTTCTTTTCACAGCTTTTGCTTGGTTTAGTTTGCATATTTTTACCCGTCCTGTGCAGCTTATACTCGATGCGGTACAACCCTACCAACTTGGACAGACAGAGAAGATACCCGAAATCAAACTCGGTCGAGCGATCCGTCCGAGCGATGAGTTTGGAAAGCTAGCCGAGACCTTAAATTCTTTATCGAGCCGCATTGAGCAGCAAATTTCCTCTATCACCCATGAAAAAAATGAGAAGAGTGCCATTCTCGAATCGCTTGTAGAGGGAGTGATTGCTGTGGATAAGAACTCTACAGTCAGCTACATGAATCGAATGGCGGAAGTTTTCCTTGGAGTCTCAGAGAAAGAGCTGGCCCGCAAGCCTTTTTCTCAGGTGAATAACCCCCAATGCGAGGAGCTCATTCGGATGGCTCAAGAGAAGGGGCACCCCGTCGTACTGGTACTCAAGCCTGAGAGAAAACAGAAACGTTTTCTCGATGCAGTCGCTGCACCTAGAGGCAATGGGGGCGCTATTTTGGTTTTGCAAGACAAGACAAGTCTCCACAAGGTGATCGAGTTGGGGCGTGATTTTATTGCCAATGCCTCTCATGAACTCAAGACTCCTATCACAATCATTAGAGGGTTTGCTGAGGCTCTGCACGACCACCCCGAGCTTACACGTGACCGCTCTCTCGAAATCACAGAGAAGATTGTGCGCAATTGCAAACGGATGGACACTTTGGTTAAAAATCTTCTTACACTCGCTGCTGTTGATGAGGGATTGCCTCGATCCCGTCTTGCCGAGTGTGACTTGATTGATCTTGTAGAAGAGGCTCGTCAGACTGTCCTCTCCGTTCACCCTCGAGCGACAATTCGCATTGAGGCAATGGGGGAAAAGCCTCACAGCTTGCTCGCTGACAAGGACCTATTTTTTCAGGCTATTATCAACTTACTTGACAACGCCATCAAGTACTCACAATCTCCTGCAGAGGTCGTTGTGCGCATCGAAAAAAGGCGGCAGCACTTTGAGATTAAGATTTCAGATAAAGGAATTGGCATTCCACCCGACTCCTTAGATCGGGTATTTGAGCGTTTCTACGCAGTGGACAAGAGCCACTCTCGCAGCCTAGGGGGGTCGGGGCTTGGCCTCTCGATTGTTGAGAGGATTGTCGAGAAGCACGAGGGGAAGATTGAAGTCGAGTCGCAAGAAGGGGTGGGAACGACTTTCACAGTCACTCTGCCCATTCAACTCTACTAGCCCGGATCGGGTATACGGACGCTAAGCCATGCAAATTCCTAGAGGGAACTACTGACCCCATTGGCACCAATTGGTATGCATCATGCTTTCTGATGGTTTGGGGGTAAAATCGATGGATAAGATCACCTATATAGGGCTTGGGAAGATGGGTGGGGCAATGGCTGAGCGCCTCTGTCAAGCTGGGCATAAACTCACCGTGTACAATCGCACCCATGCTAAAGCGCAATCCTTTGCAAAACTTGGAGCAATGGTAGCTGGATCGATAGAATCAGCGGTAGAGGGTGCGGATGTGGTCTTTACTAGTGTAATTGATGACCAGGCACTTGAAGAGGTGACTGCCCTGCTATTACCCCATCTCAAGAAAGGGGTGATCCATGTGAGTACTTCGACAGTATTACCTAAAACGGCAGAGAAGTTAGCAAAACTGCATAAGGAGGCAGGCGTTATCTATGTGGCCGCTCCTGTCTTAGGAGTGCCGGATGTAGTAAAAAAGGGAGAAGCCATGAGTTTCTGTGCAGGTGAGCAAGGGGCTGTCGATAAAGTCTCTCCTCTTATGCGCTGTTATGCAGAAAGTGTCATGAATCTTGGGGAGCAAATCACAGATCCCGTTGTTTTGAAAATTTGCATGAACTACTCGGTGATTGCTGCCCTTGAGTTGATCTCGGAACTCTTTGCTTTTGCGGAAAAAAGTGGTCTTGATACAGCTATAGTTCAAGAGTCTTTGCACCACATCTATGCTCATCCTGGAGTGAGGCACTATATCGATAAAATTTACACTCGAGATTTTGATAAGGTGAATTTTGATGTGACAGGAGGAGATAAAGATGTACATCTTTTCCAAAAGGCCTTTACAGATGTCGGTGTGACGCCAGACATTGCACATGCAATCGGGGATAAGTTTACCCAAGCGATCGCCACGGGTCTTGTGGGGAAAGATTGGAGTGTCATTAGCGAAGTCGTGCGTGCGCGGTCAGGCCTAAAGTAGGGAGTGGCCAATGAAGAATAGAAGTATCATTTTAACCTTTGTACCGTGGATCCTGTTTTCAATCTTGCCGCCATACACAGGGTTTACCTGGGCCGCTTCGATTGCACTTATTCTGAACATTGTCTTTGCGCGCAAGGATCTACTGGAGGGTGTTGTTCTTGAGATTGGAGGTGCCCTCTTCTTCGCAGCGATGGTAGTCGTCGGATTAGTTGTTTCTGAGGGCGATACATTTACCAAGAACCCAAACCTCTGGAGCAACTTAGCTATGACGCTGATTATGCTTGGCTCAGTATTGCTCAACAAGCCCTTTACACAGCAATATGCTAGAGGGAAGGGGAGTCATCGACTGCACCTCCAACTGTCACTCATTTGGACAGCTCTACTTCTCATTGCCACAGGAATTTCTGTTGCACATGTCTATCTTGGGTGGAGTAATCTTACTAGTACGCTTGGAACGGTGATTGCAATTGTGCTTGGGATCAAGATCACCAAGTTGTTCCCCAGATGGTTTAACGAAAAACACAAATAGTGTGTAGATGAAGACACTACTGTTTATGCTAGTGTCGTAAGCGGGGGTAGAATGCGCTGCAGCTTGTGAAATTGTTCTCCCTAGTATATAACTAGAGTTGTGATTGTAAAAGCTTTAACATGTATTCTATTGCTTTTCTACTCGGGTGCTTGTGCTGCCGAGGTGGCTTTGCAAATGCCATTAGACACACAAAAACAGGCTGTGGAAGAGCATCTCATCGCCTTCTATGCTCAGGAGTTGTTCCAGGCAGGAGTTTGTCCCAATTTGTCGAGTGCTCGGCTGCAGGCGGAAAAAGAGTGCTTTGAATACACTCCCACCATTCGGCTGATCGCCCGGGAGGAGATCTGTGGCTATCTGGCCTATTCCATCGACGGCACAGAGGGGTTTCTCGATGCCCTCTATCTCTATCCAAAGTATAGAGGTCGGGGACTAGGTTCTGCAGCTTTGGGCTGTGTTGAGGAGGAGCTCAAACGGTGTGGGGTTTGTGATGTGCAGCTCTATGTGTTTGCCCATAACTGCGCTGCGCTCAAGCTCTATGAGAGACATGGCTATCACGTGTTGCAGTCCTACAACACGCAAGAGGGCTGCGCGATAGGTTACTCGATGGGCAAGATGATCTAGGGTTGCTTGGATTTAATCTCCAATATGGGCCATGAGAACGGCGATAGTTTCTTCATGGTCGCCCTATCGTGCCCACCCTATAGTCGTATCGCCATTCTCACTTTTCAGTGCGACATCAGTTCCGGCATCTGACCTATTTCATCAAAATCCTCACCAAAAGTGACAAATTTGTCATTTTTTTGATGAAAAAAGTGACAAATTTGTCACTTTTAGTGAGAATAGAGCCATGAAGCGACTACTTATGGACAAACTTATCTCTTGGAAGGGAGATCAGCGAAGAAAGCCTTTGCTCCTAATAGGGGTGAGACAAGTCGGAAAAACCTACCTTTTACGGGAGTTTGGCCAGGCTCAATTCGGCACCTACCACTATTTCAATTTTGAAAAAGAACCCCAGCTCGCCTCAATTTTTGAGCCAGATCTCAACCCTCAAAGGATCTTGAATGAACTGAGTTTCCACGTGGGAAAGCCGATTGATTTCACCCGCGATTTAATCCTCTTTGATGAAATTCAAGCCTGTCCGAATGCTTTGACGAGTTTAAAATATTTTCAAGAAGATCTTCCAGAAGTGGCGATTTGCGGAGCAGGCTCTCTTTTGGGTGTCTACCTAGGCCCTGTCTCATTTCCGGTTGGAAAAGTCACCCTGCTTCATCTAAGACCGATGACGTTTGAAGAGTTTCTTCTCGCATGTGGAGAGGAAAAATCGATTGAAGCTCTTCGGGCAAGAGAAATTCCTGAAATTGTTCATAGGCATCTGTGGAATCAGTTGAAGCACTACTTTATCACTGGGGGCATGCCTGAAATCGTCCAAACCTACTGTGAAAATAGAGGGCAACTTTTCGATGCCTTTTCACTGGTAAGAGAAAAGCAAGAGATGCTAGTGGCAGCCTATATTGCAGACATGGCAAAGCACTCGGGAAAGGTCAATGCTATGCATTTGGGCCGCTTATTTCACTCTGTACCTACCCAGCTAGAAAAAGAGAACACGCAGGGAGCCGCTCGCTTCAAATTCAAAGGGGTCGTTCCAGGTGTGAGTCACTATCAGAGGCTTGTAGGAGCGATCGATTGGCTCATTTCGGCAGGACTTGTTATAAAAGTTTCGATAGTAGAGTCCGCTACTCTCCCTTTGAGATCTCATGCGAAAGAGAATCGATTCAAACTCCTACTATTTGATGTGGGGATTCTTGGGTCGATGTCAGGTCTCTCCCCAAAAGCGATTTTGGATTACGATTACGGGAGCTATAAAGGCTATTTTGCCGAAAACTTCGTAGCAGAGGAGCTGCTCTGCGCCACCGAGCAGGAACTTTTTAGCTGGAGTAAAAAATCAGCAGAAGTTGAATTTTTACTCTCTCAAAATGAGGGAGTTGTGCCTTTAGAGGTTAAAGCTGGAAGTGTCACGAAGTCTAAAAGCTTGCAGATCTTTGCCGAGAAATACCACCCCAAACGGCAAATAATTGTGAGTGGAAAGCCTCTGAATTTGAAAGGAGAAAAAAGCTACTACCCTCTCTATATGGCCGGTTTTCTCAACACTTCTATGCTTTGATGAGCTTTTTTGTGGCCATCTCAAGCACATCAGTTTGGGTGCCATGGAGCTGTTTACGCTCGTTGTACTTAAACATCCGCCATGAGGTGTTTAGCGCGTCAACACCAATCCCTAGCAAACTGATACAGAAGAAAATGGAATAGCTCGGATCTTTTGTGATGAAAATCAAGTTCTCAGGGACAGGTGCGCCCAAGAAAAAGGCAATACCCGCAAGACCCGCTACGAGCAAGAAAGTCCCAATCATGAAGTTGGGGACACAAGCGACATTCAAAGTTTTTCCCCAAAAGCCGTACCACCTCTCCGAGGTCGTTTGAGCCGCCTCTTTTACGGCGTTTATATGAGCTGAAGCGAGGACACTTGTAGGTCTTTTGTCGGTCTGAACATCTGTAGGAAGTCTCAGTGAGATTTTAGCTTTAGGGTCTAAGTCACTTAGGGAGGCGCGGCGAGTTCTTGGTAACTTTAACTTTGGAGTTGTTTTTGTGAGTTCTCCCAAAAGCGCCTCTCGGCTTTTCCGTGAACTCTTTTTCTGGGGATCTTTGATCCGCTGCCGGTCGCGCATCGCTACCCCTCGGTGCGCTGCATGGAAGCCAGCGACTATCAAACTAAATGAGAAGAGGACAGAGAGGGGCGTGTGGTCTGTAAGAAGTTCGAGGTGTGAGGGGATGTGGTGGGTAATGCTCATCACAAGACAAATGGCGCCGAGCAAGGAGACAATCAAGCCAAGCAATAGAGTAGGAGTTGCTAGATTATGGACTGTTTTGCGCCCCAAGTTGTGCACCAGCACCGCCGGCCATGATTTGCTTGTAATTTCCCGCCCTTCAGCGCGCAGGAGGTGGGCTTTTTCAATCCGGGTCTCCAAATCCTTTGGAAGGCTCTCCATATAAGCCTCTACAGCCTCATTTAGCTCCCGTTTAACCGCCTCGTCTTGGATTTGAGGGAGAATCCAGTTGTGAAGCTCTTGAACGCGCTTTTTTTCAGAGAGGAGATCGATCAGTTGGAGGTCATTTTCAGAGGCGGCGTTGCGTCTTTTCTCTCTCATTTTAAAGTTAAGCATCCTCCAACCCGTTCTCGAACAGTTGATCCAATTGGCCATCAAAATAAATCCGAAAGAGAGAGAGACACCAGGATCGTGCGACAAAATCTCAAAGATTTGCGGCACCTGGTTGCTTTTGAGAAACATGATCACAAGAGCGCCAATACCACAAACGAGCATCAGCTGCCCAACTGCCACATCGAGAATCCCGAGAGCTGGAAGCTTTTTAAGCCACCAGTCATGCCATGTGGTGGAAAATTTTACAGGCACTTCGAGCTTGTTAGCTGCCTTGGTGTTGACTGTTTTAGGCGCTGTTTTAGTTTTTAGAGTCGAGAAAGGAGCAGGCTTATCGAGGTCAGGAAGTTTTTCCAAAAGCTCATGTGCGTTTGCCTTCTCTAGCGAAGCTGCAACAGCTGTGCGATAAACATTCGATTCATTCGCAGTAGTCGAGAGGTCATCGGCCTCTTTTCCATAGAGATCGCTCGCTCGCATCGCTTTGTCTAAACGGTATGCGGGAGGGAGTCTATTATTGAGGCGCGCGATCTCTCTCTCTTTTGCTACTATCTCTTGCTCAGAGAGAGGTTGAGCTTTGTTTTCAATGCGAGCGAGGTGCAAGGTGCGCGCAAGATCGAGTCGAAACCTTTGGTGACGTCTGCTGAGGCGAACTCCTTTAGAAATCGAATGCAATCCTGCCCGAATCAAAGTGAGAGAGAGAACAACAGAGGCGGGCATATGGTCGACAAGAAAGCCAAGGCCTGGAATGCGCAATGAGGAGACAGCGCTGATAAACCCCGTAAATCCGACAAGTGTGAGAATCAAACCAAGGAAGAGGCTCGGTGTGGCGAGCTTGGTGACACAGACAAGAGTTCCACGATCCCACTTCGCGCGAAGCCAACCCGCAAGTTCATTCGCTCGATTGGTTTGAGGGGGGGGTACCACAACAATTTTGTTCGAATCAAAAGTATACGGGCTTGCCCCAGAAGATGAGGGCGTAGCAAGCTTTGGTCTCTCTTTAAAGCCGTTGGCCCAAGCGTCGAGGTGCGGGGGAAGAGCGGGAGCGTTTTTGGAAATTGCAGTAGTCATTCTACCCTTTAGTTGATTTGTTCTAAGATGAGCTTCGCTTTCTCAGCGAGCTCGCAACCCTTACCTGTCTGCTCACTTTTGAAAATGGTTTTTTTTAAAAAATCTCGAGTTTCAGGTTTGTTGCCAAGAGCATAAGCGCATTGAGCTGAATAAAATAGAGGCTCAATGATCTGCTCTTCAAGTGTTTCAGCTAGTTCATAAGCCGCCATTGCATCGTGGTACAGCTCTTGTCCTTGCAAGGTGGCGCCGATTGCAATCCAGTGCTTAGAGGAGTAAGGATTAATTTGAACAAGGGCGCTAAAAGCTGCGAGTGCCTGCTCGTACTCCTCCTTCTCATAGTGGGTGTGTCCAATGGCATAGATATCTTCGACATCATTTGTGTCCATTTCAAGTAGGTCTTGCCAGGTGCCTCCCGACTGGAAGTAGGTTTGGAGTGCTTCGGTTTGTTCTTTATTAAGTTTATTGCCTGCAATATCGGCTACTTTGATTTCCATAGTTACCTCTTTTTAAATTATTAATATTTTAATTGATCCTGTTTTATAATGAAATCCTAAATAATTTTTTGACGATGGGTAAGACCTGTTTTGGGGTCAGTTTTAAAAAGAATAGTTCCCTTTTTTCCAAGAGAGAGATCGAAAAGCCACTTGTAGTTTTCAAAATTCAATCCAAGAGAGTCTAGATTTTTTTTGAATTCTTCTGTCAAATTAGTTTTAAAATAGGTGCGATTTTGCCCCTCGCTCTGTTCACTGATGGCAGTCCAGGTCTGATTTCTCATCGCAAGAAGCCGCTCAGCGAGGTGGGGGTGATCGATAGCTGCGCGTACCACCTCTTCGCTTGCAAACATGAGATTGATTTTTTGCATCTCTCGGCTCCCCTCCTCATCATAGGTGATGAAATCGAGTAAAGGAGGGTACCCATCAGACCCTTTGAGCATGGCGTAAAAAAGGTGTTGTAGCTTGGGGTGATCCATGGCAATTGAGCTGAGTTGGTCTGGAGAGTAAAATCCCTCACTTTCTGATTTTTTTTCTAGGAGTTTGTCGAGAATTTCGCGCTCAGCTCCCGCGTAGTAGAAAGGAGCCGAGCCGTAGAGGATACGCATCAGTCGAGCGGCCATTTTGTAAGGAGTCGATTCGGGGGGAAGGTCTTTGTGGAGTGTGCCGTGCAGAACTAGGTAGAAATTGATCCGTGAATTGTTGGGGGGGCGCTCAGGGTCATAATCGAGAGAGGGGATCTGGTCAGTTGGTTCATGATCTCCTGGTTCAGACGGAGTGCAAGGGAGGGGGTCTGGGTTGCTTGCACGAAATAGTTCAAGTTCTCTTTCAGCTCGCGCTTTTTCAGCAGCAAGGAGTGTCTGAGCATAATGATCGTGCATCTTTAAGCTGTGCGAAGAGGCGACAAAAGAGACCATCTCACTTGAAGTGAAGAGGCTCATCACGGTGAGAAAAGTGAGAGTGAGCAAATAGGGGTTCATGTGCTCTCCTTGGGGAAGATAATGGGTTGAGCTCCATCAAAATGGAGATCAATTCTACGCCCGTTTCTTTCTAAGGTCAACTTGACAAGTGCTGGAAGCTGCTCATAGGCCTCTTCCCACTGGGATTGAATCCCCATATTTGGGCGAGGCTGTTTTACCTTCTCAGGATCGACGATGTTTCCCGCCGAGTCAGGGGGGGAGTAAAACTCAAATTCAAGATGTGAGACTCTATCTACAAGAGGAAATTGCTGGGAAAGGCCGGGCTCTTTAAGAGAGCTGACAGTAAGGAGCAGTAGGTCTCCATTTAAAGCAATTGTCGCTTCGACCTCACCTGCGAGCTCGGGTTGTTCAAAAACGCCACGATTGAAGTGAAAGGTGAGGGTGTTTCCATTTGAACTGAAGGGTAGCTTAGCTTTATTGAGAAGCATTTGAAGTCTTTGAAGGAGATAACGCTCTTCAATAACGACTCTTTTTTCCTCGGCGAGGATTTTTTTTGTGTTACCTAAATGTCTATACCAAAAAAAGAGCGAGCTGATGAGCAAAGTCGAGAGAGAGAGTGAGATCAAAAGCTCGACTAAAGTGAAAGAGTAGCGTCTTTTTTTCATAAGTGCTCCAAAAAGAGAAATCTTTTAATCCCACTCTCTTTGAAATGGACCTGAAGCACCAGGGCTCTGCTTGACTGGGACTTTCTTTGTGAGTGATCTACCTCATCTATTTCAAATTCGATCCCGTCGATAGAGCTTGAAAAACCCGCTTTACATAACTCCGCCCATGAAAATTGTCGCTGCTCATACAGCTGCTGCTTGAGGTGATAAAAAGCAGCAGCGCACAGCCTCTCTTGACGCAATTTTTTGAGGGTGAGGTACTCCTCTTTGTGAATGGCGAGGTGCGTTTTTAACAAAGGAGCTAGGCAGAGCATTAAAAGGGTCAAGGAGAGAAGGAGTTCAAAGAGAAGAAAAGGGCGTCGATTCATAGAAAGGGGAATCCCTTCAAATGTAGCGTTTGCGACTCTTTTTTGTAACCAAGAGTCAGCTTTCCCTCAGGGGTCGCTCCTACGGTGGCATCAAAGAGAAGGTCAATGCGCATGGACCTAGTTTGATCAAATGCGATCCAGTCAATTCCAGGGATCTCTACGGTCCCTGCACTCGAAAGTGTGCACTCTACGTGTCTTTCTCTTTGCTCTATTGTTAAGGTGACATCATTTTGATAGTCGAGCATATGTGTTTGAGCAAGCTGAACTTGAGCCCTTACTTTTTCAACTGCATGATGAAAACGCGACTCCGCAAGGAGCTCAGGGATTTTCACGCCCATACCTCCAAGAGCGAGTCCAATCAAAGTGATCACGACCATCACCTCGATGAGAGAGAGAGCCCATTTATTCGTGCGCTGTTTTCCAGTTTTCATATCTGTCTGAGGTGATAGTGAGTCTCTCTTGGTTGGGGTCGACTGTAATGGTGAGCGTATTCCCCCACCCATCTCGTAGAAGCCTACTTCCATCTTCAACAAGAGGAGAGCGGTTCAATGTATTCAACGCATTGCCTGCCACTTCATTGAGAGTGAGGTCATTTTGAGCCGACTCCAACATGAGAATATCTTGAATTCTAGCGATATTTTGCTCAGTTTTGAAGGCGCGACCTTTATCGACGCTTCCTCTCATATTGAACGCAAGCGCACCTCCAATGAGGCCGATCAAAACGATGACAATCATAATTTCAATCAGAGTAATAGAACGTTTTTTTTTCATAGTTGTATCAATTCCTCAATTGGTTCTAAATAAACGAGCTCACATCTGAAAGAGGAAGGAGCACGGCAAACATAATGAGCCCAACAACTGTACCCATCAAGAGTAAAATCAGCGGTTGAACAAGTGAGACGGCGCGGGTGAGCGACCGCTCTACCTCTTCTTCATAGAGGTCGGCAATTTTTCCAAGCATCTTAGCTGAATCCCCTCCTTCCTCTGCAATCGCCAGCATGCGGGGGACTAAGGGGGGAATCAGGCTCGATTTTTTCAACTCTTGGCTGAGCATGCTCCCTTCCACCACCTGCTTTTCAGATTGCTCAATAACCTCTTCAAGGTGTGGATTACGCATGGTTTTGCGCGCTATTTGGAGGGCCTCTACAAGCGGAACGCCCTCTTTTAGGAGAGTGCTCATGGTCCGTGAGAAGCGAGCTACAGCTGATTGGGTCACAACGGTTTTTATCACAGGAATTTTGAGCCATAGCTTTTGAAGGAGACGTTTGAATCGGTGCGAGCGACACACAGATAGTGACAAGAGGGTGATGCCCCCGATTAAAGGAAGGTAGATTGGCCACCCTCTTGTAAAAAAGTGACTGCACCCAATGACAACGCGGGTGAAGCTCGCCACGTCTCTCCCTTCAAACAGGGATTCGAGCGAGGGAATCACACATGTCAACATAATGCCTATCACAATCAAAGAAAAAGAGAGCAGCAGTGCAGGGTAGAGAAGTGCTGTCAGAACTTGCTTTTCGAGCTTCAACTGTTTTTGTAATAAAGAGGCGAGACTTTCTAGGGTAGAGCCTAGAGTGCCAGCGGCTTCACCAGCAGCGATAAGCGCGCAATAGAGTTTATTAAAGGAGGTGGGAAAGAGTTTCATCGCACTTGAAAGGGAGGCTCCCGATTTGATTTGATCGCCAAGAGAGAGAAGAAGTGGGTGAAAAGGTTCTTGCCGGTACTGGTCCTCAAGACACAAGAGTCCCTCGTAGAGAGGCATGCCAGCTTGAAGCAGGCTTGCAAGTTGGGTGGTGAAGGTGAAAAGAGCCTGCTTTTTTAGGCGAGCCGAGGGTCGTTTGGATTTGCTCTGTTTCATCTCACGGAGCGCTGTAACCCAAATTTTTTGGTGACGCAACCTCTCTTTTGCTTCACGTAAGCTTCCCGCTTCTAAGCTGGCATGACGCTTTTTTCCCTCGATTGTGATGTAGTCGTAACGGTAAAGCATCACCCACTTCTCCTCGCTACGCGCAGCACTTCAGAGACCGTTGTAACCCCTGTACGAATCAGATGGGCGCCGTGTTGCAGAAGCGATGTCATCTTTTGCTGCAACGCGTAGCTGCGAAGTTCACTGAGATTCACATTTTTTGCGATCTGCGATTGAAGCTGTTCGTCGACCAAAAAGAGTTCATAGATACCGTGTCGCCCCTTATAACCTGACCCGAAACAACTCACACACCCCTCGCCTTTGTAGAGAATACCTCCGTTTAGGGTATTTCTATCGAGGTTTGCTTGTTCAAGCTCTTCATCGGAAGGGATGTAAGAGGTGCGGCACTCAGGGCAGACGCGGCGGACGAGTCGTTGAGCTAGGATGCCTGCAACCGTTGAGCTGAGCAAATAAGGTTCTATCCCCATGTCGATCAGGCGTGGAATAGAAGAGGGAGCATCATTGGTGTGAAGTGTGCTAAACACCAAATGGCCTGTGAGCGCTGCTTGGATAGCAATTTCGGCTGTCTCAGTATCGCGGATCTCTCCAATCATCACAACATCGGGATCTTGTCTGAGGATATGTCTCAGACCTGTTGCAAAGGTGAGACCAATCTTTGGATGCACAGCTATTTGCGCGATACCTGGCAGCTTGTACTCGACAGGATCTTCAATGGTCATCAAATTAATTGAAGCGTTGTAGATCTCCCAAAGGGCGCTGTAGAGAGTTGTCGTTTTTCCACTACCTGTAGGGCCTGTGACGAGCACGATCCCTTCTGTGAGTGAGATCAGTCGACGGAAATCATCGAGCATAGTGGGAAGCATACCGAGCTGGTCAAGACCGAGCCTGATGTTACTTTTATCCAAAATGCGGAGCACGATCCGCTCACCGTGGATCGCAGGGACGGTGCTGACACGAAAATCGATCTCTCGCCCTCCCATACTCAGCTTGATTCGTCCATCTTGTGGAAGCCTATGCTCTGCAATGTCGAGTTTGGCAAGTACTTTGATTCGAGTGAGCAGCTGAGACTGATATTCTTGGGGGGGAGTGTGTCTGAGCCCGAGGACCCCATCAATTCGGTAGCGCACCTTCAAGTCATTTTCAAAAGGTTCAAAATGGATGTCCGAGGCGTTTTGTTGGATGGCTTCTGTGAAAATTAAGTTGAGAAGCCGGATAATAGGCGCCTCTTCTTTGGTGTCGAGGAGGTCGTAAATCTCGACAGCTTGGTTTTCAGTGTCACCCTCGGAGTCGCTCGAGAGTTTTGCGAGAAACTCGGTAGTAGCACCCTCTTCTGTATGAAAGCTGGTGTTGATTGCCTCCATAATGACTGTTTCACTCACAAAAACAGCGCGTACCTCTTTGTCAAAAAGCAAACGGAGTTCGTCGAGAGGTTCGAGATTGAGGGGGTTCGCTGTGGCAGCAACTACCAGATCTTCATGCTCTTCAATAGGGAGAAGCACATGACTTTTAACAAAAGAGTAAGGGACTCTGCGAGGGAGATTTGTGGGGAGTTTGTCGAGTTCAATTTCTTCGCGAATTTCAAGTCCTAGCTCAGCAGCTAGCTCTCTACCGCCCATCGTATTCCTCTATTTCTTCGCGTCCAAAAAGGGCTGTCAAGGTTCCTTCAAAGAGGCGACGCTTTTTCTGCAGCTTGGCAGAACCGAGCTCTTGAAGGTATTCGGGAATATCACCGGGCCTTTTTACAAGGACCTCGCGACGCAATTTCTTTGCATCTTCAATTGGGTCGGCGATGATTGTTGGTGTGATAAACACGAACATCTCAGAGCTGCTCTCATCGGTCTCAGTGTGTCCAAAAAGTTTTCCTATACCTGGAATTTCTCCAAGAAAAGGGATGCTCTCTTGGTGATCTTGGGTAGTTTTTCGTCTTAAGCCACCTAAAATAACCGTCTCTCCATCTGCGATACGTACGTGGTTTTTGATATGCCGTCTCGTCACATCGGGGCGGCTATTCACATTCTTTTTCGGGGTGTCAAATGTAATATCTGTGTCGAGAGTCACAAAATCCCCTTCGTCATCAGAGTTGATTGTCGGAGTGATCTGAAGGGTAATTCCATACTGCGTACGGGTGTAGATTCTCTCTTTTTTCTCATTTGCCCCAGAATCAATTGAAATTTCATCGACAATAGCAATCGTTGCAGGGGTTTGGTTGATAGTAGTCACAGAGGGGCTCGCATTGATCTGGATGTTGTCGTGACCGAGCATGAACTGATAGGCGAGGTCGTAAGCGGGGATTACACTTCCACCGCCTTTAGAAAGAAGAAAGTCGAGGATGCCCCCTTTACCTCCCTCCCAGTTCATTGATTTTGAATGGTCTCCTCCAGCTGTGCTGCCTAGTCTCAAAAGGTTGAGTCCAAATTTGCTCTGATTAGAGATTTTTTTCTCAAAAAGAAGCACCTCGAGTTGCACCATCTTTTTAGGTACATCGAGTTTTTTTAAAAGAGCTTGGATTTGAGGGATAGCCTCGCGATGAACCACCATGATAATCGACCCCGTCTTCGGATCGACGATAAAGTTGTTTTCGCCGTCAGCTGTTTTGTGCTTCGCCTTGTGCGCGCCGGGCTTCACCTCGATAGCTGGAACGACTTGGTTTTTTCCCTTTGTTGCATTTTTTTCTAACTTCGGGCGCTCCCCTCGGTCTTGTGCGCTTCCGTCTGTGAGGACGTCGTAAACTTTGGCCAGCACACTTGCAAGTTCATCTGCCTCTGAGTGTTTAGCAGTGTACCAAAAGACCCTTTTTTCTAAAGGGTTTTCGACTTGTGATTCGATCTCCTCGATCAACTTTTTTGCTTTTTTTACCTCTTCCATACTTCCCATGAGAAAGAGCGATTGAGGGAGGTTTTGCAAAACGATCGCTCGTAGAGAAGTTTTCTCGTAAGCTGCATTTGCAAGCAGAGTCAAGACCTCATTAGCGTCTAATTTGGAAAGGGTTACGAGTTGAAAGTCCTCTTCTCCTCCCCCTTGCTTTGCAAAGCCATGGAGCTTCAAAAGTTCTCGGGTGGCGCCTGCAGGGCCTGTGATGTAGATTTTTCCTCCGATAATTTCCAGATCAGTCGTAGTAGGGTTATAAAATTTTTCTAGAAAAATCATGTCACTTCGAGGGTCAATCCCTTTAGGAGTATGGACAAAGCAGATCCTTTTTGCATCAGGGTAGAGATCGAGCTGATCGCTCTTTGCAACAATAGCTTCGATCTGCGCCTCATCGCTTGTGAGCAAGTAGAGCTCTTGGATAAAGGGCCCAATTTCTCTTATGCCTACACCGTGGTGAGACAATATGAGAGAGAGGCACTCCTCCCAAGACTCGCGGGGGACGGGCAAATTCGAGTGGAGTGCGAGCGGAATCGATCCAATCTCAGGAGGAATCAAATAGATGCACTCGGTTCCCCCGTAGTCTGTAACGAGCTGTTGCAAACACGTTTCAGGCTGATGCCAAAGTGCATATTCTTCAGGGTGACCCAGTAGGGAAATCTCATTTTTCCAGATTTTTTGTACTTCTGAGATCTGCTGTTTGAGCGCGCGAATCTGGTGCAAAAGCGGCTCATAAGCGGTCTCTTCTGCCCCTTGTTCAAAAAGAGAGTGCGCCTTTTTGTAGAGCTGTGTCAATTCATAGTGTTTCTCTTCTAGCTCTTCATTGAGGTAGCGAAGTTGCTGGAGCTTGGTTTGATCCATTTCATTTTCGCAGCTGTAAAAGCTCTCTTTTTTCTCAGCGATGGTCTGAGCATAAAGGGAGGTTAGCAATCCAAAAGCACTCAAAAGATACGCAAATCTCACTATTTAAGGATCCTCACTATCTAGTAGTTCAGGTATTGAAGGGTAGAAGTTGGCAAGAGTGGTATGGCTCTGGCCAGCAATTTCAAACTCCTCCACGGTCGTTCTGGATTTGCTGAAAACATGCCCAGCGAGAACTTGCTTTCCATTGCGTCTTTTCAGCTCATTTAAAATCACCATGGGACCAGTGAGTTTGCCAGAGACGTAATCATCGACAAGCTCAGGTGTATTGATTTTGCTCCACCCTGTATCGGTTAAAACGAGCCAGTCATGGGGCTTTACACTCATTCGTTTTCCATTGGAGCACTCGACAATAAACTGCGCCCATGTTTTGGCGCCGACGAATTTAAATTCCTGGGATGAATCGATCGGCTGCTCTTGTATTTGAGACCGGATCAATTTAAGTCCGAGCATCGCCTGTCCCCCTGGAGCCCATAGCTCAAGTGCGAGCACACGGTCATCCACTCTTTTTGCTGTCATCAGGTTGTATTTTCCAGTGTCGAGTCCCGGTTCGGGTGAGATCCAACGCTTCCCATTCCATACTAGAAAATCTCCCGGTCCTAAAAAGCAGGCATAAGAGTCTTCCTCTTCTAAAAAATCGATCCGCTGCTTTCCAATGGTGTGAGCGTATTCCTCTCCTCCATGAAGCTCTAAAAAGCGATCGGGTCCTAGCCAACGCGCCTTTTGTCGCACGAGCAGGGTGGAATCGGCTCTATAGCGCCCGAGAGTCCATGCTTTTTGCTGTGGAAGAGGTTTTGCAGTTAGAGAGAAGTGGTGGCATGTGGCGGGTTCTAAGACAGGGGCTCCTTCATTATCTCTCATGTCGACAGTGACCGCTAGCTCATTGCCTATTATATTTCCTGCAATCCAAAGAGGCGTTGAGGCGTTGTTGGGGCTAAAAGAGTATCTCCCCTTGTAGCGCAAATAGATTGGCTGACCGATCTTTGCAGAAATAACCTGATCGGAGGGGTGAAGGCGAAGATGAAAAGACTTTCCATTGGAGTCTGGTCGTTTATTCACTCCAAAATATTCGAGCTCATTTTGTAAATCGGGAAGCAACATTTGAGGAGGAGACCATTTTAAAGTAAGGGGTCCCTCGTTCAAAGAGAGGCGGTCTCCCTCCCAACCCTTTAAATGGGGGGGAGCTATTACATGAGGAGGTTCAATTTCAGGTTTATTTTGTAATACAAAGGCGATACCACCCCCTGCCACAAGAATCATTAGAGCCAAACAAATGTTGAGAAAGGGTAACCACCTCATAGCGGAGATATAGTAATAGAAAGAGGTATATAAATCAATTAGTGAAGTTTGTACCAACGTGGGAAATAAATTTACAATTCACTTGAGTCATTTCTTGCACATATTTAAAAAGATGCACTCCGAAATGTGGTAAATTTACTAAAAATTTATATTTATAAACCTCTGTTTATGAATGGTATAGAAGAAGCAAAAATATTTGGTTGAAAAGTCGGGAATCAAAGGCTTAGAATGGGCTTATGAATCGCTGGAAGCAATTTTTCGAATCTATTTGGGAGCGCCGGTTAGAGTATTTGACGGGCGCTTTGGTTTTAGTGGGTTTGATTTTTGCTTTCTTCTACCCTCATTTTGGAGGGGCCTTGGTAGGATTTGGGGCGGGTCTCTGTTTTTACGAGGAGATGCACAGTTATTTCATCCAGTTGCGCGATTTTTTTGTCGACAGGGGACTGTTTAAAAGTGTTTTACTCGTGGGTATTGTTCTCTATCTTCTCATCACGGTTCCGATTTTTGTCATCGCAACGGCTATTGGCTATGGCTTGATGTTTGTCATTCGTTCTTTTTTTCAATCTTAGTCTGTTACAGTGTGTGGACGAGGTTGTCATAGAGTTTAAGCCAGCTGTGCGCTTGAGTATCGAGCTGTTTTGTCACTAGCCACCAAGATAAAAAAAGCATCGCAATCCCTACAAACGCTTTAAACGACCAAAGAAGAAACGATATCTGCACCTGAGGGGCCATTCTGTTTGCAATGCCCAAAAATAGATCAGATAAAAGCATGCCAATAAGTGCGGGGGCACTCAATTGCAGAGCGAGTGTGACCACTGTTGTAAAAATTCCCATAAGAGTCAACCAGAGGGGGTGGTCAGCTTCAAAGAGGTGCATAGGAAAAAAGGAGTCAAGGGGGAGAAGGGTAAAGGAGGTAAAGAGCCCATCAAAAAAGAGAAAGGGTCCCCCAATTGAAAAGAAAATCACCAGAAGCATGTTGTTGTAGAGTGTCCCTGTTGGGGAGGTTTGCATCTGGGTGGAGGGGTCCATCACTTGAAGACTTTGAGCCCCCCTTTGGTGGTCGATCAAAGCGCCAGCACCTTGAGCAAAGTAGAAAGGGACACTCACCAAAATTCCGAGCATAGCACCGATAATCACCTCCTTGAAAAGAAGGAGCATGAATGTGACATCAAAGGGGATAGCTACCTTAGTTTTGATAGCTAGAAAGGGAAGAGCAATCAGTGCAACCCCGGCGGTTAGTCCCAGTTTCATCGGGTTTGCCACCATTTTCCCCCCAAAGAAAGGGGCGATTGCAATCGTTGGAGCAATGCGTGCCATGGCCAACAAAAAAATGGTCCACAACTCCGCGGGGGAACGCTCGAGTAGAGCAGAGAGATAGCTTCCCTGGTTTAATTCCATTTATAGAAGTTATGAAAGATTTGAGATGCAAACTGCTTGATCAAAGCCCCAAGCCATCCACCAAGAAGAAGCACCGTTCCAAGTACTGCAACCATCTTGATGGCAAAAGATAACGTCTGCTCCTGGATTTGAGTCGCGGCTTGGAAAATAGCGACAAAAACACCAATGACTGAAGCAAATAAGATAGGGGGGCCTGAGATAACCAAAATGAGCAAGAGCGCTTGGTAGGAGTTTTCAAAAATGACGGATCGGAAGGTTGTCGCTACTAAAAGCATGTTTTCCTCATTTGAAACTTAATACCAATCCTTGCACTAAAATTGTCCACCCATCGATCATCACTACAAGCAAGAGCTTTAAGGGTAGTGAGATAGACAGTGGCGAGAGCATCATCATCTGCATCGCAAGCAAGATATTTGAGGTGACAAGATCGACGACAAAAAAGGGCAAATAGATCAAGACGCCGATCTCAAAGGCCGCACGGATTTGTGAGGTGATGAAGGCAGGCATGACTATGATAAAATCTGTCGGTTTGAGCGAAGTGCGAGCCTCCTCAGGGAATGTTTTGTCGGCGAGCTTCATGAATCCACTCAGGTGACTCTTTCGGCTGTTTCGGATCAAAAAGTCCCTCAAAGGGTTTTTTGCTTTGTCGATCACATCGATAACTACAGCGGCCGAGTCTCTAGAAAAAAGTTCAGTAGTAGTGCTTTTTTCGAAAACAGGTTTAGCGCTCTCATACATCTGGAGGCCTGTGGGGTACATCACATAGATCGTGAGAAGTAGCGCGATGCCATTTATGATGGCGTTAGGCGGGGTTTGCTGCACACCCAGTGCACTGCGGAGTAGGGCAAGGGTGATCACGATTTTCATAAAAGAGGTGAGCAGCATCACGACAAAAGGGAGCAGCGCAATGAATATTAAAAGTGCCGCTTGTGAGGCTAAATCGGGATAGTTTCCACCACCTGGTGGGAGAGGGATCGCTTCAGAAGGATTTGTACCCAAAAGGTGCCCCATCACCTGATCAGAGGTCTCTTGTCCGATGAGTGTCACTCCAAGGGCGAGAAAGAGAAGAAGCCAATACCTCACGCGTTAACCCTTCCTTTTGCTGCTTTTGAAAAAACCTTGAAAGGCGGTTTCAAGAGCATTCAGTTGATTTTCGAGTTGTGCGTTGATGATTCCCGCTTCGGTTTCAATGATACAACCTCCTGGCTCTATTTCGGGCCGGGCCGCAATTGAGAGGCTTTCAAGATGCTCAAAGAGCGCTTTGATCGTAGGGCGATTGTTTTCAACGAGCTCCAGATCGTTAGGCGTCACATAAATTGAGATTTTTCGGTGTTGTGAGACGGCTTTGAGTGCGGTTGAGATGATATCGATAATCGTTTCAGGCTTCTCCTCTAGCTCACGCCCGATGATTTTTTTGACAGCAGTTAGGGCGAGTGGAACGATGGCTTGCTCCATCTCTTGTCGAACATTTTGAATTTCGAGCTCGAGTTGCTTCAGGTGTTCATTCCACTTCTCTAGCCCCGCCTCGAAGCCTGCAAGTTCTGCTCGCTCTTTGAGCACTTCACACTCTTTTGCGACCTCTTCACGATAAGAAACAGCTTGGTCTTTTACACGATCGAGTAGCTCTTTTGCTTCAGTGAGCAGAGCAAAATCCTTCGAAGGGATCACTTTATTATCAGGAGCTATTCGGACTGTTTGGTCGTCAATTAATTGAAAAAACTTCATAACTTGTACCGATGGAGAATGTGGAGGACTTGTTGTTTAAAGTGGGGAGCGAGGGCTGGATCTGGATTTTGTGCCCAGGTGTTTTCAATCACAGTTGCACGGCCCACATCCAGACGGTGGAGTAGGTGCCAGTTGAAACTCTCACTTTCTGCAAGAAGGGCTCTTGCTAGTCTACCTAAGCCGCGCCCATGAAGGAGGTGAATCAGATGCTTTTTGCTTCCATCCCACCCTGCAAGAGGTAGTTTAGCAGGAATCCATTTCAAAGATTGCTTCATGCAGTAGTTCAAGAAGTTGAGCATGCTTGATGGAAGCGCCTGATGGATTTTTGCGATGAGAGTACGATCGACGATTTGTCGCATTTGAGCTGCCAGATCGTAGATGCCCAGCAGATCTGCCAAATAGAGGAGGTACTTTCTTTCGAGGGTGAGAAGTAAATCCAGTTCTGTTTCAGGGAGGTAGGCGATAGGAATCACCTCCTTTTGCCTCTGAAGTTGTGAGCGAAGATGGTCGATCAAAAAGGGGCGTGTCAGGGGCGAACTTGTCACAGGAGGAGGAACGATCGTGAGTAGATTGCGAACACCTCGGGCTTGCTCTTCAGTAAGTACCGAAAGAAACAGCGCCTGCGTCTCTAATGGCAGGTCTTTGAGCAGGGGGTAAAACCAAGAGTAGTGAATGGCAAAGCTCCACCCATCAGCTGAGAGGAGTGTGCCTAAATCGACTTGAGTTCTTGGGTGGAACTCTCTGACTTGGTCAGCAATCTCTTGAGAGAGAAAGGAGAGGAGCTTCTCTGCATCTTTCGATTGGGAGAAGAGGGTACCCATTAAGGCTTTCTCTTGGAGCATCACTGCTCACCTCCCTCCTCCTCTTCGACTTCGGGCTCTTTCATTTCATATGGCTTGGGATGGAAAAGCGAAGCGTACCCCTCATTTGCAATTGTAGGCCACATTTTCCATAGGAGCCATGCAAGGGCGCAAAATGCGAGGAAAAGAAGGAAAATAAAGGAGTAGAATACGAGCCGGAAGCGATTTGCTGACTCATGAGTCAAAGTGATTCCCCAAATTGAGACAAAATCTTTTTGGTCTTCAAGGGCCTGAAGAGGTTCTAATGAGATGTCTGCATAAAGGGCGCGATCGGTCACAACGGAGACGTTTTCGATGGTAAGGCCAGGAATGGCGCTTGAGACGAGTCGCTTGATTTTTGTGATCGTCAAACTATTGGGGTTGTCTAAAATGCCACGGTGTTTGATGTAGACCGAAGCGGTCATTTCCTCTTCTTCCTCCTCTTCACCTTGAGGGAATGTGATTTGGACATTCGCATCAATGATCCCATCCATCTTACGGATCGTGGTCGCAAGCTGCTCAGAAAGCCCCTCTTGGTAACGGATTTTATCTTGCATATCTGAGGGGACAAGAGATTTTGTCCCAAAAAGATCGAGCAGACTCGTCCCTTTTCTTCGAGGTAGCCCTGCCTGGTTGAGAATAGCAAGCGAATCGGTGATCTGTTTTGGAGGCACCGTGATATTCCATAGTTGTTCGGTTGATCCCCCACCTGTCGTTGCTGCAGGGACTGGAACCTTCTCTGCAGGAATTCCTTTACTTGCGAGGATAACGACAATCTCATTTGCCTCTCTTTCGGGCAGATTGTTGACAATCACCGATTGTGAATCACAACTGACACAAAAAAATAGCAAAGCTACTGATAAAAAGAGAAGATACCGTCGCACGTTTCAGACCTTTTTCTGCTCAACATAGCATAGGGTGAGTTTAGGACGAACAGAAAAACTCAAGACATCCAGTCGTGGAGAATCGCTTCAATCTCAGAGGTGAGGTCTTCAGGGAAGTCGGGGAGATCGGCGAGCTTGATCAACTCATCTTGTCTCTCTGTTCCCTTGAGCCCGTAGCAGCAAAGCACGAGATAAGTGCGCAGCATGGGTTTTTGGAGCACGTCGCTTTGGTGCAGTTGATCAAAGCAAGTGAGCGCCACATCGCTTCTTTCAGCAAAAAGGGTGAGTGCATAAGCGGCGCTTGTATTATCTGTGGTGAGAGGGCGACTTCGAACTACTTGAAGCAAAAAATCTTTTGCAGGATCTCCCATTCCATGGAGCGCTGAGATGATCGTTTCTTCTTCTCGCACATAATCTTTTGCAAGCAACTCAAAGAGGGGGCGCACCGCTTGTGGATCCCCTATTTTTCCTAAACACTCGATAGCTAAGAGAGGGGCAAGGCCATAGCCGGGGAAAAGGGGGGAGTAACTCTCTTCAGAGCAAACGATAGCAAGCAGTTCAGGAACAAGGCGCGTCCCTTGTGAAATGATCGCTTCCATTTCCTCTACAGGCTCGGGGTTTTCTGCAAAGATCAGATCTGCAAGAAGGCGGGGGATCGGATTTTTTTCTTCTTCCACCTCATAGATCTCTTTGAGCCTCTCATAAGCGCGCCTCGATCTCGCCACTACCTCAGCTTCGCCAGCTGAGAGGAGGGTAGCAGCGAGATTGGTTTCGAGTTTCTCTTCCACTTGTGCAAGATATAAGATCCTTTCAGGGTCAAGGTCTAGTTGGACCCCAACTCGATCTTCATCTTGATAGTAATCGATCATGACGCGGAAATCTCCCCCAAAGTGGGCATCGCGATGCATCAAAATGAGGTGGTCCATTTCTTCAGAAAGGAGCTCCTCATCGTTCTTTTCTAGAGGAGCCATCTCCTCAAAAATCGAGAGAAAAGACTTCTTTTTCACAGAGCTTTAACCTCTTCGAAAAGAGCAGCTGCGTTGTAACTGGAACGGACAAAAGGGGCAGAATAAACGTGTTTGAATCCCACTTTTTCTTTGGCATAGATTTCTAGCTCTTGGAATTGCTCTGGTGTGATAAATGCTTTGACGCGGAGTTTATGACGGCTTGCTTGAAGGTACTGACCTAAGGTGACAATGCTGCACCCCACCTCTTTGAGGTCTTGCAAGGTCTCCTTCACTTGCTCCTCAGACTCTCCTAGCCCTAGCATCAATCCAGATTTCACGCGTACGCTCTTTTTCTCACTCACATATTTCAAAGTTGCTAAAGTTCTCTCATAACTTGCTTTGTGGCGCACTCTTGGGGTGAGCTCGCGCACGGTCTCGATGTTGTGATTGAAGATTTCAGGCTTTGTGTCCATTACAATATCTAGTGCTTCTTTATTTCCCGCGAAATCTGAGGTGAGCACCTCGATTGTCGACCCCGGGTTTGTATTACGCACCTGACGAATGATTTCAGCCAAATGGCAAGCTCCCCCGTCGGGAAGATCGTCGCGCGCTACCATCGTGATCACAACATGTTGTAGGCCAAGTGCCTTGACAGATTTTGAAATTCTTTCAGGCTCATCGGGTTGAAGGGGTAAGGGTTTGGCGTTAAAATCGATATCGCAAAAACCACAAGCGCGAGTACATGCGCTTCCCATTGCTAAAAAGGTTGCCGTTTTTTTCGACCAACACTCCAAAAGATTGGGGCATTTTGCTTCTTCACATACTGTAGGCAGGCGGAGATCTGCTAAGATTGCATCAGTTTGTTTGAGGCCGCCTCCTTTTGGCATTTTTCTGTGAAGCCACTGAGGAAATCGACCTGTTTTGACCACGCCCTCCTGGTTTCCCGATTGAGGATTCGGAGGAAGGACATTGAGTCGCCTCCCTTTAACCGAGGGTTTGGCATCAAAACGATCGCTCATCTGCGCACCTTAGGCGGGAGGTGAAGGGGCATATCGTCTGCGAGGAATGCGGCTTCCATCCAAGCCTCAGCAATCGTTGGGTGGGCATGAATCGTTTCAGTAATGGATTGCACCGTGAGCTCACTGCTGATGGCGACGGCCATTTCTGCAATGAGGGTCGCAGCTCCGTGGCCGACCACTTGAGCTCCGAGAATTTGCCCTGTCGTTTTTTCGATTACAATTTGTGCAAACCCTTCTGTTTCAATAATGGCTTGGGACTTTCCTAAGGCTTGGAAGGGGAATTTTCCAACAGTGGCGTCGTAGCCAGCCTCAAAGGCGCGCTCTAAGGTCAGGCCGATCGTCCCAATTTCGGGCTTGGTAAAGATGACTGAAGGAACGGCATTTTCATTCATTTCGGAGAGATGGCCTGCGGCCGTATCGGCTGCTACCATTCCTTGGTGCGAGGCGTAGTGGGCTAAAATCCATTTTCCTGTGATGTCCCCAATCGCAAAGATGTGTGGAATGTTGGTTTGCAGATGTTCATTGACAGGAATCGAGCCGTCCTCTTCGACGATCACCCCGGCTTTATCGAGATGGATCTGATCGGTGTTATACTTTCTCCCTACAGCGACTAATACGGCATCGACTTCCAAGGGAGCTTTGCCTGAGATATGCACGAGCACAGAGTCGCCTTTTCGCTCGGTTTTCTCGACTGCAACGTTTGTTTGCACATCAATTCCCTGTTTTTTGAAAGAGGAGGTGATGGCTGAGCTGATTTGCTTTCCTTCGGTGGGAAGAAGGGAGGGGAGAACCTCGAGTAGGGTGACCTCGACACCAAACGCTCTGTGCAGACAAGCGAACTCGCACCCTATGACTCCGCCTCCAATAATCGCTAATCGCTCTGGGAGTTCTGTAATGTTGAGCAGCGAGGTAGAGTCGTGCACTTTCTCATAATCGAAGGGGAAGGGGGGGAGCTCTTTTGGTTCAGACCCGGTGGCGACAATGATCGTTTTTCCTTCTAAAAGGGCTTCATCTTTCCCGATTACGACAACTTCATTAGGGGAACTGAATTTTCCATACCCTTCGAAGGTGTGAATCTTGTTGCTTGCTATCAGACCTGTTAACCCTTTTCGAATCCCTTCTACGACACGGTCTTTTCGCTCTTTCATCGCTTCGTAGTTAAAAGAGATGTCACCTGTCGTGATGCCATACGCTTGAGCTTCTCGGATTTTACGCAGCACCTCGGCGTTTGCAATCAATGCTTTAGAAGGAATGCACCCTCTGTTGAGGCAAGTACCCCCTAGCTCTTTTGATTCTATCAGCGCTGTTTGGAGTCCTCTTTGAGCGGCTCTTATAGCAGCTACGTAGCCTCCAGGTCCTGAGCCGATCACAATGCAGTCAAAAAATTGTCTTTCCATAGTTGCCTAGTATACGCCATCTTGGAATTTTCTGCAGGGTCCAGGGTATATGGCTTGTAAAATCAGAAGATGGGGCGTGTGCAATAAAGCTTTGATTTTCCTAAAAAAATCAGGTAAATAGAGTGGGCATGAACAAGAAAAACGAGAAAAGGCTTTGCTGGAATTGCGATGGGAGTGTCTCGCTGCATCTCAACCAGTGTCCTTATTGCGGAGTAGACCTAACATCTCCTGGGGGATTGGATGAAGAGACGTATAAAAACCATTTTGCGAGTCCTTTTCAAACCTCTCTTTTTGACGAGTCGCCCCCTCCCTCTCCCTTTGGGGTAGAAGAACAAACTCTTATTGAGGAGAGTGTTGTAGCTGAAGAAGAGGATCTCTCTCCTACAACGCGAAAAGAGATCATTGCTCTTTTACTCTTTCTTCCGGGCATTATTTTTATGTTATTTGGAGCGGCTCTGCTCCTTTTTTCATCAGACGGGATGTTGACTTTGAGGTGGAAGGAGAGCTTTGCCTACTTTTACTTTATCGGCTCAGCCCCCCTTCTCTACCTCGGTTACAGGGCGCTTCGTTAGCCGTAGTGTGGGCTAAATCGCGGGCTTTTGCAGATATTTTTTGGGTTGAATGGTTTTCGGCACTTAAATTCTTGGGTTACTTCTTTATCTACCCCTTCCTTATTTGTTTCTCCAATCACTGGAAGCGTGGTGAATGCGATGGCTAGTGTCAAAAGTGTCATTTTCTTTGTCATGGTGTCCTCCTTGTGCTTAACAGGAAGTTAACAGTAAAGGAGTGGTAAATTTAAGAAAAGATAAATTTAAGAAAATTTTCGAAAAAGTAGCCTTGTCACCGCTTTTAGAGCTCTTTCAACCCGATCACCCCGAGAAGCTTTAGTCAGATCAAATTTCTTTTTTAACACAGCCTGTCCCAGAGCGTGAGACCCTACTCTTGATTTCTAACCGATCGAATTAGCAGCAATTTAAATAGATATCCTGATTTTATCAGGAGGTTTAATCAAATTTTTTTTTATCTCCCCCTTCCGTAAGAAGAGGGATAGACGCAAAGGGTCAGGGTTTAGTCAGAGTGTGTATTTGTTGTAATACTAATAAGATCGTTCGTATCATTCAAGAAATTCTTAACATCTTTATTCCAAGAATCTTGGGCAACTTTAAGTGCCTTTGTCGACCAACCCTTATTCTTCCACATCTCTTTCAAGTTATCGCTTTTTATATCAACACCTTTTCTAACTAGATCTAGAGCGATATCTTCTGAATTTATCTCTTTAAAAATTTTAAAGGGTATTTTTTTAATCTTGGCGCCCTTTTTGAGAAGTTTTTGAACGTGTTCAGGTCTATCCTCTATGGCTGCATGCATAATTGCAGTCCGGCCCTTCTTATCAGCAGCTTCTAATTCGGGTTTAAATCTGAGAAGGGCTCGCAAGTATTGATCCATGCCTAAAGCAGCAATCAGCATGAGTGGGGTACGGCCCTCGTTGTCACGAGCCTCTAAGTCAGCCTGATTGCTACATAATGCACGAATGCTCAAGACTGTGCCAAACTGAGCAGCAGAATGGAGTGGAGTCCAGCCCTCATTATCAGCGATGTTAATATCGAATTTTTTTTGTACCGGTCAGGGCTTGAGTGTTTTCCTCAGTCTCAGTTTCATTAATGGCAGCATAATGAAGTACAGTCCTGCCTTTTTTAGTAGTAATTTCGAGATTAGCCCCCGCTTCAATCAATTGGTTGAGGGTTTGCTGAGTACCCTCTGCGGCAGCATAATGAAGGGCAGTGGCACCCGCCATATCAACAGCATCTAAAGGAACGCAAGGTCCTCTGGGGGAGCATGGTATCCAATGACAGCTCTATGAAGCGCTGTGCAGCCATGCGAGTCGCGGGCATTGATGTCGACTTCTTTAGAAGTTTTCAAATAATCTCGAATTTTTGTTGGTTGATCCCTATCAGATTCGAGAATCAGCTTATGCAGTGGTAGCATATTCGAAGTAACGGGGGTAGCCAACTGAGGCCTTATCATTGTTGGCATATTCGAAGTAACCGTTGCGCTATTTTTATGAGAAGGTTGAGGCTTTTGCTTTAAAAGCACTCGCAGTCCGAGAATACCTAGTATAAGCGCTAATCCGCCACCTGCTAAACAAGTCGTGATAAAAGAAGCTCTTTTGCCCATCTTCAGCCAAGGCAGTGGATGACTATTACAAATTCCCATGCTAGCTAGAGCCGTTAAAGCTAAAAGAGTTACTATCGAAACTGTAAAGCCAATTTTCTCTGCTTTGGAAAGAGATATTTGAGACTCCGTTACTTGTGAAACCATAATCTAGACTCCTCATCCATTGAATTTGAAACAAATTTAAATGAAGATGTAGACTTCATCAAGGGAATAGATTCAATTTATATATTTATGCAAGAAGCATTTACCGAGGTTTTAGTCGATTTTTACAAAGCCGCTCTAAGTATTATTATACAAGACCGCAACACCGCTTATACTTCTTCCCACTCTCACAGGGGCAAAGTTCATTGCGTCCCGCTGCAGGGGGTTGCTTTTTGACGGGTTGAGAAGGAGTAGAGGGGCTCGTTGTCTCAGTAGTATCAGGGCCTGCATCAAAAATCATCCGATTGGTTTCTAGATTGATCTGATTGAGCAAGTTTTGAAATAGCCCCGATTGCATCAAGGTGAGGTCAATTCTAAAGAGGTTGCGCGCCGATTCAATGGTGAGCTGTCTTGAAAGCTCTTGGAAAATTTCAAAAGCCTCGTGTTTAAACTCTTGAAGCGGATCTTTTTGGGCAATAGTGCGGAGGTTTACCTCAGATCGCAAGTGGTCCATAGTTAGAAGGTGGTCTTGCCAGAGCTCATCAATCTTGTGAACCATCACCGATTTGAGGGCGGCTTGAGCGAGCTTTTCACTATCGATATTCGGATTGCTTTGCTCAGCTTTTTGTTTCTCTGAAGCATACTTGTGCTCAAAAGCATCAGATACCTTGACCGCAGCTCTTTCGTGAAGCTCCTCAAATGTGATATGGTCATCATCAAAATCATCGGGCTCAAATGTCACAGGAAAGAGCTCCATCAGAGCAAATCGAAACCTCTCAGGATCCCACCCTCCAGCTTGTGCGCGTGAAATGAAGCATTCAGCAGCGATCATCTCGCATACATGAATGAGTTGCTCTTTAGCAATCGGGAGCAAATCGTCGCTTTCAATCACCTGATTGCGGAAGCTGTAGACCTCCTGTCTTTGACGGTTCATTACGTCATCGTATTCGAGCGTGTGTTTGCGAATCGTGTAATTTCGCCCCTCAACACGCTTTTGAGCTGTTTCAATCGACTTATTTAAGATGCCTGCTGAAATGGGCTCCCCTTCCGGGGGACGGAACCGTTGGATGAGGGTGTTGAGACGAGGAGAGGCGAAAAGCCGCATCAATTGGTCTTCAAAGGAGATGTAGAATTTGGACGATCCAGGATCTCCAAGTCTTGCACTTCGCCCTGTGAGCTGTCTGTCGCTTCGTCTCGATTGGTGACGGGTCGTTCCAATCACATGGAGTCCACCAAGTTCTGCTACCTCAGGTTTGAGCTTAATATCTGTCCCTCTCCCGGCCATGTTCGTCGAGACAGTTACAGCACCCTTAGCGCCCGCTTGTGAGATCACTTCGGCTTCACTCGCGTGGTGTTTCGCATTCAAGATGGTGTGAGGGATTTGGTTCTGTCTGAGAATACGAGCCAGTTTTTCAGAGACTTCGACCGTCTCAGTTCCTATAAGGATAGGACGCCCTTTCGTATGAACTTCGCGGATCTCTTTGATGATAGCGTTGTATTTTTCACGCTCGGTCATGTAGATCTCATCGTTCTCGTCAATCCGTTTGCACGGTTTGTAGGTGGGAATCTGCAAGACCTCTAATTTGTAGATCTCCTTGAACTCTCCCGCCTCAGTAATGGCTGTCCCAGTCATTCCAGCAAGTTTTTCATACATGCGAAAATAATTCTGCAAAGTGACAGTCGCGTAGGTTTGCGTCTCTTTTTGGATGACGACATGCTCTTTCGCTTCAATCGCTTGGTGAAGCCCATCTGAGAAACGACGCCCAGGTTGAGGGCGACCGGTATGCTCATCGATGATAACAATTTTTCCTTGATCGACGATGTAATCGATATCCTTTTCCATCAAAAGGTGCGCGCGAAGCAATTGACGAAGGTTGTGAGAGCGCTCCTTGCGCTTTGCATCCTCCTCAGTTTTGCTCAGTTTTTTCTCTAATTTTTGCTCTTCAGATAACGAGGTGTCAGCATCGATCAAAGCGTATTCATGGCCGAGATCGAGCATGACAAAATCATCAGCATGCCCCCCCGTGGAATCCCCCCACGCAGCAATACCTTTATCTGTTAATTCGAACTCGTTGCCCTTCTCATCGACGACCATATAGACTTCAGCAAGCGTCTCTATTTTCTCTTCTTTGCTCGAATCAGAGTGGTAGTGAAGGTCCCACTTATCGATCTCAGAACGTAGATCAGGATTTTCTTTAGCGCGGCGTAACACACGATTGTGAGGCATTCCTTTGCTCACAAGCCAAAGGCGTCTGCACGCCTCTCGAATCGCTGCAAGTTCTTTTTTATCTGAAGGAAGCGTCTCTTCTTGGATGTAGGGATCAAGAGCTTTTTTTGCATCGACTGCAATTTTGCTCACCAAATCGCGTTGCATTTTGACAAGCGTAGCCACGCTCTCTTTGAGCTCACCATACATCTGAAAACTTTTGGGTGTTGGCCCTGAAATAATCAGAGGAGTGCGGGCCTCATCAATCAAGATCGAGTCAATCTCATCGACAATTGAAAAATAGTGGCCCCTTTGAGTCTGCTCTTCTTTCGAAGCGGCCATCGAGTTGTCGCGGAGGTAGTCAAATCCAAATTCAGAAGCAGTGCCATAAACGACATCTGCTTGGTAAATCGAGGTGCGGAGGTGTTGAGGAGTGTCGTTGGTAAGAATCCCTGTTGTGAGCCCAAGCCAACGGAGAACACTTCCTACCCACTGGCAGTCGCGGCTGGCAAGGTAGTCATTGACGGTGACAAGATGGACCGGTTTCCCTGTGAGCGCATTGAGATAAAGAGGCATCGTTGCAGTGAGGGTCTTTCCCTCACCTGTCTGCATCTCAGAGATGTTGCCGTAGTGGAGGGCAATCGCTCCAATGATTTGGACATCATAAGGGATCATGTCCCACTTTTGATCGTAGCCAGAGACATGGACTTCAGTACCACAGAGGCGGCGGCAGGTATTTTTAACAACGGCATAGGCTTCAGGGAGAAGTTGATCGAGAGATTCGCCTTCGTTGTACCTCTTTTTAAAGGCTTCGGTTTTTGCGCGCAGCTCTTCGTCGCTAAGAGATTGGTAGCTCTCTTCTAATCGATTGACTGTGGAGACAATGCGAGAGAAGCGAGCAACTACCCTCTGTTGAGAGGTTCCAAAAAATTTTTTGAGTAGTGCAAACATGAACTCGATTATACTTATTTTGCTGGTTTTTGGAAACCATATCCCAGAGGTATACGCAAAAAGAGCTACAAAAAAATACTTGTTGAAAAAAGTAGCGGAGTAGTTAAATTGCTGTAAATTTTTTAATTGAGGTAACATGTCGCAAACTTTCAAGGATATCCTAGCGGGAAATAGCTCTACAATCGATAGACTCTATAATCCTAGTCTTGCGCGTCGCACCAGTCGGGTCATCTGCTTTGTCAATAACAGCAGTTACCCGGTACTCATTAAAAAGACTTTAGCCCCCTCCTTTGTCGGTATGACGGTGGGAGGTGCTGTTGGAGGCATTTTGGGACTTGTCGGAGGGCCTAAAGGAGCAGCACTGGGAGCGAGTTCTGGTGTAGGTGTAGGTTTCGCTGCCGGGACCTCTTATGCGACTTGCAAGACGCGTAAAGAGTACAAAAATTGGCTCAGGCAGTATAGAAGTGATGAGCTCTTACCTGCCTTCCGCGGACTTTTCAGAGGGTACCCGGAGCTGCAACAATTCACTTGTCCCCTTACAAAAGAACTGATGGTTTATCCCTTCATTGATCCTTGGGGGTACTCTTACGAAAAAGAGGCTATCGAAGCGTGGGTTGCAGAGCACAAAACCTCTCCGCTAGCCAAACAAGAGCTCTCTCTCTCTGAGCTTCGTCCAGACTACATTCTGATGGGCAAGATGGCCAAATGTTATGGCAATATTTTGAAGCAAGAGGTGAAGGGAGTGATGCTCACTCATATCCAACATCGCGCGATCAGTTTGCTCTTAAAAGACCTCGAAAGCCAAATGACAATGTGCTTTTTTGCTGAGAATAGGTTGCTTCTCGATCTTCTTAAAACCGGAAAAATCAGCCGGATTACTTATGCTTGCCAACTCAATTTGATTGCAGAGGCGTTGTCAGTTTAGGCTACTAGTGATCGAACAACCTGGTGCCCTTCAAGAGGGTGGTGATTGCGCAAAGTTCGCATAGACTGGCGCCTTCTGCTGCGTGCATCAGTCGTCTTGTCTTGCTCTGCTAGATAGGTTTGGATGGTGTAAGCTCGGTCGAAATTTCCTACCCGAGCCTCACAAGCGCTTAATATTTCATAGCTTATGAGGTCTCCCTTGAGCTTGAGAGCGACATGAGCGTAGCTCAATCCCTGCTCGTTCGAAAGGGTTCTTGTCAAACCGACTCCAAACATCCAACTGAGTGCGCGGTAGCCATGGGGGTAAGAGGGGAAAAGTTGGAGTAGACGAATATAGATCTGCTCCGCCTCTTGCCACTTCTGCTGCCCTTCAAGCGCAAGTCCGTAATAGGCGTAGTAAAAAGAATCGGGCTCTTCAGAGCAGATCAGCTCAAAGAAGTAGCGCTCGGCATAAGCGTATTTTTCGGTGCGAAGAGCGCATATGCCGGCCTCTTTGAGAAGTTGAGGATCTTTGCTCGTCCAAGCTTCAGTCGACTGGTAGATCAAAAGAGCCTTGTGGTAGTGGCCACGCTCTTGAAGACAAGCTCCCAGACCCAGTGTTGCCGGGAGATCAATGGGATCGTTGTCCAGTAGGGAGTGGAAAATTTTTTCCGCCTCCGAAAGGTTTCCAAGTCGCCTGTAAGCGTGGGCGATCTGGATAAAAAGGTAGTGGCTGGGATGTCCTAGTTCTACCACGCGCTGGTAAGCACAAATAGCTTCCGTAAATTCTTTGCGATGAAAGTAAATGTCACCTAAAAGAGAGATCCAATCCCCATTTTGTGTGCTGTGTAAACGGGGGTGAAGTAACTCTGTTGCCTCATCCGAGCGGCCCGATTTGTGGAGCGCTGCTGCGTGGGCTAAAATCTCTTCTTCTCGCCTCAAAATAGGGGCACACACTTGAAAAGCTGCGAGTGCCTCTTTGGGGCGATCGAGCTCAAGCAGCAGAAAACCCTCCTCTAAGCGGAAAAGGAGGTCCTCCGGGTAGGTGCGTCCTCCCTCAATAGCCTTTGAAAGAGCTTTTTCGATCACACCCGATTTGCGCAACACTTTGATTTCGAGAAGCGCCACCTCTTTCCCCCCTTTGCCTTTCTCAAGAAGGGGGAAAAGTAATTTTTCAGCTCGGGCCCAATCTCCCAGGGCAATGAGCTCAGAGGCCTGTTTGATCACTTTGCGGACGATTTTTGGAGAGAGCAGAGGCGAGCGGATCCAATCGCGAATGGTGAGATAGAGAACGAGGGCTAAAGTGACGAGGGCTATGGTGACAAACACAGCCTACGAAATAACAAAAATTAAAATTAAAGTAAGCTAAAAAATTAGCTTTATGTAGGCTGCCCGAAGAGGCAGAGAGTCTCAAGGTGTTGTTCCGAGTTTTTCAAGAGATTGGGATCGATTGAAATTTGTTCTGGAGGAAAGAGGAGAATTAAAGAGGAGCCGCCAAAAGAGAAAAAGCCCTTCTCTTCCCCTTTTTTTGCCGGTTTTTCAGGAGTAAACGTTTGGTGGATAGATCCGACATAAGTGGCCCCCACCTCGATATATAAGGCCCTGCCCCACTCCGTTTCTAAGGGAGTGATCACTCGTTTGTTTTCAGCTAGAATTTCAATGTTTCTCTTAGTTGCAGCGGGATTTACAGAAAAAAGTGGGCCATTGATAAGCCTGGGAGTGCCAGGAACGCAGTCGCAGGGAAAATGGAAACGGTGGTAGTCAGTCGGACAGAGTCTTGCCAAAATCATAGAGCCCTCTCTGTACTGCTCTGCAAGCCTCTCATTTTGAAGTAAATTGCTTAGATTAAATTTTTTCCCTTTTACAAGAAAGCCATCAGCCTTTTCGATATTTTTGTAAAAGAGGTAGCGTCCATCCGCGGGAAGAACGAGAGGAGTGTCGGCGATGGGGCGCGCTTGAGGTTTTAGTTTTCGAGTGAAAAATGCGTTGAAAGAGCGGTACGTATCTATCGACTCAGCAAACTCTTCCACATTGAGTTGAAAGGTTTCAACGAAAGCGCGCACCTTGCGCTTTGTAAATGGGAGGCTCTGCCACCACCCATAGAGGTGCGAGAGAATCGGGAGGTGCGCAATGATTTTTGCAAAGCAGCGGCCAATTGACCTCTTATAGAGAAAGCGGAGCGCTTTTTCCCCGTAAACTTTTTCTTGTTTTTTCTCACCAGTCGCTCTGTCAATGTAGTAGATCAATGACGCCTCTTCCCAATCTGGTCGAAGTAGTGCACCTCATTTAAAAACTCTGTACTAAACAGGTGAGCGAAAGCGTTTTCTGAGATCAATAGCTCCAGTCTCATCGCACGCTGTACGAGGTCAGAGGCGAGTTGTCGGCTCTCATTTTTTTTCATGAATTCGGTTCGGGTTTGCGAATAGCTCACAAGAGCTTGTAACAACTTTTTTTGTAAGTCTAGATTTTGTTCTGTCGTCAAAATGAGTTGACGAATTTTCTCAATATCTTCTTCAAACCCTATTAAGGAGGAAGCTAGAAATAGTAATAGGATTAGAACTCTCATTGGGTTAAACTATACCACCCAATATGAAGAATAAGCAACCCACGATTGCCGCGATCGCCACTCCGCCAGGGGAAGGGGGAATTAGCATTGTTCGGATCTCTGGGCCTGAAGCAATTGCGATTGCGAACACCGTTTTTTCTGGTGATGTTTCGGCTTTCACCTCGCACACCGTCCACTATGGGGTGGTGCAGGGGTCAAAAGGTGAACGCCTTGACGAAGCGCTGCTTGTCATCATGCGAGCACCTCGCTCTTATACAGGTGAAGATGTAATTGAGTTGCAATGTCATGGTGGGAGGATTGCCTCAAGAAAAGTGTTAGAGGCCATTTTCGATGCCGGAGCGACCCCCGCTGAGCCAGGCGCTTTCACATTTCGCGCCTACATGAATGGAAAAATGGACCTCACGCAAGCTGAGGCGGTGCAAAAATTGATAGGCGCTAAAAGTGAACTTGCCTACAAAGCAGCTTCAAAACATCTTGAGGGAGGGCTTTTTAAAAAAATTAGCTCGTTTCAAAAAGAGCTCTTTCGGCTCGCTGCCATTTTTGAGGCGTGGGTCGATTTTCCTGAAGAAGGGATCGAATTTCAAAGTGAAGAGGAGGTTTTAGCCGATCTCAATCGCCTCAGAGAGGGGATAGAGAGACTTGTTGTGACCTTTCACGAGGGAAAGCAAGTTGAAACGGGAGTTTCACTTTGCCTTGTAGGGCCCCCCAATGCTGGCAAATCGTCTCTTATGAATGCACTTCTCGATTACGATCGTGCGATTGTCACTCCCATCCCTGGAACGACCCGAGATCTGCTTCAAGAGGAGCTCACATTAGGAGGGCAACGCTTTCGGCTGATCGATACAGCAGGACTTCGGGAGACCGAAGAGGAGATCGAACAAGAGGGGATTGTGAGGAGTAAACGTGCGATGCGCGAAGCTGATGTCGTCTTACTCGTTCTCGATGTCACCTGCGATCAAATCCCATTTCAAATAGAAAAAAACACGATTGTGATCTGGAACAAATGTGACCTTTTAAAGACCCACAAGCAGGCGTTAGCTCCCTATGAGGTCTCTCTTTCAGCCAAGCGAGGAGTCGGTTTAGAGCAGCTCAAGGAGGCAATTGATCGACTGATTTGGAAAGAGGGGGTGCCGCCCAAAGATGAGGTCATGATCACGACTCTTCGCCACAAAGAGGGTTTAAGCCAAGCAGCAGATGCCCTTGCAGCTCTCATAAAAGGGCTTCAAAAGGGGGTCTCCCCGGAGTTTTTGAATGCCGACTTGCGCGAAGCGCTTCGTGGTCTTGACCGTGTAATTGGCACCGATATCACTGAGGAAGTCCTCTCATCAATTTTTTCTCAATTTTGTGTAGGCAAATGAATCGACTCGATCTCATTAGAAACAGGCTTGATGAGTACTTTCCAGCCCCACTTCCTATCCCTCTCAACCACAGCGACCCCTACACTCTTTTGATTGCAGTTCTCCTCTCCGCGCAATCGACTGATGTGAGAGTCAACCAAATCACTCCCTTGCTTTTTGCTCTCGCCTCTACCCCAGAAGAGATGGCGCAGCTCGATGTCGCTGAGATTGAAAAAATTATTCGTCCGATCGGACTCTCCCCCCAAAAATCGAAGGCGATCTATGAGCTCTCTCATTTGCTACTCGAAAAACATGGAGGGGAAGTCCCAAAGAGCTTTGAGGCGTTAGAGGCCTTGCCAGGAGTCGGACATAAGACGGCTTCTGTTGTGAGGGTCCAAGCCTTCAATATTCCTGCTTTCCCCGTCGATACCCACATTTTTCGATGCGCACACCGCTGGGGTCTTTCAAAAGCCAAAACAGTAGAGGGCGTTGAAAAGGATTTAAAAGAGCTATTTGACCCTGAAGAGTGGGGGAAAATTCATTTGCAAATAATTTTTTTTGCGCGTAGATTCTGCAAGGCAAGAGGGCATAAAAATCAAAACTGTCCGATCTGTAGAAGCCTATGTGGTGTTGCCAGTTCTCAAAAAGATATTTGAATCGTGTAGAAGTTGAGCTCATCTGATGGAAATTGCTAAAGTTCCTACCCGCTGTATGGGAGCTCCCATCCTTCGCACACACTACATAGCCGCCACAATTACAACCCTAGCGATCGGAACACTCACGCTTTTAGTCACAGCTGTGTGTGCTTTCAAATCTTCAATCTATTCCATGCGAGCCCTTCAATTTCTCGGAGGAGCAGGCACTTACCTTCTTGTGGTCTCAAGTTTACTTTTTACAAACTGTCTGATAGAGGCGCGAAGGCCTCTTCAAGATCAAGTAGTTCTAACTGCAGGAGGCACGCCCCTCCCTCCCTCCTCTTGTTGGCATAAATTGTTGTCACCAAGAGTCAAATAGGATATAATCTCCACCTATGAAGAGCTCTAAATCAACGATTTGGTCTACTGGACTTGCGATGTTTGCCATGTTTTTTGGTGCAGGCAATATCGTTTTTCCGCTAGCTGTGGGACAGTTCACGCAAGACAAAAATTTTTTTGGAATTGCAGGATTGATCTTAACAGCTGTCCTTGTCCCTTTCATGGGTCTTTTGGCCATGCTTCTCTACAATGGCGACTATACTGCTTTTTTTCGTCGCATCGGTAGAGGGCCCGGTTTTTTTCTAAGCGCTCTTATCATGGCCGTCATCGGTCCATTTGGGGGGATTCCTCGCTGCATAGCAATCTCTCACTCTACTCTCACCTCCTCAGGGTTTTCGGGGCTGAGCCTCCCTCTTTTTAGTGTGATTTCTTGTGGGTTGATTTATCTCTTCACCTTCCGGCGGGCTCGCATGCTCACGCTACTTGGGTATGTGTTGACACCGATCCTCCTCCTGTCGCTCGCGGTGATTATGGTGAAAGGACTTATCTTGATGCCCGCTCCTGAAGCAACGCTTAGCACCAAATTGCAAACCTTCTCTTTGGGTTTTTTAGAGGGTTACAAGACCATGGATTTGCTTGCGGCCTTCTTTTTCTCATCGGTGGTGCTCCTTTGCTTGAAAAGAGAAGAGGGGGAAGAGTCTCTCAGCCGCCAACAGATGATACGTATAGTTGGCTACGCGAGTGTAATTGCTGCATCGCTACTCGCTCTTATCTATATCTGTTTCTCATTTGTAGCGGCTGGATATAGTGCGGATCTTCACACGGTTCCAAGTCATCGACTCCTCGGCACGCTCGCTTACAAACTTCTAGGCCCTTACGCTGGTGTGCTCGCTTCGGTAGCTGTATCCTTCGCCTGTTTGACCACAGAGATAGCTTTGGCTGCGATTTTTGCAGAATTTTTGCAAAAAACCTTGTCGCGAGGCAAGCTCTCCTACAGCCTATCACTTGTGATTACGTTAGCTGTAGGCTTCATTGTGTCTACCTTTCAATTTGAAGGGATTTCAGCCCTTTTAGCTCCTCTGCTTGTAACTTTTTATCCCGCACTTATCGCTCTCTCGGTGCTCAATATTTTGCACAAAGTCTATGGTTACCAGCCAGTCAAGCGAGTCTTTTATGCAGCAGTAGGGCTCTCGCTTCTGCTCCAATTTGTGCGGTGAGAAACCCCTTTTTTGCTATAGTGGAGCGATATGGTGCCCCAACTCGAAGTGCGCTCAATTGAGTTCGCTGGATCAACCTACCGCGTAGAAGTCTATTCTTCCAAAGAGAAGCTCTCTTTTTGGCCTCTGCTTCAGTTTAGCGAAGCCGATGAGTTAGGTGATGGATTTTGCACCTGCAGCTCAGATAAACCGTGGTGTGAACACCTTGAAGCTGCTTTGATTAATGTTCGTAATGCAAAGAGCGAGCTCCTCCACAAGCGGTTTCAAAACAGCTTCTGGTATCGCCTCACTGAGCTTGTCGGCGACCACGTGGGGTATCAACCGCTCACGTCTGTCTCAGGAGAAGTTGCTTTTGCGATCACAGCCAAAAATGCAGCTGGAAAAAAAAGGGTGAAGCAGTGGTGTGAAAAGCGTAGGAAGGAGACTCCGGAAAATTCGATCAAATTCTCCAATCTTTCTCAAGAAGAGATCACCTGGTGGAAGGAGGGGAGGCCGAGTCGAAATTTGCGCTACATACTCTCATTTTGGGCCGATCTAGGAAAGTGGATGCTCGTGCATGAGAGAGAGGCAAAGATCGAGTTTAAGGAAGATGCTGAGGGGCTTCCCACTCATATTAGGATTACGTTCCCTGATTTTGAGACCGAGTGGAGTCTCTCAGATGCGATGCTCCAGGCGCTCATACCCTCGCTTGCAACTCTAGACTCCCCTTTACGTCTCATAGAGGAGGGGAGGGCTCAGGTTGAATCAATTCACTACGATCCACAAACAGGAAGGCTCCACTTAACGCAAGTGGAGCAAAGCTTCTCAGAAGTCGATCGAATTGGAAGAAAAATTGGCGAATGGCTCTACCACTCGAGAGTGGGTTTTGCAAAAGTTGGGGGGGAGAAAGGGGAGTTTCCTAAAGTTGTCGAAAGGGATGACATTCCCTCCTTTCTCGAATCTCATGCGAAGACGATCGCTCCCTTTTTCAAAGTAGATGAATCGAAACACTCCCTGAGCTATGAGATGCGCTTCGATTCAAAATGGCAGTGGCATTTTGAGGCCTACCTCTTTGAGCCAAAAGACGTTCTCTCTCTTGTGAAGGGTTGGGTATATTTGCGAAGTCCACAAGGTTTTTTTCGGATTGAGCCCCCACTTTTTGACGAAATCCACGCTCAAGTCGCGCCTAAAAATGTCTCCACTTTTGTCAATCATCACCGCATCTGGCTCAACAGCCAGGAAGGGTTTCAAACGCATCTCGCAAGCATTGAATCGCAACTCACCTTCGAGGTAAACGAGGCCCAAGGGCTCCACTTTCTGACGCTCGATTCGTCTGAGGAGAGTGATTCACACGATTTTGGGGATTGGATCTACTACTCCAAGCAAGGCTTTTTTTCAAAAAAACATGTCCGTGTGGGCGCTTCGATCTACCCTGGGCTCACCTTAGTGCCTTCCCAGGTTTCTGACTTTGTGAAAAAACACCGCGAGGAGCTTGAAAACCTCCCCCAATTTTTTGCATCAACGCTCCCCATCTCGTCGCGCTCGCTTGAGTTGCATGCCTTTTTAGAGACCGATTTACTTGTGAAGCCCATTTTTGAGGGAGACCTACACGTTCTTTTTTTTGACGACGTCGTCTACTTGCCTGGGAGTGGTTTTTCGATCTTGCCAGCGCATCTTCGCTTGCCAGAGAAATACCAGAAAGAAACGGTTATTCCAGAAAGAAAATTGAATCGATTTTTGAGCGAAGAGCTTCCCCATTTGCGCCGTCATCTCTCCTCTATCGATCCTCAGTTCAAGCCCCCTTCTAGAGTCAATTTTGAGATCGACTACTTAGTGCGGGGAGGGGGAGGGGGGCTGAAAGCAAAACTCACGTTGCTCACTGAGATAGGTCGACTCTCCTTGGCAGAGGTGTGGAAGGGGTATCGAGAGAGGGAGCAGTTTCTTTTCACAAAATCGGGTCTTCTAGACCTTTCAGATCCTCAATTTAAGTGGATTGAAGAACTCAATGCTGCTGAAGGGACTTTTGAGTTTTCGACGCTCGATTTTTTGCGTCTCGATGCGTCACTAGGATTTCGAGCCTCTGCAAGACAAGATCCTGTAATGGAGGTGACACGCTCGGTATTGCAAGAGCTGCGTGAATTTTCCTCCCAAGTAAAACCCAATCTTTCGCAGCTCAAAAGCGAACTCCGCCTCTACCAACAGAGGGGCCTGCAGTGGCTCTGGTTTCTTTATAGGAATGGACTTTCAGGGCTGCTTTGTGACGATATGGGACTTGGAAAAACCCACCAAGCTATGGCGCTTTTGAGCGCAGCAGAGTCAGGTCGCTATCTCGTTGTCTGCCCCACGTCTGTCATCTACCACTGGGAGGATAAACTCGCACGTTTTCTCCCTGGTATCAAAGTGCACACCTTTCACGGTCCAAATCGCTCCCTCGCCCACCTTTCTCGCTCTGGCATACTTTTGACCTCTTATGGATTGCTTCGAGTCGAGAGTGAAAAATTAGCAAAGCTTTCATTTGAAGTCGCCATCTATGACGAAATTCAGGTCGCAAAAAATCCACGCAGCCGCATTCATATGGCGCTGAAAAAGATGAAAGCGAGGATGCAGCTTGGGCTCACTGGTACGCCGATTGAAAATAACTTGCTCGAACTCAAAGCGCTCTTTGATCTTGTACTTCCCTCTTACATGCCTTCTGAGAAGCGGTTTAAAGAGCTCTTTACCTACCCCATCGAGCGGGAGTTTGATGAAGAGAAGAAGGAGTTGCTCACTCGGATGATACGCCCTTTCGTTCTCCGCCGCCGGAAGTCTGAGGTGCTCCAAGAGCTTCCTGAAAAGAGCGAAGACAAATCGTATTGTGAGCTTAGTGACGAGCAGAAAACACTCTACAAAAAGGCCCTCGATTTAGGGCGCGAGGGGATTTTACCGCACTTGCGAGACCGCGACGCTCCGATCAAATTTGTCCCTATTTTTGCACTCCTAACACGCCTCAAACAGATCTGTAACCATCCTGCCCTTGTCGCTAAAGACCCTAAAAGCTACCGGGCTCACGCGTCGGGAAAATGGGATCTGTTTGTCGAACTTCTCGCCGAAGCGCGGGCGAGCCAACAAAAAGTTGTGATCTTCTCACAATATCTCTTTATGCTTGATATGATCGAAATGCACCTCAAAGAGGAGCGGCTAGGCTACGCTCAGATCCGAGGTGATACGGTGGATCGCCGTGAAGAGTTGCGCCGGTTTCAGGAGGATCCCGACTGCGTTGTATTTATTGGATCGCTGCAAGCAGCCGGACTCGGGATTGATCTGACAGCTGCAAGCGTTGTGATCCTCTACGATCGCTGGTGGAATGCGGCTCGTGAAAATCAGGCAATTGACCGCGTGCACCGGATTGGGCAAAAATGGGGAGTGCAGGTTTACAAGTTGATCACCAAAGGGACGATTGAAGAGAAAATTGATCAGATGATCACCAAAAAGGGGCAGTTGATGGAACAGGTTGTCACAGTTGACGATCAAGCTATGCTAAAAAACTTTACGCGCTCTGAGCTGATCGATCTTTTAACTTTTTCGGCTTGAGGTAGAGCTGAATAGGCGCTCCTGCAAACCCATAGTGCTCCCTGAATTGATTGATCAGGTAGCGCTTGTAAGAATCTAGCATAAGGTCGGGTCTGTTCACAAAGAGAATGAACTTAGGAGGCTTTGTTCCCACCTGCGTCATGTAGTAGATGCGTAGCCTCTTTCCCCCCAGCATAGGAGGGTGGTTTCTTTGAATGGCCCGCTCAACAAAGACATTGAGTTGATGCGTTGAGATACGCATCTGAGTGGCACTAGAGACGCAGGCTACTTGCTCAAAAATTTTATTGAGATTTCGCCCCTTTTTGGCAGAGATGGTAAGCACAGGGCAGTGTGCAAAGAAAGGTATTTCCTCGACGAGCGCCTTAAGGCAGTGCTCCATGCGGTAGCCCTTGACCAAATCCCACTTGTTGAGAAGCAGGATACACCCCTTTCCCGATGCTTCAATCGCCTTTGCCATGCGCTTCTCCTGAGTGGTGATCCCAGAGCGCGCATCGAGCATCAACAAACAGACATCGCTCCTCTCGAGCGCTCGCTCGGTACGAAGAGCGGCAAACTTATCGACGACTTCATGTTCAGCGCTTTTACGTCGAATTCCTGCCGTGTCGATCAATGTAAAAGGTTTCTCTTCATAGGTAAAAGGGATGTCGACACTGTCGCGAGTTGTACCAGCTATTGGGCTGACCACACACCGATTTTCTTGTAGTATAGCGTTGATCAGAGTTGATTTTCCCACGTTAGGACGGCCAATCACTGTGAGTCGAACCGCGGGGTTCTCCTCTCTCTCAATTTTCGGGGTGAAACCCTCCCATGCTTTTTCGAGCAGTTCAGCAATTTGGAAACCGTGAGCTGCCGAGACAGCAAGCATCTTTTCAATGCCAAGCCCGTAAAAGGCATGCAAATCAATCTCTTGGTCGATCTGATCGACTTTGTTCACAGCGAGTAGAAGGGGCTTGCCTATTTTTAAAAGGACCCGGGCTAGCTCTTCATCTAGAGCGGTAGGGCCTATTTGCCTATCGACTACCAAAATGAGTGAATCGGCTTCACTGATGGCAATCTCTGCTTGCTCACGAATCTCACGCTGGAATTGATCGGGAGATCTGGGGTCGATTCCGCCTGTGTCGATCACTTCAAAATGAAACCCGAAGATTTCTGCCTTTCCATAAAGGCGATCACGAGTCACACCTTCAGCTTGATCAACGATAGCGATCCGTTCTTTACAAATTCGGTTGAAAAGGGCCGATTTCCCCACATTGGGCCGTCCCACGATAGCAAGTCTGTACATAGTAGAGAGATTTTAGACTATTTGGGTTGAGAAAACAAGAAACTATTATTAATGGCCTAATTGAAACAAATTCAAGTTTTTGTTCTTATGAGCAGATGACTCGAATTGCCCTTCATCCTGCTCCTTTTCTTCAAGATCTTAAGGGCTATAAAGTTTCTTTTTTTTCGGGCGACCTAGTAGCGGCCCTCTCTGTCGCCCTTATGGCGCTCCCGCAAGCTGTTGCCTATGCTTTTCTCGCTGATTTGCCTCCTTCAGCGGGGATTTGGGCCGCAGTTTTCGGGACTATTTTTACCGCAGCCTTTGGAGGATCGCGCTACCTTGTATCGGGCACAACCAATATAGTAGCCATCCTCATCCAGTCGGGGACCTCAGAGATTCTCTACACCTTCTACCGGGGTCTTGAAGGGGCGCAAAAAGAGATGCTAGCCCTCAATATTTTGATGCAAATAGTCCTTTTTGTTGGCCTCTTCCAACTTTTGGCGGGGATGTCACGTCTTGGACGGTTGACCCAGTTCACTAGCCGCTCGGTTGTTCATGGTTACATTGGAGGGGCAGCACTTGCAATCGCTGTAACTCAACTCTTCCCCTTCTTTGGGCTGCGTGAGCAGGTAGGGTATCACCCTATTTATCAGCAAGGGTGGTACTTTCTCACTACCTTCAGCTCAGCGCACATCCCCACGCTGCTGCTTGCCATCTTATCGTTGGCTCTTTTGATCGCACTCTATCGGATTTCTGATCGAATCCCGGCACCTGCAATCGTTTTTGCGCTTGCAGCGGCAGCTGTAGCTATATTGAACCTAGCGCCTGCTGGGGCGAAAAGTCTTTTTGAGACGTTAAATGGTGAGCAAGTGGAGAGAATTGCTCTACTCAAAGATTTAGGGCCTCTTCTCACCGATCTTCCTCGAATAAGTTTTCCCTTTTTTGAGCTTCGCATTACGGCAAAAGTCGTTCCTTTGGCTTTTGCCATCACCCTCTTAACGGTTTTAGAGGCCACTTCAATCGGGCGGCGCTATACCCGTCCTAAAGAGCCCCCCTACAATGACAACCAAGAGATTTATGGGTTGGGCGTAAGTAATTTGCTTTGTTCTTTTTTAGGTGTGATGCCAAGTTCTGGAAGCTTTTCGCGAACAGCGCTGAATGTCACTTCGGGGGCAAAGACTCGATTTGCCGCACTTTTCAGCGGTCTTCTCGTTTTAGTCCTGGTCTTTCTATTTGGTTTTTTTGTGGGCCGTATTCCCATTTGCGCTTTGAGCGCTTTGATGCTTTTCACCGCCTACTCGATGGTCAATTTTAAGCATCTGTTCATCTGTTTGCGAGCGACAAAGTCCGATAGTGTAGTGGTCGCTGTGACCTTGCTCTCGAGTCTTTTTTTTACGCTCGATGTGGCGCTTTATGTGGGCATTGCGGTTTCCATCGTTCTCTACCTCAAGCGTGCAGCGGATCCAGAGCTTGTCGAGTATGCCTTCAATAATGTAGGGAAACTCCGCCCTTTGGAGGCTGATGATGAGAGACCCGACCCTGAAATTTCAATCATTCAGCCTGAGGGGGAGCTGTTTTTTGGCGCCTCTGATCTGTTGCAGATCAAACTGAGGTTTCTTTTTGAAGAAGAGTCGCTGAGAGTGGTGATTTTACAGCTACTCAATACGAGAGGAATTGATGCCTCAGTTTGCCTTGCGATCCGGCACGTTTACCGTTACTTTCAAGCCACAGATCGCCACCTCATGGTGAGTGGGGTGAGCGACGAGGTGTGGAAGGTACTTGAGCGGTCAGGGGTTTTGGAGATTCTTGGAGAGGAGAACTGTTTCCGCGCCAATGAGCAGCTGCCAAGTGAGCCGACAAGAGCTGCTTATGCAAGAGCAAAACAGAAACAAGACATACATTGAGACCTTTGCAAACTTTAGAAAAGGTGAGGTTAACGAACAGGGTCTAGTTTTCTTTGCATCCCATAGTCATCTGTTCGCTCATAGACCCACACCTCGCCATTTTCTCGCAGCAACCGATCACAACCGAGAGCAATGCCCGTAAAGACCCCATATTTTTGGATAGCCTCCAAGGCATACTGTGAACTTGTTGGATAGAAACTACTTCTCGGGCCGTCGATAGGTGAGATGTACTCTTGAAAAAAACGAATCATCTTTGAGCAGGCGCGCTCACCTAAATGAGGCTTAGATTTCTGATCTTCAATTGTTTCAGATTTAATCCCAACTAGTTCAGCATCGGCACCCCAAGGTTGAAAAGAAGGTTCAAAGCAGGTTAAAGATAAATAAATGGTAAAGATAGAAAAAACAAAATTCATAATTCCATGGACGGATAAGTTCAGATTTAGAACAATAAACATTGAGGAGTCTATGCTAAAGAGATTTATCGAGCAACTGACGAAAGACTTGGATCTGGAAGATTCTGTGTCGGTAGATCAAGCAGGAGTTTTCTCGCTGCACTTTGAGCCTCAATTAGATGTCACCTTGAAAGAGGTGTCAGACTCGAAGCTCTGCTTGCGGGCCTCTTTAGCCCTCGTCCCTAAGAAGGACCGAGCGGAATTTCTCGAAAGGGTCATGGGGGCAAATCTCTTTGGAAAAGAGACAGGAAGAGCAGTGCTTGGGATGGAAAAAGAGAGTTTAATTCTGAAGCAATTTGTGTTAGACGATCTCAACTATGGTCAGTTTCGCGACTGCCTTGAAGAGTTTGTCAACTATGCTGAGGCGTGGCGAGAAGAAACAGTGAATTTTGGAAATCGGTAAAGAATGGGAGCTGAGTTTGTCGCCGAAAGAGGATTGCTAAAAGGGTTGATACTCTCCCTTGAAGAGGGGGAGGAGTGGCTGATTGGGCGGGATCCTGCGCAAGTAACCATTGTCATTGAAGATGCAGAAGTGGACAGGCTTCAACTCCGCTGCGTGCGCTCAAATGAAGGGTATGCGCTTGAGAATTTAAGTTTTAAATCTAAAGCTCTTATCAATGATGAACCCTTAGAAGAACTGACTCTCTTGCACGGCGGCGATTTGGTCACAATTGGACAGACCGAATTTCGTTTCTATTCCGAGGGGCGCTCTGAGGAATTGAGTGAAGAGGCTTACACTTTTGAAGTCGACGCTCCTGATGAGGATCTCTTTGAAGAGACCCCACCTCCTCCTTCAGAGCCCGAGAGCCCTCTCTTAGAGCCTGAAGCTCCTCCCTTAGAGGATGAGTTGCATGAGCCTATTTATGAGCCAGAGTCTGAGCCTGAGATTAATATTGATCTAACTCCGACGACCCGCTTCTTGATCAAAGTAATCGCAGGCCCCAACACAGGGGCTGAGTTCGCTTTGGATGAGGGGCGCGACTACATCATCGGCACAGACACTCTCTCTTGTGATATTGTATTCAATGACTTGAGTGTCTCGAGTGAACACGCTCAGCTGCGCGTCACATCGGATGGAGAAGTGGTTATCGAGGACAAAGAGAGCCGCAATGGGGTCGTTGTTAACCAATCGAGAATCACAGGACCCACTCGATTGCCTCCCAATGTCGTTATTTCGTTTGGCACCTCTGCTGTTTTGCTCATTGATCGCGAGGCTCCTTCTGAAACGCTTGCAGCTCCTCTTTTTGATGCTCCTCAGCCTCAAGAGGAGGAGAGCGCTCCCGAAAAAAGAGAGGGGGCGGCTCCCTCTTTAGCGGCTGCTCAAATAACCAAGCCAGCTTCCTTTTCTATGGGCGCGCTTCTTTTAGCTTTGATCATTTGCGGAGTCGCTGTTTTATTTGGGATTGGAATGGTCTCCTTGCTGCAAACAAGTGATGTTGAAAGGGTGAAAGTAGATTATGACGCGCAAATCGCTCAAATCGTCCGCGACTATCCCAAAGTGGAGTACACCTATAATTCTACAAGCGGCAAACTATTTTTGATGGGGCATGTTCTCACTGGAGTGGACCTCAATGAGCTGATGTATAAACTCAAGGGTCTCTCGTTTATTCGGGGTATTGAAAACAATATAGTAAACGATGAAGCAGTGTGGCAGGAAGTTAACTTGCTTCTTTCTAAACATCCCGCTTTTCGTGGGGTGAGTTTACACGCCCCAAGACCCGCTCATTTCATTCTCTCCGGGTATCTGAAGACCGAGGCGCAAGCTGTCGATTTGATGGATTACATGAATGTGAATTTTAATTACTTGAGTCTTTTGCAGAACCGTGTGGTTGTCGAAGAACAGGTAGCAGAAGAGGTAGGAAGTCAACTCAGGCAGCGAGGACTTGATGCAGTAAATGTCACCTTTTTGTCTGGAGAGCTGCTCTTCACAGGCTATATCAGTTCGACGCAAATCTACGATTTTGACACTATGGTCAAAAAGGTTGCTAAGATTCCAGGTGTTCGCTCTGTGAAAAATTTTGTGGTGGTCGTCTCACCTGAAAAGAGTGTGATCGACTTAAGCGAGCGCTATCCAGGTCGTTATAGGGTGACCGGTTTTTCAAAGCATGGCAACGTAAATATTAATGTGGTGATCAACGGAAAGATATTGACTCGAGGAGATCAAATCGACGGTTTGACTATCACCAGTATCCAACCCCACACGATTTTCTTTGAAAGAGATGGGTTGAAGTACAAAATTGAGTACAATAAGTGAGGATATGAGTATGTTTGGAATGCAGAGCGATAAGAAGAAAAATAAAGTCGCCGATTACTCCTTCGATTTGGAGGAAGATCTCAAAGACCCAGGAAAGCTCAGAGCAATGAAAGAACAAGTTGAGGTGCGTATCTCTGAGCTAAAAAAAATGCTCCGAGAGGGTAAAGATCAAAAAAGTTTCGATCAGACACAGACGTTGTTGCACGGCTATCTCGCTTTGCAGAAAGTGATGCAGCGCGTGAATCGGAAAATGTATTAATTTCAGGGGGAAAAATTATGTCAGGCGGACCAGCTTCTTTTAACTTCAATAAAATGCTTCAGGGTTTGGAGAGCTATGTTTCCTCTGTAAAGACCTACCTCAACAAGCTAGAGGGCTCGACAGGTGGGACTGTAAATTTGGCGACGATGTTTCAGATGCAATTCCATATGCAGATCATGTCTCAGTACATCGAGGCTGCATCCAACACGCTGAGCGCGGTCAATACCGAGATGCTCTCGATGGCTCGTGCTGTAAAGGGACAATAATCTTTAGTTAGAGGGTAGATTTATGACAACACATCAAAATTTTAGAGATGATCTTCCTCTCCTTGTAGAAGGGGGACTGGTTGCGATCAAGCAGGGAGATGAGGAGGGGGCTAAAAAGCTTTTCAATGCCGTAGGTGTTATCGATCCTCAAAATATGGCAAAAAAAATGGGTTATGGGTTGATAGCCCTCCATAAGATGGATATCAAAGGGGCGCGCAAGTCCTTTGAAGAGGTGATGAAAGTGGAGCAAACGAACTGGAGAGCTCAGGCTTTCCTCGCTTTCTCCTATATATTGTCTGTTTTGCAAGAAGGCAGCGCTGAAGAGAAAGTCGCCTCTCTTAAAAAAGGGGCTGAGCTTGCTCAAGAGGTGCTTGAGAAGAGCGATGCCGACTCGACCAAACAGCTCGCTCAATCTTTGCTCGATTGGGAGAAGGAGCTTGAAGTAGCAAAAGTACCGGAGGCTTAAAATGGTAGATGGCATGAATCCCGGAGTGACCCCAACACCTGGCACCCCTGAGTATGGACGTGACAAGCCAGGTTTGGGTTCAGGTGAAGAAGCTGAGCCTAACAAACCTTTCTCCTTGCCCCCAGAGCCGGGTGCCAAGGGTGCTGAAGCGCCCGAAATGCAACCCCACCCTTCTCCTATGGATGCGGCAGGTGAAGGAGCTCGCCAGCAAGCGCAAATGACACCAGAGCAGCTAGGGTCACAAGTTGAGGGGTTGAAAAACCAGTTGAGTAACATTGGATCTCAGCTCCAAAATCCTGATGTTACGGGAAAATTTTCTCCCGATCATTATGAAGCGCTCAATCGGGTTGTCGAAAAAATGACCCCCGATATGCGTTCGATTGCAAACAACAGTCAGACCGAGTTCAACCCTCCACAGCGCGCCTCTGGAGAGTCCGTCTTGGGGTTCGTAACACATTGGATCAATGGCGCTCAAGGAACCCTTAGTGCTGCGCTCAACTATGTGGGGACTGAAAAGTCGCCAAATCCCGCCTCTTTTTTAAAGCTGCAGTACGCCGTACAGCGCGCCTCGCAGAGGGGTGAGTTGTTTGCAAGTATTGTAGGTTCTTCTGTTTCAGGGATAAAAACCATTATGAGCACCCAGTTGGGCTAGTATGAATGATAAGACTCCCGATTTAGATGAGCTGATCTCGAGTCTTGAGGATGTCCAACTGACCACGATGATGGGGCGCATTACTGAAGTCGTTGGGATGCTTATCAAAGCGGTTGTGCCTCAGGTGCGCATTGGTGAGGTTTGTCTTGTCAAAAGAGAGAAGCTTCCTCCACTTCTTACTGAGGTGGTTGGGTTTACGCAAGACCAGGTCTACCTCTCACCGCTGGGCGAGATGACAGGCGTTGGCCCCTCTTCGGAGGTGATGCCCACACGCATGCCCCTTCACATCAAAGTGGGACCCAATTTACTCGGGCGGGTGCTAGGAGGTTTAGGGGAGCCCCTTGATCTCGATACAAAAGGTCCGCTTGAGCTCACTGAGAGCTACCCCATCTTTCAAGCTCCCCCAGACCCACTGACACGTGAACGGATCAAAGAGCCTATACCTACAGGTGTTCGGTGCATCGACTCTCTGCTCACTTGCGGGAGAGGGCAACGTGTCGGGATTTTTGCTGGCGCTGGTGTGGGTAAATCGACCTTGCTGGGTATGATTGCTCGCAACGCAGAGGCCGATGTGAATGTGATCGCTCTCATTGGAGAGCGGGGCCGTGAAGTGCGTGAATTCATCGAGAAAGATTTAGGAGAAGAGGGGCTCGCCAAGTCAGTGGTGATCGTATCTACCTCAGATCAAGCTTCCCAACTCCGCCTCAACGCTGCCTATGTGGGGACAGCGATCGCTGAATATTTCCGCGATCAAGGAAAAACCGTCGTCTTGATGATGGACTCGGTGACCCGTTTTGCGCGTGCACTCCGTGAGGTGGGACTCGCCGCTGGAGAGCCTCCAGCTCGCGCTGGCTATACCCCTTCCGTTTTTTCTACACTTCCGAGGCTCTTAGAACGCTCGGGTAACTCGGACAAAGGGTCAATTACAGCCTTTTACACGATTCTTGTGGCAGGCGATGACATGAATGAACCGGTAGCAGACGAGGTCAAGTCGATTCTCGACGGGCATATCGTTCTTTCCAACGCGCTCGCTCAAGCCTATCACTACCCTGCTATCGATGTCCTCGCTTCCATCAGCCGACTGCTCACTGAAGTCGCCGATCGAGACCAGCTTGAGCTTGTGAGTAAAGCGAGAGCTGTGCTTGCGAACTACCGGAAAAATGAGATGTTGATTCGCATTGGAGAGTACAAGAGAGGATCAGATCGTGATGCGGATTATGCGATCGACCATATAGACAAATTAAATCGCTTCTTAAAGCAGACGATTGAAGAGAAAAACTCATTTGAAGAGACACTCCAGCAATTGCGTGCTCTTTTTAGATAATGGCAAAGCAACCGAAATACCCCCTTGAGCAGGTCGAGAGAGTCAAAAAAGATCGTGTCGACAAAGCCAAAAAGCGTGTGGATGAAAAAAAACGCGCCCTTGATATTGAACAAGATAAAATGCGCAAAGTGCAAGAAGAGCGCGATGCTGTGAAGCGTCACTACGATGAGAAATTGGCGCAGATGCGAAAAGCTCTTGACAAGGGGACGACAAGCGAAGAAATATTGCAGATGAAACGGTACCGCGAGGTCGTTTTTGAGAGACTGCAAAAGGAAGATGAAAAGGTTCAAAAGCAGCGAGAGCAGGTAGAGACTGCTCAGAAAAATCTGAGAGAGGCTCAAGAAGACTTGAAACAGAAGCGGCTTGAGGAGGAGAAAATCAAACTTCACCGCGAGCGATGGGAGAAAGAGATGCAAGCCGAACTGCGTGAGCGCGAAGCTAAAGAACAAGATGAGATTGGACAGCTTCTCTATGAAGCACACAGAAAGAAAAAGGAGTAGTCATGTTGAGCGGCGTATCACCCCCTTCCTCTTCAAATGGGCCCCCCCGTAGTAATCGGGATGGACCTAGGCATGGAAAAGGAACGAGTAAAAGTTTTGAGTTGCCAGACAAAAAGAAGCAGCAACAACTAGCAGAGCAGGCAACAGTCGAGGAGAAAAAATCTCAACTCTCCCAGGAGCAGTTAAAAGGAGATCAAAAGATCTCTGATGTGAAGGCTACAGAGTCGACCGAAGCGGTCAAGCAGATCACTCAGCTCGTACAGAGAATGGTGACTGAGATGCGCGTTGGCCAAAATATGGCCTCTATGCGCTTAAGTGAGACTGAGTCTCCCTCCTCCTTTGCTGGCAGCAATCTGACGGTCTCTATGACAGAGAATGGTTTGTCTATTAAAGTGGATGAATTTATGACACCTCAGCAAGAAAATCAGGCGATTCTTCTCGTAGAGAAAAACAAGGAGCAGCTGGTTCAGATGGCCCAAGCTCTTCAGGCAAAAAACATTCAAGTTCATGATTTTACAATTGGAAGGCACGTTGTGGAAATCCCTCGCGTCGAGCCCCTTCCTCCTCCCTTTCAACCTCCCCCTTCTACGCAAGCTGAGAGTGAGGGAGGACAGAGAGAGCGTGGTGGAGAGGAAGAAGGGGATGGTCCAACTGAGTGAACTCTCTACATGAAGAAAATCAGATCATCGGCTATAGTCCGGGATTATGAGCGTCTCACCCCCCCTTGATTGGATTCGGCAAATAGAAGAGTCTCTTCTCGAGCTAGAAGAGAAACCCCAATTTGGCGGCTTAGAAACTTTCGATTGGAACTCTCTTGCCGAATCTTTGTGCAAATTATTCAATAGTAGTGAATTAAAGATTGAACCTAAGGTGCAAGGCTGGGTGCTTCCTGAGCAACTTCCACATGACAACCTCCACCCCCTTGTGATTCATTGGTCTCCACTGCATGAGCAGGCCTATTTTGTGACAAGTGATCAAGATCTCAAACTTCTGATGGCCGAATTATTAGGGGGCAAGAAATCGGCATCATATTTTTTCGATACGCCTTTGGCGAGGGGTTTTTATCACTACTTAGGTGTACAGGTGCTTCAAGCTTTAGAAGAGATTTCATTTGCCCCTTCTCTCTCTCCTAGATTGAGCGAAGGGAGTGCTTCGCTTCAGGAGATGGTGGGAGAGCAATCTTGTTATGTGATCGATCTTTCGGTCAAATTCAAGCATAAGACTGTTTGGGGTGAAATTTTGCTCACCGACGCCTTTCGCAGGGAGTGGAAAAGCCATTTTGCACAAAGAGCCGTTCCTTTTTTAAATGAGGAGCGTCTTGAGAAGACCCCTGTTGAAGTGGGCTTGGAGGTAGGTCAGACTGCCCTTTCCTATCGAGCGTGGCAGTCGGTTCGAACGGGGGATTTCATCCTTCTAGATCGATGTACTTACGATCCTGTTGATAAAATGGGCAGTGCTGTGCTCACCTTGGGTACAAAGCCGCTATTTCGGGGAAAGATCAAGAAAGAAGGGGTAATGCTTTCTGCTTATCCCACCTATGAAGAGGTAGATGTGACTATAGATGACGATGAAGAGGGGAACCTCTACGGAGATTTGGATTCGGACTCCGACTTAGATGATGAGGACTCTTTTTTTGATGATGAAGAAGAGGGTGAAGCTCTAGAATCTGAGGCTCCTCCCCCGCTCCAACCCGAGTCTGGTGAAAAGCCTAGTCTTAAACCCGAAGAGTTGCCTGTTCAGCTGACTGTAGAGGTAGGGCGGTTGCGGATGAATATCAAAGAGCTCATGAATCTCGCTCCTGGAAATCTACTCGAGCTACCTATATCTCCTGAGCAAGGGGTGGATATTCGAGTGAATGGAAAAAAAATGGGGCGTGGGGAACTGATTCGGATGGGTGAGACGCTCGGCGTGCGGATCATTTCGCTTTAATTATGGAAAGCGCAAAAACAAATGGGAATTCTCCCCCCAGTTCGATCGGGGGCTACAAGGTGGAAGCCTTGCTCGCTAGAGGAGGAATGAGCCTTCTCTATCTCGGGAGTCATCCTCAGACTAGGGAACCACTTGCTCTGAAAGTTCTCTCCTCAAAGTACGTTTCTCACCCTGAGATGATCGAGCATTTCATGCGTGAAGCCGAGATCATTGAGATTACTAATCACCCTAACATTGTCAAACTCTACGGACATGGCAAATGGGCGGGGGGTGTCTACATCGCCATGGAGTTCATCCAGGGGATTTCGTTGCGGCAGATGATTTTGCAAGAGGCTATGTCACTCAAACGTTCTCTTGAGGTTGTCGTCCAGATCGGGCATGCTCTCACACATTTGCATGCGCACGGCATCATTCATCGCGATCTGAAGCCCGAAAATATTTTGCTCACCGCGCAAGGGGGAGTCAAAGTCATCGATTTTGGAATCTCTCAGATCTACAGTGAAAATGCGCCTCTCTCTAAATCCCCTCTCATCGGAACTCCTGTTTATATGAGCCCCGAGCAGCAGAGCAACCCTCTCAACGTGAGCTTTGCAACCGACATTTACGCGCTCGGTATCATCGCCTATGAGCTCATTACGGGGAGACTCTGCCATGGTGTCGTTCATCTCTCTACTGTCCCTCAAGGGCTACAGAAAATACTCTCACGTGCACTTCAGCCCAATCCCAAAGACCGTTATGAAGATATCGTCGACTTTGTGCATGAGCTATCTAACTATCTAGCTTCTGGAGAGCTCAAAAAAGACCAGAGAGGGAGTGACTACCTCGGTGAGCTTAGTGAAAACTTGAAAGAGTCACAAAGTTTTCTTGTTCCCTCGGTAATGCCCACCTGGCCACGAGTTGAGATGGCGCTCGCGTCTAACTGCAACACCGCCCTCTCTTCGGTCTACTACGATTTTTTTCAGCAAAGCGATGGAGTCTACAACCTTGTCATGGGTGAATCGCTCACTACAGGTGTGGAGGGGCTTCTCCACATAGCCATGCTCAAGGGGATGGTACGAGGACTTGCGCACACCATTGAAAAGCCGACTGAATTTGTTCATGCACTTGGAAAACGTGTCATCGAAGAGGGGAGTGGGCAACACTTCTCTTTCTCCTTGCTCACTCTTTTTCCCTCAGAGGAACGCCTCTCTTACATCTCTTGTGGGTATAGTCCACTCTGGCATCTCCCTCGCTCTTTGGAAACTCCCCGCCGCTTGACTGCAAATAACCTCATTTTAGGAACCTCGGAGCACGCCGAAGTACTCGAAGTCGACTCGACATGGCATGTGGGGGATACGCTGATTTTACACACCTTTCAAGCGGGGCAAGCAAAATGCATCGAAGATATAGAACTCGATGAGTCTCAGTTTCTTGAATCTCTTCTTGAGAACATGTTTTTGAATCCTAAAAAACAGGCTGAGGCCATCTTTCGAAGCGTCGCCCATGAGAGCGGCCCCACGTTGTACGAACGGCCTGTCACCGTGATCAGCATTGAAAGAACTTCATGATCAGATTTTCTCTATACCAATACCGTCTCTGTAGTTATACTGACGAGAAATGCTGAAAAGTACCTTTCTCAAGATTTGCCTCTGCTTCGCTGCGCTCTTAATTGCAGACGAATCGGAGCCCGATATTGAAAAACTCGCTGAGCTCTATCTCGATAACCCTGTTGTCGTCTCTTCTGGGTGTTCAATCGATGCTGGAAGCGGAGGGAAGGTTTACATTCCCCATGAGGCGCGTCCTCACCTCTATGATCCCTCTTCTCCAGATACCCCCGAATTTTTTCCTCTAGTCAATGCAAACTGTTCTGAAGGCGATGACGGGTATACTGTAAACTTTCAAGATCTTGAAGTGATTCAGTTCATCAAATTTATCAGCAAGATTTCGAGCACGAATTACATTTTTGACAGTCAGGATTTGCAGTTCAACATCACCATCGTTTCTGAAGAATCGGCCAGTGTTCAAGACCTTGAGGCGATGCTCATCCAAGTTTTAAAGACCAACAATCTTTCGGTGGTGGAACAAGGGAGCAATGTGCTCATCTATTCGGGAGATAACCTCTCAAAAGTTTCTACAGTTATCACGGAAGACAATCTCGAAGACGCGTGTGATGCAGCGATGGTCACACGGGTTTTTCGCCTCTCTAACATCACAGCAGAGGAGGCGTCTAAAGTCGTCAAGCCCCTTCTCTCGGAGGGCGCCATTGTCGAGTTCTCGGGCAACTCAAACAATTTAGTCATTTCCGATATCACGGCTAATGTGACAAAAATTGCTGAGTTGCTTCACGCCATTGATACTCCAGATTCGGTGATTGCCGTAGCTAAATATGTGGCTAAGAGCGCTGTTCCTACGGTGCTTGCTGAATATGCTAGACAGATCCTAGAGCCTCTAAGACAGGGAGCTCCCCTTGAGTTGATTCCACAGCCCAGCTCTCGCCAGATCTACATTGTCTCGACTCCCTATCTTATCAACGAATCGCTCAAAGTACTCGAATCGCTCGACTCCACCGATGTCGTTGCGACTGATCTCCCCCCATCGGTAATGGCCAACAACAACTTTTTCATGTACAAGCTCCGCTACCAGAACGGAAAGGAGATAGCTGCTGCTGTTCGAAGTATTGGGAGCAACCTGTCTTCGACAGGAACTAGCAATCCTGCATTTATCAGCACGATCCAAAGTTTACAGTGGCTCGAGGTGAACAACTCTCTTGTTGTCACCGGCACAGAAGAGGCGGTTGCAAAAGTGGTCGATCTTCTCGAAGAGCTCGACCAGGCTCCCAAGCAAGTCTATATTGAGATGCTCATCATCGATACGACGCTTACCAACTCTCTTGATTTTGGTGTGCAGTGGATTGCACTTGGCGATGAGCAAGACAAACTCGCATACGCATCAGGTCTTTTGGCCAATACCCCTCCAGCGCCTAGTCTTCAAACGGGAGCCCGAAACGTCGCGAACATTCCGCCCGGTGGAAGTGCCCCCTTCATCCCTAGCGCTGCTAATAACCTCCCTCTCCCAGTCCCAGGCAATTTGTCGGGTACTTCTTGTCTCGACATATCAAATCAAACTGAAGCCTTCGGCTTTGGAATCATAGGAAATATTCTTCGCCATAATGGACAATCCTTTTTGACGCTTGGAGCTCTTGTGAGCGCTTTGGATGAGGAGGCTGAGACATCGATTGTGCTCAATCCAAAAATCATGACCGAGGATACTCAGCCTGCGAGTATTTTTGTGGGGCAAAACATTCCCTATCAGACCACAAGCACCGTGATTCAACAGACAGGCTCTGTCACGCAAAATATTCAATACGAGGATATTGGAGTGCAGCTCGATGTGACTCCCACGATCTCTCCGAACAACATTGTCACCTTAGAGATCAATCAAACAGTAGCTGAAGTTCAGACGAATATTGGTAATTTGACCCCTACGATCAACAAAACGCTCTCCACTACACGAGTCCACGTCCCTGACAACACCTTCTTGGTGATGAGTGGGTATGTGCGCGATGAAGTGACCTATATCCACTCGGGGGTACCTTGCCTTGGTAGCCTTCCACTTATTGGTCCAGCCTTCAGTCGTACGATAGAGGGAAGGTGCAAGCGCAACCTTGTCATGTTCATCCGGCCTAGGGTGGTGACTAATCCTCAAGAAGGAGTCAATCTCACAAACGAAGAGGGGTACAACCACAACTGGGAGACCGACCCTTGCTCGTTCATCCAAGAGGGACCTATCCAAGCGCCTGAGTGCGAAGTCTACTGCCCTCCTTGCGATTGGTGTGATACAGGCGATCCCTACTAACCCGGGTTACTAGACTTCAATTCGACGATGAGAGAGAATCTCATTCATGTTTAGACGCTCTATCTTGTTTCTCACGCTTGTTGCTTTCGCTACGAGCTGTTACCGCGTGCCTACCCAGATTGAACCTCTCATCGAAGCGCCTCCCCATCCTAAGGAGGTGCACCGCCAGACGCGCTCTTTTCTCTCTCTTCCCACAGATTTTTCCAAAACCCCTTTCCTCCCTCTGACACCTGAAGAGCAGCAGAGCGCATGGGGTCGCGAGTACCAGATAGCGCTTGGCTTTGCTGAAGACTTCGATCTCTACCGGGCTATTACTGGATTTAAAAGGGCGCTTTTTTTCTCTCCGCCTTTTGAGCGGTGTTTGGAAATAGAGTATTCTATCGCTCTCGCTTACTACTTGGGCTGCAAATACACTGAAACGATCTACACTGTCCAATCCACCTCACTTGTGGAGGTTGACTGTACTTTCCCCGCCTACTCTGATCTTCTTTTGCTTCTCTATGATAGCTACATTCACATCGGAAAAAGGGAGTATGCGGGCGGGGTGTTCGCGCTGATTGAAGCAGACGATGCAGGAGTGGCGGCGCAGCTCTCGCTTTTGCAAGCCATCCGGGAAGCAGATTTTGAAACGCTCTCAAAAAGTCCTGAAACAAAGCGGGCGCTTCATGGGTATCTCAGTGGAGCTAAATCCATTCGAAAAGCGCAAATCCTCAATGCCACCCTCCCGGGCGCTGGGTATTGGTATGTTGGGTTGCGCCAGACGGCAGTGACGGCTCTTTTAATCAACTCTCTCTTCATCGCAGCTGGTGCCACACTTATCACGGAGGGTCATACAGCTGCTGGCATTTTTGTCTTAAGTCTCGAAGGGGGGTGGTACTTTGGTGGGATTGCGGGTGCCGGGCTTGCAGCTAAAGAGTACAACGAGCATCTCTATTGCAACTATGCTCAAAAAATTACTTCACGTGAGCCCATTTTTCCTCTCACCCTTCTCAACTATACCTTTTAAGAAGTGAAACTTAAGCCCCGGGTTGCTATAATTTATCTATATTATGGAATTGCTTAAAGCCTTTGGAAACAACCTTCTTTTTTGGACTACCCCTATCGTTTTAGGGGCGAGTCTTCTGCTCACGATCAAAACACGTTTTGTGCAATTTCGAAAAATTCCTCAGATGTTCTATCTCTTTTTTTCGCTGCTTTTTAAACGCCCGAAAAAGGATCAGAGGGGAGGGACTGTGCAAGCGGGGCGAGCTCTTTTTACCGCGATGTCTACGACTATAGGTATATCTACGATTGTCTCTCCTGTGATTGCGATACGCCTTGGAGGGCCCGGGGCTATGCTCGGCTTTCTTTTGGCTACGATTTTAGGAGCTGCTGTCAATTTCACTGAGGTGACCTTAGCTCTTACCTACCGGAAACAAAACCCAGAGGGGGGAGTTTCAGGTGGCCCTATGCAGTATCTCCAAGATGAGATAGCCCCTCTTCTAGCGAAATGGTACGCTTTTTTTGCCTTTATTTTACTGCTTGGATGGACGGGCGCTCAGGCCAATCAACTTGCAGCAATTTTGGGCACTGAGGTTCTTGGTATCCCTCATTGGGGAACGGGCCTTTTTCTTGCAGTCGCTGTTCTTCTTTTATTGGTGGGAGGGATCAAACGGATTGCTAGCTTCTCTGCAAAGCTCGTTCCTTTCATGTTTGTGGTTTTTTTGGTGGGATCGCTTTGGATCATCGGCGCCAACCTCGACAAGATACCTGCCATCTGCTCTCTTGTACTCCGTTCGGCATTCACACCTCAGTCGTTTGCCCCGGGGTTTGTTGTCGGAGGGATCTTTTCAGCCATTCGCTGGGGTGTTTTTAAAGGGCTTCAATCCAATGAAGCGGGTGTTGGAACTCAAGGGATCCCTCACTCTATGGCTAACACTGAAGGGGCTGTGGACCAGGGGATATTGGCGATGATCGCCACCTACTCTGCGGGGATGATCTGCCTCCTCTCGAGTTTAGTGGCCCTTATCACTGAGACGTGGCAAGACCCCACCCTGCCACTTGGTATCGCGATGGTGGCGAAGAGCTTTCAATCTTACTTTTCCACTCTCGGTCTTTTCATCGTAGCGCTCAGCGCCTTTCTTTTCGCATTTGGGACGATTCTCGGCAATAGCTTCAATGGAAGCCAGTGCTTTCTCTACTTAACTAAGCGAAAAGGAGTTGTTTACTATTACTTAGCAACAGCACTTCTGATCTTTTTTGGATCGATTGTCGATGTTACCATGATCTGGTCGGTGATCGATTTCCTTCTTGTTCCTGTAGTTGTCCCACATATTCTGAGTGTTGTCTATCTCGCCTACAAGCGCTCCGATTTGCTAGTAGAGACCAATCTCAAGCCACTGCCAGAACTCATGCAAACAGAAGGCTAGCAGTCGGCGTCAAGCATTTCTGGAATATTTATTGAAACTAAACAAAACTTGATCTAGACTCACTTCTCTAGTCAAGGAGGCGACTATGTCATCCCTCTCTCAGGTCTTGCCGGGCTCATCTACTTTTAAAAAGTCTTCCTTTTCTACGCGCTCAACTGTGGTGGCTGTAGCTCTTGCAGCCCTTCTTATCGAGGTAGCTGGCGGGTCGCTCCTTCACTTCCAAAAGAATCGATATGCGGGGTGGGGTTTGATAGGCGTAGGCAGTGCCTTGCTTGTAGGTGACGTGGTTTTCACTCTTTTGCCCTCAAAAGTGGACGCTTCAAAAGCTAATCGTTCAGCTTTTAGAAGGAGGAGGCGCCCCTCAGATCCGATCACTTACAAAATAGTGAGTTGGAATGCAAGGGTGCGTGAACAAGTGACACTAGCTCCCCTGGCTAGAGCAATGGCTATAGCGGAAAAGATCGAGAGATTTATCGACGGTGGCGCTCATCTCATAGCCTTGCAGAAAGTTGAAGAGGAGTTGCCCTTGGTTGGAAACTGGACCTCTGTCAAAGCGGGGAGCGCAGCGCTTATTTATGATGAGACTGTATTTAAAATCGTAAGCAACTTGTCAAAAACGGATTGCCCCGCCATTCAACTGCGAGATAGCGCTAGAGCGATTACAGTACGGGTTGCGAGTGTTCAAGAATTCGATCCATTTCAAGCTCATTTAGAGCATGTCGATCACTCAACTCTCGATCTAGTTGCTTGCAGGGCGGCAGACGAGTGGCGCAAAGAGTTAGGAGATCGCGGCTACCTTAACTCGAAGGACAACACTCCGACTTTCCGAAAAAAACTCAATAGACCAGCAATTCGCGCCCACGAGGTCTTTGGGAAAATAAAAGGGGAGGGGCTTACCCTCACCTCTCGAGTTGAGGGGCACGTTCACAATCTCGAACTCTTTGCCCACTTGCCGTTCTCTGTTGAGGTGGGCTTTGCTGGTGGGGTTTCTAGATTGGTCTAGACAGGAAAGGAGCTCAGTCGTTAAATTTTTTGTATGTTCAAACGACTCGCCCTTTTGTTGTCACTTTGCTCAACTTTATATGGTATCACTGTCACTTCTCAAACGGAAATTTCGGGAACGGGTCTCGATTCAAACCCAAAACTTGCCCTCTCTCCTGCTGGACCTGCGATGGCGCTTTGGACGCAAAACAATCCCTTTCAAGTAGAAACGGCTTATTTCACGGGCACGACTTGGTTGTCACCTTTCGTAATCGATTCAGGCACCTTTCCACAAATTGCGATTGATCAAAGTGGGAATGCGATCGCTGTATGGCTCAAAAACCCTTCCAATCTCATTTCGAATCCAACGCAGGTATTTACCTCGCGCTTTGATGCCGCAACCTTGACTTGGTCGCCCCCTTTTCAGCTCTCAAACGAGCAATTTCCCGCAGCCACACCGCAAATTGCAATGAACTTGCAAGGAAATGCGATTGCCATTTGGATTACGAGCAATCCTCAGCAGATACGGGCCGCGACTTTTAGTGTGACAACAGGCGCTTGGTCGACACCGACGACGCTTGTCTTGGGGAGCGGAAGCTTTCCGCAAGTTGAGCTCGACGAGAGCAATCAAGCGACTGTGCTGTGGCTAAACAGCAATTTTTTAGTCAACGCAACGACTGCGCTGATTCCCTAATTGAGTTTCATATGAGTAGTGTCATCTTTGCTGCAATCGCTTGCAGGTATTCGGCGCGACGACGGGGGAGCTCGGGGATGGCGACCTCTTCCTTAAGTGCCTCCATCAGGTGCGCTCGGCGGCAGTTAAACAGTATCTGATTGAGGTTGAGTCCCTCGGGCGCTCCAATCCAGCCGATCTCTACGCCCAGTTTTACTAAACTCAAGGCATTGAGAGCTTCTACTACTTCTAGTTGATACGAATGAGTGAGGAGTCCGAGGGCTCGTGCCACCCTGTTTTTGATCTGTTCACCCTCACCTCGCAACAATTTTTTACGCAAACTGATTTCAGCTACGACAGCTCGCGTGGCCCACATGCGCATGGTGGTAAGCAGGTACTCCTCAGTGAGTCCTACGGTGCAAGTGTTGTGTGCAACGAGGATGTCTCCGATCATCTCTGAGGTCTTCCCTTGTAGGCCTATCGATTCAACCTCGTCCTCTCGCTCTTTTTCGAGCAGCTCAGGGAGTTCTCCTAGGTGGATGACGGCTGGGATGTGAAGAAAAAGGGTGACGAAGAGACCTGTTCCACACTGGTTGGGATCGGCTGTGACAAACCCAAATCGAGGATGGAAGGCAAAATCGACTGTGGAGCCGAGATGTTCCTCGAGTTTGACGAGCGCATTCCATGATTTCTCAATCTCTTGTTGGGTGTCGATAAATTGCATGAGTAGGTGATCTTGCAGATTCATGGCTGCTAGAAAGCGCGCCTCAGCGTCGATGGCGAATCCTTCACCTGCGTGGGCCTTATGGAATCCTTCTTGGATGAGAAAGTGTTCCATGAGATACTCTTTTTGCAAAGGGGTCAGCTCTTCTGCTCGGTAGAGGGTGGGGGTTTGGAGTGTGGGGGCAGTTTTGAGTCCCTCCCAAAGAAGGGAGATGACTTGCTGCTGGCGCACCTTATCGAGTTGCGCTGCGAATTTAAATTTTCCGAGGTTTCGAGAGATGCTCAAAGTTGAGGCGAGCCAGACATTGTGTGAGTGGTCTTGCCAGGGACTTTTCAGGCTGAGTTTCAGTTGGGCACTATTTTTTTTCTTCGTCATTCTCGTTTTTCTCTTTTAAGATTCGGATCTGATCGCGCAGCAGAGCTGCTTGCTCATAGTCTTCTTTCACAAGAGTTTCATCGAGTGTTTCATTGAGGGCTATCAGACGAAGTGTGGGGCTGATTTCTGTAATTTCACCTGGTACGCGTCCAATATGAAGGGGTTGGGAATGGGTATTTGTAGTCAGGTGATGGGAGATCCGATTATTTTTTCGAAGTTCTTTGATTAGGGGATCGGCAAATACTTCATAACATTCGGGGCAGCCGAGCAGGTTCCCTTTTCTAATCAGTTCGAGGGTAGTGCCGCAGTTGCCGCAGGCGAGGGAGGTGAGTTCTTGAGACCCTTCACGCCCTTCTATACCACCGACGCCATGCAGTTTTTTTTCGAGGTGGGGGCAGTCGCTGCACATGCTGACGCGTGTGAGAGTTTCCCCTACGATTTCAGTGTAACAGACGGCGATGGGTTTTTTGCATTCGGAGCAATCTAGGGGGCGTTGTGGCATAGCTGCATCTTATGCTGGTGGGAAAATATTTTGCAATTTGAAGCGGTTTCTCAAATCCCTGTACTGGACAAAAAATCCCGGCAAATTCAGGTAAAGATTGACCCCTTTTAGAGTACTGACTTACATCCATACGATCGAGGTCAACAGCTCTCCCTCGCAACGCAGGGTCGGGTGAGGAGGTCAATCTTTACCAGGATAGAACCAAAAGCGATTTGAACAATTTATCTTTTCTTAAAAAATTACATCTCATATCCAGGGAAAACGCATTAAAATTTAGGCTACCACCCGCCTGAGGAATTTTTCATCCCACCCTGCTCTCAGTCGCTTGCGTTTCATCCCAGCTTTTGTAGGCTCTTGTTTTAAAAGGTTTAAAGCCATTCTTCGAAGAGTGGCA
>JAJFLX010000013.1 GCA_021772465.1 Chlamydiota bacterium
TATTTGTAAGCTTCTCAGTAATATCTCGCAAAAGAGTAACTAGGGTTTTATCATTGCCTTTATTTTTTTTGGTCTTAATTTTTTTTTCAACTGCGTATATTTTTGCAGATATTTCAAACATGCTTCTTAGTAAAAAACAGAATGCGTGTGGATACTCTCCAACATCCAATTTTTTTGCCTCATTAAGTATAGCTACTAGCTTCTCTCTCTTTGGCCCCATTGGTTTAAATTTTCTTAAAATGGCTTTAACCGCTTTTGGATCGGTATTTGCGTATGATTTGGCTTTGGGTTTCTTTGGCTTTGGGTCTTTTTTGGCGTCGTTAGGATCAGAATTATCGTCTGGAGTTGATGTTGACCCCTTATCCACTGGCACTGGTATGTCCAAGGCTTGGTAGAAATAGTTTGAAGTTCTGATATCTTTAAAACCTATATCTGCTGAGCCAATATTAAAAATAATTAAATCCACCTTATTTTTAAAGTTTATTTTTGGGTAGTTAGAAGCAAGTTTTTGTGAAGAATCCAACTCCAATAAAGGACACATCTTGCTAGCAGCTTCATTTAATACAGTAAGGGGGTAGTCGCCGCCCCATCTAATTTTTTGATCTTTAGAAACGAGAGTAGATTTTTCTAAAAATTTTTCTAGAAGGTCAAGGCCTGGTTCGGGTAGCCCTTTCTCCTTATCGTGTCTAGCCCGCGCAATAGCGTTCCATATGTCTCGACCAGCACTTTCTCCTTTAGCATGAGTGAGTGCAACTAATTTTTCTACAACATTAACTTCAGAGGCATCATAAACAACGCAGGGTATTTTTTTATTGGCCAGAGTCCATTTTTTCGAAAGATTTTGGATTTTCTCATCAATATCCGAAGGAAGTCCGGAAGATGGTTTTTTAACGTATCCTAAAATTATTTTTAAAGAAGCTATCCGCCTGTTACCCTCCTTAACAATTTTTTTGCCGCCTTGCTTGAGAACAATAATATTTTCCGTCTGGTGGTATCCATCGTCGAGCAGACTATTCATCAAAGCCCAAAATTTATCCGGCTTTGATGATATTAGTGCTTCAATTGCCGCTTTTTCTGAATGTTGTTTAGTTACGCGGTAGTTGTTTAAATCCAGCGCCAAGCCTTTAATTAAAACCTGCTTTACGGTCGGCATGAATCCTCCTTAATTTCCTAATAAGGTACGATGGAAAAAAATCGTAAGTTTCGACACAAAAAATGGTCAAAAAGTGTTACCGGCTCAAAAACACTTCTTGTCTCCTTGGGTTGTTTGCGGACCAACGATCGCCTCCATCAAACGTCCGCTTTCATACAATAGATATTATCACTATATTAGAAATCAAGTCTTCCGAATAAAAAACTATTTGTTTTATGCGGACTCTTTCCGGAAGATTTAGTGAAGGCTTGGGAACGCTTGCGTCTTGAACTAGACAAGGAAAGCTCGGCAGGTAAGAGTTCAAGTAAAGTAAAACGTTTCAACCGCCAACCGTCGGGTCCAGCGGCACGCTGGCCGGGGTAGCCCCCGGTGGCAATAGATGGCTCTTATATGGGAAGGCTATAAGGTTGCGGTGAGCTTGCATATCAAACCCTGCCCCCACGGCGAGTGGCGAGGAAATGTTGGGGGGAGGAAAAATCTTCTACTCATACCGCTTATTGTATAATTTGAAACTATGGCTGAACTGGTTTTGGGGATTCATTTTGTCATTGTTCTGTATCTCGTGCTGGGGTTCCCCATCGCGCTTTATTTTAACCACCGCCTGTTCCGCATCGTTCACACGAGTTGGTTGGCCGCCGTTTCCCTGTTGATGATGTTGGGGATTCCCTGTCCTCTGACGATTTGGGAAGAAGCGTTGCGACAGAGTTCGGTTTATGAAGGTTCGTTTTTAGCGAGTTGGATGAACCGAATCATTTATCTGGAGGGGGTGGAGCCTTCGCACGTGGTTTTCATGGATATTGCGTTTGCGGTTCTTGTGGCGTCGTCCTTTTTCTGGAGGCCTTTGATACCTCTAAACCGGGGTAGCCCCCGGAGGCAGTTAGCGCTTGAAGGCAGGAAGTGAAGGCTGGGAAAGCTTATCTTGAGGGCGGCTTTCGGCCAGAAGCGGACATTAAGAAATAGGAAATAGGAAATAGGAAATAGCAAAAAGACAAAGCGGTCAATAAACCAGAAAGGAGATCCCGATCATGCGGTTGAATTGAGAATGGCATTCAGGGCGCTGGAGCCTTCGGGGGTAAGGAGCCAGATAAGCCCTCCACAATTAAGAATTACTGTTGCCCAGAAAGCGATTTGAAACGATTGTTTCTTTGATTTGTGACGCAAAAACCGATGGGCAAATAATGCTCCAGGCCAACCGCCTATGATACCTAACAGATGTAAAGTGCTTTCTGGCGTTCTCCAACGGTTATTTTGTGCTGCTGATTTGTCCCACGCATAAGTGGCAAATGCAATGAGACTTACCCCAAGGTAAAGGCCAAGTATTATCATAGGGAGTTTTCCCACAAATACCATTGCAGTAACAAAAATAACAAACAAATTAGCCAGTAGTATCGGAATTTTCATACGAAAAACTGTGGACAAATAGACGAAACAGTATTCCCATTAAAAATAATTACTGTAAACAAATAGGGGAATGATTCCGGAAATTATTTCTTCCTTTTTCGATCTGGGCAACTTCTTAACTTTTGCCTCCATTTTTGAAGCCTCCGACCTGGAGCCTACCTTTTTACTGAAGACCATTTCAAGCGGGCCTCTTCCTCTTAAGTATTTCGATCCTTTCTTCCCACCTTCTGAGTGCTCGGCAAATCTTCTTTCTAAATCCGTGGTGATGCCGGTGTAAAGTTGGTCGTTATTAAGACGAATCATATAAAGATACCAGTCCGTTGGATTCCTCTTCTTCAATATCTGATTCCATTAGGCAAAGGCTTCCAAATCCATCTTCTTTTCCTCATCAATTTGAGTCAAAACTTCTGGATTGTCCTTTTCGTGAGCCGCGGCTTTCGGCCAATAGCGGTCATTCTGTTGCTCCTCCCGATCCTGATGGGGTAGGCCTTCACCCACCAGCCCGTTTGGCCTTCACGCCTTGCTTCTTCAAATAGTCAAGTATACGTTCAATATGGTCGCCTTGGATCACGATGACGCCTTCTTTGACCGTACCGCCGGAACCGCACATCGCTTTGAGCTTCTTGCCCATCAATCCCAGGGTAACAGCATCCATAGCTAGCCCTTTAATCAACGTGACGTCTTTACCTTTTCTGCCCTTGGTCTCACGGGAGACACGCACGTTACCATCACCGATTGGCGACGTCTGTTTGCGACAGGCGCATTGGTCAACGGGATTACCACAGTCGGAACAGATTTTACCTTGGTCTGTGGAGTAGACAAGTCGATCCTCGGAGGGTTTGTCTTTCATCTCATGCTTTCTTAACAAATTCCGAATTCAACATCACTGCTCCGATACCGATAATCTTGCGGTCGATATTAGGACCGCCTTCCACAAGGCGGACTTTTTTCGGAAGGCTTTTTGAAGGCCGGGGAAGCCTGTCTTGATGGCAGCTATCGGCCAGAAGCGGACATAGAGGCGACCAACCATTTTTAAGTCGAAATTAGAATTGCAGTAATTCTCTATTCACAACAACTTAGAATTTTCATGTCCTTTTTCGATGAACTTTTTCCCGCTTCCGGTTACTTATCTTATGCTACTTCAAACAGGTTTATTTCTTTACCTTTTCAGGAGGTTTGATCATGTCATTATTCCACCGAACTTTTGTACTACCAAAGCCGATGAAGAACACCGTGATGCGTCCGGAAGCACTGGACGGATCAGGAGTTGCATCTATTGTCTATCCACCCACATCAGCTCCTGTTGTATGCAAACAGTAAATACAGAACACAGTAATATAAGAAAAAAATCCATGGACAACCACACAAAACAGTGAAAGGCCATGGGGTGCGTTAATTTTGTGTTCAATCACGTAACAACTCGGGGGTGGATGGTATTGATCAGATATTTTAATTCGATCATGCCTTCACTGCCCAGCTCAACTCCGGTTTTTGCCCATCGGTACCAGTTCCTGACGTATCGCCCGATGCGTTTAATATCGGCGCCTTAAACAGGTTCATTTCTTTAACTTTTCAGGACGTTCGATCATGTCATTATTCCACAGAACTTTTGTACTACCAAAGACGATGAGGTCACCCGCGACGTATCCGGAATACACACGGAATGGGCAGCACACTATAGCAAATACATCTGTTCCATATGCGTGCTACTGTGAGATGTATCAATTAGGCACGAATCTGGACGAATGCCCGAACAATCACCACTAAAGGCCATGAGGTGCGTTAATTTTGTGTTCACTCACGTAACAACTCGGGGCCGGTCCACTTTGCTCTGACGGGATACAGGCGGTAAAGCCTGGGAAATCACTTCTCGCCTTTGTTGTATTTTAAATATTCGGCGACTAAAAAATCCTGCGTGGCTTCTTCGTCTTCAAATTGGCTCCTGATCCACTGTGCAATGCTGTGATCGAAATTATCATTTGACGGAGAAAAAGCCACCGGAAAGGCTTTCGGGAAAATGTCTTTCCAATCTCCGTCAAGATCAGGAGCGAAATAATACTCGCTGGGTAAGCCCTTCATGAATGACGGGTCGTAGACCATTTTCCCTTTGGCTTTTTTCTTTAAATATTTTAGTTGCTCGCTGGCCTGTGCTGGGGTGAGCTTGCCTTTTTTGACAGATTTATCCAGATTTTTTTTGATGTGGGGCCACTCGTCGTTAAATAAAAATACTAAATTAATTCCGTCCATCTTCCCGGAAATATTAGGGTCGTTGAGGTAATTGATGAACCTTTGCGAGTAGGAGCACCAAGTGGCCACGGCAAATACAGCCGTCTCGCTGTCAGCGGTAATCGAAGTTTTCTTACCTCTGCGGTCCCTGGCAGAAATTCCTTCAACTTGCGCGCTTCCTTCCGGTTGGAAGTCTTTTCTGGCCGACGGAATTTTTGGTTTCTTGGAGGCGGGGGTAGGAGCGAAATGAGGTTTTTGTTTCCTGTATTTAAGCGGGATTTTTGAACGGTTATCCGTGAAATGAACTTTTCCGTTTTCGTCTTTCCATTTATAGATTGCCGCGGCCAGGTTTTCGGGAAACGCGACGCCGAGAATCAAAAGCATTAAACTCCCCATTACCAATATGCTGGAAAATCGATATTCAGAATGACTCATGAGACGTCCCTCCTTCCTTTATTTGTATCAGTCGGCATTAAACCTGACAGACAGCGCCAGGCGGCGTCGAGTCCCGATAGACCGCTCTCGGCCAGAAGCGAACATAAACTTTAAATGAAAATAGAAATTCAAATACTAGCTAATCCAATAATTCAATGCGACTGAAAGGTCATTTTGATTGCACCCACGTTCTAGGATTTTCCCATTATTGTCTAAAGGAGATATATTAAAACCTTCCTCAATATCTTCATAATACATTGCTTCATTATCTTTCATAGCTACAACAAAAACTGATTCTATTTCATTAAATCTGTCTATGGGCGCCTTTCTAAGGTTTACAGAATACTTTTCCCAAAATGCAAGTTGCTGAGAGTTACATTTTTTTAAGTCGCTCTCGATGATCTTGTCTAATTCTTCCTTACTTATTGGTTTCCAAGTATTTCCCATGACGGGCTCCTAAAAACTATCCCTTTTAGGTCGATGAAGGCATTTCCCTAATTTCGGCCATAAGCGGAAATTAAAACTCTTCTCGCAACGCCCGCCGAGATGCTTGATCAACTAAACCAAATAGTCTATCGATCTCGCCTTTCTTGCTAGACGCCTGATGACCTACGACCTTAACAAACTCGCTTTTTAGCCCAGAGGTTAACCGGTAAAACTCCTGGTACAGCTCATAATTATTCAACCGTTTATTTTTAGAAGAGAAATAATTGCTTTGTTCAAGACGGGCGCGTCTCCCCGGCAGACCAATAATGTTTTGGGAATCCGTATAGATCGTCAAAGTAATATCTTTTTCGTTAGCCAAAGCAATCGCTTCACTCACCGACCACAAGAAAGTTTGCAATTCCAATTTAGTCGAACTGGTTTGTTCAAAACGCTTCACTTTCACAGTATCTTTAAGCGAGTCTATAGACGCGCTCTGGTCTGATACCACAAGGTAAGCGCCATACCCCACCTTCAACTGAGTATTAACGCTACCGTCGGTAAAAACCCGCAAGTGAGGCATTTTCTTATCCGTTCAAAAGGGTTAATGGTCATTTTTTGTGTGCTGGTCCTGACCAAACCCACTCTTTATGTTGTTTTCCCCACCATGATTTGGAGTTCGGTTTTTGGCCTTTATGGTAGTATCCTCCGCTTTTATTATGACAGCCCCACATAATAACTTTGTCGTCGAATAAGTTCTGAAGGAATTCAGCAACATCCCTTGCAATTGATTCAGCCTTTTGTGTGGCGGAAAATTCATCTTCGTAACAACCCACATGCCAATGCGTGATGTTTGCAAAAAATACCGTAAGTTCATCGTTGTCATCCTGGATAACAACACCACAACATCTGGGTGTATAGGGGCAATCGATATTTGTTGTTTTTCTTTATCAAGGGTGAATTTCACTTTTGGAAACTCCGACTTCAACTTATCGATCATGGTTTGCAGTAGTATCATTTTATCTAACCACCTTCCTCTACATCCCCGAATTCCATCAAAAGCTTCGCCGTGCCATTTGGTTTCCATTGGTCTTGTGAAAATACCACCAACTTGAGAATTGAACCAAATTCGGCGCTTTTAACAGCTCACTGGTCATTGGCCAAAAATTGGGTGTATGCCATTCAACGAAAGTGGAACAAAGATAAGATTTTTTTTCGTTATTTGAATGTCCGCTTTGGGTCGTCTTCTGCCTTATTTTCTTAAACCTTTTCTATCAGCCAATAGCTAATTCAATTAAGGAAGCTGAGCGGTAAATACTTTCAGCGCTGGATCTTGTCGATAAAAATCCTGCAAAACCCGATAAAGTTTTGGATGATAGTGTTTCATATCCTCAGGTTTACTAAAAAAATATTCCGTCGCCACCGCGAAAAATTCGGCCTCATTCGTTACCGCGTAGCTGTCAAAAAAAACAGGCTCGTCGTTTTCCACCTTGTCGCATAGCTCCAGATACTCGTTGGAGCATACTTCGGTCCAGCGCTGATATTCCTCAGGAGTTGTCAGCGGTGGAGTGCCGTCGGCGCTGCCATCGAGCATGTCCAGTTTGTGGGCGAATTCGTGATAGACGACGTTATGACCGTTTTCGGGATGCCGGGTATCTTTTTTCACGGCGTCCCAGACGAGTATCACCGGTCCCTGGTAATGGGCCTCGCCTAGAATTGGCGTCGGGCCGCGCACCGGGCTAGTGCGAACTTCAAAAAACCCTATTGAACTCTCGGGAGAAACGATTGTCGTAGGATAAACATAAATGGAGTTCACGTTGCGGTAATAATCGTTTGGCAACGCGAGTATCAACAAGCAGGCATGGGCGGCGATTATGACGCGGATTTCATCCGTTAATTCGAGGTCATTGCACCCCAACCAATCCTTTTCGGCAATAAAGA
>JAJFLX010000014.1 GCA_021772465.1 Chlamydiota bacterium
GAGAACAACCATGAGTGAAGAAGCCGTTATTGCACAAAAAACACCGTATCAGATAGAAGTAGAAGAAGGTAAAACTTATCACTGGTGTGCCTGTGGCCGAAGTAAGAACCAGCCATTTTGCGATGGTTCCCACCAAGGCACAAGCTTTCTACCCATAGCCTATACAGCAGACAAAACGGGTAATGCGTATCTATGTGGTTGCAAACGCACGAATAATCAACCGCATTGCGATGGAAGCCACCAGTCCTTATAAAATTCTATTTTAAATGGCGGGCATTCCATCGGCCCGCCACTGCTTGCTACCGCCAAAAAAACCTAAAGGGGAAGTCTGTATGAGCCAAGCTACGATTGCCGGCATCAAGCCCATTGCCGTTGAACTCAAAACAGGTGAGAAATATTACTTTTGCACTTGTGGTCGCTCAAGTAATCAGCCATTTTGCGATGGTTCTCATAAGGGAACTTCATTCACACCCAAAGCATTTTCTGTGGATAAGGATGGGAAGGCATATTTATGTGCATGCAAACATACCGGAAACGCACCTTTTTGTGATGGCACGCATCAAAAATTTACAGATGTTCAAATCGGTAAAGAAATATCAATAAATGAAGACGCAACTATTTCTGAAGCCAAAAATAATAATACAAGAAAACAGTGGCATAAAGTCGCTGAGATCGGCGAACTAAAAGATGGCTCAACAACGACTGTTAGTGCTGGAACACGACAAATTGCGTTGACTTATAAAGACGGTCAATACGGCGCCATAGATAATGTTTGTCCACATCAAGGTGGCCCATTAGGAGAAGGCTCTCTGGATGAGGAAAATTGTTTGCATTGTCCCTGGCATGGTTGGGCTATTAATGCTTTTAATGGTATTGGCCCATCAGGCGCAAAGGTTGAAGCCTTTAAAGTTGAAGAACGCGAAACAGGTATTTATATTGAAGTAGAAGATATTAAAGAAGCAACAACCATATCCGACATTATGGTTGAAACCATGGTTAACTGGGGTATCACCCATGTCTTTGGCATGGTCGGCCATTCCAATCTAGGTCTGGCCGAGGCCTTGCGCAAGCAGGAAGAAGCGGGAAAATTAACGTTCATTGGTATTCGTCATGAAGGTGCTGCGGCCTTTGCCTGTTCTGGATTTGCCAAGGCCAGTGGAAGACCAGCCGCATGTCTGACAATTGCCGGCCCAGGTGCAACCAATCTGCTAACGGGAATTTGGGATGCCAAAGTTGATCGTCATCCTGTTCTTGCGCTCACCGGGCAGGTACAAACACAAGTATTGGGGCCCGGTGCATTTCAGGAAATCGATTTGGCATCAGCCTTTGCCGCAGCGACAATTTGGAGTCGTACAGTATTGCACGATAGTGACCATGCTGAACTAATGAACCTGGCACTGAAAAATGCCATCGTAGAGCGCGGCCCAACGCACTTGATCTTCCCGGATGAAGTCCAGGTATTGGAAGCTATTGAATCTGCCAAACCTTCGGGCCCAGAAGGCCGTCTTGCTCTGACCGATATTACTCCGTCACAAAATGCACTTAAGGAAGCTGTTAATTTAATACGTAATGCCAAGAAGCCTGGAATCATTGTTGGCTATGGCGCACAGGATGGTATCGAGGCAGTCATTGAACTGGCCGAATTGCTCGACGCACCTGTACTGACAACCTTTAAAGGCAAAGGACTGATTGCAGACAGCCACCCACTAGGTGCTGGAGTGTTGGGTCGAAGTGGAACGCCTGTGGCTGCACAAAGTATGACGGAAAGTGATGCCCTGCTCGTGTTTGGGGCTTCTTTTTCCAACCACACCGGCATTGATAAGGACATAGCCACTATTCAGGTCGACAGTGATCGCATGACACTGGGTAAATTTCACCCTGTTGATGTACCAATCTGGGGCGATATTGCGATTACAGCAAAACGTCTTGTTGAATTATTACGCTCTGAACAACGAATGACCATACCTCGCCAGGAACGATTGGCCTCACTTTGGCAAGCATGGCGTGAAGAGAAAGAACGTCGCGCAGTTAAAAATCGAGACAAAGGGTTAAGTTCCGCTGCCTTATTTGATCACCTGACTCAATCGATACCTGAGGATGCTGTAATTTCTGTTGACGTCGGTAATAACACCTATTCTTTCGGACGCTATTTTGAATGTTCCGGTCAACAAACAGTATTGATGTCTGGCTACCTTGGCTCCATCGGTTTTGGTTTTTCTGCTGCTATGGGTGCCTGGGCCGCCTGTCCGAATCGTCCCATTATTTGTATCACAGGTGACGGTGGGTTTGGTCAATACCTGGCAGAGTTTACAACCGCTGTAAAATACGACATGAACATCACACATATCCTTCTTAACAATGGAGAACTGGGAAAAATATCCAAGGAACAACGTGCCGGTAATTGGCAGGTTTGGCAAACCAGTCTGCATAATCCAGATTTTTCCGAATACGCTAAAAATTGTGGCGGCATGGGAATAAGAGTAACGAATGAGCGTCAACTTGATGAAGCCATCCGTAGTGCGCTTGAATACAACGGACCTTCCCTTATCGAAGTAATGACCGATGCCGAATTGATATAAACAAAAAAATCAATCTTTAGAAACTGATCGTATTAATTATAAATAATGATAACAGTAGAGGTACCCCAATGAGTAACCCGATTATCGCAGACAACAAACCCATAGCTGTGACACTCAAACAAGGTGAAGCATATTATTTTTGTGCTTGTGGTCGCTCAAGTAATCAGCCATTTTGCGATGGTTCTCATAAGGGAACTTCATTCACACCCAAAGCATTTACTGCGGACAAAGATGAAGAAGCCTATTTGTGCCAATGTAAACATACCAACAATGCACCTTTTTGTGATGGCACACACAAAAAGTTTTCCGCTGAACAAGTCGGTAAGGAAGGTCCAGGTATTGATAAGAGTATCGGCGGCGCACCCATTGCCACACCGACACCAGAAGAACCCACGGTTGCATTCATACACCAACTGGCCCGCGAAGGTTTAAGTAAGTTGGGGCCCCACGGGCCGGTGACATCTATGGGCGTTCCACGCAACAAATTACCGCATTGGGACGATTTACAGATTATGGCAGCACAAATGGCAACAAAGCCATTGATGGAGGATCAAGTTATCGGCACGGAATTGATCATTGGACCAGAAGCAAAAAAACCATTAATATTAAAAATACCCTTGTTTGTTTCTGATATGAGCTTTGGTTCTTTGTCTGAAGAAGCCAAAATTGCGTTGGCAAAAGGTGCAGAAATGGCAGGTACTGGCATCTGTTCCGGCGAAGGGGGTATGTTGCCGGAAGAACAGCAAAACAATTCACGTTATTTTTATGAACTAGCTAGTGCCGAGTTTGGTTTCAAAGAAGCATTGTTAACGAAAGTTCAGGCTTTTCATTTCAAAGGCGGACAAGGCGCAAAAACGGGCACAGGTGGTCACCTACCAGGGAATAAAAATAAAGGAAAAATATCTCAAGTTAGAGGGATTCCAGAGGGGCAATCGGCCATTTCACCACCGACTTTTAAAGATTTGGTCACGGTAGGTGACTTTAAAAAGTTTGCTGATCGTGTCCGTGAAATATCTGGCGGTATACCCATCGGATTTAAATTAAGTGCAAATCATATCGAAGAAGATATGCAATTCGCACTTGATGCAAGTGCAGACTATATCATTCTCGACGGAAGAGGCGGTGGCACGGGTGCTGCGCCAAAAATGTTCAGGAACCATATCAGTGTCCCTACCATACCAGCTTTGGCACGAGCCCGGCGTTTTCTGGATGAACGAGGTGCAAACGAACGTGTTACATTAATTATCACGGGCGGCCTGCGTCTACCCATCGATTTTGTTAAAGCGCTCGCATTGGGTGCAGATGGTGTTGCTCTATCAAATAGTGCGTTGCAGGCCATTGGCTGTGTTGCTGCAAGAATGTGTCACACAAACAATTGTCCTTCTGGCATTGCCACGCAAAATGAAGATTTACGGCGGCGATTAAATATCAATAAATCTTCACAGCAACTTTTTAATTTCTTTCAAGCTTCGATTGAATTAATGCAGGTCATGACAAGGGCATGTGGTCATTCTCACCTGAATCAATTTAACAAGTATGATTTGGCAACCTGGGATCACGATATGGCACGGCTATCAGGCGTTGCATTCTCCGGCTTTGGAGAATAGTGCGTGGAAACGCTGATCCTGATAATGACAAACAGCTAATTGCCAACAATAGCATTTCAATTCCGATCTTCATTTTCGTTAAAATCAACATTTGGGAAATTTGATCCAATGGCCCCGCTTACCTGCTACCGGGCAAACGCCGAGTACGTGCCAAGCACCTTGATGGCTGAATATTATTCCCAGAGAGCAAGTACCGGACCAAGAGGGACCGCACCGATGATAGTTACAATTACATCGGTGGCAAAGACAAATAATGCTTGCGAATCAGGCGTATTAGCATGTCAAAAATATCAGCAACAATACTGGCTTCGTGTTCACTTCTAATCTTTTCTTTGCAAACGTCGAATGCTGCGGCTGGAATATAATGAATGATTTATTGTAAACTCTTGTGTATCATAAGCCTGAGGGTCTACCAAATTTAGCGGAGTTGATAGATAGATTTTCTTGGAAATTGATTTTATGTGTTTGTCATAGAATTCAATCTTATTATTTTATTAATATTAACGCACTTAGATACTTGCTGGAATAACAATGGGTTCAGTCTTCATCTATATTGTCATTTATTTCATGGGCTATTATGGCGCATATGTTATCAACTTGATGACTGTTCGCCCCATGAT
>JAJFLX010000015.1 GCA_021772465.1 Chlamydiota bacterium
TGAGTCAAATCATCATGTTCACCATCAGCAATTGAAACTTCGGCATGACGGAGCGCAAACCACTTATCGTAATGACCCTTCAGATCAAATTGGCTATGAAATGTTTCGGCGTGTCGTACTCCATCTCTCGGCTATTCAAGATCGGAATCAACTCTATGTCGAACGGTTGACATTTAAACGCACTTGGACAATTCCTGCCGATGCTGAATCAACCCCAGATTTCCAGTCTCTCATAGAAAAGGAATTTGAAGTATCCCATAATCAAGAAGATAATACTTATACGCTTAGCAAATACGTACAAGGGCCCATTCTAGTCACGAATTACCCCCCCCATACACTGTGTTGTGAAGAACTAGAACAGTTATACGAACAGACACTAAGTTGGCGCGAAGACGATATCGCTTTCGATATTCACCCTGACTATCCAGGCGGGGCGTGGCCGATGAAAGGTGCTTTCAATCTGAGAAGCTTCTATGCCATCCTTAACTTTCTCGGTCGCTCGATTGGAGAGATACCAGAGTATTATGTCGAGAAGGATCCACGAACCCCGCCCGTTACCAGAGAGATAAACCCCGTCAATACGCTGGAACTGATCATATCGGATCAGTCCCTTCCGGATGTTGAATTATCAGTCTACACGCATGGACAATATTATGCTGTAGATACGATAGGGCCCAATGCTCTTTGGAATAAAAATACTTTCCAATTGCTATCCATCTTATTCCAAATGACCATTACAGATCCCCCGTCGATTGGTACACCAAGCATTACGATCGCAAAATAATCTAGGGCACGATGGCAAATAAAAATATTCATGGATTTTTATCGGCCTATTAATAAGAAAAGTCGACGGCGACGATAGTAAAAACCTCGTGGTCAACATGCAAGATTGGGTCTCTAAATCAATCAAATATTCTTGAAGTACTCATGAACTTTAGCCCAGAAAATAAACACCTACTCATTAGACAAACCTGGCTAAAATACTGAGTTTTTCCCTTGCCCACCCTCACCGACGAATAGAATTGCCAGGTGCCGCTGTCTACCATTTAAATACCGCATGCACTATGCAAGACCTTGATCCTTTTTTTCTTGTTAAGGATGCGACAATTTGTCACATTGTAAAACCAATATTCAAGAGAGATAATAATCTGGACTTAGCACAATACTACAAAGAAAACAGTAATGATTGTGGATAAGTCATTACACTGTTAAATTTTTCGTAGCTATTCAGCTTATCCATAAAATTGGTCAGTTTTCAAGGCGCAAAATGATTATTTACACGTGCAAATAATCATTTTGTAACGCCAGAATGACTGTTTTTTTTGAATAAGCTGAATAATTACCATTTTGCTACAAAAAATTGCAGTAAAAAATAAATGGAAAATTTCTGTAGCACTCTGTATTTCAATATGGCCTGCCTAATAAGCGGGCCATATTAACTTACTATGATTTCAGAGAAGGTCAAACAATAGTTAGTTTGTGTCACGTAATTTTCCATACATAAATAATATAAACATTTTTTGATAAAATCATATCAATAAGGGACTCTCTATGAATAAAAAGATTTTTAAATTATCTCTCGTTGCTTCTCTATTGCTAGGAGTGGCTTTTCTTCAATCTGCCCATGCCCAGGCTGTAGACCATAGCATGCACGGTGGTGCAGCCCCTGCCGCGGATCCTGCTCCAGCAGCGCCTGCCGCGACTGAAACCCCTACCCCGAGTGAAGACCATAGCATGCACGGCGGTGCAGCTCATGCCGCGAATGAAGATGATGGCATGGGTGATGGAGGTTCAGGAGGCCATGGCAAGCATCATAATAAAAAACAGCATATCGTTGTGAAATTGGATCACTTTGATGCGGTCAATTGGGAAGACCCTTTTCCTGGTGGACACAATTGGCAGCCTGTCTGCATGGCATTCGGGATAGCTAATCGCGTGCTGAGTGAGAAAAATCACGTCACGCTCTTCTTGAATTTACAAGGCGTCGAATTAGCGGATACGGACAATGGTAGTGATCTTTCAAGCTTCGCTTGCTTAAATGGTAACCTGCAGGAAGGGTGGGATAATTTAGTCAACAAAGGCGTCGAAATTGCTGTTTGTAGTGGTTGCGCAGAAATTGGTGGCATAACGGAGGAAACACTCCGCGAAGGCGCCTATCTTACAACGATGGATGACGTTTCACGAATTTTTCTGAATGCAGATAAAGTTATTGATTATTAGTTATAACGGTTGTAGGGACGGGTTTAGATAGTTATCATTCTAAATGATGCATTAATAGGCCCGTCTCCACTGTTCTGTTCCTGAAAATCCTACTCACGGCAAGCGCATCTGATTGATGAGCTTGTTTCGTATATTCAATATTCATAAAGCGCGTTACCGGGACCTATCCTTTCCTTCTGCGGCTCCGGTAAACGCACCATCGCCTTGCATGGTCTGGCAAAGCCAGGGTGCCTCAGATGAACAACACCCTGCATCTCCCGCTTGAATCACCCTACCTTTGCTTCAACTGCGCATAAATAATTAAGTGTGTACTGTGCAAAAAAGCACAGCAAAACCAGGAATCAGTACTAATGGAAATTAGTCCATGATGTCGCTGCTGGCCAGGTTTGCAATGGATAGCCACTCATTGGTGCGGGTTGCCAAACCCATAGAAACAGCAATAATAAAATCCAGCAGACAAAAGGTATTCCATAAAAAACTTTTCTACGGGAAACTGCCGATGCATTTTTGAACAATGCAATATCCAAAAACAAAGCGCCGGCAGCAGCAACAGCATCCCCGATATCGGCTGGCAAGGCAAATAGTGCGGGCAACTGGCCGTGAAAATAAAGAAACACAAAACCAACCCCGACCATGCGCCAGCTATGCAATAAAATCAGTTGGCGCATATCCAATATCAGCACCCAATCCCTAAAAGCACTGATGGTCATAAAGCTGACACCAAACATAACAACCGGTGCAATGACTGCAAATAAAATAGCGGCAGACGGTTCACCCACAGCCATTTCAAATCCACCAGACAATGCAGCCAGCAAAACGGTGATAAACCAAACCATGCAGAGCAATAAAACGATGCGCATGACTGTGTAGGAACCATTCTTTGTATGATTGAAATCAAACAATAGTCTTTGCATTATCATTCCTTTTAGTGACTTTTGAATTGCAAGTGATATGCCAAATAAACTATAATCCCATCATGAAACATACCAAAGAAATGATAAAAATTCACAAAATGCGCTCACCCTGCCCAATTGCCAATACATTGGATATACTCGGTGACAAGTGGACATTACTAATCATACGCGATGCGTTTGCAGGGAAAAGCACCTATGGAGACTTCCAGGCTTCGCCTGAAAATATTCCAACCAATATCCTGGCTGATCGGC
>JAJFLX010000016.1 GCA_021772465.1 Chlamydiota bacterium
GGCGCTATTGCCAAATCTGGTGTATGACTGATTAAGCTGTACTCTGCAATTGCACGACTTTTACGCGTTCACCGTTCTTAAATTTTCGCCTTCAATAACATGCAGCTAATAAATAACAAAAGGTAAGCTAACGGCTATGCGGGTGGACTATCAAAGTTTGACAATTTTGGGATTCATTGGAAGTCTCCCTGACTTTGAACCGCCTAAAGTTCAATAGATGAAGAAAACAACCCATTAAAGAACAAAGTTTAAGCCATGCGGCTTGGGATTGTAAGTAATATTTTGTTTGGATAACAAAGTACCAAAGAAAGAAACTTTGTAAAGAGTTGCTTAGCCCTGCGTTTGGAAATGCTACAGAAGTCAGGAATGATGATTTCAGCTTCCATGACACGGGAAGTGAATTTATGATGTTTTTAGTTTGGTGTAACGGCAGATGAAAGACTTGGCGGATAAACGAAGCAATTTCTATTGCGATATCAGCATGGATAGCCGCAAAATCAGCAGACTAAATTAAACTCTATAAGTCCAGACTTAATCTGGCACATTCTGGAATTGAATTGAATAAGTTCTGACAGTTGGCATCATTGAAGTGTCCGTTTTTAGCCATGAACGGTCATTCGTCGGTAGCAGCGTGAGCGTTGGAGCAGGAAAAGGCTGCATGATCGGTTGATCCGCATGAACGCTTCATCAAAATAAAAAAAGTCCGGCGCAGAAGAGTCGGACTTTTTTTAACTCACTAGCCGATCAAGGAGACTGGCTGTTGGATGTTGGACGCCTGTTTGCCCTTTTGGCCTTGCGTCACGTCAAAGGTAACCTTTTGACCCTCTTTCAGTGTTTTGAAGCCGCTCATGTTGATTGCGGAAAAATGCGCGAACAAATCGTCGCTGCCATCATCGGGTGTAACAAACCCAAAACCCTTTGCATCGTTAAACCATTTAACTGTCCCTGCTGCCATGTGATTACTTCCTTTTTAAAAATAACGGGAAAAACTCCCGAAAAACTACCTGAATCGAAGATTGCACATGGAATACCAGTACTGCAAAAGCTTTGAATCAAATACCTACAACCTTTCTACTCTGACTGTGCTGAAAGTCAAGCGAATTCGAAAATACGAATTGACTCAGGAAATAAATTATCGAAGGAAAATTTAGAGAAAATTGTGCTGCTCCTCTGTTTCAGTGCCAGTATAAACTTAGTAAAGTCTATTTTTGAGAAGTAGAACGAACATGAAAATTTATCAAGTAAAGGCTGATTGCCAAAGTTAAGTGGCAAGATAGGACATCTATCATCTTGAGTGTTCACTTGCATGTTGCCCGCAACAAGTAAAAAGATAATTGTTTACTTGATTAAATGATAAATAAATCAATAGCATAACAATGTTACAATAAGGGACTCTGAATCAAGTTAAATTACATTGTTATCCTAATAGCGTGGCGTAACGTATAGAAGATGAAGAGAATGGGGAATCAAATTGAAAAACGGATTTGAATTAAGAAGAACTGCTGGAAAAGGTGAAGGTATTTTTGCAACAAAATTTTTTAAGACCGATGAAATTGTAATGATCGGAAAAATCGAGAAGAAACTGGACAAAAATCATTCTCACGCCTCACAGGTAGGTGAAAACGAGTATGTACTTCACGCGGGATCAATAACTAAAGTTAATCATTCCTGCAATCCTGATTGCGGAATTAGACTAAATGCAACGGGGGCGCATGACTTTGTGGCCATGAGAGATATTAATATTGACGAAGAAATAAACTTCGATTATGCGATGAGAAATTACGGCGTTGATTTTTTCCCTAAGCATTGCATGTGTGGCTCAGAAAACTGTCGCGGCAAGATTTCTGGATGGAAGGATTTGTCAGACGAGAAAAAGAAGGAATATAAAGGCTTCGTGGCTCCGTATCTACTTGCATTGGACACGAAGGCATGCTTACAAGAAAGCACAGACTTACCAGAATCTATCGACAGGATCTGAACGAAAAGCCCGCCTGACCAAAACCCCAATTCCCCTGGCACTCCATAGCATCAAGTGAGTATCGTCATTAGAAATTAGAATTTTCCAGTCATTTGCTAAACTGTATTAGTTCCGACTTATGCTGACATTTTTGTAGTATGGACTTAATGCAATCCGACAGCCTGCTTACGACCCAGGTTGTGTGAAAACTCGAGAATTCGGATCGAAATAAAATTAATTCCCACAGATTGTTAAGAGTAGCTTAAATATCTGCCTGCATTTTCCACTTTTCAATTTAAAGAAGCAATAAATCGAGGCCGCATTTACCACAAGAAATTTTAACAAAGAGTTTTCACACAGCCTGGACCCAATGCAGACGGTGAAATAGCGTCAGTTTTTGCACCACGAGCCACACCCATTGTCATTGCCCCATCCTCGCATGAATCACCTTTCATTCGTGACCCGCTTCTGGAGTTCTTCCACGGGCAGAAGACCACATCAAAAGTGCAAGCCCCGCCACTGCAGAAAAAACGGATGCGAGGAAGATTCCCAGCTTAGCGCTGCCAATTAGGCTCTTGCCGAAAGCCATGTTCGCAATGAACAGTGCCATGGTGAAGCCGATTCCGGCGAGCAAGCTGCCGCCGATCAGTAAGCTCCAGGTAAGCTCTGGGGGACGAATCGCAATGTGCAAACGTATAGCCAGCCAACTGAACAACAGAATACCAATAGGCTTGCCTAGCACAAAACTTGAGAAAATCGCCACGGTGACCGGGCTACCAAGGTCGTTTAAAGTTAGTGGCAACCCGGCGTTGGCAAATGCGAACAGGGGCATAACGACAAAACCCACCCAAGGATGTATCGCGATCTCCAAGCGCTCTACTGGAGACAGCGTTTCACGCGCGGCAATTTCGGCCATTTGCAAAGTCTGTCGATCCTTCGTATTCCTGCTGTTTTCGCTGCTGGCTGGATGCGCGATAACCTGATCCAATATCGCGTACAACCGCTTGTCGCTGACCCATCGACGCGCTGGAGTCATCAGGCCGAGCATCACACCAGTGATGGTAGGGTGGATCCCGGACGCATCCACTGCAAGCCAGATGAGCCCACCAACCAGTACGTAGAGCGGAAAGCCGCGAAAGCCGAGCTTTGCCATGGCGCGTGTAATCACTAAGCCAAGCGCAGCCACCGCCAACGGCCACCAGACAATGTAGCTACTGTAGCCGATGGCGACGACAAGAATGGCACCTATATCGTCAACAATCGCCAA
>JAJFLX010000017.1 GCA_021772465.1 Chlamydiota bacterium
CATAATAAGCAATTAGCATACAATTTGCAAGTCAGGTTGTCGACTTACGTCAGTTCAAGGGGGATTTTTAGGGATTTGCCCTGATCTATAGATCTAGAGAGGCTCCATTAAGGGTACTAAGGTAGCAAATAACTCAGCTAGGTCCCTCTGTTTTTTTGTCCCGAAGAGCTCTTTAGCACTCAAAAGCAAAGCAAGAATTTTTTCTGCTTTGTTTGGTGAATTGTATAAGTAATCCAAGAAACCCTGTTGCGTGCGAGCGTGCGGCACGCGAGCTTCAGCTATATGCCTAACATTATGACCTTTTGAATTTTGAATGCGATGATTTGCCCCCGCATTCAAAAGAAGTTGGACCGCCTCAACGCTTAACGAATGAGCGGCCCACATAAGAGCGGTACGGCCAGACTCATCCACAGCATCGAGGTCCGCCCCTGCGCGCAAAAGAGCTTGGACACTATCAGTGTGTCCAGATCTAGCTGCCCACATCAGAGCGGTAGAACGTTCTCTTTTATTTTTAAGGTTGGGATCTGCCTCTGCTCCTAAGAGAGCTTCGACAACCTCTGCTTGTCCCCTTGAGACCGCTTTCATAAGAGCCGTATCGCCTTGCCACAGAGTCGCAGTATTGGGGTTTGCCCCTGCAGCCAAAAGAGCTCTGACAATATCGGCATGTCCCCATTCAACTGCACTCGTCAAAGGGGTACGACCTTCTATACCCACCACAGCATTGGGGTCTGCCCCTGCAGTCAAAAGAGCTCTGACAATATCGGCATGTTCCCATTCAACTGCACACGTCAGAGCGGTGCGACCTTTTTTATCTTTAAGGTTGGGATCTGCCCCCGCAGCCAAAAAAGCTTGGACACTATCAGTGTGTCCAGATCTAGCTGCCCACATCAGAGCGGTAGAACCTTCTTCATCTTGAAGATTGGGGTCTGCTTTCGAAAGCAAAGCAAGAATTTTTTCTGCTTTGTTTGGTAAATTGTATAAGTAATCCAAGAAACCCTGTTGCGTGCGAGCGTGCGGCACGCAAGCTTTAGCTATATACCTAACATTATGACCTTCTGCATTTTGAATGCGATGATTTGCCCCCGCATTCAAAAGAAGTTGGACCGCCTCAACGTCTAACGATTCAATGGCCCTTATCAGAGCGGTACGCCCATCTATATACACAGCATTGGGGTCCGCCCCTGCGTTCAAAAGAGCTTTGACAATACCGGCATGTCCCAATTCAGCTGCCCACATTAGAGCGGTATGATCTGCTTTATCTTTAAGATTGGGGTTGGCCTCTGCAGCCAAAAGAGCTTTGACAATACCGGCATGTCCCAATTCAGCTGCCCTCATCAGAGCGGTACGCCCATCTATATACACAGCATTGGGGTCTGCGCCTGCAGCCAAAAGAGCATGGACACTATCAGTGCATTCTTCCATTGCTGCATACATCAGCGCTGTACACCCATCTATAGTCACAGCATTGGGGTCTGCGCCTGCGCTCAAAAGAGCTTGGACAATCTTAGGACTGCTGAAGAAAGAGGCTGCCCACATCAGAGCGGTACGTCCTTCTTTATCTTTAAGATTGGGATCTGCCCCTGCAGCCAAAAGAGCATGGACACTATCAGTGTGTCCAGATCCAGCTGCCTCCATCAGGGCGGTACGCCCTTTTTTATCCACAGCATTGGGATCTATCCATGTGCCCAAAAGAGCTCTGACACCCACTTCAGCAGCCCCAAACAACGCACTAGTAATGCAGGCCTTGTTCACAGGAGCTTGATTAACCCCACCCCCTGATTGCGCCTTTGCAGCCGCATCCATTCCTCTACGAGCCGTCTCTGTTATAGTGCGAGACTGAAGACTAGGATCTGATCCTGTTTCTGCGCGATTGCCTTGGTAGGTTGAATCAGGAAACCACACATTTGATAAATCTGGAGGTATAGCCATTTAAATTCAGACGTTCTGCTTTCAAAAACTTCGAAGAAAAAATATGGGTCTTGATGGACTCGAACCATCGACCCCCTCATTAAAAGTGAGGTGCTCTAACCAACTGAGCTAAAGACCCATAAAATACGGTTGACCCCAAGGGGATTTGAACCCCTGTTATCGGAATGAAAATCCGGTGTCCTAGGCCTAACTAGACGATGGGGCCGGCAAACATGCGCTATTCTAATCTGACGAGGGAATATTGCGCAATTAAATCGTGGTGATATCTTGCTCCTTTGCAGCCACAAGTTCATCAGCTAACTTGCAGTGTTTGTCTGTCTCCTCTTGGATCCGTTTCTCTGTTTTTTTTAGCAGATCCTCGGGAATATCGCCATCAGCTTTCTGCTTGCGAGCCGTATCGTTGCCCTCACGCCTGGCATTGCGGATGCCCACTTTGGCCTCCTCACCCTTTCTCTTTGCCTGCTTGACCATTTCGGCGCGTACGGAAGCATCCATTTCAGGGACTTTGATTCGGACGATATTTCCATCAACCATCGGCTGCAAGTTGAGATTTGCAGCCTCAATGGACTTGGAAAGGGCGTGCACATTGCCAGCATCAAAAGGGGAGACGACAAGTTGTCTCGGCTCGGGAGCTGAAACAGTCGCTATATCGTGAATGCGCATCTGAGTGCCATAGACTTCAACAGTGACGCCATCGAGAATGGCTGGGTTAGCGCGGCCTGTACGGATCGCCTTGAGCTCGCTTTTGAGGTGCTCAATAGTTTCGTGCATCTGCTGGGTGGTCTGCTTCAAGATATCCATTACTTTACCAATGTTCCTGGTGGTTTTGATGAAAGAGCATCCAAAAGAGGCCCTTGATAGAAATTAAAGACGCGAATCGGGATGTTGGCCTCTTGACAAAGAGTGACTGCTGTCAAATCGAGAATCCCTAAACGCTTTTCCAAAATCTCTTGGAAAGAGATCTGATCATAAGGCTTGGCATCGGGGTGCTTGCGTGGGTCTTGGTCATAGATCTTGTCGACATGCGTTGTGGCTTTGAGCAAGATGTTTGCATGGATCTCGCACGCACGCAGAGCTGCTGCCGTGTCAGTTGTAAAATAAGGGTGACCCGTTCCTCCTACAAAAAGAACTATTTTACCCTCATTGAGGTAGTTCATAGCCTGGTCCCATTGATACGTTTCTGCGACGGTGGGGCAGGGGAGCGCTGAGAGAAGAGCCACGCTGCAACCGCTCTGAAGAAGGGCTCTTTTAAGCGCTATTCCATTGATAAGAGTCGAGAGCATTCCCATCTGATCAGCAGGAGTACGTTCTATACTCAGCTCGGGGCCGAGTTGGATTCCTCGGAAAAGATTGCCCGCGCCCATAACAACGCCAATTTGGACGCCACTCTCGTGGATCGAAGCGATCTGCTCGGCAACGTGGCTAGTTGCTAGATGAGAGACGCCAAAACCCTCTTTCCCCGAGAAGGCCTCTCCGGAAATTTTCAACAAAATGCGTGGGTAGGAGGGCGATGCCATATTACTCCCCGCCGACTCTCCACCTTAGAAATTGAGAGACAGACAGTGTTTTTCCCACCTCTTTGCTGCGCTTTTCAACAAGTGCTGCAATCGTGAGGTCGGGGTTTTTTACAAATTTTTGGTTGAGCAAGCAAGCTTGATCAAAGTAAGCGCGAAGTTTTCCTTCGATAATCTTGTCGATGATGTTTTCAGGTTTGTTTTTCACCTGAGCCTTCGCAATTTCTCTTTCATGTTCAACTACACGCTCTGGAACTTCGTTAGCAGAGAGATATTCGGGAGATTCTGCTGCAATGTGCATAGCAATCTCACGAGCAAGCTCTTGCTCGCTCTCAGAGCCCTGAATTTCAACAAGAGTGACAATTTTTCCGCCCGCATGAGAATAGAGAGCAAGAGAGCACTCTCTCTTTTTGGGAAAGAGCTCGATGCGACGCACCAGAATGTTTTCTCCTAAACTCTGCACTAATGTCGCTCGGTATTCATCGATAGTAAGACCTTTGTCTTGAGAGTAGGGCTGCTTCAAAAACTCCTCAACGCTCGATGGAGAGGTGCTGCTGATCTCTTCGACAAGCGAAAGTACAAATTTCTGGAAGGCTTCATTTTTTACGACAAAGTCCGTTTCTGCATTCACCTCAGCAAGGGCAATATTAGTTGCGGTCTCGTTTGTAGCAATGGTCCCTTCGTTCGTCTCCCGACCCTCTTTTTTCACAGCAGTAGCCATGCCAGCTTTGCGTAAGTTAGAGATCGCGAGCTCAATGTCTCCCTTCGCTTCTGTAAGAGCCTCTTTACATTTGCCTATACCGATACCTGTACGGTCTCGAAGCTCTTTTACCATTTGGGGGGTGATGTCTGTCATGGTGCTACCTTCTCATTCTCAACTTCTTTACTTCCTGTCTCAATAGCGATATCGAGCGCATTCTTTTTGTCGATAATTGCTTGAGTGAGAGATTGGATGATGAGTTTCACGCTTTTGAGCGCGTCATCGTTACAAGGGATGATGTAATCAATGGGGTCAGGGTCGCAGTTGGTGTCTACAAGAGCTAGAACGGGAATACCCAGTTTTTTCGCCTCTTTCACAGCAATATGCTCTTGGTTGGGGTCGACGACAACAAGGAGTCCAGGAAGTTTACGCATGGAGCGTACTCCCGAGAGGTTTCGCTCGAGTTTGTCGAGTTTCTTAGCAAGCAAGGAGAGCTCTTTTTTGGTGAGACCCTCGCCTCCTCCAACGATCTGGTGTTCAATTTTTTCGAGAGTTTTGACTGAGCGGCGAATGGTATCGATATTGGTGAGTGTTCCTCCGAGCCAACGCTCGCAGATGTAGAACTCCCCGCAAGCGTCTGCAGAGTCTTGGATGACTGTTTTCGCCTGCTTTTTTGTGCCTACAAAAAGAATCGACTTGTTTTCGTCGACCGTTTTCTCGACGACTTTAATCGCATCTTCGAGCAGCTTTTTGGTCTTTGCGAGGTCGATAATAGTGAGCCCATGGCGCTGCTCGATCACGAACCGCTCCATCTTGGGATTCCAACGCCTTCTTTGGTGACCAAAGTGCGCTCCCGCCTCCAATAAATCTTTAATGGTAACTTCTTTCTTCATACCAAGCCTTGTCTCCTATGCTTTGACCTAAGGCATCCCAACATTTGTTGGGATTTCGGTCTTGGTTATACGTTTTATTAATGTAGCGCCTGATCAGAATCGAACTGACACAGGTAGCTTGGAAGGCTACTGCTCTACCATTGAGCTACAGGCGCATTCCGCTACATGATCGAAGATACTACGCTAGAGGAAGATTTTATTCAACGTATTCTCTATCATTCGTGGAAATGAAGCGGCGTAGGCAATCAGATCTAATTCCAGAAAAAGCGGGAAAAATCCTCAACGGAATTCTTGTCTTAGTTCTCATTATTTTACTGCGAGTATGGTATGTCGCAATTGTTCAACACGATGAAAAACTGAGTGAAGCAGAGCGCCCACAGAGGAGAGTGGTCATTGAAGAAGCACCTCGGGCGACGATCACAGACCGTTTTGGGAGACTGCTCGCGACAAACCAGGTGCAGTACAATGCAACTGTCTCCTACGCAGGGATTCGCGAGCTCCCTCGCTTTGTGTGGAGAGAGGATGAGCTCGGCAATAGGATCAAATGCCCCTATAGGAAAGAATATATTGAAAAATTAGCGCACCTCCTAGCGCGAGAGCTCCATCTTGACCCCGAGAGAATTGAAGACTTAATCCATGGAAAGGCCGCGATTTTGGGCAATGTCTTGTGTGTCATTCAAGAAAATATTTCTGAAGAGGCCTATTTCCGGTTGAAAATGCTTGAGAAGGATTGGCCTGGGATCTGCGCTGAAATAGGGGCTAAACGGACCTACCCCAGCGGGCGGGTGGGGGGAGAAGTGGTAGGCTATCTAGGGGCAATTTCTCGAAATCAGTATGAATCGATCACCCAGGAGTTGCACGCTTTGCGCGAGTATGTTGCGAGCTGCGAAGAGGGCAACTTGCCGAGTATCTTGTCGATCGAAGAGATGAAAGAGAGGCTAGAGGCTTTAGAAAAGAGAGCTTACACACTAAATGATCAGGTGGGAAAAAGCGGAGTGGAGGCAACTTTTGATGAGGAACTTCGCGGGCTTCGTGGAAAGCGGGTCTATCTGGCAGATACGAAGGGAAACTTCTTGCGTGAGCTGCCCGGCTCTGAAGAGCCCGTGCCAGGAGTGGCGCAAACGCTTTCGCTCTCTACTGAGCTTCAAGAGTATGCCGAATCGCTTTTAGCGGCCTATGCCCATGAGCCTTCCTCTCTAGGGCCGGCTGAGACCAAGCGGCGTGAAAAAATTCCGCCCCACCAGCCTTGGATTAAATCAGGTGCGATTGTGGCACTTGATCCAAAAACAGGGGAGGTGCTTGCACTCGCCTCGTATCCACGATTCGATCCGAACGATTTTATAGACAAATCAGAAACGCAAATCAATCGGTGGCTCGAAACGGAAAGCTATATTGGAGGGATCTGGGACTTTAAGTACCCCTATTTAAAAGAGCAGTATCCCCTAGGTAGTGAGGAGGAGGGGCTTTTACTCACCTGGGGTGCCTATCTCGATTTTATCCTCCCTAAGAGTTCTTTAGTGCGAAAAACCCTAGAGGAGCACGGGAGGATTTGCGACGCGATTTTAGCTCAAAGAAAATGTGAGCAATTGATAGCTTTTTTCGAATCTGAATCTCATCCCCTATCTCCTACCCAAGTGTTTGATCTACTATACACTGAGAACCCAGTGGGAGGGATGATTACGCTTCAAGAGCGCGCTTTTTTTAAAGAGCGTTTCGAAAAGGTGGCAGCACAAGTTGAGAGGGTTCAAAAAGAGTTGGCTCCCTATTTTTGCCACTTGTCTCACAACTACGACAAACTCCTTTTGATCGACCTCTACCGTATTGTAGTCGATGCACGGAAATTCTCTCCCCGTTTGACTTCAAAATTGGGCTCGCTCACCCTTAGTGAGTACCGAGAGGCCTCCGCATATCAGGTAGCTGTGGATGAAACGCTGCGAGCTCTTGCCGAAGAGCTTTTCCACAACCACGACTTCAAACAATGGCGTGAGCAGCACTTCAAAGAGCATCTAGCAGAACGCCGCGAAGAAGAGAAAGCTTTAAGACGCAAATACGCCCGCCCCTATCTCGACTACCTCGACTTAGCAGAAAAAAAGCAGTTTGAGGCGTTTTGGGAGGAGCACCATTGGAATATGCTTGCTCTTTTCCTTACAGGGGAAGGAGATGCGCCTTACTGGAACACGTTCAAGAGTTGGGCAGAAGAGATTGAAGCGGGAGCCCATAGAGGTCTCGCTTGGGTCGATTCTTATCGCAAGCTAAATCCTTTTCTAAAATCTTTGGATCGCGAACAGACCCTCTATCCCTTCCTCAAAAGTGTCCGCCCCTTTCAAGCCTTGGATAGACCCCTTTTGGGGCGGTATCGAGGGCTTAGAGGGAAAAGAGAGTCCGCTTTGGCTGCTGCTTTTTATCCTACCTACGGGTTTGGCTTCGCAAGATCTCACGCATTTAGACAAGCGACAACCATCGGATCGATTTTTAAACTCGTTCCTGCATATGAAGCGATCAGACAACAATTTGAAAAAAAGGGGGAGCTCAATCCTTTGGTTATGATCGACGACAAACACCGCACTTGGGGAAGTCAAGAAGGGTGGAATGTTGGCTACACAGTCGAGCGCCGTGCGATACCCATGTATTACAAAGGGGGAAGACTGCCCCGAAGTGAGCATGCAGGGATTGGCAGGGTCGATCTAAAGCTTGCACTTGAAGTTTCTAGTAATCCCTATTTCGCGCTTCTAGCAGGGGATATTCTTGAAGATCCTGAAGATCTGGTGGCGGCTTCCAAAGCATTCGGTTTTGGTCAGAAAACGGGGATAGACCTCCCGGGTGAGTACCGAGGGTATTTGCCAATAGATCTCGCCTATAATCGGACGGGGCTCTATGCAACGGCAATCGGGCAGCACACTCTTGTAGGGACTCCTCTTCAAACAGCGGGGTTGTTGGCTGCACTTGCAAATGGAGGGAAGGTGCTCAAACCTCAGATTCGGCTCGATCAAAAGCCTCAGCAGAGGCAGAGGGTTTTTTTGCCAAAAGAGATTCAAGAGGAGCTTCTCATGGGTCTAAAACAAGTGGTTCAAGGGGAGAAGGGGACTGCCCGTTCGCTCAAAGGTCAATTTGATGCTGGACTTGTCAAGCGGGTTATTGGGAAGACAAGTACAGCAGAGATTGTTGAGCGTTATGGGCTTGATCGAGAGGTGGGGACATTAAAATCCAAAGCAATCTGGTTTGGCTCAATCGCTTATGAGTCAGACGATTTTTCTGAGCCTGAGCTCGTCGTTGTGGTCTACTTAAAAGAGGGTGACTGGGGAAAAAACGCAGCTCCTCTCGCTCTTAGGGTCATCGAGAAGTGGGAAGAAATCAAGAAAAGTTATTCGGTTTGGCATTGAATTTGCAACGAAGTTGGCATCGAAAATTGCAAAGGTGCCACCTATGGGAAGTTCATTGCCAGCTAGAGAGCCTAATCCTGCTAAAGAATATTTCTGCGCGGGGGTTGGGAAATTTCTCGATGGAGAGTACGAAGCGGCCCAAAAAGAGTTTCAAGAAGCGCTCGCTCATGATCTCTCTCTTCCTCTGGCCTACTGCTATCTCGGGATTATCTCGATAGAGCTTGGAGAGATCGATGCAGGGCTGAACTGGTGTAAAAAAGGGCTCGAAGTTGACCCTGAAAATGGGTATCTTCACTACTGCTTAGGGGCCGCATTAGAGAGAAAAGGGAGACTGTCCGAAGCAATCGAGCAGTACAAGATCTACCTTGAAGAGCACCCTCGCGATGCTGAGTGTCTCTTTAGTCTTGGGTGCGCTTATGATCAATCAGGGCATTTTAAAGAGGCACTTTTTTATTACGAGGAGGCTCTCGAAAGCGATCCGACTCACTATAAGGCTTCCTACAATAGAGCTTTAGTATTTGGAGAACAAGGAGATATAAATCGTGCTATCGATTGTCTAAATCTCACTGTAGAGATCAACCCCACCTACTGGAAAGGGTGGGTGAAGCTCGGTTTTTTCCATTCAGGCGCAAGAGAGTGGAAGGAGGCAATTGAAGCGTATGAGCAGGCGGTAGAGCTCAAGCCTGATCTCTCAGATAGTCAGTACAATCTCGGGCTCTGTAATCTCACTGGAGGGTACCCCAAACAATCCGTTCATTGTTTCAAAAAAGCGCTGAAACTCAATCCTCAAGATGTTGAGTCCTCCTTCTATCTCGCTATCGCTTACCTAGATCTTAAGGAGGATGAGCGAGCTATTGCCACTCTGCAAGAGGCTTTGATGATTGATCTCGAGCATGAAAAATCGCACTATCTACTCGGAAGACTCTACTACATGAGAGGAGAAAGAGCTCAGGCTGCAAAAGAGCTCGCTTTTCTTAAGAGCTGCGACTCGGAGTATGTCGAGGCGCTTGAGGCTTGCGCTGACGGGCAATCAGTCGAGCTAGACGCGCATTGAGTGTTGGAAGCGCGCGAATCTCGGGTTCCACGAGGAAAAGAGTGGGAGCGAGTAAATTTTCAAAATCGCGGATGCGCTGCTCGGGCCGGATGTCGATAACGAGTTGATCAGAAAGGAGCTGCAGCTCTTGGGGGGGGAGTGGTTCAGGGGTATAAAAAAGCAGGCGTGTAAAACGCTTTTTCCACTCTTCCAATTGCTCGATGATGTTTGTAGAGTCAGCTTGAACGTAGGTGTAAAACTCTCTCGACTTTTCGGGAGTAGAGAGCTCAAAATACTCTACGAGCAGTACAGATTCTCCACTTTTTCCAAAGAGTTCAGCGAGTTCAAAAGTCAAAGGTGTGGTCAAAGTAGTTAGGGGCGCTTTGCCTTGAAGTTCAAAATAGAGCGCAGAGGCAGAAGCTGTTAGACACTTTCTATTGTCTGCTAACAATTGGGCGCGAGTAGCTCTTGGCCCAAGCAGGGCTTCCCAAAGAGCGAGGCATGCGAGAAAGACTCCCCCACCTAGCAGAGCGCCAGCAATGCACCCGAGGAGCAGATGAGGGGGGTTGGGAAGCGAGGGGGCTTTTGCCTCCATAAGGGGTTTTGCACTGAGGTAGTCGAGGTGGTATCCCAGATTTTTCGACTGAGCGAGGTGAGAAAAGGAGCGAAACCGTTCGCTTTGAAGTGCTGTATTTGCCTCAATTTTTTGTTCAATGAGCCACTGCGTGGGAAATGAGCTCGCTGTTTTAGCTAGCTGTGTGAGATGGCGCTCACCTCTTTTATATTCATCGATAAGAAGGTGAATTAGTGCCTCTTGCAAAGAGGCAATTCTCTTTTCAAGCACATTTTGCTCTAATTGGATCCCTTCGGTCAGGTGGCCTAATCGTTTGATGAGAAAGACTCTCTCGAGCTCGAGCTCTTGTTCAATGAGCTCCTGCTCCTTTGCAGTCCAATTTCTCTCATCGATGAGCTGGTGGTGGAGCTTCAACATTTTTTCAGAGGGGAGCTCAGGATCAGATAGGATTGCAAAATCACCTCTCTTAAGGCTTTCAGCTGTTTCGATGTACCCTGTTTTTTTTATCTCAAGGCGATCGAGAGCGTGCTTGTACTCGCTGAGAAGCGTCTGCACCTCTTCCACACTTAAGGTCGAGTCGGTTGGAAAAGATTTTTCTAGAAGCGACTCGAAAGAGACAGTCTGCATGTTGAGCGCTTGGGCAGTGCGTTGAATCTCTGATCTCAGTGAGGATTGCCGTGTTCGCTCATCGATCTGTTTTTGGGTGAAAAAATCGAGTTCATGGCCGAGTAGCATCATCTTTCCTGCTTCGAGCTGCTTTTCAAGGTGCTCCTTGTGCTCTTCCATCAAAGTTTCAAGCTCGCTCAGACACTCCGATTCCCGTTGGAGCAAGTAGCTGAGTTGGTGTGAGACTTTTTCTTGTGCCTCTCTCTTGAGATAGAGTTGATATTCGTACATCACAGCATTGACAACAGCTGCTGCGAGCGAGCGGCTAGGATGGGAGTAGGTGATATCAACGAGCTTCGGGTCTTTCTGATCTTGTTTAACTTGAATGGTCTTCATTAAACTTTTGATCACCGCATGTAGAGGGAGGAGGGTGAGTTGAAAAGTCTGCTCTTTTATCTCGCCTGGCGCTTCTAAAACAAAAGAGCCCTCCTTCCAAACAAAAGGTTCGCCAAAAACTCCGCTGCCCACTCCGATTACCTCAAACGTACGCTCATCGAGAGCATGGATTGCAAATTCTCGGCACACCTCTCCTTCATAGTCGACGGCCGTACATTTTAGAGGTGAATCCTCGTTTGCAATAAGAGGATCTCTTGCAACTGGGATCGATTTTGCCAAGACGCGCGAGTGAGGAGGTTTTTCTCGGTGGGCCTTTTCAGCTCTTACATGGTTGAAAAGGGCGTGCCAATAGGACTCTTTTTGGGCGATTGCGGCTTGAAGAGCGAGCCTCTTTGCAACGCCTTTGACCACAGGGTAGCTTTTGAGAAAGACTTTGGGCTCTTCAAGTGAGGCGTAGCTCTCCTCTTTTCCAAGCATTTCGAGCGCTTTTGTGAGATTGCCTTGATTTCCAGGTTTTTCACACCCTTTGAAAGTGGCTTTTGCGGTATAGGTGAGCGGTTTTTGGAAAAAATAACCCAAAACAAGAGCGCCGCCCACACCTGAGGCCAAAACGAGGGGTCGCCACCTCCGCTTCACTGCTTGGAAAAAATCGGAGTAAGAGAGGATTGTATTCAATTGAAAAGCCCTCGCGATCTCAGTCCTAAATCGATAAGAAAGGAGCTTGGAAGGAGTTGATTGATAAAGCGATTCCACCGTGTGATCGGCTTTTCTGAGATATAGACCGTATCACCTGGCATGAGAAGGAGGCTGTCATTGGGTAGATAGGCGATGTGTTCCCATGAGAGGCGGTAGATTTTGGGGTTAACAACATTGCCTCGAATTACTTGAATGCACCGTTTATTGCCTGTAAAGGGGATCCCGCCGGCTGCTGCGAGCACTTCACGCAAAGAGATGGACCCACTTGGGACGGGTACCGCTTGCGCCAGACCCACCTCTCCGAGCACCATAACAGAGGAGGCGAGAGGCTCGGCAATGAAGATTTTATCTTTGGGATACATGACGATATTTTGGCTCATATCCCCTTCGTGTACTAACTTCCAAAGATCGACAGGCATCATTTGACCCTCTCGCACGACATAGCTTTTGAACAAGTTCACTTCTGGGTAGAGCCCTGCAATGGAGAGCACCTCATAGAGTCGCATCCTCCCGTTGATGGGGATTTCAGGCACGCTCACAGCTCCAATGAGCTCCACCTTGCTATGTAGGCGTCTGGCATATTCGATGAAGACATTGACGTTGGCAATCTCTTTCCCATAGAGCTTTCGAATCTTTTCGCGGGCTTGCTCGAGTGTTAGCCCTTGCACCCGCACATGGTCGAGACCTGGCAGATAGATGGAGCCGTTTATAACCCGATAGCCTACATGGCTCCCAACAGAACTGACGGCTTCTACGAGATCAGATCGGGTTGGGTGGAAAAGTTCGATGGTGAGCACATCATCCTCGTCGATTCTATCTTCGTACTCGACGAGGTCACTGCTCGAAAGCGTTCCCACGCACTCGCCCTCGAGTTCGAGAATAGAGAATTTCCCTTGCCGGATCTGATAAGAGTCGAGAACAAACTCTTGCGCCCCTTGCGGTTCAAAACAGTAGTTAGTAGGAGCGCACGCGGACAAAAGAAGCAGTAAGAGAGGTAATAGTCGATACATAGGCACTTTTTTCTACCATCAAACCCCTTTTTTTCCTACAAATTAGGGTGTGCTTGCCATTGCTCTCTACTTCGCCTTTTCCCATGTGATCTCATTTCTCTGCTCAATTTTTGAAGCGGTACTTCTTTCTTGCACGCCCACCTATGTCGCCTTGCTCAAAAAGCGAGGGGTCAAAACAGCTCCTTTACTAGAAGAGCTGAAAGGGCAAGTTGACCGCCCTTTAGCAGCCATCTTGACTCTCAACACCATCGCCCACACCGTTGGTGCAGCAGGGGTTGGCGCAAGTGTTGTGGAAACTTTTGGAGATAAATGGCTTGCACTTGCCTCCATTATTTTAACTCTGACGATGCTCTACTGGACAGAGATGCTTCCCAAGACTGTGGGGGCTCTTTACTGGAAGCAGCTCGCTCCTTACTGCGCACCACCGATACGTTTGTTGATCTTTTTCACCTATCCGTTTGTTGTTAGCTTCAATTTTTTTGCCAAGTTGCTTGCGCGCGGCAAATCTGTGGAGAGAATTTCTGAGGAGGATGTCTTGATTGCTTTGGAAGCTGGCACTCAAGCTGGACTCATTGAGGAGGCGGAGCAAGATATGGTGGAGAATATTTTTCGGATGGGGGACCGCCGCGTAGGGGTGCTTATGCGGCCACGTGTTGATATTGAGTGGCTCGACATCGAGGATTCGATAGAGGAGCTTCGAGACCAGATTCTAGCTTCTGAGCACCACCGCTTTCCTCTTTGTGAGGGGGAGATTGATAAGGTGATTGGGATCGTTCATTCGCAAGATCTTCTCGCTCGGGCGTGGAAGGGTGAGGAGATTGATTTTCGCGAGCTTGCCTATTCGCCGCTCTTTGTGCAAGAGACCCAGCATATCTTTGAGCTTATGACTCTTTTTCGCAAAGAGAAGACTACTTTGGCTATTGTGGCTGATGAGTATGGATCGATTCAAGGGATGATTACGATGAGCAACTTGATGGAAGCGATCCTCAAGGATGTGGAGCAAGAAGAGATCGAGGGGGTGGTCAAGGTAGGCGGCAATGTATGGCTTGTAGAGGGTTCGGTGCCCATCGATGAATTCAAAGACTATTTTCATCTCAACGCTTTTGCCGATGAGGAGCGGGCTAGGTACCGCACTTTGTCGGGACTTTGTATGAGTCAGCTCGAGGCGGTTCCCAAAAAGGGGGATGCATTCGCTCTCGGCTCTTACCGTGTTGAGGTGTTAGCTGTCCGCCGTCGTCGGGTCGAGAAAGTTTTGATCACACTGAGTTAGATTCGTTTGGTATTCACTTAAATTCTAAAGGTATTTAGATTTGAAGTTTTCAATTTGATAAAAAATAGGGATTTTGTGATTCTGCCTCCCACTTCATTTGGTCCCGTTATGCCCACATCACAGAAAGTGTTTTATGGCGCATCCATTGCCTTTCTTTTGACCATAACTGGGGTTGCTTGCGCTTCACTTTATACGAAAAACCCCTCTCTTTTAGGCCGAGCCTTTTCTCTCAAGAGAATGCATTGGATCATTTTAGTTGGAGCAGCTGGAGGCTCGGGGGTTGCTTTTACCTCTGGGATGTTGGCTCATGCTTTGATAATAAAAAAGAGACGAAACACCTTCAGAAAGGCAGTCGTCGAGGGCAATGCTTCAGTTGCTCAAACCCTTGTAAAAAAGGGGGTCGATATTGAGAGGGCTCTTCAGTGCGCGGCTTATCATGACCACATCGAGCTTATTAAAATTCTTTTGGACGCAGGGGCAGACCCAGATGTATTTGATAGTGAAGGTAATACAGCTCTGATGTTTGCAGCAAAGCAAGGGTGCACTCAGGTTATCAATAAGCTGTTGAGTAAAGGAGCTGGAGCAAATATGTCTAATAGCAAAGGCTATACTGCTTTGATGCTTGCCTCGATTGGGAGACACGTTGAGGTGGCTGAGACTCTTTTGAAGGAAAAAATAGACCCCAATGCTTCTAATAAGAAGGGCTATACGGCTCTGATGTTTGCCTCTTATCGAAGAAATAATCAGCTCATCCAAACACTTTTAAATAGAGGAGCTTGCCCCAACGCTTCTAACAATAAAGGCAATACAGCTCTCATGATTGCATCTCAAGAGGGCTTTACTGAGATTGCAGAGACCCTCTTGGATAGGGGCGCAGATTCAAAAGCTGTGAATAAAGAGGGCAAAACAGCTCTCATGATTGCATCTCAAGAGGGCTTTACTGAGATTGCTCGGACTCTCTTGGGTAATGGCGCAGATTCAAAAGCTGTGGATAAAGAGGGCAAAACAACTCTGATGGTCGCATCTCTTGGTGGGCACACAAAGGTAGTCAATCTTCTTTTAACATCTGGTGCAGATGCAAATTTTACCTCCCCTCTTCACGATTATACAGCTCTTATGATGGCCTCTTGTATGGGACATGTTGATGTTGTAAAGGCCCTTTTGAAAGGTAGCGCAAATCCCAATGCTAATAAGGGAGAAAAAGCCTATACGGCTCTGATTCATGCGGCTTTTAAGGGGCACACCGAAGTTGTTAAAGCTCTTTTAGAGAGTGGGGCTAATCCTGAGCTTAGGGACGCTTCAGACCTGAGTGCTCTCGATTATGCGGAAGGCAGAAAGCACGCTGAGGTGATCCAAGTCCTTAAAGGCAGCAGTCATTAATATTAAAAAAATTTAAATTTGATTCTCCGACAACAAAACTGTAATAACAATAATTATTGTTAAATAAACACAAACTATTTATAATAAGTTATATTTAATTTATTTAAAGTGGTTTTTTTATGGCTTTATCTCGAGGTTCAGGAGTTTCAAATGTGCCCAATGGTGCAACTGATCCTTCGAAGGAGGGGTCGAGTCCGAGTCCTATTACAACGGAGGTGGCCTGTAGAGGTCTTGCAGAGATGCAATCTGCGGAAGGGGTCGATCGGGATCATATAAACTCCCATCGTGTTGCTCTGCTGGGGGGAAGAACGCTCGATATCGACTTGATAAGAGAAGCTGCTACGGGGCCCATTGAAAGGGTCAAGGAGCTACTAGATCAAGGAGCAGATCCAAATTTCAGAGATGAACGTACAAGAGGTTCTACCGCTTTGATGAGGGCAGCCAGTTGGGGGCGCGCTGATGTGGTCACAGCTCTTTTGGATGGAGGAGCAGACCCCAATATTGTGAGTGAAAATGGCAATACAGCTTTGCAAAGTGCACTCGAGGGAGACAAGCCTGACATTACCAAAATTCTTTTGTCTGCAGGAGCAAATTCTCTTAGGAAAAAATAGTCTTTAAAAGTTTATTTATGCTTTTTTCAAAACTACCGATAGTTTTACAATCTCTAACTTAAAATGTTTTTTTATGGCTCTACATCCAGTTTCTAATTCATCAAAAGAGGTCGAGCGCGTGGTTGAGGGCGCGTCCAACCATTCTACTACTGTAACGGAGGTAGCTTGTAGCGTGCTTGTTGAAGCTCCTGCGGTGAATTCAACAAGAGAGGTGGGTCGAAGTTTTGCGGCCGCTGAGGGTCCCTCTCAGGCTTTGTTTCAGGCAATTTGTATGCAAGCTATAGATATTAAGCGTATTGAAGCTCTTTTAGCTGCAGGAGCAAACCCCAATGCTGTAGATCGCAATGGCACGCCTCCTCTGGTTTATGCAGTCTGTAGGGGACGGTACGGATCTCTCGATATCGTCAAGGTTCTCTTAAAGAATGGGGCGGATCCAAATATTGAGTACGGGGACCGCCAATCTGCACTTACAAGTGCAATTGCGCGTGAGCATTTAGGAACTATCGAAGCTCTAATCGCTGCGGGAGCAAAGGAGGTCTCTTTTGACCAAACTAAAATTGATCAAGATTTACTCGACAATTCTTATTTCCAGAATGATGATATAAAAGCCAGAATAGCATTAATCCGAGGTGCGAATCCAAATTTCAAAGGATTTGATGGTCAGACTGCTCTGACGCGAGCAGTTCAGGGCTTTAACGAGCAGCATGTCGCTCGTCTCCTGGGGCAGGGCGCAGATTGCAGTATTACGGATGATGAGGGCAGCACCGCTTTGATGTATGCAGCCGGACGAGGGAAGCCGAACCCCAAGGTTCTCAGGCTCCTCTTGAGGCATGGAAAAAAAATAGATGCTGTCGATAAGGCTGGCTACACTGCTTTGATGCGGGCTGCTAGAGTGTGCAATTTTGAGGCGGTTAAACTACTTTTGGCCGCAGGGGCAGACCCTGACATTCAAAATCAACATGGGCACAATGCTCTGTATATAGTTACTAATTATTACTCACCCTACGACAGCCGACGAGAAATGCTTCCAGAAATGATTACTTTACTTCAGCGAGCTATGGTTATGCAAGATGAAGGGGAAAGAGAGCGTCAGGCAGCTGAGCTCCTCGCTACTTTAGAGGCCATAGGATGGATCTAAAGCCTTGATTTGGGCTGGGCTGGCTTTAGATTTTCAAAAAACAGTAAAAATATTTTTTATTCTTTTATAAAAACAATAATTGTGTTTAAATTTCTTTAATCAACTTTAATTATCGAGGTTTTATGGCTTTACGCCCAGTTTCAGCCTCTCAAAAAGATTCCACTCTTGATCCGGCTACACGGGAGAGAATTCATAGAGGCCTTGATGAGTTAAATCTTAACTCGGAGGAGATGTCCCATCATGATCCTGCTACAGAGGAGAAAATTCGTCGAGTCGTCCTCAAGGCTATGGAGGCGCAATCTTATCTACGCGCTGAGGATCCCTCTCAGGCTTTGCTAAAGATCGCTTCTACCGGGCGGGGAGATGCTGAGCTTATTAAAGCTCTTTTAGTGAAGGGGGCCGATCCCAACATTTCTGGTTGGGATGGCAGATCGGCACTGATGTGCGCAGTTACTCAACATCGGATGGCTGATTTTGAGGTTCTTTTGCAGGGAGGGGCAAACCCCGATGCTGTGGATAACCATGGCCGAACCGCTCTGATGTTGGCAGCCGAGTTTGGAGACCTCGCTATGGTCGAGGCCCTCTTGCAAAAAGGGGCAGATCCAAATCTCAGGGACGCATCTCGTTACTCTGCTCTTTATCAAGCAATTAGGAAGAAGCATCCCGCTCTTATCAAAGCTCTTAAAGCTGCAGGCGCCCAAGATATCGATTCACTAGATAATTTTCGTGGCGAACTGGTCTGGGCTGTTAAAACACTAAGTGTTCGGGAGGTCTTAGTGGCCTTAGCGCGGGGTGCGGATCCGAATTTCAAAGGCGATATAGGCGATACTGCTCTAATGCATGCAGCTTTGAGAGAAGACACCGAGATGGTTAACGCTCTGATAGATGCTGGGGCAGATCCTAATATTGCGGATAAATATGGGCAAACGGCCCTGATGAATGCAGTCATTAGTGGGCGCGCTGAGGTAGTAGAAGCTCTAATAAATGCGGGGGCAAACCCCAATGCTGTGGATACGAGAGGCCAAACCGCTCTGATGTTTGCAGGTAATAGGCGACGTGTTGCAATTGTCAAAATGCTCTTGGACAAGGGTGCCGATCCAAATATCAGGGGTGAGAAGGGTGAGACTCTTTTAATCAGCGCATCTCGAGAGGGATACCCTGAAATTGTAGGGATACTCACGGAGAAATCAGATCTAAATATCAGAGACTCTGATGGAAAAACAGCGCTTGCACACGCAGTTTGCGCTGAAGACAGGACCCTTGAGCGTGAAGGCAAGCGCCATCCAAAATTTTTAGAGACAATCAAAATTCTTTTGGATGCAGGAGCAGACCCCAATGTCTTTGATTCGGATGAGTGGAGCGACTTCCCGCGCAGACCAATTTTGTGGGCAGCTGCCCGGCGAAGAGACATTGAAGTTGTCGACATGCTCTTGCAAAATGGGGCAGACCCCGATGCTGTGAATCAAAAGGATGGCTACACCAGTCTGGTGCTTGCAGTGGTGTTAAAAAATATTGAGTGCGTCAAACTATGTTTGCAGGGAGGGGCAAGTCATCTCAAAAAAAATTCCTATGAGGAGAACGCTCTGGAGATAGCTGAGAGATATGTCAGCGAGGACCCAAATAATGAAACAGCTCTTGAGATACGCAATTTACTTGTGGAATATGCCAAGAAGTGTGATGTAGCTGAGCGTTTTGCTGTCTTCGACAGGCTCTTGAGGTAAGAAAAAAAATTTAAGTTTAACTCCTTGGTCTGTAAATCCCGAGGGTGAAAAGTTTAGCCCCTCTCAGGACTTTTCCGATGAATTCTACCCTGGAGATTTTCGAGCCTTTCCCCTATGATTGGGTGCCATGGCTTTAACAACACAAGAGATCCTAAGCAAACAGTCGACCTATCCCCATGGCTTTGTCACAAAAGTCGAAAGCGATACTCTTCCCAAAGGGCTGAGTGAAAAGACCATTCGTGAAATATCTGAGAAGAAAGGTGAGCCCCCCTTCATGCTCGAATTTCGACTCAAAGCCTACAAAAGATGGCTCGAGTCAGAAGAACCCGATTGGGCAAACCTCTCCATCAAGCCAATCGACTACCAAGCCATCACCTACTACTCAGCTCCCAAGAAAAAACCTAAGCTAGGAAGCCTCGATGAGGTCGACCCAGAGGTGCTCAAGACTTTTGAGCGTCTAGGTATTCCCGTTGATGAACAAAAACGACTCACAAATGTTGCAGTCGACATGGTATTCGATTCAGTCTCCATCGGCACGACCTTTAAAAAGAGGCTCGAAGAGGCAGGAGTTGTTCTCAGTTCGATCTCTGAAGCGGTCCATCTCTACCCCGAGCTGATTCAGAAGTATTTAGGGAGTGTCGTTCCAATCGGCGATAATTTTTTTGCTACCCTCAATGCAGCTGTTTTTACAGATGGCTCGTTTGTCTATATCCCCAAAGGGGTAAAATGCCCCATGGAGCTTTCCACCTATTTTCGGATCAATGACCAAGAATCAGGGCAGTTTGAAAGGACTTTGATCATCGCTGAAGAGGGAGCCTCTGTGAGCTATCTCGAAGGGTGCACAGCGCCTGCTTTTTCCACCAACCAGCTTCATGCAGCTGTAGTTGAGCTGATCGCTCTCGACAATGCAGAGATCAAATACTCGACCGTGCAAAACTGGTATGCAGGAGATAAAGAGACAGGTGAGGGGGGCGTTTATAACTTTGTCACAAAGCGGGGACGCTGCGCACGAAAGGCTAAAATCTCTTGGACCCAGGTCGAAGTAGGCGCTGCTATCACATGGAAATACCCAAGCTGTCTCCTAGAAGGAGATGATTCGGTAGGCGAGTTTTATTCGATAGCTCTCACCAATGGAAAGATGCAAGCCGATACGGGTACTAAAATGATTCATGTTGGGAAAAACACCCGCTCGACGATTATCACCAAAGGGATTAGCGCCGATCAGTCCCACGGTAGTTACCGAGGCCTTGTGAAGATCACTCCACGCGCTGATGGGGCGCGTAATTACACTCAATGCGACTCGATGCTTGTGGGCAACGAGTGCTCGGCCAATACTTTCCCCTATATAGAGGTCAATAACCCGAGTGGTCAAGTGGAGCACGAAGCCTCTACTTCAAAAATGAATGAAGAACAGCTCTTCTATTTCCAGTCGCGAGGTATTGAGCGTGAAGAGGCCATCAGCCTTATCGTCAACGGGTTTTGTAAAGAGGTGATCCAAGAGCTTCCCCTAGAGTTTGCCGGTGAAGCGAAGCAGCTTCTCGCTCTTAAACTAGAACATTCAGTAGGTTAAAATGTTAGAGATTAAAAATCTTCACGCTTCGGTCGATGAGACCCCCATTTTGTCGGGGCTGAATCTGAGCGTCAAACCTGGAGAGATTCATGCGATCATGGGCCCGAATGGTGCGGGGAAATCGACTCTGGCGAAAATCTTAGCCGGTCATCCAGCCTATGAAGTGACAAGTGGTGAGATCTACTTTGAAGGGCAAGAGGTGCTCGAGCTAGAGCCAGAAGAGAGAGCTCAGCTTGGCCTTTTCATGAGCTTTCAGTACCCCCCTGAAATTTCAGGTGTGAGCAATCGGCAGTTTCTCGAACACGCCCTGAAGCACCTCCCTGCCGAGGAGTTTGAAAAACGCCTGCAAGCAAAACTTGAGCTCGTCAAGATGGATCCTAGCTTTTTGAAGCGATCGGTCAATGAGGGCTTTTCAGGAGGTGAAAAAAAGCGCAACGAGATTTTGCAGATGGCCCTTCTCGAACCCAAGCTCGCTATACTCGATGAGACAGACAGTGGACTCGATATCGATGCGATGCGTGTGATCGCCGAGGGGGTAAATCGGCTGATGAGCAAAGAGCGTGCTCTTATTTTGATCACTCACTATCAGCGCCTTCTAGACTACATCCAGCCTCATTATGTCCATGTCCTAGCTGGAGGCAAGATCGTTCAATCAGGAGGAGCTGAGCTGGCCCATCAACTCGAAGCAGAAGGTTATCAATGCTGGACCAGCTAGAGGGGCACGTCACAGAGGCGGGGCAAAAAGCGTGGAAGCGGCTCCAATCGCTTGGGCTGCCGACAAAAAAATCTGAGAGCTACCGCTACGTGCGGCTCTCAGATCTCTATAGCAGCTCCTTTGAAGCGCCTTCTCGCTCCGAGGCTCCCAAGGGAGAATTGACCTTTGTCAATGGTATCTTTCGCTCTGATCTCTCTTCGCCTCCCGAGGGTGTCGTGGCATTGCCCCTCTCTCAAGGGGCGCTCACCTACCGCGCGATCCTCTCTCACCGCTTAGAGCAGGAGCTCGCCTCTGAAAAAGATCCTTTTGCTCTTCTCAATCGAGCCATTCACCGAGAGGGACTCTTTCTTTATATTCCCTCGAAGCTGGAGTGTGAGCTCACAGTCACTTTCCACTACACCTCCAATATGCTCTGCGCCCCACGCATACATCTTGTGGCAGGGCGAGAGAGCTCTACAAAACTTCGCCTCAAACACCTTCTCAGCGCAAGCTCTGCATGCATTACCAGTTACCTCGACCTCGCTCTAGATGAGAGAGCAGCTCTACAGCTAATTGAGCGACCAGAAAAGGGGGAACCCGGATGGCACTTCGAGACGATTCGCGCGACTCTAAAACGGAGTAGTCGCCTCTCGACCTATACGCACGTGGAGGGTGGAATAACGACACGGCAAGATTACCATATTCAGCTACAAGCTCCCGATGCTGAAGCGACGCTCTATGGGCTCGCTGAGCTCAAAGCGCACCGCCACCACCACACTCATGTGCTAATGGAACACCAAGCTCCCCACTGCCACTCACTTCAACATTTCAAGTCGGTGCTCAGCGGCCCCTCGAGAGCAAGTTTTGAAGGGAAGATCTATGTGCATCCAGAGGCTCAGAAAACCGATGCCTATCAGATGAACAACAATTTGCTTCTCACGCCCCACGCGCAGGCCTACAGTAAACCCAATCTCGAAATTTTTGCCGACGATGTGAAGGCGTCTCATGGCTCGACAACAGGTCAGCTCGATGAGGAGGCTATTTTCTATCTCACCAGCCGTGGATTGAAAAAAGAGGCCGCATACGATCTCCTTGTCAACGGTTTTTGCCAAGAAATTTTACAAAAAATTCCATGTTAGACGCTCTCTCTACTCTTCGCGATCATTTTCCTATGGTCTCTGATAATCAGATCTACTTAGATTCTGCAGCGACCGCTTTTACGCCTCAGGTGGTCATCGATGCGATGACCGATTTTTACTCTAATCGCTATGGAACTGTAAACCGAGCTGTTTACGAAAAGGCGCGTGTGGCAAGTGAGCTCTACCACCAGGCGCGGATCCAAGTGCAGCACCTGCTCGGAGCTGCTGAGCCCGAAGAGATCATTTTTACAAGAGGGACTACAGCCTCTTTGAATCTCTTGGCAAGCTCTTTTGGGCAGAGATTTATTCGCCCAGGCGATGCTATCGTCATTTCTGAGATCGAGCACCACTCTAACATCGTCCCTTGGCAGATGCTCTGCGAGCAAAAAGAGGCGGTGTTGCGAATAGTCCCTGTAACGGATTCGGGGGAGCTCATTTTTGAGGAGTTTTTACGACTGCTCGACAAGCACGTTAAATTGGTGAGCTTAGCCCATGTTTCAAATGTGCTCGGAACCATTCACCCGGTAAAAAAAATTATCGACGCCACGCACGATGCTGGAGCACTCATCTGCTTAGATGGAGCTCAAGCTGCCCCCCATCTTCCAATCAATGTACAAGAGCTTGACGTCGATTTTTACGCCTTTTCAGGTCACAAGCTCTACGGCCCCACAGGAATAGGAGTGCTCTATGGAAAGAGACATCTTCTAGAGCAGATGCCGCCCATCGAGGGCGGGGGGGATATGATCGATCAAGTGACTCTCGCACGCTCGACCTACGCGGGGCTCCCAACCAAATTTGAAGCAGGAACCCCAATGACCTCTCAAGCGATTGGTCTTGGAGCTGCAGCCGACTTCCTCCAAAAGATCGGCATGGAGCAGATCGCTCGCTTTGAGAATGAGTTGCTCGCCTATGCTACAAAAAGGCTTAAAGATACGCCCGTAACTCTTCTAGGGACAGCCCCTGAAAAGGGGGCTATTCTCAGCTTCACCGTCCCGGGCGTACACCCCCTAGATCTTGCCACCCTCCTAGATTGTAGAGGGGTCTCTATTCGCTCTGGCCACCACTGTAGTCAGCCTACAATGGAGCGTTTTGGGGTGACAGCATGCGCTAGGGCCTCCTTCGGGATTTACAATACTTTTGAAGAGATAGATAAGTTTATTTCTCTTTTAGCTTCTGTTCTTAACGATATGTAAACAACTGTAATTTTTAATTTTTGTAAAGTGTAATATGGGACTTAGAGTAGAGGGCGTAGGGAATATTCAAAGGTGGGTAGGGCTCACTTTGGTGGCGCTTGCGGCCACAGTTGCGGGGGGCTTGCTACTCCGGCATGGGAAATCCCTAAATGAGATGGTGAGAACCGGTGCAGCGCTCGGCGAGATTCTAAAAAAGAGGGTCCTAGTACTTTCTGTGACCGGCTTTGGATTGGCGGGCATCGCCGATAAGACGCTTGCCCTTTACAGATCGCGTCAAGCTGAAAGAAATCCCTCCTTGCTTGGTTGAGTATCTTCTAAATTTAAAATATTTTATTAACTCCTGTTCTTAATACTATATAAACAAAAATTGTTTATAATAATGTTGAAGATAAAAATAAGGAGTATATTATGGGTTTTAGAGTAGGAGGCGGTAGGTGGGCCTTGGGGCTCGAGCAAGGTAGGCGCCCCGACTGGAATATTAAGCAGTGGGTGGCCTTCACTGCGCTGGCGATTGCAGCCACAGCAGCTGTGGGCTTGCTTCTCCATCATGGTGGGGACACGAGAAAGATGGTATCTCTAACTGTAGCAGCGATCGGCTTTGGAGCAGCGACTGTTATGGGATCGCTGAGCGTTGCTAAAAAGACGCATGCTCTCTACAAAGCGCGCCAACTTCCGAAAATTGGTCCACGCCCTGACGCTAGAGCCAACCGGCTTTAAAAGCGCCTTTAATCAAATTTCGAATTGAATTTAGAGCCCCTGGATGCGTGAGATGATCTCCAATGACACGCTGCAGGGGTTTTTTTCCATCTCCCCATCCCCAGTTGAGACCCGAGCCGATGCGAAACGCATAAGGGTAGTGTTTTTGGATGACTTGGTGCACCCGTTGATTGAATCGGCCGAAGGGGTAGATGAATGTGTTCACTACCTGGCCGAGGCGCTCTTCTAAGATTTTTTTCGAGAGAACCGCTTCGCGCTCGAGGTCGACAAAGTCAAAAGTGAGATTACAGTGGAGATGGGAGTGCGAGGCGACTTCGACAAGCCCCGAATCGACTATCTCTTGGAGCTCTTCCCAGGTGCACAGAGGGGCCCTTGTTTCAAAAATTCCCTCTTGCATAGCGAGAGTGTAGGGGACAGCGAGTCTCTCCTCGGCAGAGAGAGTGCTCTTTTCAATGACATAGTAGGTTGGCACCCCGAGCAGAGCTCGGAGACCTAGTTTTTTGAGAAGGGGGAAGGTGTAGTGGTAAAAATCAAAAAGGGCGTCATCAAAAGTGAGGCAGATCGAGAGTCTCCGCTTGGGAAGGGGATCGCCTGGCAACAAAATAGGATAGCGCTCTTTCAGATAGGTGAGGTGCGCTTCTAACATGTCGAGCGTATTGGAGTGCTTCCCTTCCCCGACCCTGTGGTACATAGCAGCTAAGAGCATCGATTTTTTTCGTAGAGCTTCAGGTATTTGTAAAACGTCGTCTGTCCATTGTAGGCTGAGATCAGATACCCTTCATACCCATCGCGAAAGCCCAGTTTAAGTACGTAGCTTTTAAAAAAAGCCCATATTCCTCGAAAAAACGCTTTGAGTGGAGAGCTTCGAGCCGTAGAGCCGTCGGCAAAAAGGGTGGTGTAGCGCTCCATTTTGACAAGAAAGTCGGAGATAGTCTCATACGAATAGTGGTAGAGAGGGTGCTTAAAACGGTGGAGTTTTAACTCTTTTTTTATCACTCCTTCGTGGACTTTGACTTCAGAAAAGCGGGTCTTCTGGCGGTGGTAGAGGCGGATGTGCTCTTCGCGGCCCCAACCACACCCACGGATTCGCTTCCCATTGAAAAAATTGTGGAAGGGGAGGGCGTAGACGGTGGTAGGATCGAGTGAGGTCGCCAAGATCTCTTGCGAAAGGGCTTTTGAAAGCACCTCATCGGCGTCGATTGAGAGGATCCAATCGTGCTTGGCTAAGTCGGCCATCTGGTTGTGGGCTCTTCCAAATCCCTCGAAGCTCCCTTGGTGAATCACCACATTGGGGTAGCTGCTTGCAATTTCAAGCGTCTTATCGCTTGACCCAGTATCGTAGAGAATAATCTCATTAAAAAATTTAAGACTATCGAGGACTTGCTCGATTCGCCGCTCGCCATTTTTTACTAAAATCGTGACACTTATCATAATTAAACTGTAATATAGTGGACCCGAAATTTTAGGGTTTATTAGTGGAGAAATCAACGGAAATCTCAGATTCCTTGAGTCGGACGCGCTTCGCATTTCTGTGGACTCATATTCTCAGGGCTCCTTTTTGGGCGATTTACAACCTCCTTCTCTTCATCCTCTATAAGGACTTAGAGGCAACGCCTCTGCAGATCGCACTCTTTATTGCCCTCAAGCCGATTGTTTCGATTTTCTCGATCTACTGGAGCAGCTCCGTTCATAAAAGACCCGATAGGTTGCTCCGTAACATTGTATGGGCTGGAGTGATTGGCTATCTTCCCTTTCTCTTATTTCCCCTTTTATACTCGGCTTGGTTTGTGATCTTTGCTTCTGCTCTTTTTATGATGATGCATAGGGGAGTGGTGCCCGCGTGGATGGAGATTTTCAAACTCAATGTCCCAGATGGGTCGAAGCAGCGGATTTTTTCTATGGGATCGATCACCTCTTACGTGATTGGTGCTGTTCTCCCCCTGATCATCGGGCCACTTCTCGACCGCTACTACCTCTCTTCGAGGTGGATCTTTTTTGCCACAGCTTTTTTAGGTATTGGCGCTATTTGGGTGCAATTTACGATCCCTATCAAATTGAGCCCCAAGAGGCATATCCCAGAGGGAGACCACCCCCTTTTTGCTCCCTGGAAGAGCTCGTGGCATCTGATCAAATCGCGGCCCGATTTTCGCATGTATCAGATCGGCTTCATGCTTTTTGGAGGGTGTGGGCTGATGATCTTACAGCCTGCGCTTCCTTGCTTTTTTATCGACAAACTCCACCTCTCCTACACCGAGCTCTCGATCGCTTTAACCCTCTGTAAGGGGGTGGGATTTGTCCTCACTTCGCAGCTTTGGGCTAAAGCGATGGGAAAAACAAATATTTTCCGTTTCAGCGGCCTCATTGCCCTTCTAGGAGCTTTTTTTCCTCTGATTTTGCTCGCCTCGCAGTGGCAGCTTCTCTTCGTCTATCTCGCCTACATCGTTTATGGCGTGATGCAAGCGGGAAGTGAGTTGAGCTGGCACCTCTCAGGCCCCCTTTTTTCAGGGGAAGAGGAGAGCTCCGCCTATAGCACTGTCAATGTCCTTGCTGTGGGCTTGCGCGGCTCTTTTATCCCACATCTCGGGTCTTACCTCTGCCTGCTCGTCTCTCCTGCTGCAATACTCTGTCTGGGGGCCTCTTTTTTGCTAGCGGGCGCTGGCTACCTCACCTTGAGTCAGGGCAGTTCCAAAAAAGGCTTGGCAAAAAATCTGAATTCTTGAACCCTCTTTCGTCTAATGAGGATCAAATTTCTTATCGTTTTTCTTTCGTTTATTTTTGTTGCGCAGGGGGCAATCTACGACTGCTTTCTTTTCAATAATGAGTTTGAACTCCTTGAAATCCGACTTCATGAGCTCTATGACCATGTCGATAAGTTTGTTCTCGTCGAGTCGGGCGAAGGGCATCGCGTCGGGAATCCGAAGCCCTACTATTTTGAACAGCAACGTGCTCGCTTTGCCCCTTATCTCGATAAGATTGTGCATGTCAAGCTCGTCGAGCGGCTAGAAACAGATGATAAATGGGGAAGGGAGATCTGGCAGAGAAATCAGATCATGAGGGGGCTTGTCGATTGCAACCCCGACGATGTGATCTTTATATCCGATGTGGATGAATTTTTCCCGGCTGAGCTAGTGCCTAAACTTGCAGAGGCTACAGCGACTATTGAGGTTTTGGGTTTAAGCCAAAAGATGTACCGATGGTTTCTCAACAGGTCGACCCATGAGTTGTGGGCAGGCTCAGCGGCTACGCGCTACAGACACCTCAAGGAGAAGACACCCCAGGAGGTGCGGATGCTCGTTCGCACACGCTCTGTTCCTCTTATGCAAGGGGGGTGGCATTTCACTTCGATGGGCGGCTATGCAAGAGCGCAAGAAAAATACTTTGGAATTACCGAAGGGTGGGATGGGCATGGAGACTTTATCTCTCATGAGAGATGGAAAGAGGAGATCAAAGCTCATCAGCTCGTTTCAATTGACGAAACTTTTCCAGCATTTGTTCGAGAAAATATTGCCTATCTAAAAGAAAATCAAATGATTGAAGAGGTGCCCTTATGAAGATAAGACTGTTTTTAACTCTATTTTTTTTAGGAGCTACTCTTTTTGCAGAGCTTCCCGAGCCTTACCTCTCGGTCGAGATGCTCCCCTTTGATGAACAAGGGTGGTTTATCAATGCTGAGCAGATGAAGACTCTTTTAGAGGCTAAAAAACCTCGAGTCGTTGTTGAAGTGGGTTCTTGGATAGGGCAGTCGACCCGGTTTATTGCAGAGCATCTCTCTGAAGGGAGTAAAGTTTTTGCGGTCGACTCTTGGACGCCAACTGAGTCTCAATACCAGGGTGACAAGCGCATTCCCTATCTCTACCAACTCTTTTTATCCAATACAATACATGCAGGACTCACAGACAAAGTGGTTCCAGTGCGCATGACCTCGCTTGAAGCGGCCCAAGCCCTCTCTGTTCGAGCCGATCTCATTTACATCGATGGGGCCCATGATGAGGAGAGTGTCTACAACGATATCATGGCTTGGTACCCTCATCTTACCCCTAAAGGGGTCATGTGTGGAGATGACTGGGGGTGCTCAGAGACTGTGCGGGCGGGCGTTACCCGCGCCGCTGAGTCGCTCCATCTTCAAATTGTCGCTCACAAGAATTTCTGGCGACTCATCTAAATTAATAAAATCCCGATCCTCCCCTTGGTGAAGACTGGGGGGGCTGGCTGGGGGTAACCTCCGGACGACTTGGCTGTGGCTGTGGCTGCGCTGGGCGGCTCGGTTTTTGCCATGTCTGAGGAGGCGTGCTCGGCCTTGGTCTTTGCTGAGGAGGTCGACTCGGCCCTGGTCTTTGCTGGGGAGGTTGACTCGGCCCTGGTCTTTGCTGGGGAGGTTGACTCGGTCTTTGCCACGTCTGAGGAGGCGTGCTCGGTCGAGGCCTTGGCCGTGGAGGGGGAGTCGGTCTCTGCCAATTTTGAGGAGGGGGAGTTGGCCTTTGCTCCGTCTGAGGAGGCGGGCTGGGCCGTGGCGTTGGCTTTGGTCGAGGAGTGGGTCTTGGCCGTGGCCCCTGAGGTTGAGTGATAGGCGGCCTAGAAGGCTCGGGCTTGGGAGGTGTGGGCACCACTCTTTCACCCTCGGGACGGGAGGGTTGCTCTCCAACCTCTGCGCCGGGAGGGGGAAAAGGAGGCACGATTGGAGGTGGCTCCGGCTCTTTTTGTAGCTCTCCTCTTGGAACGCGCGGACCACGGGGTCTTTCGTCTCCACCCTGAGGAGTATCTTTTCCTGCCTCTTCTTGAATACTTGAAGCATCCTCGGGGAAAATAGGGGCATCGCCTCCAAGAGCATCAATGAGATCATCAAAAGGGACGACACCATCTGGAGTGACGATCAAAGGGGGATGAACACCTCCCATCGCCTTCACAAGAGGAAGAGGGGGGCCAAAGAGGGCATCCAAAGCGTTTACTGGAAACCAGAAGGGGAAGGGGAAACCGGGATGGGTCCACCACCACCAGAGAGCCCACTGGTCGCCCCAGCCAAACCACCACCAATTCCATCCCCACCAGGGAGGGCACCAATTACAGCCGACCCACCAGCCTGGATCAAAGAGGTAGTAATAGAGGTAGAAGTAGGTGTAGTCGGGGTAGTAGAGGAGACACTCCTGGATGATCACGCTAGGCTCTAGAATGAGATCGGGTGTGTAGGTGATCTGCTCTTGTAGCTCTGAAATCATTAGACAAGCATGGGCAACGCCTCGCTCTTCCAAAGGCCAATCCCAGAAGGCGGGTAGAAAGACATATCCTTGCGGGCGCCACACATACCTAGCAGGGCTGTAGATCCAATTGGGGTCAGCTTTCTCCCACTTTCCACTGTACCAGGTGTATTCACCCCCTACGTATTTCCAGTAGCCGGCCATCCAAAAGGAGTCCTTGCTGGGTGGGTTAGCGGGGTTTTCATTGTAGGAGGGTGGAGGGGGCTTGGAAATATAGGTGAGGTTGTCGACTGGCTCCGGGCTCCAGAACCCTTTGAGACGCACCCAGCCCTCATCAAATTGCTTCCAGTAGCCTGGAATCCACTGGTGCTGAGGAGGCGGGCGGCGCCAGCCTCCTGAACACCAGATAAAAGCCTCGCGGGTGGAAGACCACTCCCAGTATCCTGGTACCCATACGGTATCTTCGAGGGTCTGCTTCGGAAGATCTTCTTTCAAGGGGTGAGGGGGTTGCTCTTCGACTGCTTGTAGCAGTGTTACTGGAGCTTCGAGGGTCATAAAAGCTTCATGTAGACGTCCTCCCTTAACCGGTTGCGCTCCTCCACTCGGAGCTGCGCTGAGGCTAAAAGTGAGGGTGCTAATAAGGGCCACATACTGAAAAAAATTCATGCTTCCACCTTTTTTTTTCACCTTAACCACTCTTCTTCGAAAAAGTAAAGCGTCAGTTCTGTCTGTATCCGTTCGGTGGGAATAAAGGTTTAAGTTTATTCTTCTTGCCCATGAAATCCTCTTATTCAGATTGCTAAGTCGATATTATCTCATGCGCCGTAATACCCGGTCCTTTAGGCCGGGATGTAAGGCCTCCTCTTACTCGATCAATTGAAAAAGAAGAGTAGGGAAATATTTTCTTAGTCGATTTGTGTAATACAGGCGCCCAATGGCGCTAATTGGCGCGAGTGTTACACTCGGGGCGCTACTTGCCTTCAATCACTCTCTTGAAGCTTGCTCCAATAGACGAATAAAGTATTGATACCCGAATCGAAATCATGTTTGAGTCCACATTCATGAGCCATTTGACCAAATGATAGTCGCCAACTACTCGGTGGATTCAAGAGTTTGCGAGGTACCCCTGGTTCACCACGGCGGAGGAATGTATTCTTCAAACACAACGACACATGCGTGCTATTCAGTCCTCGTTCTATGAGCAATAAGGCATCAACCAGATCCTTAACCCTTGAATTCTCTCGTCCGCCACGATTAGCAATCATGGCGTGAATCTTCTCAGCAAACTGTTGTTCTAATGAAATCGCTTCAAATCTAGCAGGGGAGATTCCACAAAAATCCAACCAATCGGACCCTTCAATCTCTTCAGTTGGGGGAGTCATCGCATCGCCAAATCCCACATCAAGAGAGAATGCAACGAACAACCTTCCTGCAACTAGGCTTCGAATAGGAAAGCGAAATCCGCCATAGGGAGCAGACTTGATGAGCTTTGCTGTAGACTCTACCCGAAAGTGAAAATGATCCTCCATGACGAGCAATGCGCTTTTTCGCAATCTTTCAAGAAGAAATATCCGCTGCTCTTCAATGGTTCCTTTTATTTTTAGCTGCAGTCCCAAATCCAGGTCTTTAGTAGCGCGTCCCACTTCAAGCCGAGTTTCCAGAGCATATCCTCCCTTAAGCAGCCATGGATAGGGCTTAGTTAAAAACAAGCGTGCCAAGAACCTTTCAAAAGCAACTTTTCTACGTATTCTTTCAAGATCCATCCCTATTTCTTTAGAACGGGCTTGTAATCGAACCTCCAAGCTTTGTCGAAAGCTGGCTGGAGAAGAAAATATCTTATCCCCTGCGCCGTAAAACCCGTTCCTTCAGGGCCGGGATGTAAGGCGCAAACCCTTCTGTTTTTTGTAAAAAAATAGAGGGTTTCCTCCTAATCAGGTGTTTTTTGACCTTCGATATATTCCTTAATTGTTTCAAGTGGGGCGCCACCACAAGCACCAGCAAAATAACTTGGAGACCAAAGTTGGTTGCCCCAAAGCGCTTTTTCAATCCTCTGTGGAAACGCTGAGTTTTGGGGGATAGTTAATCAGAAGATGGACGTGATCTCCTTAAACGGTTGTTTTTTTCATAGACCAAATGCTACTATCTATTTTTTATTTGACGAAATAGAAGCTGCTGTGAAGAAAGCTTACCGCTACCGATTCTATCCAACAGACGAGCAAAAAGTTGTATTAGCTCAAACATTTGGCTGCTGCAGGTTTGTCTATAACTATTTTCTTCACCGCAAAAAAGAGCTTTGGGAAAAAGAGGAAAAAAATCTTTCTTACATCGAGTGCTCCAAAGCACTCACTTTTTTGAAACAAGAGCATTTGTGGCTCAAGGAGGTCTCCTCCGTTTGCTTGCAGCAATGTCTACGTCATTTACAGGGAGCCTTTGAAGGATTTTTTAAAAAGAGAGCTCGCTTTCCCAGATATAAAAAAAAGGATCAACATCAATCTTGCGCCTTCATGCAAAATGCTTTTACTTACAAAAACAGAATTTTGACCCTTGCCAAGATGGGTCCCTTAGAAGTGAGATGGAGCCAAGAGTTTACAGGCACGCCCACTTCATTAACTGTAAGCAAGGATAGTGCAGATCGCTAGGAAAGCATCACACCTCTACCCTCCACAAATAGGGAAATAGGTATTGACCTAGGGATCTCTGCAATGATCACAAATCAAAAAGGGGAGACAATTGGAAATCCTCGCTTTTTAAACAAAGAGCTTAAACGCCTTAAAGCAAGACAAAAAAAGCTCTCTAGAAAAGCCAAAGGATCCAAAAATAGAGCAAAAGCCAAACATTACATTGCAAAGACTCATGCAAAGATCTGTGACAAACGGATGGATTTTCTCCATAAGGTCACCTCTCAAATCGTTGACGAAAATCAAGTCATCGTCGTTGAGAGCTTAGGGGTAAAGAGAATGCTTCAAAACAAGAAATTAGCAAGAGAAATAGCAGATGTGGGATGGGGAATATTTTTACAATTGCTCGCATACAAAAGTAGTTGGTTTGGACGTATCTTTGTTCAGATCGACAAATATTTTCCGAGCAGTAAGCAGTGTCATCATTGTGGAACGATCAAAGAGAAATTAGAACTCAATGAAAGGCAATGGAGTTGCTTTTGTTGTGGTATGAATCATGACAGGGATATAAATGCTGCAAAAAATATTCTTCAAGAGGGTTTAAGAAGTTTAGGAGTACCGCGGGGCTCGCGGGATTTTAAGCCTGTGGAGCTTGTGTAAGGCCTCGTTGAGGCAACGGGCTGTGAACCAGGAACCTCTTACTTGCGAAATAGAGGAATCCCCTTCCTTTAGGGAGGGGAGGATGTCAATCATCTCTTCGTTACCATATTCATTATGCGTTTAACCCGTTCCGAATGCAGCTCCTCGGCGAGTCGTTTAAGAAAACCGAGGGAGATAGCCCCTTTTTGTAACCCATCTGATAAGGCTTGGATGACAATGTCGTCGGAGATCGTCTTGTCTAAAAATATGTCGTAAATAGTCCGCTCGGGAGTCGTCACTCTATATCCTTCAAATTCTGATACGTCTTGATCTTGAAGATCGTTGAAATGGAGCCTGAGGTTTTTAGGGGGTTTATGAAATCTTCGAAATTGTTTTGGAACGGTCAAGTGATAAGAAGCAGGCATGACATCGCTCAAATCGTGAATTGCCAAAGCTGTTTGGTGTGAAAAAACTCCTTGCGGCTCCCCTGATCGATTGCAAGACCACAGGCTCCAATAAACCAGGTCAGCCCGGTCTTCAATCGGATAGTTGGCTAACCGATAGATTCCACGTCCCTCTCGAATCCACCGTCCTCCCTTTACGTGATATGAAAACCTGCTCTCAGAATATCCTGCCTCTTTTGCTTGGCGGGAGGTAAAATACCCTTGTTGAAGGCTGGCTGTTTGGTAAAGGCTCCGTTCCATTTCGCTTGATTTCATACATAAATCCTAACCAATCGTTAGGTTTTATGTAAAATATAAGAATCTTACGAGAGGCGCAAATCCTCTCTTTTTTGCAAAAATTGAGAGGATTTCATTAACATTCCGGTGTGTGTTGACTATATACTCCTTGGTTGTTGACCTCCTCCCCTCCCTAAAGGAAGGGGATTCCTGTGTTTTGCAAGCACAGGTTCCTGATTCGCTGCCGGTCGCCTCAAAGAGGTCTTACACTAGCTCCACAGGCTTAAAATCCCGCGAGCCCCGCGGTACTCAAATTTTTGAAAACTATTTTTCTCTATCTTGGTTTTTGAAAGAGAAGTAATATTTGTATTCGAAAAAAGGAAAATAGCAAAGCAAACTTTTATTTCGCTAAGCCATTTTTGCGCCTTACATCCCGCCCCTAAAGGACCGGGTTTTACGGCGCAGGGGATAAAAAATGCTTTTGTCTATCAAGACCAAAAGCTTTTCATAGCAAAACCAGGCAGGCTCGACGTAAAATGGAGCAAAGCTTCAGTTCTATCTTGATATAGATAGAGAGTTTTTCCCCTTATGCATGACTGTGTTGACTAAGTGAGGTTGAGTGGGTCTTGTACCCTCCAAACTAGAAATATCGCTTAAAGCAGCGTTCTTTAGCTTTTCATTTGGGATTTCATGTGCAACCTCATTGGCCTTATCAAAATTTTTGAGTAGCAGCCAATGCAGAAAAATGTCCAGCAGATCCATTTCCCTGGCTGCCTCATCAGTTCTTTGCCGAGCTATGTACAACTTTTTGTTCAGTATTGTTTGATCGAATATGTCATCGAAGAGTAGGGGGGTGTTTTTAACGCCTGTTTTTTTAAGCTCCAGCAGTTTTTCATGATCCAGTTCTTCTAGAACCTTTATGATTTTTTCTTTTGTAGCAAGAACCGATGACTTAATCTGTGTTAATGTATCGTTTTTGACGATGCTAACATCAACAGTATTTCTGATAGCTGCAATTTGCGCTGAATGAACTTCTCGGTCTAATTGTCTGCAGACAAACTCCACAAATGCCTTAATCAAGCGGAGCTCTTTATGGCTTGCAGAGTCTCTTGCTATTGCATTCCAGGTCCTGCTCACTAGAGAGGCTGACTGGATATCCGATCTATCTAGATAGGAAAACATCTTATTTAAAAGTTCAGGCGAAAGCTTTTCTGTTATTAAATTTTCCCTTTTGGGCGGAGAGGGGGTGTTAGAATCGATCTTCGGCAAGAGACTCATTGTAAACACCTGTCACGGTTTATGGCGCTCTCCCCACCATTGGAGGGTCAAGATTTGATAGATAGCCAATCTTCAAACTTGAGCTCTCCTTGAGAGAAAAGCGAATTCAGCTGAGGATAGAGGGGGTGCTGCTTCAACTTCTCGGTTGTCTCTGAGTTTGAAAGGTGAAGTACCTCACTTAGAGAGACAAGGCGGAGCAAATTGAGCGCTTGGAGCGTTTCATACGCTCCGGTGTTTTCTAGTTGCTTGTCAAGAGCTGTTGCCGATTCATACGCCTCTTCGTAGCGCTCATCTGCTATGAGCAGCGTGGTCTCGCCATAGCACTTATAGGGCTGAGGGAGGGTCTCTGCTCCTCTTTTGAGGGTTGTACTCAGATGGTGAGCGGCCTTTTCAGGGAGTTGCTGCGCGAGGTAGGTCATTGTGAGCATGGAACGGTAAGAGGGGCCGAGCTCGGGGTGTTGTTTCAAAATTCTCTCTGCAGCATCGATGGATTCAAGAGCGAGGGGTTCTCCTTTGACAAATCGGTCATGCACCTGCCGAACGATCAAAAAATCTTGCGAGGCGCCTCTCTTTTTTGAGTGGAGAATTTTCTCCGCCCAAATCGCAAGGCAACAGGTGGCCATGAGTCCCAAGGCAAGCTTAGACCAATGTTTTTTAAGAAAATCTAGATACTTGTGTTCTTCCATGATGTGGAATACTATCGAACATATTATTCGTTGTAAAGATGAAGATTGCAATTGTACGCCGAAATGGACTTGGGGATCTGCTATGCGCGGTGCCTCTCGCTTTGTATCTCAAAGAGCTCTATCCGAGTGGAGAGCTGACTCTTTTTGTCGATGTACGTGCAGCTCCTCTGACGCCTTATTTGCCGGTATTTGACCAGGTCGTGGTGCTCCCACAAGGGGGGAACAAATATTTTAATTTGGGGCGTGTCGCCTGGAAGCATCGAGGCACTTTCGATTTGGCACTCTCTGCTAAAACTTCCCCTATGAAATTGATGAACTGGTTCCTTTTTTGGCTCAAAGCAAAAAAAGGGATTGCCTATGGCTATCGAGGTCTTCCTCCTTGCCTAGAAAAACGACACCAGGCGCTCAAGGGGTTGCAGCTCCTAGATCCTCACGTTCAAGAGGTTCCTGAAAGGTTTTATCCCAAAATCGAAGTTGAAGGGGAGAGTGAGCCCCAGACGGTGTTAATTTGTGCAAGTACGACGCGCGCTGAAAGTCGTCTCTCTGCTAGTCGTTACAGCTCTTTGCTCAACCGTTTGTACAAAACACGTCCCTTTCACTTGCACGTCGTCGGGTTTGAAAAAGATGAAAAACGTGCGCGTGCGATGTCTGAGGGATTTGTTGGGGAGCGTACCCTCCATTTTTCTCGCAGTTTTGAGGCATTTTTGCTATCACTGAAGCGCGCAGAGTGTTTTTTTGTAGAAGATGGTGGGGTTGCTCATTTGGGCGCCGCTCTAGATAAAAGGGGTGTTGTCCTCTACGGAGGCAATGATCCTACTGAGTGGGGTCCTTTGAGCAAACGGATGATTTGCCTTTCGCACCCTCAAACCCTTGCGCAATTGGATGATGAGCAGATCTATAAGGCGTGGAGTTTAGTTTGGAAGAGAAAATAGAAGTCGTTGAATGCACCTATTTGCGAGTGAGTCCATTTCAGCCAAGGCGGGTTTTTGCAAATCAGGAGCTTGAAGAGCTCGCTGCCTCTATCTGTGAGGTGGGTCTGATTCATCCTCCCGTTGTGCGAAAAATTGAGAGTGGAGGAAAAGTTCTCTACTACGAGCTCGTAGCAGGTGAGAGGCGGTGGAGAGCTGCGCAGCTAGCGGGGCACACCCATCTTTCTGTTCTGGTTCGTGAAACGAGTGATGAGGATGCCGCCAAGGCAACTTTGATTGAAAACGTTCAGCGCGTGAATCTCGACCCAATAGAGACTGCAGAGGCCTATAAAAGCTTGATGCACACCTTCCGGATGACTCAAGATGAAATTGCGCAGCGGGTAGGGAAAAAACGTTCAACGGTTGCGAACTACCTAAGGCTGCTCATGCTGCCAGAACCGATCCGAGCTAAACTTTCTAACGCAGAAATTTCTATGGGCCATGCGAAGGCTATTTTATCGCTTGAAGATCCCGCGCTGCAGGCGAATTTAGTCGATAAGATCCAAGACAAAAGTCTCACCGTGCGTGAGACGGAGAACTTGAGTCGAAAAATGGCTAAGCGTTCTACTCCGCAAGATAGAGACCCTCATATCGAGGAGCTCGAGGAGAGACTGCACGAGTTCTTTGGCACAAAAGCTGAAGTTCATTGCGCCCACCGAGGGGGGAAGGTGGTCTTGCACTACTACAGTTTAGAAGATTTGGATCGTTTGATAGCGCTCCTCATCCAAGGTGACTCTTTGGTATAGAGGAGAGCAGCAGTTTGGTGTAATCGTGTTGTGGGTCTTCGAAAATTGTTTCTATCGAGCCCTCTTCCACAACTCTTCCCTCCCGCATCACAAGCACGCGGTCACAGAGGTGCCGTACGACATTGAGATCGTGAGATATGAACAGATAACTCAGCTTGTAGAGACGTTTTAAATCTAACAAGAGGTTGAGAATTTGCGCCTGAACAGAGAGGTCTAAAGCAGAGACAGCTTCGTCGCAAATAATCAATTTAGGGTGGAGACCCAAAGCTCGACCGATCGAAAGGCGTTGCTGTTGCCCACCCGAAAATTGGTGAGGGTAGTGGTAGAGCCCCTCTTTTGAGACCCCCACTTTATGCAAAATTTCTTCAACAAGATGGACCTGCTCATCACGGGTAGAGACTCTCTTGTGGTAGAGAAGGGGCTCTCCTAAGTTATCGAGGATGGTTTTTCGAGGGTTGAGCGAAGCTGAAGGGTCTTGAAAAACCATTTGTACTTGCTGTCTAAGTGCTCGAAGCTTTTTGCCGGAAGCTTTTCGAAAATTTTCTCCAAGAAATTCTACTTCACCAGCTGTAGGCTCAATCAGGCGGATAGCAGCTCGGCCGGTCGTGCTCTTTCCCGAGCCCGACTCTCCTACAAGACCTAAAATTTCTCCCTCGTGGAGAGTGAAAGAGACTCCATCGACAGCGCACACATTGCCCACATGGCGGCGTAGTATTCCCTGTTTGATAGGGAAATACTTTTTGAGGTGTCTAACTTCTAAAAGCTTCTTCATCATCAATTTTCCATTTGAGCTCTTCATCGTAGAGCCAGCACTTTGCAACATGACCCGTTTCAGGAAGGTTGAATTCATCTGGTTTTTGATGCTCGCAGATCTCCATCGCATAGCGGCAGCGGGGAGCAAAACGACACCCTTTCGGCAGATCAGTCACCTTAGGAACATTTCCCTCAAGAGCAGGAAGTTTTCTTTGGTGAAGTGCTGCATCTGGACGTGCGGCGAAGAGGGCTTGTGTGTAGGGGTGCGCGGGGTTTTCAAAGAGTGTTTTGAGCCCGCTTTTTTCGATCTGCTCCCCGGTGTACATGACAATCACCTCATCCGCGATTTCAGAGACCACTCCCATGTCGTGTGTGATCATCAAAGTGGCCATACCCCGCTTCTCTTGAAGCTCTTTGAGTAGATCGAGGATCTGCGCTTGGATGGTCACATCAAGAGCTGTGGTAGGCTCATCTGCAATGAGAATTTCAGGAGAGCAGATCAAAGACATGGCTATCATCACACGTTGCAGCATCCCACCTGAGAGTTGGTGAGGGTAGGCTTGGAGTTGCTCATCTGTAGCGGGAAGGTGGACATCTCTGAGAGCTTCAAATATGAAGGCTTTGGCCTCTTTGGGCTTCAATTTTAGGTGGGTGGTTGCGACTTCAAGCATCTGGTAACCGATGGGATAAACAGGGTTGAGCGCTGCAGTGGGATTTTGGAAAATCATAGCGATTTTTTGTCCCCGAATCTGCCGCATTCTCGACTCGGGAAGAGTCAAAAGATTCTCTCCGTGAAAGAGCACCTCACCTTCGGGTGGAAGAGCTGGAGGGGTCGGAAGGATCCGGAGCAAACTGAGGGCTGTGAGAGATTTTCCACACCCCGATTCTCCGACAAGTGCGAGCGTTTTTCCTTTTTCGAGGTCAAAAGAGAGGCCGTCGATGACCGTATGGACTCTCTTGTCAATTCTTAATTTGGTTGTTAAATTTCGGACGCGGAGTATCATGGAATTTACAATATAGCCGCCTTGCATTATATTCACTGTCAAAATAGGTTTCCATGCAGACTTTAGCACGACTTTTTGGTCGCTCTCCCTTCGCTCCTTTACAGACTCATATGGAAAAGGTGGCTTTCTGCGTCAAAGAGATCATTCCGCTTTTTGAAGCCCTAGAGAAAAAAGACTATCCCCTTGTGGAAAAAATTGCCAAGCGAATCTCTGAGCTTGAACACGAAGCTGATCTGACCAAAAATGAGATTCGCAACAATCTTCCTACAGGTCTTTTCCTTCCCATTTCTAAAGGAAGTTTACTCGAAATTTTGAGCCTTCAAGACAACTTGGCCGACCGCACAGAAGATGCTGCGCTCCTTCTCACCTTTCGAGACCTTGAGATGCGCGCTGAATTTGCGGAGGAATTTCGTCTCTTTTTGCATAAGAACCTTGAGACTTTTGATGCTGTTTTTGCGATTACAAAGGAGATGGATGAGCTTTTAGAGAGCTCCTTTGGCGGAAAAGAGGCCGAGAAGGTGCGCAAGATGGTTGAAAAAGTAGCAAAGCTCGAGCACGCATGTGATGTGGTTCAGCGCGATTTGCTTCGAAAGATGTTTTGTGAAGAGGACGCTCTCTCTCCTCCGCTTTTCTTCTTGTGGATGAAAGTCATCCAGGAGCTTGGCTCTCTTTCAGACGAATCGGAGAAACTAGCGAATCGGATTCGGATGATTCTCGAGGTAAAGTGAGTTGATGTCTTTGACCGTTGTTTTACTCATATTTGCAGCTCTTTGCGGTTTTTATGTTGCCTGGAACATTGGCGCAAACGACGTAGCAAACGCTGTAGGTACCTCTGTAGGGTCGGGAGCTCTTACTTTAGGGCAGGCGGTATTAATTGCGGCAATCTTTGAGTTTTTGGGAGCATTTTTTTTAGGGGGAAGTGTTTCAGAGACTGTAGAGTCGGGGATTGTCAACCCCTCGCTTTTTTCGAGCGACTTGGCTGACTACGTACTTGGAATGCTCGGTTCTTTATTAGCAGCGGGCGTCTGGCTTCAGGTGGCCTCCTACTTTGGGTGGCCAGTCTCAACGACTCATTCTATTGTGGGAGCTGTGGTCGGATTTGGATTAGTTCTCGGAGGAGGAGAGGCGATTTATTGGGGAAAAATTGGAAGCATTGCCTTGAGTTGGTTGATCTCACCTCTACTCGGTGGGGCGGTTGCCTACCTCATTTTCTCTTTGATTCGACGAGAAATTCTCTACAAGATGAACCCGGTTGCTGCTGCAAAGCGGCTCACTCCTGTGCTCGTCTTCATCACTTTCTCTTTGCTATCTGTGATTATTTTGTGGGGAGGGCTTTCTAATCTCAATTTTGATCTCTCTTTTTATTGGGTACTCCTGATCTCTGTTGGCATAGGGTTTGTAACGGCTGGTATTTCGCGAGTTCTTGTGAAGCGGATTCGCAGTATTACCGATGAGATCAAGCCCCAAAACCCTGATCTTGAGCGGGGTTTACGCAAGGCAGAGAAGCACTTGCTGCGGGTAGAAACAGCAGCTCTTGGTGAAATGCAGGATCGGGTGCGGGAGCTTCTCTTTGAAGTGCGAGAGCTCTCTTCTCACATTGAGGTCCCCGAGGAGGTGCGCCACTCAGAATACCTCTCTGTCGAAAAGATTTTTATCTACCTGCAGATCATCATCGCCTGCTTTATGGCTTTCGCTCATGGTTCAAATGATGTGGCGAATGCGATTGGCCCTCTATCTGCTATTTTTAATCTTCTGCGTGGAAAAGCGATTCACTCGACGAGCATCCCTGTTTGGCTGTTGCTTTTAGGGGGGGTGGGGATTGTGATTGGTCTTGCTACTTGGGGGTGGCGAGTGATTGAGACAGTGGGGCGCAAGATCACCGAACTCACCCCATCACGTGGCTTTGCTGCAGGGTTTGGCGCCTCCACGACGATTGTTTTGGCGTCAAAACTCGGGCTTCCCATCTCGACAACGCATGTCCTTGTCGGCGCGGTTTTAGGGGTGGGTTTTGCAAGAGGGATAGGGGCGATTAACTTGAACACCATACGAGATATTGTGATTTCATGGGTGGTGACTGTGCCTGCGGGCGCGATTTTATCTGTCGGTTTTTTCTACTTGCTTCGAGCGACTTTTTCGGGCTTTTCTCTCGCTTCAAATTTATAAAAAACACTTTACAAATTTTGGGCTAAAATTTTTTTGAATATCTCTTCTAGAGGGCGTAGGGTGTTCTGCCCTTTCGAAAATATTCTAGAAAAAAAAACAATATATTTATGTATAATTTACACTAATTCAAACAGATAAGGAGTAAATTGAGGTATGGTTTGTGTTGATGGTTCTCTTACATCTCTTCCTAAGGCAGAGAAAATAGGATTTACAGTTTCGATTGTGACGCTTGTAGCGCTTGTGGCTCTATCTAGTGCTGGGCTTCGTTCTAATCACCTACGATCTATGCTGAAGCTTAGCAAGAAGACATGTATTCTTACAGCCAGCGTTTCTGGAGGAGTATTGGCAATCGTGCTCGGTGCACTTGGGTTTCGAGGGTTTTCCCATTCTGCTCAAATAAGTGGTAAAAGAGGGCCAGACTCTCGCGGCGCCTCTTCGAAAAAAGGCAATCTTCGCAATGCAGAAGAGGGAGGCGCCGACGTTGGGGCTGCTCGGTCGAATAATTGGCGTTCACTCCATGCTGCTGTCGAAAAAGGTGAAATAGATGAAGTTAGAAGGCTGCTCGCAGCTGGTGTTGAAGTGAATGCTGTTGCCGAGTATGGTTCTGCTCTTCATCTTGCTGTTAATTATGGTTCTGCTCTTCATCTTGCTGTTAATGAAGGGCATGAGTCAATCATTACAATACTGTGCGATGCTGGGGCTAATGTCAATGCTGCTGACACCTATGGTGATACTGCACTCCATGTAGCTGTTATGGAAAAAAAATTAGATTGTGTTCAGGCGCTGGTTACCGCTGGTGCCGATGTCAATGTCACTAACGGAGATGGCGAGACTGCGCTGCATATGGCTGCACGTTGGGGTTATCGAGAAATCGTTCAAGCGCTGGTTACCGCTGGTGCCGATGTCAATGTCACTAACGGAGATGGCGAGACTGCTTGCGATCTTGATACTGAATGGAATTATAGTGCATGTGCTCAATTACTGTCTGCGCCAGCTAGTTAGGGTGTATAAACACTGAGAAGCTAAGAGGTGTTTGAGAGCAGGGCCACTTGTAAAAATTTGGTTTAGACCCATTGCATCATAGTTACGGCATCTTTCTGTACTCTGTTTCTTCTAGAGGCCACAGTTAAAATTATTCGAAAAAAACAAAGTGTTCATTTATAATCCAATCTCAATCAAACAGATAAGGAGTAAATTGCGCTATGGCTCGTGTTGATGGTTCTCATGCATCTCTTCCTAAGGTAGAGAAAATAGGATTTACAGTATCTGTTGTGACGCTTGTAGCGCTCGTGGCTCTAGCTAGCACGACTCTTTATTCCAATCACCTACAATCTGCGCTGAAGGTGGACAAAAGGACGTGCCTCATTGCAGCTAGCGTTTCGGGGGGAGTATTAGCATGCGCACTCGGTGCACTTGGGTTGCGAGTGTTTTCTATTTCTGCCGAGGCGGCTAACAAAAGTAGTTGGATTGCGCTCAGCAAAGCCATCGAACAACGCAATGCAACAGAAGTTGGAAGTGTGCTAGCAGCTGGTGCTAAAGTTGATGCTGCTAACACTAACGGTGTTACGGCGCTCCACTATGCTGCTCAAATCGGTGATGTGGAATGTGTTAAAGAACTGCTAGCAGCTGGTGCTAAAGTTAATGCTGCTAACACTAACGGTTTGACGGCGCTCCACTTTGCTGCTGGATTTGGTCGTGTGGAATGTGTTAAAGAACTGCTTAAAGCGGGAGCTAGAGTTGATGCTATAGACAAAGAAAAGCGTACGCCACTCACTCATGCTTCTTGTTCCCTGTCTAGAAATATGGAAACAATTGACGTACTGCTTGAGGCGAGTGCCAATGTCAATCACCTTGACGCTTTTGAGAGGACTGCACTCCATTACGCGGTTGCGATAAAAAATAATGCGAGCATAGTTCAGAGGTTGATTGATGCGGATATCAACATCGAAGCTGCTGACAATAAATGTGGTTGGAAGGCTCTCCAATTAGCTGCCCTTGAAGGCAGGGTGAAGCACGTTGAAATACTGCTAGCAGCTGGTGCTAAAGTTAATGCTCGTCAGCGTGAAGGTGAAACTGCACTTATCTCAGCCTCTCACTGTCGTCGTAGAGCTTTCCATTGTGTCAATGTGCCGTTGCTTCCAGGAGATGATACTAGTGAACATGAAGAAATCCTAAGAAAGCTGCTCGCAGCTGGTGCCGATGTTAAGGCTGCTAGCAGTTCGGGGTGGACTGCACTGCATTATGCTGCACTAACAGGTCATGCAAAAATCCTTGAAGTGCTGCTCGCAGCCGGTGCCGTGGTTAACGCTTTTGACGAAAATGGTCAGACTGCTTGCGATCTTGCTGAGAGAGCAAGACATACGAGTTGCGTTGAAGTGCTAAGTAAGACTCAAACTTCGACTTAAGATCCTAATCGCGCATGCGTGGGTCGATAGCATCGCGCAAGGCATCCCCAACAAGAGCAATGCTCACAAGCAAAATGGTAAGAAGAATAGCAGGAGGCCAAAGAAGATAGCTCTCTGCTGGAAAAACCGAACGCCCCTCATCCATCAAAACGCCCCAAGAAGTTGAGCCTTCCTCACCTAAGCCTAGAAATGAGATTCCCGCTTCAGCTGTAATAGCTGCCATCATTGCAAAAGGGAGCAAAGTCAGAATAGGAGGTATCGCGTTAGGAAGGATGTGAGAGAACATCACTTTCCCATGCCTATAGCCAATACTCGTGCAGGCAGTGACATAGGGGAGCCCCCGCTGCTTGAGCACCTCCGCACGGATAAAGCGAGCAAACCCCGTCCACCCAAAAATACCTAGCACCCCAATCACAAGAAAAATAGACTTGCTCTGCGTAATAGCCACGACAAGAAGGAGCATGAAAAACGTAGGCATCGCCTCCCAAACCTCAACCACCCTCGAAATGACAAGATCTGTCTTGTTCGCAAAGTAACCTGCTACCATGCCAAGAGGAATGCCAATCCCAAGAGAGATCAAGATAGCCGTTAATCCGACGACAAGAGAGATACGCACACCAAAGAGGAGGCTGGCGAGCAAATCCTTACGGTTAGTGCGAGTCAACTCCCACCAAGGAAGGTGAGAATTGAGAGCCTGCGAGCCCCCCGCGTCCTCTTCCCAATGAAAATTTCGGACCAAAGGTGGGATGATCACCTTGAGATTGCGACTCTCTTTCTCAAGCCACTGCTCACGCGCCTCAAGGTAGGCTAGTGAGACAGAAGCTTTTTGGTGTGCTTCAATGAGCTTGCGAGCCTTAGCAAGAGGGGTGCGGCTTGGAGCCGCTTGCTGAAGCGCGTGCTCAAAGAGCTGCTCTGCCTCCTCTTTGATCTCCTCAGGAGCGTGCTCAAAACTGTATTTAGCAATCAAGTAGTCATGAGAGTAGGGACGGTACGCCTCAATGAGAACAGGGAGCCTGTCAAGCCCTTGTTTGTAACCCTCCCGGGTATCTTCCATGATTTTTCGGTATTGTCTCTTCTTCGCCTCTTCGTTGCGGTGATTCACAGCCCATAAAGTAGGAGCCGGCTTTCCTGTTTTCGCCTCGTAGTGGGTCAAGTGAGAAGAGAGATTTTCGTGTTGTTTTTTCCACTGATTATAGCGGAGCACCTTATTCAACTTCTCGTAGGGAGTCATGTATTGCAAGTCAAACACCCAAGAGACACGATGAGGAAACGGAGCTAAAAGCGGATCCTCACGAAAGGTCATCTTCTCATTGATCTTATCACGCCTCGCTTGCTTAAGCGCAGGATCTCCTGCTGGATCTTTTATTTTTCCAGCTGTTGCCAAACCAAAAAGAGTGAACTGCAGAGCAATCATCATAAGGAAGAAGAGCTTGCGTCCTCGTCTCTTGATGAGCCAAGCTCCCAAAAGCGTGAGAGGGAGCGTAAGCATCAACACATTGTAGAACAGATCGATAGGCTTTGTGTAGAGCCCCGGATAGAAGAGGTAGCGTAGCAAAGGAAAATAGGGCTTGCCATTCCAGATCACAAGCAGAGGCTTGTTGGAGGCAAAAAGCGGTGCGTAGAGTCCTACAAGAAAAAAAATGATCAAGACAGTGAGCGCTGCAAAACCTATGCGGCGCCTTTTAAACTGTATCCATATCATCTGCCAGTAGCTCATTGCAAATTTACCCTCGGATCTAAGACAGTGTAGGCAATGTCAGCAGCTAAATAGCCAATCAAAGTGAGAAAAGAGCCGGCAAAGGCCGAAAAGAGCACCACATTAAAGTCGCGATTTAAAATCGCCTCATAGAAAAAACGTCCAAAGCCATTGATCTCAAAAATGGTTTCCACAATCAAAGAGCCGCCTAAGATCACTCCTAAGGAGGCAGCAAGTGAGGTGACAATTGTAATCGCTCCGTTGCGACCCACATGCTTTATGAGCACCTGAGCGCGCGAAAGCCCCCTAGCACGCGCTGCTTTCACATAGTCTTGTCGAAGTACTTCGAGAAAAGCTGTTCGAGAGAGTCTCGACTGGATAGCAAGTGTCCCATACATGATCGCAACCAAAGGAAGAAAGAGGTGGAGAAAGGTGTCAGCAAGACGCTTCGGGGAGGTGAGCTGAGAGTAGGTAGCTTCAGAGCTGTGAAAGCCGCTATAAGGGATAGAAATCTGGGTAAAAGGAATCGTCTTGTTCAGGGCAATTTTTTCGATCAAAAAAGGAGCCACAACAAAGATGGGAATAGCAAAGAGTACAAGAAAAAGAACGTTGAAAGAATAGTCTGGCCATTGATTCTGCCGCGTTGCCATGAGCATCCCAAAGAGCTGGCAGAGCGCAAATGTAAGGAACATCGGCACCACAGCGAGCGTGAGTGAATATTTCATCCGCTTCCCCACCTCGCTAATCACTGTCTTGTTAGCATCGTTGCGCAAAGTGCCAAAATCGAGGGTGAGCACTTTGCCGAGATAGCGTAAAAGGCGGGTCTCAAAGAAAAATGCCTTGACCTTGGCGCCCTTTCGCCAGGTAAAGCTCTCCCATCCTCCAGAACGCTCATACCAAGAAATCAGATCTCCCACTTTTTCTTCAAAGCTCTCAACACTCCCATGTGTACTCGCCCGCCGCTCAGTCAGATAGAGATTAGAGCTCGAAATTCGACGGTTTTCAGCTCGCTTCTCTGAAGAGAGTGTAGCACCCACATGCCCTTGTCTGATCCCCCCCCGTACAAAGAGGTTGAGGGCTGTTTTACGCAAACGTAAATCTCGGCTCGGATCGCTTGCAATGCCCAAAAGCTTCGGCATTACAAAGCGTGCGCGGTCCCCCCAGAGGGTGCGTAGTTCATGATATTTTTGCACACTCAGCTGCTCGCGCTCATAGGTGAGCTTTTGAAGTCCCTCCTCAATAGTATCAGTAGAGAGCGAAGGCCAAGTGTTGAAGAGAATAGGCAGAGTCAACCCGTAGTGTTCACGAAATTGCAAGTACTGATTTTCGTTAACCGATCCACTCTCCTTGTTAGATCGGGTAGCTTCACCCGTCACACCGAGGCTTGCTTGGTTTGCAGGGTCACCAGGAGCTAAATTGAGGATCACGAAATTGACTAAGATGATCGCAAAAAGAGTGAGGGGAATCAGAAGCAGTCTTCGAATGAGGTAGTGAATCATGATCGCGTCTTTTCGAGCCAAACCACACGGGTGCTCGGTTCCGGGACATCGGCACCTGGGATTAAATCTTGCCTTTCCATAGGAATAAAGAGGTTCTTTACCCGTTCACGATACAGCAGACGCACTTTTGGCGTATAGAGAAAGGTGTAGGGAGCCTCTTTGTGAATGATCTGATCAAATTGATGGTAAAGGCGGATGCGCTCTTGCTTATCATATTCATAGTTAAGTTTATCGATAATCTGATCGATCTTCTTGTTTTGAAAACCGATGGCATTAGAAGAGCCTTTCTCCTTAGCCCCTGTCGAGTACCAGAGTTGGCGCGGATCTTCCGGTGGGGCCCCTAACTTCCATCCCATCATCAAAGCATCAAAGCCTTTATCATCGAATTGTCTTGAAAGGTCCGCAAGATCGACCCCTCCAAGCTGGCAGTCGACGCCAATCTCTTTGAGAGCCGTTGAGATATACTCTACAATCATTTTAGCTGATTGACTCTTCACATAGTAGAGCAGGGTAAAGCGTAGCGGCACGCGTTTTCCATCAATCACCTTGTCGAGAATTCCGTCCCCGTCGAGATCGCTCCATCCAAGCGCTTCGAGTCTGGCCGCTGCCTCTTCAGGGTTGTAGGGCCAAAAGGGGATAGAGGCGTCATAAGCTGCTGAGTAGCGGGCAAATGGACCGTTGATTTCTATTCCCATATCGTTGAGATTTTGCTCGATGATTCTCTTGCGGTCGATCGCCAGTGTCATTGCTTGCCTTGCAGCTTTGTCGGCAAACAGCGGTTTAGCATTATTCCAGCCGATGTAGATGTAGCTGAGATCGACGAAATCGAGGTTATTGATCGCCTCACCGCCCGCTGCTTGGGAGAGATATTCAGAACTTTTGAAGAAGGTATCGAGTTCAAGGAGCTGGTTAGGAGAGAGGTTGATTAAGTCGAGATGACCCGCCTTAAAAGCTTGCCAAAGCGCTTCATAGCTCTCTTTGAAACAGTAGTAGATCCCTTCCACTAAAGCTCGATAGGGGAGAAAAAAATCGGGGTTCCGCTTAAGAGAGATCCCCTCATCGCTCATCCCCTCAAATAGGTAGGGGCCACAGCTCACGATGATATTTTTCGACCAATGCTCAGAAAAATTTTGGGCCCAAACCGAGTCGGTTCGGTAGACATTAGGATCGCTCTCCTCTTCGATGATCTTCTGCCCATCTGCAAAGTATTGGTAGACAAAGCAAGGGAGAGGCTGGAGCTCGCCTGTGAGCCCAAGTGAGCTGTATTTCACTTTCTTTTCAGGAGGAGGGGCTTTCCATCGAACAACAAAGGTGAAGTCATCGATCACAGTGAACTCTTCAATATCGCCAAAATAGGTGCGAAGAGAGGCCGCTTTAGGTTCAGAGACGTTGGGGTTCATCAAAGCGTTGTAGAAGAAAAGAAAATCGTAAGCAGTCACAGGGTGCTTTTCTAAAAAATGGGGAGCTAGTTCGACATTTGAAGGGAAAAGAGCAGGGTCTAAAGGTTGCCAGTAGACATCATCTCGTAAAAAAACCCAGTACTCTTGCGCTTCGGGATTCTCTTTTTGAGGACGCGCTTCGAGCCTTATCGCCATATCAGGAGCAAGCGTTTCATAGTGGCCGAATTTTAATTCAGCAACTTTTACCGTGCAGTTTTGATAGAGGATCGAGACATCGCGGAAACCATTGAAAGGGTGGAGATTTTCAGGTCGACCTAAGATTCCAAGTTGAAGGGTTCCATGAGGCTCAAAGTTCGGACCAAGCTGCCTCGGAAGCGTGGTCTCATAGTAGGAGTCGGCTTCGAGTAGATTGGGAAAGTCAGAGGAGATCGTGTGGACTTTTTTTTTCGAAGAGGTGTGTGTCGTTTGCAAGGCTTTTTGTTTGAGACAAGAAATTTCACTGTTGAGGCGCTTGATTTCCCCTCGTAGCTGCTTGAGATCTGATTCGAGAAGGGTAGAAGACCAATAGAGCATCCCAAAAAGCGCTACGAGAAGCGCAGTACAAATAGCTTTTACAATTGTCCATCCACTCATAAATTTAGATCCACCATAGCGGGCAATCGAGCAAAGATCAATCGCTACATATTATTTCAATTTGTGGCCAGCCAAGTTGCCAAGTCCATCGTATGCGGCGTACTTGTACAAGTCGTGCAGTGTGGGAAAGTTGTACACCTTTCCGATCACATCTACCACGGTTTTTTTTCCTTCAATCAGGCTCATTCCATGGTGAATCAGCTCAGTCGCTAGATGACCAATGATGTGCACCCCACGGATAATCAAGTCATCTTTGGTGAAGATCAGCTTGAGCATTCCCCGTTTCGCTCCCATGATTTTTCCTCGAGGCATATCTTTATGGTAAGCGACCCCCACGCAGTAAGCGAGCCCTTCAGCTTTAGCCTCTTCCTCAGAGAGGCCAGCTGTTGAGATCTCTGGAACCGTATAGATTCCGTAAGGGAGAATGTGAGAGACCTCCTCAATGTCTTTTGTCTGAAAGATGTGGGCTACAGCCACGCGCCCTTGGTCCATACCTGTACTCGCAAGCGCTGGAAATCCGATGACATCTCCGACTGCATAGATGTGAGGTACTTTGGTCTGGTAGTGATCGTTGACCTCGATCGTTTCACGTTTACTCGCTTCAAGCCCTGCTTTTTCGAGACAAAGTTCACCCGAGCGCCCATTGCGTCCAGCAGCGAAGAGGAACATGTCGACATTGAGAATTTCCCCTGACTCGAGCTCGACTTTTAAGGGGTCTGCCTCAGATGTTGGGACGGTGATTCCTTTAAGCGATTTGTTGAAGAGTAGATCGATCCCTTCAGCGCGCATATGGTCGAGCAAGTGGCTTACGACTTCCTGGTCGATGAAGGGGAGAATTTTATCTGATCTGTTGATGAGAAAAACCTTCGCGCCCATCGTTGAAAAGATCGTCGCGTACTCGCATCCGATAACCCCAGCGCCGAGCACAGCTATGGAGGGTGGAAAATGTTTGATATCTAAGATCGAGTCCGAGTCATGCACCCTTTTTCGGTCGAATGGAATGTTGACGGGGTGGAAAGGATACGAGCCGCTTGCGATGATAATGTAATCGCCAGAGAGGACAGCCTCTATATCACCTTTTACGCGCACCTCATGCGCGCTTTCAAAAGAAGCAACGCCATGAAAGACATCGATCTTATGGCGTATGAGATTTTGTCTAACTTCCTCAGATTCAGTGTTTATAATCCAATTTTTTCGATATAGGAAGTCTTCAACTGTCGCTTCTCTTTCGATATCCCGATCGACCCCAAAGAGTCCCTTGTCATATTTGCCTGATAAATAAAGTGCCGTCTCTTTCAAGGTTTTAGAGGGGAGCGTGCCTGTGTTAACTCCCGCGCCCCCGTAGTTTTTCTCCTTTTCAATGAGAGCCACCCGGTAGCCAAAATAGCCTGCTTTTACTGCAGCCTTTTCCCCTGCAGGCCCTGACCCGATGACGATAAGATCGTATTTTTCCATAGGTGACCCTCCTAGCAGCCATACTCCTTTCTTGAAGATCTAAGATCAAGTATTTTGTTTGTTTTTTTAAAACAAAACCAGGTGACGGCCTAGGCTAAAATGAGAGATCCAGCCCATGTCAGCGCTCCCTCGCAAAAGGGCTAAACAGGCGATCAGCAAAGTCGCCCCTCCCATCCAAAGGTGGTAGTGGGTTTTCAATCTCACAAATCCCCGTGAAAGAGCCATAGCTGCGATAAGTGAAGGCGAAGTGAGCAGCGCGAGTGCGCACCCATTCACCAGTCCAACGAGTGGCCTAGCCTCAAGAGCGCAAGCCGAGAAAACGACGAGAGTCTGACCACAGGGAAGTAGAACGGTTCCCATGCCAAATAGGAAGATCGGGTAGGGGCCAGGTTTTGAGATGAGTGGACCAAGCGATTGGCTCGCCCATCTCATCACTCCCAAACCTCGCGGCAGGGGGAGTCGGAGGAGAGTCAGAAGAGCGATTCCAGCTAAAACCATTCCGAAAAGTAGTGAGAGCAGGGCAGCAAAATGCACCTTCTCCAGAGCTTGAAACATGAAAAGACCCATCTCAGCCGCGATCAGTCCAGCTAAACTGTAGGCAAGAAGCCTGCCGAAAAAATAGGCGGACCGGTAAGGGTTTCGTCCGACTAAAACCATCAAAGGGCCACACATCCCGGCGCAGTGGAGGTTGCCAAGAAGATAAATAGGGAGAAGGGATAGAAAGAGAGTCACTTAAGGGCGAGCTCACGAAGCTTGTTGATTTGCGCCGGGTCGTGCCCTGTTTTTCCCGAAGTCCTCGCGAGGGCTGTAAAAGCGACACATCCCATGATGATCAGAAAAAATGAGATGACCCCAAAAACGGTGAGATGAAACTGCTTCATGAGGAGCCTGGAAGGTTGTACTTGCGCCACAATCTGTTGTAGTCGCCATGTCTTTTCATTCTCTTTAGCCCCTCATTGAAATGTTCAATGACCTCGCGGTTTTCACCCTTGAGCGTGATCAGGCGAATCCCTTTATCGCTGAGTGGGGGAGTGGCGACTCGAAGTGAGCTGGCAAAGCGCGTATCGACAAGTGAGTAGGCATCGAGAAAAGGGATGAGCGCGCCATCCACTTCACCCGATTGGACCTCTTCTAAAGCTGTTGGAACGCTCTCGTACATCTCTATAGCTGCAAGAGGGTAGCTTTGCGCGATCAGCACTGAGTCATCATAAGGGTTGACAGAGACAATCTTTCCTCGCATCTCCTCAAGAGAAGTCACAGACGAAGAGGCAGCGACGACGAGGACAGGTCCGAGCAGCATCAAAGGCTCTGAAAAATCAAAGCGAGAGAGGCTCATCACATTGGGGGGAAGCGTTGTGAGTACAGCATCGTAATCTTTCTCCTCAAGGCCCTCAAAAAGCTGGTTCCAAGCGACATCTACCATTTTAAAGGGGCGATGCTCAACCTCGGCAAGTTCTTGTACTACAGCACCCGCAAATCCATTGATGGGTGTGGCCCACTCTTCGAGTCTCATCGGAAACCACGAGGGGTCTTTGCCTATCGAGTAGTGGCCGAGGTCGGGGGGAGCACTTTGACATCCGAAGGCAAGTAGTGCCAATATTAAAACTTTTTTCAACATCAAATCCAACATACCCGAAAGAATGTTTCGGTAAAATAAAGAACTCGCTAATATCCCGAACATGACTGCTTATCTCGTTGTTAATTTTGGGGGCCCAAGGAATTTAGGGGAGATCGAGCCTTTTCTTTCTGCTCTTTTAACCGATCGCGATGTGGTGCGCACCAAGCTCCCCAAAACCCTTCACAACATCCTTTTTCGCCGTATTGCTAAAAAGCGAACGGGAAAAGTGTCAGAGAGCTACAAGTCTATCGGTGGGGGCTCGCCCATCTATGGAGACACAGAATATGTTGCCGATCAGCTTAGAAGCCGATTGAAGGGGCCGGTTCTTACTTTCCATCGCTACTTGCCGGCAACCCACGATGAGACGCTCCGCCACCTAGAGGCGCTTGAGGTCGATGAGATCGTCATCTTTCCTATGTTTCCACAGTTCACCTATGCCACGACAGGGAGCATTGCCCGGCTTTTTCAAGATCGCCTCTCAAAAAATACCCTTCAGAAAATGAAATGGGTGAAATCGTATCCCTCGCACCCTGCCTTTGTCGAGGTCACCCAAAGAGCGATTCGTGAATATTTGGTCGAGCAAAACCTCTCTGAGGAGGAGGTGCTTCTCTTTTTTTCAGCTCACGGTGTCCCTCAAACCTTTATCGACGAGGGTGATCTCTATGCGTATGAGTGTCGACTCTCTTACGAGCGGGTTCTCGCCGGTTTCCCTCGAAGTCGAGGGCTCCTCGCTTTCCAATCTAAATTTGGTCCAGGTGAGTGGCTAAAGCCGTATACACAAGATGTTTGTGAGCGCATTGAGAGTTATGCAAAAGGGCTTGAAAGAGTGCTTTTTATTCCGATTAGTTTCACCTCAGATCACATCGAGACCCTCTTTGAGATTGAGCAAGAATATGTTCCCATCATCCGAGAGCAAGGGCTCTATCCCTACCGTCTTCCAGCGCTCAACAGACGAGACGATTGGATTGAGGCGATTGTCGCGATTTTAAAGGACTTTACACCTGTTTCTACAGAAATGCTCGTAAGAAGATAGCCCCCCCCATTATAGAGTTTTTTTAATTAAATCCCCTTGAGAGAAAAAATAGCTTGGGTTATCATCTCTTAGAATGAATACGCTGCAACCCCAAATATTTATTAGGAGCTAAACCACCCCTTTGAGGTGGTTTTTTTTTGCCATGAAGCGAGCTACTGTCAAACTCACCACCGGCCAGGTTTTCAAAGGGGTCTCGGATGCGTCTGGCTTCTTTCCTGGCGAGGTCGTCTTTACAACAGGGATGTGTGGCTACTATGAAAGTCTCACAGACCCCTCTTTTGCCGGGCAGATCCTTGTCTTCACCTATCCTCTTATCGGCAACTACGGGGTGCCAGGTCCTGAAAAGTGGGAGTCTAAAAAAATTCATGCTGCAGGAGTCGTTGTCAGCGAGAGCTGCGAGGAGTGGAGTCACCACGCAGGGCTTGCATCACTTCAGAGCTGGCTCAAAGAGCAAAATGTTCCCTTGATTGTAGAGGTCGATACGCGTGCGCTTACCAAGGTGCTTCGAAACGAGGGGACGCTTCTGGGCGCAATCACCGACCGGCCCGAAAGAGAGGAGCCAATTGTCGACCCAAATCTGGAACACCTTGTGAAGCGAGTGGCACCTGCTAGAAAACGGGTAGAAAAAGAGGGGAAATTCCGTGTGATTGCTGTCGACTGTGGCATGAAAGAGAGCATGATGCGGCAGTTGAAGCAATTTCCTGTCGAGATTGTGCGCGTCCCTTACGACTATGACTACAGTGAAGAGCCTTTCGATGGGGTCTTTCTCTCCAATGGTCCCGGTGACCCTGAGCAGTGTGCACAAACCATTGAAATTTTGAAACGGGCTATGAAGCGTGAAAAGCCGATTTACGGGGTCTGTCTCGGATCTCAACTGCTCGCTTTGGCCTCTGGCGCGAAGACCTACAAGCTTCGCTTTGGTCATCGAGGGCAGAATCAGCCCTGCATGCAACTTGCAACTAGAAAGTGTTACATCACGAGTCAAAATCACGGCTTTGCCGTTGAGGAAAAATCGCTTCCGGAGGGGTGGGCCGTGACGTTTCGCAATCTAAATGATGGCTCTGTAGAAGGGATTGAGCACACCACTCTCCCTTTCTACGCCGTTCAGTTTCATCCGGAGGCCTCTCCAGGGCCGACCGATACTCGTTGGTTTTTTGAAAGGTTTTATCGATGTCTAGAAGAATACTCCTCTTAGGCTCTGGAGGCTTGCGCATTGGCCAAGCTGGTGAGTTTGACTACTCGGGCTCTCAAGCGCTCAAAGCTCTTAGGGAAGAGGGGCACTATACCATTCTCGTAAACCCTAATATTGCAACGGTGCAAACTGACGAAGGGATGGCCGATCAGGTCTACTTACTCCCGCTGAATGAAAAGTCGGTCACTGAAATTATCAAACAAGAAAAGCCGGACGCCATTTTGCTTGGATTTGGGGGGCAGACAGCGCTCAATTTAGGTCTCGCTTTAGAGTCAAGTGGCGTGCTTGAAAAGTATGGCGTCGAAGTGCTTGGAACGCCTGTTTCAACGATTCGAATTACTGAGGATCGACAGCTCTTCAAAGAGGCCCTCGAAGAAATTGACGTGAAGTCGGCGCTCAGCGTCGCTGCTCGCAGTGTGGATGAAGCGGTGGAGGCGGGTAAAAAGCTCGGGTACCCCGTGATGATGCGTTCGGGCTTCTCTCTTGGTGGGCTCGGCTCAGGGGTGGTGCAAAATGAGGCAGAGCTGTCGGCAAAGGCTTCTGAAGCGCTCAGTCAAGCGCCTCAGATTCTCATTGAAGAGTGCCTAACAGGGTGGAAAGAGGTCGAATACGAAGTCGTGCGCGATAGTGCAGGCAATGTGATCTCGATCTGCAACATGGAAAACTTCGATCCGATGGGAATCCATACAGGAGAGAGCATCGTCGTAGCCCCCTCTCAAACATTGAGCAACGAAGAGTACCACATGCTGCGCGAAGTGGCTCTGAAAACGGTGTCGCATCTCGGGGTTGTGGGGGAGTGTAACATCCAATATGCGCTCGATCCCAACAAGATGGATTACAGAGTAATCGAAGTGAATGCGCGGCTCTCAAGGTCGAGCGCGCTCGCTTCGAAAGCTACAGGCTATCCCCTCGCCTTTGTCGCAGCGAAGCTAGCCCTTGGCCATCTACTTCATGAGATCAAAAATTCCGTGACAGGAGAGACCTCTGCATTTTTTGAGCCGGCCCTTGATTACCTCGTGGTGAAGATGCCTCGATGGGACATTCACAAACTGCGTGCCGCAGATAGAACGATCGGCTCTGAGATGAAGAGCGTTGGCGAGGTTATGGCCATTGGTCGCTCTTTTCCTGAAGCTCTGCAAAAAGCGGTGCGGATGCTCGGGATTGGGTGTCACTCACTTTTTGACTACGCCTATGACATCTCCAACCCCAAAGCCGAAATAGCCAAAGCGACAGACCGCCGTCTTTTTGCGATAGCCAAAGCGCTCCGAGAAGGGGTGAGCGTCGACGAGATTCATGAACTTTCAAAAATTGACAAATGGTTTTTGCACCATCTCGCTCAAATCGTTGATTTTGAGAGAGTCATTCAAAATGAACCTATAGAAACGAATTTAAGGCAAGCCAAGCGACTCGGTTTTTCTGATAAAGCTATAGGGCTTTTGCACCAAGATAGTGAAGAGAAGATTCGCTCAATACGACTTGATTTGGGTATCAAGCCGGTTGTCAAGCAGATCGACACTTTGGCTGGAGAGTTCGAAGCTCATACAAACTACCTCTACATGACCTACCATGGCGATGTAAACGATCTGCCCTCTTCAGAGAAGAGACCCCTTCTCGTGCTAGGCTCAGGTCCCTATTCGATAGGATCCTCAGTAGAGTTCGACTGGTGCGCAGTCAATACGGTGCGCACGCTCAAAAAGCTTGGAAAGCCGGCGATCATGATCAATTCGAACCCCGAGACGGTGTCCACTGATTACGATGAGTCCGATCGTCTCTACTTCGAAGAGCTCACTTTCGAAAGGGTGCAAGACATTGCCGATTTTGAAGATCCAGAAGGGGTTATCATCTCTGTTGGTGGGCAGACTGCGAACAATTTGGCTCTCCCCCTTGGGGAGGCGGGGTATCCCATTTTAGGGACGCCGCCCAGTCAGATCGATATGGCGGAAAATAGACAGAAGTTCTCCTCACTTCTAGGTGAGCTTCAAATTGATCAGCCGAGGTGGGTGGAGGTGAGCTCGAAAGAGCGGGCGCTTGCCTTTGCAAAAGAGGTGGGCTTCCCGATTTTGGTCCGCCCCTCGTATGTACTTTCAGGCGCTGCGATGAATGTGATCTACGATGCGAGTGAACTCGCAGGCTACCTCAAAGAGGCGATCATTGTTTCTCGTGACCATCCCGTTGTGCTCTCCGAATTTATTTTGAATGCAAAAGAACTAGAGATCGATGGCGTGGCAGATCGTGGAGAGGTGGTCATCGAGGCGATCTCTGAGCACGTCGAGAATGCTGGGGTTCATTCGGGAGATGCGACTATAGTCTTGCCCCCTCAAAAGCTCTACCTTGAAACGATCCGCCGCACGAAGGCGATCACACGAAAAATCGTCGCAGCACTCAAAATTACAGGCCCCTTCAACCTCCAGTTCATTGCAAAAGAAAATGCGATCAAAGTCATTGAGCTCAACGTACGCGCTTCGAGATCTTTCCCTTTTGTATCGAAAGTTACCGCGCACAACTTCATTGAGATCGCGACCCACGTGATGCTAGGAGCTTATGAAAAAGTCTCCTACAACACCCTCGATCTCGATTATGTGGGGATTAAAACCCCTCAATTTTCTTACAGCCGACTGAAGGGAGCCAACCCCGTAGCTCATGTGGAGATGGCTTCGACAGGGGAGGTTGCCTGCCTTGGGGGTAATTTCTTAGAGGCCTTTTTCCGTTCATGGGAGGCCACAGAACAAACGGTAAAAGGGAAGCGCCTTTTAGTGAGTATTGGGGGATCTGGCAAGGGCAAGCTTTTAAACGAGCTTCGCGCTTTAGAGGCTAAAGGGTGGAGTCTTTTTACTACGCCTGGCACCCACGACTATCTCTCTAAGCACGGGATTGCATCGCGCTGTCTTTTCAAAGCTGGAGATGGCTACAGCCCGAATGTGATCGATGCGATTGTCGAGCATGACGTCGACATGATCATCAATATTCCAAGAGGGGTCGCAACGTCGAGCTCGAGCACGGATGGCTATCGAATCCGTCGCTTAGCGATTGATCACCACATCCCACTCATCACCAATTTGCAAATTGCCACGGTTTTCTTACAATCTCTTCTCGAAATCGCACCGGCTGCACTTCAAGTGAAGCCCTGGAGCCACTATATCGGAGGCAAACGGACATGAAAGAGCTTGTTTCGATCAAATCGCTCTCTCGCGAGCAGATCTTGACTTTACTAGAGCGAGCAACTCGGCTCAAATCTCATCCTCCCGGCCCCATTTTGCAGGGCAAAATCATGGCGAGCTGTTTTTTTGAGCCCTCGACCCGGACGCGTCTGAGCTTTGAAGCGGCGATGAAACGGCTTGGCGGTGAGGTGATAGGATTTTCAGATGCGTTGCAATCCTCTTCGCAGAAAGGGGAGTCGTTGAGCGATTCTATGAGAATCGTCGGGCTCTACAGCGATCTTGTCACTCTCCGCCACCCCCTTGAAGGGGCTGCACGGCTTGCCGCAGAAGTTGCCGGCAAACCTGTCATCAACGCGGGTGATGGAGCCAATGAACACCCCTCGCAGACACTTCTCGATCTCTATACGATGCAAGAGAGCCAGGGGAAGCTCGATGGACTGAAAATAGCTTTTGTAGGAGATCTTCTCTATGGCCGCACGGTCCACTCTCTCATTTACGCCTTCAAACACTTCGGACCACGCCTCTATTTTGTAGCGCCTCCGACACTTACACTTCCAGAGGAGCTCTGTCAGAAGCTCAAAGAGTATGGGGTCCGCTACTCTTTCCACCATGAAATAGAAGATGTCATTGAAAATGTTGACATCCTCTACATGACGCGCATTCAAAAGGAGCGCTTTCCCCATTTAGAGGCTTACGAGCGGGTGAAGGATCACTACACGCTCACTCCTGAGATGCTCGAGAGAGGTTCACCTCATTTGCGCGTCCTCCACCCTTTGCCTCGCTTACAAGAGATCGATCCGCGGATCGACTCTTCCGAGAAAGCTTACTACTTTCAACAAGCAGAAAATGGGCTCTATGTGAGAGAGGCTCTGATCACGACTCTTTTGGAGGTACCTGTATGAGTGAATCTACTCTTTCTGTTGCGGCCATTGAAAAAGGAACGGTGATAGACCACATCCCTGTGGGGCAGGCGATGCGCCTTGTTTTACTTCTCAAGCTCGCAGATCATGCGAAGCCTGTCACTTTGGGTCTCAATCTTCCCAGCCGTTCTATGGGCTTCAAAGATTTGATCAAAGTGGAAGGGTTGACTTTGAGCGAAGAGGAGGCGGCTCTCGTTGCAATTTTTGCGCCCCAAGCTTCGATCAATGTGATCGACAATTTTAAACTCCGTAAAAAATTCAAAGCGGCCGTTCCAAGTGAGGTCAAAAACCTCTTGGCCTGTCCAAGTGAGAAGTGTATCACCCGCCACGAGGGGGTTCTCACCCGTTTCCGCGTCTATCCTAAAACTTTAAAACTCGAATGCATCTACTGTGAAAGAACCTACTCGCAAAACTCCCTCTGAGATCGACCTCAGTCGTTATACGGCATTGCCCGCTCTGATCGATCCCCATGTTCATTTCCGCACACCTGGTGGGGAGTACAAAGAGGATTGGAAAACAGGGGCGCTTGCGGCCATTCACGGAGGAGTTACGACTGTCTGTGACATGCCCAATAACACCCCTCCTTGCACCACCCTTGAGCGGCTTGAGGCCAAAAGGAGGCTTATCGACCGGCAGCTCAAAATGGTGGGCATCCCCCTTCACTACGGTCTCTACTTTGGCGCTGATGAAAAACATCTCGATCAGATTCCTCTTGTTGCAGATCAGTGTGTTGCTTTAAAAATTTTTATGGGGTGCAGCACGGGCGGGCTTGTGATTGAGAGCGATGATGCGCTCGATGAGGCCTTTGAAAGAGCGGCTGCATCTGGCCTTCTTGTCGCTGTCCATGCAGAGGATGAAGCGATCTTAGCGCGGGCTCGCATCCAATACAGGGGCTCAAAAGACCCTGCGACTCACTCTCTTGTCCGTCCCCGAGAGGCTGCGATTCGAGCTACAGAGAAAGCGATTGCCTTGGCCAAAAAACACCAGGCTCGCCTCTATGTGCTCCACATCAGCACCCGCGAAGAGCTCGATCTGATCCGGAGTGCAAAACGGGAGGGAGTTCAAGTTTATGGTGAGACGACGACACACCACCTCTATTTCACAAGTGAGGACTATGCAAGGCTCGGCACGCTCATTCAGATGAATCCTCCTATCCGAGAGAAGAGCGATCAGGAAGCTCTCTGGGAGGCTCTGCGTGATGGGACTCTCGATACGGTCGGTACCGATCACGCTCCCCATACGCTTGAGGAGAAGCAGCGCCCTTATGGGGAGGCTCCGTCGGGCATCCCTGGGGTCCAGACACTGCTGCCGCTAATGCTCGACGCTGTCTTCCGCGGGAAGATTACGCTGGAGCGGATGGTTGAGCTCACCCATCACAACCCCGCAAAAATTTTAAATCTGCCCGTTTCAGACGATCAAGTTTTTGTCGACCTCGACGTTGAAAAGAGAGTGAGTGATGCGATGATGCTCTCTCGCTCGGGATGGACTCCCTACAGGGGGATGACCTTGCGTGGGTGGCCTGTCTACACAGCCTTAAACAACCACCTTTTTCCGGTCAGCCGATGAAACGTTGCGGAAAGATAACAATAGAGAGCTGCCCTGGGCGCAAAGCGGGTAGTGTCTCTTGTATTTTTTGGAGGAAATGATCGCAATGGGCGCGAATTTGATGCATTGTCGGTTGCGCTTCAGGCAGGTAGAAGCCGACGTAGAGTTTCCCTTCATGAGGAATGGTTTGAAAGGGGGCCTCTTTCAACTCTGGATTGAGCCTTGTCCCGAGAAAAAGTTTTGTTTGCATGCTTCACCCTATACTCCAAAGAGGAAATATGTTTAAACCCCTGCCCACTTGGTGGCCCGATCACCCTGCAATCTATGATATTAAAAAAACCTATCAAGAGAACTTCGATCAGGGTCCCTTTTTTGAGGGGAAGCTGCCGAAAAGAGTGTATCCCCCTAAAGATGAGTGGTGTAATTTCCTCGGATTTGAGGTCGCTTCTCCTCTCGGTGTACCTGCTGGGCCTCTTCTCAATAGCCGTTGGGTGAAACTAGCTGCTAACCTCGGCTTTGACATCGTCACTTACAAAACAATTCGAAGCAAACCCTACCCCGCTCACCCTTTGCCGAACATGATTTATGTCGATACCAAAGGGGTGCTCACGGCGGAGCGCTCCGAAGAGGTTCTCCACCAGGCGGAAACACCTCCCTCGAGTATGCACTCGCTCGCTGCAACGAATTCATTTGGCATTCCCTCCCAAGACGCAGAGTTTTTGCTCCGAGACATCGATGCGGGGAACCGCGCCATGGGGCCAGGCCAAGTGATGGTCGTCTCTATTGTCGGTACGCCACGAGCGGGAGAAGACTTTGTCCAAGATTTTGTGCTCGCAGCTGAGGTCGCGCTCAACGCGGGGAGTAAAATCATCGAGGCAGACCTCTCTTGCCCCAATGTATCTACAAAGGAGGGGAGTCTTTTCACTGATGCCGATTCGATAGAGATCATCACTCGGGCTCTCAAAAAAACTATGGGGGCAGTTCCTCTCATTCTCAAACTTGGGATGATCTATGAGCCTGAGGTGCTAAAGCAAGTGATGCTTGCAGCAGCTCGGGGGGGAGCTCAAGCGATTTGTGGGATTAACACTTTGAGCATGCAGGTAGTCAAAGGAGATGGAACCAGTGCACTTGGACCGGGAAGGCTCCGCTCTGGGGTGTGTGGAGGCCCGATTCATGAGGCAGCTCTTTTCTTCACTCGGATGGCTTCGCAGATTAACAAGCAAGAGAAACTGGGTTTCACCCTCATGTCGACAGGTGGCGTTGTCGAGCCTGAGCAATTTGATAGCTTCTTTGATGCAGGAGCTGATGTTGCGATGAGCGCTTGTGGCATGATGTGGGACCCCTATTTAGCTGAGAGGTACCACCGTTGGAAACAATCATCTTAGAGCTCTATGAGATTGGAGCTGTAAAATTTGGAGAATTTACCCTAAAAAGTGGGATAAACTCCCCTATTTATGTCGATTTGCGTTTGATCATCTCCTACCCTGATCTGCTCCGTCGAATCGCTGAGCAGATGTGGCATAAAATCAAAGATCTCTCTTTCGATCGTCTCTGCGGTGTGCCTTATACGGCTCTTCCGATAGCAACAGCTCTCTCTTTAACGCATGATCTCCCTATGATCATGCCGCGAAAAGAGGTAAAAACTTATGGTACCAAGAGAGCGGTTGAAGGGGTGTTTCGAAAAAAAGAGCGCTGTTTGATCATTGAGGATCTGATCACAAGTGGCGCGAGCATACTCGAGACACTTGAAAAACTCACAGACGTTGGACTCGATGTACAAGATATCGTCACCCTGCTCGATCGGGAGGGGGGAGGCAAGCCCAAGCTCGAAGGGCTCGGCTACGCGGTGCATCCCCTGATCACGCTCACCGAGATGCTCACCACCCTTCTTGAGGCTGAAAAAATAACGCAAGAGACGGTGAGCTCTGTTCTAACTTTTATTGAGGAGAATAGATGCTAACTTATTCGCAACGAGCCGAGCAGGCAATCAACCCTATGGGACAGCGGCTTTTGCAGCTCATGGATGAGAAGCAAACCAATTTGGGGCTCGCTGCTGATGTGACGAGCGCTTCTGATTTGTTAGAGCTTGCTGACACGTTAGGCCCTGAGATTTGTATCTTGAAAACTCACATCGATATCCTCGAGGATTTCACTCCTGAGCTCACTTTTGAGCTTACCGAGTTGGCTGAAAAGCACCACTTTCTTATCTTCGAAGATCGAAAATTTGCCGATATTGGCACTACTGTTGTCTCTCAATACCGCGAGGGGATCTATAGGATTTCCGACTGGGCGCATATCACCAATGCGCATACAGTCCCTGGGCCTGGCATCATCGAGGGGCTCAAACAGGTAGGCCTCCCTAAAAAAAGAGGCCTCCTTCTGCTTGCTGAGATGAGCCCAAAAGGGACCCTTGCCAAAGGAGCTTACACTCAAAGAAGTGTCGAGATGGCTGAGGAGCATGCCGATTTTGTGATGGGATTCATTGCACTTCGAAAACTGAGCGAAAATCCTGGGCTGATTTCCGTGACACCTGGGGTCAAACTGACGCCTGGTGGCGATGCCCTTGGGCAAAACTACCTGACCCCTGAGCATGTAATCGGGAATCTGAAAAGCGATGTAATTCTTGTGGGTCGAGGTATTTGCAACGCAGCTGACCCTCTTTTAGAGGCCAAGCGGTACCGAGAAGCGGGATGGCTAGCTTACAAGAATCGGGTTTAGTGCTATTTGTAGGGGATGCGCACTTCGATTTTAGCTGTGGCCATTGGCCTTGTTGCTTTTCTCGTTTCTCTCGATGGTCTCATCGTCAATGTGGCTATTCCAACGATCTCTGGTGAGCTGGGAGTACGCTCCGATGTAGGGACTTGGGTGGTTACGGTCTTTTCGATGTCGAGCACCCTTTTCATCGCTCTTGCAAGCGTTTTAGCTCCACGCTTTGGGAGGATTCATCTTTTTGTGGGAGCAACCCTTGCCTTCACGCTGTTCTCTTTTCTTTCAGCTACGGCGGGCTCTTTTACTGAACTACTCATCTACCGTATCGCTCAAGGGGCAGCGGCTGGCACCCTCACCCCCGTCACTCTCATGCTCATCATCACCTCGTTTCCCACTGAAAAAAGGGGGATAGCTGTGGGGCTTTGGAGCTTTTTTGTGATGGTAAGCCCAGCGATGGGACCGATGATTGGAGGTTTTTTTTCCAACTACCGGTGGCACTGGATGTTTTTTCTCAACGTCCCCATCGGGCTAATCTGTGCGCTCACAGTCTGGATTTTGCTTCGGAGGCAAAAAGAGGAGAAGACCCGTAGGCCTCTTGATACCGTTGGCATTTTTTTGCTTTTTACAGCGATGTGTACCCTCCAGTCGGCGCTCAACCGGGGGCAAATCGATGACTGGTTTCGCTCAAGCTTTATCACGGCGTTGCTGCTGATATCTCTTGTGTGTTTTCTCTTTTTTCTCATCTGGGAGAGCACTTCTGAGCATCCCTTTATTCAACTCGCCACTTTCAAAAAACGGAATTTCACTCTCGCAGCGGTGATGATGGGAGGGGCTATGGGAATGATCTTTTCTAGTTTTATTCTCGATTCTCTCTGGGTACAAGAAGTTCTCGGTTATACCCCTTTTTGGGCAGGACTCTCGCTCACTCCCGTCGGCTTCTTTCCTCTGCTTCTTTATCCTGTGATGGGAAAAATTGTTGGGAAACTCGACCGGCGGGCTTGGCTGACACTTAGCTTTCTTCTCTACTCAATCACCTTTTTCTTGCTCAGTCGAATCAATTTGCAAACCTCTTTTGCACACTTAGCGTATGTGCGTCTTGTGCAAGGCATTGGTTTTGCAATGTTTACCATACCACTTTCGCTGATGGCTATGGAAGGCGCAGTGCCTACTGAGCTTCCCAGGATAGTCTCTCTCTACTCCTTTTTTCGCACCCTCTGTGTGGCTATCTCTATTCCTCTAGCTACAACCCTTTGGATCCACCGGCAAGCATTTTACCAATCGCGTCTTGCAGCGAGAAGCTTCGTTGAAAATCCCAATTTTCAAGGAGTCCTCAATCGTCTAGGAAATTTGGATGTGTCTCAGAACCAGTCGCTTAATCTGGCCTACGATCTTGTGGTCAATCAAGCCTCTACACTCGGGCTAGCTGATATCTACTATCTCTTTGGATGGCTCTTTTTGGTGCTGCTTATTCCCGTCTACCTCTCGAGAAGCGTTCCTGTAGAGTCAGCTGTATCCCAGTAGGTTATGTAATTTTCTCCCCCCCCCAACAAATAAGAGCCCTCGGTTTGGCGCGTTTTAGTTAGTACTCGTGGTCTTAGTTATTTAAAAATTAAATTGACAAATCCGTTCTTATAATAAATAATTAAAAACGTCGACGTTAACATAACTAATAAGCGAGAATGATAGTAAATTTTCTAGCAGAAACGGTTCTCTATGAAGCCTCACATGCTAAGCAGAAGGCGCTTGTCGATCTCGATCGCGTGGCAGTTATTATTTTAGGCGGAGGAGAGGGAAAGCGTCTTGCCCCTCTCACAAAAACTCGTTGCAAGCCCGCTATCTCCTTTGGAGGGCGCTACACTCTGATCGATGTTCCTATCTCTCATTCGCTCACTTCTGGCTTATCTAAGATTTTTGTGATTGGTCAATATCTCGCGTATACACTACAAAAACATCTCTTTCAGACCTATATGTACCAGGGGATCTCTCAAAATCAGATCCAACTCCTTGTTCCTGAAGAGAGAGACGAGGGAAAGGTGTGGTTTGAAGGGACAGCCGATGCTGTACGGAAGAATCTCGATTACTTTTCTGAAGTTTCAGCCGACTACTTTCTCATTTTGTCGGGGGATCAGCTCTATAACATTAACTTTCAGCAGATGATTGAATTTGCTGTTGAGCACGATGCGGGGATGGTCATCGCCTCGCAGCCTGTAGCTGAACGCGACGCTTCAAGGATGGGGCTCCTTAAAATCGAAGAGGGGGGGAGTCGTATTATCGACTTTGTGGAAAAACCGCAAGACGAGGCGCTTTTAAAGCAGTACTACACAGATGCTGACACACTCCACCATCTTGGCTATGACCCTGAAGGGGGAAAGAACTACCTCGGGTCGATGGGCATCTATCTTTTCAAGCGCCAGACCCTTTTTGATTTGCTCAGTAAAGACACCAGGGAAGATTTCGGAAAGCACCTCATTTCCACTCAGATGCAGGAAGGAGATGTGCATGCTTATCTCTATGATGGATACTGGGAGGATATTGGAACGATTGAGTCGTACTACAACGCCAATCTTGCTCTGACTCAGGCCTCACCTGATCTTAAGTGGTACGACGAAGAGAGTCGTATCATTACGAAACGGTACAATCTGCCTGGTGTCCAGATCTCGGGGTGCGAAGTGACAAGCGCCCTTATCTGTGAGGGGAGTGTCATCGAGGCCAAAGAGATCACACATAGTGTGGTAGGAGTACGCTCGATCATTGGAAAAGGGAGTGTCATTCGCGACTCGATTCTTATCGGCAATGAGTACTATGAGCGGCCGGCTCTTGTCTCTGGAGAGGTGGCGCCCCCCCCTGCCATTGGGAAGCAGTGCCACCTAGAGCGGGTGATCATCGACGAGAATGTGACAATAGGGGACGGGGTCACTCTGATCAACCAAAAGGGGCACAAACACTATGATGCGCCCGATGGACGGGTTGTGGTGCGCGATGGTATTATCATTGTGCCTCGAGGGACTTGCATTCCCGATCACTATATTTTTTAGCTGCTTGAATAGGGCGAGTTCCCTACTCTAGGAGTATGAAAAACAAAGTGTGGGCAATTGCTGATCTTCATCTCTGTTTCGGAGCGCCTGAAAAGTCAATGGAAGTGTTTGGCCCTGAGTGGCAAAACTACACCGATCGCTTGAAGCTTGAATGGGAAAAAAGGGTCGCTCCTGAAGATCTTGTGTTACTTGCAGGCGATATTTCTTGGGCTCTGCGCCTTGAGCAGGCTCAAATCGATTTGAGGTGGATTGATGCACTGCCTGGCACCAAGGTGATGATCCGAGGCAACCACGACTACTGGTGGAGCTCAATTTCCAAAGTGCGTGGGGCGCTTCCACCCTCTATCCATGCCATCCAAAATGATGTGTTCAATTGGGAAGGGTTGTCGATTGGAGGAACTCGACTTTGGGATAGCGACGAGTTTCACTTTGACTCCTATATTGACTTCAAACCGCGGGCGATCTCAGAAAAGCAGAGGCCCTGTGGGAGCAAGATTTTTAAACGAGAGCTCGAGCGTTTAGAGCTGAGTTTAAAGCAGCTCGATCAGAAGGCTGAGCATCGGCTCGTGATGACCCACTACCCCCCGATTGGAGCAGATCTCGCCTCTTCAACGGTCTCTAAGCTTCTAGAGAACTACCATGTCGATGTGTGCGTCTTTGGCCACCTCCATAGCTTAAAGGGGGGGCAGAAGATGTTTGGTGAAAAAAAGGGGGTTCGCTACGTGCTTACGGCAGCAGACTACCTTGAATTTAAGCCTCTTATGATTTGCAAGTAACTCTTCAATCCTGATTGCCACCTAAAATTCACTTGATTTTTTCTTAATACAATGTAAAATAGCTTTTTTTCCAATACCTTCGTGGAGGCTATTTCATGGCATCAGGGATTCATCAGGTCACTACAACTGAAATGGGGCACTTCGGCACTAGTGCCTACAAGGTTAAACCTCAAAACCTACACCGCTACATCCGGTCGCATCTTCCAGGGTGGGAGTGCTTGGGGACAGAGACGTGGCACCATCACAACGTGGTCGTTCTTAGGAAAAAAGGGACAGATCTTGTTGTGTTATGCATGGAGGGAACCACGCCGACTAAATTGAGAAATCTGCTAAAACCTAAGCTCGCCCATAACTGGGTTCGCAACATACGAAATGAAATTACGGGCCGCCCTGCGGGGAATGTAAATCGGTTTGTAACAAAAGTAACCGATAAACACGGGTCCCCTGACCTCTGGTGTACGCATTCAGGAGGGGCAGCTGAAGTCCTCGCTATGAATCCTGAAGGAGACTTCTTTCTCATCAATCCCCATCCACCTAAGACCGGAGGGTTACCTGATAATGCTTACGCTATACGCACGACTGATGACGTTTTAACCCAACTTTTTCCCCGCTGTAATGACCAAGTTCAAGATATTGGATTTGGGGGACACGGCATGACGGGGGTTCGGGAAGCTTTAAGTCGATCCGACTGGGACTCCATTTTTCCCGAGAGCATGGGTTCATTTTTTGTAAAAACATCGGACGCAGGACCCCGCATTTTGCTCTTAAAAAGTGAGTACCCGACCCCCAAATTCGATGATGAGGGCGCCTTATATAAGGCCATATATAAGAAATTAAAAGACCAAGCTTATGAGGCCTTTAAAAATGAAAAACTCAACCTGATTTTAAACAAAACCAACAACCCTCCTAAAGTAGAAAAAAAACTGGGGAGATGGTTCGATGTCGGCAAAAATCACCCTGTTGATAAGGCTTTACGAGATAAGATGAAACAAGAAGCTTATGATTCCGTCACAACCGATCCTGAGTATCTTGCTCAAAAAAAACTGTTAGATACCAAAGAGGCGTTTGATCGTCGAATTGCCGCTGGTGAATTAGAGCTTATCGATGCCCTGCCAGATCCCTCTCCGGGAACTGTAGGGCTGTACGACAACCTAGCACAGACAGGTCTCACCTACGGCTTAACTGCTGGAGTATTTACTTTTGCCGCTGTGAGTATCGGAGGCGTTTTACAACTCCGAAAAAACTGGTCAGAGCTTTCTGCTAGGCAGAGAGCTACCAGCATAGCTCATCTCATTGGTGTTGCGACTATTCAAGGAGCCAAGGAGGGGATTATTTCTGGAGGGGTTGCGGTAGCCGGGAAACTCCTTAGCAATGCATTAGAAATAGCTGGATATGGCTGTGAAAGTGTTGTGCCTATCGCAATGCAAACCTTTGCACTTTTAAAAGTAGGGTACGGCTGTATGACAGCTCCCATTACACGGCTAGCTTCCATTGATTTAAGCCCCTATCTCCCCTACGCCCGCCCCAGAAGAGCTATGGCTACTCAAGATGTCGATGGGATCTCAGGTGCCATTTTAGGAGAAGAAGCGAGGCGCCTTGCTAGCGGAGAGATGCAAGAAGGTGATGAAGCTGCAAACATCGAACGTTTAACTCGTGAACTTATCAACCAAAGGTATGGGTAACACGATGGCACTCACTTTAAATATTGTACCTGGCTGCTCAACGGACGCGATGCTAAGAGGAGGCATTGGAACTGATGAGAAAATGCTTTCATGCCGAGTTGAGGAGAGTGTGAGGGATTTCTTTCAAAATCTTGCGTTTGATCAGGCAGAGCGTATAGCTATTGCGCAGGAGAGCACCTCTCTACAACAGTTGAGCCGAGATTATCAAGAGTTTACTGGATGGGACGTACTAACTTCATTCACCGGTGGGTTAGGATGGGGGATTGTAGGGTGGGTAGGTGGTCCTATTACGGGTCTCTTTACAGGCTATTTAGCTACAGGGATGATAGGTTGTTCTCTTGAAGAAACCTGGAAATTGAAAAACCGGAAAACCTCACAACAAATCGTTCTCGAGGTAGCCAAAATTGGACTTGAGAGAATGAGACGACTCGGTCAAAAAAGAGAAGCCCTTGAAGCATGCAAACAAGATATTGAAAGGCAAAATAACGAGCTTTTAGCTGAGTCTGAAGCAAGTATTCAAGAGGGCTCAGCTCCAGATGAACCTTCAGGCTTTCGCAGTTGGTTCTCTTGGACTCGCAGTGCAGGCTCCATAGCCCCCTCTTCCCGACGGCGGCTAACCCTGGAAGCTCGAAACCGTTTGATTACTCAGATTGCAAGAAACACTCTCATCCTCAAAAGCATTGTGAAATTGGACAACCACTTCGAAGCGGGGCAACGCTACTATGCAGACCGTTTTCAAGTGGGAAATGTAGCGGGAAGGCAGATCACATTAGGCCATTGGCAGTTTGCCCTATCGATCGAAGAGAATCTTTTGAAAATCGACCGTGGCCGGTGGGTGAGAAACCAGATCCCCGGTGGAAGTAAATATTGGGGAACTCACCACTAAAATCTAAGAGGATCTGAGAAGAGTTCTCACCTTTTTGAGGTGAGGGTCTTTACTACTGAGAGGGCGATCCCCCTCAATAGTTGTCCGCTCATGGAAAATGTGTGAGACCCCTTCTGCTGCCTCATCAGCTTCGATGTGCTTGAAGTGAAGGTAGCAGATCTCTAAAAACTCTTTGAAGTCCTCTTCGAGCTCAATCTTTCCGATCATTTTTTGCGCTAAGGGGTCAAAGAGAGCGTGGTTTTCTGTCTCCACAAGAAAATAGAGCATCTCCTCGATCAATGTGATGGAGGTCTCTTCATCGACGTGCTCAACAACTGAGGTCAAAACAGCTCCCCCCTTGGCGGGGCAGTCGAGGTATTCAAGTCGCGCTTGAAGGTATTCAAACCATAGCTCATCAGAGAGATAGGGGGCATACCCCTCGAGTAAATCGTGGGCGTAACCGGGATTTCCTTCATCAATTTGTGTGAGGATGAATTCAAAAAGAAAGCTCGTGACATCGTTAGCCAAATAGGTCTTGATCTCTTCATAGGCCTCACTGGGGTCGAGGCCAGCATCGACATTTTCTTCTAAAAGCTCTTGGAGGTAGGCGAGGTAGTCTTGAATCTCACTCGGGTCGCCGAGGTCGTGCCTTGTCATTTGATAGTCGAGCTCATCGCAGAAAATCGAGAGGGTCCGTCTTTCAGGAATCAGCCGACGCCATAGCTCAAAGAGGACCAAAAAGAGGTGATCTTTTTCTCTTGGATCGTCCGAGGCGGCAACAGCGTCAACCATCTCTTCGGGTTCTTCAAAACTGCTAGCTCTCTTTAAGAAGTCTCGGTCATCAAAGGCTAACCCTAAATGAGAAAGCCGGGCTAGCAAGTCATCGGTGCTCTGCTGGCGGTAGTTTTCAAGCTGCCATGGCTCAAGATCGGCAATCTTTAGCTCTCCCGATTCGATGCGATCGAGGTTAATCTGAAGTAAATTATAGACTGCTTTTCGTTGTAATTGCATAGATCCTTATTTTATCAAATTAATCAAGCAGTGTCCACAGAAGGTCTCCATCGATTGAGTAGCAAGGCATTGCTGATGACACAAAGGGAGCTCAACGCCATAGCGCCTCCTGCAAATATGGGGTTTAAAAGGCCCAAAGCAGCGAGGGGAATCCCAATAACATTGTAGATAAAGGCAAAAAAGAGATTTTGCTTCACTTTTTTGACTGTCGCTCGGGACAATTCAATTGCAGCAGCGACTTGACGGATGTCATTTTGCATGAGGGTGATGTCTGAAGCCTCCATGGCAATGTCAGTTCCCGTGCGCATCGCAAAGCCGACGTCGCTGCTAGCAAGCGCTGGGGCGTCATTGATGCCGTCTCCTACCATGCCAATTTTTTTGCCAGGAGCTCGGAGAGCTTGGATAGCACTTGCTTTCTCCTCGGGGAGAATTTCAGCTCGGTAGTCATCAATACCAGCCTCCTGTGCAATGGATCTGGCTGTAGCTTCGCGGTCTCCAGTGAGCATCACCACCTCAAATCCTTGATCATGAAGTTTTTTAATGCCACTTTTCGAGTGAGCGCGAAGCGAGTCTGCTATCGCTGCGTAGCAGGTGATCTCTTTTGAGTCGGCCAAAAAAAGCACAGTTTTACTCTCGCTCTCCCATGGCCCGGTGATAGAGGAGTCGATGGGTAGCGCTAGCTCTTCAGCCCATCGAAGCGATCCGATCCGGTAGTCGACCCCCTCGACTCTACCGCTTATCCCTTTGCCCGAATGGGCCTTAAACTGCTCGACGGGGAGCAGATCTGTGATCTTCGCAAAGGCTCTTGCTATTGGATGCTCGGAGAGGCTCTCAAGCGAGGCGGCAATCTGTTTGAGTTTCGCATCATCGGGATGAAAATCAGTGAGAGTAGGCTTTCCCACTGTAAGAGTGCCGGTCTTATCGAGAGCAATGGTGGTGAGCTTTTGCGCCTCTTCAATCGCCTCAGCATTCTTGACCAAAATGCCAGCCCGCGCGCCGCGCCCACTTGCGACCATGATAACGGTGGGAGTAGCCATGCCAAGCGCGCAGGGGCAGGCGATGACAAGTACTGTCACGGCATTGATAAGGGCGCGTGAGAGCTCAGCGCCCACTCCCCACCAAATGAGGAAAGTGACCCCCGCAATCAAGGTGACAACCGGAACAAAAATGGCTGAGATTTTGTCGGCAAGTTTTTGGATAGGAGCTCTTGAGCTTTGCGCCTCTTTGACAAGTGCGATGATACCAGCGAGAGCCGTCTTTTCCCCAACAGCTGTTGCCTCAGCTATAAGAGAGCCTTGAGTGTTTTGCGTCGCCCCAAAGAGTTTGTCGCCCGCAAGTTTTCGAAGCGGTGCACTTTCTCCTGTCAGCATCGACTCATCGACGTGAGAGTCTCCCTCTTTTACGACCCCATCAATTGGGATTTTCTCGCCAGGGCGCACCTGGTAGAGGTCTCCCACCTCAATCTTTTCGATTGGAAGCTCAATCCACTCACCCTCTCTTTTCACACGAGCTATTTTAGGTTGTAATTTCATAAGTGCCTGGATCGCACCTGAAGCTCGTCTTTTAGTTCTCATTTCAAGCAGGCGACCGAAGAGAATAAGCGTGATAATCGAAGCGCTGCTCTCAAAATAAGTGGGCTCGTCAAGTCCCAGCAAGAAGATGAAAAGACTTAAAAAATAGGCGGCCGAGGTTCCAATACCTATGAGCAGATCCATGTTCCCCGTCCACGTTCTCAGCGCCCAGAAGCTTCCGACATAGAAGCGCCAGCCAAAACCGAACTGCACAACAGTTGCTAAGATACACTGAATCCAGAGCGCAAGGGATAGTCCAACCATGTGAAGAATAAGGGGGAGAGTAAACGCTGCCGAGAAGATAACCAGAATCAGCAGGTTTCTAAATCCATGATCCTCTTTCTCCTCATGGTGTGCCCTGTAGCCTACATTCTTGATCGCTCGTTCTAAGGCCCTTTGGGAGACCTCGCCCCGCTTGCAAGTGACAGTAGCTCTTCCTCCAACAAAATTTACAGCGGCCTCGACGACTCCAGGCACACCCTCTAAAGAATTTTTGAGCGTCGTTTCACATGATACGCAATGCATTCCCTCGATTTCTATATCGAGGGTCTCTATTTCCATTTTTTCTCCCATAATGTTATGTTACCTACTCAAAGATTATTCTGGTGGATCTATGAAAAATTTTTTTTTACTACTCTCTCTTTTTTCTCTCGTTTTTGCTTCTGAGCACACGCCGATCAAACCGAGGCAGCCAAACTGGCGTCCTGAGGTGCTTGAAAATTTTCCGAACGGGAATCCAGGGCATGTCGTGTTCTACGAGGGGGACTCTGCAGTAAAAGAGATCTTTTTTTATCCCAATGGTCAGGTGAAACAAGAGAGCGATCTCGATGAGAAGAAGCGCCTATCAGGGGGGTCTGCATCCCTTCACCTAGGTGGCACCCTGATGCGCAGGGCGACCTACGATAGAGGAGAGCTTGTAGGTCTTGAACAAACCTTCTACCGTGAGGGCCAGCTAAAAAGTTCGATTCACTACGATTCAGGGAAAAAGCATGGAGCCCACGAAGTTTATTGGTCCAATGGGAATTTGCGTGAACGGGGCACTTATGAGAAGGGCATTCCAGTTGGCGACTTTCTCTCCTTTCACGAAGAAGATGGTTCAAGAGCTTCTCAAACTCCTTATGTTGAAGGAGTAGTTCATGGTAACGCTCTTGAGTGGTATCCCAGTGATCAGTATGACGGGGGGCTAAAAGCTTCGCGCCATTTCGTCCGAGGAGAGCTTCATGGCGATGGAAACACCCCTGCGGTGATCCTCTATGGCGCTGAGCTGAGTCTGCTCGAAGTGCAAGATTTCCGAGAGGGAAAACCGAGAGGTCTTCACCTTAAATACCATCCAAATGGTCTTGTCGCCTACCGTATGAATTATGTGAATGGGCTCAAGCAGGGCGAAGAGCAATTTTTTCACGAAAATGGAGCAAAAGCTGGGGGTGGGGCGTTTGTCGCCGGGGGACCTACAGGCGAGCACCGCCTGACTCACCCGGGTGGACAGCTGAAAAAGCTAGCCTCTTACGATCAAAAATCGCAACTACTAGAACCTATTGTCGAATACACGGAGAGTGGAGAGACATTGCTCGAGTACACGCTTGTGGGGGATCGCTATGAGGGTCCTTACAAAGAGTGGTATCCAGGAGGAGCGCTCAAGTATGACTACTTCTACCTGCTTGGTAATCTTGAAGGGGAGCAGAAAGAGTATCACGAAAATGGTCAGCTCAAACTCCACGCCTTTTTGCGGTCAAAAGCTTACGACGGCCCCTACAAAGAGTGGTACGCTAATGGCCAGAGAAGAGCGGAAAAACACTTCGTTGCAGGGGCGCTTGAGGGAGAGCATCGAGAGTGGTGGCCGAATGGAAAATCTCGACTTCAGGCCAATTACCTAGGAGGGAAGCTCGAAGGAGCCCGCCTCGAGTGGTCGAAAGATGAGAAGCTCGTCTTTGAGGGGCACTACAAGAATGGAAAAATTGAGGGAGAGCTTAAAATCTGCTATCTCGACGGAAATCCCTTAACTATCAGCCACTTTAATGAGGGAAAAAGGGAAGGGCGAGAGCAGAAGTACTTTGAAGATGGCACGTTGCAAGCCGACGCGTATTTCTTGGAAGACCAACTCCACGGGAAGTTCAAAAGTTGGCACCGTGACGGCTCACCTCATATGGTTATGCGCTATGAGAGAGGCGTTCCTGATGGGGAGCACAAGGAGTTTTACAGCAAAAAAGAGGGGGGAGGGCTTGCCCGCCACTTTCGTTATGACAAAGGGCAACTTGAGGGAAAACAGGAGACCTTTCACCCCAATGGCAAGCTTGAGCTCTCTTTGGATTACAAAAATGGGATTTTGGAGGGGAAAAAGCTGCAATTTGACCATGAGGGGACTCCCCTTGAGGAGGCGACCTATGTCGCAGGGCTTTTAAATGGGCGATATTTCCAATTAGGGGAAGAGGGTGAAGAGATCAGCTATCACTACAAACAGGGGCAGCGTCATGGCAAACACGAAGTCTTCTACCCTTCAGAGTCACCAAAGAACAAGCAAGTAAAATTTACCGCCCTTTACAAAGATGATCAGCTTGAGGGAGAGGTGTGTGAATTTGGAGAAGATGGAATGAAGTTAGCCAGCACCTTCTATCGAGGGGGCAAACGTGAAGGGATTGCTTCACTTTACTCTGAAGAGGGGCTTTTAATGATGACCATGAATTTCAAGGGCGATAAAAAGGAGGGGAAAGCCGTCAGCTACTTCCCTTCAGGAAAGATCTACCGTGAGGTAGCATTCAAAGCTGACGTGAAGGAGGGACCCACATGTGCCTTCCATGAAAACGGAACCACAGCAAGCCTCTATCACTACTCCAATGACAAACGCGAGGGACTAGGTCAGGAGTGGAATGATGAGGGAATCCTCGTTTTTGAAGGAGAATTTAAAGCTGATTTACGCCATGGAAAATTCAATAAATATTTTGACAACGGGTCTCCAAAACTTCTCTGCAATTACAATGAAGATCAGCTTGTTGGAGAGAAAAAGAGTTTTGCGCGTTAGGTTATTGTGGCAATTGATTGTGTGAGATCTTCAACGCCGAGCCTTTCACAGACGGCAAGTCTATCGGAGGGATCCGAAATCTTCGAGCCTCCGCATGCTTTCGAAGATGCTGATCCAAAAAGCCGTATTTATGCTCCCAATTGTCTGTCCCTAGAAAAGCTAGTCAACCAAACTCTATGCGCGGTGCGGCAGGGTAGGGCTGCTGAGCCCCCGCAAGAGCTCGTAAAAAACCGGAAGGATTGTCCCTTAGAATCTGGACTCGCTACATTCGAGCTAGGCGCCCCACTATCGATCGGTTTTGCTCTCACGGGGGGAGAGAGGGACTACATGGAAGATCGGCAAGGTTTTTCAGCTTTTGAGTATGGCGAGGGCAAAAAAGGGGTGATCGCCATCGTTTGTGATGGACATGGGGATAAAGGGCTTATAGCAGAGCATGTAGTTAACAACTTCGCTCCTATGCTCTCTTCAGCAATAGCTATGAGTCTTGAAGTAGAGGGAAGTGACGATTTTCTAGAAATATTTACTAATGCGATTACTTCTATCTGCTTAACCCTTCATGAGGAGACTAAAATTTTTTCAGAACGAGTCGAGGGGACTTGCCTTCTTGCGCTCATCGCTATGGAAGGTAAGAGGTATTTCGTCAACGTAGGGGACTCTCGAGCCGTTTTGGCAACAGAAAATGGAGAGGTATACAGGTTGAGCGAAGACGCCTCTCCAAAATATGTACACTGCGCCCAAGAAATAATAAGAGCTGGGGGGGATTTTTCGTCTCAATCTGGTTGCCTGCGTGTTGGAGGAGTGCTTGCAGTAGCTAGAGACATTGGAATAGAGATCCCAGGTGTTATTCACCGCCCTAAAATTACCGTCGCATCGATAGAAGATGGGGAGAGTGATGCGAAGAAAGGGAAAATTGCAATTCAACGAAACGATGCGCTCATTTTAGCCTCAGATGGATTGTGGGATGTGCTCAGTGATCATCAAGCTGCAGAGCTTGTGCTCCGAAGCTTGAAAAATGACATGAGTCCTGAGAGGGCGGCGCAAGAAATTGTCAAAAAGGCTTATGAATTGGGATCTCGAGACAACATCACAGCTCAAATTATATTAAATATTTGATACCCTCAAACCCTGTTTTTGTCCCCTTGAATCTAGGATCTTAGAGCCTTAAAAATCTACTTTTGGTATACTGCCCTGGAGAATTTTTTAGGAGCACGACCTAGTGAGTGGAAAACAAGAGACGTGGAGCAAAGAGGCGGGTTACGTCTGGTCGATGATTGGATCTGCTGTGGGGTTTGCCAATGTTTTGAGTTTCAGCGCCCTTTGTTACAAAAATGGGGGGGGAGCTTTTTTGCTCCCCTATATTGTGGCTCACCTAGTTGTCGGTCTTCCCCTTCTTTTTTTGGAAGGGATTGTAGGCCAGCAGACGAAGCTGCCGATTGTGACAGCTATGGGAAGAGCTGCGGGCTCTTTGGGAAAAGTGGTGGGCTGGCTTGCGGTGTTTACCTGCGCAACGATTGCTGGTTTTTACCTCGTTTTGACAGGCTTTTCTGTCGCCTATACCTATTTTACAGCGACTGGGAGTGTGGGAGTGGACACCGCCCAATTTTTCAAACACACTTTTTTGCACGATTCGGGCAGTTTAGGTCAGTGGGGAGGGCTCGCCTTTGGAGTGCTTCTCTCCACTTTTCTCGTTGCCGGCTTTGCATGGGCTGTGCTCGCCCGTAACATCCGCTCAGGGGTCGAGCGGCTCTGCACGGTTTTTCTTCCGATGCTCGCAGTGTTTGTCGTTCTTTTTAGCGTAGCTACTCTTTTTCTACCCGGTTCAGCAGAGGGGATTCGCAACTATTTGGTCCCTGATTTTTCTAGGCTGAAAGAGTGGGCTCTTTGGCGCGACGTCTTCGGGCAGGTCTTTTTCAGTCTCTCGCTCGGCCTTGGGATTGTGACGGGGTATGCGCGGCACAATCCTAAAAGCTTCAGCATACCAAGAGCGATGGTCAAGGTGGCTTTAGGGGACTTTTTGATCTCTTTTATTGCAGGCTTTGCCATTTTTGGATGCATGGGCTTTATGAGTGGACGCAGCGGGGTCGCTTTTTCATCACTTGTGAGCTCTGATTCAGCTTTTGAGATAGGATTTGTGATTTTTCCGATGATTCTCTCTCAGTTTGGGGAGACAGCGAGTCGAATCATAGGCCCCTTATTTTTCTTCTGTGTCTTTATTGCAGGGGTGACGGGGGTCTTTTCAATTGTCGAGAGCGTGGCTGGAAATATTGAGGTCGAGTTCGGTAAAAGTAGAAAGCAGGCAGTGGGGATCGCAATGACCGCTATCTTTTGTCTTTGCATTCCTTTTTGCATGGGAAACGGGCAGCATTTACTGGGCGCATTAGCTCCTATGGTGATGGGCAACGCGCTTCTTATCGGCGGGATTTTTGAGATTGTCATTTTCTTGCTCCTCTCTGAGCAGATTAGAGAGGACTCGATCTGGTTTTCGAAGGGCAAACGGACGCTGTTTTTTTATAGTTTGAAGTTTGTCGTCCTCCCGATGCTCACTCTGAGCCTAATTGGGGCGCTCTACCAAGAGATGCGCACGAATTTTGGAGGGCCAGAGCTCGTGCGATGGAGTTGGTTGTTGATTGTGCTAGCTGCTGGAAGCTATTTGGCAACCCGCAAAAAACAAGTCGCTCATGAGCCTGTTTGATATTCGTGTAGCACACTTTTGCCATACACTCTTTTTTTACAAAGAGTGAGGTGCGTGAGGGGGGGCTCTTGAAAGGAGTCCGTTTCAACGAAAAGTCTCCCTCCTTTTTTTAAAAGCAAGAGGCGGTCGATCTCTTGAAGGGTGGGCTCAGCGAGCCCTTCGGCATAGGGAGGATCGATGTAGATCAGATCAAAAGGTCCTTCTAAAGAAGAGAGAGCTTGCAGCGCTTCTTTTGCGATCAAAGTGACATGGGCCATCTCTCCAAGTTTTTCGCAATTTTTTCGAATGGCATCGAGAGAGGCTCTTCGCTTTTCAATGAAAGTAACATGCGCCGCTCCGCGGCTCAAGGCTTCCAAACCAATCGCTCCGCTTCCTGCGAAGAGATCGAGCAGGTGGGCCCCATCGATGTCTGTTTGAACGATGTTGAAAAGAGCTTCGCGAAGTTTGCTCGAAGTGGGTCTTACCTCCTCAGAATCGGGCGCAATCAGAGGACGTCCCCGATGCTTTCCTCCAATGATTCGTGGCATCAGTCGAGCCAAGCTGTTGGTAGGTCAAGGGGGGTGAGTAGCTGCCTAGCAGCCTCAAGGTGCCCTATGTTTCCATCTTCGAGATAGTGGGCATAGAAATCGTGTACAAGCAGCTGAGTCCATCGCTTTTCAATAGAGGGAAGTCCGAGTTTGGCTTTTGATAGCGAAATCTTCTTTTTGATATCGAAGCTCTGGCCATGGTTTTTTCCCTGCAAAAAGAGTGTAAAATCAGAGAGCCGGTTTGTCGAGCCGTAGACGACGAAGGAAGAGTTGGCATGAAGGTTGGGGAGAGGCGTGGCATGGGGTTGAAGAAGGACGTTCATCTGCTTTTCAGAGCAGACAGCGGTTGCATCCATCTGCTCTCCAATTGAAGGAGAGATGGATTGCATGAGGTGGACCACTTGAGAGGAGAGCTCTTGTGGATCTTGTACATAGCAGAGGCGTCCTTTGTTGAATGAGGTGATCAAATCGAGCACAGGGAGGTTGTTTCCCTTGCCCGATGCAACCACATAGAGTGAGACGCGTTGCTTGTTCTCTTCAGTCCACTCCCCGATGAGTTGTCGCTGCTTTTCAGGAGAGAGGAAGGTCTTGCCGTTTGAAAATAAAATGGCGCTTTGAGTCTCTTTGAGATCGATGCTGCCAAGGGCAGCGTAGAATTCAGTTGCCGTGAAACGCCCCCCCTGACCTTGCCTTTCGAGAAACTCCTTGGCCTCTGCCACACTCCTTTTGTTCCAAGCGATTGGCCGCTTCGAAAGCAGCTTAGCCTGACCATCGAACAGACAGATGTTGAAACGATCTCCTGGTTTCAAGTAGTCCAGCGCAGAGGCAACGGCTTTTTTATTCAGATTGTAGCGAGATTTTGGAACGGAGTTAGAGCGGTCGACGAGAAAGAGAAGGGTGTTGGGGAGAGGTTGAAAAGTCATTTCGGACAGGGGAAAAAAGGTCACTCTGAATACATAGCCGGGGCGGTATTTTTTAGGGGTATACTCCACTTTGCAGTCAAAATAGGGGCTGCAAGCCGCAGCCTCTAGCTCTTCTTCTAAGGTAAGGTCGAGCTCAATTTTAGGGGGGGCGTGTAATGTCGAGAGGGGGAGCGAGTGGATCACTTGGACGGGGGGAGGGGGGATCTCAGAATTGAGCGGCAGAGGATCAATCGAGAGAGGTGCCAGCGCTAGCAGAGAATAAAGCAGGGCCACGATCATCGAACTCCCTCCTGGGCTTTTTCTACGAGATAGGGCGTTACAGCCGATTCAACAAGAGCTTTTAACGCCTCCCTTCCTCTCTCATCCCCTTCCAAAAGAGCGATGCGAGCCTCTACGTAGCGCATATAACTTTGATAAACTCTGTCTTGCTCGGGCAATTTTTCGCGTAGACTGTGGTATCCCTTTGACCAGCTATCGCTTCGGTCTGTAAAAGCCTCTTGAACTTCCAAAAGCTCTTTTAATAGTTCTTTGCTTCGCTTCTTTTCCGGCACTTTAGCAGCAGCTAGCTCTGCAGCATCGAGTGCTGCTTCTAGGTGTAGGGGCTCATACTCGATCGTTTTTTGTGCTCCTAGTTCCTGAAGGGCTTTGAGGTTCCTCGCGGCGCGAGCTCGCATTAACTTGGCGGCGTAGGCAATTCTCAGATCGGCCTCTCTTTCAAGTCTCTGGTAGCACTCTTGAGCGCGTTTTTTGTCTCCACTTTTCGAAAGTGCGTCGGCGAGAAAAAGCTCTGCTGAAGAAGTTTTATTGCTCTCTAGCTCTTTGAGGAGCATCACCCACTTTTCTACTAAATGGGGTTTGCCAAGCTCAGCGCAGATTTTAGCTAGAGAGAGCATCTCCTCCTCTCCAAGCCTTCGCCCCTTTGCGATCAGTTTTTCTAAAAGAGCTGGGGCTCTTAGGTCACGTTTATTGCCTAAATAATGCGCAAAGATCACCTGATTTTCTATGGAGAGATCGATCGTTTCAGCCCGCTCTGCCCAGGCAAGCCACTTTTCAGGGGGTTGACCCGATTCGATATAACATCTTGCTACAAGCGAGGGGTCGGGGGCTTTCATCTCTCCTAGCACACCCAACGCTGCGAAGTAGTTGCCTTGCAGTAAGTAGGTTTCAGCAAGCAAGGGGGCTTGCTTTTCACAAAGTCCATGGAGAAGTGCCCTTTGAAGTGAAGAGGTTAGTGGCTCAAGCTCCTTTGGATTTTGCAGAGCCACATCGACAGCTAACTCAAGGATCTCTTTTCTCTTCGAGCTCCCCCGGTGGAGGTCGAGGAATTGGTCGATCTCCGCTTGCGCCAAGCGCCAATTCGACATCTCGAGATGCAGGGAGATCCTCTCTAAAAAGGCTCGCTCATTTGAGGGGTCTAACTGGGCAAAGAGGTGAAGGGCTCTCTCAAAAAGTCCTGCCCTTTGGTAACTCTTAGCAAGGAGGTAGCTGCTCTCTTCTGTTTCACTCAAGAGACGCTCAGATAACAAAGAGAAACTCATTTCAGCGCTCTCGGGGTCTCCAAGCTCAGCGGCTGAGCGAAGCATAGCCCGAAGAGCTACGGGTTCTAAGCTTTTAGGAATCCCTTGATGTAACGCTTTGGAGAGGTCGTGCGAAGCTTCGAGATAATCAGAGTTTTTAAAATGGATCAGGCCTAAATAAAGAGAGGCTAAGGCCCAATCGGAGCCTTCTAGTGTGTCGAGCCAGAGCTGACGCTCTTTGGCGATGTCGCTCCATCTCTTTTCATTCGCAAGCTCTTTTAGCCAAATGATAGCTGCATCTGGAGCGAAAGGGGAAATAGATCGCGCGACTTGCTGAAAAAGGTTTGTGGCCTCTTGAGGCTCACTCTCGTAGAGAAGCGTCGCGGCATGAAAGGAGAGGGAATCGGGTTTTTTCGATTGTTGAGCCGCTTGCAGAAAGAGCTTTGCTGCGAGTTTTTTTTCCCCCAGCTGCTCGAAAATCTCAGCGCGAGCAATCAGCGTGTGGAGCCCGAAGCGGGGATTCTCCTCGAGTTCTTCAAAGTGCTGCAACGCCTCCGTTAAATGTTTTAAGTGGAGGCTCGCCTCAGCGTAATAAAATTTTGAGTTAGGATCTGCAGCAATATCTAGTGGAGAGATCTGGTCGTAGAGCTCTTGATATCTTTCAAGACGGTAGAGCGCCTCCCACCTTTCAGTGCAGTCACTTCTCAGATGCGTGAGGGCCTCTTCGTATCGCTCCTCTTTAAGAGCGAGCTTACCAAGAAGAGTATGGAACGTATCGGCAAAAGAGCCGTGGGGAAAAGCTTTAAAATAGGCTGCCATTTGACTCTGAGCGCAGGGGTACTCTTCCTCTTGCCAGAAGCTAAGAGCGCGCCTTACGAGAAACTCTTCTGCATGAGGGCTTGGGTAACAAAACCCTTTTAGAGAGAGCAACAAAGAAAGCGCTAAACTCCACTTAATCACGATAAAGCTTCCCCCGATATTGAGGATTCATTACACTACTCTCTACCTTTTCTCACAAGGGGCTTCTTTTTTATGGGCATCTTTTTTGTTGTTCTTGCGGGCTTACTCGCATCAATTAGCAATTTTTGTATGAGACGGAGTATCGATTCGGGAGGATCGAGCAAGGCCTACTTGGTCGTGCAGCTCACCTTCTCTTTACTGGTGATGATCCTGCTCGGTCCTGTAAGGACGGGAGATTACACGTGGAGCTGGCCTCCAGTTTGGATAGGTCTTTTCGGTGGGGTGTTTTTCGGTCTTTTAATGTGGGGACTGGGCAAAAGTTTGGAGCATGGTCCTCCAGGACTCACCTTTGCTGCTCTCAATTCTTCTACAGTAGCCCCTGCGATTGTTATGACCTTGCTTTTTGGCTCTCTTTTTGGTCACAGCTACTCTTTGACGAATGGGTTGGGTTCCTCAATTGTTGTTTTAGGACTTGTCTGGGCGGGGTGGACTTCACAAAGAAACGAAAACAGACCGATTTGGCTTTTCTACATCGGCTTAATTATCATTGTGCATACCATTTTTCTCGCCTTTTTGCAGTGGTGGGCACTTATTTTAAAACCGGGACTTCCCCCCTCTGCTCTGCTCCCCTTTCACCTAAGTTCGGAGCACATTCAGTGGTTCATGCCTGCCGTGCTTTTCACGGGGGCAGCTTTTCAGTGGGTGGTCTATATTGCCAAAAGACACCGTTTGCCTAAGGGGTCTGAGGTCTACTTTGGGATTCTTGGGGGGATCACAAATGGGGCGTGTACCTTCTTTCTAATCTTAGCTCCTCAGGTGGGAGCGGCATGGGAGAATGCTATGATTTTCCCCATCTTTTCGGTGAGTATTATTTTGATTTGCAACGCCTGGGCTCAGATTATCTACAGTGAGAGGGTCAACTGGTGGGCGAATGGACTCTGTGTAGCGGGTTTGATTGTCGGCACAATCGCTTGGCAGTCGCTTTAGAGATCGTAAGAGCCGTAGAAGCGGATCAGATTCTCAGCCTTGCGGTAGTTGGTTCTTTGAAGGAGTTCATAGATTCGAAGTCCCTTTGCATTCATTCCCTGTTGGAAATAGAGCATCCCCAGCTTGAAGAGGGTGTCTTTATCATCGGGGCGGAGCTTTAATACGATTTCATACTCGTGGATTTCTTTTTCAGGCATCTGCAAGTCGTGGTAGGAGTAGGCGAGCTGCACATGTACCCAAGGATCATCGGGAGCATAGTCGTTGAGGATCCGAAACTCTTCGATAGCTCGCTCTGCTGTCGCTCGAAAGGTCCTTTGCATCTCATCGGAGTACCGCTCTGGGGGAATCCAGTGCTCCTCATCGAAGCTGTGGTATTTGCGAGGATCTGCGTAAATACTTGAAAGGGTCACGTAAGCATTTGCTAAAGCGGCGTGCACCTCCAAGTGAGTCGGCTCTGCTTTGACTACTTTTAAGTGCTCCTCCACGGCTGTCATCAGAAGCAGCTCTTTCAAGCGATGAAAATCTTTCCAGTGGCAGAAGCACCCAAATTTTTCGAGTGTCGGCTTGAGTGATTTAAAGAGCGCTGGAGGGGAATAGATCTGGTATTCTCTCTCGTGTAACGTCGCTGCAAATTTTCCCGCTGCATTTGCTAAAGCGATATGATGCTCGGGAATCCCTTCTTGGTAGCTGATCAGCTCCTTGCAACGCCAGAGGTAGGCTTCGCACAAATCCATAAGCTGGTCGGGCCGCTTAGCTTGCAAGTAGAGTCTAAGAACAAAATAGGAGAAGAGGGTAAGAAAAAATATGGCTAGTGTGAAAGCTAAGATGTTGGACTCAGAAAGGAGCGCAAAAAACGAGACAAAAAGAGCGATTTCTAGGGCTGCAATGAGAAAAAATGCAACATGGAAGAGGATTGATAAGTGAAGAAGGCGGTGGAGTCTCTGCTCTGTGGGGTCCCAGAGCTTCGAAACTTGGCTGTGGAATTGATGCTTATCAAACGCAACGTTTGCACTACTCATCGTCTTCAAATGATTCAGCTGCATCGATTTGAGCTAGATGCTTCTCTTGCTCTTGTGATGCAAAAATCTGACTCAAAACAAGCGCTTTGTGTGTGTGCTCATCTAGCTCTCCTAGACGAGCGAGCAGCTCTTCAGCTCGTTGGTACTCTCCTAATTGAAAAGCAGAAAGACCTACCAAACGCAAAGCTCTATCATTGGTTGGATCGAGCTTGAGCACCCAGTTGGCATGAGATTTTGCGAGCCCATAGTTGTGCACTTTGTAGAGATATTCTGCATCAGCTAGGTGGTTAGCGAGTTTGCTTGCCGATAGAAGTTCTTGTTTGTTCACCTGGAACTTCTCCAATGCATCATAGATCAATGAGAGCCGACCGATCAGATTGCTATTTTCAGCTTGCTTGTAGAGAGAGGTAAGAAAAGCGACAAGGTGATCTTCCATCGCCTCTTTCTCATCGGTGAGCTTCAACGCCATCTCCATCACACGCGCCGCTTTTTGTTCTTGCCCTCCATTTTGCCAGAAGAGTTGGGCATTCTCCATCATACCGATAGCTAGGCGCTCTTTTTGCTGTGTGCTTTGTCCTAAAGTATCCCAAAAATCGAGGAGCTGCCGTGTGCTGCCCAAGGAGAGGGTGTCACGCTTCACAGCTTGGAAAATCTCATTTGCTGTGAGCAGTGCAATCTGTTTAGCTGCAACTCTTGGAGAGGGAGAGACAGCTTCAACCATCGACCAGAGCTCTGCGATATCTTCTATCTGTCCCTCTTTAAGCCCTAAAGCAATTCCCTCGATGAGTCGGTTACTAAGGGTGCCATGAAAAGAGGAGCCCAAAAAGTCTTTTCGGATCATTTGGCAAAGCCCGGTGTCCCGCTCTTTAATCAGCCGATCTGCAAGCGTTTGAGCTAATGAGTTGACGCGCTCTTTTGCGCCCCAATCTTGCAGGGTATGCACAAAATCGAGTCCCCATTTTTGGTATTCGGGGCCTAGATTTGAGCTTAAAAGTGCCTCTGCTGCGAGGCTTACATCTTTTGAGACCAGACTCCGTTCACGGTTGAATTGCTCATGCAGTCCAGCGCGGTCGAAGTAGAAACGGGCGAGTTTGTAGTATGACCCTCTCTGGTCGAGAGGAATGTGGTTAGACTCTTTTAAATAGGTGTGGCCTAGAAGAAGAGTCGCTAGAGGATGAAGATCTGAGTTTTGGTGGCTCTCGAGCTCGAGAAGCTCTCTCCCTTTAAGGATATCGCCTTGCTCGGTCATGCAATGAGCCATATGGAGCTGTCTCCATGAAAGCGGAAAAAAGTGTTCGACCATCGATTCCACCCATCCACTTCCCCCCTCTGTCGCTTCTGCGTTGAAGTGGTTCCAAGCGCGGAGGGCCTCTCCATATTCAGCGGTCAAATAACTACGAAGTCCTTCAAAGAACGTCATGACAGAGCTTTGGCCTGTGAGACGTGAGGCGCGGTCGATGAGAGGGGAGAGCTCTCTCTCTTCGAAGTAGGCGTTGCTCGCTTGCGCAAGAAGCGCTTCTATCAGAGCAGCATCTGAGCTCTTCCCACCCGTGTGATTGAGCACCGATTGAAAGTAGCGGTCGCTCTCATCGAACCGTCCGCGGGCCTGCTCTAGATATCCTCTGTAGAGGGCAATAGGGAAAGTCATGGGCTGCGTTGCGAGTCGTCCAAGTGTCTCTTCAGCAGCCGCAAAATTTCGCTCTTGGAGCTGCGTGAGTGCTCTATCGGCACTCGCTTGAGGATTGGGCTTGAAAAGAAAGTAAGACCCCGACGCGCAGAGCGCGAAAAGAGTAGCAACTAGTAGCAATCGTTTTGTGAGCATAATACCCTCCAAGCTCCACATAGTATAGAGTGCAGCAGTTTACTGCAAAAAAAAAGTTGGCTTAAGAAAATGTTAATGTTAGGTGGTGCAGAACAAAACCGATGCACAAATAATAACGTCGTGTTAAAAGCAAAGAGACAACTTAGGAGAGTGAGGATGACCCAGAAAAAGAGCTTACTTTTGATTGAAGACGAGGAAGACATTGCGGCTTTAATCAAGCTTCAGGCTGATATCTCAGGCTACAAGCTACATGCGGAGACTGACGGAGTGAACGGCCTTCGTTCGATAGAGCGAGAGAAGCCTGACCTTGTGATTCTCGATATCATGCTTCCTGGATTCAATGGTCTGGATATTTGCCGGAAGATGAAACACAGTCCTGAGCTGAAGAACATCCCTGTGATCATCATTTCAGCTAAAAACGAAGAGCTCGATGTCGTCTTGGGTTTAGAGCTTGGCGCAGATGACTACGTTGCGAAACCTTTTTCTCCCAAAATTCTCTTCTCACGCATCAAAGCCGTACTGCGCAGGGGTCGTGAGCCGCAGAAAGTGAGTAAAGTACTCACTTTTGGAGATTTCACTTTAGAGATTGACCGCTATCTTGTGCGCAAAAAAGATAAATACATCCCTGTCACGCTCTCTGAGTTTGGTATATTACGCCGATTTTTGGTCAATCGGGGAAAGGTGCTCACACGAAACCAGCTCCTCGATGATGTGCAAAATGACGACGCCTTTATCATGGATCGCAACATTGACGTGCACATTGCTTCTTTGCGTAAGAAATTAGGTCCTAATTTTCATTGGATTGAGACTGTGCGTGGAGTGGGCTATCGCTTCAAGGAAGAAGAAGAGGCTTTGAGCAGTTTGTAGAGGGTCGCTGCAACGCAAGCAGCGAGGAGGATCCCGACTGTGACATAGGGAAAAGAGAGGCTCTCTTGTTTAACGTTCTTCACTTGAAATTTCCCTTCGACGTAGATTCCCGATAGTGTGACAGGCTGACCCTGCCGATACTCTTTTAGGTCCCCTTCGAGAGGGAGTGCTCCGTTTTTCTGTAGGCAACACGATTTCATAAATGGCTCTTTGCATAGAAACCACGCTCCGTTTTCGTCTTGCGTTAGAAACCCTTTAGGTTGTGTAGCTAAATTGCTGGAGTGGGTCACTTTTTCTCTCTAGCTGTTTTTCAAGCGATCGTATCATCCTTTTATGGTCGACTGCAAGGATAGCGCCAATTCCCACCAGGCTTGCAATGCCTACGGTGCCCATTTGCCAGTAAGTCACTGAGTGGGTGTTCATCAATTGCTGTAGCTGAGGGTTTTTTGAAGTAAGATAGATAAGTCCACTCAAGCAGAGAAGAGAGCACACGGTGAGGCTGTATTTTATCACTTTGTCCGATGAGAGTTTTTCAAGGGCTCCCTCTAAGCACATCCCTCCATTTTCTTCTTTCCACTTCTTGGACTTATACTGCTTGTAGAGTGGAAACAAGAGGGTCGATCCTCCTGCAACAACACCTATGGGTAGGCCGATGTAGATAAAGGCATTTCGAACGGAGCTGGTTTGGTTGGCAACACTCCATCCCTGATTTAGAAGGCGATGGGCTCCTGAGTTTAAATGGTAGGCTGCTACTGTGCTTCCAACAAATGCGATAAGCACAAGGGCGCCACCGATAGCTCCTTTCGTTTTTGCTCCCAAATGGATTTTTTGATGTGGGAGGCATCGAGAATTCAGTTTTATAAGCATTATACGTTCCTTATTTTTAGAGTCCTGTGTAGACATTTCGTGGTGTTAATAAGCTGCGCTCTGGAGAGGTGATAGGGGGTCTAAAAATGGCTTTGATTCTCTCGTTTACGCCAAAAAATTTCTGTTTTTTCAACTGTTGAATAACCAAAAATCCTCCTCCAAAAGCGGTGGCATTCAATAAGGCTAAGTACCCTTTATGAGCTGTTTGAGTTGAAAAGGCTCGGTTCATGAGTTCCTGGAAGTGTTCTGCATGGGTGTACTCTACCAGAATCGTGCTCAGCGTCGCAAGAATTGCCAAGCTGATCCCTAGACGCACATATTCTTTTCTTCGCGCTCGCAGGTCCTCTCCACCTTCTAAATGGTAGTTAAAAGAATTCTTCTTAACCTCAATACAATTACCCATATTAAACCCTTTGTTTTCGTTTAGGTCTAATTATAGCAATTAAATTTTAATTTTTAATAAAGTAAACGTTAATTATAAATTAAGTTTTGAACGGTGTACTCTGAGAGTTGCGCTTCGGGTGGCAAGGAGGGTTCCGAGGGCTAAGGTGTAGCAGAGTGTGGAGGGGAGGGGTTTAGTGAGAGAGGAGAGGCCTACGATGTGGTGTAGAGTGACGAGCAGGGCTCCGATGGCTGTGATCGATGTGATGAGGATGGCTTGGAAGAGGTTTTTATTTCGATCGGCCCATGAGTTATGTAGGGCTCTTTCTAGTGGGATGCCGGTGTCGTGGTCGATCTCTTTGTTGTGGGGGTGGGGGTTTGGAAGTGGGGGTAATAGGCAACGCATAGGGGGACGGAGTCTACCCTATGCGCTGCTGATATTCAAAGAAAAATAGCGACCTAGATTTCTTTCTACCGCTTATCAGATTTTACATACCAAGGGGCAAACCCTCCGCCATGGCATTGAAGAGGTGATCTACTTCATCTACATGCCTATTATATGGACGATAAATTTGCTGAGGGCGGGGCGTAGCAGCGTTCACAGGGGGCGCATTTTGTCGATCTGCCTGCTGAGGAGCGCTCTCACTTTGACCTGATCCGTGAGAAGCTTGCTCTTCGCCAGCCTCGCTACCGGAAGTGGACACGGAAAAAGACGCAGGACCAGATTCGCTACCACTTAGGTCGGAAAAAGCGCCGGTCCAGGGATTAGGTTTATTTGCCCTACCGGCCTGCTGTGTTGCCCCATCATTGTTACTAGCATTATCGGTTTTTTCTGTGCGTTTTAAGGAGGGTGTTTTTTTTCCAATAGTTTTAACGGCTTTAGGCCCATACTTCACACCTGCTCCAATCAAGGCAACACCACCTAATGTTCCTGCTACAGTCGCCATCATGGCTCCACCTGAATATCTGCCTGAGTTCCACCAACTCGTCATCTTTGGACCGAGTGTACCCATATCTTGACCTAGCTGCTTGAAGCCTGCTGCATTGAGCTGGTAGTGGCCTCCGTAGCGCATAGCAATGGCGCCCACCCCAAGCAGTGCGGCAGCTACTACAAGCGAAAGTGAGCTCCACTTCGCAACGCGTAGGGTTGTGGCGTGCTCAGTTTTGTATTGTGTCCAGCGAGCTTGAAATCGATCTAAATTTATTTTACTTGGCATATTTGCTTCATTTAATAGTTTTTATTAGTTATGTAAAAATTATAACATATTATTTATTAAAGTATTATTAATTAGTTAAAGAAGGAAATATTCAAAAAAAATTATTGTCAGCTGTTAGGGAAAAACGGCTAAATATCGATGTGAAGTAGGGTAGCTTGGAAGCGATATTTATTTCGATCGGGCCAAGGGTTATAGTGGGCTCTTTTTAGGGCAGTCAGGCCATGGGGGTAATAAGTAGCGCATAGGGGGACGGAGTCTTCCCTATGCGCTGCTCATATTCAAAAATAGCGACCTAGATTTCTTTTAACGATCGCCAGTTTTTGTTTAGCTCTAACTGTTTTCGCTTTCAACTCGTGTATAGCAGCCATGTCTGAAAAACTCTTTGGCACTCTCTTGCATACCTTCAGCTGTGCGATAGGTGAAAGTTTTTATCTTTTTATGGTGCGTTTTATAGGTAACAAGGGTAGTCTCGCCCTGAGAGCATTCCCTGTAGGAGTTGGTGGGCAGTTTTCTGAGACTTCGCTGAATAGCATCTTGGCCTCCAGCTTCTTCGACAAACTCATCAGCCCAAGAGTGCATCTCACGTGCTTTACTGTCTTCGAGTCTTTCCTCGCGCCACTTTTTGATTTTAGGAGGTAACACCATCAAAGCAACTCCACCTGCTGCAGTTCCTATTACAGTCGCCATCATGGCTCCACCTGAATATCTGCCTGAGTTCCACCAACTCGTCATCTTTGGACCGAGTGTGCCCATGTCCTGGCCTAGCTGCTTGAAGCCTGCTGCATTGAGTTGGTAGTGGCCTCCGTAGCGCATAGCAATGGCGCCCACCCCAAGTAGTGCGGCAGCTACTACAAGCGAAAGTGAGCTCCACTTCGCAATGCGAAGGGTTGTGGCGTGCTCTGTTTTGTATTGTGCCCAGCGGTGGGCAATAGTATTTGTAGGTTCTGACATATTATCTCCTTTTTATTAAACCTGTAACAATTTTAACATATTAGCTGTTAATATTTTATTAATTTAGTAAACAAAAAAAGGAGCAGGATTTCCTGCTCCCTTTGAGACTAAGAGAATTAACAATACTAATTGTACAGACTGTGCTTAAATATCCATGGGGCAGGGGTTACTACTCAGGTCAGTCTGGGCGAAGGTATGTCTTTCTGCATCCTGCGCCAGTTGCTCTCGTAGTGTCTCGTTCTTCTGTTCCTTCAATTGATTGGCTTGCAAGTATTTGAGGGTTTTTTCGGTGCCTTTAGCGAATGATTGGCTGATTGCTCTTAGGATTGCTCTTTCTGCTCTTTCTGCTCTTAGGACTGCTCTTTCTGCTCTTAGGGTATTTACTTTTTCCTTAGCAGCCTTGCTTAGGGTGCTTACTTTTGTCTTAGTAGCCCTAGCAGTTCTAGGTCCATACTTTACACCTGCCCCAATCAAGGCAAGACCACCGAGCGTTCCAGTAGCTGCTGCTACAATCTGCCCTTTAGAAAAATTGAGAGACTTTGTCCAGTCCGCTAATTTCATTCCACCCATTCTCATAGAAGAGGCAAAATTCATTCCCCTCGAATGCCCCACAAAATAGAAGGCAAGGGTGACCGCTGCTAAACCAAGTAGCGCAGCTCCTGTGATGGCTGCTTTGCGTCCTGGTTTTAGTGTGGTAGCTACTCTTTTAAGACTATCTAATGTTCCGCTGTTTGGTTTAAAAGACTCCCCGAGTATAGATGCTGACATAATATTACTCCTGGTAATTGTTTGTATGCACTAAATTATATTATACTCTTGTTTATTTAGTTTAAAGATTATGTATTTAATTTATTAATTATAAAATAAAATTTGTTTTATACAAAAAAAAACTAAGGAAGGCGCAGTTTCTGGCCGGGAAAGATCGTGTCTTTGGAGAGGTTGTTGAGCTTTTTAATCTCTTGAGTCGTGGTTTTGTGGTCGATTGCAATTTTACCGAGGCTATCGCCTGACTGAACGACATATTCCCCCCCGGAGCTCTCCAGTTGGAGCATGCCTATGATCGATTCAAGATTTTTTTTGAGTCCTTTGACATCTTGAGAGAGTTGTTTATCGAGCCTGGCAAGCGTCGAAGAGGTTTGCGAGAGCTCTGATTTGAGGGTTTTGAAATCCTTGAAAAGCGCTTGCTGAGTCTTCTCAAGAGCGGCGATACGACTCTCACTTGCCCCTGAAGCGCTGCTTCGATTCAATTCAAGAGTGCGCTCAAGCTCAGAGAGTCTCTCTTGGAATATAAGTAGCTCAGATTCGTGCGCATGAAGCTGGTACTTGAACTGCTCAAGAGAGAGGCGCATCTCCTGAAGAGGGGCAGAGGTGGCCCCCCAAAGGGGGACACTTAAAAGTAGGGTAAAAAGAGCTCGTCTCATCGCACCTTGTCATAGAGTCTAAATTGAGCTCGACGATTCTGCTTCCAAGAGGTCTCATCGTGAGAGAGAACAAAAGGGCGCTCTTTCCCATAAGAAATCGTGTAGAGCTGCTGCGGATTGACATGGTTTTGCACAAGGAAGTTGCGCACAGCATTCGCTCTTCGTGAGCCAAGAGCTAAGTTGTAGGCCGCAGCGCCCCTCTCGTCCGCATGCCCCTCGACAAAGACGTGGATACCAGGATGCTCATTGAGGTACTCCGCAATAGCTAGAAGAGCTTTGACATTTTCTGAGCCCTGCACAGTGTACTTGTCGGTATCAAAGTGGACGTGGCTAAAGAGCTCAGCGAGTTTACCAGAAGGGGAGTAGAACCCATCGATGCCAGGAATGGCTGAGCCAGGATCACCTGGAGATTCAAGCGGCTGGGCGGTGTAGTCAGTGGTGGCGTCGACAAGAGGAATGAATTCAAGGTCTTCACTCCAGCTCTCGTAGTAGTTGGCAGACTCACGTGAATCGACATGTTTGCCAAAAAGAGAGCGAACACCTTTGCCCATGTAGCGGGTGCAGGTTTTCGTGTCCTCCCAAAATTCAGAGCGTGAGCGGCTGCAGCTCGTGGTTGTCAGTGCGAGTAAGGCACATAAGGGTAGTAAATATCGTATCATAGAGTCCTCATGGTTAAAGGTTCCCAAGCAGGGAATCGTTTTTCTCCAGGTCCACTTGTAATCTTGGTTGCACTTTTCTGATTGAGATTTGTCAAGAAAAGCTCAGAAGTGGTTGGAGTGGATGAATTAAATAGAAGGTGCAAACTGTCGGGACCCCAAGTGGGGTTCTCCTTGTGACCATAGCCGTCAGTGAGCTGCCACTCTTTTTGTAGCGTAAAATCGTAGATCCAGATCTGACGGGTGCCAGCTGTTGTGGCGCTGTAGGCAATTTTAGTCCCATCAGGTGACCAGGCAGGGCAGGTGTTGTTTGTATTGCGCTTCGAAATCAATCGAGGGGCGAGTTGTTTAACAGAAGTGCCCTCAAGAGGGATGTCGAGCACATAGATGCGAGCTGGGCCGTCTTTGTTAGAGACAAAGGCGAGTTTTTTTCCATCGGGACTGAAAGTAGGAGAGCCCTGGGCTGCATTGGGAGCGCAAAAGATCTGCCGGGGTTTACCCTGCAGTCCCTCATCAGAGGAAAAATGTTGAATGAAGAGGTCGGGATTGCCCGTCACATCGCTAATAAAAGCGAGGAGGTTCCCTTGGGGGGAGATCGTTGGCATCAACTGATTGCCGCGCATGAAAGTGAGCCTGGAGACAGTCGTATCTTTGATAGAGGTAGCATAGATTTTGGGTTGCCCTGTCTCATAGCAGACATAGAGGAGGTAGTGAGGACGAGTGCCCGGAGGGGTGGGGACAAAAGTGGGGGTGACGCAGAGCCCTGTGTGCGAGGTTAGCTGTTTCGCATTGCCCCCATCGTAATCAGCAGACCACACTTCACTCACCCAATCAGAAGAAGCTGCTCCTTTGCGATTTCGAGTGGTAAAAAGAATACGAGAGTTGCATATTCCAGGTTTGCCAAAAAAGGCTTTGTGGATTGAGTCTGCAGCAAGGTGAATCTGTTGACGATCTTTTGCAAGGTTTCCGGTCAAAAAGATGCCGTCAATCCGTTTGGCCGTTTCACTTTTTTTCAGCTGCAAGGAGAGAGAGAGAGTCTTGCCCCGGAGAGTCGGCTGCACGACAAAAACAGGATTTTGCACATCACAAACGGTGCGCCCATTGTGGTTGAGGTCAAAGTGAAGGATTCGATCCAATGATTTGAGGTAGTCAGAGGAGAGCTCACTTTGCTCATCGCGGATTGGATAGAGGGCGAGAGGAGCGAGCTTCTGCTCGTTATCGAGCTGAATGATGATCTCATCTGCTCCAAGCAGCGAGCTGCAAATCAAGAGGGTGAGAAACGCTATTCGAAACATGGGTCCTTGTCTATTTACGAGAGAAGCGCATTATGCGTTTTCACTACAGGCTTGTCAATGTTATGACGAAGGTGTGCGATTTTTCACCGCGAAAGTTGTTGCCAAAGGGGGGAAATAGAACCCTTGGAAGCGCCTCTTCAAGGTAGGTTTTATTATTCGAGTTCGTCGCATTTTTGATTCGAAGTTTCTCCAATGCTCCTGCGCGAGTGAGCGTCACCTCTAACTCAATGTTACCGCTTCGAGGAAGCGTGAGCGCATTTTGTAGTGTGGCGGTGATCGCTTGCTCATAGCTCGCTTGTTGCACTAGAGTTTCAGAGGCAAGTGGCGTGGAGGTGAGTGAAGGTGTCTTGGAGGGAGTCGAGTCTGTTTCAAAAGAGGCGAGGCTTTTTTTCAAAGCGCCAATTAACGCTCTTCTATCTGGCTTGCTCGCCTTTGTAGCAGGCGCCTTTTTGGGGGGTGCAACACTTTTTTTTTCCAGCTTAGGTTTAGGCTTATCAGGAAGAGGGCGTGGTATCGGAGATGAAGGCGAGGGGCTGGCCGCTAACTTGGGTGTGGGGGTAATCAATGTATGGGTGTGCACAGAGAGCGGCTTTGAAACGGATTTAGGAGTGGGCGCAGAGCGGGCCAAAAAGAAGAGAAGGGCGACATGAGTGAAAATGACAACGAGTTTCAGGCGCATTATTTAACTCGGTTTAAGTAGCACGTCCATATCTGTAAATCCGGCTAACTCCACAGCGTTTTTCACAGCTTGGTAGGTGCCAAAGGTGGCTTCTCGGTCGTGGTAGAGTTGGGGAGCAGCTTCGGGGTAGGCTCTTTTTGCTTGGATGAGACGCTTTTGAAGCTCATCGAGCGTCACACGTTGCTTATTGAGAGCGAGGGTGCCATCTGCAAAGACGTGGATCGTGAGGGGTATTTTTTGTGTCTGCGCAGGGTTGGAAAGGGGAGGACCCTCCGCGAGCTCGACGTGATCCATCTCAAGCAGAGGGGCGACGACAATGAACATGATGAGAATCACAAACACCACATCGATGAGCGGGGTGAGATTGATTGGCGCCTCCTCTAGCGGGGCTCGTCTTCTTTTCATCGAATCTCCACCTGCCGATACTGCAGCTCGATAGAGGCGAGCAGTAGCTGAGAAAAATCTTCCATTTCTGTGTGGAAATGAGAAAGCTGTGAGCGAAGGTAGTTATAGGCAATGAGGGCAGGGATCGCAACCACTAGACCTGCGACTGTCGTGCCAAGTGCCATAGCAAGTCCTCCCATAATCGCCGAATTAGCGCTCGCACTGGCGCCTGTTTGCAACTCTGCAAAGGTAAGAAGAATTCCCCACACCGTGCCGAGCAATCCTAAAAAGGGGGCGAGACTGACAATAGTCGAGAGAATGAAGAGGTTTTTTTCCATCATGCCTGTCTCGCTAGAGATCGTCGTCTGCAAGTGAGCCTCAATGAGGTCGACATCAGAGGAAGAGAGGGTGACAGGGCGCTCCTCTTGAACGGCCCTTCTATTTTTGCTCAAAAGCTCTAAAGAGTTCCGCTTGAAACAGTGGTAGAGTTCTGTAAAAGGGTGAGAGCCTCCCCCTTTCACTTCAAGGCCCAAAGGGTTCATACGAAGTTTTTGAAAAGTGCGTTGAAAATTTTTTCCTAATTTTTTTGCTACGCGCCCTTGAAAATATTTTTGTAGGAAAAGAATCCAGGTTAAAACTGAGAGCGCAGCTAGAGTTAAAAAAATAGTTTTTCCAAAAAGATCGGAGCTTTGGTACGCATCGAGTATTGGATTCATAATTCTTTCGCCTTTACTAGGTCGTGATGATGAGGTATAATTTTAAGCTCAATAGTATATTAAGGTGCATATGATTGGAAAAGCAATATCTTTGATTCGGTGGGCCTTACCCTTAAGCTATATTTTTGCTTTTACGCCGCTTGCAGCTGACACTTCTCAGCCAGCTGAGCCGGTGCGCGCTGAGCTTATCGCAGAGCAACATTCCATTCAACCAGGAGAACCCTTTTGGGTCGGGGTAAAGCTCGACATGGACAAGGGGTGGGATACCTACTGGCTCAATCCCGGAGATGCCGGCTTTCCAACAGAGGTGAAATGGGACCTTCCCGATGGGTTTACTGCAGGACCTTTGCAATGGCCCTACCCCGAGCGCTTTGAAAATGACTCACTTGTCGCTTATGGGTACACAGGCTCTGTCTTGCTCCTCTCAGAAATTACCCCTCCCGCGGATCTCAAGTTAAGTGAGCCTGTCTCATTGCATGCTGATGTGAACTGGCTGGCATGTAACGACGCGTGTGTTCCTGGAAGTGCCCAGCTCGACCTTGCGCTACCTGTAAGTGAAAGCGCGCCCGAGCTCAATGCAGCAGCGACGACACTTTTCTCCCAAGCGAGAGAGGCGCTCCCTCAAGACGAGAGTGGTAATGTCGAGGTAAAGACTGAGACAGACGAGATTGTCATGAAATTCAAGCCCAAGCCAGGCACTTTTCAAAACATCGAAGCTCTGCAGTTTATACCCGAAGAGGGGGAGGTAATTGACTACGCTGCCCCTCAGCTTTTTTCTATCGACCAAGGAGAGGTCACACTCAACGTGAAGCGACTCCACCCGGGAGGGGAGCTAGGGGCGCTCAAGGGTTTACTTCTGGTATCAGAGAAAGGGAGTGGGATTCAGCGCGCGATTAAAGTCGATGCATCCAGTGTTGCGCCTCTTTCCTCATCGACCCCTTCGCATGGCGTTTCAGGTGTGGGTGTGGCTCTTGGTCTCGCCTTTTTAGGGGGCTTAATTCTCAATGTGATGCCTTGTGTGCTCCCTGTGATTGCTCTGAAAATTTTTAGTTTTGTCAAACTAGCTCATGAGCGCCGCTCTGTCATGCTTCAGCACGGTGGGCTTTTTGCGCTTGGTGTGCTCACCTCTTTTTGGATCTTGTCCGGAGCTTTGCTCATTTTACGCGCTTATGGAGAGGGGATAGGCTGGGGTTTTCAGCTTCAAGAGCCTGTTTTTGTGGTGATATTGACTTGCATTCTCTTTATGCTCGGCTTGAGTCTATTTGGACTTTTTGAGCTAGGCACCTCGCTCATCTCTCTTGGAAATAAAGCGCCGGCTGCAAGCAAATCTCCCTTACTCGGCTCCTTCATGAGTGGGGTGCTTGCTACCCTTGTTGCAACGCCGTGTACAGGACCCCTTCTGGGGCCAGCTCTTGGTTTTGCGATGACCTTGCCGCCGGCCTCAGCTCTTGGAATTTTTACTATGATGGGGCTGGGGATGGCTTTTCCCTACCTGCTTTTTTCAGCTTTCCCCAAGCTCGTCCGCTTTTTGCCCAAGCCGGGGAATTGGATGATTGCATTCAAACAGATTATGGGCTTTTTGATGATGGCGACTGTGATCTGGCTGATTTGGGTTTTTGGAGCGCAAACCGATAACATGGCTGTCTTTGTGCTTCTAGCTTCCTTGCTTGTGCTTGCGATTGCTGGGTGGATTTTTGGCAAGTGGGCCACACCTACTCGCCGTAAGCTGACTCGAATGGTTGCAACGGCAATAGCTGCTGCTCTTCTCTTATTTGGTGGGGGGGCCGCGATCAAAACGGCTAAAATATCACAAGGCGCTGCGAGCAGTGAGCTCGTAGCCGGTGAGGGTGGCTGGGAGGCTTATACCCCTGAGCGGGTCGCGGAGCTTCAGGCGGCGGGGGTTCCCGTTTTTGTCGACTTCACTGCCAAGTGGTGTCTGATCTGTCAAGCCAACAAGGTGGTGCTTCACTCTGCAGCTGTAGAGCAGGCTTTCGAGGAGAAGGGAGTGGTCACTTTGATCGGGGATTGGACCAAAAAAGATGCCCGCATCACCTCTGAGCTTGAGCGACTTGGGCGGACAGGCGTTCCTGTCTACGCGCTCTATCCAGGTCACTATGGTGGGATGCCAGAGGTGCTTCCACAAACTCTAAATGCCAAAGTTGTTCAAGAATTCTTGGGTAGACTACCGGTCGACAAGACCACGGTGCAGCGTGATTGATTCCCATGCCCACCTTTCGCACGCCTCTTTTGGGGAGAGTCGTGAGCCCTTACTCGCAAGGGCTCGAGAAGCTGGTCTTGAAGCGATTGTCAATATCTGCACTACACCTGAAGAGCTTGAAATAGGACTTGAGCTTGCAAAGCGCTACCCTTGGATTTACAACGTCGGCTCGACTACCCCGCATGATGCACAAAAAAACGGGGCGCTGCACTTCGAAGCTTTTGCAGCCCATGCACGGGCGGGTGACTTGGTCGCTGTTGGAGAGACCGGCCTCGACTACCACTACTTCCCTGAGACCGCTGAGGTGCAAAAAGAGTGGCTCCGCCGCTATTTTGCGCTTGCTCTCGAATGTCATCTACCCGTTGTGATTCACTGCCGCGAAGCCTTTGATGATTTTTTTGATGAACTCGATAAACATTTTTCAGGCAAAGGGGTTTTACACTGCTTTACAGGGACATTTGCTGAGGCAGAGTCGGTCATTGAGCGGGGGTGGTACCTCTCTTTAAGCGGCATTGTCACTTTTAAAAAGAGTGAAGAGCTTCGCAGAGTAGCGGCCAGGGTTCCTGAAAATCGTCTTCTGATTGAGACCGACACCCCCTACCTGGCTCCCACTCCTTACAGGGGGAGGCCCAATGAGCCGGCTTATCTTCTTGAGATTGCAAAATGTGTCGCCGAGGTGCGAGGGGTTTCGCTCGAAGCGCTACAAAGAGTGACAAGTGCCAATGCTTGTGAGTTTTTCTCTCTCAATCGGTAGCTTGCTTAAACAGCGTGTCGACTGCATCATGCAGCGTCCATGTTCCCAGGACGACAGCGCTCAATGAGCGCACATGCGCTAGTGCTCGCAGCTGCCTCTCATCGACCTCTATCGCTCCTCGTGGGGCATGAAGCTCACAAAAACGCTCTCCCCCGTACCTTTTTGTAGCCTCCTTTTCACAAATGGCGCACCCTTCACTGAGCTGCAAGCTTCCCTCGTGCATCAACAGCTTAAGCCTGAAAAGTAATACCACGTCTTTGGGCTCACTCGCTTTTGAAATAGAGCCTAAAAGATGAACAAAAAGAGCATAGAGGTCTGGGGCGCTCTTGCCTGGGAGTTGCGTGCGCAAGAGCGCCTCGGCCATATGACATGCGCTCTCTAAGGACTCGATCCGCTCTCTCAGGCTCAGATGCTGAGCTAAAATGGACCCCTCTTTGAATTGATTTAAATCACTTCTACCCAAAGAGAAATGGAACTCACCTCGGGTAAGTGGAGTCATCAGGGCTGACCGTTTCCCTCGGACAAACAATTTGACGAGCCCTTCGCTTGAGAAGAGGGTTACGATCAAGTCGCGCTCCTTAAATGGGAGAGACTGCAGCACAACCCCTTCGCACCTTATGAGTTTAGTAACCACAGGCTCATTTTGCGCCACAATTTCCTTGAGGTCAACCACGATAATTGCTAATCTACTTTGGTTTCGCACCGATAGCTCAATCGGATAGAGTACCTGGCTTCGGACCAGGTGGTTAGAGGTTCGAGTCCTCTTCGGTGCATTTCTAAGGCTCAAACAAACTAAGGAAACTCTATCCACTCCCCAGAAAACAACCTAGAAATTTTAAATTTCTAGGCATTTCTAGGTTGTTTTCTAGGTTTGATGAAGGTTTTACGAGAGTCGTAGGGGCCTGTACTCACCTCAACGACAAGTCGTTTTTCCTTCATTTTCTTTAAACGCGTAGTAGTTGTTCTTGCAGTCACATCCCAAATTTTTTGTGCTTGCTTTGCTGTGACTTCGTCATTCTTGCTTAAATATTCGATTAATGCCTCTTCCCACTTTTCTGATATCTGCGGTGACTTGTTACCATGAAATAGTGTTACCCTAAAATAATTATCCACCTCTTCAAATAGAGGTTCTGAGATTCCTTGATCTTGGCAAATTTCAATCATTCTTCCTAGTCCTGTTCCCCAATGCTCTATAAGATCAAGCTCTTGAAAAACGCGTCCAATTACTTTATTTCTCAATTGTGAAAAGCCTGAAAGAGCTGTTTCCATGCTCAAACCGAAAGGCAATGCGCCAGGATTGGTGATCTCCATACGATCCTCGAATATAGCTATCTGAATTGTCGATCCTTTGACAGAATAATCCGCATGAACAAGAGCATTAATGATAGCTTCTCTCACGACTTGCGGTGGATATTGAGGCACCTCCTTTCTTCGAACGGCCTCTATTTCATAAGCAACCATGGAATGCTTCTTGACAAATTCAAAAGCGCTATCAACAGCCAAAGGAAGAGGCCCGCAAATGTCGAGTTGGTCTATAAACTTTACCTTTGTCTTCCCTTGAAACTTCGCGCAGCGGACCATAGCATTTGGAAATATTTCCATTCTCTTTTCCTGCTTGCCAAACAATAAGATACCACCAATCGAAGGTAATTCATGACCTTGATGATGTACAAGTAGTTCTAGCGACCTCGCATTTTGAGGGGTAAATTTTTTAGATATCTTTGAGAATAACTTTTTCCCTAAATCAAAATCCAAGTCCTCATTTGAAGTTTGATAACAGGGCAATTCATCGTAAAACTGGCGTTGCTTTGATCGAGTGATAGCTTCAATTGTCGCGCGATCCGCTGTGCGATTAGTTGAACCAAAACGGATGAAGGTGCCTCCTTCCCTCCCCTTTGCCTTCAAAAAATACGGACCTATCGAATAGGGTACATGGATCACTAATAGATCACGCTGTCTCCATGAACTAAGCTGAAAGCTTGGAGTTATCAATGGTTCAATAGAGTCAGCTATGGCGCTTGCCAAGCGCTCCTCTTCTATTAAAATATCTTGAATGCCAACAATTTCCTTCTTTCGATCCTTCACCCCAATAACAATCGTTCCTCCCGCTGTATTAGCGAAAGCTATGACTGTCTGGATAATCTTGGTCAATGACTTCGTGTTTTCTTTAAACTCGAGAGTTTTACCCTCGTTTTTCGTAATCAAATCTTCGATCATGAAGTTCCCTATTCTTGTGTCTACCTAGAAATTAACCTAGAAATACCTAGAAGTCAAGGATTTCTAGGTTCTTTTCTATATATGGTTAAGTGACTAATATTTAGCTGAATACACAATTCATTTTTGAGTTCGTTTGGGTTATCGGGTGAAAATCCAAACCAGTCAAAGTCCAGAAAAGTTTTGAATGCGTCCAGTGATGTACACATCACCGGAAAAATTTTCAAATTTAATGATGTTTCCGGCTTTTTTATCTGAAGGACGCGAGTTTTTTAAACGGGTCATTAGGCAGAAGTTTTTAACAAAAACACCCACTTGATCTTTCTGGGTGATTTTGTTAAAATTTACTTCTATGACCAAGCAGCTCCTGAAGCAATTAACCGATAAACCCATTTTTACCTCTAAGGAGGCCAAGAGCCTTGGAATCCATCCTGCATTGCTCTCCTATTACGTCAAAAAGGGGGTTCTCAAGCGATTAAAACGGGGGGTATACCAAAGCTCTCAAGGCTCTTCTTTGCACTTCCAGTGGGCTGATTTGATAGAAGCGGTCTATGGGGTGAATGGGGGTGTAGTTTGTTTGCTTTCAGCTCTTGCTATTTATGAGTTAACCGACGAAATTCCCCGTCAACATTGGATAGGAGTTCGGCATGGTACGGATGTTAGAGGGAGAGATGACGTTAAAGTTGTGCGCTTCCGCAACTTTGAATTAGGTAAAACTTCGGTTGAATTAGAGGGTGTGGCAGTGCCCATTTTTGAGCAGGAGCGCACAATTGTCGATGCATTCCGTCTTTTGAGTCGCGAAGTAGCTATTAAAGCTTTAAAAACCGCTCTTACTTTGCAAGGTGCCCGCAAGCTTAACCTTATCAAATTGCAAGATTATGCAAAAAAATTAAGAGTGAATATTGACCCCTACTTAATCTCGGTGACCACATGAATGAACAAGCATTGAAGGACCGCCTTCAAACAATTGCCAAGGAAAAAGGCATCCAATTCAACCACTGCTGGAAACAATTGCAACTTGAGCGCTTTTTAGTCCGATTAGCCCGTTCCTCATTAAGCTTGGAAGAGAAACAACTGACTTGGATTTTCTTCTAACTCATATGCAGGTCGGAGAACAAGAGATACAAACCGCTTTTAATGACGTTACGAAAGTATCTACCGATGATGGTTTCTCCTTTTCCTACCAGAGCCTATCGCCCTTAACACAACCTCATATGCATTATCCTGGCTATAGAGCAACTCTACAAACACATTTTGGCAAGATGCGGGACAAAATTCATATTGATGTCGGTGTCGGAGATATTGTTACACCAAAATCTCTTGATGTTCAGCTTTTTCAGTATCGGGGAAGAGCTCTATTTGAAAACCACCTTTCTTTACAGGTCTACCCAATTGAAACCATTATTGCAGAAAAATTGGAGACAGTTACTTCTAAAGGCGCGGCCAATAGCCGAATGAAAGACTATCATGACCTCTATCTTCTTTCTCAAATACCAAGCCTAATAAACCTTAAAAACTTGCAGGAGAGCGTGTCGCAAACATTTCAGCATCGAGGCACGGTCCTACAGTCCGTTTGCTTTGATGAAAGTAGCCTTGGAAAATTACAGCAACTGTGGAATGCCCATCATAATGGACTTGGTGATGTCGCGCATAGTTTAGCCATACCAAAAGAAATTAGTGTCGTCATAGCAAAAATTAATACGCTCATTTCATGGTAAAATTTCAGTCAACTAGAGGATGGGATTTGACACACCGATTGTTTCTGAGATTTTAGCAAATGACAACCCGCGCCCCCTCAATCTCTCTTTCGAGTCATTTTTCCCTCACTGCACTGGCACCTGCTTTTTCCAGAACTAACTCCTCTAATTTTTGCGTATTTATAAGTGGCCCGAGGTCATAGATTTTCTTCATTTCCTCGACAAATTGGTACGAGGTGAGTTCGGTAAAGAGCACATCCCCGGAAACATTTTCAAATTTGATGGTGTTTCCGGTTTTTTTTATATTTCTTTAAAGTTTTAGCTTTTCTTATATTCATCGCATGCGGTCAGTTTTACATTTGAAAAATTAGGTATAAATATGAAGACTCGGATGAAGTATATTTTATCTTTAGCTTTGACATTGTGTTGTTTAGGAACACTTCAAGCTTCTTCACAGGAAAGCTGCTCGGTAAATTCATCAATCGAAAGACAGCGCATTGATCAAGTAATCACCAATGAGCAAGGCGTATTTCTGTTGATTAATGGTTGTTGGCTTGGCACACAGGGAATGCAAGCAACTCCTGAAGGTGTTTGAGTACTCGAAAATGGGGAATGGCTACCTTTACAAGAAGCTGTGAGGTGCGACAGTTATTATGTTTGGAAATGTAGAAATTGCGGTTATTATAACCCACAGGGCATAATAAAATGTTTGAGGTGCGACAGCCCTAGTTAGTAATGAAAAAAAATATTATTTTTTTTGTTTCGTTATTTAGTCTGATTAGTTCCCTTTTCGGTGCATCCTCTATAGAAGAGGGTCTTAAGCATGTATCTTGTCATGATAAGATTTGCATGAGGAAATTTTTTTGATTATGCCATTAAGTTGGATAATGCAGCTCATGTTTTATGTTTTGATTACAAACCCGTATGTTTTACTGGTGTTATAGTTAAATGCGAGCATCGTATTGTTAAAGAACTTCCTTGTTATAAAGAATGGGTAGCATTCAAAAGAAACGAACATCTATTCCCACATCCAAATTTTATTTTTTGCGAAGAGTTGCATAATCAGGATGAAGTTGAAATATTAGATATATATATTGTAAACAAATCAGCTCTTTATAAATGTTTATTAGTACATTCTCACCTTTTTAAAAATGCACTTGGAGAAGTCTTTTCACCAGATTGGTTTATCGAAAAGCTTGAAAAAGGGCACGGCCTAACTGCTCTTATCAACCACAGTGATTTTTTATTAGGGATATTATTGGGCTATGGAGAGGAATCGGCAAAAGCTTATCAGGATGCGAGACGTGCAGATGGTTCGATTCCAGAATGGACAGAAACTTATGCTGGAGTTGATGCTCCTCAACCACAAGGCTGCAAAATTTACCCTATTACATTCATGGGCAATCCAAAATCTCTTAAAACTCAAAAACTTCTTTCTACGTATGGGAACGAGCTCCAAAAAATTTGGGATGATTATCAGAAAAAGGACGACTCTCTAATATTTTTCTTGGAACACCTATGTCGAGAAAGAAGCTAGGGGGCGGACCTTTTCCTCCATTTCGCTCCACGCCCTTTACCTCTCGGCTCTAGCACGCCCTCATCTCTCATTTGTCTGAGCACTAACCGTATCGTGTCTCTGCTCACAGAGGGGCAACTCCTCTCGATATCGGAAATAGCAAAGGGGCCTATTCGAGCCTCAATAGTATCGCGTATGTGCTCAGCTTTGCTCCCTTGCGTTTTGAGGTGGCCCACTCTTTGCTCAAACTCTTTGTAGGCGCGTAGCAACACCCCCCAGAAGTAGGTGAGCCAAGGCATGACGTCATGCTTTGCATGGTGCCACCCTTGAGAGCTCTTCTCTAGAGTCTCATAGTAGCTCTCCTTCGATTCTTCAAAGATTCGCTCCAAACTGATATACAAGCCCACCTGATAATCAAAATGATAGAGCAAAAGAAGTGTGAGAAGCCGCGCTGTTCTGCCGTTGCCATCACGAAAAGGGTGGATGCAAAGAAAATCCAAGATAATGAGCGGAATCACAAGTAAAGGCTCCTCTTTCCACTCATTCATGCATAGGCTGTGCTGTGCAATCAGTTGCTCCATCGCGTGAGGCGTATCAAATGCAGGTGGGGGGACAAACCGGATGCGCCTTCTTCCACAGGGATGAATCTCAGTGATTTCATTGTCGATCGTTTTCCACGCTCCCCCTTGATTTGGGAGGTAGCGGTAGAGCCAAGAGTGGATCTGGAGGATGGAATTAATAGAAAATGGAATCTCTTGAGCTGACTGGTGGATCAGATTGAGAGCATCACGATACCCGGCAATCTCTTGCTCGGATCGATCCTCAGGTTGGGTTTTTTTGATGATAAGGTCGGCAATTCGCCCCTCTGGCGCTGTGATCCCCTCCAATCGGTTGGAAGAGACATTGGATTCAATAATCGCGACTTGCTGCAACCCCCTTAGAATTTCTGGCGATTGCTTAAAGTAGAGAGCCTGTTTGCCCTGGTACTTACCAATCGTTCGTAGGGTACTGAGCTCCTCAGTGGTAAACGCGAGTTGGCTTAAAAAATGTTGCTTAAGTGAATGCATAGGTTTTAAATGGGGTAAAAAACATAAAAATTTACCCCATTTTATCTCGATTTACCCTATTTAGACAAGCAAAATCTTTAAAAATCCTAAACTTTTTTATCGAAGCGGTAGCGAGCCTCAATCCAGCACCGTCCTCCTCCGCAAGGGTCTTTCGAAGAGTAGGTACCCACAACTTCTATGACTCCATCAATGACGCATTGCTGTACGGCATCTCGGATAAATGAGGCATTGAAGTCATCTACCCACAAAATGGTATCGGGGTGAGCGAGTTTTCGGCAGTTGATGATATCATTGAGACAGTAGTGATAGTTGTGGTAGCCGTCGACGTAGATTAGGTCGTACTTCTCTTGATTTTTTGACGCATATTCAGGAACCGTTGCCAAAGAGTCTCCTTCGACAAAGGTAAACTGGTTTTTATGAAATCGGGAGAAATATTCCGCAGCATACTGAGTATAGCTGTGGCGATTGATATCGAATGAGAGGGCTTTTTCCAGCTTCTCGCAGTTGTTGAAAAAATGGGCCATAGAGTGTCCCCCATTCAGTCCGATCTCTGCCAGAGAGCGGATTGTGGGGAGCTCCTTGAGGCGCGTTTCAAACTGCTTTTTTTGCGCTTCGGTCATATACCCTTCGTTATTGGAAGAGTGGAGAGGTATTAGAGAGAGGTTGTAAATTTCTAGGTAGGAATCGATGGTGATGAAATCGGTGCTATCCACGGCTCGGCTTGCATAGGTTTGGAAGAGCTTTTTAAGCCTTTGCTTGTCACGCACACCAGGGAAGTGGACGATAAAATCTCCGGGCTGGAAGGTGACATTTGAGATCACACCGTGATTCTCTGGAGCATAAGAGTTGAAAAGGCGTTGCGGTACCACCTTGGTTCTCGCTCGGAAGTCGGAGTCTAGCTCAAGCTCAGCAATGACCCCCTGTTGTTCCCAGTAGATGTGGTGAATGCACTCTTCATGAGCATAGGCTCGCTTGAAAAAGTCGCGCACACGGTCGCAGTTGCGAATAAAAAACTGACCTGTGTTGAGGCCGTTCATATCTTGGGTGAGGATAAAGTCATAATCGGGATCGATAAAATCTTCTAAGGGGATGGCGAAGTTGGTGACGATAGAATCGGCATCCGTCCAAAAGAGCCACTCGTGAGAGCTGTTTTCCATGACGCTTAGAAGCAAGAGGAGCTTACTCCAAGGGATGGGTCGGCTGCTATCGAGGGATTTTTCGCCGCAGATAAACTCGTAGCCGTATTTTTTGCAGTAGGCTCGTTTATTGTCGATGCCCAGTTGTACGGTCTCTTTAAATTCTTCTCCAACCGCAAGAGTCACAACACCTATGTCTATAGCTTGCAAAGAGATGGATGAAATAAAACAGAGTAAGTAAAAAAGGGCAGTGCGCATAGGTTCGCCTCGTATTCAGTTAAAGGATTTCAATACTACGCGATGCTATCCAAAAAAACCTACTATTTTGTATAGTCCTTCTCTACAAACCGTGAGGCATTATGACTGAAAAAACTAGAGCTGAAGTGCGCGAGAAATTTGCCGGTAAGGAGTATCCGATCCATGTCATTGGTCGACACCTTGAGGTGACTGATGCGATGAAATCGTATGCGGTCGATAAGCTTTCAAAAGTCGACCGTTTTGGAGGGAATGTGATTGATGCTACCATCACGATGGACATCCAGAAATTGGTCCACACAGTGGATTTCATTATCGATGTGAATCGCACGATTATCAAAGTGACGGGTCGAAGTGAGAACATGTATGCCTCTATTGACCAGGCGATAGACCGTCTCCAAGCCAAACTCCGTCGCTACCTAAGCCGCCTGCACGAGCACCACACCAAAAAACTCTCTGAAGTGGATGTGAATGTAAATGTAATCGAGAGGGTTTCTCTTATTGATGAGGTAAATGACCAAATCGAGGAAGAGAATTTAAAATCGCTTGAGAAGAGTTTCCAGCCACACCAAGTAGTAAATCGGGAAAAAACTCAGGTGAAGATGCTCACGCAAGAGGAGGCTATCATGAAAATGGAGCTCAGCGAAGCCCCCTTCCTTCTCTATCGAGGTCAAGAAGATCAGAGGCTCAAAGTGATCTACAGACGTGAAGATGAGAACTATGGCATTATCGAAGCCGACTGACCCTCTTTTCGACCCGATTCGAAAGAAATGGGTCGCAGCTTCTCCTGAGGAGCGGGTGAGACAGAAGCTTCTCAATAGGATGATCAAAGATCTGGGCTACCCTAAAGAGTACATCGCAGTGGAGGTGGCACTCAGTCAACTCCCTCACCTCAGTTTGAGAAGTTCTGATGAGGTTCCGAGCAGGCGAGTCGATATCCTTGTTTTTGCCAAGGGGATCGATCCTGACCACGAGCTCTATCCTCTTTTGATGGTCGAGTGCAAAGCAGCCCCTTTGACTCACCGGTTTGCTCAGCAAGTCGTGGGGTACAACGAGAGTGTTGGGGCCCCTTTTTTGGCTCTAGCTAACGGAGAAGAGGTCCTCACAGGTTTTTGGGATGAAATTCTCGGTCACTACGAATTTAGACCTGGACTTCCGGGCTTTTCTGAATTGAGAGCTTCTGGCGGCGAAGCGCACTCTCCTTTTGCACCTTTTGCATACACAGAATCCCCCCAAGAACCGTCCTGAAAATTGAGCGAAGGGTGAGGATGTCTACTGTTATGACAAAAAGAGCTAGAGGGATGGTGGTGACAAGTCTTTTGTGTCCCCACCTCGCTTGATTCGCAATCAGCCTGTATTCGCTTCCCAAAATAGCTGCGGTTAAGATTAATGCAACCCCAACGAGGGCTACTTGCGCAAGAAGGGTGAGCCCTGTCACGCCGTACCAGGCTGCCTTCCGGCAAGTGATGGAGTGGATCTCATTCATTTGAAGAAATTTTAGGAAGAAGCGACTTAAATGGAAAGGTGATTTGGGGTGATTTCTGGGTCGTAGTCAAGTACAACCACCCGCTCCAAAACGTTCGCGAGTTCACGAATGTTGCCTGGCCAGGGGTAAGCTTCAAGTTTTTTTTCAGCAGCAGCTGACAATGTTTTGGGTTGAATTCCATTTTTGCGGCAAAACTTTTGAAGAAAGTAGCGAGTGAGAGGCAAGATGTCCTCTTTTCGCTCTCGAAGAGGGGGAAGATGTAGGGGGATGACGTTGAGACGGTAGAAAAGGTCTTCTCGAAGAATTTGGTTTTTTATCGCTTCACGTAGGTCGCGGTTTGTCGTTGAAAGCAGACGTACATCCACCGAAAGAGAGCGACTGCCCCCCACGCGTTCAAACTCTTGCTCTTGGATGACCCTGAGTAATTTAGGTTGAAGAGAGAGAGGGATCTCTGTCACTTCATCGAGAAGCAGTGTCCCTCCGTGGGCGAGCTCGAACCGTCCGAGACGCTTAGCAGAGGCGCCTGTGAAAGCGCCCTTCTCATGACCAAAAAACTCGGATTCGATCAAAGTGTCTGGGATAGCGGCGCAATTGACTCGGATGTAGGGAGCATTTTGACGGGGAGAGTGGGCATGGATGAGGCTTGAAATCACCTCTTTTCCTGTCCCAGATTCTCCATGAATGAGCACACTCGCTTGACTTTTTGCGACGCGCACCGCCTCATCGAGCACTTTTTTCATTACAGGGCTTTGAGCTATCAGCTCTAAGGGGAGCTCTTTGGAGGCAATCTCTTCACGCAAATAGGTGTTTTCATGCACAAGAGAGAGGTGCTTCCCAGCTTTGTCGATGAGCATCTCAAGTGCGTCGGGAGTAAATGGCTTGAGGAGGTAGTTGAAAGCGCCTAGCCTCATAGCCTCTACCGCGTTTTCGATAGTGCCATGAGCTGTCATGACGATGGTGAGCATCTGAGGAGCACTCACTTTGGCTCTTTTGAGCACCTCAAGTCCTGAGTGGTCGGGCATTTTCATGTCTGTAATCATGAGATCAAAAGAGCTTTTACGCAGAGCAGCAAAAGCCTTTTTTCCATTTTCTGCTACTTCGACATCGTACCCTTTTTGCATGAGGGCCTCTTCGAGAAATTGCCGCATCAGCGGCTCATCATCAACGATCAATATCTTTTCAAGTGTCATAAAATGATAGGGTTATGCGTGTTCCTTTTCCGATTTTTGAGTCGACTGTAATCTTTCCGCCATGCGCTCGAATGACCTTGTCTACCTCAGAGAGTCCCAGCCCTGTCCCGCATGTTTTGGTCGTAAAAAATGGGGTGAAGAGTTTTTCTTTCTGTTCTAAGGTCATTCCCTCTCCACTATCGTCTACAATGATTTCTCCTTCAGGTGTAAGACGTATTTCGACGTGATCGGCATTTGCTTCAAAGGCGTTGCGAATTAAGTTGAGTAGTACGAGCTTGACTCTTTCTCGATCGACGGATTTGAAATGAGAGTGTGTCTCTAGGGTCACTTTGCAAGGAAAGCCACTTGCTGCAGCGAGAGAGGCGCCCTCTTGAATCAGCTGCGCGAGATCTGCCTGCGCGAAGTGGAGTGTGCAAGGTCTGGCATAGTCGAGTACACTCGTTACCAGGGCATTGAGTGTACGGCTTCCCTCTAGGATGGCTTGGACTTTTTTTCTTTGGCTCGGCTCATTGAGCTCCCTTTCCAAAAGCGCTGCAAACCCTTCGATACCGCCCAATGGATTGCGAATTTCATGAGCAAGGGTTGCTGCCATCTCTCCGAGAGCCCGAAGACGGTCGGCATGATGCACACTTGTTTCGAGTTGTTTGAGCTCAGTTCGGTCGCTCAAAAGGAGCAAGACCCCCTCACCTGGCACCCATGAGGGAGCGACTTCTATCTCTTTTTTATTCGATAAGCTCAGGATCAAACGCGAAGGGAGTTTTTGATCTTGGAGGGCTCCTCTCATAGAAAAGCCAAACAAATCATCTGCAAAATGGGTATGAAAAGAGGAATTCATCACTTCAAGTGTAGAGAGGCCCAAAATTGTTTCTGCTGCCTCATTAATCAGCAAGATGACCCCTTCTCTAGATACGAATAGGAGGCCATCAGAGAGGTGAGACAAGATGAGTTGCTGTCTTTTATGGGCTGTTTCGAGTTTCGTGCGTAAAGACTCGAGTTGCACTTGAAGCGTATCTAAAGAGAGGAGCGCATCACGGGGATGGGTCATAGATTTTTGAGCCGCTGTTTTCTATTCTTCTGGTTGCACATGTCGATATGCAAGATTTTTTGAATGGTTTTTTTTATCGCATCGAGTTCATCAGTGACCTCTTGTGAGATGTGAGAGAGCGAGTAGTTGTAGGGGAGGAGCGACTCATCGACCTCATCGATGCAGGTGAGAAGAATTTTTTTCTGCTCGAGCACGGCAATCCAATCGTCTAGAGGAAGATCTAATTCATCTTCACTCAAGTCCAAAATGGCATCGAAAAACCCTTTTTTCTTTTGCAGCAAGGAGAGTAACTTTTCTTCTTTCATAGTTGTTATCTACAATATATAGAAGAGTTTTTCACGCAAGAGGTTTCACATGTACGATGCAATCATTTTAGGGGCCGGGCAAGCAGGGCCGACGCTCGCAAGTCGGTTGACTGCAGCAGGACAAAAAGTCGCGTTAGTCGAGAGAGAGAAAATGGGGGGGTGTTGCGTCAATTATGGGTGCACTCCGACAAAAGCGCTTGTTGCGAATGCAAAAATTGCCCACTCGGTGCGTTGCGCTGACGAATTTGGGATTGAAGTGAGAGATTTTTCGCTCGATATGAACAAAATTCAAAAGCGCAAGGAGGGGATTGTCTCACAGAGTCGTGAGGGTCTGCGCGATTGGCTCGTGGGCATGGAGGGGTGTGACGTCTATGAGGGGCACGCCACGTTTCAAGACCCTCACCACATCGCTGTTGGAGACAAAGTTCTCGAGGGGAAGAAGATCTTTATCAATGTGGGGGGGCGCGCTTTTATTCCCCCTGGGTTTGAAAAGGTGCCCTACCTCACAAACGTCACTATTCTCGAATTGGATGTGATTCCTGAGCACCTCCTCATCGTCGGTGGGGGCTATGTTGCAGTCGAATTTGCTCAGATTTTTAGAAGGTTTGGGAGCAGAGTCACCCTCTTTCAGCGCCATGCTCACCTCATGCCTAAAGAGGATGTTGAAGTCTCCGAGGCCGTACGTCAGATTCTTGAAAAAGAGGGGGTTGAGGTTCAAACAGAGGTGCAGAATTTGCAAGCCATTTCGAGGGAGGGAAAAATTTGTGTCAACGAGCAGTGGATGGGGTCTCATCTCCTTTTAGCAGCGGGGCGTGTTCCAAATACTGACCAACTAGATCTTGAAAAAGCAGGAGTGGCTCTTGATGGGCGGAGGTTTATTCAAGTGAATGAGCAGCTGCAAACCTCTCAGCCACACATCTGGGCGCTCGGTGACTGCAACGGCAAAGGAGCTTTTACCCACACAGCCTACAACGATTATGAAATCGTTGCAGACAACCTCCTTAAGGGTGAAAACCGCTCGGTTCAAGACCGTTTTACCACCTATGCACTCTTCCTCGATCCTCCTCTGGGAAGGGTAGGGATGACGGAAAAAGAGGCACGAGCAAGCGAAAGAGAGGTGTTGATGGCTCAAATGCCGATGACTCGAGTAGCACGTGCGATAGAGAAAGGCGAAACCGATGGGTTTCTCAAAGTCTTAGTTGATCGAAAAAATCAGCAAATTCTGGGCGCTAGTTTACTTGGAACAGGGTGTGATGAAGTGGTGCAAATACTCACAGCTCTGATGTATGCAAAGGCTCCTTACACCATTTTAGAGCGCGCGGTCTTCATTCATCCGACAGTAAGTGAGCTTTTGCCCACGCTTTTTTCGGAGCTAAAACCTCTAGTACAAGAATCTAGTTACCGCTGAGCTCTATACTTGCCTAGATCTGGGTTGAGTCGATTGATGAGTTCATCTGCAAGCACTTCGATTTTCCAATCGGGACGCTTCCCTCTCATCTTATTTAGTTGATTCATCGCTCGTTTTGTGTGTTTTTCAAGCTCTGATGACCATTTTTTTTGGTGTTTCTCGATGGCCTGGAGTAGATCCCCTTCGTAATGCTCTTGCTCTTTTTTGAGGATCTCGTCACAAACCTTCACTTTTGCGGCGACTCCATCCCAAGCGATCACAATATTTTCAGGGTCGAAGGGCTTTCGAGTTGTGGGGCTCGTGCCATCACGCTTTTGTGCTTCCTCGAGCCAGCTCTTATCATAAATGGCGTTCTCGCCCTCGATGCGAACGGGGTTTTTAGGAAGGGAGCGTGAAATGAGGCAAGTGAAGTCACCTCTGTTTGCATATCTATCGAGGGTCTGATCGATGACTTCAAGAGCTACTATAGAGAGTTTCTTTTCGTATTCGCGCCGTTTAAGGTAGGCATGGGCAGTTTCAATCGCTTCGCCTACACTTGTACTGGCAAACAAGGCGGCGCCCGCCACAGCAATAAGTCTCATGGTTTGGCTTCTAGCACCTTGAGAGGATCTGGCAGGGGGTTGATTTGCTGTAGGGGGTAATGAATCACTTAATCTTGCAGACATCTTTCCCTCTTTGATTCACTCAAGCCATCTCAATCATTTTTTATCATTTTTACTATAGGGGTAGCCCCAATTTTAAAAAACGAAAAAGGAGGTAGGGGCAACTGAACTTAAAAATCCAGGCTTGAAAAATACTTTTAAAAAACAGATCGCAAGAACTTCTTTTTCAACAACTTTAAAACGTCATCCTAGAAAATTTCTGCAGGCAGGGATTAATTTTTTCTTTACAAATTTTAGGCCTTAAAGTTAAAAATTTATTTTTACTTTCCCGAAAGAGGTGACCTATGAACAAAGCCATCCTTACACTTTTAGTGATCTCTCTCGCTCCATTTCTTAGAGCTGAGTCGGATGATTGTTTTTTAGGGGCTTCTGAGAGAACAACCTACCTCAATCAGACGACCTCGTTTTCTCGTCAGCTTCCTAAGGTCAATGTTGTTTCTGGGGAGTACTGTGAAGATGCTTGTGACTACGTACTGGCAGGTGCAGAGCCTCTTTCTATACGCCGTTTTTACAACCATTTTAGTCCTGGGGATCTTGCATTTGGGCACTGGAGATTGAATCCTGAGAGCGAGATGAATTTCAACTGTACCTCCTACTTTCCAAACTTTGTAGGCGTGGGGACTGAAAATGGGGGGTTCATCAAGTGCACGGAGCAAGAGGGAATTCGTTTCACTTTTGCTTCATCAGACCTCGCTCGCTACTCCAACGGGGGAGAACTCACTGGGCAAAATCATCCTGCTAACCTCTCGGTTCAGGCCAAAATAGGGAATGGTATCAATGACAAGCACACCTACCACGTGACTGTGTTGGATGGGGCGGGGCGGAAGAGAGTTTATGAGACTGAGAAGGGGACTTGGAAAAACTTTAAGGAGGTACCCTCCTTTGAGCGCTACACCCTCAAAGAGACTCAGCCAAATGGCAATGTCATTCACTACACTTTCGAAGATTACAACTACAAAATCACGAACAGAAAAGAGGTAAAAAAAGGGATGGGTCACCGTATTGACACGCACTATATCCCTTCAAGGATTGAAGCCTATAGCGCGACGGGATTTTTTCTAGGCTCTATCGATTTTTCTTATGAAAACAGCTTCAAACAAGATTGGAGTGACTCTTATAAAAAGCGATTTGTAGCGAGCACAACCATTTCTGGCAGCGATGGACGAAGTTTTGTCTATCACAATCAAGATCGTAAAGTAAAAGGTAAGAAGGGGAGACGTCTCGATATCAATCGCGTTCCCTCTAAGCGTGACTCTGTAATGTACCGTACTGAGATCCCTTGGAAGCCTGAAGAAAAATTCGTCGTCAATTACAGAAAGGCTTCAGAATATTTCCAAAACAATTTTTTGGCTCACATTGAAGGGCCCGATCGGGGACGGTTTTGCACGACTTATGACCCTGAGACCAAGAAAGTCACAGAGCAGCTCGCTCCTTCTGGCCCTGATGGTGCAGGCTATCCCATTGCCCGTTATGAGTACCACGATGAGCATACTTTTGTTTACGATGGTGAAGGGGGCAAGACGGGCTATTTCTATGATGAGACCTATCGAGTCAATGCCATCATGAGTTTTCTTGGCGACAAAACCTATTCAGTTGAGCGCTATTTTTGGTCAGATACGGCGGGCAACCTTCTTAAAAAAAGTTTGGAAGATGCTTCGGGAAAAATACTTCAGACTACAGAATTTGAGTACGATCAGCGGCACAATGCGACTAAGGTTGTTAGCAGATGCAAAGGGGGTGAGAGGCGCATTGATCGCACCTATACTCAAGATGGCTTCAACCTTTTAGCATCAGAGTCGGATCGACCTCGGAAGGGGATTTTTTATACCTATGTTAAGGGGACCAACCTTCCTAAAACTGAGTTTACCTATGTCGATGGTAACATTTGTCAACGTACCTTCTATTTTTACGATGAAGTGATCCCCTCTGTTGCAACACGAATCGTTCAAGATGATGGAAGCTCAGAAGATGTCGACGATTTGAGAGGCGTTACGTACCGGAAGATCAAGGAGATGACCCTCCGCTATGAGCAGCCTTGCGTCGGTTTACCCGAAAAGGTGGAAGAGAAAACGATTGACGAAAAGGGGAGGGAAATCTCGCTCGGCTCGGTTCACTATACCTATCACCCTTCGGGGAAAGTGGAGAGTGAATCGCACTATGATGCGACGGGAACGTACCGTTTCACTCTGCACAAAACATACGACAAAAGGGAGCTCCCTGTCTCCGAAACAGACCCCTTAGGCAGAAAGACTACCTATGCCTACGACCGTTGTTTCAATCTGATAGAGCAGAAAGGACCTGCTCCTCACATGTGGAGAAAATGGACCTATGATTTTCTCAAACGTCCTATCGAAATAAGTGAGAGCTGCTCTAAAAATGAGTCTCTAAAAACTACCCACACCTATGATCGTGCGGGCAGGGTGGTAGCTACCACTGACCCTTGCGGGGCTCAAACCCGTTATGAGTATGACTCTTTAGATCGTTGCATTGCCACTCACCACCCTGATGGTGCAGTGACGCGTTGCGAATATGACCTTTTTAACAATGTCGTCAAAGAGATTGATCCTCTCGGTTATGAGACCCGCACTGATTACAATGGTTTTGGGCAGAAAACAGCAATCTACCATCCTGATGGCTCTGAGGAGTTTTTTGCCTACAATGATCTAGGTCAGCTTATTCAGGAGACGAGCCCGAGTGGCGCTGTCACTCACATCACCTACGACGCATTTGACCGCCCCACTTCTAAAAGAGTGGTATCAAGTGAGGGGAAGCTTCTCAAGGAGAGCACCTACACCTATAGTGCATTTCATCTTCTCTCTGAGAGTCATAAGGATGGGCCTACTACCACCTACACCTATGATTTTTCTGGGAGAAAAACGTCTGAAGCTCGGGAGGGGAACACCACTCGCTACTATTACGATGAGTTGGGTAGATGCAAAGAGGTGCATAGAGCAGATACTATTGTCTGCACGGATTACGATCTTGGGGGCCAAGTTATTTCAAAGTGCACCTTAGATCCTGCTCGAGAGGTTCTTTCTCGGGTAGAGTATACCTACGATGAGGCAGGCAATCAGACGGAGGTGATTACATCGAAGGGAGTGACTAAGACGACCTACAACGCTCAGAAGCAGCCCATCAAACGGGTCGACCCTCTTGGAAATGAGACCACTTACCGCTATGATTACACTGAGGCGGGTTTTGTAATTACTGAGATCAATCCTAAAGGGATAGAAAGTGTTAGTCATCAGAACCTCCGAGGCAAGGTGGCTCACTTTTTCAAGCATGATCGCTCGGGTAATACCCTTCTTCAGATCGACTACACTTATGATCTTGCCCTCAATTGCACTTCTGAAACGTACCATCTCTATGATGGGACGACGTTTTTAAAAACCCAAACCAACCGGTGGACCTATGGACCGGGTGGGCAAATCAAAACTCTAATCGAGTCGGACGAAAAGAAGACTGAGCACCTCTATGACAAGCGAGGTAGGCTCTGCTTGAAAATCAAGCCTGATGCTTCTGAGCTTCACTACGAGTACGACTCGCTTGGTAGACTGGTGCGCTATTTCTCTCACGATTTCGACTACCACTATACTTTCGATGCTGGAGACCGTCCTATTGAGGTTAAGGACCTTGTCACAGGCGCAACGACTTTTCGGAGTTATAACGCTTTGGGTAACCTGACTCGAGAGAGGCTTGCCAATGGGCTTGAGATGAACTACAGCTACAATCGTCGGGGGCAGCGGCTCGAGTGTGTGCTCTCTGATGGGAGTACTATCGACTATACTTACTATGGGGGCCGACTTCATACTGTTTCTCGTGGGGAGTACATCCACACGTATGAAAAGCGCGATCTTGAGGGGAGGCTCACACTCTCCACGCTTCCTTTGGATTTAGGCTCTTATCGGATTAAGCGCGACGCTCTTTCTCGACCAGCTCAGATAGATGCTCCGGGTTACAGGGCGAGTTGCCGCTTTGATGAGTGTGGCAACTTGACTGACTATAGTTTCACTGATTCGATTGATACGTGGTCTGGCGTGTACCGTTACGATTCTCTTGACCAGCTAATTTCTGAGCGAGACCACAGCTATAGGCATGACTCGCTTTTCAATAGGCTTTCTAAGGATCACGCGGAGCACGAGACGAATGCTCTCAATCAGACCCTTTCTGACGGCATACATCTCTATACTTATGACAGTAATGGGAATCTTCTTTCTGATGGGGTCCATGATTTTACCTACGATAGTCAAGACCGTCTTATTTCTGTTGCTTCTTCTGGTGAGGTCACTGAATACACTTATGATCCTTTCCACCGCAGGATGAGCAAGGAGGGGAAAAAGACGACGTACTACTTGTGGGATGGGGACAATGAGATTGGCTCGACGAGGAAGAGGAGCAAGCTTGAGGAGCTTCGGGTTTTAGGCGAGGGGCTTGGTGCTGAGATTGGGGCTACGACTCTGATTGAGATTCGGGGGAGGGTTTACATTCCGATCCATGACTATAGGGGGAGTGTTGTGACATTGCTTGATCCCAAAAAGGGGTCGATCAAAGGGACTTACCGTTATACGGCTTTTGGGGAGGAGGTTACGAGGGGAGAGTGTATTCCTTGGAGGTTTTCGAGTAAGCGGGTGGACCCTGAGACGGACTATGTCTTTTTTGGGCGAAGGTATTATCGTCCTCATTTAGGGCGCTGGATAACTCCAGACCCTGAGGGTTTTGCTGATGGCCCTAACCTTTATGCATATGTGAAGAACAGCCCTTTGGTTTACTGTGACCCTTATGGGCTTACTGGGGAGAGCTCTCAAGAGGGGAGGCAGCCTGGTTGGATCAGAAGGCAGCTCCACCCCATTTTTAAGGGGATGTATCTGGGTGGAAAGCATGCAATATTGGTGCCTGGACTGCGCGATGTCTATGAGGCTGTTGGCCGCTGGGGTATGGGGGGTAAATTTTTTGAGCGATCAGACTATTTGAAAAACTATGCGAGATTTGAGACAATCCCTGGGAAACAAACTTCAACGGACATGTTTGCAATGACCTGTGGGCTCAATACTTCTTACAAAGAGGCTAAAGCAGCAGCCTTAGCTGTATCTGAAAGTTATGGGGGTGTAGAGGTGCACATGCACTACCCGGGGTCGAGAGGGTTTGTAACTGATTTATTGTATGCGGGTTTTCAGAAAATCGGGTGGGGGACAAATTTCGAAAAGAGTATGGCCAATCGAGTTGATCGTTTGTTGGATGGAAATGATAAACGGATGACTTATTGGGTACATAGCTTGGGGGCTCAACGATTGAAGAATATGGGGAAATCCATGTCACCTAGTGTGCGGGCTCGGATAGACGTTAATGCTGCCGGTCCAGCGACTTGTATTCCTGACAAGTATTTCGGTTCTGCTACAAGTTTCATGAGCGCTATGGATCCAATCATCTTTGCGAATTTCTATAGCGTCGCATCACCGAATTCGAGTGTTACCTTCCTTAATCCTCATACGAATAACATGTTGACGGAGCACTCCTTTCTCGGACCCACCTATCGCTCTGCATTAGACGAGGTAGGTAGAGGTTATAGGGGATCGCACTAATTATGAAGACGTACAAATTGGTCTTGTTGTCGGTTTTTGGTTTTGTATTCTTGTTTTTGTTGTTTATGGTCGTTCCTATCCCGCATCGACAACCCCTCTATGTGAAATTATCCAAAAAAATATTCTTTGATTATGCTAGAGATGTCAAACGGGAGTATAATCTTAATTTGTCTAAGGTAGGGGGGGCCATGATGCATGACGTCAAACAGGTCTTTGCAGGCTTTACTGGAGTCAGAAGCGTAACTCATGAAGAGGCCCGCCGGCTTTATGTGGAAGTTTTAGAAGGGTTTTTGGATCGTTACAATTCGAGTGAGGAGATCAGGCCCTACCTTCATGATTATCCATTTGGTGTATCCAATATTGAATTGATGCTTAGTTTTGTCGATGAAAATCGAGGGCGACCGGAGTATGGAAAAATGGCTTTGGTTTTTGTTGGAAAAGATCAAACAATTTACTATGAGACCTATAATCACCAAAATAAGGATTTTGAGACCTTATTTTCTGAGCCCTACACCGAAGCTCGCGAGATAGTGATGGGCGAAAAGTCTTTTCTGCCCGAAGCAGTTTGAATAACATCGGCGGCGACCAGCTAGACATTTGGAAGCTCAACTTGCGTTAAGTCGGCATGATTCTTTGATCGATCTTTTCAAGCGATCCCAAATTCTAAATGGGATGCGAATAATAATGTCAGAGGCTAAGGATTTTGATAAGATTTTTATTTCTAGATAGTTAAGACTGTTTGCAGTCAACTATTCTGATAATTTCCAAAAAAAACCGATTGCCCTTTTTCTCGAATGTTAATAAACGTTTAAGACCTGCGAGAGAAGGAACTCTAGTCTCAAAGAACATCCGACCTCAAGGGATTCGAAATAAAAGGAAAGTTTATGAAAAAAATATTTTATACCTTAATGCTGACGGCTGCGATTGTAGCAGCACCTACAATTCAAGCAAAAGTTTCTTCAGATACAACTAAGCTTGAAGAAGTTGTTTTGACTCTTCCATTTGAAGAGCTTATTATTTCTCCTGAAGGAATTTTAGTGAATTATGAGGGTGATCTCTTAGCTGTACATGCTCTTGTAAGACATGGTGAACAATGGAGAGTAAGAGCAGGAGGTAGTCGCTATTTTAGATGCTTAAATGGACATTGGCGTGCCTGTCCTATTTGTGGCGGATGTGCTGTTTCAGATTGTGATTACTATTGTGATGGCTATTGTTGTACTTATGGACATTAGAAAAAACCCGCCAACATCTCCTTGAAAAATGTGGTGGAAAGGTGGGCTATATAGTTTATGCAGAAGGAATTGTATGAGATGGATTTTTAGTGTTGTTTTGTTGAGTTTATGTTTGAGCATGAGAGGCGCTCCCATAACTCTAGAAGACCCAAATGATTATCGAGTTTTGGACCAGTTTTTTAAATTGATGTGCACTCATGCGGAATATGGATACGTATTAGAAGGCTCGAAACCCATTTCTCAGATGAATATACTGCCTTTGGATGATTTGATCGCTCCTCAAAGCCTAAATTTTCAAATGAGCACTTGCGCTCGAGAAGCAATCAGAATATGGACACAAATTTGTCCTGATCAGGATGATTTTGTTTTGAAAGCAACTGAAATTCATGATTATTTCTTGAATCCAGTTTATGAGTTAACCTTTATTAATGTTCCAAAACTTCGTTCAGAAATTGAGGACAATATTGCCCTATTCCGTTACGTTTTGGGACCAACCATTGATTCTGAACAATTGGTAAAAGATATTATAGAGTCAAAAATATCTCTTAATGAAATTCTCCAGGGAGATAAGGTCCTAACAGGAATTGTCCTTGGCTATGGTTGCTATAATAGCTTAATGCATAGTCGGGCTGAAAAAATTCAAAATGCACTAATTGCTAGAGATCAACCTCCTTTCAAATCGAATAGCAATTTGATGGATCATCAGGGAGGAATTACCGAATGGGATGAAATCCAGCTCAAAGTGGTATTTTTATCACAAAGTAACGAAGAACTTTCTAATGCGGAATATGACAACATCCTAAAGCCGGGCCTAAGGTTTTTTAGCTTACAGGATGAACTTGATGCGATTCTATCTCAACGAGATAATGTTCCTATGAACCTTTCCAAAGACAAACCACGCTTTGTGTTTGGGGCATATAAACATGTTGATAATCAAAACATTATCACTACTCTTGAAGATTCCCAGAAAAAAACCAAAGCGTTACTCAGTCGCCCTGATTTCTTAGCCTATGTTTTGGAAAAAATTACGGGTAAAAAACCTCTTATGCCATCTGTTTTTTCAGAAGCTTCATCAAGCATGCTTACACCACAAGAAAAAGCAGAATCTTTGGTAGCTGAGACAATCTGGATGATGGGGAATCAGCTAGATATTGAAACTATACCAGAATTTGTTGATGCATTTTGTCGAAGTGATCCTTCAGAAATAGCGAGAGGCAGGACTCATGCAGTTCCAGGTGCCCTTGGGGGTTTGAAACGAGCCAAATTAAATCTTCAATTTGCTGAAGCGTGGTTTACAATAATGCCAAAGGCAAAACATCTCAAAGAAATTATTCCCAATTCTCTCTATTTTGAGCCAGTAACAGTGGGCGAAGGGAAAAAAGTTGATTCGCTTGATCGACTATTAGTGAGTTACACTATAGAGGATCAGTACAATAACATTTTAACCGCCTGCCATCGTAAATGGATAAAATTAAGTACCACTATTTCTGGTTTCGCATATGGTGTCCAAGGTATGCGGGAAGGAGAAACACGTACTATCTATATTCATCCTTCTCTTGCCTATGGAGCTCTTACCACGCTTCCTCCCTGCTCATCACTTGTTATAAATATAACTCTACACCAAATTGACGAGAACTCTCCCGTAAACCTTTTTCCTTTAAAAAACATTGATCTTGCATGGATTAAAGATCAGAATTTTTACGGTGAGGTCGAAAAAGCTAATTATCAAATGGCAAGATCATTTGGAAGCCGATGGGGCACGTGGATAAAACAAAGCTCAGATTTGGATTTTTTAAACATTTGCGATCAGCTGAAACAGATGTCGACCCAAAATAAAAATAATTTTAAACTCAAGTGCAATAATGAGAAACAAAAAATCAGAGAACATATAAGTAACCATGTTTTTTGGAATATCATATCACAATAATTAAACTTTACATGAACTACCGGGAGGCCAATTCATTTTAGAAGTGGTGTGATAGACTGTCGTAGTGATTTCAGCTCGCATTGGATGCGAAGTAACTTATGAGCTGTGTGCCAGTGAGACGATTGACCAGTGAACCAAGAAGAAATTGAAAATTATAAAAAATAGGTGGGGGAAAAAGTGAAGTCTCAGATGTTAGTATTTTTTTTGATTCCTGTTTTCTGCTTTGCTTGCAGTCAAGATTACTCCGAGCAGAGGAGCAAATCAAAAGCCAGGGTAGTCAAGGAATTTTTCAAGGAGCTAGATATTGAAGGTCTTGAGCCTATAGGTGTTGGAGGAGGGGTTGACAGCAAGAAAAAAAATCGACTTATCGAATTCACTTTTACGTATCCCCATTTAATAGATGTTAAAAAAGGTAGAGAGTTAATTTATAATATTAATGAAAAGTTTTTGTCTGTCGCTAGAAATGATGATGTTTTTTCTTCTTTTTTGGAAGTAAGTCCCATAGATCCAAATATTTTGATTTTAAGTATTCTGCCGTGCAAGGGGAATGAAATAGTCAGTATCAGACTTATGGATGAACAAATAAGCTTTTACACAGATGATGGAAACGAGTATGCACCATATAGAACAATGCATACTGAATCCTACCAAGAAGCGAAGAAAATAATCGCAGACCAAAGAACTGAAGGTTGATCATCACTTATCCTAATGCCTTAAAAAGGTTTCTTTAGAGTAGTAAGTTTTAGATTTGTACAGATACTTTAAGGGTTACTCTCTCTAACGTAGATCGGGGGTATCTTGGCCCTAGAACTTGAAATGGCAGCAAAAAACAACATCTGAGCCAATGCTTGTTTAAATCTTCTTGTGTAAGAAATACGTTTTCGCTTTACTCCCTCACTTTCTGAGTGATGCCAATAGGGGAGGCTCTTTAAAATGATAATTTTTGTAATACTAGTCCCTATTTTGTGGGTTTACAGTGTACTGATTGGCCGCATAAAACGGTGCGAGATTGCTATAAAAAAATTGGAATCACGTGTTGCCAGGGTTACTGCTTCTGAGATCGAGAATTCACATTCTTCTGCTCCTCACAAGGACCTCGACCAATCTGAAGACTTCTCAACCTCAATTAAAATTGAGGCTGAAGCGGAGTGTGTTAAAACGCCCAGCTACTCGATCTCCACGGCTCAACTTAGCAGCAAACAATCAAGTGTCGATCGGGAAGAGCCGGAAAATTCAACTTGCAGAGAAAAATCTGGATCTACAACTAAGTTTACTCAGCCTTCTTCCAATCCAGAGTCTTCAAGCAAAAGGGCGAGGTATTTTCGATTGCCAACTTTCATAAAGGAGAATTGGTTGGGAGTATTTGGCTCCATTGCGCTCGTCGCAGGAGCGGTATTCTTCGGCTTAACTGCTGAAATAATGCAACAACCACAGGCTCGAGTCGCTGTAATGCTTCTGGCTTCACTGCTCTTTTTTGTTGTGGGTTACAGACTGAAAAGCAGTGGTCCTTGGTCTGGTTTTGGAGGCACCCTGAAAGCAATAGCTGGTGCAGTTATTCTCTTTACCGCAGTAGGCTCATCTGGAATTGAGGGATTGAAGTGTATTGACTCTTCGCTTTATGCCGGGGGCTTTTTGTCGATAGGGATTGTGATAAACCTTCTCCTTGCAATCAGTTCTGCATCACAGATTTTAGCAGGATTCCACGTTCTATTGAGCATTGTTGCCCTATGTCTTACGCCCCAAGCTGTCTTTCTGCTCCCAATGGGGATGATAGTTGGAGCAATTGGTTTATTCAATTCATACCGATCAAAATGGAATCTCAATTTTCTGATGATCACCATTAGTTTTGCCTTTCAGAATTTCTATTGGTCTCTTGAACTCGGTAAAGAACTTCTCCCTCTGGACCATGGGATTGCAGTGGGTTGCTCAATCGTTATTGGCGTGCTGGGAAGCTTGATCCATTACAGTAAAAAATACACATCCTCGAATTTTGAGCCGTTTTCTTTAGCCACACATGCCGCAAACTTGGGGTTCTTGATATTAAATATATGGCTTCATGCTCCATTTCTTAAGTGGATTCCTCTTCTTTTTGGCAGTATGGCTATTGTTGGATTTTTCTTGGCTCGAAAAACTCAAAAAAATGGCATTTCCTGGTTGTATCATACGGATATTTTATTTTCTCAACTCCTAGCGCTCTCTTCAATTCTTTCCATCGGGATGTTATCCGTAGGTACCTTAGATATTTGTATCCTAGTTTTCATGGAGACCCTCATATTCACTTTGGTCTTCCAGGTTATGCAAAATCGATTTATTGCACGAATAGGTGGAGGATGTCTGCTCATCGTTTCATTGATCTTGATGCTTCTATTTCTCAATGAGTGGTTAATCTCATTTGCAGAGAGCGACTTAGCTCTTTTCCTCCGATTGGGTGTGGTAATTACGGGGATTGGGATCTACTATCTTTTGCATAGTCGCAAGAGGTGTGAAATTTTAGATGTGCAATCCATCTTCTCTGCAAAACGAGATTCGAAGCACTCTCTCCCAATTGCAGCCATATTAGGTGGAATATTTTTCAGTGCAATGTATCTGATTGGCTTCAGGCTTTTTTTTATACAAGCAGTTTCGTTCCTAGCAGTCACAGCATTAATTTATTGGAGAAAATATCGAGAAGATTCAACGACTGACCTGGTATTTGCTATCGTGCTCATCAGCATGCACGTGCTCAACTGGCTAGACCTTACCTCTAGTATATTTCTGCAGAAAAATAGCATGACTCTCTTGTCGAGCTACCAATCCCTTGGCCTTTTGTCACTAGAAATCTTTTTGATAGGAGGTAACTTTCTAGAATTTAAGCTATGGAAAAAAAATCTGAGCTCTATGTTTATCTACGCCTTTGGTCTGCAGTTAGGTTTAGTCGCCTATGCGTTCACAAAAGGTACGAATACATTTACTCCTGGGTTTGTCTTTTTGGGTCTCTCAGTAGCGATATTGGAGGTTGCTAAATCACTTCCTAAACGATTAAAAATTAACGATAAATACAAGTTAAGAGTCGAGGAAAGCTTCATTCAAGTAGGATATGCATACCTGATTTGTTTTATAATCCACTTCTTGACTGTGCAGCTCCAAATAAACCCTGTTTGGCATAGCTTCTCTTTGCGTTGGGTAGCAGAGCTTTTTGGGATCTCGACAATTTTCTATTGGTTGGCTTTCTGTCCAAGAAGAGCAAATTATTTGCAATTGACTCAGGCTGCACAAAAAAATCTTGTTGAAATCTGCCTAGGATTAATCACTCTATGTATTTTGCTTGAGACATCTGAATTTTTGAGACCTCTTTTTTGGGCCGGAATGAGTGTCGGGTTATTGGTAGGAAATATTTATTTTAGCTGGTCGAAGCGGCTATGTAGGTATTCCTGGTTTTATTTTATCGCTTCAATAGGTCATATGGCATTTGTTACAAGCACCTTGAAAATGCCAAAACTATTTTGGATAGAGACGTCCTATTTGTTCATCCTGCTAACAATTGTACTTCAAGCTACTTATGCTTGCCTTGTCTATCTAAAGCAATCGGAAATAAGAGCTGGATTACAAGGGTTTAGTTCTTCCATTTATCGTTACAAAAACCTTAACATTCTCTTGCCCAATTTTTTAGGTGTTGCATTGCTCTTGGCTTTCAATTTCGAGAAAGCTCTTTTAACTCTTTTATGGGTTGGTTTGATTTGTGCTTATATGTCTGTGGGATTATTAGTTAGGTCAAAAAGTAGCATTCAAATTGGTACGGCCACTCTTATATTTTGCGCCACTAGGCTTCTTATATTTGATTTGGTCCAAAGCGATTTAGGGGTGCGAGCCATTGTTTTTATCGGAGTTGGAGTTTTTTCTTTAACTACAAGTGTCTTGTATAAAAAATACAAACACCGAATTATTACAAATGAATAAATTTAAGTTAATTCTTTTTTCATTGATTATTGGAGGCGTTATTGTGATGATTCCGATCACGATGCGCTCTCCTGAGCAAGCGCCATTTTCCTATTCCTTAAGAGGTTTATTTCAGGAGCTTGGAAAACCATTTAAATCAATAGATCGTGCAGTCAGCTGTGTACTTCCTGTAAGTGAACTCGATGAAAAGCTACTTGGGGATGAGATTAAGGCTACACTATCTCAAACTTCTATACATGAAAACAACATTACTGTTGAGTACCTCAATGACTTGGTTCAGTTTCTTTGCCAAGAGACCCAAAAGCCCTTTAAGTACCGAATCTTTCTGATAGAGGGACCACCTAACGCTTGTGCTCTACCGGGTGGGGTCATTTGTCTAACTAGTGGGCTTATTGATCTCATCGAAAATGAGGCAGAGCTTGTTTCAATTATTGCTCATGAGGTTGGGCATATTGAAAGAGGACATCTCTTCGATGCAGTAAGGGGTGAGCTGTTACGCAGAAAGCTTGGGGGGTCTTCCTATAGTTTCTATGCTTTTGAGCTACTACATTCCACTCTCAGTTTAGCTTTCAGCAAAGCTCAGGAAGATGAGGCAGATGAATATAGTTTTCGACTGCTAGCTAAGAAACGGTATGATCTTTTTGCTATGGCATCTGCTTTTGAAAAACTTGAAAGTATGGCTGAGCATGAAAACTTGGACAATGTTCTTTTTGATGATTTTTTTGCGACCCATCCGCATACAAAGCTGCGCCGGGAAAAATTTTGGTCTCTTGCAAAATTATGGACTGCGAGGAACAACGGAGAGATGTGGTATAGGGGAAAGCAGAATTTCGAGAATCGCGTTACTCTGTTTTCTAGAGCTTATGCCGACGAATGGGTCCACATATGATATGCACCACTATGAAATAGGCCTACGATCTTTCATACAGCGGCACAATGAGACGCTACCAAGCTTGCTTTGTTTTCACTAATCAGTTAGAAATTTTACTTGACGACAGCATATTCTAACTAAAGGAGTTCAAAATGAGGATTTTAAAATTTTTTCTTTTTAGCATTTTTTGTTTTTGTCCAATTCTTTGCTCAGCCAACGAGTGTTCTAGCAATGGTTTATCACATAGTGTTTTGCATGAATATGAAGTTATTGGAAATAAAGTTTATATCCAACCTGAACAACTATCTATCATGCATGAAGGTATATATCTTATTATACAAGGTAAACCAGTGTTGGTGAGTCAGTTAAATTGTGATGAGAAAGGAATTTACTGCTTTATCGAGTATCTCGATACAATTTCAGATAAATGCTACAATGGCCACAAAATATGGTGCACTAGATGTTGGGGTTGTGTTGTTCGAGAGTGCAATTTTCACTGCAAGTGTGTTGCATGGAATAAATGATCATGAAATGCGGATTTTTCTTCTTTCCCTTCTTTCCCTTCTTTCCCTTCTTTCTTTGTTCAGTTTGTTTTGGTCATTTCGAGACGCCTATGTCTATGGAAGAAAGTGCTATACTTAAAAAATTCTTTCAAATCCTAATTGAAGAATCAGAAGTAGGTTATGTTCTCTTAGGAAAGAAACCAGTATGTATTCACGGATTTTTTAGCAAAGATCCCTTTTTAGTAAACACACCTATACATAAACAATCTGTAGCGTTACGAGAAGGTGCTCGCATTTGGAAGAAAAACAATAACAAAAAATCAGATATATTTATTCACATTTGCAAGAAAGAGGACCCTTACCTACCAGGTTATATTCATATACTCTCAGTTCGCAAGTCCCTTTTTGAGAAAGTTGTAGAAGAAAATTTAACGCTTTTTCAATACGTTCTTGGCCCCTCTATTACGCCTCAAAATCTTTTTGAGAAATTTTTAGAAGATGATCAAACGTACTATTCCTTGTTAAAAAAAGACAAAGTACTGATTGGCAGTTTATTAGGCTTTGGGATTCACAATTCTTTGTGTGGTAGTCGGATAGAAAATATTCAAGAAACTGCAGAAGAAGATATTCCTCCTTTCTTAAATAGTCGTTTGGTTGTTCTGAATCATGATCAAGAATACCTTCCGTTTCCACCAGCATTCAATTTTACGTCTGTTTCACAGGAACTTCAATTACTAGAAGATAAGATGAAAATCTCTTCTCCAAATCTCATGCGAACAAATCCTAAATTTATTTTTGGTTGTTTAAAAGGTTCTAGAGAAGTGGATGAATGTATTTCTGATTTAGAGGATACTCAATCCCAAATTCAATCCTTTCTTAGGTCTTCAGATTTTTTAGAAAAAACATTAGAACAATTAACTGGACAACGATTTAAAACCGTTTTTGCCCAGAACTTTAGGTTTGAATTTGACAAAGATAAAATCAACAAATTAGTCGCAAGGGGGCTATGGGAATCAGTTCAAAAATATGATAAGGAATTTCTTTCATACTTTATCAAAGGAATCGAAAGCCAAGATATCTTATGCGATGAGATCCCTCGACTTGCCTATTTTTCAAGCTATAGAAGAGACGTTATCGAGGCAAAGAGTAATTTAGAAAAAACAGCTGATTTATTTAGATCTTTTGAATACGAAAAAGATGTCACATGCGTTATTCCCCAAAAGCTTTATTATAGAACTCTGAAGAGAGGTCATAGCGAAATTAAGTGCATCGGACCTCTTGTTTCATTAGAGTTTAGTATTTTTTCTCCTCTCGGTCATTGTTTGAATTATCAGTCTAACAAGCTAGTCAATTTAAAGAACACAATTCCAGGATTTGCACATGGGGTCAAAGGCATGAAAGTTGGTGAAACTAGAGAGATTTTTATTCACCCGAGTCTTGGATACGGGTTTGAAACTTCTTTAGATAAGTGCACTTCATTAAGAGCTGTTGTTACACTTTTAGAAACTCATGAAAATCATGACTCCTTTTCGCCTGTTCAGAGTATTGATCTATCCTTCCTATCGGATGAGGGTACCTTAATCGAGAGGACAGAAAATTATAAAAAAGCTCTTATGGGCAGAGGTAAACAAATTTCAGACCATTTGCAGAAAAGTCCTCAGGTAGATCTTGGTTCTGTCTGTGAGCATTTAAAAAATTTTCAAAATGACCTGGAAGAATTTTTGCATACGACAGATGAGGAGCAAGCCATAATAAATCAAGTGCATTGGAATATTTATTTTAGCAGGGAGTCAGCCAACTAATTGGCCTTTTGGAAGGTGTAGTCGTCCTCTGTAACGGACAAAGAAACTGGTGGCAGTATACGGGAAGTTCTTTCCTTTACCTACCTCATTGACCCTCCTCGGGCTGTTGCGCAATAACCCATAGGCACCTTAAAACAAAGGGTGTAAGATCCTTGTCTTCCATAGAATTGATAATTTTGTCTCTTTCTCTCGCATAGCGCTCAACTTCTTCATCATTAATATCAAAAGAAGCAAAATATGGAATTGGCAGGTCCTCAATCGAGACTTTTTTCTTTAGTATTTGTTTTGCGTATTGATTTAATCGGGATAATTCAGGAAAACGAATTATTGAAACGGATTCGATTGGAAGAGATTTTTTTCTTACCCAGTTGAAAAGATAAGCATTTCTTTCTCCATAGCCCAATAGGAGCCCATGCAAATAGTGATTAGTTAGAACTTTATTCCAAAATGCGGAATTTTTATCTTCAATCGAATCTAGAATCGTGTCTACATCAAACTGAGTTTCTGTTGCCTGTGAAAACTCGTTGTAATATTTTTTCAAGACATGCGTGAGATAAGGAATGTGAATAAAAAGTCCCACCGTAAAATCTCCTTCCCAAGCTATTAATTTGTAGGTAGGTGTTGAGATAGTCCCATATGTCTTTGACCACGTATCCCAGAGTATTTTACACTCACCGAATTTTAATTCTTCTCGTTGCAAGTTACATGTTTTCACATATTCTTCAAATGTCGGAATGATAGGATGAGTTGAGGGGTTTTCGGATTTGAGCGCTTGTTCTTTTAGAGACCTCTTCAGTTCTTCATAACTTTGAGCTATTTCTTACTCTGTTTTATCTAGAGTGTCTGTTATGTCGAATTCCGTCATGGGTTTGGATCCTAGAAGTGTGTATAGACCACCATCACGAATCATCAAATTCTCCAAAAAAATTGTAATCTCATCTTGTTGTTCTTGAGGAATTTCCATTTCTGAGAAAGAGGGGAGGAATAGAAACATATTGAGTAAAAAAAATGTAAAGACTCGTTTTTCTGACGAAGAATATAATTTTTTCCAAGGAAATGGAGGCTTTATGAAGAGGTGTTTTTTAGTCATTGCTACACTTTTGTGTTCGTTTATTTCTCAATCTTATGCTGATCAACATTATGCCGAAGATTGTGTAGGAAAAGGCATTTTAGGACAATTGTGCTCTTATGGGGATTCGAGTATTATTGGTGTTCATGATGAGAAGTATTATTTAGACCATGAAAGTATTTGTGTTTGTGACGCTGGGATATTCTTAGATAAAGGGTGAGTCGACCTGTGGAACTTCCCCACAGGCCTCTCTTAGAACGGTGCGTGAACCTCTCGACTCACCCACTACCATCCAAGGCCACAGCTCAAATTTGCTTGAGAATCGAAATCGATCAGCAGAATTCTTTTCTGATAAAACTTTGCTAAATTAGCACCAAGATGAAGAGTCGTGGACGTCTTTGCTGTCCCGCCCTTAAAAGAACAAAAAGTTATCGTTTTCATTGCAGCTCACTCATTAACCGCCTTTCTTATATCCCCTCATTTTCCACAAGTCAACAAACATTTGTCCAACGTTGGACAAAATTCTCTTGAATCGATAAATTGACCTCATGACCAATCGCCAAAGCTACCAGTCATTGACCGATACTTACAAAAGCGGTACCCAAGTGGCCAATAAACTCGGACTGTATGGTGGATTCATGCAAGCCGGTATCCTCGGTGTTGCTTGTAGCTGGAAACACGTCGTAACAGGCTACTACGAAATCGCATTCCCAGCTCTCACCCTGTTATCGTTCTACTTTTTGATCAAAGATTTTACGACCCTGCTCAGAATTGAAAAGAATTTGACAAACATGGTGATAGATGGAGTAGAGTTGGAAAAGAAGACTCCCAAATTGGGGAGATTTCTTCATGACATTCTGAAAGACTTCAATTTAGCGCGCACCTTGATACAAAGATCGTTTGTTAACATCCTAGCATTATTCGGCTTAAGCTACCTTATCTACCAGTTCATCAGCGATCTCACCCCGAATCTTGAGGTGCATTACGTGTTGCTTGGATCAGTCTCTGTATTTTTTAGCGTGCTTGCTGCTAAGTTGTATTACGATGTCCTTAAAGAGCTTTCAATCACAAAGGCACACGTATTCGTCGGATAACGTGCCAAGATGTCCAACGTTGGACATGTTTTTCATTCCGTTGAGACAAGACGCTGCAACACAAGATCCATGAAATTGCGCTTTTTGCGCAGTTCAATGATTTGCTGTCGCTCTTGCTCATACTTTTGCTGAAGAGCAATTGTTTCTGGATGGGTAACATCTGCTAAAAAGTAGAGCGGATGAATAACTGCATCTGCATCTAGCTCACTAAAATCTCCGCATTGTTCTTCAACATCTGCCAATTTTTTAGCGAGTATCTCATCTTCTGACATATTCTCTTTCTCCCTCTTCCAAATGACCTTCACGATGTCATATCGCTCTTGGAATAGGGTGGCATTTCTTACTCCATAGCCGAGCATAATCCCCATCAACCTCTGACTTCCATTTATTGCATTTGCGAGGGATACTTCTCTTTTTTCAAGTCTCTCCAAGAATGCTACAGGAGTAAAGGACTCGCCAAGCTCTTCTCTAAAGATAGATTCATGCTCTTGCAAAACACGAAGCATGTTTTTTTTGTTGATTAAGAACAAAACTAAACAATCATTAATCCAGTCATTTTCTTCATCAAGAAAGATAAAGTCTTTAAAATCAAATTCATCCCTGTATTTATACCATGCATTCAAGGATTTTTTTGCTTTCACGTATAGATAAAAAGATCTTATCCATCGATGAATTGGACGAGGACTTGGCACTTTTAGCCCATAATCAGCTAATGACATTGGTTTAGAGCCAAACATTGTGTAAGCAAAATCATGACTATCGATCAAATGCTCAAACAAATACTCGATATCCCAAACCCCCCCTTGTGGGATGTAAGAGATTTCTCCTTTAATAGAAAGCGTCAGACATATACCGATTACAAGCAGTACGTACTTCATGTGTTGCTAAAAGAAGGTAATTAATCTGGTGAACCGCGGCATCTGTGGTTCTCAGGATGTTCAGGATCATACCAACCTTGACAAAATGGGCAACGGACAAATCGTCGATTCATTTCAGGCCCAGGCACAAATACTCCTTTTTCATCAGAACACAGCATGCTGACCTGCATAAGGCTACCATCTATTAAAACAAACATACCACCTTCGGGAGAAATATACACCCCTCCTGCAGGAACGTAATAATTATCTGAAACTTGAGATCCGTCATAGGACATTTTCAGATCCTGTGCTGCAAATCCTTGGCAACTCAATCCAAACATGAGCACAAGTAAAAACACTTTGGCGTACTTGTAAACGTCTTTCATTGCTCACTCCTCCGTTAAGTTGAAAGCAAAACCAAGTTATGGCAATGATCTTTTTAAGAAAATATAAATTTGCTTCCTTGCGCAATGTCCAACGTTGGACAAAATTCTTGATTTCGATCCTCCTTTCAATTAATTTGAGCTAAGAAAGAAAGGCGGTGATGATGAAAGGTTCTGATCTCTAACATTAGGGAATATTCTTCTCATTTTTGCTGGTATTTTTCTTTTAAGCGCCCTTGTTTTGTGTATTTTCACATCTGCTTTCAAAGAAACCCCTCCTAAATTATTCAAGGCATTAGGTTTAGCAGCCTCAGCTTTTTTATTGACCGGCGCTGCGATGGCAATCTATACCATATTGTTAGCATGGTTACCTATTGGCTGGTGGACAATCGTGGGTACTCTAGTCTTAACTCTTGTTGTCGCAGTTTGGACCGTTATCAAAGGGAAAAAGCTTGAAACCAAAGAATATGAAAAAGAGCGCTTTTATGGTGTTTTTATACTGCCACCAGTTTCTTTGGACACAGAATTGGGGTAAACTCTACCCTGATTTTCAAACCAAGGAGATAACATGGAAAAGACAGTTAAACGATGGACAGCATCTAAAAAAATGGAAGTTGTTCTTCGCATTTTGCGCGGTGAATCGCTGGAGGATCTCAGTCGAGAGATTGGGGTCTCCGCTTCTCAGATCGAAGAATGGCATAGAACTGCAATTGGGAGTATTGAAAGCTCTCTTAAAAGTCGACCAGAAGACCCGCTGTATGCAGAGCTTGACTTAGCCAAAAGACGTATAGGAGATCTTTCGATGGAAAATGAGCTTTTAAGAGAAAGGAGCCGTCGCAAAGGGGTTTTTCTTGGAAGGAAGTGGAAGAAATGAGCCATACCATTTCCCCTAGCACTGCCCGAATCTATGGGCTCAAAAGTGTCAGCTTAGCATGGGATGTGTCGAGATCGACCTACTATTCTAGGCAAAAAGGGAAGTCCACAGCTAAACGTGGACCTAAACCTAAGATCGATGATAGTGAAGTTTTGTCATTGGTAAAGAAAGATATCCAAGAGAGTCCATTTACAGGTGAAGGACATCGAAAAGTGCATGCTCGTCTCAAAAGAAAAAAGATATAAGTGAGTCGCAATCGAGTCTTGAGGGTAATGAGGGAGAATAACCTACTTTCTCCCCATAGAAGGCCGTATTCTCCTCCTAATGATCATGACGGAACGATTATCACAGGTGCCCCCAATATCATGTGGTGCTCCGATGGGACTAAAATTCTCACAGTAAAAGATGGCTGGGTATGGCTGTTCACGGTTGAGGAACATTGGAATGCAGAATGCCTTGGATGGCATGTGTGCAAAAAAGGTGACTTTAGAGCCAGTCACTCAAGCCATCAAGAATGTCTATGGAGCTATAAGCCAAGGAATTTCAAAAGGTCTTAAGCTTAGGATAGATAACGGGACTTAGTACACATCTGATTACTTTCTTGAGCAGATCAAATACATGGGAGTTGAGGAGAGTTTCGGTCTCTTGGGTCAGCCCCAAACCAACGGTGTTGTTGAGCGTTTCAATAGGACCTTAAAGGAAGCAAGTGATCAAGGGCAAAATATTCCATACGATTGAAGAGGTAAGAGAGGTTGTGGGTTATTTTGTAGAGCAGTACAACTCTCAGTGGTTATTAGAAAAACTTGGCTACCCCAGCCCTCTGGAGGCACGTCAAGAGCACTACAAGCTTCAAGGAGTGGCTTGGGATGAATAGTGCAGACATCGCGAGCGAGCCTCCGATAGCTCGCGGAGACGATGCGAACGGTATTACAAATTTAACGCAAATTTGTGTTCAATTAATTGGTGGCGATACAATGCTCACAACCGTTCTATGTAAATAGGGGGAAAAGCTTGAAGAAAAGGACATAAACAGTTTATGATTGCTGACATATTCAATAAAAAATCAGGGGAAATCTGGGTGCTACTAACTACTCCTCTATTCCATCGCGATCAAAAAAAAGACTTAAATTCTGTACATTGTGATGCCCCGGAGCTCTTGCCGATTTCGAATCTCATTACCAACGAACATTCCACATTAAGCAAGACAAAGTTGATTTTTTGCTACCGCGCGCTTATCCAAGCTCTTCATGCCTATTTAAAGAATGACTATACCCAATTTGATGCTCAAACTACTACCAATTGTTGTCATGGAATGTCGCTATTAGTTCACAAAACAATTAATGAAATGTCGAACATATGTGTAAAAAATATATTTCTAGAGTTAAAAGAAAAATTAGATCAATTAGAAAATGGGTGTGAGCAAAATACCAATTTCTCATCTTTTCTGAATTTTGCTTTACCAAAGCAAATTTTAATTTTAGCACAAATTCATATACTTTTTGTTATTAGAGAATTCGATAAAGATAGAGGAAACTGGCGTACCGTTATCCAAAAGCTGAAAAAAATAGGACCCATTGGCACTAAATTTTGTGGCGAAATAGTTAAAAAAATACAATTCAATTTTTCTAATTTAATATCGGAAATCTATCAATTTTGTGTAAAAAAAATCCCTGAAAGCCTTATTATAAATGACATCCCAATAACTTTATGGGGAAAATATATTCAAAATGAATATATAAAGACCGATAGATATGGGCGCAAATATGCAGCTTGCCTCTATTCCATGCAAGTTACGCTAGCGCATCTTATCCATCACCGCGCAAAAATTGCTTTCATAAGCGACTTGAAGTGTAAAAAAGGTGTATACAAAGATACCTATATACAACTCTTTGAAGGGAATGGCTCCTCGGATTTTACCCTGTTAGAAACCGATAGCATAAATTTTTCTGAGCACAAAGTCGATGAACCAGTAATTGTTTTTGGAGGATGTACATACTCTGATTATTTAGACAAAAAATCATTGGAGTTTCAACTCACTCCGTGGTTTTATCGTTTTCCAAGTTTAGTTTTGGCCTGCGATACTTTTTACCCTCAATTTCCTTTAATACGTGATGACCCAGAATTTGATAGTAATCCCATCAGCCCCGCGGAAAGAAAACTCAATCAAATTATTGATACGCATAGAGAATTAAAAGGGGTTTCTGCTTCTGATCCATCACTTTTTTGCTTAACACACATTTATGTCGCCAGCTTAAAGCAGGTCCAACAGACCATGCGGAAAGAGCAAAATCATTTACCTCAATCAATCATACCGGAAGTCAAAAGGCATCCGCTGATTGCGCGGGATAAAAAAATTGCTTGAAGTTCAAGGCCGTTTTTTAAATACCACCGTTTTAAAGCCCCAAACTATTTCCTCAATGAATAAGGTGCTCCAAAGAAGGCATAAACTAGATGTCACGCCCAAAAGGAACGGAAAAGCTGCAGTAGCAGTAGAAGTCGAAGCAGAAAAAATCATTTGGGAAAACATTCCTACGCTTTTCGACGCCTTATGGGAGGATACATGAGTTGTGTTTACTATCACTCTTGATCTTTATTCCCACCCAAACTATCAGAGACTGTGAGACTATTTTTTCACCGATGCGAATGACCTTGTTGCGTAATTCCTTCCGATTCGAGGATGAAAGGGCTATTCGGGGCGAAACTGTGCTCCAAAACAATTGAAATACAAAGACTTGAAAATCAACAAGCTGAGCCGGAAACGTCCTACAGATCTTGTATTTGATTCAACGAGGCTCAAGGTCTACGGAGAGGGAGAGTGGAAAGTGCGTCAACACGGAGCTAATAAGAGAAAAACTTGGAGAAAAATGCATTTAGCCATTTGCCTTCACAGTCATGACATCATTTTAAAGGAAAAAACTGGCAATGACGTGGCAGATTGCGAGGTAGCTCTCTCAAATGGAAGAGCATCTTCCAGGCTCAGTAAAAAGAGGATATGGTGACGGAGCTTATGATAAAGAAGGCTGTGATCAAGCATTTCATAGCCGTGGGATAGAGCCCATTATTCCTCCCCAAAAAAACGGAGTGCTACACGAAAATGAGGTTTGGATGAAGCCCAGAGATAATGCTATCAAGGAGATAACGGGTCTAGGAGATGATGAGGATGCCAGAAAGCTATGGAAACGGCTGAAAGGGTATCATCTCCGATCGCTAGCAGAGACTGCCATGTTTCGCTTTAAAAGACTGTTTGGGAGTAATTTGCGCTGTAGAAAACTGTGTTATCAGAAGGCGGAAGTGTATGCTAAATGTTTGGTGATAAACAGAATGAATGAACTTGGGATGCCTAAGGGAAGATGGGTATATTCATAAAATAATGGTCTATCGAGAGCTGGCGTTTTCAAAAACATCTGTGAATGGATTAAAGCAACAAGGCCGTTCAGTAGTGAGGTCCCCAAATGAAAAGAGCATTAGAAATATATTCAGTAAAAATAGTGCAAATATTAGTTCTTTCGATACTGTCCATAGTCTAACAGTTTTTTCCATACGACCTACTTTGTGTAGGAATCAGATTAGAACTTACCCAAATTCTGTGCCCAAAGAAATTGGTGGCCGCATACGATTTTTTATCGCTGCTAGCTAAAAACGAATTCTTAGGCTTCCCCTTTGTTCCAATGCTCTGTTATACTCTGACCAGTTGTGGACGGAGTACTTCGGCTCTATTTTCTATGTAATCTGAGCCTCAAATTTTTCGTTTTGGTAAACAAAAAATTTAAAGATTCAGAGATCTTTAGACAAGAAAAGACTTCATTTGCAGCAGATTGCATAACAAGGCCTTTATCATGAAAAAAAAGAGTCGATTTTTTTACTATTACCTTGTTTTTCTCCTTCTTTATTTCATTTTTGTTGATGAAACATCAACAACTTCATTGGTCAAATTGTCTTCCTCGGTTTTATCCTCTCAATCTACGGAACAAATAAAATCTGAGCTGTGGATAATTTTTCCTTTATTTGGGCTCCAGATTATATTCTCAGTCCTTCAGGCGGGATTCTCGGATTATTATTTTCGCAGAAAAAGTTTGCTTTTTGCAACTATAGCAATACTGATGAGCCTGATTATGCTCAAAATTTCAACTTTCTATGGAATCTGGTTTTTATTGACGGGGGTTGTAATTAAAGGAATTGCTGGAAATGTAACACCAATAGCTCGTGCTGGACTGGCAGATACGACGCATTATAAAAATTTTCGATTTACACTAGCCTTATCTATCTGTGCGATTGCATTAGGCTCATGGGTACCGGTATACGTTGCTCCCTCCCTCCCCTCCTCTGTATACTATATTTTTGTGTTACTGCTCGTGTGCATTGCGGTATTTTTACTTTTAACCCATTCTTTTGCTGACGAAGAAGATATTCCCCCTAAAAATGCGACGTCTGACAAAGTTGTCGTTCAGAAAGGCTCGTCTTTTTTTAAAGCAATAAAGCATATACCACACCTTATAAAAGATGAATCTCATGTTATTTTCTTTAAATATTTAAATAACAAAGAATTTGTTTTGGGGTTGTTTTCTTATTTGTTTCCAGAGATTGCTTTTTATCAAATCTTTTTTCGATTAGAAGTTTTTCAAGACTACTCATATTTTAAAAATTTACCTGTTGAGTTGGGGCTTGGGTATTTTGTTGGGACCGCCATTCTTAATTTCTTGAAATATAAAAACAAAACCAATATTATAATAGGAGTTTCGATCTCGTTTTTTAGTATTTCGATTCTAACTTCAGCAAGTTATTTAGATTTGTATTCTAAATTAATGCAATCGTTTCTTTTTGGATGTTTTAGTATAGGATTTGCAATTTTTATTCCCTCTCTCTTTTCAGGTATTTCTCAGAAAAAGCCAGTTCATGAACAAGGAAAAATCTATGGTCTTGTTGATTCGACGGATACACTGGCTTCCATCTTATCATTTACTTTAGTTATAACTTTAAAAAAATTATCCAAATCTCTTATTCTATTAACATCTACGATTTTTTTGATTTGTGGAGCAATTTCACTCACTGCACTTTTTAAATTTAAAGGAATTGAAGATGAAAACAATAATTAGATCGACGAAAAGTATTCGAAAGAATGAAATAATTGACCATAATGCTCAAGCACTTTCATTTATAGATTCAGGAGTTTCTTGTTTTATTATTTCAATGCTAGATAATTTGGGATTAATAGATTTAATTTTGAGTAAAGGGTTTTTGTGTAATAAAGATCTGTTGAAATTTCCAAATAGATTGGTTTTGAAAAAAGCTGTTTTTTCTTTATCGAGAAATCGTATTTTGTTAGAAAAAGACGGGTTGTATTATTTAACAGAGTTAGGAGCAAGTATACTCGAACACCGAGGAAGTATTGGATTAATTTATTCTGGTTATTCCAATGTTTTAGCGAATCAGACTGAATATGCATTGGATGGAGCACCCCCATCTAATGCTTGTTTTGATTCAAAATCTATTGCTCGGGCATCTATTCATTTTGGAGAAAAAAATATTGATCCCTTAGTTGTTAGTTTAGTAAAAAAATTAAAAATAAAAGGACAAATTTGTGATCTAGGATGTGGTGCTTGTACTCGTTTGATCAAGCTCTGCGAGCAAACGGGATTAAATGGAATCGGAATAGAATTAGCCCCTGGAGCAGTTAAGTTAGCTAAAGAAAATACTCGTCATGTAAGTAATATCTCTGTAAAAAAGGGTGATATTATGAATCTAAATCACATTTTTCCTAAAGTAGAAATCATAATGCAATTTTTTGTTATGCATGATATTGCTTCGGAAAAAGAGTCTCTACTCATACTCAATTCATACCGAGATAGTTTTCCGAAATTAAAGTTTTTTATTTATACAGATGTTGTAGCTCCCTCTGATAACACTTCTCCACAACTTCCTGGATTTGATTATGTCCACGGTTTATTAGGCATAAATCCAAGGACTTATGAGGAAACAGTTAATTTGTTTTCGAAATTAAAATTTCGGATATGTGAAGAACATTCTATAGCTAATCTTCCAAATACGTACTTGTGGGTTCTTCAGCCAGAATAGTGGCCAAGACTGAGGTAGAATTTGCAAGAAACCTAAACTTCTATGAAGCTGAAAAAAAAAGAAAATGCCGACGGTCGGACTCGAACCGACACCCTATTGCTAGGAGTAGATTTTGAGTCTACCGCGTCTACCAATTCCACCACGTCGGCAATTTCGCTAGCCAATCTAACAAAGCATCACTATTGACGCAAATAGTTCTGCGCCTGCTCCTGAGTGAAACTCACCCGCTCACCACTCTCACGATCATAACGTACCTGAATCCCAACATAAGGATAATCATGACCGTTGTCCCCATCACGACCCTCATCCGCAAGGTAAAGCTTCAAAAATATCTCCTTGTTATAAAGCGGAGGCGTCACAACATTCAAACCCGGGCGAGTATACTCCTTAAATGTCACAAACTCCTCGTCATCCGCAAAAGGAAAAGTCTTCTCATAGTAAGACCGAACCACTCCAATAACCTCCAAAGCCTCCATCCCCTCAACATAAAAATCCACCTCAGCACCAATCATGTGCTTCGAGCCCCAGTTGTATCGACTCGAGTCACAGTAAGCATTGTGAATAGGACACCGATGACCCGTCGTAATCACCACCCGCTTTTCAGTAACCTCCTGGATGTAGTTGAGGATCTCAAGCAAACAAGGGTAAATAAACTCCCTGTCACCACGAAGCGGAAGACCATGACCACCGTGGCAATCACGAAAACAAAGAGGCTCCCTCCCCTCCCGCCGCTGAAGACGAGGTGGATTTAAAAAATTGCCGCGGCAATAAAAAAACTCTTTGGTGATTTTAGGGTAAGCACCCCGGTATTTCTCCTCCCAAGGGTAAGCAGCCCGCGTAAGGCGCTGAGGCGCTCGCCATGTAAAACAGTACTCATCCGAGCAACGGTAGATATACTCGCCACTCAAATTTTTTTTCTCCTCCTTGCAACCCCCTAATAAGAGAATCGCTAGAAGCCAAGCTTGCACCCTCATCCTCATTCCTTTACACTATTTGCATGCAGTGGATACACGATTATCAACTTTTCTTATTTGATTTCGATGGAATCTTAGTCAACACCGAAGAGTTTCACTACCGCGCCTACCAATTGATGTGTCAAGCAAGAGGAGTAGAACTAAAATGGAGTCTCGATCACTACCTGAAGCTCGCCCTCTTTTCCGCCACAGCGCTACGAGATGAGTTGATGGCAGAGTACCCCGCACTTGGAAAAGAGTGGGATAAACTCTATGAAGAAAAAAAACAGATCTACACCCAACTCATCGAGAAAGAAAACGTCGCCCTCATGCCCGGAGTAGATCAACTCCTTACCGCCCTCAAAAAACACGCAATTAAACGCGTCGTTGTCACACACTCAGCTCGAGAACACATCGAAAAAATCAAAGAGAAGCAGCCCCTCTTGAAAACAATCCCCCATTGGATCACCCGAGAAGACTACAGCAAACCGAAACCCGATCCCGAGTGCTACCAGCTGGCAGTCAAGTGCTACGCTCTACCCGAAGATCGAATCGTTGGCTTTGAAGACTCCCCAAGAGGACTCAAAGCCCTCATGGGTACCCGAGCAGAAGCCCATCTAGTGAGTGAATACTTCACGCACCTCGACCTTGGAGGCAATTTCCACAGGATAGCGCACTTCGGCGAGAAAGAGCCCCTTAGCAGGGACCGCTGAGGCCGCCAGGCGTCGATCTCTAGCCGCCAATAGCCCCGGAATAGAATCTAAAGCCCTCTTCCCCAAAGCAACTTCAAGCAACGTGCCAACGAGGTTGCGCACCATCTTGTAGAGAAAACCACTCCCCTCAAACTCCAAACGAACTCCCCCCTCTTGAGGGTGCATCGTAATGCGCTGAAGTGTGCGCACAGTCGTTTTAACCGAGCTACCCGCATTCGCAAAGGTGGCGAAGTCATGAGTCCCTACTAGATGGGTAGCCGCCTCTTCAAGCAAAGAGAGGTCGAGAGGAAAACGGACAGGGTAGCGGTAAAGGTGCACAAAAGGGGTGACAATAGGCTCAAGCCAGAGGTGGTAGTGGTACTCCTTGCCAGTCGCCGAATACTGCGCATGAAAAGACTCAGAAGCGAGATCAAGCTCCAACACCCGGATCGAGTAGGGGAGCAAGCCATTGAGCGCTCTTTGAAAAACTATTGGGTCAAAAGGTTTTTCGGCTTGAAAATGAGCCACTTGACCGAGAGCGTGTGTTCCAGCATCAGTGCGCCCCGCACCACAGGCGCGGGTAGGGACGCCCAAAAGGGTTTCAAGCCCTTTTTCAAGGAGACCCTGAATAGAGACCCCCTCAGGCTGGATCTGCCACCCGACGAAGTCAGTCCCCTCATAAGCGAGCTTTAACCTATATTTTTGCATAAAGCGCCTCCGCGATATGCAGATCCTCAGGAGTGGTGATTTTTATGTTACAAGGCGATCCAGAAATGATTTGGACAGGGCATCCGACAAGCTCCGCAAAAGAGACGTCGTCAGTGACCGTCTCCTCCCCAGCAGCTAAAAACCCACGGTCAAGGACACTTCTTTTGATCAACTGGGGGGTTTGCACCTCCCAAATTTCAGAGCGGTCTACCGTTTCGATAACGTGCTGGCTCCGGCAGGAGCGTTTAAGCGTGTTTTTGGCAGGAAGAGCCAAAGTGGCAGCCTCAGCCTCAGTTGCAAGTAGAGCCTCCAAGACCTGCAAAGAGAGAAGAGGGCGCGCTGCGTCATGGGTGAGGATCCAAGGGGCACGGGCTTTTTTAAGTCCATTTTGCAGTGAATCTTGCCGCCGAGGGCCAGGGTCTGCAAACTCGACGTCATACCCCTCAAAATGGTGGCGAAACTCAGAAGCGCAAACCACAATGCGTTGCTCAATATCTGGGTGTTTAGAAAAAATATCGAGGCTGTGGCAAGCAATCGTTTTGCCACGAAGAGGGAGATACTGCTTCGGTGTAGCACTTCGCATCCGACTCCCAACACCTCCAGCTAGCAAAATAAGCGAAAGAGCCCTTCTCATCGCCCCTCCTCAGTTTTGAGCACAAGAATCTCAGGTGGTGAACAAAATCGAAAAGGTTTATGACACCCAAGACCCCGATTCACATAAAGCCTCTTATCACCAACTCGAAAGAGCCCCCTAGTATAAGCGCGGTGCTCAAGGCGGGCTAATTTTTGAGAGACCCGGCGAGCCCAAGCAGGCCAGGGGAGGTGAATCTGCTCTCCATGCGTGTGACCACTGAAAATCCAATCGCCTGGATAGTCGAGAAGGCGTGGGAAAGTGTCAGGATTGTGTGATAAAACAAGCCCAGGAAAGCGGGGGTCATACCCTTTGTAGGCCCGCTCAGGGTGGCATCTTCCAAGCGCCAGATCTCCAAGCCCCGTTAGATTAAGTCCGATAGGTAGAGTTACTGTAGCATTATCGAGTAAGGTAAAAGGGGTCTGCTTAAGAAGGGCCGCTAATTCGGAGTGAGTCTCAATAGACAAAACACGGTCTGAGACCCCCGTTCCAGTCGAAGGAGATGAGAAGATCGTTTTCAAACCAAGCCAAACGCCGCGCATCGGATTCGGAGGAGCAATGAGATCGTAGATCCCCTCAGGGCCACGGCTCACATACTGGCTGTAATCGTGGTTGCCAAAGATGCAGTAAGAGCCCAAAGGAGCCTCAAGGCGGTTTAAAAAGTTTTTAAGTCGCTCCCCACTTTCAAGCTCGCTGTAACAGATGAAGTCTCCAGAAAAAAGAATAAGGTCAGGGCGGTGAGACGCAACACGCCGCGCAACTTTGTCTAAAAATCTCTGAGAGATCTTGCGGTGAAAATGAAGGTCTGTAAGGTGAACAATTGTCAACCCCTTGAGGTGGCTCTTCTCAGGTGATAAAGGCCATGTGAGCTCAGTTGTACACAGCATGCGAGGCTCCACAAAACGTGGCCAAATGCCCACAACAGAAGCCAAACTCAAAAAATCAACTAAAAGTGACATAAATAGGGTCGACCCCCTGAATCAGAGGATCGACCGAAAGTATACACACTTACTTAATATGCTTGGAGACCTTTTTGGTCATTTGGAACATATCGATGGGAGTCTTCCCTCCAAAAACTTTTGCCAATTTCTCATCTGGAATGATGAATCGCTTGTTGTTGACGTCTTGGCAATTATTTTTTTTGATGTACGCCCACAGTTTTTTGATAATCTCAGTGCGAGGTAGAGGGCCGGGGCCGACAACCGCTTTTAAGTCGTCACTGATGTTGACAGGCTGCATAAACGCGCTGTTTTTCTTCTTGGTTGGCATATGGTGCTCCTATTTCCTTTGGAAAAAAGTTTACTCTTCGATCCAATTCTTTTATCGTTGATCCTGTTTTCTCGTCAAAACAAATTCGAGAGTAGTGGGGAGTAAACTTTTTTACAAGATTGATGGTTAATGAGTTGTGATTTATCTTTCTCAGAAGATGAAAAAGGGAAAATTAGAAAATCTCCTCGAGATTTTGATGAAAAAGTCAAAGTCAGGGGAAACAGAGAGGTATTTGCGCGCAGATCCAGGCGTAGCAGAGGCTCTTTCAAAGGGTATATTGGCGCCTTTTTTAGGCCGTGGGGAGGATCTCGCAGTGTTAGCTCTTGCAGCCATTGGACAAGCTGAGCGGATTTTTTCCCCACCCGGAGAGAGGCCCTCTGAGAGGCAGGCCCAGGAGCTCATTGCTCGGCTCGGAAAAATCGATCGATTTTATGCTCCACTTGGGGGAGTCGTGGGGTATCACCACACCTTCCTCCAGTTGCTGGGCACTCCAAGGTCCTCTCCGCCGAGGCTAACGGCTCCTCCTCTTCTCGATGTCGAGAAGGAGGGAGTAGATGAGGGTATTGAGGCTCTCGAAGAGTTAGCCGAAATCTATCCCATCGGAGGGCTTGGTGTCCGCCTAAACCTCACTTCAGAATCTGGAGAATCTCTTCCTGTAGCTATGCTCCCTTTCGCGGGACGCTCACTCCTCGAGGGGTTGATTCGAGATGTCGAAGCAAGAGAGCATCTTTTTTTTCGAAAAATGGGACGGAAAATTACCATTCCGATTGCCATCATGACTTCACTTGCCAAGCGCAATAACGATCAGATTGAGATGCTCTTTGAGCAAAAAGGGTGGTTTGGACGCGACAAAGAGTCGATTCGGATATTTTCTCAACCCTCAGTCCCTGTGATATCAAAACAAGGGGAGTGGGTGCTAGAAGCGCCCTATGAGCTCAAACTCGCCCCAGGAGGGCATGGGGCGCTTTGGCGCACAGCGCTCGATGAGGGGATTTTTGATTGGTTTCAAGCGCTTGGAAAAAAACGTCTTCTGGTGAGACAGATCAACAACCCAATTGGGGGGATAGACAGAGGACTTCTCTCACTTGTAGGGATAGGAAAAAGAGAGAAAAAAACGTTTGGATTTGCCTCTTGCCCGCGACTTCCAGGCGCAGCGGAAGGGGCTCTGGTTATCAAAAACGAGGCGAGCCAACCTGTGATTGGCAACGTCGAGTACACTGAGCTCAACCTCGAAGAGTGCTCTTTTCCAGCGAATACCAATATCTTGTACGCCTCAATTGAGCGGCTGCTCCCTGTAATTGAGAGTAGGCCTCTCCCAGGTCTTATGGTGAATCTCAAAGAGTCTGAGGGGGGAAGACTCGAGAGTATGATGCAAAACATCAGCGATGCACTAGACGCATCCGATGTGTTTGTCACCCATGCCGCGAGGCGAAGGACGCTGTCGGTCGCAAAGTTGCGGTTTGAAGCGGGGAAAAATGAGCTAGAAACCCCTGAAAGCGCGTTTTACGACCTTCTTTACAACGGGTATGAGCTCGCACGGGAGTGTGGAGTCACTTTAGACCCTTTTTGTTCGTTTGAAGCCTATCTGAAGGCGGGTCCTTCTCATCTTTTTCTCTATCACCCAGCGCTCGGTCCGCTCTTTTCAGAGATCGCCTCGAAAATCCGAGGAGGAAAGTGGCATTCTGGATGTGAAGTCGAGCTCGAAGTCGCTGAGCTCGATTTTGAAGAAGTGGAAATCGAGGGGAGTTTGAGAGTGTTAGCTCAAGCCCCCCTGACAAGTCGCTGCACGCTCAAACAAGTGAAAGTGCGCAACGAGGGGATCGACCGCAAAAAGACCCGCAAATATTGGGACGGCTCGATCGAGCGAAAAGAGGCTCTTACAATTATTTTGGAAGAGGGGGCATCTTTCTATGCAGAGAATCAGGTGTTTGAAGGTGGGAAAATCTTGAGGGTTCGAGCGGGGGAGGATAGAATTTTTGTGTGATTGCCTTTAGGGCAAAAGCCATGCCCATTGAAGTGATTAAAAAAACTCCAGAGAAATAGGCGACGACATTTCGGTGTTGCCCTGGGTAGAGAAAGACGTGGTTGAAAAAAGTAAGAGCATCCATACTGAATGGGTGAATTTACTCTCTCAGAGGATTTGAGGTAAAGATGAAAGAGGACATTGAACAGAGATTGCAAAACGTGAAAGAGCGCGTTCTTCACATGTGGAGGTATCTTTGACCTCGAAGCCAAACAAAACAGAGTAGTTGAGCTTGATGAGAAGATGGGAGAGCCCGGTTTTTGGGACGACCCGAGCGCCGCGCAAACTGTCATCAATGAGAGCAATGAGCTGAAAGGGTGGACAGTTCCTTACGCTGAGCTCAAGGGGCGCTTCGAAGGGGTCGAGAGTTTGCTTCCTGAAGCTGAAGAGCTCGGCGATGAAGCGCTTGTAGAGGAGCTTATAACAGAGCTTGCAGCTGTAGAGCGAGAGCTTGAAACGCTTGAAGTGCGTCGGATGCTCTCAGGAGAGATGGACAACAAAGCGTGCTTTTTGACGATCAATTCAGGAGCAGGGGGCACAGAGGCGTGCGACTGGGCTGCAATGCTCTCAAGGATGTACCAGAGGTGGGCAGAGCGGAGGAAGTGGAAAGTCGAGATCGTCGACTTTGTGGATGGCGAGGTGGCGGGCTATAAAAGCGTCACTCTCAAGCTTTCTGGATCTTTTGCCTACGGCTACGCCAAGGCAGAGAAAGGGGTCCATCGGCTGGTGCGGATCTCTCCTTTTGACAGTGGAAACCGTCGTCACACGAGTTTTGCTTCTGTCGATGTCACTCCAGAAATTACCGATGATATCGAGATTGACATTCAACCAGGTGATCTTCGAATCGACACCTTTCGCGCCTCAGGGGCGGGGGGACAGCATGTCAATGTGACCGATTCAGCGGTGCGGATCACCCACTTTCCGACGGGAATTGTTGTCAGCTGCCAAAATGAGCGTAGTCAGCTGCAAAACAAAGAGACCTGCATGAAGCTTTTGCGCTCCAAACTCTATGAGCAAGAGGTGATGGAGCGAGAAAAAAATCTTCAGGAGATGGGAGGAGAGAAAAAAGAGATTGCGTGGGGCTCACAAATCCGGAATTATGTTTTCCAACCCTACACGCTAGTCAAAGATACGCGGACAGGGCATGAGGCAGGCCATATCGAATCCATGATGGATGGCGAGCTTCTCGATGAATTCATTATAACGTATTTAAAAGAATTTGGATGAAACGATGACACAATCTAACCTCCCTAAAATCTCTGGGCTCGAACTTCGCTACACCACACTCGATGATGCAAGTTACTTAAAAAGCTGGCTTTTGCAGCCTGGTGTGCTCGCTGGCTTTCCCATGTGCAATGAAGCTGAAGTGCAAGACTCCGTCAACCATTGGATCGGCTTTTCAAAGTGCAAAAGTAGCTTGACAGCGACACTTGATGGAAAGCCCGTGGGGATCGCAACGCTCTGTTTGATGCCCTACAAGAAGGTGATGCATCAATGCCTGCTCTCAATTATCGTCTCAGAAGAGTGCCGCAATCGCGGAGTAGGAACTCTTTTGATCAACAACCTCTTGCATCTGGCTAAAGAGCGGTTTGCAATCGATGTGGTCTATCTCGAAGTGTACGAGGGGATACCTGCCATTAACCTCTACAGGCGGTTTGGATTCAAAGAGGTGGGCGTGCAGAAGCGGTTCATGAGAGAGAACGGGAAATACATTGGAAAGATTATCATGGAGCGGGTTTTGTGAGTGACGTCGAGGCGAAACTTTGCGCTCTTTTGAAAAAAAAAGAGGTGGAGATCGTTTGGAATCAAAATCAATCGACCATGCTCAGCTTGCTTCGCGGCCCTGGTGTGCGTTTGAGTCTGCACGAGATCTTTGCTAAAGCGCCTGACAACGTTTTAAAGTCAGTTGCGCATTTCGCCTTGAGAGGGAGAAGAGATCGAGCCTACCACAAGCGGGTGCTGCGCACTTTCATCCACGAGCAGCTCTCGGAGGTGGATCACACCTCTAAGCTGGATGTTAGTCGCCTTTCACAAAGAGGAAAATTCTACGATCTTCAAGTGATCTATGATCGGGTGAATAGGGAGTATTTTAACTCTGAGTTGCAGCTTCTCATCACCTGGGAGAGCGGGTGGGGGTGGAACAATCTAAGATCTATCACTTTTGGTCAGTACCATGATACCTTCAAGCTGATCAGAATCCACGAGATGCTCGATGCCCCCTTTTTTCCCGCATTCTTCGTGGAATTTGTCGTCTACCATGAGATGGTCCATGCGGTCGTTCCAGGCACTTTTGACGCCTATGGGCGGTGTCGTTTGCATGGGCCGGCGTTCAAAGCAAGAGAGAGGCAATACGCTCGCTACAAGGAGGCAGTCGCATGGCAAAAAGAGAACAAACAGAAACTATTTAGAGGCACGCAGCATGGCAGGACATAGCAAGTGGGCAAACATCAAGCACAAAAAAGAGCGAGCCGATGCCCAAAAAGGAAAGATCTTCTCTCGGGTGGCAAAAGAGATCATCAGCGCCGTCAAAGTAGGGGGGCCTGATCCTAAAGCCAATCCACGGCTACGCCTTGCTATCGATAAAGCAAAAATGTCGAATGTTCCAAATGAGGTGATCGATCGGAATATCAAAAAGGCTTCAAGCACCGATCAGAGCGATTTCGAGTCTGTGACCTACGAGATCTATGGCCATGGGGGAGTAGGGGTGATTGTTGAGGCGATGACAGACAATAAAAATCGGACCGCCTCGGAGATGCGCATTGCGACAAACAAGAGAGGGGGCTCAATTGGTCAACCCGGTAGCGTCGTCTTCAACTTCGATAGAAAGGGGCTTATCCAAGTCGAAAAGAGTGCCGGCAGCTCTGATTTACTTTTCAATGCAGCAATAGAGGCGGGGGCTGAAGATTTTGAAGAGAGTGACGAGGCCTATATGATCACTACCGATCCAGCTGAGCTCTATGCCGTTGTAGGAAAATTAGAAGAGCGAGGGATTGTCACTGTTGAAGCCGACATTGTCCAGATTCCTCAAAACCTTATCGAGTGCGATGAGAAGACCTACGGTGACAACCAAGCGTTGATTGATTGGCTCGAAGATTTGGATGACGTGAATGCAGTCTATCACAACATGGACCTTTAAGCCTGGCGAGCCGCTTGCCCTTGCAAGTGGCTATGCTGATCTCGAAGGGACGACACTACTCTATTCAGCAGAAAATAGTTACGTTGCTCTTTTTCCAGATAAGAAATTGAGTCCAAACAGTTGGGCTGAGCTCAAAGAGAGCCTCGGCACTTTTGAGCCAGGGGCTCTTTCTATTCCGAGGTGGGTAGGCTACTTTAGCTACGAATTTCCTTTAGGCGAGGCGCTTTTTTATCGCCCTACCGTGGTCGTGCACTACCACCACCCAAGTGGGGTTGCAACGCTCTATAGCGATCACGCCTTGGAGCTCGATCGGACGCGTGCCCTCTCTCAGGAGGTCAACTACAAGTTAGTTCACCGCTCCGATTCGCGCGCTGGTTACTGTGAAAAGGTAGAGCAAACACTCGAATGGATTCGCGCAGGAGATCTCTATCAGCTCAACCTCTCTCAAAGCTTTCTCTTTGAGGGGAGCGCAGACCCTTTCACGCTTTTCGAACGTGTCGTGAGCCGCAACCCCGCTTCCCACACCGCTTACATGCAGTGTGGAGATTTAACGATAGTGAGTAGCTCTCCAGAGCGCTTTTTACAGCGCCGAGGCCCTTTACTCAAGAGCCAGCCCATCAAAGGAACCGCGCCGAGAAAACAAGACCCTCTAGAAGATGCTGCCTCGAAAGAGGCGTTGAGGCGCTCACCTAAAGAGCGTGCTGAGCTTTTGATGATCACCGATTTGATGCGCAACGATCTGAGCCAGGTGTGCAAGCCCGGAAGCGTTATCGTCGACAAGTTGTGGCATCTTGAGACCTATACCAATGTCTTTCACCTCGTCTCTCACCTCCAAGGAGAGATCGATCCCAGCGAGCACCCCATCGATCACATCGAACCTCTCTTTCCAGGGGGATCAATTACCGGGTGTCCGAAGCCGCGAGCCATGCAGCGCATCGTCGAGCTTGAAGAGAGACCCCGTGAAGTCTATACTGGCTCTATCGGATACATCGCTGAAAATGGAGATTTTGATTGCAATATTGCCATCCGCACCCTTGCTTTTACCCCCTCTCATCTAAAAGTCGACCTTGGAGGAGGTATTGTGGCCGACTCAAACCCCGAGAGCGAATATGAAGAGACTCTCCACAAAGGAGCTACCCTCTTCGAAGTGCTCGGCCATAGCTTACTGTCAGGGTCAGTTTGTAGCCCAAAATGAGGCTGCAATTCCTCTAACCGATCGTGGATTTCTTTTTGGCGATGGGGCCTACGCGACGGTGCGAGTTGCTGAGGGGAGAGCGGACCTTCTGGAGCGGCATTGGCAAAGACTCGAAGAGCAGTGCAAAAACTTGGGGGTGCGGATGCCTCCCTTTGACCCCCAGATAGTGAGCGAGTTGATCTCCCTAAACAAGGCAGAAAAAGGGGTATGGCGCCTGAAAATTATCGTGACTGGAGGCGATGCCCCTGAGCTTTTTTTGCCCGAAAGAGAGGGGCGGCTGGTGATGCTCCTTGGAGCTTATAACCCCCCGCCCTGTAAGCCGCTGAAGCTGGGGATTTTCCCTCACCCCTTCCATCTCTGCCACGCCCACTTTAAGAGCCTAGCTCACCTCAACCGTCTTTATGTGACTCAAGAGGCGAGAAGGCAAGGGGTAGATGACTGCATCACTTTGACTGAATCGGGGATTGTCTTAGAGGCCTCTTTTGGCAACCTCTTTTGGACTGTGGGCAAAACCTTCTACACCCCAAGCCCTGAGCTCCCCCTCTATTTTGGAGTGACAATCGAGCAGATGGTCTTGCAAGCAAAAGAGGAGGGGTATGAGATTGTGTATACGAAAACGCCTCTCGAAAAACTCCCTCAAAAGGCGCACTACTATCGAACAGGATCGATGGCAGGGGTGGTCCCCATCGCATCGATCGGATCTATCTATTTTGCAGGGTTGTAGGCGTTGTAGTGGTTGTCGTGGTAAATGACGTTGATCGGGTCTCTATTAAACTTTTCTCCGAAGAGCTCAGGGCTTTTGTAGATCTCGCCCGCGACATCTTTTCTGTGGACCTGAACCGGGCGCTTTATCAACTGCGAGATGGCGTAGAGCATGGAAGAGCTCCCGTAGGTGCGAAGGTTTTGATTGGATGCCCCTTTAAATAGCTCGGTTATGAAAATCTCATTGTGCATTCTATTGGTTTTGAGATCCTGGAAGTAGGCTTGGGCAAGGGCCTTGTCCACTCGCTCCTCCTCTCCGTTAAAGTGGGGTTGCTTTCTAGCTAAGCGCAACAACTCATCGATATCAGCGCGCAAGGTATTCATCAATCGGTTGTCTTGCTCGCGAGTGTAGGTGCGCTCTTTACACCATTGAACCGCTGCTTTTCGAAGCTGATCGGGATCCTTGAACCTAGCTTTTTCCTCGCCACTCATCCTATTAAGTGCGGCTGCAAAGAGGCAGTTTCCATCCTTTGGGATGCGAATTTCACCCATGGGATCTTCGTTTGAGCTTTTGACTGGGCCTTTGACTTTATCGCTATCTGAAAACTTCTTGTCATCTTCGTATTTGCAGAGCTTTTCGATATCCTCGCGGATATCTTTTGGAATTTTCACAGCCATCGACGAGCCAGAGCGGTTGAGAAGTGATTTGGCATTTTTCGAGAAGAAAAAGAGTTTTCCTGTTTTGAAGTCGATGGTAAAAAAGGGGGCGCGAGCCGCTTTGAGTTGGTTGATGTAGTCATTGTCCTCTTCACGTCCCTCAGTAAATCGGGGGAGCACCTCGTCTGTCCAGAGTTGTACCACTTTCTCATTCCCACCGAGCGCGCAGTAGCTCTCAGCTGCGATTCGAAGCTCATGGACGCTCACTTTCTTTCCATTTTTTGCTTTGGAAACGCGTATAGAGACCGCCTTTGAAGGGTCGCCGTTTGGAAGGTAGATGAAACTCGAAAACTCCTTGATTCCCTTCTCGAGAATATACTGGTCGGCACTCTTCTTCGCTTGCAAAATTTCGTGGCTCCGATCACCGGGCTCTTGAGCTTTGAGTTGGCGTACAAACGTCCGAACAGTGTTACGGTTATAGGGGTTATACCCTAAATGTTTAGGCGTTTCACAAGGCTCGTCTGACAAGATTATAGTACTCTTTTCAGAAGACGCTTTCCATGTCTCTTTACGAAAGGTTTTGGAGGCATTGGCAGTACCTAAAGTGAGGATAGTCCCAAGAGCCCCAGCTGTGTAGCGCCCCACTCTTTCCCATCCCGACGTCTTATCTCTGACGTAGGTGACATCGCGCCCTTGAAAGCCGTGACGAGAGGTGCGCTCCTTATGCCCCACGCGATACCCCTCATTTTCGAGCTGTCTGTTCTTAGGAACTCTTATACCAGCCATAGATCTCCAATACTTAATGAATTATAGAACTATTATAACATTATTTATTATAAAAATCAATTTTTATACACTATTTATTTTAACTTAATGTTGATTAGTAAATTAAATAGTTCTTAAAATAAATCTATGTGTAAAGGAGTACTTATTATCCTCATTACCGGGGTATTTCTCTCTGGGTGTTGCTATGAGGCTTATAGCCGCCCCTTTATTCTTGCGAAGAGACCAGAAGAGGGGCGCACTCTCTTTTCACCCAAAGATCCTTGAGGCGAGCCAACCGCTTGTTAGAGAGCCCCCCGAGAAAAGTGATAGCCCCCAAAAGCCGCGCCCGGGTACGGTCTTTACCTAGAAGCTCTGCCGAGTCAAAGAGGGGAGGACCCTGTTTTTTTCCCGTAAGTGCTGCGTAGAGAAGTGCAATGACGACTTTTTTGTGATTCACAGCAAAAGCTCGAGCGACCTCGTGAGAAGCCTTTTCTACACCCCCCCTTTTCCAGTCCTCTCCCTCTTCAAGGGCCCAGATCAAGGTTTGTAGGATGGAGCAAGCTTGCTCGGGGGTCAGTTTTTTCGGAGTGAGTAGCTCTTCGCTATAGGGAAGGTGGTTGATGAAGAAGAAGGCGCTGAGCTCCATAAACTCCCCAAAAGTTTTGATTCGAGTGCGCACAAGGGGCATCAGTTTTTCCATGAAAGGTTCAGAGAAGCCCCACGCCTGGATTCGCTCCCAGAGCCTCTCTTCAGGGATCTGGTTGATGAGGTATTGCTGGTTGAGCCAATCGAGCTTGGTGATGTCAAAAATTGCACCCGAAAGACCTATGCGGGTCGGATCAAATGAGGCGCTAATTTCCTCTAAGGAGTAAACCTCCCTCTCATCGCTCATGCTATAGCCCATCAAACTTAAGAAATTGAGGAAGGCTTCAGGGAGGTAGCCTGAGTCGCGGTAGTAGAAAATAGAGGTGGGGTTCCGCCTTTTGGAGAGCTTTTTTCCATCTGTGCCCAAAAGAAGGGGCATGTGGAGAAACTCAGGGCGCTCCCATCCAAAAGCCTCATAGAGTAAAATATGTTTGGGGGTAGAACTGATCCACTCATCCCCACGAATTACGTGCGTGATTTCCATCAGATGGTCATCGACAAGGTAGGCGAGATGGTAGGTGGGAAAGCCATCAGATTTGAGAAGCACTTGATCATCGACATCAGCCCAAGGGAAGGTGATGCGCCCCTTGATCTTGTCCTCAAAGACGCACTCACCTGTCAGCGGTACTTTTAGGCGGATCACAAAGGGCTGCCCTTGACTTTCTCTCTCTGAGACCTCTTCAGGACTGAGGTTGCGGTAACGTCGATCGTAGCCCCCACGCTTGCTCAGCTGCCGCATCTCAGCTAGCTCCTCAGGGGTGGCAAAACATTTGTAGGCCTTCCCCTCATCAACCAGTTGCAAGGCATATTTTTTGTAGATTTCCCCCCGCTCTGATTGCCGGTAAGGGGCGAAGGGGCCGCCCACATCAGGTCCTTCATCCCATTCAATGCCGCACCATTTGAGCGCATCATAGATGCTTTGCTCATACTCAGGGCGGCTTCGCTTCTGGTCGGTGTCCTCTATTCGAAGGATGAATTTCCCACCATAGCGACGAGCAAAGAGAAGGTTGAAAAGAGCCATATAGGCCGTCCCTACATGGGGGTCTCCCGTAGGAGAGGGGGCAATACGTACGCGAACAGGTTTTTCCATAGCTCGGGGGATTATACCTAAAACGTGAAATAATACCAAAGGTGAGAAAAGGGCTTACCCTTTCAAAAAAACAATCAAATCTTGTGTGACGTGGATAGCCTCATGGAGCTGAGGATCGCTCTCCACGTAGAGTTGCATCTCTTCAGAAGAGAATTCATCGGCCTCTAACGTCGAGAGGAACTTTTGGTAGTGTTTGTTTTGCTCGATGCGCGCCTTGGAGTTTTTTGCTAAAGCTTCGAGGTGGCGCTGGTAGGTCGTCACTCTCGGTTGCAAGTTGTAGCGGTAGAGCCAGCTGATCTGCTCCCGCTGCATAGCAGGGATATCAGAGAGGTTGTCGTGAAAATTTTCTTCGATAGAATCCGTTTCAAGAGCATATTTTGCATGCATCTCACCCAATTCCATCGCTGTGTAGAGGCCTGGAATGACGATGTCGGGCTTGACTCCTACAAGCTGGGGGCTCTTTCCCGATACGGTGTAGTAGCGCCCACGCGTGACTTTAAATTCCCCCTTGGGATTGACCTTTCCCTCATTCGATGCGTCGAGAGTGAATGTCTGAAAAGAGCCTTTGCCGTAGGTGTGCTCGTCTCCCACTACAAGCGCTCTGCCGTAGTCTTGGAGTGTTTGAGCCACAATTTCAGCAGCCGATGCACTCGCTTTGCTCGTTAAAACGACGAGTGGACCATCATAGGCTGTCCGTCCGTCGATATCTCGAAGGTGTTCGACTCGGCCATTGTTATCTTTGATAGAGACGACAATCCCTTTCGTAATAAACAGTCCTGTCACAGCGACAGCTTGAGGGAGCACTCCGCCGGCATTGGTGCGAAGATCGAGGATGAGGCCTTTGATTTTGTGCTCTTCCTTAATTTTTGCAATCTCTTGGAAAAGATCAGAGGCAGAAGAATTTTGTGGGTCTTGATAGAAGGCGTGGAGGCCAATTTTTGCGATCACTCCATCTCCAAAGGGGATCACTTGGGAGTCGATACGCGCCTCTTGGATTACCACTTCGCCCCGCGTGATCTCAATCTCATGAACTTCTTCCTCGCGGAGCACCGTGATCATAACAGAAGAGCCTGCCTCTCCACGTATGAGAGCGACAGCATCCAAAATCTCCATCCCAACCACAGGCTCTTCATCGATGGCAATGATGCGATCATCTTTCATCAAACTCGTCGCACTTGCAGGCCCCCCTTCAATCACCTTGACGACAGTGAAGCCATCGAGGTTATCCCGAAGCTGAACACCGATGCCAAAGAGGCGTTGCTGCACTTGGATCATGAATTGGGTTGCTTCTGCAGGAGTGAAGTAGGCTGTATGAGCGTCGAAAGAAGAGGCGCACGCTTTGAGGATGTTTGAAAAAACCAGTCTCTCATCCTTAGCCGAGAGCTCTTCCTCTCTAGAGAGTCTCTTTTTTTCTATCCTCTGCAAGGCTTTGTCTCGAACGCTGATATCAAGTTTGCTCGCAGCGTGCATCTGAAGCGCTTTGATCCTTTGAAGGCGGTCAAGAAGTTCCTCTTCGCTTTCAACCCACGCAATCTCCTTGAATTCCTCAATCGAAACATTTTCTGGAAGAGGGAGAGCTTGTAGTTTCGCCTCGAGTCTCTCGCGGCGCTTTATCGCGTGAATCATCTGCTCGTGAATTGCAAAAAAAGTTTGATAGTCACCCTCTACCACTTGCCCTTGTAGCTCCTCGGCTCGGCTCAAGGGGATATCGTGCCATGAAGTAATGTCTTCTTTGAGAAAGTAGGTCTTATTGGGGTCAAGATTTTCTAAAAACTGGTTGACAATTCTCTTGATGAGAGGCGCTGTAAAGCTTTTACAAGAGACGTGCGCCTCCATCATTTTGCCTAAAATATCCTCTACATCATTGGAGTTAATTTGAGGCAGAGTCGTTCCAAAGGCTACTTGGAGCAGGAAAACGACTATAAAGAGATATCTTCTCATGATTTCATCATTCCCACTTGGCCGATAAATTTCCACTATCAAATCGCAGGGGAACCATAGTTACTACACATAGTGGTAAACTATTAAGATTTAATAAAAGTATTGCATAGAATTCAAATATTAATCAAAATGAAACACAAAATTAACCTTTTTGAGAGTTGAAGAGGGGATAGTGAGATTCAAGGGATTAAAAGCTTTTATTTATGAATACCTAAAAATTTGTTCTTGATCTCTAAATATATTTTAAGGGATAATAAATTCATGAAACAAACATATTATTAATAAGATATGAAATCATAGGGAGAAAATAAAAATGGAAAATACAAGAGATAGAGCTGAATGTCAGACCTCTTGCGCGGCTTCAGAGCCCGTGAGTGTATCTGAGACGAAGATAGTTTCGATTACAGAGGCTGCAAAGATAAATAATGTGACGCGTCAAGCTATCTATGTTGCAATTAAGCAAAAGAAGCTAAAAGCGACAAAAAACAGTCGTTGGGAAATCAATCTCAAGGACTTAGAAGAATATCGTCAAAACAAGTACTCTCGCACCAAATCGATATTTGATGGGGAGCTACTATTTGATAATCAAAAGGGGTACTACTCTGTGAATCAGGTAGCTAAAAAGCTCGGTGTGCCGGCGCAGAAGATTTACTACGCGACCCGCACCGGTCGAATTAAAGGATGTCGTAAAGGAGCCGCTTGGGTCATTCACGAAGATGAAGTGAAGCGCTACCGCGAAGAGTACATCGAAAAGAAAGCCAAGCAGCAAGAGGCTAGCTAACCACCTGAATATCACGCACGAGTAGCTGAATGCTACTCTTGTTGTGAAAGCGGTTGACTTGGGGGGTATAGGCGATTTTCAAGGTGAGATCCTTCTTGCGAAGCGCTTGCCGTTTGCTAGCCATCCCAAAGGCGATGCCTTCGAGCATCCGGTCTCCTTGTTCTAGATAGAGCTTTAAATGTGAGCCCCCAATGACCTTTGGGGGCCACGTTTGTTTTGCGGTGCAGTAGAGCAGAGGGGGCGGGTTTTCATTACCATAAGGTTCAAAAAGTTCCAAAGAAGCCAGCAGATCATAGGTCAAATCTTTGAAGTCAGCACTCGCGTCCAGATAGAGTTTTGAGACGATGTCTTTTTCATGAAGAGCTGAATTGGCAGCGTGGATGAATCTTTTGGTGAATTTTTCAATATTTTCTTCTTTAATGGTCAATCCAGCAGCGTAGTCATGCCCTCCGTAATTGAGAAAGAGCTCGCTCGATTTTTTCAAAACAGGAAGAAGGGGGAACTCTCGGATGGTTCGGATTGAGCCCTTTCCCACACCATCTGCAATGGCAATGATCACAGTCGGACGGTTGTAGTGTTTGGCAATACGCGCTGCAATGATAGGAATCACGCCTGGATGCCAATCATTAGCGCTAAGTACAATAGCTCGATTACACAGGAGTTCTTTTGACCTCTCGAGTTGAGCATCGATTTCAATAGAAACGAGCTGCTCAATTTTTTGTCGCTCGATATTGAATAAATCGAGCTCACTAGCAAGCTCTTCAGCTTTTTTTTCATCACGTACAAGAAGCAGCTCTACTCCTTTGGTAGGATCTGCAACTCTTCCAAGACTATTCATGCGAGGGGCAATGCGTGAAGCGATATCTGTTGGGGTGATCTCACTGCGATCGACGCCACAAACAGAGAAAAGTTTGATCAAACCGACCCGTTTAGTCTTTCTCAGCTGCTTGAGTCCATACCGGACGAGAATGCGGTTTTCATCAAGCAGTACGCCCATATCAGCAATTGTCCCCAAAGCTACTAGATCGAGATAGACTTTCAGGTCGATTTTTTTTGGAGGAATGATCTTTTTTGAGACAAGGTAGTTGGTAACTGCATGGGCGAATTTAAAGGCGACTCCCACCCCAGTAAGGTCTCTATTGGGATACGTTTGACCCGGGATTTTTGGGTTGAGAAGTGCCACACACTGTGGGAGCTTACCAGTTGGCTCATGGTGATCGGTGATAATGACATCAATCGATTCTTTGGCCAGCTCTTCCACCTCTTTTGCCCCGGAAATACCGCAGTCGACAGAGATCATAAGGTGGCACTCATGTTCCTTAGCAAAATCGAGAGCATCGAGAAATAACCCATGCCTTTTTACACTCGGTTTGGGAACAAAGTAGTGAACCTTTGCATTCAGCTTTTTTAGGAATTCCGAGAGAAGAGCCGCACCAGTCATTCCATCGACGTCATTATCGCCATAAATAAGGATACCCTCACCTTTATCGATGGCGCGTACCACGCGGCGCACTGCTTTTTGCATGTCGATAAATTTTCTAGGGTCGTAGAGATCGGGAAGTAGGGCGTAGAGAAAGTGGTGAATCTCGCCAAGTGACCCCAGCCCGCGCGATGCTAAAATTTGGGCTGTAATCGGATGGATATTGAACTCATTTCTAATCTCTTCTACCCACGTGGGCTCATCTTTGGGATAAATCCATACAGGCTCGCTCTCGCTGGTGTCCATTTTGTCTCATCATGTTGATCATGATTGCATCATAGCAATCTCTAGAACATTATGACAAGCTCGAAGCCGATTCCTTACCATCTTCTTTTTTATGGAAGTAGAGAAGCAGAGGAGCAGCAATATAGAGAGAAGAGAGGGTGCCAAGACCTACTCCTAACGTCATGATCAGCGCAAAGTTGAAGATGGAAGCCCCACCTAGCAGCACAAGCGCTACAAGTACGCAGAGTGTTGTACCTGAAGTCATCACAGTTCGACTAAGTGTTGCATTCAAGGCGTGATTTACGATCTCATTGAAAGAGACCTTTTTCATGCTACGTGAATCCTCGCGAATCCTGTCAAAGATGATGATCGTATCGTTGAGAGAGTAGCCTACAATAGTCATCAAGGCTGCAATCACCTGCAGATCGATTTGCATCCCCTCATAAAAGAGGTGGATGATTGCAAGTAAGCCCAGCGTGATCAGTACATCATGTGCAATCCCAATTGTAGCGCTGATCGCGTATTTGAATTCGAAGCGGAAAGTGATGTAGATCAGGATGCAAAGCAGAGCGAGCCCCAACCCAAAGAGTGCCTGATTTCTCATTGTTTCAGAGAGTTGACCACTCATCTCAGTCCAGTAGAGGTTGAGTTCATCAAGAGAGGATGGGTTGAGCTGAAGCCCTGCTGTTTCAAGCGTCTCTACAATCCAAACAATACGTGGATAAGTTTGGTAGCTAAAGAGGGGATTTTGCGGCGCAGGCGTTGAAGCAATCCCATAGAAGGGCTTTCCTGACTGCTCCATGCTCGTCCCAAGCTGAATGCGCAGCTGATTTGGTTTGTTGAGCTCTTGGACTTGGAAGTCGCTCGGTGCTGCCCCTCCGCGAATCAGCGCCTCTTCTGCCACCAATCGATACTTAGTGTCGGGCTCTTCGAGTAGGTCGACTGTGAGAACATAGCCCCCTGTGAAGTCCATGCCAAACAAACTCTCTCTCTCTTTAACAAGAAAAAGTCCGCCCAGCACAATAATGATAGCTGAAATGGAGATAGCGAGCTTCGCTTTGCTCAAGAAATTGATCTTGGTCTCCCCAAAAATACGTACCATTTTGAGCGCAGTGTGCTTGGGGTTTTGAACCCAGCCTGCAAAAAAGAAGCGAGTCATGAAAAGGGCTGTAAACATTGAGCTTACAATCCCGATGATCAAAGTGAGAGCGAACCCTTTGATCGGGCCCGAGTCAAAGTTGAGCAAAATGATGGCCGCGATAATAGTTGTGAGATTCGAGTCGACAATAGCTGTATATGCCTTCCTGTAGCCAGTAGCTACAGCAGAAGGGAGGCGGCCAGTTTGAGAAAACTCCTCTCGAATTCTTTCGAACACAAGAACATTGGCATCCACAGCCATTCCGATTGCTAAGATAATCCCTGCAATGCTCGGTAAGGTGAGCGCTGCTCCGAGGTTTTGAAGCACAGCCCAGATGATGAGCAAGTTGAAGAGAACGGCAATGGAGGCGACAAGGCCACTGAATCGATAGAACCAACACATCATGGCAACTACCAAAATAAGCCCAAGTACCGCAGCTAATATCCCTTGCGTACGCTGCTCTTTACCAAGATCGGGACTCACATTTTCTTCTGAAAGGATATGGGGGGTAAAGCTCAAAGAGCCCGCCTTGAGGTTGGCTGCAAGCTTGTTGATCTCACGGTCGCTAAAATTTCCTGTGATTCGAGCGCTATCTCGAAGCTCTGCATTCAATGTTGGAGCATTGATTACACTTCCATTGAGAATCACTGCCATCCTCCATCCACGCCCTTTTGAAGGCGCTTCAAGTGGGGTTCCCGCTATATTTTTTTCGGAAAATTGTGAGGTCCAGGCGGAAAAGTTATCTCTCGGATTGATTTTCTCTCCCATGTGGTCTGTCGTAGCACTTTTAACCGTGAAGTTGAGGACGTTTCCCTCTTGAGGAGCATACCCCGTTTGCACATCAGCGAGATTCGACCCTTCAAGGGCATAGTTACGAAATACGATCAAAAGAGGGTAAGTTTGCCCCTGCCACTCGCTAAAGTCTGTTCCTCGGAATCGTGTCACAGCCGAAAGGGTGTCATCGAAAGCGCTTGTACGAGGAGGAGCTTTGGGACCAGCGAGGCGGAGCCCATTTTCGTAGAGAAGCTGAGCGTGACTTGTAAGGGGATTGAACTCATTGGGATGATCAGCGCTCCCTCCTAGATGAGACCACGCAATTTCATTGATGCTTTCGGGGTCTGTTCTATTCGTTATAACAGCTTCGTTCCACACCTCTTCAAGGAAGAGATTGACAGCTTCAGAGAGCGTTGGATTGCCGGCAGTAAAGGTCTCGTTTACCACATTAAAAGACATCGCTGAGGCTTGGATCAGATCTGAGCCCGAGAGCCCTTGAGATCCTGGGAAGTCGAGAACGATAGTGGAGCCTTCAGTGCGGATCCCTACCTCAGAGAGACCGAGTCGATTGACGCGATTGTAGAGCTCATTGACAGCCTGTTTCAAATCGGCTTCATTTGTGATTGTTTGGTTATTTTGATCCTTAAGACCGACACGAACCGTCTTCCCTCCAGAGAGATCGAGTCCCCACTTGAGAATTTTTCGCTCATCCCCACGGAAGTATTTTAAGAAGCTGAGTTTGAAATTATTCCAGAGGACATTTTGCGTGGGCTTGGGCACGTCGTATTTTGCTTGAGAATCGATCCGAACACGGGCCTGTCTGTATTCATCACGCCACTTGAGGAGATCTTCGTGGATGCGAGTCTCAATTTTGTTGCGAGTCAAGATGCGCTGCTCCACATCGGTGAACTCGAGAAAAGCGAACTTTTTGCTCCCTTTTGCCGAAAATTCTTCTCGCGTTGCGGCTAATAGGTAGGAGTAGAAATCATCGAGCTCAAAGATGTAATCCTCAGCATAAGACTTAGGGAGACCCGAGAGAGCTCCTGAGTAACCGATAAATCCATTCTGTCTAAGCGTGTCGCGAAGCGAGGAGAACTGCGTTTCAAACGCTCTCTTTTCAGGACTCTCAGGAAGGCTCTCGTATTTTTTGGCAACCGCTCCAAGACCACGAGCAATCACGTAGATCGAGCTATTTCTAAACCCTTCCTTTGGGGCGCTCTCTTGGGCTGGTGCGTAGATGACGAGGCCGAGTTTTTGTTCAGTCTCTTCGAGATCCCGGTAGGTATCATAAGAGAAAATCGGGTAGTTTTCAGAAGATAGCTCTCCTGATGAGGGCTGCCAGCTCGATGTGAGGAGCTGTTTTAGTGTCTTTTCGTGCATTTCAGCTAAGGCGCCGATGTCGAGGACTAAAAGACTCGTGCTGTTGGTGATTTTATTGAGGGTGACTACAAAATTGGCTACTGCAGGTGTAATTGACTCGTCCGCATTTCGAGAAGCAAGAGCGATCTCGGCGAAGAGCAGCTGGTTCAATTTTTCACGTTCAATCGCTTTAGCTTCTGTGAGCGCCTCGCCCTCACGCAAAGCTACCACATCGTTGTGGAGGATAATGGAGAGCTCATCTTTTCCCCAATCGATGTCGATTTTGTCCACAAAGGGGTTGCGGGATCCAAGGTCAATAGTTTGAACCTTGTTGTCTCCGATTGACGCTTCGCTGAGTTTTTTAGAGAGAGACTCTCGGGTGAGAGGAGCTGAGCCTGCTTCAAAAAGCGAGGTGTTGCGTCGAACAATCGCGCTAGCCGCCTCGACTGTGCTTTTTTGACCTTCAAGCACTTCAAGTCTTTGCTTTTGGTCTGTTGGAAGGAAGCGCTCCTCTTTTTGAAGCTCACTTTGTTTCTCTTTCAAAGAGGCGATCTGTTTGCTCAGTTCTCCTCCGAGTTGATCGAGACGGCCAGCAAATTTCTGGACGAGATCACTTTTCGAGCCCACCTGGGTAAAAGAGGCGAAGTAACGCTCGGCAATAGGGCTTTGATCCCCAAAAGTGTTTTCATAATCGACAATCGTGCGAGCTAATCTTAAAACGTGCTCGGGTTGCTCTGTTCCTTTTTCGATCTCGGTGAGAATTCGAGCCGGAGCGCTTATGCCTCCAAAGCTGAGAGCCAAAGCGATGGCTCGATCATTTACAAGCTCTCTATACTCAGAGGAGATCTCTCCCTCTTTGCTCTCTTTAGGGACGTATTTGAAGTAGTCACCTAATGTTTGGGGGTCGAGGTGTACGCCCACTTTGCGTTGAACAAGTACCGTTGTCTCCTCTTGGCCCGGTGAGCGGGAAGCGGGATTGAGCTGCGCTGGGACAAAGGGAATAAGAGAGCCAGCTCTTTCGAGTATCGTCGAAAAAAAGTTCGCATCCTCTGGCTTGTTAAAGACGACTTTAGCAATTCGAGGATCGTCTTGATCTAAAGAGATGCTCTTAGGTTTGAGCCCTAGGTTTTTGGACTGCGCATGGAGCCAAGATAGAGTGAAAGCCTCCAGGCCATTGACTCGCTCAGCAATCTGCTCAGCGACCTGCATGGCTTCATGATCGCTAATGGGTTTTTTGAGTGGCTTTGAGTAGAAAAAAATAGTCGGTAAAATGTTATAAAAGGTGAGAACCACCACAGCTAGAATGAGGTAGAGTTGCCACTTTTTCCGCTTTTCCATGTTAGATCCTACTTTGACAATTAAGCATGAGAAAGTATCATCTTGCTCTCCTATCTGTCAACGAGAAGAATTTGTGACAACTATTCCAAGACATGTTGCCCTTGTGCCTGATGGCAACCGCCGCTGGGCGCGGAAGGTAGAGGATTCTTTTGGTGGGCACAGCTCTGGGGCTCAGGTGTTGCCCGAAATTGTAGCTGCTGCTTCAGATCTAGGGATTCAATTTTTGACTGTCTACGGTTTTTCCACAGAGAACTGGAATCGCCCTGAGGGTGAGGTCGCTTTGCTTTTGCAGATTTTGGAGAATTATTTGGTCGACAATCGAGAGCGCATGGTAGCGGATGGAGTCCGCTTCGATGTAATCGGAGATCTGGCCCGTTTTCCAGCTTCGATTCGCGATCAAGTGGCTCTAACAAAAGAAGATACATGCAAAGGTGAGGGGCTTGGGCTTCAACTTGCACTCAATTATGGGGGACGAGATGAGATCAAAAGAGTTTTTCAAAAGCTGGCCACGGAGGGAGTCTCTCCCTCGGAGATCACCGAGAGTGCGATTATCAGTAGACTCGATACTGCCCCATGTGGCGACCCTGATCTGCTTATAAGAACAGGAGGAGAGAGGCGGTTTAGTAACTTCTTGCTCTGGCAGCTCGCCTATACAGAAATTTATTTTACTGATGTGCTTTGGCCCGACTTTACTCCTCGCGATCTATTGGATGCTGTGCTAGATTTCCAAAAACGGACCAGGAGGATGGGGCGGTAATGTCAAAAAAAAACCATGATTTGGTAATGCGTGTGTTAATTAACGGGCTTAGCGCGTTGCTCATAGGTTTTTTCATCTTCATCGCAGAGTACACTCCCTTGCGATGGGTCTTCACTGCCGCGGTGGCAGCGATAGCAGCTACAGCTATTTGGGAGTATGCGAGCCTTCTCAAGAAAAAGGAGCTTGAGCCCGCTACCGGCTTGAGCATGCTTTTTGCTGTGCTCTATGTTTTTGCGACTTTTCTCAAAACGCAAGGGCCCTACGGTTTTTGGCCCTCCCTCTGGCCTCATATGCCAGAGATTGTGCTAGGGCTCGCTTTTTTTAGTTGCTTTGCCTATTTCACTTTCCGGGGGCGTTCGCCCATTCAAAATATCGCTACAACTTTTTTGGGGATTGTCTACATCGGGGTGCCGCTCGCACTTTTTGTTCGCGTGATGTACTTTTTCACCTTTGGAGGGGAGGCAGATCCTGCTCTGCAAGGGAGTTGGTGGATCATCTACTTGATCGCGGTGACAAAAAGCGCTGATATCGGAGGTTATTTTGTCGGGCGGATGATGGGAAAGCGGAAATTAGCTCATCGAATTAGCCCAAACAAAACCTTAGAGGGGGCACTTGGAGGGCTTGTCGTTTCAGTTCTCATGAGCCTCTTTCTTTGCTTCCTTGGAAAGGGGATCGGAGGGGTCTTTGAGGGGTTCACCTTCATTCAGTCTCTTTGGCTTGGAGCTTTTATCGCTGTTTGGGGACAGATTGGCGATTTAGCTGAGTCTCTACTCAAACGCGATGCAGGGGTTAAAGATAGCAATTCGATCCCAGGGGTTGGGGGAATCCTCGATATGGTCGACTCTCTACTTTTTACAGCTCCAATTGTGTACATTTTTCTTCGTATCATCTATACTTAAGTGTCATGATAATCACGATTGACGGCCCGGCAGGTACAGGTAAGACAACTGCAGCCCAAATGCTTGCAAAGCGGTTGGGCTTTGCCTATTTTGACACAGGCGCAATGTATCGTGCTCTTACACACCTTATTTTAAAGGAAAAAGTCGATTTTCAAAATAAGCAAAAGCTTTCAGAACTATTGAACCGATTCGATTTTGATGTAAAAGGAGACCGCTACTTTGCCGGAAAAGAAGATGTCACCGAGGTGATCCGCTCTTTTGAGGTGACAAGCACTGTTTCAAAGATTGCAGCCGATCCGAGCGTTCGTAAAGCCCTACTTGGACTCCAACAACGCTTCGGGCAGGTAAAAGATGTGGTTTTTGAAGGGAGGGACATGGGTAGTGTCGTTTTTCCCGAGGCCGAGGTGAAAATTTTTCTGACAGCTCGCCCCGCTGTGAGAGCAGAGAGGCGTTATCTAGAGCTTAAGGAGAAACGAACGGGCCTTTCAGAAGCTGAGGTGTTAAAAGAGCTTTTAGAGCGCGATCACCTCGATTCGACCCGAGAAATTTCTCCCTTGAAGCAAGCAGAAGATGCTCACCTTATCGATACCTCTGATCTCAATCTCGAACAAGTCGTCGACCGCATGGTTGCGCTCATCTCAAAATGATACACTGGTTTTGCTACACGTTCGTCAAAGTGCTCACGCGGATCATTTACCGCCACCGGGTTTATGGAATAGAGTATTTTCCCCCCAATGGTGCGATTATCGCTTCGAATCACGCCTCTTATCTCGACCCAATGCTTGTCGGGGTCTCTTGTCCGAGAAAAATTCACTTTCTGGCACGTGACTCTCTTTTCCGCTTCCCTCCCTTTGGTTGGTTGATTCGAGAGCTCTGCACACATCCCGTTCATCAGGGGAAAGGGAATCTTCACGCCTTTAAGATTGCTATGGAGTTGATTGAGTCGAGTAAAAAAGTGGTGATTTTTCCCGAGGGGAGCCGCTCGCCTGATGGGAAGCTTCATAAGGGGCAACTTGGGGTGGGGATGCTCGTTCAGCGAACGCAATGCAAAGTGATACCTATTTACACGCACGGAACGTATGAGATCTGGAGGGCCCATAAATTTTTACCCAAGCCTTGGGGGAAGACGGCCTGTGTTTTTGGCCGCCCTTTAAGTTTTGAACACATCGATTTTTCCGATAAAAAGGGGGCTCAGGTAATAATTGTCAAAGAGGTCATGGACAAGATTGCAGAGCTCAAGCAGTGGTATCTCGAGGGCGCTAAGGGGTCACCCCCTTAGACCCTGATTTGCTACCTACACCTTGCCCAATGTTGAGGGGGGGCTCCCGCTCTATTTACCCAGTGAACGGATACCAAAATTCCTCTGTAAAAACTGGTAAGGAGTAGAAAATTATCGTCAAAACATCAAACCATTAAGCATAACTGTTTGACTTTTCGGGAGATGCTTGGCAATCTTTCAACTTATTATTTTTTTAGAACTGACGATGACAACGACCAAAATTGCACCTGCCAAAAAGGCAAAAACTACTGTTTTTATCAGCTGCGCCGTAAAACTCGGTCCTTCAAATCAGTAGCTCTTTTTCGACTTATTTAACAAGACCGTCAATACCGTATCAATTCTACTCCTTGGAAGTAGATCAAAAAGAAACTGACCAGGATCAAGAGAGCGATCATAGGCTTCCCCCCAATAAGAATCGGTTTCATCCCCTCTTTGAGGATATAACGTCCTCTAGTCACTAACCAGATCGGGAGAATTCCGGCAAAAACGAGCTGCGCCCACCCGACAAGATTGCCAACAGCCTCTTCAAAGATTCCCTGAAAGAGATAGAGAATGATCAAAGGAGGAGTGTAGGTGAGAGCAACTAAAAAGAGCCGTTTCTTTTTAATGCGTTTCTCTACAGGGATGCCCAGCCCATCGGAAAAAAAATCTACCATCGCAAGACCTGTCCCTAAAAAACAGGTGGTGATCGCGAAAAAGGCAAGGAAATTGAAAAAAATATGGAAGCTGGGAGCTTCAGTGAGAATTCTATACCCCTCATAAAAAGGTTTTCCTTGCACATTGGCCTGCCAAAGAGCTCCTTCTGAAAGAGCCCCCACTGAGACCCATAGCCATATTATATAGAGCGTTAAAGGGAAGAGAAGAGCGATAAAAATCATCCAGACAAGCCGTTTTCTCTCTCGGTGAAGGTAGGTGGCCATGGAGGGGATAAGCGATTGATAGCCAAGAGCTGTTACGAAATAGGGAACCGCAGAGAAAAGGGCTATCCAACGCCCGCTGACTAGATTCAAAATCTTAACTTCGCTCGCTCCAAGCACTACAGTTCCTAAGAAAGCCAGAATCAGCGCACTAAAAAGGACAAAGTTGAACCGATCGGTCACATAGGCTCCCAAATAGACAGAGCCACCGAAGATTAGAATCGAGGTAAGAATCCAAAAAAGTGCAGGGATTTGGAAAAAAAAATTCTCCATGATCACCCCTAGGAAACTGTAGAGTACACTGAGAAAGAAGTAGTTCAGCAGCAAGAAACAAACAATGCCAAGCCACATTCCAGTGCTTCCAATAAGCCGTCTACAGATCGTGATGACATTCGAACCGTCCGGGCAGATGAGGGTAGCTTCGAGATAGAGGAGTCCGGTAGCCCAGAGGTAGAGCCAAACGGCGATTAAAACAAGTGCCCCTGGCCAAAAACCCGTTGCCCCAGCCTTCACAGGTAGGGCGTAAAAACCAGTGCCAACAGAGGCTCCTGCAATGAGAACAGCAGCCGATAGGGTGCTTCCCTCTCGCTTCATATACTGAAACATACTAGGAGTCCTCTTTTGCGCCAACCAGGGCTTTACAAAAAATTTAAAATACTCAGGTTCAAAAATTTAGGACCGTATCAACTCCCTGGAGGGGGAGGTTGCCCATTTTAATAAACAAAGCCAGTAATTAAATTAATAGTTATTAACTACTAGTTGATAAAAAAAATACTATATGCTATAATTATTTGAAATTATTTAGGAGTTTTGTTGTGTCTAGCATAAACGGTGTCAAGCAGTCTGAGCTACTCAAGTACTATCAGATGACCCCAGATGAGCGGGTAGCAGCGCGTGGGGTCTTAAAAAAGGACCCCAATAGCGTCCACTACGACGAAAGTCTTAAAACCTTTGAGAAGATCGACAAGGCCATGATCGCAAGAGGCCTTGTCCAAGACTCCCAAAAAAAAATGAGCAATAATTTTAATAATAACCAAGAGAGGAAAGATATGAGTTTTACTCCACTAAATGCTGAAAGACCAAGAAATTATGGAACATTTCAACAGCCATCACGTGAGGGACAAGCAAGAGATGTCTCTGAAATGAGCTATGGTGTCCGCGTTGCTTTGTCAGCTGTAAAAGAAGGGGCAAAAAATGTAGCTAGTAGACTCGCAGTTCGCGGTGAGAGCTCCGTGAAAGCCAACAAGCGAGCCAATGAGATTGCGAGCGGAGTTAAGCCTACTGCAACTAGTAGGCTTCAAGCCATCCGCAATAGCGTTATGGGCAAATAATATTCTAGAAGTGGGGCGCACCGTAAACGAGTGCGCCCATTTTTTATTATAAATCATTTGAGGAAATTAGATGAAAATCAATGATGTCATGCACACCACTGCAAGCAGTACGCAAAAAATGGGAAGACAACTTCATAGGAAAGCCAAAAGCCTTGCCCAGCGAGTTCAAAAAGTGGCGCTGCTTCGTTCTGGATACGGAGAAATCAAAGCAGGGTCTCAAAAAGTTGGTCACATAAAGCCTGTCTATAGTTTCGAGCCGAAGCCGAGCAGCACTTGATCCTTTTCAAGTCACAGGGTATGATGAGATCCCAAACAAGGAGTAGTAAATGGCCGGTTCCGATCTAATCAAAATCCTCACAGATGCTACGTTTGATGAGGGAGTCGCAGGGGGAGTTGTACTCGTCGATTTTTATGCCGACTGGTGTGGTCCTTGTCGCATGTTAACCCCTGTTTTAGAAGAGCTTGCTCAGGAAATGGTGGGGAAGGTAACTGTTGTAAAAGTCGACACGGATCAATCGGCTCAAGTTGCTGGGAAGTATGAGGTGACCTCAATCCCAACACTCATTCTTTTCAAGGATGGCGAGATGAAGAAACGAGTGGTCGGTCTTAAAGATCTCGACGCGCTCAAGCAGCTGATCAACGAAGTCCTTTAAACCCCGTCTGTCGGAGCGCCTCGTAGAGCACGAGAGCTACAGCATTCGATAAATTCAAGCTTCTCGATCCCTCTACCATGGGGATCGAGAAGATTTTTTTTGGCCAGGTTTTGTGGATATAAGAAGGGAGCCCTTGGCTCTCAGCTCCAAAAACCAGCCGATCCTCTTCGGTGAAATCGATGGATGTATAGAGTCTCTCTCCTTTAGTCGAAAAAAAGTAGGTGGGGCGATCCTCCATTACAAAGGAGTCATAGACTTTAGGTGCGAGCTCCTCCCAGTAGTCGAGCCCTGCCCGTTTGAGTTGGCGGTCGCTGAGGCTAAAACCAAGGGGTCTAATGAGCGTAAGCTCCGAGCCCGTCACCACACAAGTGCGGGCGATATTGCCCGTGTTCTGAGGAATTTCTGGATTGAAGAGTACAATTTCCACACTATTTTTGCGCAAGTGCCTCAGTGGCATCAGCCTTGACAACTTCAACCTCGAAGATGAGCAATGAATTGGGAGGAAGCTCTCCCTCCGTGCCATAGGCAAGCTCAGGGTGAATATAAAGCACTCGCCTCTCTCCCTCCTTCATCCCCACGACGCCTTTGGAGACGCCTGGAATACTTTGAGTGATAGGGAGAGCAATCGGCTGGTCTGAGGCGGCAAAGGGTGTCCCATCAAGTAGCGTTCCTTTGTAGTGAATGAGGGGAATAGATTCCTCTTTCACCTCAATGCCACTCCCTTCTTTTGCAACTCGATATTGCAACTTAGAGTCGATATTTTGAACGCCAGGCTTTTCACGGTTGCTATCTAGAAATGCAGTCGCCTTTTCGAGATTCTCTTCCGCCATGCGCGAGAGCTCGCGCTCTTGAAGGGTGAAAACAATTTGCTCATACTCCTCACGACCCATAGGAGAGGGCTTGCCCTTTTGCTCTTCGCGAATACCTTGGACTACTTTGTCGATGTTGCACTCAAAACCTGACTCTTGGATGTGTTTTACAAGTAGATGGCCGAGGGCCACAGAGAGGCGGTCGTAATCGACAGGCTCTTCAGCTATGAGTCCAAAGCTAAGAAGGGTACATAAAGCGATGTTTTTGATCATTCTGGTAACTCCACATGAATTTTGAGTTCAGTTAATTGTTCTTGCATCACAGCAGAAGGGGCTTCGGTCATCAAATCAGTGGCTCTTTGAGTTTTAGGAAAGGCGATTACCTCTCTGAGGCTTTTAGCCCCCGTCAAGATCATGATCAAGCGGTCGAGCCCAAGAGCTATGCCGAGGTGAGGAGGCGTCCCGTAGCGTAGCGCCTCTGTAAAAAACCCAAAGCGCTCCTCGATTGTTGCTTTCGAGAGTTTGAGTAAGCCAAAAATCTTCTCTTGGAGATCGCTGTCGTGAATCCTTTGAGACCCCGAGCCGAGCTCATATCCATTGAGTACAAGGTCGTAGCTCGAAGATCTCACTTGCAGTGGGTCGCTATCGAGTAGGGCGAGGTCCTCGGCATGTGGGGAAGTGAACGGGTGGTGCTCGCAGGCGAAATTGTCACTTTCAGCGTCCCATGTGAACAACGGGAAATCAGTGATCCACGCAAGAGCAAATGAGTCCTCCTCTATGAGCTCCATCTCGTGGGCAATATGACGTCTGAGGTGGTCTAGGGCACTATTGGTCGTAGTTGCATCAGAGGCGACGAAGAGCAGAAGATCCCCAGCCTCTCCGTTCATGGTGTGGACGATCTCGCTTAAAAGGTCGGGGTCAAAAAATTTGACGATGCTAGAGGTGGGCCCCTCGGGTTGGATTTTGATCCAAGCTAGTCCTTTTGCACCCTGTTTGCCTACAAAAGAGGTATACTCTTCGATCTTTTTTCGCGAAGCAGACGCGCCCCCTTTCACACAGAGCCCTTTGATCACTCCTCCAAGTGCGAGTTGCTCTTTGAAGACCGAAAATTCTGAGCGAGCAGCGAGGGCGTCAATTCGTACGAGAGGCATCTCAAAGCGAAGGTCGGGTTTGTCGGTGCCATAAGCTTCAATCGCTTCGGCATACGTGAGGTGTCTGAATGGAGTTTGCAGCCCCCTGTCGAGGCATTTTTGAAAAATAGCATCCATCATCTGTTCAATGATGGGAAAAAGAGTTTCGGGGCGGCCAAAACTCATCTCAATGTCGATCTGGGAAAATTCAGGCTGCCTGTCGGCGCGTAAATCTTCGTCACGAAAGCAGGTTGCAATTTGAAAATAACGGTCCATCCCCGAGATCATCAAAATCTGCTTGAAGAGCTGAGGAGATTGAGGGAGAGCAAAAAAGTTTCCAGGATAGACCCGAGAGGGGACTAGATAATCTCGAGCACCCTCGGGAGTCGATTTTCCAAGAACAGGTGTCGTGATCTCTAAAAAGTTTTGCTGATCGAGAAAGTTACGGGCCGCTAGCATGGCCTGATGGCGCACCTCGAGGGCTCTACTTACTTTTCCACGGCGAATATCGAGGTAGCGGTATTTCAACCGGAGTTCCTCTCCCACATTGAGCGACTCGTCACAGATAGAGAAGGGGGGCGTTTTTGCCTCAGAGAGCAGTCTCATGTGGGTGACATTCACTTCAATCTCGCCCGTGCTTAATTTCGGATTGCTCATTCCAGGGCCCCTCGAGACAACTTCACCCTCCACTGCAATGACCCACTCGGAGCGAAGAGCTCCTGCTCTTTCATGCAGTGCGGCATCGGTTTCTGGGTGAAATACGATCTGAGTGACTCCAAAACGGTCGCGCAAGTCAATGAAAATCAGGCCTCCGTGGTCACGTCTTCTATGAACCCATCCGGCGAGAAGCACCCGCTTGCCGATGGCTTTTGCGGTGAGGGTTCCACAATCATGTGTTCGTTCGTATCGCATCTGCAAGCCTTTCTATTGATATAGTTTGGGTGGTGCCAGTAGCCATCTCTTTGAGTGAGAGCTGTCCACTCTCGAGTTCGTCTTCGCCGATGACTGCCACAAATTTGGCACCTGTCGCATCAGCGTAACGCATCGCTGCTTTGAGGCGCTTTCCAGTCATATCGAGTTCGACATCAAGACCCTCCTGTCGCAGCTGACAGGTAAGAGCAAAACATTTTTTTTCAGCTGGTTGGCCAAGGGGGATGAAAAAGAGTGTTGGCGCCGGCTTCGGGGGAAGTGGCGCATTTTGTGCGAGCAGCGTCTGCAAGATTCTCTCGAGGCCCGTTCCAAATCCGATCGCAGGGAGGTCAGGGCCGCCAAGTTCGTGGATAAGTCCATCGTAGCGCCCCCCTCCCCCTAGGCTGTTTTGAGCGCCGAGCTGCTTTGAGGTGACCTCAAAAACGGTGTTTGTATAGTAATCAAGTCCACGCACGAGGTAAGGAGCGCGCACGAAGGGGATAGAGGCCTCTTCAAGAAGAGAGCAGATCTGCTCAAAGTTCTCTCTTTCTTTTTCACTCAAGGAGTCGAGGATAAGAGGCGCCTCGCGAAGAATCGTGCGATCTTGCTCGGCTTTCGAGTCTAGGATACGAAATGGGTTGGTCTCATACCGCTCCTGGCTCTCTTGAGAGAGAGAAGAGATATGGGGTTTGAGAAAGGCTTTCAATCTCTCTTTGTAGCGGAGTCGACTCTCTTTGCTGCCAATCGAATTGAGTTGAAGCGTGAGATTTTTAAGTCCTAAACGCTCATAGAAGGTCCAAAGTAGGTGAATCACTTCGACGTCTTGAAGAGGGGAGCTCGAGCCGATTGCCTCCACTCCAAATTGGTGGTGTTGGCGGTAACGCCCCGCTTGTTGACGTTCGTAGCGAAACATCGGGTAGATGTAGAAAAATTTTTGAATCGGCGCTTGTTGCTCGAGGTGTTTTTCGATGAAAGCGCGCAAAACGGGCGCTGTACCCTCTGGTCTTAAAGTGATCGATCGACCCGCGCGATCCTCAAAGGTGTACATCTCTTTTTTGACAATATCTGAAGTGGTTCCAATACTGCGACGAAAGAGCTCTGTTGTTTCAAAAAGAGGGGTGCGGATCTCTCGAAAGCCGTATTGAGATGCGAGCTCATAGATGACCTTTTCAAGATAGTGCCAAAGGTGAGACTCTCGCCAAGCAAGTTCGTCTGTTGGCAGAAGATCAAAAACTCCTTTGGCTATACGGTAATTCATAACCGCTTAAGACTATAGAATTTTTCTGATATGGGCAAGCAGTTTTTTGAGGGGTAAATTTTTTAATCTAGGGAGAGATCAGAGAGCTCTTAGGGGGCGCTGAACTAAGCGAGTGACAAATTCAGGAATTTCTGCTATTATAGGGGTTACCATTGCCTGGGAGTGACGTGTGAATTTCATCCTAAATCTATTCAAGCCAGCCCAGCATATTACCCCGATTGAAGATCCCCAGAAGGTTAAGAAAGAGTATCGTTACTGGCGCTACCGCATCTTCTATGGGATGTTTCTAGGCTACATTTTCTTCTACTTTACCCGCAAAAGTTTCACTTTTGCCATGCCCGCCATGATGGCGACCCTTGGCGTATCAAAAGCAGAGCTTGGGATTTTGGGAAGTATTCTCTACATCACCTACGGATTGAGCAAGTTTGCTAGTGGAGTGATGTCGGATCAGTCCAATCCTCGCTACTTCATGGCAGTCGGTTTGATCATCACAGGCATTGCGACTATTTTGTTCGGCCTCTCCTCCTCACTGATCTTATTTGCCATTTTCTGGGGGATCAATGGGTGGTTCCAAGGGTGGGGGTGGCCCCCTTGCGCCCGTTTGCTCACCCACTGGTACTCGCAATCGGAGCGGGGTACTTGGTGGAGTTTTTGGAGCACCTCGCATAATGTGGGAGGCTTTTTGATTCCCATCCTAGCGGGCGCTTGCGCGCAGTGGCTCGGTTGGAGGTATGCGATGTACATACCAGGCGGAATCTGTATCTTAATGGGACTATTTCTGATCAACCGTTTGCGTGACACACCCCAATCTCTTGGGCTCCCTCCAATTGAAAAATACCGCAACGACTACCCCAATGATCAAGATAAAGGCGATGAAACGGAGAAGGAGCTCACCACAAAAGAGATTCTTTTTGACCACGTCCTGACCAATAAGTGGGTTTGGATGCTCGCTTTTGCCTCGTTTTTTGTCTACATCGTCCGCATGGCCATCAATGACTGGAGTGCTCTCTATTTGATTGAGTCGAAAGGGTACTCAGTGATGGGGGCGAGCGCTGCTGTCTCTCTTTTTGAAATCGGTGGGCTATTTGGTATGCTCGTCGCCGGGTGGCTCTCGGATAAGATTCACTCAGGTAGGCGGGGACCGATGAATGTCCTTTTTTCCGCTGGGATGCTTGGATCAATCCTTTTGCTTTGGATCTTTCCCGAGGTAACCGCGTGGCTCGATTCGGGGTTTCTTTTTATGATCGGATTTTTCCTTTTCGGACCCCAGATGCTCATTGGTTTAGCCGCAGCAGAGCTCTCTCATAAGAAGGCTGCAGGTACAGCAAGTGGTTTCGCGGGATGGTTTGCCTATTTTGGTGCAGCTGCAGCGGGGTACCCACTTGGCAAAGTAGCCGATGTGTTTGGATGGTCGGGATTTTTTATGATCGTCACGATATGCAGCTCAGTCACAGTCCTACTTTTTCTTCCCATGTGGAACGCACAAGCGCAGAAAAAAACAAAGGCCCCCTCTTTGCCACTTGAGAGTGATGAAGAGATAGAGCCCACGGCCTCGTGACCATGTGGATTCCTCTCCACCAACACTCACAATTTTCTATTCTAGACGCCTCTTGCAGCGTTCAAGCGATTGCGGCGAAAGCGCGCGCCATGGGTATGCCAGCGGTTGCTTTGACCGATCATGGCAACATGCACGGGGTCGTCGATTTTTACAAGGCGTGCCGAAAAGAGGGGGTGAAGCCGATCATAGGGTGCGAGGTTTACGTCGCTCCCACCTCTCGATTTGAAAAAAAACGGATTGGAAGAAGAACGGCGTTTCATCTCGTCTTACTCGCTAAAAACGAGCAAGGGTACCGAAATTTATGCCGTCTCACCTCGGCAGGTTACCTCGAAGGTTTTTACTACCATCCACGGGTTGACAGAGAGCTTCTTGAGAGCTGCTCAGAGGGGTTGATTGCCCTCTCAGCTTGCCTATCAGGCGAGCTTCCTCAAGCGATCTTAGAGGGCTCAGAAGAGAAAATCGAGGAGGTGATCAGCTGGCACCACCAGCTCTTTGGAGAGGACTACTACCTCGAGTTGCAACGTCATGAGATGGAGGAGAGCAGAGTAGCGAGTCTCACTGAGACATGGCTTCAGCAGCAATATATCGACTTTATCGAAAAGCAAAAGAGAGTGAACGACCGTCTGATTGTAGAAGGGAAAAAAAGAGGGATTGAGTTGGTTGCAACCAATGACACTCACTACCTCGAGCCAGGTGACTGGAAGGCGCATGAGGTGCTGCTCAACATTCAATCGGGTGAGCCTGTTGAGATCTGGGAGAAAGATAGCTTTGGCAATCCGACGCAGCGGATTTCTAACCCCAAAAGGCGGGTCTACTCCTCCCATGAGCTCTACTTTAAGTCACCCGAAGAGATGCAAGAGCGTTTCAAAGACCTTCCCAAAGCACTTGAAGCTACACAAAAAATTGCAGAAAAGTGCTCCGTTGAGCTCGATTTCGAGACCAAACACTATCCTGTTTTTACTCCTCCCGATCTTCGAGGAAAGCCGATCACAGATGAGGAGCGCCTTGTAGCGTCCGGCCACTACCTCCGCGCTCTTTGCGAAGAGGCAATCCCAAAACTCTATACTCCCGAGCAGCTCACTCACGTGCAGGCAAAATATCCCGATCGAGATCCCATAGAAGTGGTCACTAGCCGTCTTGACTATGAGATGGATCTCATCACCTCCAAGGGGATGAGCGATTATCTATTGATTGTATGGGACTTCATTAACTGGGCCAAAAAAGAGGGGATTCCTGTAGGGCCCGGTCGAGGGTCAGGGGCAGGCTCCATTATCCTCTACTTGATCGGGGTGACGACCATAGAGCCACTCCGCTTTGATCTCTTCTTCGAGCGGTTCATCAACCCCGAGCGTATCTCGTATCCTGATATCGATGTCGACATCTGCATGGATGGTCGAGGACGTGTGATCGATTATACTGTCGAGTCCTACGGAAAAGACAATGTCGCACAGATCATCACATTTGGAACGATGAAAGCGCGGATGACCATCAAGGATGTGGGAAGAGCTCTTTCAGTTCCCCTCTCGAAGGTGAACCAGATTGCAAAATATGTGCCCGAAGAGCTGAATATGACACTCGAGCGGGCTCTCGACATCGACCCAGATCTCAACCGGATGTACCTTGAAGATGAGGATGCCAAAAGGATCATCGATTTAGGACGAAAACTCGAAGGGTCTATACGCAACACGGGGATTCACGCAGCCGGCTTGATCGTCAGCGGTCAGCCGCTCATCGAGCATATCCCCGTTTGTGTTGCCAAAGACTCTGAGCTCGCAGCGACTCAGTACTCGATGAAACCAGTCGAGGCGGTCGGTATGCTGAAAATCGATTTCCTTGGGCTTAAAACACTTACAAGTATTCAGCACGCGTGCAATGCGATTGATGACGAGATCGACTGGGTCAATCTTCCTCTCGACGATGAGGCGACTTTCAAGCTCCTTCAGCAAGGGAAAACTTTGGGCGTCTTCCAGATGGAATCGGGTGGGATGCAGGATCTTGTACGTCAGCTTCTGCCCGACACTTTTGAAGAGATCATGTCTGTTGTGGCTCTCTATAGGCCGGGGCCTATGGAGATGATTCCCAGCTTCATCAACCGGAAACACGGCAAAGAGCCCATCGAATACGACCACCCCCTTCTCGAACCTATTCTCAAAGAGACCTATGGGATCATGGTCTACCAAGAGCAGGTGATGCACATCGCTCAAAAACTTGCTGGATTCTCTCTTGGAGAGGGGGATGTGCTCAGACGCGCGATGGGTAAAAAAGACCATGAGCAGATGCAGCTGCAGCGAGAGAAATTTCGCACAGGTGCAGAAGCTGGAGGGATCGATCTAGAGGCTGCGGTTGCAATTTTCGACAAGATGGAAAAGTTTGCTTCCTATGGATTTAACAAGTCGCATGCCGCCGCCTACGGCTACCTCACCTATGTGACCGCTTATTTTAAAGCCAACTATCCGATGGTGTGGATGGCAGCTTTGATGACCTGTGATCGTGATGATATCTCGAAGGTGGCTAAATTCATTCGCGAGTGTCAAGCGATGGGGATTGCCATCTTGCCTCCCGATGTCAACGAATCGGGGCTCACTTTCCGCGCGACGCCGAAAGGGGTACGCTTTGCGATGAATGGGGTGAAAGGGGTAGGTGAGGGCGTTGTGGAAACGATTGTTCTAGAGCGAGAAAAAGGGGGGGGCTTCACCAGTTTCTACAACTTTTTCAAACGTATTGATCTCAAGAAAGTAGGAAAGAAAGCCATTGAGTGTCTCGTGGGGGCGGGAGCTTTCGATTTTACCCACTGGTCAAGGGATGCACTTAAAATGAGCATTGAAGAGATGTATGAGGTGGCCTCTAAGGAGCAGAAGGAGGAGGCGAGTGGTGTACTCACTCTCTTTGAACTGATGGGGGAGAAGACAGAGAGTCGCTACGTCGATCCTCCTGAAGTGAAAAACCCCAGCCCCCAGATTCAAGTGCTCACCCAAGAGAAAGAGCTCCTCGGCTTTTTTTTGACAGGGCACCCCATGAACGCCTACCGCCCTTTGCTCAAACGCCTCTCTTGCACGCCCCTTTCAGATCTTGAAAACCTAGATAAGGGTGGGGTTGTACGCGTCTCGTTCATCATCGAAACCATTCAGGTGCGCATCTCACAACGGACCCAAAAGAAATTTGCTATCTTACAGATAAGTGAGGGGATGGAGAGTTATGAACTCCTCATCTGGTCTGAGCTCTTTGAAGAGAAGGGTGCACTTCTCGAAGAGAACCAACTGGTCTACGCCGTCCTTCAAGTGGATAAAAAAGAAGAGAACTTGCGCCTGCAGTGTCGTTGGCTCGATGACCTGACAAAGGTCGATGAGGCGATGATTTCAGCTTGCGATGAAGCGTACGATCGCGCTATGGTTCAAGCCAATCGCCCCTTCTATGGGGCTAAAAAGAATAAAGGGACACCCCCTCCCACGATGAAGTCTCAATCCTTGAAAATTGTGGTCGATGCGAGCTTGGCTAGGCTCTCTCACGTGCTTGCCCTCAAGCAGGTGCTCCTCAGTCATCCTGGGGGACAAAAAGTTGAACTCTCTTTCCAAGAGGGAGGGAGAAAAGTCGCCACCTTGGCCCTAGATAGGGGGGTGACTCTGAATCAAGAGCTCAAAGAGGCCCTCCAAACATTCGATGCTCTAACGGTTTCCCATTAAGAGCATTGAAAAAAACCGTTCGCGTTGACCCATCGGGGTTTTGCACCCCAATTTTATAGACAGGAAGGTAGACGTGCTCAGTTTTTCGGATCGCAAAATCGCCCCCAAAAGCGATCTGAGCTAATTTTTTGATCTGCGTTAGCGAGTAGCGGTTTTTCACTTTAAGCGAGTGTTTTGTGGGTTGAGTGACAAGTGCTTGATTGAGCTTGGTGATCGGTTTGATCTCAAGGCGGGGATCTTCAAAATGGAGGCGGTAGTGGTTGCCGCAAGCAACCACAAGTTTTTTACTGCAGCAGCTACTGAGCCACCCATCGAGAACTTTTTGTTCCACATTGAAGTCGCTGTAGAGGAAATCGCTGCCGCTACTTCCCCCCTGTTTGATAAGTGATTTAATCACTTTAAAGTCATTTTTGTCTGCATTCGCAAGAAGGCAATCCTCAAATCCATGTGTCGTCTCCCATGTTTGGGTGTCGACCACCATCTCCCCATCCATCAAACCCCAAAGCAGCGTCCCTTCTTGAGTACACGTTCGATCTTTTGAGTATTTAATCTCCATCAAAAGGTAGGGATAAAAATAGAGCTGTGGCTCTAAAAAGGCGTAATTAGAATCTTTGAGAAGAGAGGTTTTGTTCGACTCCATGATCTCATCGGCAAGATGGCGGATCTCTAAAGTTTGAAATCCAGTAGTATTGAGCTTTTCATGGACAAATTTTCTAAGCGGTGAGACATTTTCCCAAGCATACCACCCCCCGATGCAAAAGGTTGCTAGAATCGATAATCCCCAAAATAGACGCACAATTTCCTCCTCATTTTTGAAGATAGATTTTTTTTTAGATATACGAGATACTCGCTTTGAACACCATCGAGATTTGACAGGAACTCCTACCTATCTGTATGCTTATGGGCTAGTATTGCTTAAGTGGGTCTCTCTTGAAACGACTAATTCTTTTCACTCTCATCTGTTGGCTTCCTCTCTCATTGATCGGAAAGCCTGAAAGGCTTCCGCCCCCTTCAGTGCAGGAGGTCTACGACGAGGGTTACCAACTTCTCTATGAGAACGTATGGGACGAGGCCTTGATGCGTTTCGCTTTCGTTGTCTCCCACTATGAAGAGTCGCCTTTTTATGCAGATTCTCTCTTCTACTCGGGGCTCTGCTGCTATTTTCGCGGACATTTTGATCTCGCAAACCAGCGATTTGACGACTATTTAGGGCTCGATGGGCAGCTCAAACACTTTGAAAAGGTTTTTGAATTTAAATACCAGATTGCCAAGTACTATGAAGAGGGGTGTCGCAAACACCTGATGGGCAAAGCTAGTCTTCCAAGGTGGAGCTCGGCAAAAGAGGATGCAGTAGCTCTCTATGATGAGATCATTGCAACCCTTCCCGGTCATGATTTAGCTGCGCAGTCTCTTTTTGCCAAGGCTGAAATGCTCCGTAGACAACACCACTATAAAGAGAGTGTCGAAGCGCTTCAGGTGCTTTCACGTCGCTTTCCCAAGCATACCCTTTCTGCAGATAGTTACCTTTTGATTAGTGAGATCTATCATGAACAGAGCCTTCGTGAGGCGCAAAACCCCGATCTTCTCTCTCTTGCCAAGCTCAATATTCAACGTTTTTTAAGTGATTTTCCTGGGGATGAGAGAGTTGAAGATGCCAGGCTTCATCTCGTTGCAATGCAAGAAACCTATGCGGACAGCCTGTATAGAACAGGCCGTTTTTATGAGCGGAAAAAAAAGCCCCAAGCCTCTCTGATCTACTACAAGGACGCACTTTCTAAATACCCAGAAACTGAGGCTGCCAAGCGATGCTCGGAGCGACTCGAAAGGCTTGCCTGACACTTATTCTCCTGTTTCTTCTTACCTCCTGTGGCTATCGATGGGGGCGAGGTGAACTCATTGAGCACTACTCATCTGTTTGCATCCCCTATGTTGATGGAGATGAAGAGGGGGTTATGACTGCAGCCCTCATTCGCGCCATGACCACAAGTGGCGCTCTTGCCTACCGAAGTCGTGGAGCTGATCTGCAGCTTTTGGTCTGTTTGCTCCCCCCAGAAGATGAGAATATTGGTTTTGTTTATGCGCCCGATGACCAAGACATTGTCGTCTCAAATGAGGCTAGGCTCACCCTCTCCTCATCTGTCCGTCTTGTCGATCGTCGAACTGGATGCCTCATCTTGGGCCCCCTCGAAATCACGAGTTCACTCACCTACGACTTTGAGCCAGATCTAACCAATGTCAACGAGAATGCCTTCTCGCTCGGCCAGCTTGAGATGAACAATCCCGCACAGAGAGCCGCATTTCCCTCTCTCTATACTCTTCTTTCAGAAAAGATCGTAGACTACGTAAATCACTGTTGGTAATGTGAGGGCATGGAGTTCCCTGCCACCCTTGAGGCTTTGATTCCCATTTTGGATTACATCCGCGGTGAAGTGTTGCACCACGCTCATGATCCCTCGTTGCTCCATAGAATCGAGCTTGCCTGCGAAGAGGTTGTGGTCAATATCATCTCTTACGCCTACAAAAATGAAAAGGGGAGCGTCTACATCGAGTGTTCGAAATCGGGCTCGCGATTTGAGATTTTATTTCGTGACCGAGGAGAACCTTTCGACCCCATTGACGCTGAGATCAACCCTCAACTCGACGAGCCGGTGCATAAGCGGAAGGTCGGGGGGATGGGTCTCTTTTTGGTACGGAAAATCATCGACGAGGTGTGCTACCAGCGCGAAGGCGACGAGAACATCCTTCGCTTAAGTTTTAATCTTTGATTAGTGATTTCAAGGCAAAAAAAAGGGGGTCTCAAATGAGACCCCCATTCAGTTGACGAGCAGGTTCAATTAGAAGCCAATGCCAACTCGAACGAAGAGACCATCAAAGCCGAGGCTTTGTAGGTGACGGTCAAATGTTACATTAGTCACAGTGATCGCTGCTCCGTCATCGTCAATAGACGCCTGATAATCTAAGAAATCAGGCAATCCAAGCCACTGGTGGAACTCGTAACCCACAGCCAAGTTGACCTGCAAGCAGCAGAGACAATCGAGTGTGAAGTCGTAGCCGAGCCCTAGCTGTACATTCAAAGCACTTGCCATTCTCCAGCAACTATCATCGAGATTCACGCTTGTAACGAAATCAGCACCAGTTGTTGCCGATTCAAGACGGTACTTCCTTTCGACATCAGCCGCAAGGATGTCTACAGAAGCGCGTCCAAAGAGCTCAAAGCATCCACAAAGTGTGTAGCTTGCCCCTAGACCGAAATCGATTCCATAGGCGTTGACCATGACATCTTGAATGACTTTGTCAACAAGAGTGTCAAAAAGGACTGTGTCAGCGTAACGAGTGCCTAGACACTGGTCGATGTGAGCGTATTTGAAGCCTCCAAAAATGCTAGCTTCAAAACAGTCGCATCCAAGCTCGTAACCTACAAGCAAATCACCTGTTTGGTAGTTGACATCGTAGGTTGAGCGAGCAGCTAAGACAGCTCCTGGTAGCAGCCCAGCATTAGGAGGAACATCACGGGTTCCCGCTAAGGTCCCTTCAGCTCTTCTGCTGCTGTTTGTGTCGTAGTAGGTGTAGATCCCCTCTAAGTAGAGGTCATCACAACCCACTCTACCGCCAACACGGAAACCGCTGTCGTAATCTGGGCAGATTTCGTAGACGTTTCCAATAGCTTCTTCAGGTGTAGTTGAAGCATCGTAATTGACAGCGAAATCGAGATCGGCACGTCGGACGCTCCAGTAGAGCCAATCCGCGTAGATTTCAAAATCGTAACAATCACAGCAATCGTCGTAGCAATTCGAGTACCCGTCGTAGGCTGTTGCGTTCATCCCAACTAGAGAAGTGCAGGCAGCAGCCAACATGCATAGTTTTTTCAAGTTCATCGTATACAGTCTCCCAAGTAGTTTGACTAGTTATCCCAAGTGATAGGTGAACCGAAATTTTATTTCTACTTTTTTTTCAGGCGAATGAGCTCTTCTTCGTTTTCTTCAATTTGCTCGAGGAATTTTTCAAGAATCCGAAGGACTAAGCTCGAGTGATTGTAGACACCTTTAGTTGTAAAAACCATCTCCAGATGAGGGGTTTGATTTTCGTTCAAAGCGATAAGAGTGTAGGTAATAGGTGTCTCATCCACGACTTTAGGCGCTATCCAGACAGAGAATTTTTCGTTGAAGAGCGTCAACCTGTCATCAGATTCGACAACATAGAAATTTTGTGTGAGTGAGTCATCATGCTCCGAGCCCTCTTGCAAGCTGAGCAGATTGAGCTCTTGAAGAAGGGAGAGGTCGACATCGACGATGCCATCGGGTAAATGTGTCGGCAAATTTTCCATGTAGGTGTGATAAGCTGCTTCAAGAGCAATTGGATCCATAATAACTCCCCCTAAGGTCTATTTTACCTCCGAAAATGGGGTCGCGTCAAATGAAATTGTAGGAAAGAGGGCCGCCCTGGTATAGTCCGGGTCGTGAAGTTTGGAATTTTTGTACTGCTGATTTTTTGTTTAACCTTAGAAGCAAAGCAGTTAGATTTTTCAATCCGCGCTGAGGGCGCTATCCTGATCAATGGAAAAACGGGTGCGGTCCTCTTTGAAAAAAACGCCTACCACCCCACTTACCCAGCAAGTACAACTAAAATAGCAACAGCTATTTACGCGATAAATTGCTTGAAGGAAGAGGGGTTGGCTAGAAGATTTGCAGCGAGTCAGGATTGTGTGGCGACCATTTCGCCGGGAGCTAAAAAACAGTCGAATTACCGCAGTCCGGCGCACTGGTTGGAGTCTGACAGCTCCCATGTGGGGATAAAAAGGGGGGAGGAGCTTGCCGCTCTTGACTTGCTCCACGCTATTTTGATCTCTTCAGCAAATGATGCCTCAAATGTTTTAGCCTCAGGTATATCTGGCTCTATTTCGAAGTTTATGGAGGAGCTGAACCTCTATTTCGTTGAAAGGGGGTGCAAGCAGACGTATTTTCTCAACCCCCACGGCCTTCATCATCCTGACCATACTACAACGCCTTATGACTTAGCGTTGATGGCCAAATGGGGGCTCGAGATACCCCTCTTTCGCGAGATTGTGGGTAAATCGCGCTACATCTGCCCTGAAACGAATTTGGAATTTGAACGCACCTTTAACCAGACCAATCGACTAATCAAGCGGTGCTCGCACTTCTATCGACACGCAATTGGTGTGAAAACAGGAACGACTCAAGCTGCGGGAAAAAATTTGGTCGCTGCAGCTGAGAAAGATGGGAGACTCTTGATTGCTGTAGCTCTAGGTCATCGAGGTGATCGGGGAGGACTCTATCAGGATGTGACGGGCCTTTTCGAAGAGGCGTTCAATGAACCAATGATGCGTTGCACTTTAATCCCCAGTGGAACGACCTCTCTTGTAAAGAAGGTGCCAGGTAGCAGAAAAAAGCTCCAAACTATGTTGCAAGAGGGACTTTACTACGATTTTTACCCCGCTGAGGAGTGCCCTGTGCGCGCCACAGTGCAGTGGTCTCTCCCGAGTTTGCCTTTGGAAAAGGGAACTCCCGTTGGCAGAGTCGTTGTTGTAGACTGCTACGATCAGGTCCTTCAAGTGGCCCCTTTACTTGCAGCTTGTGATTTAAAAGGGACACTCTTTCACCGCTTCAAAGGTTACCTAGCTGAAAACGGGCGGGGAAAAAAAATCCTAGCGTTAGCGACTCTTGGAGTGATCCTCTTCTTTTTGTGGCGAATGAGAAGAAAGCGGAGTCATCGCCCCCGCTACCTTTGACGAAAAGTCGCCGCGAAAAAACCGTCCATCCCATCGTAGGTTGGAAGCGAAGAGAAAGGCTCTCCGATCCATTCCAGGTTGTGGTGGTGGAGGAAATGCTCGGCTTGCAGCTCATTTTCAGCTTTGAGCAAGGAGCAGGTTGCATAGACGATTTTCCCTCCAGGACGGAGATAGGCAAGAGCTTGCTCAAAGATAACCCTTTGCTCTCCGATCAACCGATTGAGCATTGCTGGGGTGAATTTCCATTTCTGGTCGGGGTTGCGCCTAAGCGTTCCAGTTCCGCTGCAAGGGGCATCGACGAGCACCCAATCCATTTTTCCAACTAAAGTGGAGAGGTGGGAGTGGCCAGCTTGTAAAAACTGGACGTTTTGGATGCCTGCTCGTTTGAAACGTTTTTTTGCCTGCTCGAGAATGAAGCTGCGGATGTCGTGGAGGTAGAGCTGCCCTTTTCCCTCCAAGAGCGGGGCGATAGCCAAGGTTTTTCCTCCTGCACCAGCACAAAAATCGAGCATATGATCGCCAGGAGCTGCTTGAACAATCTCTGCAACGCATTGGCTAGCTTCATCTTGAATTTCAAAGTACCCCTCTTTGAATTCTGGCATTGCCACAAGGGGGGCTCTTCTTTTGAGCTGAACTCCGTAGGTGGCTTTTTCTGTGGGAAAAGCTTCAAATTCACTCAATTTTCCCACCATCTCCTCTCGGGTCGTCTTCAGAGGGTTGATTCGAATCGTAGTGGGCGCTTCGGTATTGCAGATTTGCGAGAGATAAATAGCTTTCTCTTCACCGTAGTCTTTTACAAGGAGAGAAAAAAGCTCTTGGGGAAAACTTACGCGTATATGGAGGGGGATGGTGTTCACATAGAGGTACTGCTCGGGGCGAAATCCTCGGAAAAGAGCGTACCTTTGTTGCCATGAGGGTTCGTTTTCGATCAAGTAGTCGATAAGCCCTTGCCACCGGCACATTCCATAGACCGCCGTTGCGATGGTTCGTCGATCTTGAGCTCCAAGCGCTTTGTAAGCGCGAAAATAGCGGCTCAAAAAAAGATCGAGCGGGAGGTGCTGGTTGTCGAACCTACGCAGGAGCTGAAAAAGGTGGTGTTCTACGAATGAGTGTTTCATTTATTTACAAAAAATGATACCTCTTAACCCATAAACAATCAACTTTTGGGGATTCTGATGGAGAAGCAATGTTGCCATCGAAGTCGTTGGAAAACAGGGATTGGCCCTTTTTTTGGACGATTTTTAATCAGTCTAATTTTTATTTTGGCAGGTGTCGGCAAAGCGCTCGATTTCAAAGGAGCTGTGGATTCACTCGCGAGCACTGGAATCCCTGGAGCCTCTGTTTGGATTTTTATAGCCCTTGTGATGGAGCTTGTGGGGGGTATTTTGCTCCTTTTGGGGTGGTTTACTCCTTTTGCCGTCTATGTATTGATGATTTTTCTGCTTCCTGTCACCTTTATTTTTCATGGTTTTTGGAATTACCCAGATGCAGAGAGGGCCCTGCAGCTCTCGATTTTTCTAAGAAATCTCACCATCTACGGCGGACTTCTCCTCTTGCTCAGCTTTGGTCCGGGGCGGTGGAGTATTGATGCGACGCGGTGTACTCGTCCTCGCGAATGAGCTGGCTTCTCCTCTCCTTTCTCATCGTCGCTGGAGCTCAGCCCGATTGGAGTCCCACTTTGTGTGTGCTCGCATCCTCTGTTGGCTACGCCATTTTTTGGAAAGGGATGCTCCTTGCCCCTAAAAAGCGTTCACGCTTCAGTTTAGCCCTCATTTGGTTTGCATCGATCCAGGTCGTGCAGCTCAGCTGGTTTTTTTCTGACAGGTATGTGGGGTACTACATTTATGGGGTCGTGGGGCTTTTAGCTTTGGGATTGGGCGTTCAGTTTGCTTTTCTCTCCCTTTTCATCAGAAAGTCGATGCGGCTGGGCAATATGCTTGCTCTTTGCGGGGCGTGGGCGCTTTTTGAGTGGATCCGCCTCCATTTTTTATCGGGCTACACGTGGAACCCTTCGGGGCTCGCTCTTTCGGCGACGCTTCCCGGCATGCAGCTCGCATCGCTTGTGGGTATCTTTGGAATGGGTTTTTGGGTTTTTTTTACCAACCTGGTTGCTCTAAAATGTCTGACAAAGTTTTCATGGCTCGCATTTGCCCGTTTTGGGGTGATTGCCCTTGCCCCATACATCTATGGCTCGGCTGTAATCGCATTTCATGGATATCAGATGGAGCAAGAGAAGCGATCTCTTTCAGCTCTCGTTGTTCAACCTGCGCGTTATCCTGAAGAGAAAATTTCCATTGCAGGCTCCACACCTCCCCCTCCCTCATCTCTGTGGCGAGACATTTTCTCTTTGCTCACACCCTACTTGGGTACTGAGCACCAGTTGATCCTCGCCCCTGAAGCGGTGGTTCCCTATGGAGCTTTTTCGCCGATCTATTCTAAAGAGGGGGCAGCGCGCCTCTTTGAGTCTTATTTCGATGTGATGCCCGAAACCCCTAGCTCGGATGTTGGCAATGCATTTTTTGCCCAGGCTCTCGCCGATCGATTTGAGGCTGATGTGATCATCGGGCTAGAAGATGGGGCTTACAACGCCGCATTTCTCTTTCGTCCGGGTCAAACTTCTATTAATCGGTATGAAAAACGGATCCTCGTTCCCATGGGGGAGTATATTCCTTTCAAATGGTGCAAAAAAATCCTTTCGAAATATGGGATTCTCGACTCTTTCACTCCCGGGAAAGAGGCCAAAGTATTTGAGGCCGCGGGACTTTTAACGGGGATATCAATCTGCTACGAAGAGACTTATGGGCATCTCATGCGTGAGAGTCATAAAAAAGGGGCAGCTCTACTTGTCAACCTCACCAACGATGTGTGGTACCCCAGATCACGCCTTCCACTCGTTCATTTCTACCATGGAAGACTGCGGGCTGTCGAAGCGGGTATCCCTTTGATTCGTGCATGCAACACTGGGGTTACCTGTGGTGTAGATAGTCTTGGACGGACTGTCGCGTTTCTCCCTTACGAAACGAGCAGAGAGCCCTCTGAGCCCGGGATTCTCGAGCTCGATCTCCCCCTCTATTCTTTGAGTACTCCCTACACACTTTGGGGGGATTGGCCTGTGCTCGCGCTCTCGATTGTTTTTTTAATAGTGAGCCCCAGTAGAAGAAAGTATTTGGATTTAAGTAGTTTAACTGTTTTTTGCTTGCGCAAAAACTAAATATACGCTACCGTCTTACCTTTTTCGTGTCAGGAGCAAATGTGCGAATCCGTCCGCAGCAAACGTTGAAAAAAGAGGTCTCCTTTTCCGGTGTGGGTATACACACCGGCAAAGAGGTAGAGATTCGTTTTTGTGGCGCCCCTGAAAATACTGGGATTGTTTTTCAGCGGATGGATCTTCCTGGGCACCCTAAAATTCCAGCTACTGCCTCTTATGTGCAAGATACTTCTCGAAGTACCACGATTGGAATTGAAAAGGCCTCCGTACAGACAGTCGAACACGTTTTAGCCGCACTTCACGCCTACCAAATCGACAATTTGATTGTGCAGGTCAATGCTGGAGAGCCTCCAGCTGGCGATGGAAGCTCAAAGCCTTTTGTGGAAATGATTGAATCGGCGGGAATTGAAGAGCTAGGGGCTGATCGACAGGTTTTATCGTTAGAAAAGCCTCTCTATTTCTCAGAAAATGAGACCCATCTCATTGCGCTCCCTGCTGAAGGGTTTCGGGTGAGCTACACTCTCCACTATCCCGAGAGTTTAGTCATCCGATCTCAATATTTTTCATCTCCCGTTACACCCGCTCTTTTTAAAGAGGGGATTGCGATGTGCCGCACTTTTGCCCTCTATGAAGAGATTACAGCCTTGATGGATTTAGGCTTGATTCGTGGAGGGAGTTTAGACAATGCAATTGTGATCAAAGGAGAAGAGATTCTTTGCAAAGAGGGGCTTCGGTTTCCCGATGAGATGGCGCGGCACAAGGCACTTGATTTGATAGGAGATCTTGCATTGGTAGGCTTTCCTTTTGAGGCGCATATCATTGCCATACGCGCAGGGCATAGGGCTAATGTGGCTCTTGCCAAAGAAATTATGAACCACTTCGCTTCCCAATAGGAGGAGTCGATGACAGAGTATGATGTGCAAACACCTACGTTGTTTGACATAAAAAAAATTCGAGAGATATTGCCTCACCGCTATCCTTTTTTGCTTGTCGATAAAATTGTAGAAATGGATTTAGAGAAGCCTTCGATTTTAGGGCAGAAAAATCTCACGATGAATGAGGACTTCTTCCAGGGGCATTTTCCCGATGCACCTATTATGCCTGGAGTGTTGATTCTAGAGGCTCTTGCTCAGACAGGGGGGATTCTCGTTCACGAAAAGGGATTTAGAGATAAAATTGCTCTTTTCTTATCAGTAGCCCATGCTAAATTTCGCAATCCGGTTAAGCCGGGAGACATTTTGCTGCTCTATGCTGAGGGGACTATCTTCAGCAGTAAAGGGGGACGAGTGAAAACTAGAGCTACAGTAGGCTCGAAGGTGGCTGTAGAGGCAGAGCTTGGCTTTGCGCTTGTGAAAAAAGAACAAATTTAGACAAGGTTCAGAGGAGAAGTATGCCCCAATCAAATATTCATCCAGCGGCTTTTATCGAACCAGGTGCCACCCTTGGTAAGGGGGTTACAATCGAACCTTACGCCGTTATAAAAAAGGATGTGGTTTTAGAAGATGGAGTCACAATCAAAGCGCACGCCTACATTGACGGCCATACCCGAATCGGCAGTGGAACCACGATCTGGCCTTCAGCTAGTATTGGAACTAAAACACAGGATTTGAAATACAACGGTGAAACAACTTATGTGATCATTGGAAAAAACTGCGAGATCCGTGAGTTTACTACGATCAATAGCTCCACATTCGAGGGGACGACAGTTCGTGTGGGAGATCGCTGCTTGATCATGGCTTACTGTCACATCGCCCACAATTGTGAGGTAGGAAGTGATGTGATTATGAGCAACAATTCGATGCTTGCGGGACATGTGACCGTTGAAGACTTTGCGATCATTGGGGGGATGACTCCTGTTCATCAATTCACTCGGATTGGGTGCCACGCTATGGTTGGGGGCATGAGCCGCGTCACGCATGACGTCCCTCCCTTCACAGTTGGAGGGGGAATTCCCTACTCCTTGGGGGGGATCAATCGAATTGGGTTGAAGCGGCGGAATTTTCCCTTTGAAACAAGAAAAGCCTTAGCCACCGCTTACCGTTTGCTCTATAGATCACAACTTCTTCCCGAGGAAGCGCTTAAGCGAATTGAATTGGAGGTTCCAAAACTCCCTGAAGTGCAACATTTTGTGGAATTTTGCCGCTCTACTAAACGGGGAATGATCGGGATGCAAGGCATTCATCAAGGGATTTCTAATAAGCGGATAGGGATGCGCAAAGAAGAGAGTGATGTCTCACCTGAAGACCTTCTTGTAGAAATGGGGCTTCACTGAAATCCATGAGGATTGTTTTTTTTGGAACGCCCGAGATCTCTGCTACCATTTTAAGGGATCTCGCTCGAAGGCCTCTTGAAATTGTTGGTGTCGTCTCTCGTCCTGATAAGCCTAAAGGACGCTCAAAAGAGCCCCAACCTACGGCTGTAAAACAGGCGGCCATTGAACTTGGTCTCCCTCTTTTTCAACCTGTGAAGGTTTCTACGTCAGAGTTTGCCGACCAGCTCAGCTCGTTTCGCGCAGATCTTTTTGTAGTTGTTGCCTATGCTGAGATTCTTAAAGAGAGCATTTTAGAGATCCCCCCTCTTGGATGCATCAATGTACATGGAAGTTTGCTTCCTAAGTATCGAGGGGCAGCTCCCATCCAGCGCGCTATCATGGCAGGGGAGCGGCTCACTGGGGTCTCGATCATGCGACTCATTCGAGAGATGGATGCTGGCGCTGTGTATGCCCAACAAGAGATTCCCATTTCGGATGAGATGACAAGTGGGGAGCTTTTCATTCAGATGGCCGAGGTGGGAAAAGAGCTGCTCTGGAAGGTCATTCAAGAGCTTGAAGCAGGAAGAGCGCAAGCTATTGCGCAAGAAGACTCTCAGGCAACTTTCGCTCCCAAAGTAACGGCTTGCGACCGAGAAGTAGACTGGAATAAACCGGCTCAGCAAATCCACGACCAAATTCGCGGGCTCACGCCCAACCCAGGAGCTTATTGCTATGTGTCGGTTGAGGGAGTAAAAAAAAGAGTCCGCATTTGGAAAACACGTGTTCACTCTGACCTTTCAGGCGCGCCGGGTCAGGTTTTCTCTTCAAACGGTGCACAATTGATCATTGCTTGCACGCATGGCGCTCTTGAATTGCTAGATATTCAACCTGAAGGGAAAAGAATCATGAGTACTCAACAGTTTCTCTGTGGTACACCGATTAGTAAATTAAATTTTTAACACGTAGTCGTTTAGGCTTTACAATTAGCTCTTAGATGTTCTATTCTCTTCTCTCACAAAAGGAACAACTATGCCCTGTGGTATTTTTACGCCCTCTCCAAGTAGCTTTCTCGATCACTGCGCCCGTTTTTTCAAGACGACAACAGGAACGGAAAAGTCGCTCAAGCTCTTCAAAAAAGGGGTTCTTCCTCTCTCTCTTGAGCTTGCGCGTGTTTTTCACGCATCTGATGAGTCTATTGCTCGCATAGGACGAAGTCAGTCAATTGTTAATATCACAGCCGATGCACTTGGCTTTGGAAAAATCTTTCGTGGTGTGATTCCGGGCCTTTACAAAGGGGGCAAAAGCAATGTCGCTCTTGCAAAAGCGCTTCTACGCGGTGAAGAAGAGTATGTTATGCGTTCCACTTCCAAGTTTGTCTTGAATAAGGACGATGTGGAATCGATGACGATCTTTGGTAAACCTCAAAAGCGCGGCGGTTCCGATCCTGTTTATTGCGCAAAAAAGGTGAAGGTGGAATTCAGTACAAATGCTGGATTAAAATTTGAGAAACATGTCGCTTTCAACCAAAAAGCGGTGGGAAGGCTTGAGATGATCACGGTGCTCGCTAGAAACATCCTTCAGTGGCTTGGAGGCTTTACCTTTCTTTTAGGCTTTGGGATCTCTCGCCCTATTAGTCGGATTGAATCATGGGGAAAATTTCACTCTTCCAGCCGTGGAATTCAAGAAATTAGTGGGATTTTCCCTCATCTGATGTGTCTCAACCACTTCTCTGCATTGACTGAAAACATTTTGAATATCTCTTATCAAACCCAAGCGCTTGAAAGGGAAATTTCTCAAAGTGTTACAGATGATGATGAGGCATACCGAGAATACGAGCAGCAAGTTGTCGCTAGCTCTTATACCATTGCTGAAAAATCACTTGAATTGATTATGGATGGGGTCAATTACGCTCGCGTCGCTAAGCTTGCTCCTGCATGGTTTAGCATTCTTGTCGAGGGCGGATCTGCGAGTCTCGGTTTTTATAAAGTTTGGAGAGAGGCTTGAATCTCTCTTCAAGAGAAATAAGCGGCATTCTCAGACTTTTTGAACAGACGAGCCTTCAGGGCCTGTTGTCCCAATGGCGTCTAATTCGGTCATTTTTTTTGTCCGACTACCCTATTTTTAAGCTTAATTCGGATAGTTCTGTTGAAAAATGTCCGAATTCGTCGCCCCTGAATAATAGCATTGATCGGGCCCAGAGCGTGTTTTTGAGAAGCGCCTGAGCGATCAACTCAACGCCAACCATGAGTTGATGATCTTCGCTGAAGTAATGGATTGGGAGACTATATTTCAATTGGGGAAATTTGAGACATGCTGAGAAAAGTAGGCTATTGCAAGTATTCGCAATCGCTCGAGACAAACCAAGGGATCTGGATCGCGAAATGCGACACTATCAATGGTATTCAAGTTATCCATGGAGACAGAAAAAAGATGGAGCCGACTGAATGGAGCGATGCTGATTTCCAAGCTTGTAAGCGGAGTGAAATTTCAGGATAGAGAAGAGGTGAAAAAGGCAGCATAAAATCAACTTTCGAGGATAAGCTAATAGGCTCGAGACACAATTTTTGACAATAGCTCGGTTCCCCTCATCATCGTACTATATCCACTCAGCCCTATGAGGGACCTCTTTTTTTGTAATAAAAAAAAGAGCATGCCTTGCTGGGGCTCTTTTGTTTAAACAAATCTTTATATTTTCAACTGCTCTAGGGTCCTTTTAAGCCTCTTATGCCCTTTATCTCCCCCGCAACGCAAGTTTACTAAGGTGAGGAGGTCAATCTTTACCAGGATAGGACCACCAACTGATACGTTCTTAATGAAAAATTAACACTTGTTGTGTATACTGGTTCCAATTCAGTTGAACAGGGAGCAAAAAATGCATGTAAGCTCATGCTTTAATAACAAAGATTATAATCTAGGCCGGTTCAAAGTTTCTCGTACCGATATCAGTGCACTAGTAGTAGGAGCAGCTTTATTGAGTGTAGGGGCGACTTTTATGCATTTAACTAATTTACATTCAGATTATTGGTATCTTTCCATGACAGGAGTAATAACCGGCGGCCTTACCCTCGTAGGAGAAATTGCATCAGTCTCTAAAAAAAGTTTTTTTTCAGGTGCAGACAATACGCGTAGCTCAACTGATTCGAACGTAAACAAATCCTCTGTATCACGTCCTAATTTTTTTGTTTACGCACCAGCAATTCGACCACTATTTATCAAACATGCTCAACTAACTTTCAACTCTGTCGAAGAAGAACAAGAGTGCAAACAAAAATTAGAAACTTTCGATAAGTGGTATCAAGCCAACCGATACATTTTTTCAACTATTGAAGAAGATGCGCAAGCAGATCAATTCCATAAACTTATGGTAGACAAACTTTTTGAGGTTACAAGCTCTATCAATGCATTACCCGCGGAATTTGATAAAGAAAAAGTAGTTTTAAAAAAGAAATTTATTGAAAATTGTTCGGAATATTTTCTTGGAGCTTTTCGAAAGTCAACTCAAACAATGGAACCCAAAGCCAAGAAAGAGCCCTTCAAAATTTGCACGAAAAACATCTTTTTTTACCTAACTTCTAAATTTTCTCATAATGGTACCGAATTAAAGTTCATAGTGGATGAGCTTACGTGGGGATGGCAATTAGTGGGCTCGATTCTGGCACACGGGGGTTGTCGCAGAACCCCTGTTAAGTAGTCGTCCCTGAATAATAGCATCGATCGGGCCCAGAGCGTGTTTTAAAGGGTGATTTTTACTGCAAGGTTGAGGTAGAATTTGCAAGGGAGTTGAAATTTTAATTCAAAGCCTTGCAAATTTCTATGAAGTCTAAAAACTCGATCAATCCCAAGATCGTGTTTTTGAGAAGCGCCTGAGTGATCAACTCAACCCCAACCATGAGTTGATGATCTTCGCTGAAGTAATGGATTGGGAGACTCTAGAAGCAAAATTTCAAGATCACTTTTCATTGGAAACAGGTAGTCCTGCCAAGCCAGCACGTTTAGTCATAGGCGTGATGCTTTTGATATGAAACTCTGTTCCAAAGGGCTTATCCCATGGCAGAGCTATACCTTTGTTTTCAAAAAAACATTAAGACGAGCTCATCAGCCCTCACGTGCTCGCAGGGTAAGAAAGGGAGCGAAAAAAAACGGTTGCCTAGGTCGCAGTTTTTGGGCTGCGTAAGAATAACTTATTGCACTCACTTTCAACTATCTTTGAAAGCCTATTTTTTACCCCACTCTCTCAGAGGATGCTCTGGGGCTACCTCTCTCGCTTGTGTGTGTAAAAACTAGACTTCAAATCTAGCTGAATTTGAGCATACTAAGTTTTTCTTATGCAGCCCAGTTTTCGAAGAACGCTACTTCAAATAGATGGAGATACAAAACTTCTGACGGCCAAACTTAAATTTTTATGACAGAGCGTCAAAAAAAATTGTGCCTTTCATTAGATCCGTAGAAAAGACATGAACCCTATTTCTGACAGCCGTTCTTTGCATAACTCAAGTTTAAAGCTCAGCTTCAATGAGTGCACTTGTTTACGGCGTCACGGTCAAGGCCTAGATTCTGCTTGTCGTAAATTCACCCCCTCTGATAATCTCTCCATTTCTATTTCTCGGATGAGAGTTCAATTGCTCTTCCAGAAAGAGGCTTCCACCTTTCATGCGGTATAACTGAGTTGTTATGACTGCGGGGAGTCTCCTGGTTCGATTTGAGAAACAAAGAAGGGATGAAGTTATGAAGCCAAAAATCATGGGAACAAAGCGTGGGATGACCCAGCGGTTTGACGAGCAAGGCAACGTAGTTGTGTGCACTGTCATTCATGCAGAACCTAACGTGATTACTCAGATCAAAACGATTGAAAAAGATGGGTACAATGCCCTTCAGCTGGGCTATGGTGAGGTGATCACGAAAGATCCACGCACTATCGAGAAACGATTTTCGAATCCGCTTCTTGGGCACTATAAGAAGGCAGGCGTGAGTCCCAGACGACATCTAGCCGAAACTCGCGTTGATAGCACCGAAGAGTTTGAGGTGGGGCAGGTACTGTCTGTTTCAGCCCTTGAGTCTTACTCTCATGTTGATGTCTCGGGTGTATCAAAAGGAAAAGGGTACCAAGGGGTGATCAAAAGACACAACTTCGCAGGGGGGCCTGCAGCTCACGGCTCTGGTTTCCACCGTCATGGAGGATCGACAGGGATGCGTTCTACCCCAGGCCGCTGTCTGCCAGGTCAGAAGAAGGCGGGCCATATGGGCGCTGAGCGAGTCACCGTGCAAAACATTCGGGTTCTTGTTATCGATGAGGGGCGTAATTTGATCATCGTTAAGGGAGCTATACCGGGGCCCAACGGAGGGCTTGTTTCCGTTTTCCCTGCTAAAAAGAAAAAGATGAAGGGTTGAGGTCGAAGTGGTTGCATTAAAAAAACACAATTTGAGTGGCGAAGAGGTGGGAGAGGTGAGCGTCGATGATGCTTTCCTTCAAGTAGAAGCCAATGCTCAGATGATTAAAGACTATATTGTAGCGATGAGAGCCAATGCACGCCAATGGTCTGCAAACACGAAGGGACGATCTGAAGTCAGTCACTCCAATAAAAAGCCTCATAAGCAGAAGGGGACGGGGGGTGCAAGACAAGGAACTCTTGCAGCGCCTCAGTGCCGTGGAGGAGGAGTCGTTTTTGGACCCAAGCCTAAGTTTGATCAACATGTGCGAATCAATCGCAAAGAGCGACGCCTTGTAAACCGTCAGCTTCTTGCTGAGAAGATTCAAGAAGCAAAGGTCTTTTTGCTCGAAGATTCCGCTTTTTCAAATCAAAAGCCCAGTACAAAGTCTGCAGCTCAATTTCTAGCCAAATTAGGGTTGAGCGGGAAACGCGTTCTTTTTGTGGACGGAGTCAATATTGAACCGAAGCAAGTGGTGTTTAAGCAGAGTGTTAATAATTTACCCAGATCTCAGTTTGCCATTTCTAAGAATGTAAATGGTTATGACCTCGCTTTAGCACACGGGTTGGTTATGACAGAATCGGCTCTAAATGAGCTCGTTGATCTATTGAAAGAGGGGAAAAACTCATGAAAAGTCCCTATGAAGTTATTAAGTCGCGTTATGTGACTGAAAAGGCGACTATGCTTAGTCAGTTGTATACAGCTGAAAATAATAAATCGTTGGCAAGGTGTGAAAACCCTAAATACGTTTTCATTGTCGATGTGAATGCCAGCAAACGAGAGATTGCCCATGCTGTAGAGGCAATCTACAGTGAGCAGAAACTCAAAGTTTTAAAGGTAAATACCCTCCGGACCAAGCCTAAAGCGAAGCGTAAAGGGAGAGGTCGGCCTGGTAGGACAGCTGTGCAGAAGAAAGCTATTGTAACGATGCAGCCTGGCGATATGCTGGAGCAAGTGTAAGGTTAAGGAATTTAAGAATGCCTAAAAAATATAGACCCATCACGCCGAGTATGAGGCAGCTAGTTCTCCCTAGCAATAACGAGTTGACTAGGCGAGGAGATGTTGATCAGTCTAAATCGCGCAAGACGATTAAGCCGACTAAGAAACTTCTTCTCACAAAGCGCCGCACTAATGGTAGAAACAACACAGGGCGTATCACCTGTCGCCACAAAGGTGGTGGGCATAAAAAGCACTACCGGATTATCGACTTTCGACGCAATAAAGATGATATCGCAGCTAAGGTCGCCTCTGTTGAGTATGACCCCAATAGAACCGCTCACATTGCTCTTCTCAACTACGTGGATGGTGAAAAGCGTTATATTCTCGCCCCGAAGGGCCTCCAGCGTGGTGATGAGGTACGCTCAGGTGAAAAGAGTCCTTTCAAGCCTGGTTGCTGCATGAGTTTGAAATCGATGCCGCTCGGCTCTGTTGTGCACAACATTGAAATGAGGCCAGGAGGGGGAGGGCAACTTGTCCGCTCAGCTGGTCTGTCCGCGCAGCTCGTAGCGAGAAGCAATGGTTACGCCACCATTAAAATGCCATCAGGTGAATTCAGGCTCATTAAAGAGACATGTCGAGCCACTTTTGGGGAACTTTCGAATGCTGAGAACAGTCTTCGCGTCGAAGGAAAGGCGGGAAGAAACCGTTGGAAGGGTATCCGACCTACAGTGCGTGGTACTGCAATGAATCCGGTCGATCACCCCCATGGTGGAGGTGAAGGTCGCCACAATGGCTACATTCCTCAGACACCTTGGGCAAAGCCTACTAAAGGGTATCGTACGCGTAAGAAGAGCAAGACTAACAAATGGATTATCAAGGATCGCAGGAAATAGAGTATGGGAAGATCGTTAAAGAAAGGCCCTTTTGTGGACCACCATCTGATTGCAAAAGTGAGAAAGATGAACCAAGAGGGGAATAAAATTCCAACAAAGACTTGGTCACGCCGCTCGACAATTACACCTGAAATGGTGGGCCACACATTTGAGGTGCATAACGGTCGAAAGTTTATGACTGTTTTTGTCTCTGAAACCATGGTAGGGCATAAGTTAGGTGAGTTTTCGCCTACGAGACTCTTCAAAACCCATCCAGTTAAAAAGTGATGAGAGGAAATTAAGAAGATGGAACAAGCGAAAGCCCAAACAAAATATATTCGAATCCCTCCTCGCAAGGCGAGGTTAGCTGCAGATTTAATTCGTGGACTTTCTGTACCTGAAGCTGAGACGCAACTAGGATTTAGCTCTCTCAAAGCGGGACGCTTGCTTCAAAAGACTTTAAAAAGTGCTGTTGCAAACGCAGAGCTGCAGTCAGATGCAAGACGTGAAGAGTTGATCGTAGTAGAAGTTCGTGTAGATGAAGGACCGCATATGAAACGAGCTAAATCACGTAGTAAGGGGAGCCGTTCTCCTATCCTTAAAAGGACAAGTCATTTTACAGTGGTTGTCGGTCAAAAATTAGCTGAGGAAGTGTAAGCATGGGACAAAAAGTATGTCCAATAGGTCAACGTATAGGCATCTCACATGAGTGGAGCTCGTTTTGGTATGGAAGTAAACAAGAGTTTGGCGATATGGTAGTCGAAGATTTTCGTATTCGCGAATTTCTTAAGAAGAAGCCATCTTGTGTTGGCGCCTCCTTCTTTACTATCAAAAGAATGAGTGGGAAAGTTGAGGTGACCATCCATACTGCAAGACCCGGTCTTGCTATCGGTAAGAAGGGAGCTGAAATTGACCAGATCAAGCAAGACCTACACAAATTAACTGGTAAAGAAGTGTGGGTAGAAGTCGGCGAGATTAAAAGACCCGACAACGATGCTAAGCTTCTAGCAGAAAATATTGCACGTCAGCTTGAGCGTAGAATCGCATTTCGTAGAGCCATGAAGAGAGGACTTCAATCCTGTATAGATTCTGGAGCTCTAGGTGTTAAAATTCAAGTTTCAGGCCGATTAGGTGGAGCTGAAATTGCACGAACAGAGTGGTATAAGGAGGGACGCATCCCTCTTCATACACTCCGCGCTAAAATTGATTATGCGACAGCTGAAGCCAAGACCACCTATGGTATCATCGGTGTAAAGGTATGGGTAAACCAAGGAGAAGAAAAATCTCCTAAAAAGAACGCTAGTTAGAGAGTTATAGAATGTCTTTTATACCAAAGCGGACTAAGTACCGCAAGCAACAGAAGGGGCAGCATACAGGCCTCAGTAAAGGTGGTAATTTCGTTGAATTCGGCGACTTTGGCATGCAAGTGCTCGATCGGGGACGGATCACTGGACAGCAGATAGAATCGTGCCGTATTGCAATCAACCGCTATTTCAAAAGAAAAGGAAAAGTGTGGATACGCATATTTCCTGACAAGCCTGTGAGTCGAAAACCTGCCGAAACCCGAATGGGTAAAGGAAAGGGTGCACCCGATCACTGGGTAGCCGTTGTAAGACCAGGTAGGATTCTTTTTGAAGTCGCTAATGTGAATCGAGAAGAAGCACAAAATGCATTAAGACGAGCGGCCGCAAAACTTGGGTTAAGAACACGATTTGTGGAACGGTTGGAAAAGGTTTAATATGTTAAAAGCTAAAGACTTAATAAATGAAGATCTCGGTGAGCTTGAAGCTAAGCTTGAAACCCTGCGCCACGAGATTTACGAATTGAGAAGTGAGTTGCTCGATAGTAAGACACAGAAGACTCACCTTATCGGAGAAAAAAGAAAAGATATAGCCCGGATTTTAACCATTTTGGGTCAAAGGAGTGCATCATGACGACTGCGCATAAAGGAAAGAGAAAGACGAAGATCGGATCTGTGATTTCGTCAAAGATGGATAAAACGGTCGTGGTTCGAGTAGAGAGAAGCTACCGTCACCCTCTTTATGGGAAAGTAGTTCGCACTTCAAAGAAGTATTATGCCCACAATGATCAGTCTGAGAAGCTTCAAGAGGGCGATAAAGTTCTGATTGAAGAGGCAAGACCTTACTCAAAGCTGAAGAGGTGGAGAGTAGTTAGGGGAGAGAAATAGAGTATGTTGCAGCAAGAGACAGAGCTAAAAGTTGCCGATAATACAGGCGCTAAAAAAGTGAAGTGCTTTAAAGTTTTAGGTGGCTCCAAGAGACGGTATGCTGGAGTGGGAGATACGATTGTATGTTCGATTCGCGATGCCGATCCAGATAGCTCGATAAAGAAGGGCGATGTTGTCAAAGCTGTGATTGTCCGTACAAGACGCTACATTAAGCGAAAAGATGGCTCATGGCTTCGATTTGACTCCAATAGTTGTGTCATTATTGATGACAAGGGCAACCCTAAGGGCACGAGGATTTTTGGTCCGGTAGCAAAAGAGTTGCGAGAGAGAGGATTCATTCGAATTTGCTCTTTAGCTCCTGAGGTGATTTAGAAAGTGGAGAGAATCAAGGTGAAAAAAAACCATTTGCGCAAAGGTGATCAAGTCGTTGTGATCACTGGAAATGATCGCGGGAAGAACGGAAAAGTTCTCGGCTTTAAAAAAGATAGAGTCATTGTCGAGGGTATCAATCTTAGAAAGAAACATCTAAGGCGTACTCAAGAGAACCAACAAGGGCAGATCATCGACATTGAGGGCTCTGTCCATCTATCTAACATCATGCATGCCGTTGATGGAAAGGGTGTTAAATTACGCGTTCGTGAAAACAAGAAAGGAGAGAGGGAGCTTTATTATAAAGGCGAGGGTAAAGACCATCTCTATCGATCGATTAAAGCAAAAAGTAAATAAATCATGTCTAGACTAAAGAAAAAATACGAAGAGCAAATCAAGCCTGAACTCCAAAAGAAGTTCGAATACAGCAACACCATGAAACTCCCTTCAGTAAAGAAGGTGGTTATCAGCATGGGTTTAGCTGAAGCTGCTAAGGATAAAAATGCTCTTCAGGATGCCATCAATGAGCTTACAATTATTTCTGGCCAAAAGCCCCTTGTAACTTACGCCCAGAAGTCTGTTGCAGGCTTTAAATTGCGTGAAGGGCAAACAGTTGGTGCTAAAGTCACCCTTCGCGGAAAGAGAATGTACGATTTTATCGACCGTTTCTGTAATATCGTATCACCTCGTATTCGTGACTTTCGTGGTTTTAAGCGCAAGTGTGATGGAAGAGGCAGCTATAGTCTAGGGCTTGAAGAACAGCAAATTTTTCCTGAGTTAAATCTCGATAAGGTAAAGCGTACGCAAGGAATGAACATTACATTTGTAACAAGTGCACAATCAGATGATGAGTGCGTTGAGCTGCTCAAGCAGCTAGGAGTTCCATTTGCACAAGCATAGCATTAATGTAGAAGGAGATGCATAGATGGGATCTTTAAATGACCCAATTGCCGATTTGTTGACACAGATTCGAAATGCTGGAGGGGCTAAAAAGAGATTTCTCGATCTCCCCCACAGCCGAATTCGTGAAGCGATTGTCAAAATACTGAAAGAGAATGGGTACGTAGCTCATTACCTCGTAAAAGAAGAGAATAAGCTACGCACGATGAGAATATTTTTGAAGTATGGAGCTGGAAGACGGTCGGTATTTCAACAAATTAAACGTGTCTCAAAGCCCTCACTGAGGCGTTATGTCTCATGCAGCGAGATACCAAGGGTATTTGGTGGTATGGGGATATCAATTCTTTCTACACCTAAAGGTGTTATAGATGGAAGAGCTGCTAGAAAGAAAAATGTGGGCGGGGAATTACTCTGCATAGTCTGGTAAGGAGTTAGGATGTCTAGGAAAGCAAAATTGCCGATTGAGTGTCAAAAAGGTGTAGAGGCCGAAGTCAAAGGACAAATCGTAACTCTCAAAGGACCCAAGGGGAGCCTATCTCAAGAGGTTAAGCCTTTTATCAATGTTTCAGTAGACAAGGGCAATATTACTGTAGGGTTAGCTCCTGGTCATGAGAGTGCCAAAAACTTCCTGGGGCTCTACTGGTCACTTCTCAATAACATGGCTAAAGGTGTTAGCGAAGGTTACAGTAAAAAACTTGAAATGATTGGAGTGGGTTACAGAGCTGCTGTGCAAGGAGATTTGCTCGATTTACAGATCGGCATATCACACCCCTTAAAATTGAAGATACCGAATGGTTTGCAGGTGAGTATTGAAAAGAATACTTTAATTACGGTTACAGGTATCGACAAGCAGCTGGTTGGTCAGTTTTCTGCTACAATACGCGCAACTAGACCTCCAGAACCCTACAAAGGAAAAGGAATTCGTTATTCTGACGAATATGTTCGTCGTAAAGCTGGTAAGGCAGGGAAGAAATAATGTTCAACGAGCTGAGTAAAAAAGTAAAACTGAAGAAAAAGCGCGCCCTGCGTGTACGAAAGCGACTAAAAGGGACTTTAGAGCGACCACGTCTTTGCGTGAATAAGAGCAACAAGCATCTTAGCGCTCAAATTATTGATGATGATGCGGGCAAAACACTTGCAAGCGTAGCAACGTGTGATAAAGATTTGAAGGGAACGGAGATTGGTCGTAAAAATCGATCTTCTGCGCGTCAGATTGGAACTAAGCTCGCGGAATTGGCGAAGAAGGGCAACATTAAATCAGTCGTTTTTGACCGAGGTGGAGCTAAATATCATGGTCTTTTGGCAGAATTGGCTGAAGGGGCTCGAGAAGGGGGCTTGGAATTTTAAGTTATGAGTGAAAAAGAAGATAATCTAGAAGAGAAAGTTCTATTCATCAATCGATGCTCTAAGGTAGTCAAGGGGGGAAGGAAGTTTAGTTTTTCAGCCCTCATCTTAGTTGGTGATAGAAATGGTAGAGTAGGATTTGGATTTGCAAAAGCTAACGAGTTGACTGATGCAATACGTAAAGGTGGTGAGGCTGCCCGAAAGAATTTAATTTCTTTTGAGTTGGAAGGCACTACTATACCGCACGAAATTGTAGTCGACTATGATGGAGCACGCCTTCTTCTAAAGCCGGCAAAAGAGGGTTCTGGGATGATTGCAGGGTCCCGTGTGAGATCGATCCTAGAATTCGCAGGGCTTAGGGATATTGTTGCCAAGAACCTCGGTTCGAATAACCCCATTAATCAAGTGAAAGCGACTTTTAAAGCTCTATCTTTACTCAGAAATAGAGAAGAGATCATGAAATTGAGAGAGGCTGTATGACGACTAGACTCGAATCATTAAAAAATACTACGCGACCAGCGAAACGGAGAAAACTTTTAGGCCGTGGTCCTGGTTCGAAGCGTGGTAAGACGTCAGGCAGAGGAGAGAAGGGTGAAGGCTCTCGATCTGGTTATAAAAGACGGATGGGCTACATCGGTGGGGGCGTCCCTATTCATAAGAGCGCACCGACGCGTGGTTTTTCGAATGCTCGGTTTGCTAGGCGTCTCGATGTAGTGAATCTCGATCAGATTGATAAAATGTATGCTGATGGTGAAACCGTGAGCCTTGAAACGCTTCGAGGCAAAGGGTTTATCAGCGGTTCTTCTTATGGAGTCAAAGTCCTTGGAAATGGGGAGCTCACTAAGAAGGTAACTTTCCAAGTAGAAGCTGTCTCCAAGGGTGCGACGATAAAAATTCAAGAGGCTGGGATACCTATTTAACTATGTTCGAAGCCATTAGAAGGATTGCAAGCATTGGAGAGCTAAGAAGTAGGATTTTATTTACGATTCTCATGCTCATCATCTGTCGTGTAGGGGTATTTATCCCCGTACCCGGCATTAATGGAGAGCTAGCTCTAGCCTACTTCAAGCAAGCAACCGGTGGTGGACAGAATCTTTTCCAGCTCGTAGACATCTTTTCTGGTGGAGCTTTTGCTCAGATGACAGTGATCGCTTTGGGAGTTGTCCCCTACATTTCAGCTTCGATCATCATGCAACTGTTGATGGCTTTAATGCCCAATCTCCAACGGGAAGTGCGTGAAAACCCAGATCAAGGTCGACGTAAAGTCAACAAATACACCCGTCTTTTTACCGTTTTTTTAGCGCTTGTACAATCTAGCCTTTTTGCCCGTTTTGCATTGAGTATGAACTTAGCAAATCCTGGCATCATTTTGCCCGAGATGCTCAAATTTCAAATGTTCGGATTGCCGTGGCTCTTTTTTCTCGTGACAGTCATGACTATGACAACAGGTACTATTTTCTTGATGTGGATAGGCGAGCAGATCACTGAGAAGGGCATCGGAAATGGAATGAGTCTGATCATTACAGTTGGTATCATCGCCTCATTGCCCTCAACTGTCGGGAATGTCGTCAAACAGCTCAACCTTGACTCTCAAGAGCCAGGCCAGCTCACACTTTCTGCTCTACTTGTTTTGTTTGCAGTTTTTGTGCTCGTTATCATCGCGACAATTTTGATTATTCAAGGTGTTAGAAAGATACCTATTCAGTATGCACGTCGTATTGTGGGTAGACGTGAAGTGCAAGGTGGAGGGTCTTATGTTCCTCTGAAGATCAACTACGCTGGGGTAATTCCTGTCATTTTCGCCTCAGCACTACTTATGTTTCCAGCGACTATTGCACAGTTTTTAGGAAGAGGTGGATTTCTTACTTCAGTGGCTAATGCGCTCACACCCGGTAGTTTGTTTTACATGGCGACATTTGTAATCTTGATTCTATTTTTCACCTACTTTTGGACCGCAACACAGTTTCACCCAGAGCAGATTGCTTCTGATATGAAGAGAAATGGGGCATTTATTCCAGGTATTCGTCAAGGAAAGCCGACTCAGGACTTTCTCGAGTCGACCATGAATCGCATCACTCTCATTGGAGCCATTTTTTTAGCCCTTATTGCTATCCTTCCTAGTATTGTAAGTAAAATTTTAAAGATAGATCAATCAATAAGCTACTTTTTTGGTGGAACAGCTTTATTGATCTTAGTCGGTGTCGTTTTAGATACTTTGAAACAAGTTGAATCCCATCTTCTCACAAAGAAATATGACGGCTTCATGAGCCGAAAAAAAGTGAGAGGAAGGTAGTTGATTTTAAAGATGCTCCTTGGTAGGATCTTGTGAATTTTGAACGTAAAATGGATTAGAAGCTTATGCCACGTGTCATTGGTATAGATATACCCGGTAAAAAAAGATTGGTTGTTAGCCTTACTTATATTTATGGAGTGGGGAGAACAAGAGCTGAAGAGATTATCGAAAAGCTCGGTTTGAGTCAGGATATGCGTGCTGATAAGCTTTCTGGAGAGGATATTGTTCGTGTCAATGAACTTCTTCAAAATGATTATGTCGTTGAAGGGGATTTAAGAAGGCAAACGCAGAGCGATATTAAGCGTTTGATAAGTATTCATTCTTACAGGGGCTTGAGACACCGTCTTGGACTTCCAGTGAGGGGACAGCGTACACAGAAGAATTCGCGCACTCGTAAAGGAAAGCGTAAGACCGTAGCTGGTAAGAAGAAGTAATTTAAGGAGAAGGACTCTTGGCAAAACAAGTACAGTCAAAGAAGGGTGCTACAAAGACACGTAAGAAGATTAACAGGAACATTCCTTCTGGAATTGTTCATGTTAAAGCGACTTTTAATAACACTTTGATCTCAATAACAGATCCATCTGGAAACGTAGTTTCTTGGGCCTCTGCTGGGAAGCTAGGTTATTCAGGCTCTAGAAAATCTTCTGGTTTTGCCGCAACGATTGCAGCACAGAGTGCAGCAAAGAATGCGACAACTATGGGAATGAAAGAGGTTGAGGTTCTTTTGAAAGGACCTGGAGCTGGAAGAGAATCCGCCGTAAGAGGATTGATCAGTGGGGGACTGATGGTCACAGCTATTAAAGATAGGACCCCTGTGCCCCATAATGGGTGCCGCCCCCGTAAGAGACGTAGAGTGTAAGGAGTTTCACACATGCCCGCAGTTCTTTATGATAAGTTCGAGATGCCTGAATGCATCAAAATAGACGAATCGTCTGAATCTAGAAATTTTTGCAAGTTTATTGCTGAGCCCTTCGAACGTGGGGTAGGTCACACCATGGGAAATGCGATGCGTCGCATGCTCCTCACAGCCATAGAGGCACCTGCGATAGTCTCCTTTCACTTTGAAGGTGTGCCGCACGAGTACATGGCAATTGAGGGTGTGGTTGAAGATGTTACTAATATCATTCTCAATTTGAAGGGAGCACTTCTTAGAAGGATCCCTACAGATGAGAATCCCAATGTGCGTGAACCAACTGTGCTAACGACAATGTTGGATATCAAGCAGAGCGACTTGGGAGAAACGGGTCAAGTAGTAGTAAAGTTAGGCGATATCATCCCTAGTGCTCAATATGAGGTCGTCAATCCAGAGCTTCCTATCTTTTCTGTTACGAAGCCGTTGACTAAGAGAATTGATATTAAGGTAGCAATTGGACGTGGTTACGTTCCCTCTGAGTTTCAAAATATTGAAACTTCTGTTGTTGATGAAATCGTGATGGATTCGACTTTTTCCCCTGTAACTATGGTGAACTACTTTGTTGAAGATACTCGTGTGGGACAGCAGACCGATCTTGACAGACTTGTATTGGAAGTGACAACAGATGGGAGGGTTTCACCTCGGGAGGCTGTTGCGTTTGCTTCAAAGATCTTGATCCAGCATCTAAATGCTTTTAACGAGATGGATGAAAGAGAGATCTCTTTTGAGGAACCTGTCACAACTGATGACACAGACCTCGATGATTTGATGCATAAATTAGCTCTTGGAATTAATGAGATTGAACTCTCTGTTCGCTCGACCAACTGTTTGAATGGAGCAAATATAGCAACAATTGGCGAGCTTGTCGTGATGCCCGAGCCGAAATTGCTTCAGTTTAGAAATTTTGGAAAGAAGTCTTTGAATGAGATTAAGGCAAAGCTCAACGAAATGAATCTAAGTCTCGGCATGGATCTTACGCGCTTTGGCATAACTGAAGAGAATATAAAAGACAAAATTGCTGAGCATCATGAAAATGTAAGAGGATCCACTCTATGAGACACAGAAAAAGGACTTTGAAACTAGGCAGAACGACCTCTCATAATCGTTGTATGATTGCGAACATGCTGAAATCGCTTATCGAACATGAGAAGATTACAACTACCGTTGCAAAGGCAAAAGAAATTCGTAGACATGCTGACAGGATGATTACACTGGCTAAAAAGGATTCTTTAGAGAGTCGGCGCAGTGTGGTTGCGAAGCTGATGATTCGTTACAATCAATTGACTAGTAAAGAGGTTAGGGAGGCAAAAGCTGGTGATACCTCTGCTTATAATGCTGACCGAAAGGTACTAGGAAAGCTTTTTGGAACGTTAGGACCTAGATTTGTGAGCAGGCAGGGTGGGTATACCCGAATTATTCGTGGGAACCACCGTGTGGGTGACAACGCACAAACCTGCGTTCTTGAATTTCTCAGTGAATAAATGTTATGTTGACCTCTTTTATCAAGAGGAGGCTGAGAAGTGACAAAGCGAATTGCAATAAATGGATTAGGCCGTATAGGTCGACATGTCTTGAGACATGCACTTCAAGCTGATGATCTTCAGGTAGTAGCTGTAAACGACTTGGTATCGGCTGATCATCTTGCGTATCTTTTAAAATTCGATTCTACTCATGGCAAGATTAGAGCTTCAATTGAGTCCAAGCAGAATAAGCTGATAGTCAATGATGTTGAGATTGAGGTTTATAACCAGATGGACCCTTCTAGACTCCCTTGGCAGCAGCTTAAAATTGACTATGTCGTCGAAGCTACGGGGCGCTTTAATAGCAAAGAAGAGGCGATCAAGCATATTGAGGCGGGAGCTCGAAGGGTGGTGTTGACAGCTCCTGCCAAAGGCGATGGGATTGGCACTTTTGTCATGGGCGTGAACCACACGAAGTACGATCCTACAACCGATCATATTGTATCCAATGCGTCGTGCACAACCAACTGCTTAGCCCCTATGACAAAGATTCTTCTCGATCATTATGGGATCGAAGAAGGTCTAATGACTACGGTGCATGCTATGACCGCTGTACAAGCAGTTGTTGATGGCGCTTCGCGAAAAGACTGGAGAGCGGGCAGGGGAGCTTCTCAAAACATCATTCCAGCATCGACGGGTGCTGCTAAAGCGGTTGGGCTTTGCCTTCCTGAGGTCCAAGGCAAACTCACTGGCATGGCTTTTCGGGTCCCTGTTGCCGATGTTTCAGTTGTCGATCTTACTGTACGACTTTCAACACCTACGACCTATGCAGATATTTGTAAGAAGATGCGTGAAGCTTCTGAGGGTAACATGCAGGGGATCATAGAGTACTGCGATGAGCAGGTTGTGTCGTCGGATTTCATTAGTTCAACAGCTTCTTGCATTTTTGATTCATTGGCAGGAATTGCTCTGAACAATCATTTTTTCAAATTAGTCGCTTGGTATGACAATGAGATGAGTTATGCTATTCGGATTGTGGATCTTATTCGTTACATATCAAGCCAAGAAAATAAGGAATAGTTGTGAATTTTACACGTGAACCCATCATTGAAACGATCATTACTCCAAAGGAGGGGTACACCCTTGCTTTGAGAAATTCAAAAGGAGCAGGTCAAGAGGAGTACTTTGTCGATGCTGTTGAAGTGATCACTTTTGCTAATTGCTGCTTTTTTAGGTCCTTGGAGAAGCCCAAGTGTTTTTTAGTTCCGGTATCTGATTATGAGATCATTGAGGTGAGAGAGGCGCGGATGGTGCTTAAATCTGCCTCTTCTGAGCGGGGAGGAATTAAGATTGCGGGTGGGCGGGAGACTTCCATCAAGGCTCCAGTTGAGGAAGAAGAGAAGGTTCCTGAGAAGAAGAAGGAGAAGCAGCGCCGCCCTCGTAAGCGACGCGCTACCGCTACTGAGCCGAAAGAGGGTGAGGCGGAAATTCCTCGCCCATCGCTTATCCCTCCCCCTTCTACGTTAATTGCTGGGCAGAAGAAGGAGGAAGAGGCGCCAAAAAAGTCCGATCAGGAGGGTTTATCACCCGAGCCCTCCGTGCCTTTATCGGAGGTCAATGAGCCAGCCTCACCCCTCTTACCAGAGGACACATAAATACACTTTTGGGTATGCCCCTTCGGGTCATTTTACTCTTCTCAACAAGTGGGGAGAGCCCTTTTATGAGAGAGCTCTTCCCTTGTTTCAAAAGGTTTTGAGCCACCTGCTTTGGCTGGTTCTCTTTTTGATACTGACGCGACTGCACCCTTGGTTCATGGCGTTTGTGTTTTTCTCTCTTTTTTTACTTGGGATGAGGCTTACGGCGTTGATGTTGTCGGGTGGTTTGCGACCGATTCTTTTTCCTCCGCTTTGGGTTCGCCTCTCGAATCAACTGCGAAGAGGTGCTGACGAGCGAATCCTTGCGAAGCACGGTTTGGAAAAACATCCTGGGTTACTTACCAACCTTATCTTATCTCAGTTGCACACCCCATCTAATGCGCTTGTTACAACGGAGAGGGCGTTGGAGTTGTATCCGGATCATGAGGTATTGCAATCTCTCTACAATTTCTTGACCAAAACGGAATGAGCGACCTACACTGTTCTCCCTAGCTCGGGTGGTGAAATGGTAGACACAAGGGACTTAAAATCCCTTGCTCTTTTGGGCGTGCGGGTTCGAGTCCCGCCCCGAGCAAACTAAAACATAATGACTTAGGTTTGCAATAGTAAAACCTATTTTGAACCTAGGTCAATTTTGTCCAATCCCTGTCCACCTTTTCTGAAGGTTAGAGAGGCAACTAAACTAATTATTTTAGCAAATGATATGAAAAGTCACCCAATGAAACAGATAGCATTAAAGATGCATGCAATGAAGCTAGTCGGTATTTGTGTGCGCACGAGCTACAATCAAGAGCTAGACAAAATGAATGGGAATATTTTTCCTTGCGTACAGAAATACTTTCACGAGGCACTTTTTAAAAACATCTCTAATAGGAAAAAGCCAGGTACGACTTTTTGTGCCTATACAGAATATGATAGTGATTACAAAGGTGCTTATACTTACTTTATCGGAGAAGAGGTCACCGATGTAGATGGTTCTGTGCCTGAAGGGTTTCAAACTCTATTAATTCCCAGTCAATACTATGCTAAATTTACGACTGAACCTGCGCCAATGCCCGAGGTTATTGTGAATTCTTGGAGAAGTATTTGGGCAATGTCCCCTGAAGAGTTAGGGGGAAAGAGGAGCTATCAAACCGATTTTGAGATTTATGATGAAAGGGCTGCTGATCATCAAAATATCGTCATGGATCTATATGTAGGTATAAATTTCTAATATTTAGTAATATAGATCTTGTGTTGATCGTGATTGATTTTTACTTTCAGGTAAGTGATACCATTCAAAATGGTGAATGTAGAAAAAAATATTTCTTATGGACTTAGGCTAGCAATTATCTACTCCATCATTTGGTTTGTAGATCTTTTAGATGCCTCGCTTTTGAATATAGCGCTTCCTGAGGTCTCACAGTATTTTCATATAGACCCAACCAATGCAGAGTGGGCTTTAATCGGTTTTTTGCTTGCCATGATCATTGGAATGCTGATGAGCAATCCTGCAAGCACAAACTTCGGTTCCAGACGCATCTTTCTGATAGCTGCTTGGGCTTATGTTATAAGCTCTCTTGCCTGCGGTTTGTCTCAACACTTTTCTGAACTTGTGATTTTTCGAGTTATTCAGGGTTTTGCTGGCGGTCTTATGATTCCGCTTGGCATGCAGCTTCTCATGAGTGCTATGCCACAAAGCAAATGGGTTAAAACAAGCTCGTGGATGAACGTTTTTACGCTTTTAGCTCCAGCATTAGGCCCTACACTTGCTGGCTATATCGTAACTTATCTTGATTGGCGCTGGCTCTTTTTCATAAAACTTCCTCTTTCCATTTTCTGTGCCATTCTGGCTCATCTTTGGGTAAAATATGCAGCGCCTCAAAAAACCAAAAAATTTGATTGGTTTGGATTTCTGTTCGCATCAATAAGTCTATGTTTATTTCTTCTCGTGGTTTCTGAAATAGGTAAGCCACATTTTTCCAAGGGAATGCTCATCACTCTTTTTATTCTAGCGATCCTTTTTGGAATGGCTTTTTTTTGGCAACAAAAACGGTTCGAAAATCCACTTGTCCCTCTAACAATCTTCCGTTCCAAGCTTTTTGCCTGGGGGAATGTCATCCAATCAGCTGCAAATATGATTTTTCTTGGGGCGACCTTCTTAATTGCTCTCTATCTTCAATGGGGGGTAGGTTTTGAAATTGTTGATGTAGGATGGATGATGGCAGCAATCTCTGTCGGGATTATATCTGTGATGCCAATCACTGCAAAATTCTATAATAGAATCGGCCCTCTTCCTTATATGATTGTAGGACTTCTACTTATGGCAGGCTCCATGTTTTCCCTAATATTTATCACAAAACAAACTCCACCTATCGTCATCGCACTTATCATTTTTTGTGAAGGAGCAGGTTCTGCTGGTTTACAAACAACTAACTTTGCTTCCATTTTTAGTGAAGTGCCTCAAAAACTTCGCGGGACAGGAAGCTCCCTCTACACTCTTTTTAAACAAATTTCAGCATCTCTAGGAATAGCTCTTTCAACAATGGCTCTAACTGTTACCATGAAATTCAACGGTATTTCAACCTTAACAACAAGCTCGCCAAAAGAACTCTTCTACTCACCCTTGATTCTCTTGGGAACGATCCCTCTTTTAGCTCTTTTATGTTGCTTTTTCATCGATAATAAGCGTGCGCTTCAATACACGAAGCCTCAGGATCATCTTGAGACTGAGTTTGAAGAGGGAATAGAGTAAATCCTTGTCCAACTTTTTGAAGGATAAGCAGGAGAGAAATTGCTCAGCAATCATTTGCGTTTATGCTATTCTGTTCCATTCCTATAAGAAAAATCTCAGATATGAGAAACGAATGAAAAAAGATTTCGATATAAACACAGTTTTGAGAAAGCCCCTAATGGCACATTTGTCAACCACCACAAATGGAGAGCCAAGAGATTCCCCTGTTTGGTTCATCTGGGAAGAAGAGTGTATATGGATTTTTGGGACAAGTAAGGACAGCTTTGTCAAACGGCTAAAACAAGAACCAAGATATGCTCTTGGGGTAGTGGACTTCGATTTGGATAAGGGAATCTTAAGGCATGTTGGAGTACGTGGCACTGCTCAAGTCGGAAAAGTCGATCATAACCGCCTGTATCGTTTTGTCTCTAAGTATTTAGGCAAAGATAAAGAGAAATGGAATGAGTGGTTTGTAAAAAATATTGTTGATCCACTCGACGTTATGGTGCAAATCACACCAAAATCCATCGTAGCGAAAGATGTGTCGTTCTTTAAAACAGGACCTGAATTAGCTCATTAAGGATAAAAATGAGATCATTAAATAATTCAGATATAGCTCTTGTGACAGGGGCTTCTAAAGGAATCGGGTATGCCTTGGTAGAGGAATTGATACTCAACGGATGGAAGGTGGTTGGTGTTGCTAGGTCCAAGGAAGCTTTAGATGAAATGTCCAAGAAATTTGGTGAGGACGTATTTATCTCTTGTAATTGCGATGTTTCGAATGGCGAATCGGTAAAGGGCATCTCAAAAAGGCTCCAAGAGAAAGGTATTATCCCAGCACTTTTCTTTTTGAATGCAGGTATTGCAGGCGAAGCTGCCTGTGAAGATGTGAATGTTGTTAGCACACAAAAACATAAAGAAATTTTCGACACGAATTACTTTGGAGTCCTGCATTGGATAGAGCAGTGGATATCTGTTTGTCAGAGGGATTTTGGGGCAAGATTTGTTGTCACGAGCTCGATCAATGCCATTTTTGCACCTCCCACAGGAAGTGCTTACGCTGCATCAAAAGCGGCAATAGCAAAGGCTTTTGAGGGATTTGCATTAACCTATCACAATACTAATCTTAAATTTTCTGTTGTTTATGCAGGTCCTGTTGCCACAGATGGTTTAAAAGGAAATCTTCCTTTCACTTGGAGTCCGAAAAAAATGGCCAAGTATATGTTAAAAAATACAAATAAAGGGAAATCTCGAATTCACAATTCCTTATTTTACAGTTCGTTAGCACGTATTTTAAGAATGCTCCCGAAAAAATATACGATGAAAATTTTGAGGAATCTCCGATGAAGATGAAGTCTCACTTCATCTTTAGAACTATACTGCCACCAGTTTCTTTGGACACAGAATTGGGGTAAATTCTACCCTGATTTTCAAACCAAGGAGATAACATGGAAAAGGCAGTGAAACGATGGACGGCGTCAAAAAAGATGGGAATCGTTCTCCGTATTTTACGAGGAGAGTCGCTAGAGGATCTCAGTCGAGAGATCGGAGTCTCAGCTTCTCAGATTGAGGAATGGCACAGAACAGCGATTGGGAGTATTGAAAGCTCTCTCAAAAGCCGACCAGAAGACCCGCTGTATGCAGAGCTTGACTTGGCCAAAAGACGCATCGGAGATCTTTCGATGGAAAATGAGCTTTTGAGAGAGAGGAGCCGCCCTCCACCCATTTGTTTTTACATTTCATCTCTAATCAGTTAGACTGCGTGGCGTTAAAAAATAGATGGAGTTGTCGATGAGCGCTCAAGAGATACGTGTAACAGATAGAGCAGCGAAATGGGAACTGGCAGAACGAATAGCCGGTCATGCAAACGCACCAAAGCAAGCCCTAGTGTCCACATTCACAGGTATCATGAGTGTCATGGAAGAGCAAGCTGGAACAACTTTTGCGACTTCTCTTAAGAAGAAAATTTGGAATCAAGTCTCACCGAACCGATTGGAATCGATCAAAACACATTTATTGTCAGAGTTTTGTGATAAAATCCTTGGAAGCTTCACCGTCGATGAAGCTATAGCCATGCTTGAGGAACACAAAAACACAGGGGCTATTAAACAAAGTGCATATAGCGCCAAAGTTAATGCTGAATATCAATTACATTTCTCGGAAATAATAGAATCTGTTAGCAAAAAAGCAAAGGCTATGTCAGTTAGCCTAGTACCTGAGGTGGTTGAATCTCTTGAAGGGGAGGGAATCGAGTTTCTCGGTATCAAAACCTGACCAAACTGAGTTAGAGTCACCCTTCACTCCCAAATTGAAAGGTTCTCCTTGATATAATCCTCCAGATATCGAGCAGGCTTGCCTAATATTTTTTCTACAGATAGTGAGACCGGAGCGGTAATTTTCTCTCGAATGTCTCGGAATAAACTCAACCACTCGTCATTCCAATGGAGTTGCTCTCTTGCCTCTTTTTCACCTATTTCTCTATAGCCAACAGGATAAGATAGATGTTTAGAAAAAAGGTCAGCAACGGCTTGGTGGGTTAAACTTTCTGGTCCTGTGATGTCATATCCTACCGCTGACTCATCGAAATCTTTAGAAAGAAAATAGGAAGCCACCTCTGCAACATCACGAGCATCTACCAAGCTGATAGGTGCCCCTCCATCTGGGAATGTTAATTCTCGATGGCGGGTTATCATCTCTTTGAAACAAGAGCTAAAATTTTGATAAAACCAATTCGCTCGAAGGGCAACATACGGAATGTGAGACTCTTCTACAAAGGCTTCCAATTTTGCTAAAAACTGGGTTTTAATTTTGTCAGCGCCCATGCCAGACATCACCACTATTTCTCTAATCCCAGATGTTTTGGCGGCACTTAGGAAAGTTTTAATCACCTCATCACTGGAAGATGAATTACAACTCAAAAACAGTCTATCAACACCCTCAAGAGCCTCTTTGTAGGAATTGGGGTTATTGAAGTCGAAAGCAACAATCCTAGATGAGTCGTGCTGAAGAAATGAGGCTGATGTGGGGTCGCGCGCGAGTAATTGGGTTGGTCTATTCTCACGTTGCAAGAGAAAAGCAAGCTCTCGTCCCACCTGGCCACTTGCACCAGTAATCGCTACTCTCATCTAGTGTCTTCCATTTTTTCCATCTCGCTTTGGTGTCGGTTTAGAGTATCTAAAAAAGTCTCTATATCTTTTTCAGACCTAAATACATAAAAACAGACATGAGGATATTTTCGGCGTAACTCGTCAATTTTTTGGCCATAACGTTTGTGGTATCGGAAAAGGTACCGAATAAGTTTAAAACTGATACTTTTATTGCACCCCCTCGCGAGGTCAGGGATAGTCCAGTTTTGATGAAAAACCCGTTTGATCAAGTGCCAAAGAGAGACAACAATAGGGTAGCGGAAGTAAATGGCGCAATCGGCCTGCTGAAACCGCATTTCCAATGATCGCATCGAATTGCCATCGATAATCCACTTCGATTGATTCACAACGGAGCGTTGAATATCCAAAAACTCTTCGTGGTCTCTCTCAACCCAATTTTCAATATAAAAATGCTTATCCAAATAATGGATCGGCAAGTCTAAAAACTGGGCTAACTTTGTGGCAAATGTGGACTTTCCACTTCCTGGCAAGCCAAAGATCATAATTTTTTGGAACGGGCGGGGCAAATCTTTTGGAGTGAACGCACGCATCTCTTCTGCAGCTCGGTTATCTATTCAAGTGAGTTTAGAGTACCGAATAAGGGTACTTGATAAACAGTTTAACTCAGAATCTGAGCACTAAAAATATTCGATACGGAAAAGTGGGCAGTTTGGTTTTTAGGTCCCATGCGGCTGCGTAAGAAAAACTTAGTGTGCTCAAATTCAGCTCGATTTAGAGAGTGCCAATTTTAAGCGTAAGTGCTTATGATGCTCCCCATCTAGCAAACAAATGATGTATGTCATGAAACCAAAAACACTAGGTATTATAGGAGGAGCTGGCCCTATTGCCGGAGTCAAGCTTTTAGAAAGAATATTTTCGCTAGCAATCAGCGGCTATGGATGCTCTCAAGATAACGATTTTCCCCAAGTTTTTTTCATCAGTTTTCCCTTCTCTCAAATGCTCACCCAAGAGATAGACGCCCCCCAAATACGCAGAGAACTTAACCACTGCCTGAATCAGTTGCGTCAAAATGGTTCCGAAGTGTTGGCTATCGCTTGTAATACGTTGCACGCCTTTTTAGAGGGTGAACCAGATGATCTTATTCATCTGCCCAAAATAACTAAAAAAGCCCTTCCAGAAGGTGTAATCCCACTCGTGCTTTGCACCTCAACCTCAGTTCGAAGCGAAGTGCATAGAGAGTTTTTCCCCTGCCGCTACCCAGAGCCCGAAATACAACTTGAAATCGATCTCATCATTGAGCGCATTCTCAAAGGAGAAGAGAAACAAGCAGTCGCTGAGCAACTAGCGCAAATTGCCCAGCCGCTAGGCGCTCAAACTGTGGTGTTAGGTTGTACTGAACTCTCTTTCATGCATGAACTCAATCTACCGGGCACCTACGTAATAGACCCTCTTGAATTACTTGCAAATCAAGCGCTTAAAATAAGCTTTTCAAAGGGGTAAGCGAGCTCTGACATGCACTCGTGCAAGCTTAAAAGAGCACACTCCATTCTCATCCATAATACTTGGATCAATATCTACCATATGCGTGACAAGGCGATTAAAAAACTCAAGTGCTAAACTCTTTGGAATATCCCAGTTCGCTGTCACAGTACCAAGCATCCAGTGAATGAACTGATCTCTATTTACAAAAGCAAAAGGGGTGTGGACTTCATTAAAATAGGTGATTTCCCATCCAGCGGACTCAATATTTTCTCTTATCCCTTCAAGTGAGCGCATAGTAGCTTTTGATTCGTTTGTTTTATTTTTTTTCCAAGGCGGGACTAAATCGAACTCCTCAAAAGTGCGCGAAGCGGCCTCAAAAAATGGTTTGTTGCCCCCTTTGGGTATAACAAGAACCATCTGACCGGTGTCGGCAATCAAATGACTCAGCTTGCGCAGCACCCTCTCTGGGTTTGGAACGAGATGAAAGACAAAAAATGAATAAATTTTATCAAATTTTTGATGAGGTTTAAGCTCAGTAGATAACAAATCCACATTTGTTGAGCAGAGAAAGGAAAGAGAGGGGTAGTATTTTTTAGGGAAGCTGCGTCCTGCAAAAGAGATCATCTGCCTAGAAAGGTCGACACCAACAATTTCTCCCCTAGGCAAGGAGTGGGAAATCTGAGCGGTAATTTTACCATCTCCACATCCGAAATCCAGAATTTTCTCATCACCCTGAAATGACTCAAGTCCTATCAACTCCCACGCCCACTGACGTTGCACTTCTGAATGATGAAAGTACTCTAAAACTAAATCGTCATCGCCCCAACCCTTGCTCGGATCATTCAACTCCCATTGAGGAGCATCAGCATAAACCCAACAACAAGTAAGCAGGCAAGATAGAAGGAGACGGCGGAACATAAGACCCATTTGTGAAATTGATAAGGCCACCATTCTCTATAAAGGGAGTTTAAATCTCAACTCACATGTTGATTGTAGATCAGCTGCAAGCAAGTCAAAGAGACGGCGCAGCGTCCTATTTGCTAACAAGATATGAGCGCCGATATGACCAGGATTTTCTCCGTGAAAAGCAGTAATCTTATGAGAATTGATTTCTAATTCATGAAAACACTCTTCAGATTCCAAATCCAGTCCCCACCAACTTGTTAACAACATAATAATAGTGTAGATAATTTTTTATATTTGATTAAATCTCCGTTGTTTATTTTAATGATAGTGTGAAAATGCTCCAGGAGCTTTTTATGAGCGCTTCCATAGATCAAGGTAGGTTAGAGCTAGCCGAGAAAATGGTTGGGTGCAACACTCCTGTCTATCATGTATTTCAAGTCCTTTTTGAGGATGCACTCAAAATATTCGAGGAGGGAGGACTTTTCGATGGAGATGCTGAAACTCGGAAGGGTTTACAGGAGCGGGTCTCACAAAAGTTCTTGCCTGAGAGTAATCAGCATTATTACACTCTTTTTTGCACACAGGTGCTCCAACAATTTACCGATGAGCAGCTTGCAGAAAGAAACGTGCAAGCTGAGATTCAAAAAACCTACAGGAAAGAGCGTTCGGCTATGGTAGAGTTGGCAGTCAAAGAAGCTTATTCTAGAAAAAGGCAGCTCCATTATCATATTTTCTGTGAGCTAGAAAAACTTGGAGTATAGCCTACCCTTGACACCATGAAAAGAAAAACGAGCTCTTTCCATGTAAAAGCAAGAATTTCTAACTACAAGGGCCAAGGCCACAAAGCTGAAGGGTAGAGAAGATGTTTGCAAAAGCTGCTAAAAAAATGAGAGCAAAGGCGAGCTGACTCCACCAATTCATCCGGAAATTGACTTCCCTTTTGACAGAGTCAAAGCAGATGAGAAGAAGGGCCGCAAAAGCCACAGAGCATGAAAAGATAATGAAAGACCACATGTAAAGGCTTAAACCCCAAAAGGGAATACCAAAAGTAGGGAACTGAGGGCAGATGTGAAGAGCGATTTGTCGCAGCGCCACAAACCCTCCGTAAATAGCAGAGAGAAGGCTAAAGCCATAGTGAGCCCTACGAGGCCCAAAACGGCAATTCATCAACGCTCCAGCTGCAACACCTAACATGCCAAGCCGTTGCATGAGACAGAGGACACAGGGCTCCTCATCGTAGAAATATTGGATCGAAAGAGCCCCAAAAAGAACGCAAGCGATGATAATAGCTTGTAGTCCATTGAGGTTTCTTTCCCATCTTTGCATCGTGTTCACCAAGTGATTTGAAGTGTGCTCGTAGCGTGACACCAGAGCATAAACCAGCAAAAGGTGAGGGTTACAAGAAGCAATGCTCCTCCCCACCACCTTTTGCTGAAATAAAGCAGAGCGATGACTAATGTCATTAAAAGAAAAAGCCCTGCCATCATCGGTTTAGTCCTTCTTTCCTTTGCAGCCGACAAGGCACCAAAGTCCAACAAAAACAAAACCCCAAACATAACTTTGGATCGCACCAAGTGCAAAACTTGGGAAATTCATGCCACTAAATCCGTAGTAGTAGATTTCCAAAATCTGCATCTGAAGCGTCTGGTTGACTGGGTGAAGCCAGTACCAAGCAAAGCTAATAATGAAAACAAGAACGAGTAATAGTCCTACTCGACTACCATGTTTTAACCAACAGTTCATAAATCCTCCTGAACACTTTAAGTAATTTTCTTTCTATCAAAACAATTTCTTTTGTGGCAAACAGTTATTATGAATCGACGAGAAATTCTCCAGGCAATGGAAGCCAATTTCGAGTATCATATGCTCTATTTTGTAGACCATGTGCCTGGCTTTAAGAAGCTTTTGCTGCCTGGGATCAAGGGGGTCTCAGCGTCAATTAACGATGAAACTTTCAATTATGTTTTTCAGGCAAGATTCGAAAATGGGAGCGTAAGCGAGCGCATTGAGCAGGTTATCGAGCTTTTTGGAGAGATCCCATTCACTTGGCTCATAGGCGAGAGGGACTCACCTCCCGATCTGGGGAAGAGCCTATGTGAAGAGGGGCTTGAGCTGAAGGAGGAAAATCCGGGGATGGCTCTTTTTGTAAATGCCACTTATGAAAAGCCCTCTCTGAGAATTGAAAGGGCGGTTTCGAACAAAGAGCTCGAAAACTTTTCGCTCATTTATGCCTCAATAGGGGAGTATCCGCACCTCTATGATCAGTTTTATAAGTTCATCCCTCTCGATAGGATAAGAGAAAAGGCTCCCTACGAGATCTATGTAGGATATGAAGGGAAAAAAGGGGTCACAGCAGGGATATTGGTGTTCCATGCAGGAGTTGCTGGGATCTATTACATCATGACGATCCCAGGATACCAAAAAAGAGGATATGCAACTCAGATGATGCATAGGCTGCTACACCGCGCGCAAGAGAAGAGAGTGCGGGTTGCTGTCTTACAAGCCTCACCTGAGGGAAGTGGGCTTTATAAGCATTTAGGGTTTGAGCAAATCACGACGTATTGGCAATATGGGTTTTAGGTTGTCCGCTGAATAAAAATTAAACAGGGTACGCTAGGTAAGATGCTTCGCGTTTTTTCCAAAACAGCTCAATTGTTAGAGGATGTCGATATCGAGAGTGCCATCGACTCAGAGGCGCTCTGGTATGACCTGCTGGCTCCAGAACCCCAAGAGATCCGTCACCTCGAGCGTGCTCTAAATATTGAACTCCCCACTGTCGAAGAGATGGAAGAGATCGAAGCTTCAAGCCGTCTCTATGAGGCGGATGGGAGCCTGTATATGACAGCTATCATCATCTCAACTGCGAGCGCAGAGGGACCTACTGCATCTCCCGTTACCTTTATTTTGCACCCCCAGCATCTCATCACGATGCGCTACTTCGATCCAAAACCCTTCCAGAGTTATGAGAGAAAACTGACCAAGCGCCCAGCCACTGCTGAGAAGCTTTTTATGGGCCTTCTCGAATCCATTGTAGATCGTATTGCCGATCTTCTCGAGATGGTTCGCTATGATATTGATGAAATTTCAAGTCAGATCTTTCAGCGGAAAAAAGCGGGAGCTAGGAGTCAAAATGAACTCCATGAAGCGTTGATTCGCATTGGTCAAAAAGGGGACTTTGCCACCAAAATTCGCGAGAGTTTAGAAAACTTCAACCGCTTGCTTAAATTTCTTCAAATCCAGGAGATCGATTCAAAAGAGCAAATTCATATGCTGCGTACAGACGTGAGGTCCATCTCAGATCACTTAACCTTCTTATTTAGCAAAATAAATTTTTTGCTCGACGCGAGTTTAGGTCTTGTCAATATTGAACAGAACGCCATCATCAAAATTTTCTCAGTAGCTGCAGTAGTTTTTCTTCCACCCACTTTAATCGCAAGCATCTATGGAATGAATTTTAGGCTCATGCCTGAGCTAAGTTGGCCGCTTGGCTACCCGATGGCCCTCGTTTTGATGATGATCTCAGCTATCCTTCCCTTCGCCTATTTCAAGCGGAAAGGGTGGCTTTAATCCCCACAGTTTGAATTGCTCACCCGCTTGACGAAAAAACATGTCGTAGCCGTAGACGGGAATACACCCTTTCTCTCGCGCTATTTGTAAAAGCTCACTTGTTTGCGTTTTGATGTCCATCACAACAGTGCCGGGGAGTACCCATTGAGAAGAGAGTGGCATAGGGTGGGAAGTGGTGTTAATTAAAATGTCATACGGTTTGAGCTCTCCTGAGGTGGTGCCAAATTCCAGAGCAAGCTTTTTCGCTTTTTCACGAGTGCGGTTGACAAGGTGAATCAAACCCCCACGCTTTTTTGCTTCGTAAATCAGTGCGCGCGCAGCTCCTCCAGCTCCCAGGACGACAATCTGTTTATTTCGGACAGAGAGGTGAGACTCAATTGCATCGAGAGCTCCTATCCCATCAGTGTTGTAACCTTTCCGACCCACAAGTGTGTTGACAGCCCCTATTTGAGGCGCATGGTTCTCAATAAAAGGAAGGATCTGCTCTTTGAAAGGGGTTGTGATGCTCAAGCCTTTAAAACCCAACCGATCAATGAGAGGGAAAAAATCGGCCAGCTCTTCAGTTTCCAGTGTCAGCTTTACATAGATGGCATCGATTCCCCGCGAGCGGAAATAGCGGTTGTGGGTGTAATGACTCGGACTCTGAGAGACAGTGCCCCCAAGGAGTCCGTAAATTGATTGGGGTTTGAGGGGGTAGGTAAATCGGTGGGTTCTTGCTGTGAGTTGACCCTCAGCTGTGCGGTGAGATGAGCATAGAGCTGCATAAGTCCAGGGGTTGCCGTAACAGACACCAAGTAGTCGAGTGAGGGTTCCCTTTTCTCCCATACAGATTCCCAAAGTGCCTGGGTGAGTGCGGACAAAATCGAGCATTCGCAAAGCGTCTAGGGTTGAAGAGGCTCGGCAAGCGATTTTGTAAAGGTGCGCTGGTTTTCGCTGCATTTCAAGAAGAACTTTTTCGAGGTCAGAGGGTGTGTGGTCAAAGTTATGATAGGAGAGGATATGCTTGGCGGGAAAATCAGGAGGGGTGTCCCTATAGTCCGTGTCAATGAAGGTGGGTTGAAGTATTTCAAAATCTGCTAGTTGACCTCCTTTGCAGATCAAAGGTAGTTTTGATCTCAACTTTTTCACATCGGCTGTGTTATAGTCGCAAAAAAGATCGAGTCTGAGCTCAAGAGAGTCAGCAAGCCATTCGGCTTTTCGAATTTGAGCAGCGGCCAGATCAAGAGTTGGACCGATAATGGAAATGCAAAGCATCGAGTGGAGTTTAGCAGGAAAAACAGAATTTTTTCTAGGGCGAGGCCTTTTAAAATCTCCGCTTTGGATAGAAAAGATCCGCTCAATTTCGACTCGCATTGCACTCATCACAGACGAGACTGTAGCTGAGCTGTACGGGCGCATTTTAAGTCAGCAGCTCGGAGCCCATCTTTTCACTATCCCACCTGGGGAGAAGAGCAAAACAAGGGAGTGGAAAGCCCAGCTTGAAGATCAGATGATCGAGAGAGGGTTGGGCCGTGATACTGTTTTGGTCGCGCTCGGAGGGGGAGTGGTCACCGATCTCTCCGGGTTTATTGCTGCAACATTTTGTCGAGGCATCCCCTTCGTTTCGATTCCTACGACTCTTGTAGGGATGGTAGATGCAAGCATTGGAGGGAAAGTGGGGGTGAATACCGAAAAAGGGAAGAATCTTATTGGAGCCTTCTACTCTCCTCACTCTCTGTTTATCGATCTTAGCTTGCTAGACTCATTATCTATTAAAGAGATACAAAATGGATTGAGCGAGATCATAAAGTATGGTCTCATAGCAAATCCCTCGCTTTTATCTGAAACGGTGACAATGGAAATGCGCGTGCGAGAAGGGATCAAAATCAAATGCAAAGTCATAAAACATGATCCCTACGAAAAAGGTATGAGAAGAATTTTAAACTTTGGTCATACGGTGGGGCATGCACTTGAGATAGCGAGTAAACACAAGCTCTCTCATGGAGAAGCGATCGCTATAGGGATGGTCGTTGAGGGGACATTGAGCGGGATCGATACAGCCCCCTTTTTTAAGCCCTTTGATATCCCCCTTCGCTGGCCGAAGAGCATCGAGGTGTCAGAGGTGCTCAGCGCACTCGAGCGAGATAAAAAAGCTCGAGCAGGAAAAGCGCGTTTTGTGCTTCTCGATGAGATTGGGAAACCGCGCTCCTTCGAGGGAGCCTATTGCACTGAAGTTCCCCTTCAGCGGGTTGAGGAGGCTCTCTATAGCTACCCTTACTGCTAAAAGACTTCGCGTCCCCCCGTCAAAGTCTCACACCCTACGCGCCTTGCTTTTCGGCGCCATGGGTGTGGGAGTGACTCTTATCCGAGATCCCCTAGATTCTCCGGATGTTCGAGCCATGGTCAAGGCCTTGCGGGGGTTTGGTGTAACGATAGAAGAGAGCGAAGAGTGGATCCGTATCGAGGGGGTCTGTGGAAAGCTTTCAGCGTCCCAAGCACCAATCGATGCGGGCAATTCCGGGCAGATCCTCAGATTTGTAGGAGCTCTCGCGGCACTTCTTCCCGAAAAGACGGTGATCACAGGAGACCAGTCAATCCGAGAGCGAAGACCTGTCGAGCCTCTCCTTTCAGCCCTCAGACAGCTCGGCGCTAAAGCAGAAGCGCCCATGTCTGTTCAAGGACCCATTCGAGCTGGTTTTGCCGAGCTTCTCGGTGAGGATTCTCAGCCCGTTTCTGCGCTTTTGATAGCCACCTCTTTTCTCAAAGGTACGACACAACTCGAGGTAAAAAACCCAGGGGAGAGGCCGTGGATCGATCTCACACTCGCCTGGCTTGAGAGATTGGGAGGAGTAGTAACTCATGAAGCGTATCGTTTCTACACTATCGAGGGGCCACTTCTCTACAAAGGTTTTGAAGTGACAATCCCAGGTGATTTTAGTACAGCTGCTTTCCCAGCCGCTGCAGCTTTGATCACCGGCTCCACGGTTACACTCGAGAACCTAGACCCTTTCGATTCGCAAGGGGATAAAAAGCTCTTTGAGGTGTTTGAGAGGATGGGCGCGCAGCTCGAATATGATGTGAGAGCGAAAAGTGTGACTCTTTTTCCCTCAAAGCTTAAAGGGGTGCGAGTGGATGTCAATGAGATGATCGATGCACTTCCCATACTTGCAGTTGTGGGCTGCTTTGCTTCAGGAAAAACGGAGATTGTAGGAGGAAAGATCGCTCGTAAAAAAGAGTCGGATCGCATCGCTGCTATTGCATGTGAGCTTCGAAAAATGGGGGCAATTCTCGAAGAAAGAGAGGATGGGCTTTTGATCACCTCGTCACCTCTTCACAGCGCTAGACTCTCTTCTCACTCCGACCACCGGATTGCCATGGCACTTGCAGTCGCTGCAAAGGGCGCTACAGGGACGACTTGGATTGAAGGCGCAGAGTGTGTTAAAAAGAGCTATCCTCGATTTTTTGAGGAGGTGCAGTGAATAATCTCATTCTTTTTGGCTTCAAAAACTCAGGAAAGAGCACGCTTGGAAAAAAAATTGCCAAGCTCCTGAAGTGCCCCTTTTTTGATACGGATAAGATCCTAGAGATGAGGCAGGGAGCTAGCTGCCGGGAGCTCCATTTGAAATGGGGTGAGCTTGAGTTTCGAAGGATGGAGCATGAGGTTGTGGAGTCGCTTAAGGGTGTGTCAGGAAGTGTCATAGCGCTGGGAGGGGGGACGGTTCTAGACGAAAAAACCCGGCAGCTTGTGGAGCTTATGGGTACTTTGCTCTACCTCGATGTTGAAAAACACATTCTCAAAAAACGTCTCCTATCCGCTCCAGAGCGTCCCTCTTTTGTGGATGAAGACTCTTTTGACGCCGTTTATAGTGAGAGAAAACTTATTTACGAGAGAATCGCGTATGGGAAGTAACAGATTTGGAGAGATTTTTTGCATCACGACGTGGGGGGAGTCTCATGGGCCAGCAATAGGAGTCGTAATCGATGGGTGCCCTGCGGGCCTTAAGCTCGATGTGTCCATGATTCAACAAGACCTCTATCGGAGAAGACCTGGACGAAATCCCCACACCTCTCCACGTCAAGAAACGGATGAGCTGCAAATCCTATCGGGAGTGTTTGAAGGGGTCTCAACAGGCGCTCCTATCTCTCTTATCATCTATAATGTCGATGTCGACTCGAGCAAGTATGAGCCGATTCGAGATCTCTACCGCCCTGGGCATGCAAACTATACCTATGAGCAAAAGTGGGGTCACTTCGATTATCGGGGAGGGGGTCGAGCTTCCGCTCGAGAGACTGCGTGTCGCGTTGCAGCAGGCGCTATTGCAAAGCAATTTCTCGCTCACTTCGGGATCACCCTCTTCGCAGAGCTCAAACAAGACGACCAGTTTCAAAGTCGATTAGAGGCAGCTGTGGCCGAAGGGGATTCGATCGGGGGAGTGGTTGAGTTAAGAAGTAGTTCCCTGCCTGTGGGGCTAGGAGAGCCTGTTTACGAAAAAATCGAGGCCAAGCTAGCAAAGGCAATGCTTTCACTGCCGGCATCGAAAGGTGTGGAGTTTGGATCGGGTTTTCGGGCTGCTGAGATGCTCGGATCAGAGCATAATGATCTCTTTACTATGGGTGAGAGTGGAGACATAAGTTTTGCAAGCAACCACGCTGGGGGGACCCTAGGAGGTATTACATCGGGCTTGCCTCTTGTGCTGCGCGTCGCTTTTAAACCCACTTCAAGTATCAAAAAAGTGCAGCAAACTCTCAGTAGGGGCAAAGAGAAAAAAGAGCTTTCGCTTCCAGAAGGGTCGAGACACGATCCTTGCGTGGCACTGCGCGCTCCACCCATTGTTGAAGCGATGGCAGCTCTCGTTCTTGCCGATGCGCTTTTGTTAAACAGGTGCGCAAAAATCTGAATATTTATGCCGATTTGGCAAAAAACTGAATCGGATCGAGCTTGGGTTCAAAAGCAACCTCAAGACAGTGATCTGTAAAGACGAAATCTCGACCCATAATCATAGGGTGAATCGCTTCAAAGGTATTTTCTTTCACAGGGCGAAGCGGAACTTGCAGACGGTAGTAGTTCGCCATAAGGGTGTCCTCAACGAGCTCAATAGAAATCGTCCCATAACCTGGGTGGGTATAACTTCCCACATAGTCCTTAAGAGGACGATCTATTGCCCCCCGCTCTTTAGGCTTTTGACTCGCCTGCCACCTTTGATACACTTCATAATGCAACATGATCCAATCGACATCATCGTGTCCTAGGTACTTGTCTATCAAGGTGTAAGCAAGAGCTGTTGTGAGAAGAGGGCCCGAGTGATCGGTATTGCTCAAGATGACAATCCCAAGCTGCTCTTCAGGAAGCATGCCTAAATAGCTACTGCACCCCTTGAATCGACCCCCATGGGAGATTAGCTCTTGACCTCGGTATTTTTCGATATACCAGCCAAGCCCATACCCCTCTACTTCTCGAACTCCAGCTGTCGGGACATAGGGAGCTCTTCTGAGATTGGTCACTTCGACTTTTGGAGCAGGCTTTGAGAGCTTGAACTGAAGCCAAGAGACGCAATCGTTGAGAGAGGCATTAATTGAACCTGCAGCCCCCACAATCGAGAGGTCAAGAGGAGGGAGCTCGATCAGCTGATTCGCGTAGCGGTCGTAGAGGGTCGCATAGTTTCCCGACTCGCACGCTGTTTGAACGGAAAACCCACTCGACTGCATACCTAAGGGTTCAAAAATTCGTTCTTGAATCGTTTGTTCCCAAGACTTTCCCGTCACGCGCTCGAGAGCCACCCCTGCGAGGGCATACATCAAATTGTTGTACTGAAAACTCTCTCGGAGTTTGCAGATCGGCTCAAGGTGTTGGAGCGAGCCTAACAGCCCGCTCTTGACAAAGTCCGAGCTCATGCTCCCCTCTGGTGTCTTGAACCAGATAGCGTCGTGCTTGGGAAGCCCTGTTTGGTGAGTGAGCAAATCACGAAGAGTCGCTCTTTTCGTGCATCGCTTATCCCACAATCGAAACTCAGGAAGGTAGTGAATGACACGTTCATCGAGACGCAGTTTTCCCTCAAAGGCAAGCTCTTCTATCACATGCGAGGTCATCGCTTTTGTGAGTGAGGCAATGGGGAAAATCGTATCGGGAGTGACGGGAAGTTGATTTTCTATGTTGCGTAGCCCATGCCCTTGGAGGTAGACCACCTCTCCTTTGTGAACAACAGCTATGGCCACTCCAGGGACTTGAAATCGATCGAGCTCTTTTTCAAAAGCAGAGGCGCGGATCAAAAAAAGAACAAAAAATAGGGATAACAAGAGTCTCATAGGCGAAAGATCATAGCAAATTTGAGAAAAAATTAGAAGTTGTGATTTACTCCCCGGCATGAAGGAAACTTTTTTTGAGCGAAAAATTAAGCCTCTAGCTGAAAGCATGGATGACTCTCCAAGAAAGTTGCGAAGAGGCTTCAAGTTGCTTGGAAAACAGAGTTGGCTTGCACAGCGGATTCCCAAGAATTTTGGGGGGTTGGAGGCAAACGCTAGGGATTATTTTGAATATACTGAGCTTGTGCAGTCTTACTCAGGGGCTCTTGGTTTTTTTCAAAGACAGCACCAAGCAGCAGGCCGGTTTCTTTGCCAATCTGAAAATGCTGCGTTGAAGGAGGCAACACTTTGCCAACTCCCTCGTGGAAAATGGTCGTGCGGCGTGAGTCTCTCTCATTTGCGCATGCCTCATGCCCCTTGTATTCTCGCATCCCGTCGCCTAGGGGGGTGGAATCTAAGTGGGCAAGTCTCTTGGGTGAGTGGCTACAAGCTCTTTGATTCTCTTGTCGTAGGTTTTTTCTGTCCAAGTGAAGGGCTCGAGGGGATGGGGCTTCTCCGCTTCAAAAAATCTCGTTCTTTGCACTTTTCAAAGCCGCTCAAAACCGTGGCCATGCGTTCTATCCAAACCGTATCGATGAGATTGAAAGACTTTTTTTTGGAAGAAAAAGACCTTCTCTCGCTCATGCCAATTGGCCATTTTGCCGAAACTTATTCGGCCTTAAATATTCAATTTGTAAATCTCAGCGCCCTGGCACGGGCTTTTTTGCGCGGCGTAGAAGCCCCCCGGCTCGAGCAAGACTACCTCCGCTGTCGCCAAACCTTTCTCAAAGAGGGGTGCGATGCAACCCTCTATGGTGAGATGGCCAGAATTGCCACACTTCTGAGCCTTGTGGAGAAATACCATTCGGGGATTCAATCCGTGATCGCACCCAATCCAGTCGAAAGACGGGCGCGGGAGCTGCTCCTCTTCTCTTTGATTCTCCCCGAGAAAAGGCTTCTCGACCAGTCATTGAAGCGAATAGTGGGAATAGAGTAGTATCTCCTCAGGTCGTTTGATTTAAGGAGAAGTAGTCTATGCAAAAGCATCTCATGGCTTTAGGTTTTGCATTATTTTCAACACTCTTGGCTGGAGGATGGGAGAGTCGCGAGCTGGTCCAGATCTATTTTCACAATTCGGAGATTCAGTCGCAGTGGGCGTGGTCGACATTTGCTCACTACAGGCTTCGAGGGGATGAGGAGGTGCTTCAGATAGGCTCGGGAGATGGAAAGATCTCTGCAGCCCTGGCCAACCTCCTTCCAGAAGGGAGCGTGACTGGGTTGGATACGAGCAAAGAGATGATCCGTTTTTCGAAGCGGATGTTTCACAAGTCGAACCTCACTTTTTTGCAAGTCGAGGATGCGAACTACTTCGATTGTGCTCTTGGAAAAACTTTTGATCTTGTCACCGCATTTTCCAGCCTACACACCTTGACTACCCCCTCGCACGCCCTGCACGCCATTCATGCTCATATGAAACCAGGGGCGGCTCTTCTTATTACGCTTCCCTTAAAACTAAATCCCTTTTTTACAAGGGCTTTGAGTAAAGAGTGTACAGAGCGGCAGTGGGCTCTCCCTTTTCCTTCCCAAGAGATGGTTAAGCTTAGATCCGCAGATGGGGTAAAACATCTGCTAGAAACTGAAGGGTTTGCAATCGATTTTTTTGAAGTCGAAGAGACCTCTCTTCCCTTTAGCTCTCGAGAGGAGCTCGTCGCGTGGTGTGAGGGAACTTTTGGGAGCCTGTGGGACATTCCAAATGAGGAGCGGCACGACTTTTTCGAAGAGGTGATAAACCTCTATATAGAATATTGTCCCTCCCGTGTAGATGAGGAAGGGTACATCTTTTTTCCACTCTCGCAGTTAAGTGTTGTGGCGCGCTCTTAATGTTTCCACAATAATTCGGTTTGAAATTTTTGTGAAAAAGTGATACTCCTTTTCCATGGAACCATTTCAAGCAAAATTCATTAATGAGCAGAAACTTCCTTTGCTCATTGAACCGACTCAAGAACTTACTTTCGAAAAGTTTCTCAATCTGTTGAAAGAGAAAAAGCACTTTTTTGAAAGCAAAATGCTGAATTTTGGGGGGCTTTTATTTCGAGGCTTCCCTGTATCTGGGGCAGAGGCTTTTAATCAAGTAGTAGAAGCGCTCGATCTTGGAAAACCTGTAAATTACGTCGGGGGAGATACACCCCGCGATAAAGTTCGAAATCAGGTCTACACCTCGACAGAAGCGCCTCCTAATTTCATGATTCCACTCCACAATGAAATGAGTTTCATCAACAACTATCCGAAACATATCTATTTCTACTGTGACCACCCACCTGCAAAAGGGGGAGAGACTACGATAGCCGATGCGCGTAGGATCTATGAGCGGATCGGAGTAGATGTAAAAGAACGGTTTGTTAAGCGTGAACTCAAATACGTCTCGAATTTCTATGGCAGGAGTTGGTTGCTCAATCTCATCAATAAGTACCAGAGAGCGCACAAAACGTGGATGGATGCATTTGAAACAGATGATCGGGAAGAGGTGAGCAAACGATGCGAATCCAATGAATTCGGCTACAAATGGAATAAAGGCGATTGGCTTCAAGTCATCTACAATCGCCCTTCGGTGATTGCCCATCCAAAAACGGGTGAGCGCGTCTGGTTCAATCAAGCGCATCTCTATGATTACAATCCTCGCTTACTTGGAAAGTTTAATTGGCTTGGAACCAAGCTGCTCTACATGAAAAAAGACACGATCTTGCATGAAATCTACCACAAAGATGATAAGAAAGTAGCACGTAACGATATCTACCATGTCATGGATGTGCTTGAGGACGAGACTATTAAGTTTCCCTGGCAGAAAGGCGATGTGCTGGTGCTCGACAATGTGTTGGCCATGCATGGGCGGGCCCCTTTTTCAGGGAAGCGGCGCATTTTGGCCTCCTTGACGCGCTAAATGGACGTACAACTTTTTGACCGAGACAACATTCATCAGCTTGTTTGGCCCGAAACGCAAGAGGCTCTGCAGGCAAGAAATATCTTACTCCCCATGATTCTTGAGGGGGTAGAGAGTTATATCCGCAACGTCGAAACCACCCTTTATCTTCTGAAAGTCAATGAGCAGATTATCCCCCTCACCTTAAATGAGCGTGAGTATGACAATTCGTATCTCACATCAAACTATTTCCCGATCAACTACCTTGAAGAGTTGCTGCAGCGGAAATATCCCCGACTGCATTGGCTTCAAAAACCCCTTGTACATACCCTTGGACTGTTTTTAAAAGGGGTTAAGATCAACAAGGTGGCCATTGTCAACAATTGGCTTCTCACGACAAATATCTACCCTTCCTTGACACTAGAAGAGGTGAAAGCGCTCACTCATTTTGTAAAAAAACGTTTTCCCGACCATTTGATTCTTTTTCGTAGTCTTAACACTCGAAAATGCCAACAACTCGCATCTGATTTGGCAGGCGAGCAGTACAAAATGGTAGGCGCTCGCTCTGTTTTTATTTTCGACCCTGCAGAGCAGAGCTCTTTTCCGAAAAAAGCGCTCTACCACCACCGGCGCGATAAGCGTTTGATCGAAAAGGAAGGGTATGAGGTTGTCTATAATGAGCAACTCACAGTAGATGAGCTAAAAGTTGCACTCAACCTCTATAGACGGGTCTATATCGGGCGCCACACAAAATATAGCCCTGAGTACACCCAGAGGTTTTTAGAGTGCGCTATGAAGACAAACTTCTTCGATTTGATAGGGGTCAAAAAAGGGGGAGAGTTACTCGGAGTGATGGGATGCACCGAAAGAAATGGCACCCTGATCGTCCCCTTCTTTGGATTTGATCGGGAGAAGGGGGGACCGAATCATATCTACCGGATCCTCACTAATTTAGCGATTGATGAAGCGATGAAACGAGGGGTCGTTCTCAATGACGGTTCAGGAGGAGATAAAGCGAAGCGCGAACGTGGGATGCGAGCTTTTCCCGAATATGTCGCTCTCTACTCGGCTCACCTTCCCCTCTATAGGCGAATTTTTTGGTCGCTTGCTGATCGAGCTCGAAAAATTAGTCCTTCTCAATCGTACCGCACATAAAGCGGTAGACAAAGCAACAATCTTCTTTCTCGAGCTGCTTTTCAAGTTCAGTATCACGAACAAAGTGGGGAGTCAATTCATCAGGTATGGCGTAGTTTGAGAGGAATTGTCGAATGCAAAAACGAGCTCCAGGTTTTGCCGCTTTGAAGATCCCCCGGATGACACGCTCATAATCCTCTCTCTCGAGATAGGAGGCAACATCGGAACAAGAGAAACAGTCGAACGTATTTTCAGAGCTCTTTTCGAGGAAGGGGACGATGCCGGTTGTCTCAAATGAGCTCTTGTCGAGTTGCGCCTTGATGGACGAATAATTATCTGCATTAAGATAGGGGGGGAAGTGATCTTCATCGACCTTACCTCTCAAGATCATGGAGAGAAGAGTGCTCTCTTTTGCAAGAGAGTGTTCTAGAAAATCATTCAGCCTGTCATGGATGTGTAGACCGATATGCATCTTCTGGTCGACATGCTCATATAGACCTGGATCGTTGAAAAAAACCTTGGTGAAAGTGGGGTGGAGTGCCACTTCGAAGGTTTTTTTCCAAAGCGGGGTTTGCCATGCGCTTTTTACGAATTCTCTCTGAGACTCAAGATCGTTAAACGAAAATAGTTTATCGATTTTTTGCCCGCGAAAAGGACGCAACAAGTAGGCCAACCGCTTGAGCCAGGTTTCAACCGATCCCTGGTAAATCACACCCCTCTCGATCTTTCGCTTGTGCTTCTCCCATATGATGGAAGAGGGAGCTGAGAGTGTTTTTTGAAGCTCATAATAGGTTTTGAGCCTATTTTTAGCCGGTCTTAGGCCCATAAACTCGAGGTAGTCTTCGTAGTCCAGATGCTCTATAGCAGCTTTTTTGAGTTCAAAAAGAGCATTCTGCATCGGATTTGCATCGATCGTGATAAGAGATTCTAACTCGGCATCTAAGAGGTTGAGAGGGCGGTCTCCGCTAGCTGTAATTGAAAAAACCTGGTCATCAGGTTGGATTTTAAGTGCTTTGTGCTCTGTTCTCCAATCTTCGTTGCCAATGCTGTAGCTCAGTCTAGAAAAAAAATTAGTCATATTCTCTCTCAATAGCAGTACTGTAGCGAGATTCGTCCACCCACCAAGTAAAACTTCGTGTCTTTGTAGTTGAACGGATATCCCTGCCGGCCTCCAAAATGTCTAAACTCATAAAAGGGCATCAGTTGAAACTGAATTCCGAACAATGTGTTACACGGAGCATATGTGAAAGGCACTTCGAAACGGTATTGTAGCTCATTTTCGACCATTAAGTCGATAGCTTCATATCCTGGGTCATTTGATACCTGAGACCGTCCATCCAGCATGAATCTCGCTTTGAAATTTATTCCCATACTTAGCAGAGACGTGAAATTCACTCCAGATAAAAAACCAACAACGACATAATCAAAAGTCTCTGTAAATTTGCAAGGGAGAGGGGAGGGGAGGTTGAAATCGTTAATCTGCTCAAAATATCCCCAGCCAGCAAACGGAGTGATAAAGCTGCACTGAGGATCAAAGGGGTGGCTCAGTGTATACCCAAACCGGACCTCTGCAAGAACATCTTGCACTTGTGAAACAAGCCGCTCCCCACGTCCAGTTTTACCTGTGAGTCTCCCTCTGGCTCGAAGATACTCTGCCCCCGCATACCAGCTGCAAGGGGTGATGCGCTCGAGCTGCAGGTGCACTCCATCTACTTGGCCACTTTGGCGTGTACCTCCTTCACGTAATCGCCTCATATAGTAGCTCTCTCCCCCTAATGAGAACTGCAATGAAGCAGAGCCAGAAGAGCAAAAGCCTAGGAAGAGCAAAAGGAAAATCAAGCGGCATTTCATTAGATCCGCAGTTTAAGGTTGGGAGCAAAAAAATACACCTTGTGATTTTTTTTTTGAGACTTTATCTTCGCTTGTGTCCCCTTCTTCTCGAAACCGAATGTGGAGGAATGTATGAAGCAGAGATGGTTTTTAGTAGTCCTAGCAGTGGTGTTAGCCCCTTTAAGTTATGGAAGCGAGATGCTTATCACTACCTACGATGGGCGTACTTTTGTCTTTGATGTAGACCCCGAAGAGAGCATAGGCGCTTTGCAAGATAGAATAGGCGCTCTAGAAGAGATGGATTCTGAGAGTTATGTCGTAGAAGCAGCTCCAAGACTCGGAGCGATGTCTATAGCGGCGAACGGGGGGCAAGGGAAAGAACTGGGATATCCAAGAGATTACTGCTCTGAGGTTACCTATGAAGAGATGGTCGATATTCGTTATATTGTCACATCGCTTGCAAACAAGCCCCTTTTGAGCATTGCGTTGATAAAGAGCGATCTCGAAGCTGCAGGCGATCGCATCGATCACCTCCACCCGCTTAGGTTTTTGATGACAGTGTTTACAGATGAAGAGCTCAAGGTGGGCATCCGCAATATCCGAGGAAGAGGGTGGGTCTGGAAACACTTTGTAGGAGGACTCAAAAATTGTATGAGCACTGAGAGTAGGATTGGCAACATGTGTGATGAGCACATCATCCATTTCTCTGATGTCGTTCAAGTTGATCCTGAAAATGCTTTAGAACTCGTTTCAACCCATCAGTGGGATGCTTTTATTGAATACTTGATTCGCGCCGTTCCTCGCGATGGAGATCATGACCGCTACGACTCTTGAGTGTTGCCAAACTTTCCTTTTACAGATTTTGCTATTCTGAGCGCCATGGGGCGCGTTCTGGGACAGAAGTAAAAGGCGCCGAGAAGACCCAAAGCTATCCATAGTTTTTTAGAGGGAAAGGGCGTCCCGTGCTTTTTTAACGCCATTGCAACGGTAAACATGAGAAGAGCTCCTATCCCATAGCAGACAAACCTAGCCACTTTAATATCGATCTCTCTTTCACCATCCTTTTCGTGTAGCTTAAGATGGAGGAAATTCACTCTTCCTGCTGCCTGGGTCATTACTAACTCCTTGATAAGAAACTGCTTCGATTTGCATAGAACATAATATTTGAATTGAGGAATAACAGAAAGTCTTTTATAATATTTAGGATTATATGGAGTGCGCTATGAGGCTTGCTCTGGGAGGTCATTTTCAAAGATTTTGTCACACAACTCAACGGATTTTTTACTCTCTATTGCGTTTTTCCTGCGATTATTCTCATGGGGCTCTATCTCTCCTTTCGACTTCGATTCCTTCAATTTACGAAGCTGAAGATGAGTTTTTTCCATCTCTTCAAGAAATCGGAGAGTGGAGAAGAGGGTGATATCTCTCACTATCAGGCAGTAGCTGCTGTGCTTGCCGGTAACTTTGGGACTGGCAATATATCTGGAATGGCAATTGCTCTGACTACAGGCGGGCCTGGCGCCCTTGTCTGGATGTGGGTGATGACCTGTTTTGGCGTTGCCATTCAGTATGCGAGTTGTTTTTTGGGGGTAAAGTACCGTCAAAAAAACTCAGCCGGGGAATATGTGGGGGGACCCATGTACTACCTTTCTCGCGGGCTTGGGTGGACGAAGTTGGCTATGCTATTTTCGGTCTGCGTCATCGTAGCTGCTTTTTCAGTGGGAAATTTTGTTCAGATCAATTCGATGGTCCTCCCCCTAGAAGCTATGGGGATCAATCCTTTGCTGGCAGGAGGTGTGATTGCCGTTTTTGTCGCCTTGGTGATTTTAGGGGGTGCAAAACAGGTGGCAAGAGTCTCATCGGGTGTCGTTCCGGTGATGGCACTTATCTATTTAGGTACGGCTCTTGTGATTTTAGCCCTGAACTACACAGAAATTGTCCCTGCTCTGGGGAGGCTTTTGAGTGAGGCGCTCCATTTTCCCGCAGTAGTAGGCGGCTCACTAGGCTTTGCCTCCATGAAGGCTCTGCAAGTGGGTTTTGACCGGGGGATTTTTGCCACAGATGCAGGGACAGGCACAGTGCCGATCTTGCAATCGGGTGCAAAGACCGATCACCCCGCTGTAGATGGGGTGGTAGCGCTTACAGCTCCTTTCCTTGTCATGATTGTGTGCACCACAACAGCTCTTGTATTGATGGTAACCGGCGCTTATGGGGGAACAGATTTACAAAGTACGAATTTAGTAACCTACGCTTTTCAGCAAGGGGTCGGCAGAGGGGCTGGAACAACTGTGGTACTCACATCGCTTGTGCTCTTCGGTTTCACAACGACACTAGCTTGGGCAACTTGTTTGGAGCGTGCTGTTGGATTTATGTTCGGCCCTCGTTGGATTCGCCCCTTCCACTACCTCTACATCCTTCTCGTCCCTTTAGGAACGATTCTTCAAGTCGACTTCGTGTGGATTTTAGCCGACGTCGCTCTCTCTCTCATGATGGTGATCAATTTGCTTGGCATTGCTCGTCTCTCACAAGAGGTAGTGGGTGAAAGCCGGCTCTATTTTGCAGCCTTAAATAGGAAGAGTTCGAAGGTGTCCTCCTAACAATCTCAAACCTAGAATTCATCCCACCCGCTTAATTTTTGGATCTAGACACTTAAATTTTTTCGTTGGATAATAGAGGCATGGAAATCCAAAGCTCTGTTTTTCAGGAGGGAGAGGCGATCCCAGCAAAATATACATGTCAAGGGGTCGACATCAACCCTCCTCTCTCTATTTCAGGGGTTCCAACAGAGGCTAAAAGCCTCGCTTTGATTGTTGACGACCCCGACGTCCCCGCCTATTTACGTGAAGATCGCATGTGGGTGCATTGGGTCATCTTCAATATTTCACCCCGTGTTGAACTGATTCACGAGGGCGTCTCTGAACCTCTTGGGGTTAATGGATCCAATACAGGGGGAGAAAACCGCTACATGGGTCCCTGTCCTCCCGATCGCGAACATCGTTACTTTTTCAAACTCTATGCGCTCGATTGCAAGCTAGATCTTCCTGAAGGGAGTTCAAAAGACCAGGTCCTCGCAGCCATGGAAGAGCACGTGCTGGCAGAGGCCGAGCTTATGGGACGGTACGAGAAATCTTAAGTTTTTTCCGCTCTCTCCAATAAATATCTCCGTAGTCATAGGTAAGTTGTTCTCCTGCCACAATCTCTTTGATGGTGCGTAAAACAATGCGGAAAATTCCCTCGTAAAACACTGCAATCGCTTCGCAGTTTGGCTCATCGCTGTGGTTGATAAACCGTGTGTAGTTCCCTCGATCTTTGCTGTCGATAGTGTAGAGCCCCCATCCTAGCCACTCTTTTGGGTACATGAAGCAGTAGTCATTAATGTCAGGAAAAAGGCGGCTTCTCTTTCGAAGTAGACCCGCATACTCACCAATGAAGCTCCACGGTTTCAAAGGAGATTCGGCAAAGAGGCCATACCCTATTTTTTGGTCAATCCAGCGGATACTAAGCGGGGGAGAGAAGGCTTGCATGAGCTCGCGTGTATGGTAGTGGCCAAGCCAAAAAGCTAGGGAGCTTATCTTGTCTTTGCTTTGCGCTTTAGCACACTTTTTTTTGATCTCTTGCTCGGTTTTCCAGTCTGCAAAGGTGAGCTTGGGAAGGTAGTCAACTTGAAAGAGCGCTTCAAAGCGCTCGTGAGAAAGGGGCAGGGGTGGAGTTTCCGCTTGATGCGAAGCAAAGAGCTGCATCAGAAGAAAACCCTCTCTCCAATCTCCTTTTGAGGAGCAACGGCAAGTGGGATATCCTTTCCTATGGCCGATCGCGTCCATTGAAGGGCTGTTTCAGGAGCGTTGCACTCTTCTGAGAGGTGAGCGAGATGGATGTGTTTGATCTTCTCATCGAGAATTTCTGTAAGCAGCTGGGCGCAAGATTCATTTGAAAGGTGGCCACTTCTTCCCAGCACACGTTGCTTGTAGATCATAGGCCTTGCGCAAGCATGGACCATAGAGGGCTCATGATTCGATTCCAAAACAAGGTAGTCACACGATTGCAGATGGCTGCGCACCAAAGTGGTCGGATAACCAAGATCTGTGCAGACTCCGAGCTTGATACCATCAATTTGCAGCGTAAATCCCACGGGGTCCACGGTGTCGTGCTGTATGCTGAAGGGGTGCACCTCAATCCCATTGAAGGAGAATTTTTCTCCTGTTGTAAAGAGAGTAAATTCGGGACACTTCCCTAAGGAGCGGTAGATTCCTTTGGCTGTTTCTGTGTTGGCAAGTACAGGAATCTTGTAGCGAAAAGCGAGTGTCTTGAGACCAATGATGTGGTCAGCATGGTCGTGGGTCACTAAAATAGCATCGATCTCTTCGAGCTGAACTCCTATGCTCTCGAGTCTCTCTTTAGTTGCCTTTCCGCTGATCCCCGCATCGATGAGGATTTTGGTCTTGTGAGTTCCCAGGTAAGTGGAATTCCCTTTCGATCCGGAAGCTAGAGGGCAGTATCCCTCCATAGAGTTCAATCCTTTTGCGGGTAGAAAATTTTCCGCGGCTTTGCTCCCTCTGAGGGGCCAATAATGCCGCTTGCTTCTAGCTGGTCCATCAAGCTAGCGGCGCGAGCATAGCCGACCTTCAATTTTCTTTGCAAAAAGGTTGTTGAGGCATTGCCTGTTTCAAGGACAAGAGATTTTGCATCGTCGTAATAGGGGTCAGACTTCTCGCTCATATCACCCCCTCCAGTTTCAAACGTGCCTCGAAAATTGTCAAAGGAGGGGATCACATAGTTTGTCGACGCTTGAGAGCAGGCGTAGTGGATCACCTGATTGATATCATCATCGCGGATGAAAGCACCCTGGGCGCGAATGAGATTAGAGGTGCCAGGAGGAAGAAAGAGCATGTCACCATTGCCCAAAAGAGTTTCAGCGCCGTTTTCATCGATGATGATTTGGCTGTTGATACGGCTAGAAACCTTGAAGGCGATGCGGCAAGGGAAGTTTGCTTTGATGAGTCCTGTAATCACCTCGCGAGAAGGGCGTTGGGTGGCGAGGATCAGGTGAATTCCTACAGCCCGCGCCATTTGTGCGATCCTCGCGATAGGGGTCTCAATATCGCTTGAAGCGACCATCATCAAGTCAGCTAACTCATCGATGATCGCAACAAGGTAGGGGAGACGCTCGGGAATATCGAGGTCGATCTCCTCTTCAAGCTGCTTGTTGATTTTACGGGTATTAAACCCTTGAATATTGCGTATTCCCAAGAGGCGGAGGATCTCATAGCGCCTCTCCATCTCTTTCACAAGCCAGCCGAGCGCGGCGCAAGCCCCCCCTGGCTCGGTGATGACAGGAGCGAGCATGTGTGGAAGGTGCGTATAAGCGGTGAGCTCTACTTTTTTAGGGTCGACCATCATCAACTTGATCTCGTCTGGTTTCGCATTCATCACCACTGACATGACAATGGTATTGATGCATACGGATTTTCCAGATCCCGTCGCACCAGCGATAATGAGGTGCGGCATTTTGGTTAAATCAGCCCATACCTCATTCCCATTCACTTGCTTGCCGAGAAGAAGAGGGATGGTGCATTTTTTCTTGCTTCGGCTGTAGCTATCTAACATCTCACGAAAGCTCACCTCTTGAGGCTCAGGGTTGGGTACTTCAATACCAACGGCGGCTTTTCCTGGAATGGGTGCGATGATACGAATGGAGCGAGCTTGCATGTTGAGAGCAATATCATCTTCGAGGGTCTTGATTTTCTGAACTTTTACTCCAATCGCAGGGTGCACCTCAAAAGAGGTGACAGTTGGACCACAGTGGATATCACCTACTTTAGCCTCGATGCCAAAGCTGAGAAGGGTCTCTTCGAGCACAGAGGCTTGTTTTTTAAGATTGCTCTTCAAAGTGGAGAGATCAACAGGGGGGATTTCAGTTAAAAGCGAAGCCGGCGGCAGTTCGTACTCTTCGAGGGTTTTGCGCATCGGAGGGCTTTGAAGCGGCTTTTTTTTTGCCGGGGGTTGGATATTGATGTGGGTCTTTCGCTTGAGCGGGTCCTCTCGCGCGAGGGGGGGAGGTGACTCTTGAACAGGGGCTGTACGCACTAAAACAGGCTGAGGCCTAGATCTTGGGCGGACTAGCCATCTGTAAAAGGTTTTGAGCTTGCTCAGAAAAAAAGAGAAGTTGAGCTCAAACAACATAAAAAGAGAGAAGCCGAGTAGAGTGCTGGCAATGAGAAAAGTCCCTATCGCTCCTAAAAAGCGTTTGAGGTTGATTGAGGTGTCAATATAGAGGTGGTGAAGAGGAACGCCTCCGAGGTAGCTTCGGAACTTGTCGGGGTCATAAAAATCGCCACGAGGGTAGTAATCTGTATGGACCCACGAGACAAACCAGTGCCCAATCAACCCACTGGCTTGCACGCACAAGAGGGAGAGGGAGATTAAGCCAAGTGCAAAATAGAGTCCTTTGATTTTATCCAAAGGATTGTGTTTAAGCAAGCGCCAGGCCATCCAGCCACAAAATAGGGGTAAGGTCACGCTTGGAAGTCCAAGGAGGTAGTTGCAAGCCCAAGCAGCAATGTGTCCAATAAGTCCCAGCCAATTGGCCGTCGAATCCCCATTTCTATAGCTAATCAAGCTGAGTGCAAAAAAAAGCGCAATAGCTAGGAAAAGAGTCCCTTGGATTGAATCAGGAAGGGCGGGAAGGGCTTTTTTTGTCTTTCGCTTCATGCGCTCTATATATCAAGGAAGGAGGAAAAAAGGAAGGGCGAACGACGGGACTTGAACCCGCGACTTCTGGAATCACAATCCAGCGCTCTAACCAACTGAGCTACGTCCGCCAGCAGTCGAGCATTGTAGCGAGATCACTGAAATAAATGCAAATCATGGGTTTAAAAAATTCTTTTCAAGTGTGGCTAAGAGAAGAGAGAGTCGTTTGTCTGCTGATAGGATAGCTTTTTCAAGAGCTGGTCGATTGCTCAAGTGGTGTTTCTCTTTTAAAGCCCCGTAGATTTTGATTTTGGGCTCCGTTCCCGAGGGGCGGATCACGATTTTAGTCCCATCAGAGAGCCAGAATCTGAGTACATTCGATCGAGGAAAAGCGAGGCTCTCTTTTTTCCCGCTTTCGAGGTGGGTTCTTTCATGAGTGAGGTAGTCTTCTACTCGATCGACTGCGACGCCAGCGATGCTTTGTGGAGGGTTCTCTCGCAATTTTTTCATCAGTTGACTCATCTTTTCTACCCCAGCCCTCCCTTCGAAATTAAGGGAGATCAATTTCTCGCGGTAGATCCCATGCTTTTGGTAGATCTCGTAGAGTAGATCGACCAAGGTTTTTCCCTGCAATTTCATGTGAAGCGCCGCCTCACAGATGCAGGCGGCTGAAACGATAGCATCTTTGTCTCGAGCATGCGTGCCCAAAAGATAGCCGTAGGACTCTTCTCCACCAAAAAGGTAGTGATGTGAAGCTTGCCCCGCCAGCTCCTCTTTTTCCCAAGCTGCTATCTTCTCGCCGATGTATTTAAACCCCGTGAGCACATCACAGCACCCAACTTCATAGTGCTCAGCTATAGCAGCAAAAAGCTCAGTGGTGACAATTGTTTTCACGCACATCGGTTTGGGGGGCATGGTGTGGGTCTCTCTCAGCGAATGGCAGATGTGCTCGAGCAAGATGCAAGCGATTTCGTTTCCGTTAAAGAAAAATGGCGCACCCTCCTTCCAAGCTACAACGCCAATCCGGTCGGAGTCGGGGTCCGTTGCGAGTAGCAAGTCGCCCTTCACCTCGCGCAGCTTTTCAATCCCAAGAGCAAGAGCGGCATGATCCTCAGGATTGGGAGTTTTTAGGTTGGGAAAGCTTCCATCTGGGGTAGCTTGCTCTTCAACGAGGGTGAGCTTTGTAAAGCCCCATTCCTTAAGGGCAGGGGGGACCAAAGTCACTCCGCTGCCAAATAGCGGGGTGTAGACCACGTGGAGTTCTTTCCCTCTCGAATGGTTGTTTCCAGGGTGGAGCTGGAGGGGGTCAATCGCTTTGAGATAGGCCACGTCTATCTCATCCCCAACTTCGTGAATGGGGGCGAGAAGTTCTGTTTTCACCTGGTCTGGCGAAAGGATCTGTTCGACCTCATCGATGATTGCGCGATCATGAGGTGGAAGAACCTGTCCTCCGTAGTCCCAATAGACTTTATAGCCATTGTAGGCTCTTGGGTTGTGAGAAGCTGTGATCATAATCCCAGCTATCGCTTTTTTGTGTCTCACTCCAAAGGAGACGAGAGGGACGGGTCGAAGCGCTTGGAACAAATAGACCTCGATCCCATTAGCTGCAAGCACATGGGCAGCTTCTTCTGCAAATTCTTTAGAATGCAAGCGGCAGTCAAATCCAATGACAACGGCATGCCGATCTCTTATTAGAGGTTGTTTGTTGATGTAGTTTGCAAGCCCCTGAGTCGCAGAGCCAATTGTGTATCGGTTGAGGCGGTTAGTTCCCACGCCCATCAAACTTCGCAGTCCCCCTGTTCCAAATTCGAGCCGTTTGTAGAAGGCATCGATCAACTCATCGGGACTCTCATTTTGAAGACGGCGGATTTCAGCTTTTGTAGCCTCGTCATAAGCACCATCCAACCAGCTTTGGATGGCAGCCTGTGTTGTCGAGTCGATAGTCTTAACCATATGATTGACTTAACAATTTTGATGCCAATTCATGAAAGGGGCCGGGCTCGGGTTGATGGTAGGCGAAAGGGAGCCCTGAGTCGCCCCCTATGCGAATCGCGTCAAGAAGTGGAAGTGTTGCCAAGCAAGGGATCTGGAGCTCACCGGCAAGAGCTACCCCCCGATTGCTCCCAAACGGGTAGAAGGTTTGATCTAAAACGGTATAGCTAGAGAAATTTTCAACCAAGCCGGCGATCGGAATCTCCAACTGCTTGAAGGCATGAATAGCCTTTCTGACATCCATGAGAGCGACTTCCTGAGGCGTTGTCACCATCAGGGCTCCAGCGACTGGGGTGAGTTTTTTCAAAGAGAGAGGAACATCCCCTGTACCGGGAGGAAGGTCGATCAAAAGGATGTCTAGATGTGGCCAAGCAACTTCATAGAGGAGCTTTTGGAGCATAGTATGGAGCATCGGCCCCCTCCAGAGAATCGAGCGCTCCTCTTCGAGAAAAGCTCCAATCGAAAGGGTGTGGATGCCAAATTTCTCAAAAGGAAGAATCCACTTCTCTTTTTTTTGAGGGGGGATATTTCGCAGTCCCAGCATGATTGGAATGGAGGGACCATAGAGGTCAGCATCAAGAAGACCTACTTTAAGCCCTTGACTTGCAAGAGCAATCGATAGATTGACTGCCACAGTCGATTTTCCAACGCCCCCTTTTCCCGCGCCTATGAGAAGGGTTTTTTCACTGATTTTTTTCATGGCGCCTGATTTGAACGAGTTGCGTTGTTTCAATCGTCTTTAACGGGATGAGCTCAGCTTCCTTATGGATTCCTTCGCACTGCTTTGCCGTCTCTTCCCACGCTTTTTTTGAACTCAAATTCTGAGGCCAGAAGGGAAACGTGCGACACTGCGTGGGACGCGCTCCGTAGACTTCACACTGATTCTCTTTGAGAAAGATGCAGTCGTAGTGCGGCTTCTTTTCTACAAGTGAGTGGCGGCTTCCAACTCTTCGCACGTACTTACGCATAAAAAGTGCTCGAGGGATGCGAAGAAATGCAGCCATCTCTTCGATCTCTTCCTCATCGATCCAAACATAGCCCGGAGAGCCTGTGCAACACTTCCCGCAACCGGTGCAGGAAAAGGGTAAACCCTCTGCGTACCAGACCTTCTCATTCATCTTCACCCCTCTTCAGGATGTCGCGAACTCCTGCTATGACAAAGAGCAATAGAAAAAATGTGCAGATGATAAAAATAACGACAGCTTCACGATCGATCATTTGTAGACCACTGGGTGAGTTTCTGGGTTTAAAAAGCGAGTCGTAAAAACAAGAAGCAAATAGGGGGTTTTGGGGTCGAGATCAATTTTAGACTCATCTTTAAAATAGAGTCCATCGCCGACTCTCTCTCCCTCAAGTGGGAGCAGCAGGCCGATGGTATCCTCGCTAAGAGGCGGGGGCTTTTCTCCTCTTTCGAGAAGGGCATCAGTGAGAAGCCGGATCGGCTTCTTGTCGATCAACTCAGCAGCGATAAGAGCGAAGTGAAATTGGCGGATCCACTTGAGCAGTTCGGGAAGGGAGCGAAAGAGCTCTCTAGGAGGCATGCCAGGTGTTTGGGTTTGGAGTGCACGCATTTTTTGGTAAAGAGGGGGGATCGAGGAGGGCGCGACGAGCCTCTCGAACAGAATGTGGCCGTTTAGGTAGAAGAATTTTTGTTGCTCTCTAGCCACTGTGATCCGAGACATAGCGATGAGTGTAGCTGATCAATCGATAGGAATGCTAGGGAAAATCCTCGGTTTTTTGTTCCCTTTTGTCTCCAAAAGGAGGACCTCCCCCTCCTTTAAAGGAGCATCAATGATAGGAAAGCATTGGAGCTCACCCTCATGGTGGGCGATCACCAAATGATTGGTTTCAATTTTTTGTTCGGGTGTGAGGGTCGTTTTCCAAACGGAAAAGTGGTCATTTTCAAACTGGAGTTGTTTTTTCATGGACTGGATTAAAATTCCTAGGGGCTTTATCGTTCTTCTTTCAATTGGATATACAAATCTCATGCCAAATCCTATATTTTCCGTCGAGGAAGTTGAAAAAAAAATTGGTCTCACGTTTCGAAACAAGCAGCTGCTCTCTCTTGCTTTTACTCATCGCTCCTACTGGAATGAACACCGCAATGAAATAGGCGGTCACAACGAGCGTCTCGAATTTTTGGGCGACTCGATTTTAGGGCTCCTTTTATCGGACTACCTCTATCGGCAATTTCCAGATAGTGATGAGGGGGAACTCTCTTCGTTTCGCGCTCTTCTTGTAAGCGCTTCAGCGTGCGCTACTTATACTCATGAGCTCCAGATCGACTCCTTTTTGCTTCTGGGAAAGGGTGAGCAGCTGAACCTCGGAAAGGGGAGAGAATCGATTCAGGCCAATCTCTTTGAAGCGCTAGTTGGAGCTCTCTATCTCGATCGGGGGTTCGAGGGGGTTCAAAAATTTCTTTTCGCTCACTTGCTCCCCCTTTTTGATGCCATTCTAGCAACCCCAGCGCGGAATTGGAAAGCTGAGCTCCAAGATTGGGTGCAGAAAAAATTCAAAGAGCCCCCTCTCTATGAAGTGGTCGAGGTAATAGGGCCCGATCATAGCAAACAATTCAGAGTACAAGTGCGTATCAACGGTGAAATTGCAGGAGAAGCTGAGGGGAGTTCAAAAAAAGAGGCGCAAATGAGAGCGGCAGAAGCTGCTTTCAAAATGATCGAGGAAGAGAGATGAGCAAGGAAAAAAAGATTTGGAGTTGCACCACTTGTGGTCACAATCAATCCAAATGGACAGGACAGTGTCAAAGCTGCAGGGAGTGGAACACCTTTCAAGAGGAGATCGAATTCGTAGTTGAGAGCCGTTTCATTTCAAAATCTCAACTCCCCACAAAACCGGTTCGCGTCGACGAGGTTCCAATTGATGAATCACCTCGTATGTTTACGCACCTCGGTGAGCTCGATCACCTTCTCGGTGGCGGACTTGTCCCCGGGTCGCTCTCGCTCGTGGGAGGAGACCCAGGTATCGGAAAATCTACTCTTTTGCTTCAAGCCTCCCACTCTCTGGCCAAGCAAGGGTTAACAGTGCTTTATGTGTGCGGCGAGGAGTCGGTCAGTCAAACCTCTCTCAGAGCAAGGCGGCTTGGGGTTACAAGCGAAAACCTTCTTTTGCTCTCTGAAACGAATTTCACGCTCATCAAAAAGCAGATTGATGAAGTCAGTCCTGATATCGTCATCATCGACTCGATTCAGATCATCTACAAAAGTGAAATAAACTCAGCTCCCGGTTCAGTAACTCAAGTGCGCGAAACGACAACAGAGCTCATGCACTTAGCTAAGGGGCGCGGCATCTCGATTCTAGTTATCGGCCATGTGACCAAGTCCGGAGAGATCGCTGGCCCCCGCGTTCTGGAGCATTTAGTTGACACGGTCCTCTATTTTGAAGGGGATCGTCAGCACAACTATCGGCTGATGCGGGTTGTCAAAAACCGTTTTGGTTCAACAGATGAGATCGCCGTCTTCCAGATGGCTGAGGGAGGGCTCCAACCGGTTGAAAATCCCTCAGAGCTATTTCTCGAAGAACGGATGAAAGGAAATCCAGGCTCGGTGATCATTCCTACAGTCGAAGGGTCTCGACCTATTCTTGTTGAAGTGCAAGCGCTTGTGACTGAAACGGTCTTTAGCACCCCCTCGAGGCGGTGCACAGGCCTCGACAGCAGCCGGCTCGCTCTTTTACTCGCTGTTATGGAGAAAAGACTCGGGTATGAACTTCACAAACGTGACGTATTTGTTTCTATCGCAGGAGGGCTTAAAATCACAGAGCCAGCCATCGATCTAGGGATCGTTTTGGCGGTGGCTTCCTCTCTAACTAACCAACTGGTCGACCCCGAGACCGTGGTCATTGGAGAGGTGGGGCTTGGGGGCGAGACGAGAAGTGTTCCAAGGCTCCAAGAGCGTCTCAAAGAGGCTTCAAATCTCGGTTTCAAACGTGCTTTGATTCCTCGACGAGGAGCTCATGAGAACCAAACGATTGAAACCATTCGTATTGAACGTGTCGAGGAGGCGATTCGTGCCCTTATCGGTCAAAATAGCCGCCCGTAACTCGCCTCTCTCTCGAAGTCAGGTTGCTGAAGTGGCTGCAGCACTTTCAGCGCCTTGCACTCCAATCTATACCGAGACGCATGGGGACCTCGATCAAAGCCGCTCTTTGAGAGACCTGGGCAAAACTGATTTTTTCACCCGTGAGGTTGATGCTCTTGTCCTTGAAAAGAAGGCCGATGTGGCTGTGCATTCCGCTAAAGATCTTCCCGCCTCGATCCCCGAGGGACTTCAGGTGATTGCATTGACTCCAGGTATCGACTCCTCCGATAGCTTAGTACTCCGGGAGGGAGAGACACTTTTTGCAGGAGCGCGCATTGGAGTTTCCTCTCTTGGTCGTGAAAAGCGCGCATGCTCACTCTACAAGGGCCTCATTTTTGTCGATATACGGGGTACGATTGAAAAGAGGCTCGAAAAGTTGCAGCGAAAAGAGGTCGACGGAGTCGTGATAGCTGAAGCCGCTCTCATCCGTCTTGGATTGACGCACCTCTCTCGTCTACGACTTCCAGGGCCTTCTACCCCTCTTCAAGGGAGACTTGCAATTATCGCTAGGGTGGGTGACGCTCAGATGGAAGCACTTTTTGCCCCGTTGCGAAAAAAAATCCTCTACCTAGGGCTGGATCCTAGTCGATACGGTTTACCTGGAGAAGAGGTGACCCACACACCTGTCATTGAGACATTTCCTCTCTCTTTTAAGGTGCAAAAAGAATTCACCCACGTGCTTTTTACGAGTCGCAGTGGAGTCGACTATTTTCTGCACCACTACCCACAAGGGCTTTTTGGAAAACAGGTTCTCGCCCTCGGAGAAGCTACAGCTGCACGCCTCAAAGAGCTAGGGTACCCTCCTCAAGCAATTGCACCTGCGGCCCATGCAGAGGGGGTCGTCGAGTTGTTGCGTTCTATTGATTGGACGGGAATGTCCTTGCTCTATCCTCACTCAGCTCTTTCGCGCCTTGTGATTGAAAGTTTTTTGAGCTCTCATGGTATCGACCATCAAGCTATTGCGATTTATTCTACAAGGGCGAGGAGGGTGAATTTGCTTAGCTTTGATCTATTTGACGAGGTGGTATTCACGAGTCCTTCCACAGTTGATGCCCTTCAGGGCTTGCTCCCTGCTCATGAAAAGTGCCATGCAATTGGAGAGATCACCCAAAAAGCATTGAACAAATCCTTTGGGCTCGCTTATGGTGACAAGGAAAACAAACTTCAAGGAGTTCTTCATGTCTAAAAAATTTACCTTGCCAGAGCTTCCCTATGACTTTAGCGCGCTCGAGCCCGTTATCAGTGGTGAGATCATGGAGCTCCACCATCAAAAACACCACAATGCCTATGTAAATAATCTCAATATTGCTTTAGAGAAATACGAGCAAGCTGAGGCTAATGAGGATCTCACGCAGATGATCTCTCTCCAACAAGCGATTCGATTCAATGGGGGAGGGCACATTAACCACTCGATCTTTTGGACCAACCTCGCCCCTAATGGCGCGGGAGGTGGAGAGCTAGCTGGGGGTGAGCTCAAAAGATCTATTGAGGCGTGCTGGGGTTCTCTCGATCAATTTATTCAAAAATTCAATAGTATCGCGGGTCCTCTGCAAGGATCAGGCTGGTGCTGGCTCGGTTACTGCAACGCAACAAGGCGGCTTGTGATCGAACCTTGCGTCAACCAAGATCCTCTTTTTGCGACAAAAGGAGTCATCCCCCTTCTAGGAATCGATGTCTGGGAACATGCATACTACTTGCAGTACAAAAATGTGCGCCCTGATTATCTCAAGGCAATTTGGGGTGTGGTCAACTGGCAGAATGTGGAAGAACGCTACCATGCAGCGCTAGGCACCGAGAAAGCCGCCAAGTAAAAAATTTATTCGGCTAGACGACTTGTCGTGAATGGTCTATAATCACGGCATGCGTCTATTTTCTAGAGATAAGCCGAAGATAAAAATTGAGACATCCAAAGCAGATGGCTTTAGTGGTTGGTTGAAATGCACTCATTGTCATGAGATGATTCATGCCAACGAGTTGGCCGATACTTTGAACTGCTGCCCTAAATGTGGTTACCACTACAGGCTTTCAGCCAAAGAGCGCATAGAGCTTTTGGCCGATGAAGGGACCTTCTCTGAGCTTTATGCTGATCTTCGCTCGATCGATGCTCTTTCGTTTCAAGATGCCGAGTCCTATGCCTCACGTTTAGAAAGAGCTGCAAAAAAATCAGGCGAGAGTGAGGGTGTGATTGTGGGTACCTGCCAGCTTGAGGGTCAGCTGATTGCTCTTGGCGTGCTCAACTTCGCTTTCATGGCTGGATCGATGGGTTCAGTTGTAGGGGAGCGGCTCACTCGCTTGATCGAGCATGCCTTGGAAGAAAAAATGCCATTGGTCGTGGTTTCAGCCTCGGGGGGCGCTCGCATGCAGGAGTCTATTCTCTCTTTGATGCAGATGGCAAAAACTTCAGCAGCTCTTGCTAAGCTTCACGAGGCAGGGGTTCCTTTTATTTCTGTGCTCACCAATCCCACTTCTGGAGGGGTGACTGCCTCTTTTGCCTCCCTCGGCGATATCATCATTGCAGAGCCTGAGGCTTTGATCTGCTTTGCAGGTCCTCGAGTTGTGGAACAGGTTATTGGTCAAAAGCTTCCTGAAGGGGCGCAACGCTCTGAGTTTCTTCTCAAGCATGGGATGATCGACAGGATCGTAAAGCGAGCTGAGATGAAGAAAAATATTGCCAAGCTTCTTTTCTTTATGTCTAGCAGCGAAAAAGAAGTTGTTTGCTAGTTATTTTTAGATCAACGCAAAAAAAGTAGCGAGATAGGTGACAACTTGGGTTTTTATTGACAGATGATGTCAAAATAGAGATGATCGCCCCCCTATGCATCATGTAGATATTCCAGTAAGAACGGACCGCTCACTTCCCATTTATGCATCCGATGGAGCTGTAGGAGCTGATGTGCGAGCTAATCTCACTGAGGCCTTAACGCTTATGCCGGGCAGTTCGGCCCTCATTGGAACAGGGCTTTTTTTTGAAATACCTCAGGGTTACGAGATTCAGGTGCGCCCTCGCAGTGGGCTCGCCCTTAAGAACCAGGTAACGGTGCTCAACACACCTGGCACGATAGATCCAGACTACCGGGGTGAGTTAAAAGTGATTTTAATCAACCATGGAGTGGAGCCTTTTTGTGTGGAGCCAGAGATGCGAATCGCCCAGATTGTTGTAGCTCCTGTGGTTCAAGCTCGTTTTTTCCATGCCGAGGAGTTGAGCGAAACGGGGCGAGGAGCGGGTGGTTTTGGACATACGGGAGTGGGGTAAAATATGTTTCCTCCTAAGCAAAGGGCTCAAAATAGCCCACCCTCTCTACTCATATCCAAATATTTGAATGTGAACCTCATCACCCAATTAGAAGGCGATATGCGCGATGAGGCGTTAGCTGCCCTTGTCGAGCAGCTTGATAGAGAAAAGAAACTCAGAGATAAAGAGGCCTTTTATCGTGCCATCCTCGAGCGTGAGCAGATTGTTTCGACAGGGATAGGAATGGGGGTTGCTGTTCCTCATGCCAAATTGCCTGGGTATAAGACCTTCTTTATTGCGATTGGGATCCATCAAAAAGGGATTCCCTGGGATGCTCTTGACGGGATTCCTGTGCGCCTCGTATTTATGATTGGTGGGCCTGATGATAAGCAGACTGAATATTTACAACTCCTCTCTCGCCTTACTTTAGCGATCAAGGATGAGGTGAGACGAAAAAAAATATTGCAATTGAACAAGCCAGAAGAGATTATTGCACTCTTCGAGGGGATTTAATTGTTGTGGATTTAAAGACTAAAGATGTAGCAGAACTACTCAATATTTCGGAAAAAACGGTTGAAAAGTGGATTGCTGAAGGGAAGATTCCTGCTTATCAAATTGATCAGGAGTACCGTTTTAGTCCGAGCGAGATAGAAGATTGGATCATGGAGCAGAAGCTCGGGGTTCAATTCGAGCCAGACAGGCAAGAAGCGGGAAATATGCAGTATGGACTCTACCGGGCGATCAATCGTGGTGGAGTACTCGATCAACTCCAGGGAGTTAACAAACAGCAGATCATTTCACAGACCATGGATTACATGGCGAAGAATTTTGAGCTCGACGCAGCTGTTTTGACCGATCTCTTTCTCGATCGGGAGAGGATGATGTCCACCGCTCTGGGTCATGGGATTGCTGTCCCCCATACCCGAGACTTCTTAATCGATACGCACTTTGATGTGATTACTGTTGTCTATCCAAAGCAGCCGATAGAGTTTGGTGCGCTTGATGGAGAACCTGTCCATACGCTTTTTTTCCTATTTGCCTCAGAAGATCGTCATCACCTTCAGCTGCTTGCAAAACTTGCCCACATCAATGTGGGAGAGAGGGCTAGAGAATTTTTTAAATCAAGGCCTTCAAAACAAGAATTGCTCGATTTTATCAAGAGGTGGGAAGGCTCTCTTTCGCCCTAACAAAATTTTACGCGCCGATCTCATCCATAGACTCTTGTCACCGATAGATGGCCCTCAATTAATACTGGGGAAGAGCAAAAGCTTAACCTACTTGTCCGGTTCTGGTATACTTGCAGGGCATGGCACAAAAAACTGTAGTTGTTGGACTCTCAGGAGGGGTAGACTCCTCATTAACCGCTCTTCTTCTCAAAGAGCGGGGGTATCGCGTGATCGGCCTTTTTATGAAAAATTGGGAAGAGGAGGGGCCGTGCCAAGCTGAGCAAGACTACTTGGATGTGGTCTCCGTATGTGGCCAACTCGATATTCCACACTATACGGTCAATTTCACAAAAGAGTATTGGGAGGAGGTTTTCTCCGAGTGTCTCAAGGAATATGAGGCGGGGCACACCCCGAATCCCGATATTCTGTGTAATCGTGAGATCAAATTTAAGCGTTTTTTTAACAAGGCTATGGAGCTTGGAGCGGATTATCTTGCGACGGGGCACTACTGCCGTACCCAAGAGGGGAGACTCTTGCGTGGGCTCGATTCAGGGAAAGATCAGAGTTATTTTCTTTATGCGGTAAATAGTGAAGTGCTTAAGAGAGTTCTCTTTCCACTTGGTGAGCTCAATAAGAGTGAAGTACGCGCAATGGCAAAATGCGCAGGGCTAAAGACAGCAGAGAAGCGTGACAGTACAGGGATTTGCTTTATCGGAAAACGTAACTTCAAACCTTTTCTCTCACAGTTTATCGCCAAAAAGCCTGGAAGCTTTGAGAAGCTTTCAGGGGAGGTTGTTGGAGTGCATGAAGGGGTTGCATTCTACACCATTGGGCAAAGAAAAGGTCTCGATATTGGAGGGGCTGGGCAGGCGTGGTTTGTCGTGGGAAAAGATGTGAAGCGAAATGTTGTCTACGTTGAACAAGGGAGCGATCACCCTGCTCTTTTTAAATCGACGCTACAGGTCTTAGACGCGAGCTGGGTCTCAACAGAGCCTAATTTCCCTTTAAAATGTACAGCTAAAGTGCGTTACCGGAGCCCCGATGTGGCGTGCAAGATAGTGAAAGAAAAGAACCAACTGCGCGTTCTTTTTGATGAACCGCAGCGGGCCATAACGTCTCGGCAAGCTATTGTTTTTTACCAAGGCGAAGAGTGCCTAGGTGGAGGGACAATCGCAGTTTAAACGTGCTGCGGAATTTTTTCTTGCTCCTCAAAAATGAGCTTGTCTTTTTCCACTTTGACCAAAAAGCGTTTTCCTTCACCCGGGTGTCGAATCAAATTTTCAGCAAGAGGGTCTTCCACATACTGCTCAATCACACGACGCAAGGGACGGGCTCCCATCTCAGGTAAGTTCCCAAGCTGAACGAGTTTCCATATGGCCTCTTCCGTCAAATCGACGTAAATATCGTGTTTGGCTAATCGCTGTTTCACTTTATCAATTTCTAGGTGAACAATCTCAGCTAGAGCCTCTTCCATAAGTGGTTTGAAGATCACTGTTCCATCAATTCGGTTTAAAAACTCAGGCTTAAGGTGCTTTTTCATCGCCCCTTCGACACGTTCGCGGATGACATCATAATCGAGCCCCCCTTTTCCATGAGAGAATCCGATCTGAGCCGTGCGGGATATAAGATCAGCGCCGAGGTTCGAAGTCATGATCACAATTGCGTGCTTGAAGTTGACCTTACGGCCGACGCTATCGGTGAGTCGCCCCTCCTCGAGGATTTGTAGAAGAAGGTTCATCACATCGGGATGCGCTTTCTCGATCTCATCGAAAAGAACCACGCAGTAAGGGCGTTGGCGAACTTGCTCAGTGAGTTGTCCCCCTTCATCATGACCGACGTAACCTGGAGGCGATCCAGTCATGCGGCTCACTGCAAATTTTTCCATGTACTCAGACATGTCGACTTGAATCAGGGCATCCTCTCCCCCATACATGTGAAGTGCAAGCAATCGCGCAAGATGGGTCTTTCCCACACCAGTTGGGCCCATGAAGAGGAAAGAGCCTGTAGGGCGATTCGGATCTTTGATACCCGTTCTCCCGCGACGAATCGCGCGGCAGACGATATCGACCGCTTCATCCTGGCCGATGATCTCAGAGCGGAGTTGCTCTTCCATTTTGAGGAGCTTAGCGGTTTCAGCTTCTGTTAATTGAGTAACAGGTATACCAGTTTGATTTGCAATAACTTGGGCTACTGCTTCATCATCAACAGGTACTTGGTGCTCATCTTTTTGAGACTCCCATTCGTTGCGAATCGCTTCTAATTTTTCGCGAAGTTTTTTCTCATCGTCTCGAAGCCTCGCTGCCTTTTCATACTCCTGGGTGCTAATGGCTTTCTCTTTTGCACGTCTTGTCTCCTCAATCTGATTTTCAAGTGTTGAAATATCAGAAGGTTGATCCATCGTAGCTAACCGCATGCGAGCTCCTGCTTCATCGAGTAAATCAATCGCTTTGTCTGGAAGGAAACGGCCATGGATATAACGTTCTGAAAGAACAGCTGCAGCTTCTAGGGCTTCATCTGTTATCGAGACATTGTGATGGAGTTCATACTGTTTACGCAACCCCCGTAGAATCTCAATGGTATCGGGTACACTCGGTGGTTGAACCACAATTTTTTGAAATCTTCTTTCGAGAGCAGCATCTTTTTCGATGTGTTTTCGGTACTCATCGAGCGTTGTCGCGCCGATGCATTGTAAATCACCTCGAGAGAGGGCCGGTTTAAGAATATTCGAAGCGTCGATAGCACCCTCAGCAGCGCCAGCACCGACGATTGTATGGAGCTCGTCGATAAAGAGGAGAATATTTCCATTTTTTTTGATCTCATCCATCACTGCTTTGATCCGCTCTTCAAACTGCCCGCGGTATTTAGTACCTGCGATCATCAAAGCGAGATCTAAGGTGATCAATTTCTTTTTTCTTAGATTGTCTGGCACTTCACCCCGGACGATTCGATGCGCAAGACCTTCAACGATCGCGGTCTTGCCCACACCGGCCTCTCCTAAGAGTACAGGATTATTTTTTCGGCGACGGCAAAGGATTAAGATGAGACGCTCGACCTCTTTGTCACGCCCGATCACAGGATCGAGCTTATCTTCACGACTCATCTCTGTGAGATCATGACCATAAGCGCGCAAGGCTGGGAGCTTGTCAGACCCCTTATCCATACTCTTCGGTCCTCCTCCGCCTGCAGATTGCCCGGCTGGGGGGAGTTGTAAATTAAAGGTTTCGAGCTCTTTGAGCACCTCTTTGCGCACTTCCTGAAGATCGACATTGAGATTTTCAAGTACTTGAGCTGCTACGCCATCTGTTTGACGCAATAGGCCTAGGAGTAGGTGCTCTGTCCCGACATAGTTGTGCCCTAAATGGGCTGCCTCTTCATTAGAAAACTCAAAAACTTTTTTTACCCGTCCTGTGAGTGCCGGGTCGCCATAAACTTGAATTTCAGGGCCATAACCGACTAGACGTTCCACTTCTTGACGTACAGTTTCGAAATCTAGGCCGAGATTGCGTAACACATTGACGGCGACTCCTTGCCCTAATTTTAGAAGCCCAAGGAGGATATGTTCAGTTCCTAGGTAGTTGTGGTTGAGTCTCTGTGCCTCTTTTTTGGCTAATTTGATGACTTGTTTTGCTCGGTTCGTAAATTTATCAAACATGCGTCGTTCATCCTTTTCAAGGTCAGTAAAGTTCATAATACCTCTCGGAAACTGAGCAATTCAACCTAAATCTTGTATTGCTCTATTGATTTAAGATCAGGTAAATTTTACATCTAAAACAAAAGCAACTAGGCTAGGGATCTATGAAATGGCAATGCCTCGATACGGGCTGTAATAGCGCGGCTGCAAATATGGCGCTTGATGCTGAGCTTTTAAGCTCTCTTGAAAATAATCCCCAACCCCTTTTGCATTTTTATGATTGGGATACAAGTGCAGCGACCTATGGTTGTTTTGTGGACCCAGCGCAATTTCTCGACCTCAACATAGCTCGAAAATGGGGGCTTGATCTTGCAAAACGCCCCACAGGTGGAGGCGTAATATTTCATATGTATGACTTCGCATTTTCCGTTTTAGTTCCCGCTTCACATCCCAAATTTTCACATGAGCCGCTCAATAACTACCATTTTGTGAATGAGATCGTGGCTACAGCGATACATCACATGTCTGGAAAGTTGCCTGACTTGCTTTTTGATGAGGGAAAATCTACTGATGCGAGTTGCAAACGTTTTTGCATGGCAAGGCCTACTAAATACGACCTTATGATTCAAGGGAGGAAGGTAGGGGGAGCTGCGCAAAGGAAGACGCGCTACGGTTACCTCCATCAAGCTTCTATTTCACTTGTGAAGCCCCGAGAGGATTTTGTGAATGAAATTCTTTTAGATAAGAGAGTCGTAACAGAGGGAATGAAGCGAACTACCTACCCTTTGCTTGGAGAGGATAGCTCGAAAGTTTCTTTGGAAGAGGCCAGGCAAGAGCTTCGACTCCACCTTCGCGCCGCCTTTTCGATTGGATAAATTTCACTCTTAAACTATGATCGCATCCGCGATAACTCTGGATAGGTTCTATGCTGCAATTTTTTCGAAAACATCAGAAATATTTTTTCCTTTTCACCACAGTGATCATTGTACTTAGCTTTGCATTTTTTGGGACTTACCAAGCAGTAGCTCCGATGTTTCAGAAAAATTGTGACGATGAGACGGCATTTGTTTCTCTCGGGAATAAGAAGATCAAGCGTTCGTATCTCAATCAAATGAGCGCTTTTTTAAGTCGTGAAGAGTGGATGCAAACGCCGCAAATTTTTGATGTAAATTTTTACAACGACGGAGTTATTTCTAAAGAGTTTCTCGAAGGGGGGATTCTCGATTCGATGTTGCTTTTCTCGGGACCCCAGTTCGCAGAAGCCCTAGAAGAGAGACGAGGGCGTGAGCAAAATTTCACGCCTTACCGTCACCCCTATCTTCCTGTGGTTAGCGCGGAGATGGTCTGGTCTTTATTCGCTCCTTCGATTCCAGAGCAATTAGCCGCTCTTCAAGCCTCCGATTCGGTTGATTTCAAAAAGCGTGTGGATCTGTTTTTATCTGAAAAGCAGTTTCCTCCTTTCTTTTTAACTCAGATGTTGCAGCAACAAGAGAGGGAAAACCCAAGATTTCCTCCCGACCCGAGGCTTACAAAGGATGTGGTGACTCTTTTTGGATATCATGACCTTGGGGATTGGTTTGGCAAACGATTTTTAGATTGTGCCTCTGAAATTATTATCAACACAGCTGCACTGGCGCGCTCGAAAGGATATCGGGTGACTCGTGAAGAGGCTTTGACTGAGTTGCTTTATAAAAGCCAAAAGACTTACGACATGCTCAATTCGTATGTGAAACTCCCTATGGAGGATGGAGGAGGGTTTTTTAGCCGCTACCTTCGGACCCATGGCATGGATGAAGCGACTCTTGTGCAGATATGGAGCGACATCCTCCTATTTCGAAGGATGTTGGAAGAGGTAGGATCGGTTGCACTTGTCGATCAACTTCCGATCGAACAGTTTTATGGGTATGCTGGGGAGAAGGTAGCCATTGAGCTTTATCAAATGGTTCCTGAGCTCCGTTTTCAAACAGCTGCTGAGCTCGGTTATTTTGAGAACTACCTCGCTTTGGTAGCGGGCCCTAAAAAAGATCCCCTCGATGTCCCCAGCGATTTTGCCCCTTTCGAAGAGATTAAACAGAGAGCTCCAGAGCTCATCGGTAAGCGATACCACTTTTACGTGGGCTCTATATCGACTGAGGCGCTTCAGGCTAAAGTGAGTGTTAAAGAGACTTGGGCTTGGGAGCGTGATCCGAGCCATAAGTCAGAGCTTGAAAAAGCCTTTCCTCAACTAACTAACAGCTCACTTGATGATATAGACTCGAGAGCAAGACAGAAAATCGATGCCTTCGCTCGAGCTCAAATTGTGGCGGATCATCCCGAGTGGATTGATGAAGCTTTGGCAAATGTTTCGATGAAAGAGAAGGAGATCTTCCTCACTCAAAAAACCGAAGAGCCTCTCCCTGGGATTTCAGATTCCCTACGCTTGGTTCAATTGTTCGATTCTGAAGATGAAGTGGCCAAGTACACTCAAGATGAGCGGCATTATTACCGCTTTATTATTGATGAACGATCTGAAGCTGAAGAGATTCTCACTTTCAAAGCAGCGCAAAAGATGGGTTTACTCTCCGCGCAAGAGAGTGAGCTCATCCCCTCTACGCGTTTCAAAACCTTTCTCGAGGCCCATAAACACAGCCTCCCTGAGGGAGAGCTTTCGAAACAGTGGGGCATAGAGAAAAACGAAAGACTCATTAGCCGCTCTAAGCCGGGTTTGGTGTCTGTAGAACATCTCCTAACGCTCAATGAGGGGACGATCTCATCGGTAGCTGTGGATGAAAAAGAGGGCGCTTACTACTACCGGGTCGTCAATAAGTCTATTGACACCACTGTTCCTGTAGAGAAATGGAGGGAGGTGCAAGCTCTGCTCGCTGGTGAGGCCAGAGGTCTCTTCATCCACTCGGTTATGGAAAAAATTGAAGAGAGGGGGGCCTCTAGTTGGAAGTAGCTCCGCTAACCCCCGTCAGTTTTTTTGCATTTCAGATTGACTGTTTCCACCTCAAAGAGCGATTTACGGATAAACACAAACTGCCTGATTTATCTTCCTTTCAGGGTGAAATACCTTTTGTCGATTTATTTCTTGGGTGGAATTTGAAGGGGATCTCTGTTCTTTTAGCTGGATCTTTTGATGCATTGGACTTGTTTCTTGACACGAGAGACCGAAAAACTACAACATTTCCCACCCGGTTCTGTCATCACTTCTATTTTTTGCCAGACAAAGGGGAAGAGGTGACCCGTTTTCGCACAGACGACGCCCATGAGCTATGCAATCCGAGTCTTCTTCGAATTCAAAAAAAAACCTCTGGGAGATACGAGATTTTTATTCCGAGTGAGGCCCTGCATGGATTCGATCCGGATGAATTTGATCGTCTTGGTTTTAACTACCGGATTCATTCTGAAGGAAAGCCCACGCAGCAATTTTCTCTTGATGATCACGACTTTGTCCCTGAAAAGCACCCTTCGCTTTGGGCTAGCTTAAAACTCAAATCGTAAAGGAAGAGCGTTATGAAATACACAGAGACACATGATTGGATCGATCATGAGACGGATAGAGTTACTGTTGGTATCACAAGCCAGGCTCAGCAAGAGCTCGGTGAGATTGTTTATGTAGAGCTCCCAGAAATTGAACGCTTCGCCCAGGCTGGAGAGCAGGTGGTTGTGCTTGAATCGACTAAGGCTGCGATTGATATCTATGCCCCATTATCTGGTAAGATTGTTGCTGTGAACGAAGCGCTCCGCTCTTCACCTGAAAAGATCAATGAAGAGCCTGAAGTAGGGGGCTGGCTCTATAAAATTGAACCTACTGAACCTGTAGAGTTCAATGACCTACTTGATAAGACGAGCTATGAAGCTCTTCTCTCTTGAGGCTAAGCAATATAAGCTTGGCTTTTTATTAAAAATTCTTGCCTGTAAAATCCAATCAAACATTTTTTTTGAAGCCTACTATTCCTGTTGGTCTTATGAAATAAGGACATTGCATTAGGCTCATTTCTCATCACCCACAACCCTGGCTTAAGATGAGTAAGAGTGCGTGCATGATCACAGCTAGTTCTGCGGGTGGTGGGGTCGTGTGCTTGCTAGGTGCACTGGGGTTTCGAGTATTTTCGAAGCATCGGTCCCAGTCTTCTCCTTCTAAAGACTCAGAGCCAGTCGATATTGTGACTGTTGACGAGCGTGGTAGGACATGCTTGCATTTAGCTGCCAAGCGTGGTGACGTGGAAACCTTACAACAGCTAATTGGTGCTGGAGCCAAGGTGGATGCTGTTGACGCATTTGGTCGAACAGCACTCCATTTTGCCGCCAGTAATGACAAAGGAGAGGTTGTCAAAGTTCTTATCGAAGCTAAAGCCAAGATTGATACTGTTATCAAATATGCTGGGACAGCACTCTTTACTGCCGCCAGGCATGGCACTGAGATAAAAATTCAACACCTGATCGATGCTGGAATCGATGTTAATGCTGTTGACCGTGAAGGTCGGACAGCACTCTATTTTGCCGCCACACGTAACCTTGACTTGGGCATCATTGACAAACTCGTTCATTGTCTGCTCGAAGCTAAAGCCTACCCAAATTCAATTGGCAAGGATGGTTTCCGAAAAATTAAAAGTGAAAGAGCTGCTTTTAAATTAGTTGAGAAAGGTTTTAGCCTACTTGATCTTGATGAGCTGATCGAATATTGAAAAAAAACGTTCCCTGTTGTGGCTTTCCGTACTCTGGGTCGCGAAAAGTGGGCCGATTATTTTCCTGAAGCAGTGAACCTCCCACTCATCTCCATCAACACCCTGAGGCATTTTCTTAGGTTCTAGCGATGGGCGTCTCACCAGTTCTGAAATCGCTCTCTTGAGTAGTCGGCAAGTCCTGCCCTTTAGGCGTAGCCAAATCAATCCCAAGAAGACCCATAAATGCCATAGACATGAGTCCTGTCATAATGAAAGTGATACCCATTCCCTGAAGCCCTCTCGGAACATGCGAGTAGGTGAGCTTCTCGCGTATGGCTGAGATAAGTGCAATGGCAAGCCACCAACCGAGCCCCGCACCAAAAGAGAAGACGAGATTGGCAATCAACGGATACTCACGAGTGGTTGCAAAGAGCACCCCCCCCAAAATAGCGCAGTTCACCGTAATGAGAGGAAGATACATCCCCAAAGCATGATAAAGAGGGGGAGAAAACCTTTCGATAACAATTTCAAGAACCTGCACAAAGGCTGCAATGACACTGATAAAGACAATCAAATTAAGAAAACTCAAATCAAGCTCCGCTGTGTTCAGGCCAATGAAACTAAGCCAAGCAAGCGCCCCCTTCCCCGTAATGAATTGGTTGACAAACCAGTTAAGCACACCCGAGGCTGTCAAAACAATCGTGACTGCCAGACCCAGTCCATTGGCTGTACTCACCCTGTTGGAACAAGCCAGGTAACTGCACATTCCCAAAAAATACGAGAGCAAAATATTCTGGATAAAGACCGACTGGATAAGTAATCCCAGTAAGTTAAGCGGTGTGTAATCTCCCATCCACATTGATCTTACCTCTAGTAGGCTGGTTTATCAGGTTTAGTTATCAAATTGGCAATCCAGATGAAAAAACCTAAGATAAAGAAGGCAGCAGGTGCTAACACCATGATCCCAATATTTTGATAAGCGTCAGGATGCTCAGCAGTTACATACCACGATTGAGGAATAAGCTGGAATCCGAAGAGCTGACCAAAACCAAAAAATTCTCGCAACCCTGCCACGCAGAAAAGAATATAAGCATAACCTAGACCAGCTGCGAGTCCATCGAGAAAAGCAGGAATAGGAGGGACGTTACGCGCCATGCTCTCAGTGCGCCCCATGACGATGCAATTGGTAATGATTAAGCCGACAAAAACACTGAGGGTCTTGGATATGTTGAAGAAGTACGCCCGCAGGAATTGATCGACGATGATCACAAAGCTCGAAATGATAGCTAATTGGGTGATCATCCGAACGCTGTCGGGAGTAAAACGTCTAAAAAGGGAGACAAAAAAACACGAAAAACCCGTTACAAAGCTCACTGCAATGCCCATGGTAATGGCAGTGTCAAGTGTGGTCGTTACAGCAAGGGCCGAACAGATTCCCAAGATAGCTACGAGGATCTGATTGTTTTTCCATAGAGGATCAAAAAAGTAATTTTTAAGAGGCTGAGTCATCTGCACTCTCCTTGTGAAGCTCGATCAATAAGGGGCGATAAGGTGTAAGCGAGTTTTTGTAAGCCGCCGTTACCCCATCACCTGTGAGAGTAGCACCTGACATGCCATCGACTGCACTTTTCGCCTTCGGGCTACTTCCGTAAACATCTTGGACCTTGCCCTTCACGACAATGATGCCGAGGTTTGCGGTTTGGAAATCTGTAGAACCACCTGAAGGAGCTTGAAAAATCTGCTTCTCGAAAAATTGCTTCTGCCATTGAGCTGATGCTATATTAGCACCAAGCCCTGGTGTCTCCCCATGGTCGTACCATGTCGTGCCAATAACACTATTCCCATTCGGCTCAATAGCTAGGTAGCCATAAATCGGGCCCCAAAGGCCAAAGCCGGAGATGGGAATAACAAGAGCGTAAGCCTTAGAAAGGTCTTCGGCTAAAGCCTCAGAGGTGATAGATCGAGAATCTGCTTGATTGGGAAGAATTGCATAGAAAAGCTTATTAGGAAGATTGGCATACCCCGCTTTTTGATTTTTCTCTAAATACTCAGAGAGGGTGAGGTTCATTTTTTCAAGGGTATAAACCTCTCCTTTGGCATTTGTAAAAAGGGGGCGAATTCGACTCTCAGAGATCGCTTTAATCTCATCGACAGTCGCTTGAGGTGGCTCCCCTTCTGTGGGTACAATCACATCCTGCTGCAGGTCATAGCGGGCTGGAAGGATCTTGCCCTCTTCGAGGAGCTGAAATACATCACTGTGGTTGAGGATCTTTGCAGCAATGAGCATCTGCTTGCTCTCGTCGAACTCCTTTGCCTCTTTTTGGGGACCGCTTAAAAAGTAAGCGACGATAGCGAGTAAAAAAGCGCAAATAAAACAGAGTGAGATGACAAAAAGAAGGACTTGAAAGTCAGTGTGAGGAGCGCGCTTAGACTTGGATTCGACCACGGACCGCCCTCCTTCGATAATTTCTGACCACGTAGTAGTCGATCAAAGGGGCAAAGACGTTGCCAAAAAGAATCGCGAGCATCACCCCTTCAGGGAAGGCAGGATTGACAAGGCGGATCATGATGGTGACAACACCTATTAAAGCTCCATAGATCCATTTAGCTCCCCGCATACCAGGAGAACTCACCGGCTCTGTTGCCATAAAAACTAGCCCAAAAGCGAGAGACCCCATGAAAAATTGGCGGTAGGCAGGCATTGCAAAGCGAGCAGGGTTCCAAGCCCCTCCATCACCCCCCAGATGGGTCGCAAAAAATTCGAAAATAGAGGCCATCAAAAAAGCGCCCAGTCCATAGGCGACCATCGTGCGCCAGGCGCCAATTCCAGTATAGATGAGCAAAAGAGCTCCTAAGATACAAGCTACAGTAGACGTCTCGCCCATACTTCCCGGAACATTGCCCCAAAAAAGGTTTCCATCGGTGAAACGTCCCAAACCATAGATCGATTCAGTCGCTGAGTAAGCTGAAGTGTAGTTGCCAGGAAGCAGTCCAAGGCCTCCATCTTCCAAAGGGCCCGTTACGAAAGCGCGCAAGCTTTCAGAAGAGATCTCTGATAGGCTCGCACTCTCACCCGCTGCAGAGGACCACTTCTCAAAATGATTTTCAACGAGAGCAAAATTGGAGGCTCGATTGCCGATAGAGTGGGCAGCAATGGCATCAATATGGATCTGTTTCACCTCGTTTGTAGCCTGATTGAGTCCTTGCAAGGCTGTTGCTTGAGTGAAACCATCGATCTCATTTAGCCCTGCCTTGGAGTTCATCTCTTGTAGACTCATTGCAACGCGTGTCGGGTTTGTGCCCACCCAGATATCGCCCGTCATTGTGCCAGGAAAAGCAAAGAAGAGAAAAGCTCGCGCCGTAAGAGCCGGGTTGAGGATATTCATCCCCGTTCCGCCAAAAAGCTCTTTACCGACAACGACCCCAAAGGCTACTCCAAGAGCCACCATCCAGTAGGGAATTGTGGCGGGCAGTGCAAGAGGATAAAGAATGCCGGTCACAAGGAAACCCTCTGCGATTTCATGTCCGCGGACAGAAGCAATGAGCCCCTCACAGATCCCGCCGACACCATAGCTGATGAGCATGATAGGTAGAAAAGCAAGCGCCCCCAATTTTAAAATGGTAAGGTACCTTCCCTCGGAGAAAGTGAAGTCAAAGTAGCCCTTGAAAGAGTGAGAGGCGTCGAGGTACTGGCTCATGAGCTCAGGACTGCCACTCGTGTAGACGAGCTTTTGGAGTCCTGTATTCCAAATTGCCATGACAATAGCTGGAAGAAGAGCGATCACGACAATCACCATCCACCGTTTCACATCGATTGCGTCTCGGATAAAAGGAGCTGTTCTCGTATTTAGAGGCGCTTCGTAGCAGAAAGCATCAAGCGCTGAAACAAAAGGGCGAAACCTGTGAAGAGGCTTTCCCTTTTCGAAAAATGAGAGCTGAAAGTTCAAAAATCGTCGAAGCATAGTCTTATTAACGCAAACTACCAAAGTTTAGTGAAATTTTGAAGAGAAATTCAACATCGAGTATTCTCTAATCATGTGGAAGAGGGGCATTGGGATCATCTATCTAGGGCTGCTCATCTGTGGAGCTCTGTTTTCTGAGCCGCTTGTCCTTCATCTCTTTAAGCATCAGTCGACCCGCTTTCTTAAAAAGAATCTCGGAATGGAGTTAGTCAGCGATGCATGGCTTTTGCAACAGGGAAAAATTACCATCTCCCATGGAGAGCTTCTTAAGAGAGGGGCTTTCGAGGCGAGTTTTTCTAAGCTCTATTTTACCCCCTCTTTTTTGTGGAAGAGGCGGAAATTGGGGGGAGAGCTCCTTCTTAAGGAGGTAGAGGTGAGCTATCAGAAAAGCGCCTCGACACCTACGTGGAAGGTGCCTGGATGGCTTGAGCTGCAGACGCATATTCAAGGGGGAACTCTCTCACTTGATGGGACACTTTTTGGAATCGAAGTAGACCACCTGATTTCTGCGGGAGAGATAGAGGGAGTTGTAGCTCTAAGTGCTCCTCTAGGCGATCCCCCTCTTCTCACTTATTTTCATCAAAATAGGGAGCAAAATGTAGATCTTAAAACGGAGTTGCATGCCCATCGCGTCGATGCGATCTACTCGCTTTTGACCTATTTTTTTGGTAAAGATCTCCCCGACCTCATGCGAGGATGGGAGCCGAAAACTGGACGGCTAAAAGGCAGTCTCGCCATTACCCTTAAAGGAAATAGCCTTGGTATGGCTAGAGGAAAGCTCGAAATTTCCTCAGTGGAGGCAAAAAACTTAGATCTAGAAATCCAAGGGGAGCTAGACCGCCTTTTTGCTGAGTTCGACATCAATCTTGAGTCAGTTGAAACGATGGAGGGACTCTTTTCGATAGAAGGAGGACGGCTCTCTTTTGAGGAGGGAGTTTGGGATCTCACCGACTTAAACACCCACATCTGCATCGAAGCGGGGAGAGTTCTTCACTCACGCTTTGAAGGCAGTTTGATGGGCATCAAAGGAGAGCTTTTTCTCGATTGGAGCTCACCTGAACTTCTGATGGAGCTCGAATTGGCGGCCGATTCACACCAACTCGAGAGCTGGGTTCCTCGACGATTTCTCCAGGTTTTTCCGGATGATCACTTTGTGTTAAATGCAAGTCTAAGTCGTTTAGGTGAAGAGTTAGATCTGGTGGGCGAAGTCGAGGTGAACTTCAACGAGCGGCTCGAATTTGGGTGCCACTTTGACCCCTTGCTTGTAAGTACAAAGGAGACTTTTTTAGGAAAAATACTCGAACAGTTTGGATGGGGTCACCAAAGATCGGGGTGGGTGCGAGGCGTATGCTTTCCGCTCGAGCAGTACCTCTCTCCAGCCTTTTTTCCAGGACTCACTTTGCAACTCGCTGGAGAGCTCTCTTTTGAGGGGACATTCGATAATGAGGAGCTCACTCTTTACTATGCCTCCCCAAGTCTTCAACTCGAGAGCCCTCATTTTTTGCTAAAAGCCTCAAATATTGAAAAAGGAATCCATACGATTGACTTGAAAACGCAAAAGCACTGGGGTGAACTCCCTCTAAAAGCGACAGAGTTTTTTCACAAACGTCACCAGTTTCATCTGACAGAGGGGAGTGGAATCGCTCACATAGAGGGTCAAAATATCTCAATAGAAGGCGTTACGATCTATTCCGATGCACTTTGCATGCAAGGCGCGGTTGAGCTTGAAGTGCAAGCATTTGATGATATTGATCTCTCGCTTCATGCCAACTCCCTCGCAGGACCTCTCGAGGACGCAGTCGCATTTCTCTCACATTTTAAGCCGGCAATTTTCAGTGCGCTTCCCCTTCGAGGAGAACTTTTTTCAGAGGGGAGGGTGTTTGATTTTCACTACCACTTCTCTCCAAGGCCGAAACTCCTGTCGGGTGAGTTTTTTGCAGAGTTGCAAGCCGAGCTTCACACCCCTTTTTTTTCCATCCATATTGAGAGATCAGCTCTTGAGTACGATTGGGCAGCAAACACCCTCTCTTTTGCTGGCAGCACAGGGAGACTTGAAATGGGTGCAGGGCTGGGTTCTATTGCTTTTGAACTGCCGACGCTCGCTTTTTCAAACTTCTCTGAGCTCGAAGTAGCGCTTGCAATCGAGACTCCTTTTTTTGCAGCTCAGGGGTCTATGGAGAAAGGAGATTTCTCTCTCAAAGGAGAGGGGGTTGAAGTGTTTGCCACGCAAATTGGAAAGACCCTTCACATCGCAAATTGCGGGTATGGTCCCTACTGCGCTGGAGGAATGGTGAGTTGGGATGATCACTCCATCTCGATCGATTCTCTCGAACTTCGAGGTGAAAATCAGGGGGAAGTGACCATTGCAGGTCATTTTGATCGTTCAAAGCGAGAGTTTTTCGGTGAGATACAATCTGTGGATTGGCAATTGAGCCGCTTAGAATCGAAGTGGAAACCTCAAGGGCGAGTAAAGGGTCAAGGAGCTTTAAATTGGTCTAGATCTAAAGGTCTAGAAGCTACAATCGAGGCAGGGGTGGAGGCTCTCTCTTTAGCAGGGATTCAGTTTGGCACAAGTGAGCATTTGAGTGGGTCTTACACGCGCGAGGGGGGGCTAGTTATTGAGGGGTTGAAAGCAGCGACTCCCTCGGGGGAGCTGTATCAACTCGGAAGCTTCAATTACCACATAGGGAGCAAGAAAGTTTTCTTTCAGGGGCTCGATTTTTCCCTGCCAGCTGAAAAAATTCCCTGGGCAGCCGATCTTGCTTCTACCCTCTTTCCAGGCTTTGTTCACTCAGCTCTTCACGAACTGGCCCTCGAAGTGAAGCAGAAAGAGCCTCTCGAAGGGTGCCTCTCGATTGAAATGCATCCCGATAATTTGTGGATCTACCTTCGGCTCCGAGATGGTCGCTACTATCTTTGGGATCGCCCTCTTGATTTGAAAAACTTTTTGCTGGTCTATGACCCTCAACAGCTCGAGGTGCAAACAGAATGCAATATAAATGAGAGAGAGTGCCATATCCATCTTACTGCAGACGCCCTCTCCTTGAGAGAGGGAGCTCTTGAGCTCAGTAGTGGTGGGGAAAGGGTAAAGGCACTGTGGATGAGAGATCCTAGAGAGGGGTGGGGGGTGAAAGAGATCGAGGGAAATTTGTGCGGAATAGATATCGCCCTGAAACAAATGGGTTCCCATCCTGAGGATTGGATTGCACTTACAGGAGAAATAGCTGTAGATCCTACGCAAGCTCATAAGCTACTCAGCGAGACCTTTTTAAATCTGGCTGAAAAATGGGAGATTGAAGGGCAGTTTCTTTTGCAAGGGGACTTTCGTTTCTCTCAAGCAAACCCGAAAGTGGTTGCGTTTGAAGGGGGCCTTTTTGCTGATTCTCCTAAGGTCCACGGGGTGAAATTTGAGAGTTTGAGCAGCTACTTGTGGTTTACACCAGACGAATTTCTTGTCAGCGATCTGACGCTTGCCGACTGGGCAGGCGACCTCCACATCGACCGAGTTGCAGCGCAGCTGAGTTCAAAAGGGTGGGAAGTTGAGCTCGATCAACTCAAAGTCTCCGATTTTCGTCTCTCACGCCTCAAAAGTCCTTGGACTGACTGGAAGGGAAAAAGACGACCCTTCTACCAATCATTTTTTGTTAAAACCCTCCTCTTGGAGCGCCTTGTAGGGCGGGTAGGGGATTGGACGAGCTTTCAAGGCCAAGGCGTGCTCAATTTCACCAATCCCCCTAAAACAACCCTTCTTTCGAACCTTCTTATGATCCCTTCAGAAATCACAGCCCGCATTGGACTCGATTTAACAAATTTTATCCCTTCACGGGGAGAGATCGACTATGAGATCAGCGAGGGGAAAATTTGGTTAAATGAGTTTCGCAATATGTTTAGTGATGGAAAAAGATCGCGATTCTATTTGGCAGAAGGGCATTCGGCTTCGATCGATTTTGAAGGAAATTTGGATTTTAGAGTGAAAATGAAGCAGTACAACTTGCTTATGAAACTCGCAGAGTTTTTCACCATTACTGTGAACGGAACGTGCTCTCATCCCACATACACTTTTTCCAACCATTTCGATGAAACATATAAATGATTCAATCGATTCTCAAATTCATCTTTCCCCCTCTTTGCTTGCACTGTGAAGCCGAGACAGAGAGGCTTTTTTGCAAAGGGTGCCAAGGTTTTTTTGAACTGATTCAGCCACAGGGGCGTTGTGTATGTTGTTTTCAAGAGAGTTCGACAAGAGGGCCTTGTGCAAATTGTTTAAAAGAGAAAAGGTGGCACATTCAATGCAGCGCCGCTCTTGATGATTGTGCCCCAACTCGAACGTTCATGCAAAAAGTTCAACAAGGCCATTCCCCTCACCTCATCAAAAGTGCTGCTTCCTTTATGGTGGCGCAGTATACCTGTCTCGGCTGGCCCTCTCCTGATCTCTTGATTCCTCTCACACGTTTGCTTTTTTTTCGAAAAAATGACAGCTCCTATCTGCTCGCAAAAGAGATTGGCAAATACCTCGAAGTGCCTGTTTCTCCCTCGCTTTTCCACATCAAAAAAAACAAGTGGGTGCTTTGGCCGCGATTTGTCGCTGAAGAAAAGGTGGTGCTTCTCATTCATCCAAAAAGTGTGTCACCAGAAGAGATCGATATTCTTTATGAGGCGCTCTATACGAGTTTTCCTAAGCGGATCTATCTCTTATCTCTTTTAGGTCGATCACTTGCTCCGCATGCTTGAAAGGGAATTCATCGATTTCGACAGGATCTCGAAAAGGGTTGTCGAGTGAGTAGATGATGAAAAGCATGAAAGCAATGATATTGGCCAAAAAAAGCGTCAAAATCAATTTTAAGACTAGAGGATCGACCCGAAAAAAACAGGGGATAGTGACAAGGATCAACCCACCAGCTATAAGAAGCGTCCACCTCAATCCCCCGACAGAATTGTCGAGGTTGAAAATGCGAAGCATGCGAGCCCCGCTAAACGCATTTAACTTATCGATAGAGCTTGCATACCACGCCTCTTCTTTAGGACCTAGGGGGGTGAGATTGTAGTAGGCTTGCCAAATCTCACTCTCATAGAGGCTTCCTGTTCTAAAAGAAAGCTCAAGGGGAGAATGAGACCACTCTTTGTCGATCACATAGGCAAGGTAGGCTCTAATTTTTTCCCGCACAAAGTCATCGGAGTCTGTTTGAAATACATAGGAGTCGCGGTAGAGTTCGACAAGGTAGTGCGCCTCATCTTGCACCGTCTTTTTAGCATCGTAGTAACGCTCCCAAACATCCCAGGTGATGAACCCAAGAAAAAGCGCATAGATGATTCCTGAAAGATTGAAGATCAATGCGGTGTAGTGCCGGTATACGGTGAGGTCAATCGTCCATTTCTTCCGGTGCGAAAACCAGACAACACCGATGCCCACAAGGGTAAAAAGAACGAAAAAACCGTAGGAAATTACCATCGCTATAGGGATGTAGTCTCAGAGTGGATCACTTGGACTAGCCCTTCGATGCGCACCCCTTCATCAACAGAGAGCGACTTGGCCTCGATATCTCCTTTGATGGAAGCCTCTCCTCGAAGCTCAAGCTTTTCTTGTACGGTGATATTTCCTTCAACTTCACCTTCGATGACAGCTTCACGGAGTTTTAAGTTTGCTTTCACCTTTCCTTTTGGTCCTACGATCACCTTCCCTTGAGAGAGAAGTTCTCCCTCAAAAGTACCATCAATTCGCAGTAAGCGTTCAAAACTCAGCTCTCCTCTGAAGGAGACCCCCTCACCGAGAGTCGTCTCTGGAACTTCTTCCTCAATGATTCCTTTGAGGTGATGAGGAAGCGTCGTCACGTGCTCCTCTTCAAACAGACGCTCTTCTACTGCATGCGTGCGTGGGGGCAGTCTCCCTGGTCTCGCAGGGTCAAACAGTCTTGGGGGAACCTCACTTATGTCGTTTTTGACTCCACTGTACTTGTAGGGAGAAGCCATGGGAGACTCCTCTTCGTAAATTGAGCTATTGTCGTCTAAGGGGTTTTTGCTGGGCCTTCTAAACATTCGAATCTTCCTTTTTTATCTCGTTTCGATATGACGTCTGCAAAGAGCAATTTGGCGGCGCAGAGACTCGTCTTTTTTTGTTTTATTCTCAATATTCTTGAATGCATGAAGAATTGTAGAGTGTGTTTTACCAAAACAGGCTCCAATCATCATCAGCGACTCTTTGATCAGCTCTTTAGCCAGATACATTGCAACTTGCCTGGCAAGGGCAATCTCTTTGGTTCTTGAGGTGCCTTTTAATTCATTGACACGCACTTGAAAAACAGTAGCAACACTTTTTAAGATAGCCTCGACAGAAATTTTTTGAGAGGGAGGAGCTTGGAAAAGCTCACTCAGGGTTTTCTCAACAAGCGACTCACTCACCTCTTCGCCAAGCAGTCGACAGTGAGCTGTGAGACGGTTGATCGCTCCTTCGAGTTGCCGCACATTTGTAAAGATATGCTCAGCGATATAGAAAGCGACAGAGCTTGGGATCTTCAGTCCCTTCTGCTCTGCCTTATGTTGCAAAATAGCCACACGCGTCTCAAGGTCAGGCATGCCGACATGGGCGACAAGGCCCCACTCCATACGGGCAACAATGCGCTCAGAAAGTTTGAGTTGACCAGGGGGTTTATCGCTTGTGACAACGATCTGTTTACTCTGGTTAATCAAACTCTCAAAGGTGTTGCAAAATTCATCCTCAAAATTGAGACGGTCTTGGAGAAATTGGATGTCATCCACGAGCAATACATCGAGTGAACGGTAGAATTTTTTCATTCGATCCACTGATTTGTTGCGCAGGTTATCGACCAAGTCGTTGATGAAACCTTCAGTAGTAATACATTGGACGCGAAGCCGTTTATGGTCTTTCTGAATGGCATGGCCAATGGCATGAAGTAGGTGAGTCTTTCCCAGACCCACCCCTCCATGAATGAAAAGAGGGTTATAAGAACGGCCCGGTCTAGCTGCAATCCCCATAGCAGCTGAATAGACAAACTGATTAGCAGGCCCCTCTATGAAGGTTTCGAATCGGTACGACTGATTGAGTTTCAAAGGGAGCTCATCAGCAGTAGGGCTTGGAGGAGGGGCTTCTTGGATGCAGGGGCGGGAAGGCTCTTGCTCTGCAATCACAAACTTGATGGCAGGTACTCCATTTGCATCAACAGGCACAAATGAGCAGAGCTCCTCTTGGTAATTGTCAACCAAGTAAGCCTTCACAAAAATGTTGGGTACCTGAAGGGTGATCTCTTCAGTCGAAGAGTCGAGAACCAAAATAGGTGCGAGCCAGTTTTCAAAAGCAGTCAAGGAACACCGCTGCTTGATGTAGTCAAGAAACTGCGTCCAAGTGTCGTGAGCATCGCACGTCAGCATATTGGTTCTCCTTTCATTTTTCTATGAACAATGTTTTCCACAACGGCTTCTGAGGCAAATACTTGTGTTGTGAACAATATCAGGAATGTAGCATCTGGTTTCATACGCCGCAACAAATTTTCAGCAGAAAATGAATGCCGAGCTCCTAACCGTTTTACGATCAAAGCAGTTTGAGCCAAAAAAAAATGCAGAAACGTAAACGATTGGAAATCAGGAAGGGTATTTGCAGTGAATTTATATTCAGAAAGTTATGCGCGCCCTAAAACGAGGGCCATGGCATCACCCGCGATCGTTTGATCCGCACTGTGGCGTAAATTTTGGGCAAGTTCAATCGCCCGTTTCTCTTTTCCATTTGTCAGAAGTGTTTTCACGTAGTTGAGAAGGGTAGGTTCGTGATGTGGATCGAGCTCAAGAGCCTCTACCAGGACTTTTTCTGCTTTGTCAATCTCATCCATTTGGAGGTAGAGTGCCCCAAGAGTTTGTCTATCGTAGGCACTTGTAGGATCTAAGATCACAAGCGCCTCAAAAAAGAGAACAGCCTTTATATAGAGTCCCTCACGCAAGAAAGAAAATCCGGAAAAGCGCAGTTCATCTAGTTGGTCTTCAGACCAGCCGAGAAGCTCTTTCCAATTTACTGCTGTCATAGCTTATGCCTGTACGAATTGATGCATTCTTGAAATAATATAATCGACCATCTCATTGGTCTCTTTGACTCCCTTTTCGAGTAGCTCAGCTAGAGTCTCTCCTTCGTGATCTAGATCGTCCTCCTCTTTTAGGAGTTCTTTTCGAACGAGTTGATTCCGGCGCCTTTTTTTCTTAACAAAGGCCCGGACTCGGTTCGCGTCGGCAGTGAGTTTTTCATTCCCCCCTAAAGAAGGGGCGACATAAGAGGAAGAGCGGCGTTGAGAGAAGAAGTTTTTGGGAATCTCAAAACGGGCCCACATTTTTCGCTGATAGGTTTGCATCAACGTGGTGAGCGCAGGGTGGAGAGGAATAAAATTCAGAACTTTAGACTGGATGGCAACTTGATTGGATCGGCTCGGGGGGAGGTGATACTGTCTGCGAAAGTCTTCAATCCCTTTCTGATCGTTTGCAAAACGCTCGTGGGTATTGATGTCATAGCTATAGATCTCAACCATAAGGCAATATTACTCTCTGAAAGAGTTTGCGGCAATCCACCAAATTCTTATACTGGTATCGAATCAATTATCATGCCAAATGAGTCCCATGCCTCACATTCCGATCCTTCTCGATACAACTCTCGCTTTTTTTGAAAACTGTCAGCTTCACTCATTTGTCGATGGGACATTGGGCGGGGGAGGACATGCCTTGGCTTTGTTGGAAGCGCATCCCGAGATGAAACATTTTTATGGGTTTGACCGTGATGAATCAGCTCTAAGCTTGGCGAAGGAGCGCCTTGCTTCTTACGCAGACAGACTCCATCTTCAGAGAGGGAGTTACGCGGCCATGCGAGAGCAAATAGAGGGGCAAGTAGAGGGGATTTTTCTTGATTTAGGGGTCTCCTCTATGCAGCTAGATACTCCAGAGCGTGGGTTTAGTTTCTCAAAAGAGGGGCCTCTTGACATGCGCATGGACCAAAGAGATCAAATCGATGCAGCCCATGTAGTCAATACCTATTCGGAGAAAGAGTTGGGGCGTATATTTAAGGATTATGGAGAGGAGCCCAGATGGCGTGTCGCAGCGAAGGCGATTGTGGAGGTGCGCCGCAAAAAAAGGATAAAGACCACCCAAGATTTGGCTGAAGCGCTCCAAAAAGTGCTCACATGGAGAGGGAGAAAGGGAAAAAAAATACATCCGCTCACTTTGATTTTTCAAGCTCTTCGCATCGAGGTGAATGATGAGCTAGGTGAGCTCAAACGTGCGCTCCCAGTAGCCGTTTCTATGCTCGCCCCTTCGGGGAGGATGGGAGTGATTGCCTTTCACAGCCTAGAAGATCGATTGGTCAAGCAAACTTTTCGTCAGCTTGCTCTCGAGAAAGAGGTGACAATTTTAACGAAAAAGCCACTTGTAGCCTCATTAGAAGAGCAGAAGGCAAATCCCAGAAGTCGGTCAGCTAAACTCCGGTTTATTGAAAAATTATGAAATTAGGTCCTCTAGCTCGATTATTCTCCTGTATTTTTGTGCTCGGCCTTGTCTTATATGGGTATATCGATAAACAGAACCAGATCACTGAGCTGCGCCTTCAAATTCCTGTAGCTGAGCAAGATCTAGACGTAGCTCAGCAGCAGGCTGTTCGCCTTCAATTCGAACTGGATCAGCTCGAAAGTCCCTTGAGGTTGATGGAATTTGCGAGAAAGCCTGAGTTTCGGCACCTAAAACACCCACTTGAGGGAGATATTCTTCATATTTCAATCTCGGAGGAGGAGCTATGCGGCAAAAAAAGCGGCTGGTAATTATCTCCATAGGGATGTTTTTTTGTTTTTCGCTGCTCATCGTTCAATATTTTAAAATTCAGGTGATTGAGGGAGAAAAATGGACAGAACAGGCGCTTGCGCAGCATCAGTTTACCGTGCATGTCCCTTTTAAGAGGGGTACTTTCTACTCGAATCCTACCCTCAAATCAGGTCATCCCAAAGCCCCACAGCCCCTTGTGTTCGATGTCACTAAATTCCATCTCTATATCGATCCTATGGCCCTTCCTTCTGAGTTTCATCGAGATATTGGAGAGAAGCTTGAGACATTCATCGCTTTCAATCGAGGGGAGCTTCAAAAGAAATCGAGAAGCAGACAGGTGGCAAAATGGCTCGATCCCAGCTTAAAGGATGAGGTTCTTAGCTGGTGGATCCCCTTTGCAAAAAAACATCGAATCCCTAGCAATGCTCTCTACTTTGTCACCGACTATCAAAGGTCTTATCCTTTTGGAAAATTGCTCGGTCCTGTTTTACACACCATACAAGAGCGAAAAGAGGAGACAACCCAAGTCGGATTGCCCACTGGGGGTTTAGAATCTTATTTTAACACTCTTTTAAAGGGAAAGCTTGGGAGGCGAATCTTGCTCCGCTCTCCGCTCAATCGAATTGAGACGGACAGATTGATCGAGCCTCCTGAGGATGGTGCAGATATCTATCTCACCATCGATCACTGCATTCAAGCTATTGTCGAAGAGGAGCTTGAGCGAGGGGTTCTAGCTGCTGAAGCAAAAGGGGGGTGGGCCGTTATGCTCGACCCTCATTCAGGTGATGTACTTGCACTTGCGCAGTATCCATTTTTTGATCCGGCAAACTATCGAGATTATTTCAACGATCCTGAGAAGATCATTCACACTAAGGTGCGCGCAGTTACCGATGCTTTCGAGCTCGGATCGATCATGAAACCAATCACGCTCTCCATTGCGTTGAAGGGGAATGAGACACTTCAAGCTCGGAAAGAGCCCCCCCTCTTTGACCCCGAGGAGAAGATAGACGTGACGCGGACGGCGTTTCCTGGACGCGGTTCGCGCCCACTTCGCGATCCTGGCCATCGAACGGCACTCAACATGAATATGGCAATTCAGAAGTCCTCTAACGTCTATATGGCTCAAATCGTCGACAAGCTCATCGATCGTCTTGGAAAGCAGTGGTACCGGGAGGAGTTGATCTCCACTTTTGGGCTTGGGGTCAAAAATCAGATCGAACTGCCCGGCGAAAGTGCGGGTGTTGTTCCAACCCCTGGAAAATACCACGCCAGTGGCGCTCCAGAGTGGTCTACTTCTACACCTTACTCGCTTGCAATGGGCTACAACTTGCTTGCGACGACGCTTCAAATGGCTCGCGCCTATTCTGTACTTGCCAATGGGGGCTATCTCATAGAGCCGACACTTGTTCGAGAGATCGTTCAGAAAGACCGGGCTTTGAATCGTCGGCATCGAGCTAGAAAGCAGGTCCTAGAGAGCGCCATTGCACAAAGGGTAATTGATTCGATGAAATTTACGACAAAGAGGGGGGGGACGGGAGTTCGAGCAGAAGTGAGTGGTTATACAGAGGCAGGAAAAACAGGGACTGCGGAAAAAATTCAAGGTGGAGTTTATTCCAAAGAGCACTATATATCTTCTTTTGTGGGTTTCTCTCCGGCTTCTACCCCTAGGTTTGTTCTTGCTGTGACAATAGATGAGCCTAAGCCCTCTTTTGAGGTAGGGGGGATCAAAAATTACACGGGAGGGCGGTGCGCAGCGCCTGTTTTTCGAGAGGTTGCAACGCGCACTTTGGCCTATCTCGGGGTCACTCCTGACGATCCACACGGCTACCCTAAAGGGGATCCTCGCTATGATCCTGAAAGGGCAGATTGGGAACAAGAGGTGCGAGAGTTGAAAGAAATTTACGACCAGTGGAACTGATACATGAACATCAAAACATTGATAGCAGGGCTTCCAATCACGGTTTACAGAGGAGAAAAAGCGACTCTAATCACTGGACTCTGCTCTCATTCCAAGCGTATAGCTCCTGGGGATCTATTTATTGCTAAACGGGGAAGCGCTCAAGATGGGACCCACTACATCGAAGATGCTATTGCCAGCGGGGCTGCTGCCATCTTGACCGATTTTCCCAATCCCTTTCTCAAAGGAGTGGTTCAGCTTATCACTGAAGACGTTGCAGCTGTGGAAGGAGAACTTGCGGCCCGTTTTTTTGGTCGACCCTCTCGAGAGCTCTTCACCCTCGGGGTCACAGGTACAAACGGGAAGACAACCACAACCTATTTGGTCAAACACCTACTCGATAGTTTAGGCATTTCGTGTGGCTTGATTGGAACAATTGAGTACATTGTAGGAGAACACCGTTTTGCAGCAGAGCGAACGACACCTGATGTTTTGACCAATTGCAAACTACTCAAAGAGATGCTTAAGCGTGGGTGTCAAGCCGTTGCGCTGGAAGTCTCATCTCACGGCCTCGATCAGGGGCGGGTGGCGCCTATTGAGTTTGATGTCGGCATTTTCACAAACCTTACCCAAGATCACCTCGATTACCACGAGACGATGGAGACCTATGCCGCGTCTAAGCAGAAGCTATTTAGGCAATCTAAAAATGCGGTCGTCAACTTCGATAGTCCCTGGTGTCCGACTCCATCTGGTCCTGTGATCACCTATGGGTTGAATGAGGGGGCCGATCTTATGGCACATTCTGTCTGTTTGACCACGCAAGGTGCGACCTTTACAGTCTCTTACCAGGACGTTGAAGTGCCCTTCTCTTGGGATCTGATCGGTCGCTTTAATATTTCGAATGCGCTTGCAGCCATAGCTGCGCTTCTTTTCAAAGGGTTTAAGCTTGAAGAGATTGCTCCGCACCTCTCTACCTTGCCGCGGATTCCAGGGCGACTAGAACGAGTGGAGGGTCTAGATGTATTTGTTGACTACGCGCACACTCCCGATGCCCTTGAAAAGGCGCTTCAAGCAATCAGAGAGATCTCGAAAGGGAGAGTTCTTACGCTTTTCGGGTGTGGTGGCAATCGAGATCGCTCCAAACGGCCAATGATGGGAAAAGTGGCAGAGTGCAGAAGTGATTTTACCTATATCACTTCCGACAACCCGCGAGGTGAAGACCCTCTTTCCATCTGTCGTGAGATCGCAGGGGGGTTTGCTACTCCACATGCTTACACCATTGTGCCCGATCGGATGCAAGCAATCGGCATGGCGCTGAATGAGATGAAGGAGGACGACTGTCTTTTAATTGCTGGTAAAGGGCACGAGGGTTATCAAGTCTTAGCACATCAAACCCTTCCTTTTGATGACAAACAAATCGTTCAAGAACTGAAAGCGGGGGCGGCTCGATGAGATGGCTTCTGATTTTTTTGATTATTTTTCCCGCTTGTGGATTGAGAGAGAGTGAGTTTGAGCTCACCGATTGGCGAGCTCCGCCTATTCGAAGAGAGACTATTGTTCTCGATGCGGGGCATGGAGGCAAAGATGGGGGGACAACGAGCAAACGGGATCGCTACGAAGAGAAAGAGCTCAATATGATGACTACCTTCATCACTAGTAATTACTTGAAGCAGATGGGGTACAACGTTATTTTGACACGCAGCCACGACGTCTTTCTTCCCTTAAGTGCGCGTGCAGAACTGGCTAATAGTACAGGGGCAGATCTTTTCATAAGCATTCACTATAACTACTCTACCAACCGTGAGGCTCAAGGTATTGAAGTTTTCTACTACAAAGAAAAAGCAAAAACTCCCTCAGAGCGAGTAGTCCGTTCCAAAGATTTGTCTAAAAGCGTGCTCTGTCATGTGCTCAAAGAGACTGGAGCTCTCTCAAGAGGTATCAAAGAGGCTAATTTTGCAGTGATTCGTGAGACTACCATGCCCGCTATCTTAATCGAAGGGGGGTTTCTCTCTAACCCGCAAGAGCGGGATAAAGTGTATACCCCCAGATACCAAAGACAGGTTGCTAAGGGTATCGCTGAAGGGATCGATCACTATCTCTCCCTTAAACGAAAAAGCTGATCGAGCGGGTCGAACTCAGTTTGAAACGGTGTAAGGAGAAGACCAGGTTTGTGTGGAGAGAGAGCTCAAAACACCCTCTGCTCCTCGCATTAATGTCTCCCCCGCAATATCCGCTGTCCATGTCACATAGACTTCTCTACTATCTTCGATTAGAACCCGTTGATCTATATTCCCTGCATACTCTAGGGAGGAGTCTGAGACGACGCTCACGTCGGACCATCCTAGACCTAAAACTCCGAAGGCCACGCATACAGCAGCTACGCCGTTTGAGGGGTCAGTGCCTTCCCAAGCTACTGCGACATCACCCACTGAGTTCATAGAAACGTTTGGAGTGTCAGAAAAGAGAGGAAGAAAAGAGCTTGCTGAAAGACTCACAGGAGAGGTCCAAACATTTGATGCTATGAGGTAGACAGAGGCCATAACCCCATCTGTACTCTCATTCCATACCAGAACCTTATTGCCCAAAGCATCGGATGTTAACACGTTTCCTTGGATCGCAGCGCTACATGAAATAGCAGAAGAAAAGACAAAAATTAAGATTGCCTGATATATTTTACGGTCAAATTTCCAATTCATTACAAACTCCTTTTATGTTGTTGATTGGTTAGAAAATCTCTCAATCTGAGCTCTTATTAGCTCAACCTGACCGGCTCCGTAGGACCTGTGGGCCGAGGAGGTCCTTGAGGACCGGGTAGACAGCGCATCCCCCTGATTTTATGCTGTCTAAACCGATAGTCTCCTGAGCAAAACCCGAAGGGTTTTCCAAGAATGTGACTAAAAAAAGGGTTAAAACGCGCATCTCAACTCCCAGTGCTCCGTTAAGGGAGAGACTTTATGAAAAATTTACTTTGAAAACAATAATTTTTTTTTGATTTAGAGCAGGATCGAGATTTTTTGGGGATGCAAATTACTAATATAGTGGGTTGTATAGAGTTCGAGATTGCCCTCGGCGCGATTCGAACGCGCGGCCTGTCGCTTAGGAGGCGACCGCTCTATCCTGCTGAGCTACGAGGACGTGGGAAGAGTTATAGATTAGTAGTGAATTTAATTTAAGGAAAAAGTAGACCCTCAGATAAAAAACATGATAGGCTTAAATAAAATGATGGAGGATTTATGACACAAGCCGATATTGGCCTAATAGGCCTTGCAGTAATGGGACAAAACCTTGTTTTGAACATGAATGATCACGGTTACACTGTAGCCGTTTTTAATCGCACAACTTCGAAGGTCGATGATTTTTTAGCCGGACCTGCAAAGGGTACTCAAGTTATCGGTTGTCATGATATTAAGGAATTTATTCAAAAGTTAAAGAGACCTCGCCGTGTGATGCTTATGGTTAAAGCAGGCGCTGCTGTCGATCAATTTATCGAGCATATTGTCCCTCTACTCGATAAAGGTGATATCATTATCGATGGAGGCAACAGTCATTACCCTGACACAATTAGAAGGTGTCAGGAGCTTAAAGCCAAGGGGATCTATTTCATAGGGACAGGAATTTCAGGTGGCGAAGAGGGGGCTAGACACGGTCCCTCTATCATGCCTGGAGGACACCCTGAGGCATGGCCTCACGTGAAGCCGATCTTTCAAGCCATCGCGGCGAAAGTGAAGAGTGGAGAGCCTTGCTGCGATTGGGTGGGAGATGAAGGGGCCGGTCACTATGTAAAGATGGTCCATAACGGGATTGAGTATGGCGATATCCAGCTCATCTGTGAGGCCTACTCGCTCATGCAACGAGTTTTGGGGCTGAGCGCAGATGAAATAGCCGATATTTTTGCCGATTGGAACAAAAGAGAACTCGACAGCTACCTGATTGAAATCACAAGCCATATCTTCCGCACCCAAGATAAGGATGGAAAGTTGCTTCTCGACAAAATTTTGGATGTTGCGGGTCAAAAAGGGACGGGAAAGTGGACGGCTATCAACTCAGTGGAGATGGGGATTCCAGTGACTTTGATTGGTGAGGCGGTCTTTGCGAGATGCCTTTCTGCATTGAAAGAAGAAAGAGTCGCCGCAAGTGAGGTGCTGAAGGGACCCGACGTGCAATTTACAGGGGACAAAAAGCAATTTATAGAAGATATCTTCCATGCACTTTATGCTTCGAAGATCATCAGCTACGCGCAAGGGTATATGTTGATGCGTGAGGCCTCTAAAACCTACAACTGGCATCTCAATTACGGCGGCATCGCTCTTATGTGGCGCGGTGGCTGTATTATTCAAAGCGTTTTCCTCGGTAAAATCAAAGAGGCGTACGATAAGAACAGCGATCTGACGAATTTGCTCGTCGATAGCTTTTTCCATAATGAAGTAGATAAGTCTCAAGCAGGATGGAGAAATGTCGTTGCTGTTGCAGCTCAACAGGGCATTTCAGTCCCTTGCTTTAGTATAGCGCTTTCATTCTACGACGGGTATCGGTGTGCAAGGCTTCCAGCGAATCTACTTCAGGCGATCCGAGACTATTTCGGGGCTCATACTTATGAGCGAATCGATGAACCACGTGGGCAGTTTTTTCATACGAATTGGACAGGAACAGGAGGCAAAGTCAGCGCCTCTTCCTATTCAATCTGATTGGAAATGAAGAGACCCGGGTACTGAGTTGTTTTCTCATGTGCGATAGAAATGCCACTTGATCAGAGGTTAGCGGATACGCTACTCTCTTTTCCATGTACAAGCGCAAGAATATTCGAAATTTTTCTATTATTGCCCATATCGATCATGGAAAATCGACGATAGCAGACCGTTTGCTTGAGATCACCAAGACCATTGAGCTCCGAGAGATGCAAGATCAACTGCTCGACAAAATGGATCTTGAACGTGAACGGGGCATCACGATCAAAGCTCACCCAGTGACGATGTACTACAAGGCAAAGGATGGGGAATTCTATCAGATGAATCTGATCGATACGCCTGGGCATGTCGATTTCACTTATGAGGTCTCTCGTTCACTCGCTGCTTGTGAGGGAGCCCTACTGATCATTGATGCAGCTCAAGGTGTCCAAGCTCAAAGCCTTGCAAATGTATACCTTGCCATAGACCGTAACTTAGAAATCCTGCCAGTCTTTAATAAAATCGATCTTCCTGCAGCCGATCTTTCTGAAGCTAAGAGGCAAGTTGAAGAGTATATTGGACTGGATACCACCAATTCAGTCGCATGCTCTGCCAAATCTGGCATAGGGGTAGAAGAAATTTTAGAGAAAATTGTCGAATGGGTTCCCCCTCCCAAAGAGCCTGAAGATGAGATCGTCCGTTGTCTTGTTTTTGACTCTCACTACGATGCATACCGCGGTGTCATGGTCTACATAAGAGTAGTATCGGGTGAGGTTAGGACGGGAACTAGCGTAAAATTTCTCGCTTCAGGAAAAGTATATGAGGTGCTTGAAGTGGGTATTTTTCGCCCTGCTGCGACCAAAACAGAGTCGCTCCGACCAGGAGAGGTGGGGTACCTTGTCGCGAATATCCGGAATGTGAAAGATGTTAAAATAGGGGATACCCTCACGACAAAAACGCATGCAGCAACTGAGCTTCTGCCTGGCTTTAAAGAGATTCGGCCGGTGGTCTTTGCGGGGATCTACCCCGTAGACACCTCAGATTTCGAAGCCCTTCGCGATGCACTTGTAAAACTCCAACTCAATGATTCAGCTCTTTTTGTCGAACAAGAGAGTTCTACGGCTCTCGGGTTTGGTTTTCGATGTGGTTTTTTAGGACTTCTCCACCTTGAAATAATTTTTGAGAGGATAACGCGTGAGTTTGATGTCGATGTGATTACCACAGCTCCTAGCGTCGTCTACCGTATCGTGCTAGGGGATGGAAAAGTGATCGATGTCGACAACCCTGCTCACTATCCCGATCCAACGGTAATCGACTCTATTGAAGAACCCTGGGTGATTGCCCATATTATGATTCCGAGTGACTACTTGGGAGTGGTGATGAGTTTAGGGATGGATAAGCGAGGAGAGTGCATCAAAACAGAGACGCTCGATGCGCAGAGGCTCGTGCTCACCTATCAATTCCCACTCAATGAGATCATTACTGATTTCAACGACAAACTCAAATCGATCACTAAGGGGTATGGCTCATTTGACTACGAGTTTGATCACTATGAGAAAGGCGATATCATCAAACTCGAGATCCGAGTGAATGAAGAGCCTGTTGATGCATTTTCCTGCCTTGTACATCGAAGCAAGGCAACGGGAAAGGGGAAGCATATCTGCGAGAAGCTTGTCGCCGTGATTCCGCAGCAGCTCTTTAAAGTTCCCATCCAAGCAGCAATTGGTGGAAAGATCGTGGCCCGCGAAACCATCCGAGCTCTTTCAAAAAATGTAACAGCCAAGTGTTATGGGGGAGACATCACCCGTAAACGGAAACTGTGGGAGAAACAGAAGAAAGGGAAAAAGAAGATGAAGGAGTTTGGCAAGGTATCGATCCCTCAAAGCGCTTTTATGGAAGTGCTTAAGTCAGACTAATACCTCTACTCACCTGACCTTTGAAGATAATAAAAAAACCCAGAGGGATGTCCCTCTGGGTTTTTTGGTTCTTAACTTAAGGCAGGCCTTAAGTAGCGTCTGCTGCTTGCACCTGAGCTGGAACCTCGTCTTTCTTTTCTTCCGTTGGAGTTTCGGAAGTCAAAGCGTTGAACTGCTTACCTAGTGCTTTAGCTGCAATAATCCATGCTACAATGACTATGGCAAGAATCACCGCTAAATAGGGTGTGATTGCCGAAATTGTAACAAAAGCAATGAGTAATCCCTGCTGGATCAAAGCGCCCCCAGACTTTCCAAGACGGGCACCGACGACATCGATCGCCGCTTTACCCTTCATTTTCTGTTCTTGGTCAAGTGGGATGTAAGCCATCTCCTTGGTCGGATCAAAGAGAGAGTACTTACAAGACTTGCTCATAATATTTTGGATCATTCCAGCAATAACTGCGATCATCAAAGGAGTTGTCCCAAGCATTGAGATGACGCCTCCGAGATGTTCGCGGAAGATCACAAGCGCAAAGAAGATGCTTCCAGTACCTAAAAGCACGATTGGAGTGACGACTGCAGCTCGAGTCCAGCCATATCGCCGGATCACATTTCCTCCTACAAAGAGCATCATCAAGACAGTCACAGCTCCTGTGATTGTCGAGAAAAGACCCATAAATGCGCTGTACTCATTCGCAGTAGGGTACTGCATCTTTAACTGACTCTTCCAAGTCACTTCAACGATGTTAATAGCAATACCGTAACCGATGACAAGTACTGCTAGGCAGAGCATGTAGGGAGACCTTGCCAAGTAAAGGAAGCTCTCTTTCATGCTCATTTTCGGCTTCTCTTTCTTCCCTTTCACATCCTCGGGAGAGTAGAATCGAGAGTCTGGCAAAACATTTTTGTTAATCCATCGATAGGTTGCCATGATGACAAACCCAGCTACTACGACCATTCCCATCAGAAGATTGAGAGAGACAGTCCAAGGATCGACTCCGTCAGGAACCCTGTCGCGGATGTTAGAGACCAAAATGATAGCAGGTCCGGAGCAAAGAAGCGCTAAGTTCGCTCCAATACCGAAAAGAGCATAGAAGCGCTTTGCCTCCCCAACTCGTGTGATATCGTTTGCAAAACCCCAGAACATAAGGGAGAGCATTACGCTTCCCCAAAGCTCAGCCATAACGTAGAAGGCTCCAGCTGTCCAGTTGCGGAAAATTCCTATGAACCCAGCAAGGCCTGCCGGCAAAAAGTGCTGAATTTTGTCGCATAGATCTGTGGGATGGAGCACCTCCCGATTAGGATAAATGACAGTTGCAAAGAGCGCAAAGAAGAGGATAAAGGGTGCGATCACCGCATAAAAGAGCTTATCTTTACTTAAGATATTGCTGAGTTTCACGTAAATGACCATAAAAGCCACCGCGCAAGGGACTACTAGCCAAACCTTGATAAAGGGGATAGCCTCTGCTCCCGCAGTCGTGACAAGTAGTGTGTCTTTCGTGTCTCTTAGGATTGTATAGTTGAAAGAGATACAGAAAAACATGAGAAACATCGGCAGCACTTTCTTCAGCTCAAAGGCGTGAATGGGCCAAAAGAAGGAGCGCCATTTCCCAAATTCGTTTTTATCAGATGCCATAGGTTTCCTTATTTATTTTTGTGTTTTTCCAGCTAACAGTATAGCAAGGTTCGAGCGATTTGCAAGTAAAAAAAAGCCTGCCACAAAGGGTTTGGGCAGGCTTTTTTATCCTAAAATTCAAGAATTTCCTAGTAGGGCTTCGGTTGCCTCTAGAGTAGCAATTGTCTCAGCGTAAGCTTTCCAAAGCTCTTCATTTACCTTGTTATTGCGGATCGTGCGAATCAATTCTCTTTTTAAAGCTGCAAGTGATCTTTTTGGGCTAAATCTCGCAACGAGATCGGAATCTCCGACGCTACGAGCCAGCTCAATAACTCGCTCGATGTCATTGCGACTGAAACGAACAAAATCGTGCCTCTTTCTAGAGCCACGAGGAGCGCGAGGTTTTGGGTCTAGAGCTTTTGGCTTGCTGCTTTCGACAATATATTCTTTGAGGAGCTCACCGAGTTGTGCAGGGTCTGAATTTTTTAGTTTACGAAGTGTAAAATGGTGCATGTAACCCCCAGAAGGTCCTGGGATGTATTTGCAAAGGTCATTTTCTTTTTTTCCAGCTACTTTTTTAATTGCTTTTGCAATCAAATTTTCGAGTTCTTCTCGTGACTGAACCTGTTTCTGGTCTTTTGTTGACATCATTAACCTCTCATTTGGTCATTTTCTTGTTTGATATTCGGGTAGTTTATGGAGTGATACGATTTATCGCAATATTTAATGTAAATAGAGCCTGCAAAAAAAAATGATCTCAATTATACTCCTAAGAGAAATAAAGCCCTCAAGGTTTCCTATGAATAGATTTCTTGTATTTGTTTGTGCGCTCTTACTAGCTGGGTGCGTCAAGCCCTCTTCTTTGAAACAAGAGAAGTGGTTTCAAAGCGATGGTACTGTAAAGGTGTTAACGACAACTGCGATGATTGCGGATATTGTAGCAGAAATTGGTGGGGATCAAGTCGATGCTCATGCATTGATCAAAGGTGAGCTCGACCCACACACTTACGAATTAGTTAAAGGGGACGATGAGAGGTTTGTACGCGCAGATCTGATCTTCTACAATGGGCTAGGCTTAGAACATGGCTTGAGTCTTAGAGAGAGTTTGGATAAGCACTCTCGAGCTACCGCTGTCACCCAGAAACTTTTAGAAACAAAGCCCGAGACTATTTTGATCGTCGAGGGTCAATACGATCCCCACGTTTGGATGGACATTGCAATGTGGGTAGACACGATTGACCCTGTAGTTGACGCCTTATGTGCGTTCGATCCCGAGCATGCAGCACTCTATAGATCTCGAGGGGAGGCATTGCGAATTAAGATGTGTGAAGCCGATCGAGAGATTTACGAAATGCTTCAAGCGGTTCCTCCTGAAAAGAGGTATCTAGTTACGAGTCATGATGCTTTTAACTACTTCACTAGGCATTATCTTGCAGCTCCAGGTGAGTCCAACTGGCAGGTGCGTTGTAAGGCTCCTGAAGGGCTTGCCCCAGAAGCACAAATGAGTATTTCTGATGTAATAGAGGTTGTTTCGCATGCCCAAAATTGGGGTGTGGAGGTACTTTTTCCTGAGTCGAACGTGAGTCAAGATGCTTTGAAAAAAATCGTCGATGCGGGCAAAAAGAGAGGGATGACCCTTCGTCTCTCATCTCATATGCTCTACGGGGATGCGATGGGGGAGAGTGAGAGCTATCTTGACATGGTCGAGCATAACGCTCGAGTAATCGCTCGGGAATTTATGGCTAAAAATGGATAAAAACGCATTGCTCATCGAGCAGTTGACGGTAAACTATGACCGAACGTCTGTTCTGTGGGATTTAAGTTGTAGTATTCCCACGGGCACTCTTGCAGCAATTGTTGGCCCAAATGGGGCGGGCAAAAGCACTCTACTTAAGGCCGCGCTAGGGCTTATCCGTCCCTTAGGTGGAGAGATTCTTTTTTTTGGAGAGCCTTTAAAGCGCGTACGTCATCGAGTGGCTTATGTGCCGCAAAGAGAGTCAGTCGATTGGGATTTTCCCATCACTGTTTTTGAGCTCGTTTTGATGGGGTGCTACAAGCGGCTTAAATTCTGGCGTAGACCCTCTTCAGCCGACCACGCTCAAGTTCGGGAGGAGTTGAAGCGCGTAGGGCTTGAAGATTTTGCAGATCGCCAGATCAGTCAACTCTCCGGGGGACAGCAGCAACGCGCTTTTTTAGCCCGAGCGCTTATTCAAAAAGCAGATCTTTACTTGATGGATGAACCATTCAATGGGATTGATATCGCCTCCTCACAAACGATTTTATCAATCCTTCAGGAGCTGAGAGATGAGGGGAAGACTCTTTTGGTCGTCCACCACCAACTCGACACTGTGAAACAGTATTTTGACTGGGTGGTACTCCTCAATATCTGCTTGATGGGACATGGGAGCGTGGCGAGCACTTTCACCCCAGAGTTGATTCAAAAGACCTATGGGAGTGAATCACTCCTCTTTGACGAGGCGGCAAAGCTCTCTCATGAGAAGCTTAAGGGGTATGCGCTCCCATGAATCCGTTGATTTTTTTTATCGATCCCGTACTGCGAGCTCCAACTATAGGAGCACTGTTGATGTGTATCGTTTCTGCTCTCGTTGGAGTTGTGGTGTTTGTTCGAAAACAGACCCTCGTTGGAGAGATGCTTTCGCATGCAGCTTACCCCGGGGTAGTTCTAGCAATTATTTTAGCTGGGGTCTTTAACTGGGGAGGAGTTCTCCCCTTGGCAATTCTCACGGGGGCGGCGTTATCTGCAGCTCTTGGGCTCTATTGCATGAACAGGCTCGTCCGCTCCATACGGGTGCCAAATGATGCGGCTCTTTGCGGGGTTTTGACCCTTTTTTTTGGGGTGGGAATCGTCTTTGCAAGTTACGCTCAGCACCAATATCCTCTTCTCTACAGACAGATCCAAGCCTATCTTTATGGACAGACAGCGACGATGACAGATAGTCACCTTTTTCTCTATGCAGGGTTGACTTTAGCGGTCGTCTCTTTTCTGTTTTTTTTCTACAAAGAGCTGCTTATGCTCTGCTTTGATCCTAACTTTTCTAAGAGTAAAGGGGTTGAAGCGCTCTATCTCACACTCGTAGTTGTCGCTGTGGTGATAGGGATCAGATGTTCTGGGGTGGTCTTGCTCTCAGCGATGTTCATTGCTCCTCCCACGGCGGCAAGGCAATTCACTCATCACCTTCCCTGGATTTTTATCCTCTCTGCAATTTTTGGAGGAGTGAGTGGTTTTTTAGGCACCTATCTCTCGGTGGTGCTGCCTGTAGGACTTCCCACCGGGCCCACTATTGTTCTCATCGCCGGAGCGCTCGCTCTTCTATCTCTTCTGTTTGCTCCCAAGCGCGGCGTGGTGGCTCGCTATGTGCGTGCCCATTGGTTTCGAGCTGTTCAAAGGGAAGAAAATCTTCTTAAAACGCTTTGGCACATGAGCTTAAAAGGAAAGAATCCTTTGCAGACCAAACAGGTGCCACTCTTGGCGCGAAAAGGTTTTCAAAGGAAAGGTTGGTTGATCAAAGAGAAGGAGGGTTTTGCGCTCACGACTGCAGGCTCTAAACGGGGGGCACAGATCGTCCGTCTTCACCGCCTTTGGGAGGTCTATCTTGTGAATTCTCTCGGACTTGGAGTGGAAAGGGTGCACAAAAGTGCTGAAGAGATGGAGCATATTCTCACTCCTGAGCTTGAGGAGAGGCTTACTCGGCTGCTTGGTGATCCTAAGCATGACCCGCACGAGCAACCAATTCCTGCAAGAAATGAGGCAATAAGCCATGGGTAATCCCTACACTGGAAGCCACTTTTTTGATTTTTTTGCGGTATTTGCCCGAAGATTATGGAATGGAATGAGCGGGAAGCTCTCTTTTGAAACTCTAGCGACAGACGAAATTCAAATTTTGGTTCTCGGAGGGTTAGCGCTATCTGGGGCTCTTGTAGGGACCTTTCTCGTATTGCGCCGCATGACGATGCTCGCAAATGCTCTTTCACATACGATTCTTCTTGGAATCGTCGTAGCTTTTTTACTCTCTCGCCTTTTTATGGGGAGCGAAGAGGAGGTCTTTTCTTTGAGCGTTCCCCTTTTGATGAGCGCAGCTTTTATCACAGGAATTGTCACGACTTTTCTCACACAGGTTTTAACTCACGTTGTGCATCTTCAAGAAGATGCCAGTACAGGTCTTGTCTTTTCCGTTTTATTTGCACTGGGTATTGTTTTGGTGACTCTTTTTTCACGAAATCTCCATGTGGGCACGGAGCTTGTGATGGGCAATGTCGACGCTCTTCATCTTTCAAATATCAAGGGGGTTTTTTCGGTTTTGGCGATCAATGTAGTGCTTTTCGTCTTTCTTTTCTCAGGATACAAACTCACCTCATTCGACCCAGGACTTGCCCGTAGTTTCGGGTTTTCTCCTGCAGTTTTTAGTTATTTGTTGATGATTCAAACCTCACTGACCACAATCGGTGGTTTTCGAGCTGTGGGGGTCTTAATGGTATTGGCATTTCTAGTCATTCCCCCTCTCACTGCTCGGCGACTCACTTCACGATTAACTTCATTGATTGGCTGGGCAGTGGCACTTGGTGTGAGTGCCTCATTTTTGGGTGTGGCCCTTTCTCGTCACCTGCTCACCTACTACGGGATAGGGCTCTCAACGGGGGGGCTCGTCGTTACTTTGCTTGGTATTCAGTATCTAGGAGTACTCTTACTTGCACCTAAGCGAGGAATCGCTTGGCAAGCCCTTCGAAAAAAAGTATACTCGCCCACATGATGTCGAAAGCGCTCCTGTTTACTGCTTTGATTTTATTTACCTCCCATGCTGCAAGAGGGGAGAAGTACTCTTTTGAACTCGCCGAGCTTGAAAGAAGTCATGCATGGCAGTCGATTGAAGAGGCGCTACAAGTGCCTTCATGTCGCTCAAAAGATTATGTAAAACAAATCCTCAGCACGATCCCTTTTCTCGAACAGCGGCTTAATGATGAGGTGTTTGGGCAGTCGCATGCCGTAAAAGAGGTAACACTTGCTGTTAAAAGATTTGCAGCTGGAGTGAATGACCCAACGCAACCTATTGCTACCTTACTTTTTAGCGGCCCCTCGGGAGTGGGTAAGACTGAGTTGGCCAAACAATTATGCGATAAGCTTTACGGCTCAAGAGCGCATTTTGTCAGTTTGAACATGGCTGAATACACTGATTACCATAATATCAGCCGCCTGATTGGTGCGCCTCCTGGTTATTTAGGTTATGGAGAGGGAGGGCAGCTCTCTGAGGCTCTTCGATCTCAACCCTACTCCATCGTCCTTCTCGATGAGATTGAGAAGGCGCATCCGAGGGTGCTCAAGTTCTTTCTTCAAGCCTTCGATGATGGTTTTTTTACCTCAGCCGAGGGGAAACATATTGACTGCACAAAAATATTTTTTATTCTCACTTCGAACCTCGGGGCAGGGGAAGTGATCTCATTGTTGGAATCGGGACATAGCGTAGAGGAGGTGACAGAAAAACTTGCACCCGACTTTATGGCGGCGCTCTCCCCAGAGTTTTTTAATCGACTCCGACTGATCCTATTCAAGCCTCTTGGAGAGGAGGTCAAACAACAGCTTGTGATACACTGTCTCGATAAACTCGCCGAGCGGGTTCACAATGCTAGAGAGATCAGCCTTCTCTTTGAGGCCTCTTTGGTTGATTATTTGATGACTTATGGCATGGATCCAGTGCTTGGAGCCCGCCCTCTTGCTCGACTGATTGACAGAGAGCTCACCTCTGCTGTTGCACAGTCGATTTTAGATGGTGAATGTGGCCCAAAAGATCGTTTGATCTGCTCTTATGAGGCGGGTTGCATCACGATTGAAGTGGACAGGGGGAGGTCATGAAAAACCTTGCCATTCTGGGGAGTACCGGCTCGATTGGACAAAATGCGCTCAAAGTTGTTCGACACCTGCCCGATTCTTTTCGTGTCAAAGCTCTTGCAGCACATAGCAATTTAGAGCTTCTAGCTGAGCAGATCCATCAATTCAATCCAGAGATTGTCGCAATCTATGAAGAGAATTCGGCCCAAGAGCTTCAGAGTCGATTTCCCAACCTGACTGTCGTAGCCGGGCGCGAGGGACTTGAGGAAGTCGCTTCTTACCCTACAGTCGATTTTGTTGTGATGGCCATCGTGGGCACGGCAGCACTCTCTCCCACCGTGGCAGCAATTGAGGCGAAAAAAACCATTGGGCTGGCGAGTAAAGAGGTGCTTGTAACAGCCGGGGAGTGGATTACCTCATTGGCGCAAGAATATGGGGTCTCTCTCCTTCCCATAGACAGTGAGCATAGCGCACTATTTCAGTGTTTAGAGGGGCGAAAAACTATTGATGTCCAACGCGTTATTTTGACTGCATCTGGCGGTCCATTCTACGGGCGCACGCGTGAATTTTTAGAAAAAGTGTCAAAAAAAGAGGCTCTAAAACACCCTAATTGGAGCATGGGTCCTAAAGTAACTATCGACAGTTCTACTCTCGTGAATAAAGGGCTCGAGATGATAGAGGCTCGCTGGCTTTTCAACCTTCCTCCTGAGAAAATCGAGGTGGTGGTCCACCCTCAAAGTATTGTTCATAGCTTTGTTGAATTTGTCGATGGAACGCTCCTCGCTCAGATGCATGAGCCTCACATGATCTATCCCATCCAGTATGCTATGACCTATCCTGAAAGAGCCCCTGGCTTTTTTCCCCGTTTTGATTTTCTCAAGCATCCCAAACTCGAATTTTTTCCAGCTGATACAAAAACTTTCTCAGCCCTCGCACTCGCTAGTGAAGTGATGCATCAAGGGGGGAGTGCTCCTTGCTATTTCAATGCTGCCAATGAGGTGCTCGTCGATCGATTTCTCAAAGAGGAAATTTCTTGGCTTGGGATCACTGAGCGGCTGGAAAAATTATTGTCGAAACACGTTATAGAGTACCCCAAATCATTAGAACCGATCCTTGCTATTGATGAGCAAGCCAGAAAAGAGGCCCTAACCTTATAGGGAAACCCCCATGACTATTTTTTACTTTGTACTCGCAGCTGTAGCCTTAGGTATTCTCGTTTTTATCCACGAACTCGGGCACTACTTTGTTGCGAGGTGGATGGGCATGGTTGTTGAGACGTTTAGCATCGGTTTTGGGCGACCTCTCATTAAGTGGCGCTTTCAAGGAGTCGATTGGCAGATAGGTTGGATCCCTTTTGGGGGGTATGTCAAAATTCTTGGGATGGAGCTCGGAAAAAAAGAGGATGGAAAATATCTTGAGCCCCATGAAATTCCAAATGGCTTCTTTACCAAGCCCCCCTGGCGTCGCATCTGTGTGGCCCTGGCAGGGCCTCTTGCGAATTTCATCTTAGCATTTCTCATATTCACTGCAATTTGGATGCTCGGGGGACGTGAGAAACCCTTTTCAGATTACACCCAGCTTATTGGATGGGTCGATCCGAGCTCTGAGCTCTATACCAAGGGAGTGAGGCCAGGTGATCAACTTACACGTTATAATGGCAAACCCTACAAAAGCTCAAAAGATCTTCTCTATGCAACCATGCTAGCGGGGAAAGACGTTACGCTTGAGGGTTACCACATTGACTACACGTCTGGTGAGAAGACACCCTTTTCGTACACAGTTGAAGCTTATCCAGCTCCCGCCTCTCTTGAGGGGATTTTAACTACAGGGATTTCTACCGGAGCCCGCTACTTGATTTATGATCAAATGCCCGATGGCTCCCCTAATTTGCTGAGTGAGGGGTCCCCTATGGCCCAGAGTGGAATTGCTTACGGAGATCGACTCATCTGGGCCGATGGCGAAATCCTCTTTTCACTCAAGCAGCTCAATCACATTATCAATAGCAGCCAGGCGCTGCTCACCATTGCTCGGGGAGATGAAACTTTCTTAACACGCCAACCTCGTGTTTCGACGCAAGATCTTGTCATTCCCTCCCACATCCAGGATGAATTGAAAGATTGGCAGTATGAATACGATCTTGTTGGAAAATGGTCAGATCTTACAGTTCTCCCTTATATTATTAGTAGCGAGGGTTATATAGAGGCTCCTCTCAATTTTCTTGATGAAGAGAGTGAAAGAGCCGCCTTTCCTCTTCACCCCTACTCGCCAGATCTCGAGAGTCGACTTGAGCCGCGTGACCGCATTATAGCGGTTGACGGAACTCCTGTTTCAACAGGGTATGAGATTCTAGGAGGTCTTCAGACTCATGAGGTTCAGCTGATTGCTCAAAAGGATGGGAAATTTACAGCTCCAATCTCTTGGCTGATTGAAGATCAGGTTTTCCAAGAGAGTTTAAATGTTAAAGAGATTCAGGAGCTCGCTGCCAAAATTGGGGTGAGTTCGGGGCCACATGTTGTTGATGATTACATACGCTTGACACCAGTAGAGCCCAAAAGGATCGAACAATTTAGTCTCTCTAATGAGTCAAAAGAGCGCATCGAGAGAGAGCTTGATCGTCAAAAGAGAGAGATCGAAGCCATTTCTGATACGAAGAAGCGAACTCAAGCCCTTGCATACCTGAAAAAAAGCCGGAATCAGCTATTGCTTGGTATCTATCTCCAAGATCGAGCAGTCCGCTACAACCCCTCTCCTTTGGTTCTTTTTGGTAGCACTTTTGTAGAGACCGGGCAGACGATTAAAGCTCTTGTTACTGGGTACTTGCATCCTAAATGGATCAGTGGTCCACTCGGGATTGTCCAAGTGATTCAGCAAGGGTGGAAGCTCGGGATTTCTGAAGCTCTTTTTTGGATTGCAGCAATCAGCTTGAATTTAGGCTTTCTCAATCTCCTTCCGATCCCAGTCCTTGATGGGGGATACATCTGCCTAGGACTTTGGGAGATGATTACAAAAAAGAAGCTCAAAGCTAAGACGATGGAGCGTTTGATTCTTCCCTTTGTCATCTTGCTTTTTGGTCTGTTGATATTTTTGACGTTCCAAGATATTACTAGGCTATTTTAGCCAGCTGATCTCGGGCAGATTTGCATGGCGCAAACTGATTTTTCCTAAAAAAAGAGCGCACCCACGTTGTGAGTGCGCGCATCTAACGTTTAGAGACTATTTTTTATCAGACTCGCTGTCGTCAATGACCTCAACTTCAGCCTCTTCAATATCATTAGAATCTTTTTCTGGCTGGGGAGGTGGAGGCGCTTCAGCTCCGGGAGAGTGAGCTCCAGCAGCCCCTTGTATCACTTCACCAATCTTTTGCATGTGGGTTGCAAGCGCATCTTTTGCCGAACGGATTTTGTCCGCATCTTCACCTTTTAACGCTTCACGCACAGCATCGATATGTTTTTGTACATCAGAGCTTACTTCAGCTGGAATTTTTTCCTTATAATCAGTGAGAGACTTCTCTGCTTGAAAAGCTAAACTATCAGCTTCATTGCGCAGGTCTGTCATCTCCTTGCGCTTACGGTCCTCTTCTTTGTGAATCTCAGCATCTTTGACCATGCGATCGATCTCGCTCTCTTCAAGACCTGATTGCGCTTCGATGCGAATTTTTTGCTCGCGCCCAGAAGCGACATCTTTGGCTGATACATGCAAGATGCCATTGGCATCCACATCAAAGCTCACCTCAATCTGTGGCATTCCACGTGGGGCTGGAGGAATCTCTGTAAGATCAAATCTGCCGATCTCTTTGTTGTCTCGCGCCATGGGGCGCTCTCCTTGCAACACCACAATGGTTACAGCGGGTTGGTTGTCAGCTGCAGTTGAGAAGGTCTGCTTCTTCTGCGTTGGGATAGTTGTATTTCTCTCTACAAGCGGAGTCATGACTCCACCAAGGGTTTCAATTCCAAGGGTTAGAGGTATCACATCGAGAAGCAATACATCTTTCACCTCTCCGCCAAGAACCCCACCCTGGATGGCAGCACCAAGAGCGACAACTTCATCAGGATTCACTCCTTTATGAGGCTCTCTCTTGAATAGAGATTTGACCATCTCTTGAACGATTGGCATCCGGCTCATTCCTCCAACGAGTAAGACATCGTCTATCTGATCAGGAGAGAGGCCTGCATCTTTCAAGGCATTCAGACAAGGCTGTTTGGTTCTCTCAACAAGGCCAGCCACGAGCGATTCGAGTTTGGAGCGACTCAAAGTGAGTGAAAGGTGCTTCGGTCCACTCGCATCCATAGTAATGAAGGGTTGGTTGATCTCCGTCGAAGGGACACCTGAAAGTTCAATTTTAGCTTTTTCAGAGGCGTCGCGGAGGCGCTGCAGTGCCATTTTATCATGACTCAAATCGATATTTTGCTCTTTTTTGAACTCATCGAGAATCCAGTGGATGATGGCATCATCAAAATCATCTCCACCAAGGTGCGTATCTCCATTTGTCGAAAGAACTTCAAAAACTCCCTCGCCAATTTCTAAAATTGAGATGTCAAATGTTCCTCCACCTAGGTCAAAAACGGCTATCTTTTTGTCTCCCCCCTTATCCAGACCATAGGCAAGAGCTGCTGCTGTGGGTTCAGGAATGATCCTCTTCACGTCAAGGCCTGCAACTTTTCCCGCATCTCGCGTTGAGGCGCGCTGCGAATCATTGAAGTAGGCTGGAACTGTAATCACCGCTTCAGTGACAGGCTCGCCAAGATAAGCTTCAGCGGTCTCTTTCATCTTTACAAGCACCTGGGCGCCAACTTCTTCAGGAGTTAAGTGTTTCCCGTCAACTTCAAAGACCACATCTCCTTTGTCATTGGAGGTGACTTTGAAAGGCACTGTCTTGATTTCAGACTCCACTTCACTGTATTTGCGTCCAATGAAGCGTTTTGTAGAACTTAGGGTGCGGTCTGGGTTGGTCACAGCCTGGCGTTTGGCTGGGACCCCTACCATGCGCTCATCGCCTTTAAAGGCAACAACAGAAGGAGTTGTTCGGCCTCCTTCTGCCGATGCAATAACTTTAGCTTGTCCCCCCTCCATGACCGCCACACACGAGTTGGTGGTTCCAAGATCGATTCCTATGATTTTTCCAGAAGATTTTTGTTTTGTCATGATTTATCACCTTTATTTTCAGGATTCTTGGCTACTTTGACGCGAGCTACTCGGATGGGGCGGTCGCCCACTTTGTAGCCTCTCACGAACTCTTCGACAACTGTTCCTGGTTCATATTCATTTGTTTCTACCATTTCAACCGCCTCATGAAGCTGAGGATCAAACATTTTGCCAATAGAGTGGTATTCTTCCACACCGTGGCTCGAGAGAACTTGTTTGAATTGACCTAAAAGCATTTCAAACCCCTTAGCCCAGTTGCGCACTTCATCAGACATGCTCTCAGCAAAATGGAGCGCTTTCTCCAGGCTGTCGAGAGGGTGTAAAAACTCATTGAGTACATCCTCAACAGCAAATTGAATCAGGTCTTGTCGCTCCTTTTGCATCCGCTTGCGGCTATTTTCCAACTCGGCTAAACCTCGGAGGTATTTGTCCTCAGCCTCTTTTAGTTGCCCTTGTAGTACTTCGATCTCATCGGGCTGATCTTCAGCTTCCACTTCCTCTGTCATGCTCACTCCTTGATTTCCAAAAGGTTTTGCGCCGTCTGATCGTTGAGATAAGGGGTTGTCGACCGGGGTTGGCGGAAAGAGATTTTAAACTTCAGCAGGGTTTTTGTCAGGGAGTTCGTGAGGTGGGTCGATATATCTTTCATCAGACCAAAAAGTTCTGGATAGGGCATTCTAGAGGGACCGAGTAATCCAATCGCACCTGCAGCTGTCGTTCCGATATAGTAGGGGATTGCAAGGACGGTGCACATATCACCTCCTGCTCCATAAGAAGCGAGGTCTTTTCCAATCCAGAAACGGATACTTCCCTCTCGAACACAATCATTGAGCAGCAGTCTCATGTGCGCTGGGTTTTCAAAAAGAGAAAGACCCGTGGCTAGAGCAAGGGGGTCATTAAACTCTGGATAGGTCAAAAGCCTTGAAAATCCAGTACGAAAGACATCCTCATCGCTGTAGTTGGAGTACCTCACTAAGTAACGCACCATGATTTCACTGTAAAAATCCCCTGCAAAAGAGAGTTCCATCTGGGAAAGATTGGCAGGCTGCTCTCCTCCCTTGATCCGCCACACAATGTATCCTTCGATCCGCTTTAAAGCGAAGGAGCTGATCTTAGTTGGCAGAGAGAGAACTTCGGTATAGATCTGGCCAAAATCGGTGACCATCACACAAAGCGCACGCTTTTCATCAATCCCCACGAGCTTGATATCAAGGATAAAGTCTTGGTCAAATCTAACTGAGGAGAGAAAAGTCGCATACCCAGAGATTTCGGAAAGTCTTTCAGCCCCCAGCTGGAGGAAGGGAAGTAGTTGCTTTGAGGCACTAAATTCAAGTTCACCTAGCTCTTTAGTGTGAGGGTGGTGATTTTCAAGGGCCTCTGAGGCGTACAATCGAAAGGCCTCCGAAGTTGGGGTCCGTCCACCAGACGTATGCGCTTGGTGAAGAAGGCCGCGCCTTTCGAGATCTACAAAGTAGTTACGGATCGTAGCTGAGCTAAGGTGCTCAAATCCCTGCTCTCTCAGGGTGTTGGAACCAACAGGTTTCCCTTGCTCGATATAGAGCTCCACTAGGCCCAGTAAGACCTCAAGAGCTCGCATCTCTTTTGTTGAATTCCCTTTTTTCTTGTCACTCATGCCGGTGAGTATAGCAAGAAGGAGTAGTCGAGGTCAAGCGATTTTTAGCACTCAATACTTAGGAGTGCTGAGTTTCTCTTTTGCCCACTGAAAAATTTGTTGAATTTCGAGGAGATATTTTTCCCCTGTTCGAGATTCTATCTCAATTTTCTTCTCGTTTAGGTAGGTTTTTCCAACAATCATCTTGTAGGGGATACCGATCAGATCGCTATCTTTGAGCTTAAATCCAAGCCGTGCATCTCGGTCATCGAGGAGCACATCGTAGGGGAGAAGCTCATGGTAGAGCTTCTCTGCAACAGAGGTGAGTGACTCATCTTTGGTCGAAGCAGCGGTAATCATCATCGTAAAAGGAGCGATCTCTTGAGGCCAAATGATGCCATTTTTATCGTGTTTTTGTTCCACACAAGCAGCAGCTGTTCGACCGATTCCAATCCCGTAGGTTCCCATCCAGATGGGATGACTCTTTGCAGCTTCATCTTGGTAACTCGCGCCCATTAGATCGGTGTAACGTGTACCCACGTTGAAGATGTGTCCTACCTCAATCCCACGGACTATCGTATAGGTTCCTCCTTGAATGTGGGGGCATAAATCACCTGCTTGTGCAAGAAGAAAATCTGAAAATTCTGGGCGAGGGAGGTCGCGCTCCCAATTTACCCCTTTCATGTGTTTGCCAACCTGGTTGAAAGCGCAGATAAAATTGGTCATCGACTCCGTTGATTTATCTGCATAGAAGGGGAGCTTACTCTCAAGTGGACCGACAAATCCAGCTCCAACTCCGGTCCACTTTTTTAACTCTTCTTCTGTAGCAAGGGTGCACTCGCTAGCTCCAAATTTTTCGACTAACTTCACTTCATTGATCTGACGATCCCCCCGAATGCCGATCAAGACAGGGCGCACTTCTTTTGCAAAGATGAGCTTGTAGACCACCGTTTTTAAAATTTGTGCAGGGTCGCAATGAATTTGGGTTGAAAGCTCCTCAATAGTCTCTACTCCAGGCGTCTCGATAGAGATCTTTGCTTCGGTAGCAGAGTTGTAGTTATAGGGCGGGGGGGTCGATTTAGCTGCCTCGGCATTGACTGCGTAGTCGCCACAGGTCATCACAGCATCCTCACCGACCTCTGCCAAAACTTGGAATTCTTCCGATTTTCCTTTTCCGATCTTCCCCCCGTGGGCTTCTACTACTACAAAATTGAGTTCAAGCCGTTTGAAAATCTTTGTGTAGACGGCACGAATCTTGTCGTATTCTTGCTGCATGTCCGTTTCATCTAAGGCATAGGAGTAACCATCTGCCATAAGGAACTCTTTGCCACGCATCAGCCCAAACCTGGGACGGATCTCGTCGCGAAATTTAGCTCCTATTTGGTAGAGATTGAGCGGAAGGTGTTTGTAACTGGTAACCCAATCAGCGACAAGAGCTGTAATGACCTCTTCATGAGTGGGGGCAAGACAAAATTCCCGGTTTTCCCGATCCTTTAACGTATAGAGAAGGTTTTCTGCGGTAAAGTCGTCCCACCGCCCCGATTGTCGCCAAAGCTCAGCTGGATGGAGTAGTGGTAGAGCGAGTTCTTGTCCTCCCATTGAGTCGAGCTCTTCTCTCACAATTTGGCAGAGCTTTTTCAATACCCGCATCATCAAAGGGGTAGAGGTGTAAATCCCTTTCCCAAGTTTTCTGATAAACCCTCCTCTTTCAAGGAGTTGGTGAGAGATAATATCGGCCTCGTGGGGAGGCTCTTTGAACGTCTTAAAAAAGAATTGGCTTGCTTTCACACTTAAGAAGCTAACGGGCTAGTCAAAAAAAGTCCATGGAGTTTTTTCAACAGATATCATTATATTAAATATTTAATGTTTAGAAATTTATGGAATTTTCGGTATAACGTTTGTATCTGCTATGGCTATAGAAAATAAGAGATCACCTCCTCTTCCAGTTCCGGTTATGGAAGCTACTGCTTTTTCTAAGCGCAAAAGAGAAGCTCCCCTAGCTGGGGAGGAGCCTATTTCCAAGTGCCATCATAAGGCTGATGGCACTGAAGAACGAGTTGAGCGAGTTGCTCAAGAGCTTTTGCGATCTCTGAATAGTGAGATAAAGACCTCTACTCAACTTTTTCGTCGTTTTATTACTCGGATCGTGCCTCGTGGTAGGGAATTTGATTATGAGCAGCTCTCTTTAATTAAAAATCTTGTCAACGGCTCTCTTGGAATTTATTTTAACGATGACGAACACCATCAAATTATCCGAATGGTTGAAAAACTTGAGACCTCGGAAGAGCTCGTTCAATCTATTTTAAGAGCGCCCTCTGTGGCTGAAGATCTTGAGCTCTTAGTTCACTGGGATCACAGTGGAAAAGATTGTGAAGAGGATGACTTGCCCAGGCACCACGTGAGCCGGGCTCTCTTGCTGAACCTTTTGTCATCAGTATTTCAGTACGACGAGAGCAATTGCTACGCAATCGCCGCTTTGAATTATTACCAACGTCAGTACCCCTTAGAGCTTGTGAATTTTTTGAAAAAAGTGTTGAACGAAGGTCACTTTGACTTTCGAGGGCAAAAACTCTCTGCAGCGTCACTTTTTGAAATTTATGGCGAGCTTAAAGACGATCAAAATACTTCTTTGCAAGAACTCCTATTAAAGATTTTTGAATTTGTAGGCCAAAATGCGACTAAAGACTTAGAGGAAGTGAGAGCTCAGTTTCCCGAACAGGAAAATAGGATTTATCTTGCAACGTCTGTTGGTGGTCGAGGTCATGCCATTGTTGAACTAAAAGGCCGCGATCTTGTGGTTTACACGCAAAAAAAGGTAATCGAACGAGTTCGGAAAATTTTTGAGCCCAAGATAGAGGGGAGAAAAGAGATAGCGGCCTATGAGATTCATCCTCTTGGTGGAAATCCTCCTGCGATTTTGAAAGAGAATCTGCTTGAGCTTCCACCTGTGAACTTTCAAAGGGCCCCTTTCTACGAATTCAGGAATCGCATGCGCAGGGGGATTTCTTTCTTGCAGTACGTACAGCATGTCTCTTTGCTAGATCCAGCTGAGATTGGAGTTCCTTCACCCGACGATGAAAAGCGCGTTGATCGTGCAAAACTTCAGTTTTACCCAATGAAGAAACTCAAATACGCGCTTTGCAAATTTTTAGACAAAGACCAAGCCATGAGATTCGTTTCAGTCATTCCACCAGAGGGGATGCAGCTCAAGGATTTTGCAAAGTTAATCAAAGACGTTGACAAGGGACGCACAATAGTCAATTGGGTCGTGTATTCTGTTGACCGAGAAGCTTTTGCTAAGCACTTTACCAGTATTGCTTTAGAACATGATGAGGCCTATCTTACAACCTTAAGCGCTGCTCGTACTCTTCAGGTTACTTACCTTAAAAAGAATCTGGGCTATTATTCTCTCTCTAAGCTGCAGAATATTATTTTAGATATTTTGGGGCTTCCTCGCATTGTGTTTGTCTGCCCCATTTATTGGGATCGAGATGGAAGATCGGTGCATCTCGTGATCTCTCACGACTTCTTTGGTCAAAAGAGGTGTTACTACTATGAATGCCTTGATGAATCTCCCATAATGCCGGTTTGCAATGACGCTGATTTTCCAGCCGATGTTATCACTCCCCTTATCCAAGAGCCGGCTCCTCAATAGTCGGTTTGAAGTTTACAGTTTTTTCATCTTATTTTAAAGTTAATTTTTTATTTTATATAAAACTTTTATTTATTATTGTATTTAATTTTGATTTACGATAGAATTGTAAACAATTTATTTGGGGTGTCATGGCAATTAGACCTACTGAACAAGCAGTTAACAATTTATTAACACAAGTAATAGAAGACAACAAAGAGAATATAGATTCTACAATTTTAACTGTGGCTCAAGTAGCGCTTTCTCCCGCTGAAGAAGTTATTACTCAAAGCATTGATGGTAAAGGTAAAGGGCCAGCAGCAGAGACTGCAAGAATGCACGCTAAAAGTCAGCATCAAGAGATGGTTAAAGAAATAGTAGCTCGTTTTAACCCTAATTTTTCAACCTCTGTTCAGCTGCTTAAATTCTTAGCTCATGCGATTCTTCAAACCCCAGAGCCTAGCGACAAAGAGGAGCCGAAAGTGGAGGTGAACCAGGAGTGGGTTAGTCTGATTCCGGTTCTATTTCAGGAAGGACTTGGGCGCTACCTAACCGATGGCCAACAGACTCAGGTGCTAAGAATTGTCGATCAACTTAAGTCAAACCAAGAGTTTGCTACTTTACTCACGCCCCCACGCTGTAGATCTAAATTCAAAAATCTAATAATTAGAGATTTGAAGTTAAATGCAGGACATAAAATACAAGCAATCGATATTTCACGTGCAGCGCTTCTTGCTCTTTTGTCAAGAGCCTACCAATACCAGGACGGAAATTGCTATTTGGTTGCTCCGTTTATGTATGCCCAGGCTGAACATCCCGTAGCTCTTTTAAAGTTTTTTTGGGAGGTGCTGAGTAGTCGCTACGTCTCTATTAATGAATCGAGGGTGCGGCTAGACAGTCTTCTCGATGACCTTTCTCAGCCCCTTGATGATAAAAATACTCTTATTCAATTTGTTGTTTTAAAAGTTTTAGACTTGAAAATCCAAAATTCAAAAAACGAACTCAAATTTCTATATGATTATTTTAAGAGCACTTTGACTAATCCTCTCCTCATCATCCCCGAAGTACGTGGCGAAGGTCACCGCTTAGGAGGGTTGGATTTGAAAGGGAGAGTACGCCCTTTCAAGACTTCGAAAGAATTTTTCAATTGGGTTGCTCCGAGGCATGAACAGCACGTTGAGTGGGTAAAATATGTCCTTTCCAATTTGCATCATAACTTAGATCCAGACAGTAAAAACGTTGAGCCATTCAAATTTAAAAAGAGAGGAAGATCAGCGCAACTTTGCTTAACCATGATGGAGTCATTATTAGGTCCATGCCACCTGATCCCTCTTCCAGCTAGGAGTCCTGAAGAACTTGTAGAGCAACTTCGTCGAAAAGAATTGCCGGGGAGTGCTGCCTGGGTTCTTCCAGAACACCTGGCTTATTTTGACCGCACTTTGCTTTTAATGCGAGAATCTCCTGAAGAGAGGCAGAAAAGAATAGAGGGGAATGAGAGAGGTAACTATAACATCGCCTATCAAGATTTTGCCAAGGCTTATAAGGTGCCCTATGAACAGGATTCTGAAGAAATGGGCAATCCATTGTCTCTAGCTATTGAATTGCAACAGTATATGATTGAATCTGGGAGGAGACGCCAAAGCCTGCCCGAATTGACAAATCTTATATGCGATCGATTTGGTTTGCCTCGGATGGAATTCTTGGGGACAGCAAACTGGTCGCATAGTGATTGCGAATTTTTTATTCTTGCGCTCCATTCTTTTGAAACCAATCAGTTGGAGATAGTTTACACAAATGGGTATGATATAACCGACGTCCCCTTTGATCCAACATTTACATCCCAGCTTTTGTATTCAACTCCGACTGTGTGACTTAGTCAACCGAGCCATTTTCTTCTGTCAGAGCATTTAAGGTAAATGTTAAAGCAAATGCTTTGTAGAGCTCATTAGGAATCATATGAGCAACCTCTCTAGCCCTCTCAACATTACCGATTCGCGTCCAAGCATGAGAAATATCGGTAAGGAGAGAGGTCTTTTTTTCTTTATCCTGAATTAGTTTTGCGACTTCAAAAGCTCCCTCTAGATCATTGACGTTTACTAAAGACTTACTCATGCTGCAAAAGACAGATTCCCGAATGCTCTGATCGTCTATCGTATTTGTGATATGTAAAGCTCTCACCACGTGATCGATATGCACCAAGCACTTGGCAAGCGTGCGTAAGACAGATCCTTTGATCTGCTCATCTTGTATCGAGCTGATATGATCGATGACGTATCGCATGTCCTCATTTTGTAGCAGTATCTCGGGTAATTCTTTTAAGATAGATCCCTTAATCTCTTCATTATGAACCCTGTTTATCAGTTCCATCGCCCTTTTGATATTACCGGTACATGCTAATCCCTTAGCACAACCCCAGATGACATGCGACCTTTCTATCTCTGACAATTTTTCTGCAACAGCTAGGGCTTTGTCGATATTACCCCTTTGTGTCAATTCGTCCGAAAAAGTTCTTAAATCTTCTTCCCATTCAAAGGTACGGGGGGGCTCAAGTATAATAAATACCCTTCTATAAATATCCGCCAATTCGAATATATCATCGAAAAATGTAGGTTTATCTTTTTTTGTCGTTTGATTTTTTAAATTGTTCAAATCAAGCTCATCCAGTTGTTTTAGATTGAAGGCGATTTGGTCTTTTAAACTGAGGATTGAGTTTTTTATTTCTATTAAATTTTTACTTCCAAATATACCCTTGTTGTTTAGTAAACTCTTGAAATAGTTTATTTGTGATGAATATTTTTCACTGTTTAAATTATTGCATGCAATACTCACAAACTTTTTTATAAGAATAAATTCTTTATTTTTAGTAGTGGCGATGGCTGCTTTCTTCCATGAACGCTTCACAAAAGATGCAACTTGAATGTCTACTGTACCCAAATAAGATAAAACATTATCGAAAACTTCAAGTGGATAAGTGTTTGATATAAAATCCACGACTTCTGGTGATCTTCTTCCATCACCTGATTGAATATTTGTTGAAGAACTCACTATTAACCAACTTTTATTATAAATATTCAACCATTATATAATAAAAATTGAAATAAATCAATGTTTAATTGTATTTAATTATTCTTTAATAAAAATTAACTGTAGGGACGAGAGTGGAGGCGGATGGGGCTTGACCCTGCTACTTGGTCTTGTAGCTGATCTGCTCACGAAGCTTTTTAGGTGGAAGCTCTTTGTAAGAGAGTCTTCCGAGAGTTGGAAGAGCTCCATTCACACATAGTGCAAGTCGTTTTGTGTTGGATTTACTTAAAAATTCATGTGCGTAAGCTACAAACTCATCATAGGTTAAAGCTTGAAGAGCCCCTTTTCTTTTCTCCAACCATTTAAAATCCCCATTATATTCACAAGCGAGGTTGTGGAGCACACTTCCCATAGCCGCGAGATTTTCAGCTGGGTGCTCCAACTTATGAAGTAGTGAAGCTCGAATGGCCTCAAAACGCTCAAAGGGGATTACTTCATCTTCTAGGCGGGCTAAAGAGTTTTCTAAAAAAAGCTCAAAGCGAGCAAGAAGATCCCGGGTGTCGTGCGAGCTCGACTGTACAGCAAAAAACGAATAGAGATGACGCTCCATCTCTTGCGACCAGTTTCCAACGAGATATCCTGTTTGCTGTTTTGTCCTCAGCTCGCTAAAGAAAGGTTCCTCAAGCCCTTTGGTAAGGATCTCTTGAGCCGCTCTCTTTTTAAAAGTAAAAGCGCCGCAATCAGCTGTAAGAATCAATGCATTAGCTGGATGAGGGCTCTCTATAGAGGCAAAAGTTGAAGTTTCACTGCTTGGCAAGGTAGCAACCGCTCGTTTTGGATGCTCTTCTGGAGGGTAAGGGGTGCTAGCAAAATTGGTTTCAATGAGCTGCCAAATATTGGAGGTCTCTCCATTTCCAAAAAGGGTCCCCTCCACATAGCTCCGATTGAAAAGAGACGAGCAAAAGTTGGTCGTCTGTTTGTATTTAAGCTTGCTAAGTGCGCGCATTTTTTCATCGAATGTAGGATGATTTTTGTAGAGCAGACTGGCTAGCTCCTCTCTCCCTTGTCGAAAAGGGCTTTCAAGGACGCTGTTTTGATAAGAACGAAGCAGTTGGTTTTGGAACAGGGTGAATTGATCACGCGAAGGGTGAGTCGATTGCATCGCATCGAGAATGGTCGCTAAAAAACGTGAAGCTTTCGGCTGGTATCCAGAGAGTTTAAGCTCGAATCCGTCAGGGGTAGAGACAAGAGAGTAGTTTAGCCCTGCAAGGGAGGCCTCATAAGCTGTTGCATTCAATTTCTCTTTTACAGCTAGAGAGTAGAGGTCCGCTAAGACTTGGGTGCTAGCATCATCGGGCTGAACTAAGGGAGTGTGAATTCTAAACGTCCAAGCAATCTCAGGGATAAGAAACTTCTCATCCTTTGCTGCATAGATTCTTCCCGATGGGTGATCTTCAATGAGTTGAGGATGTGGAAATTGAGATGAGTCTTCTCCTTTGTCTTGTACTGAGAGGTTGTCTGAAATAAAAGGGTTGGGGCGAGAGACACAAATGTCTCGATGTGGGGTTGCTTGTGCCCACGTCTGGAGGATCTTTTGAGAAAGAGGTTTTACTTGGTATTCAGCTCCTAGCCATCTCTCTTGAAGTGTGTGTGAGAGGGGGGAGAGTTCAGGGCGGACGATAAGAGAGAGCTGACCTTTTTCAGGCTGGAGCGCTTCGATGAATTGGGCAATTGTATTAGGTGCATAATCAGAGGGGATTAAAGTGCAGCGTGGAAATGTCTCCAGCGGCTCATCGCACATTGCGCGTGCATAATCTGAGACGAATTCAAAGAGGTCTCCTCGTGATTGGAACCGATAATTTTCTATTTCTGTATGTTCTACTTCATCATAGAGGTAGCGAGGGATTCCATCTCGCTTCAGCCCTGCAATCGATTCGTAAACGCGCATTGCGACGGTTTCATAATTTTGCACCCCTTTCCGGGTTAAATTGATAGAAAGGGTAAAAACATGCTGATTGCGGCCTGCGTGAGAGCTTCCTGCACTCAGACCTTCAGCGAGCCCCTCTTTTTTGAGTTGGGCGAGCAAGCTAGTCGCTCCTTCATGGCCAAGGGCGTGGCTAACCAAACGATCTGCATGGATATTTTTGTTACTCCCCAGAAGTTTCGGGATTTCCCAGCTCATCTCAAGCACTTGAAGATCGTGAATGGGAGTAAGAGTTATCAATTGCGCAACATTTTCTTGTTTGAAGAGAGGGGCATCCGGAGCATTGCATTCGGTCTCTACTCTCTTTACTTCAGAAAAAATTTCGAGAACTTGGCTCTCAAGGGTATCGAGATTTTGATCCGAATAGATGACCAGATGCATCAGGTCTGCGCTGTAGTGTGAGCGGTACCAGGCTTTCAGCTCATCTTGGGAAATTTTGAGTAAAGTCTCTTGGTTGCCCATGGTAAATCGATGGAATGGATGGTCTGGGTTGGCTAAAGCTTTTTTTACATGGAGGAGTCGCCACGCATCGTTTGGAACATTTTTGCAGTACTCTTGATGAATCGCTTGACTCTCCCGATCAACCCCTGAGGGGTTGAAGAGAGGTGCAATAAAAAATTGCCCGAATCGATCGAGAGCTCCTTCAAAACCATCGTTATTCACTGAGAACATATAGACAGTGCGGTCTGACATGGTGTAGGCATTACGCATCCCCCCATGTTCATCGAGGTACCGGCAGTAGCCCGCCTCTTCGGGATACTTTTCAGTGCCCAAAAAGAGCATATGCTCGACAAAATGGGCCATCCCAGGTCGATCTTGCGGATCATCCCAACTTCCCACGCCAACAGCAAGGGCTGCACCTGAATGAGGGGTTGTCGGATCGGAGATGAGAAGGGTTTCAAGTCCGTTAGAGAGACGAAGCTTGCGTATCTCTCGATTCCGAAGGGCCGGAGTTTCAATCGAGAGTTTTGATAGATCTTCGACTACTTCAAAGGGCTCGCTTGCGAAAGAGGCAAAACTTAAAAAAATAAAAGAGAGAATCCACCTCATGATGCAAGTCCTTGTTTGATTTCTGTATACTCTGTTTTTACAATATTCCAGATATGCATTGCCCGTGCGCTTCTCTTCGCGTGGCGATCTTGCATATCAGATCCAGGAAATTCGTCCATGTCGACTTCATCAGCAAAGGAGAAGAAAATGCCTCCTCGTTTCGCATTTCTCACTTCACCAAGTTCAGTTTCAATCGTATGAGGAGGAGGAAGGATGTCGTAGGTTACTAACGCTAGAGGATAGAAATGAGTGGGACACTTCGACTGCTTTGCCATCAGTCGAAACATCTCAATGCTCTGGGGGTCAAAAGGAGCTACAGTGACCTCTCCTTCAGCATTGGGCCGATCCCGTCCCCCGCTAGGGGCAACATAGATGCACTTTCCCCCTTCAGCTAGGAGCTCTTTCATCCTTCGCATTGTCCGTTGGTTGTGCAGCTGTTTTTCGTTTTTTTTCTCAGGAGGGGAGTCGATGTGACGCTTCGAATAGATACAGAGCAGATTTCTTCCTATACTAAAGGGAATCGCCATAGGGTCAGAGATGACCCGATCCCCTGCTACAAAAATGACCTCCTCAGCAATTTCTGAAGAGTGCTTTTCAAGCATCAGACTCATGAGCTGGGGGTCGACTTCCGTTTGGTGGTTGGCAAAGAGAATCACATTCTCACCGCGAGCAAGTTGGGTGTCAATTTTTTCTACATTGTTGATATGCAAAACTTTAGAAATTTCTTTGTCGACTAAAGGTCGCAAAAAATCGATTCCAAAGCGGAAATAGTTGATCGGGGCAGTAATTTTTTTGTGAAAGGGTTCAAAAGTAGGAGGGTGAAGAACTTGGTCGAGGACGAGCTCGAACATTTTGAGAAAAATCGCTTCATGTTCCTCACTGTAAGGGATTCCTCCCTCTTCAAGTGATTGCGCATACGTGTTATGCAAGGTAGTAAGATTGTGGTAGAGCTTGGAATCAATACTTCCTTTTTCCAGCGCTGCGTCTAATGTATCTAAAAAATTCATACCCCAATTAACTCTTTAGTGATCGAAGAATACAAGTGAAAATCATTCAAATGGAGAAGATCTGAGACCTCAAACTCAAGCGCCCCCTTCAATTTGCGAGTAAATTTTGTGAGCGCAGTTTTCTCCCTCTCCCGTTCCATAAATTTATTTAACTCTGGGTGAACCACAAGGGTTAGCCCAAACTCCTCATGCATCGAGCACGCCTTTTTAATGGCTCGCTCGATCTCAATTACCACACTCTCGTGATTTTTAATCCTTCCGCTCCCTGTACAGTAAGGGCAGTGTGTAAAGAGGGTCTGCATAAGAGATTCTCGATTTCTCTGGCGAGTCATCTCAATCAGGCCAAACTCGCTCATGCCTAAAATCGTACATTTTGCGGCATCCTCTTTCATTGAAGCCTTGAGTTTTTCGAGAATACGTCGTTGATTTTTTCGCGTACGCATGTCAATGAAATCAATCACAACAAGTCCACCAATGTTGCGCAAACGAAGCTGCCTAGCAACCTCTTCAGCTGCCTCTAAATTGATGCGGACGAGTGTCTCCTCCAGATTCCCTTCAGTTTTGGTGCTGCGCCCTGAATTAACATCCACAGTGTACATGGCTTCCGTTCGATCAAAGTAGAGGTAGCCGCCACTTGGGAGCCAGATTTTGCGTCGCAGTGCCTTTTCTATCTCTCGCTCAACATTGAACCGCTCGAACATGGGGAGATTGTCTCTATAGTACTCAATTCGAAGAGGATGCTCTGATTTAAATCGATTGTAATAATGCTTACACTGTTTGTATGTCGCGTAGTCATCGATGAGCAGGCGTCCATATTTTTTGTCGATGCAAGTCATGACCGCTCGCTTCAAAATATCGGATTCCTCAAAAAGGAGGGTAGGTTTTTTCGAATTTTCAAATTTTTCGACAATAGATTTCCATGTTTCGAGGAGTTCATGGGCCTCTTCAATAAGGATTTCTCGAGTAGCATGAGCGCTCGCTGTGCGGCAGATCAGCCCCATGTCATGAGGCATTTCAAAAGCGCGGATCAGTTTTTTAAGTCGCTCTCTAATCTGCCGATCTTCTATTTTTCTCGAAACTCCTCGGTGAGGGGAGTTAGGAAGAAGAACCAAATACCTCCCTGCAATAGAGATATTCGATGTGAGTCGAGCTCCTTTGGTGCCTATGGGCTCTTTGACGACTTGTACGAGAACAGGCTGGTCGGGTTTGAGCACTTCATCAATATTTTTAACATCCCGTCTCTTATTTAGATCGACCGCTTGAATGTCGTAGTCAAGATCAAAGTCCATGTCAAAGAGTTGTTCGAATTTTTTGGTGTTTTCGAGGATATCAGACATATGTATGAATCCATTTTCACCCTCATTGATCTTGACAAAAGCAGATTGAATGTTATGAAGGACATTAGTGACTTGCCCTCTGTAGATATTTCCCGTGAGCTGGCGGGATTTTTTTCTCTCAAGAATGAGATCGGTTAGCTTTCCATTTTTCAGGTAGGCGTAGCGGGTCTCTTTCGTTTCGATATTAAGTAGAATTTCGTCATTATCCATCTGTGTACCCATTGAAGCTGGCTCAGAAGGATTCGAAAAGAGTAAATTAATAAATTCCTGAAAGATAATAGAGGGGAGAAGAAAAGGAAGGAGGTCCCCTTGAAAACCCGTGGTGGGGGAAATATGTTGAACTCTTCTGAAGCGAGCATACGTTACAAATTCTTTGATTTGACTCAAAGCATAACACAAAATGCTCAGACATTCCACTAAAAAACGTTCAAAAAAATATTATTGCCTAGCTCAAAAAGAGCTCTTAGCTTAAACTGGCCAGGTTCCCATGGGAGATGAATTTAAGATATTTATTCGCCGACTGACGGGGGGTAAGCAAGAAGATATTGAAGAGCGTCTCGCCCCTGATTTTATCGACCCGCAAGACCCTGAAATTATTTTTGAAGGGTTAGTCGAGATCAAGGGGGTGGCTGAGCTTGCAGGTGAGACACTTGTGCTCCGTTTGAAAGTTGATGTAGTAGTCACGCTGTCTTGTGCAGTGTGCTGCGAGCGGGTCAAGTTGCCCCTGCATTTAGCATCATTTTGTCATACGGAAGAGTCAGAGGGTCTACGTTCAGGCGTTTTTGATTTTTGCGAGCCTCTTAGGGAAGCGATTTTACTTGAGCTTCCCATGAGAGCCGAGTGTAACCAAGAGAGGTGTCCTCATCGAGCGCACCTCTCCCCGTTTCTTATAGGAGAGAGTTATGGCTGTACCACGTAGTCGTGTAAGCAATCAGAGAAAGAATACCCGTAGAGCGCACCATGCAAAGCGTCCGAAGCATGCTGCATCTTGTACCAATTGCGGCACAATGCGACTCTACCATCGCATCTGCGCTTCTTGTGGTTACTACAAGGATCGTTCAGTAATGTCTAGTGAGCAAGCGTAGACAGGGTGCGCATTGGGGTTGATCTCATGGGTGGTGATCAACCGCCTCATGTGATTTATGATGCTGCTCTTTTGGTAGCTGATCAGTTACCCGATGAGGAGCGCGTCGTTGTATTTACAACACATGAGCTAGGGTCGAGCCTTGGGGCCCATCCCCGTATTGAATGTATCACCACCGATCAAGCGATTGAGATGGATGAGCTCCCTCTTCAAGCGGTTCGGCGTAAGCGCAACTCCACATTAGCTGCTGGCATGAGGCTTTTAAGGGAGGGAGAGATCCAAGCCTTTGTTTCCGCGGGTAATACAGGGGCTCTTGTTGCAACGGCCCGTTTGCACCTCGCTCCTCTACCGGGTGTTCAGCGCCCAGCCCTTTTGGTCATGATGCCAGCGGAAGGGGGGGAAGTTGCTGTCTTGGATGTGGGGGCAAATATCAACCCCAAACCGCTTCATCTCGCGACCTATGCGAAGCTCGCTTCACTTTATCGTGAGCATTTTCATGCCATTTCAGCGCCCCGGATTGGTCTTCTCAATATTGGGGCGGAAGCGCAGAAGGGGACTCCTGCCCACAAAGAGACGTATCAGCTTCTCAAAGAGGGTTTCGGAGAGCATTTTCTTGGGAATATAGAGGGACGTGAGGTCTTTCAGGGAAAAATCGATGTGCTGGTGACCGATGGGTTTACTGGGAATGTTTTTCTAAAGACGTCGGAAGGGATCTCGACTTTTCTTGTAGACTATTTGCAGAAGCATTTTAATTTGAAGAGTATCACAGAGCACTTGCATCAGAAATACGACTACTCAGAGCAACCCGGAGCCCTTCTTCTTGGCGTCGATGGGCTTGTAATCAAGTGCCACGGTTATTCTGATTTGCAAGCGCTAGCGAACGGGATCTCTGGAGCGCGCTCTTTCGCGCGGATGGGCATTATCGAGAAACTTCAAGAGTGTTTGATTGCTTAGACCCTGATTGCTACCTCAAGTTCCCCCAACAGTTGCTGCAAATTTAATTCCGCTCCTTTTCATTGAAGAGGCAAAATTCATTCCCGGAGTGATGGTATAGCATCAATTGTAATAGGTTTTACTTAATTATTGATGTGTTTTATTATTTTATTGTAAAATAAACTAATTTATTATATTTTTTAATATTGATTTATAATGTCATATTTATCGCAAGTAGATCCGAAGAGTCCGCACACCACACATCCTGAAGAGAATTTGATCTCAAAAACTCTTCCATTAGAGCTTTTTGATAAAGTATTATCTCATCTAAATAATGCGTTAGACATACAGTCGGCAACTTTAGTAAGTCGAACTTGGAAATGGCTAGCAATAGAGGCTGCTAAATTCAAGGAATCTCATCTGATGAGAGAGTGGGTGGAGACGCTCTGCGCTCATTTAGAACAAACAATCTACTCAGCTCGTTGCGAATTTCTTAGAAAGACTTTAAAAGAGGCACCAATTTTAGAAGATTCTAATTTAAAAGGTGTGAAGCAATCGTTGCTTTTTGTAAGAGAAAAAATGTTACAAGTATTAAGAGCTTTAGATTTTGATTGCTTAGAAAATTTAGGTGTGGAAATGGAGGGGGTAAAAAAGTATTCATTTTTTGGTGAAATAATTAAGTTAGACAAAATTAATAGAGAAATAATTGAGGTGAGTAAATTACCCAATAGTGATGACAAACAGTATGCCCAACAAAGTATTTTGGGAGAACTGACTCAGCTCGGTCAGATCGATCCGGCCATTGAGATAGCAAAAGAAATAACGGATAAGTATTTGAGAGCTCTCTCTTTAAAAGAGATTTCAGCCAATTTGACTCAAAACGGGAATATTGATAAGGCTCTTGAAGTTGCAAATTTAATTTCTCTCAAAGAACTAAAAACCTCTGCTTTAGAAAATATTTATAAGGCTTTAGTAGAAAATTCTGAGATCAAAAGAGCCATAGAGGTAGCCGACACCCTACCTGTTGAATCAGATAAGAGGCTGGCCTTCAGGAAGATTTCGATTCAATTAGAAAGAAGAGGGGATATCGAGGGGGCTGTGGAGGTTGCAAGTAAAATTTCAGATGAGAGGACGAGAAGAGCAGCCTTAAAAAATGTTTTTAAGACGTTGGAAACCGATGAGATGGATCGGCGATATCTCTTAAAATGAATAAGCCCAGCTAGTACAAACACTTCCTTCACTCAATAGACTTATACATCCATTTTCCCTCGCGCTTGATGAACTCACTGCATTCTACATAGGAAATCTCTTTACCCTCCTGCATGAGCGTGGCGCGGAAAGAGAGAGTGCTTTCGGTGACCTCTAAAATCTCAAGTCCTAAAAATTTGGTTTGTCCACAAAAAGTCTGGATCCCTTCGAGATTGGGCGGCTTATCTGTCGTTTTTGCAATGTAATCTACAAGAGAGAGAGCATAAGCTGAATATCTCGAGCGCATCAGCTTGAGGGGGGTGGGGGCAGGGATCCCCTCGTGATAGGGTTTGCAACAGAGGGCATATTCCAGATCGCTATGGCAAGGACACTTCATGGTTTCTATGAGCTCAGTAATTCAGATACGACCTCAGCCGCTCGTTTAGAGGCAGGGTAGGCGCTTAAAACGCTCCTCAATTTGCTACAAACCTCTCTACACTCTTTTGCATTTACCTCGAGATTACGAAGCTCTTGAGCTATTTTAGAGGGTGAGAGAGATCTGTGAATAAATTCGGGATAAACACTCTTACCAGAGATAATATTGACAAGCGTGTAATGAGGCATGAGAATGCGGAAGAAGTAGCGGCCCAAAAGGTAATTGAGAAGAGGGAGCTTATAAGTGACTACAGTTGGTAAGCCGTGCAGCCCCATTTCGAGAATCACCGTTCCAGAAGTTGCAAGAGCGAGACTCGCTTTGCGCATGAGTTCATATCGTCTCTCGTGGGATATGAGAAGGGCTGTAGAGTCGACATGTTTTTTGATCTCAGCCTTAACTTCAGGTTTGGCAACAGATATTGCCAAGGTATGTGTCTCTTTAAATTCTTGAGCAGCAGCCCATTGAATGGGGAGGTTGTGGGCGATCTCTTGCCTGCGAGATCCTGGAAAAAGCGCAAGGACCGGTTTATTTGTTGAAAGTTTCCAATCGGTGTCATAGGGGTAGTTATCGAGATAAGAGATCAATGGGTGGCCAATATAGCTCGCTTGTAGGGAGGTGTTTTTGAAGCAATCGGGCTCGAAGGGCAAGATGCAAAGTAGAGCATCAAGGGTTTTTGCGAGCTTTTGGATTCTTTTTTTACGCCACGCCCAAACAGAGGGGCAGACGTAGTGGATGATTTTCCCTTTGTACCCCTTGCGTCGTAGTTTTTTAGCGAGCAGCATATTAAAATCGGCATAATCGATCAAAATGACTGCGCGAGGGTTTTTTTGAAGGATCTGACGTTTCACGCGGTGAAAATCTATAAAAAGACGGGGAAGTGCGGCCAAAACAGCTGTGATACCCATCACCTGAAAGCGCTCCATTGGAAGAGTGACTTCCAGACCCGCTGCACGCATTTTAGGGCCACCAACCCCACAGATTTTATCGTGTTTTTTAAACAGTTCATCGATGAGTTGGCTCCCTAAAAGATCACCACTTGGCTCACCCGCAAAGAGGTAGAGGTCATCGGAGGGCGGTGGGGCATTTTTTAAGAGCATTAAGTTGCGAATGTAGGGGATGAGCCCAAGGCTATAGCCGAGAATATTGACAGGGTCGCGTAAAAAAAGGAAATAAGTCAAACAGAGGAAGCCGCCTGTGAGGCTGAGCCACCAAAAAGAGCGGCTGAGATAACTCTTTTGTTGCCGCTCAGCTTGCCACCATTGCACCCAGAATCGGCTTGCGAAGAGGAGAAGTCCTCCCAACCCCAAAAGGTGCCATGGAAAAGAGAGGTCTGGGGCTCCGAGCGGGGAGCGCATCCAAATAAACGGTCTTTGAAAGAGAAAAAAAGTAGTGACAACACCCACAGCTCCAGCCATGAGAGCGATAGCGACTGAGGTTTTTACAGCCTTTTCACTTTGCAAATTGAGGTTGCGCCAAGCGATGATAACGCTGACCGATTGAATGAGACAGACAGGGAACTGGAGCTGAATAGCTGAGTGGATGATCATCGTCGCATTAGCGATGAGCGTGAGAACCCAAAATGTGCGTGGCACGACAGTGCGCTTATTTCGCTCACTTGAGATCCATTGGATAAAAAAGCGGAGTCCAAAGAGGAGCGAGGCAAAAAGACCTAAGGGGTAGAGAAGACTACGGATCATTGGCCACTGATCTCTTCTTGGATTTTGAGGCGAAGGGTGCGTTTACGCATCCACCGTACAGCGAACATATCGATAATCGGCCCTACTGAGCGGTTGAAAAAGTTATACTTCGTGACCCCCGATGTGCGCTCGCGGTGATGAACAGGCACCTCTTTCACCCGAAAACCTTCGTTGATAAAGAGCGCGGGGAGAAAACGGTGCATCCCACGATACATTTTGATCTGGTCGAGGGCACTTTTTCGGTATGCTTTCAACGAACAGCCCGTGTCGTGCACCTCATCGCCGCACAGCCTACTTCGGATCGCATTTGAGAGGCGCGAGATGATGCGTTTGTTCCAGGGGTCTCGCCTATTGATACGCCATCCAACCACAAGATCACAATCGGCAAGCATCGAAGTGAGCTTAGGAATATCTTCCGGGTCGTTTTGACGGTCCCCATCGAGAGTGATTACAATGTCGCCTCGAGCAGCTTGAAATCCCGCTTTAAAAGCAGCTGATTGACCCAAGTTGCTCGCAAATTTAAGGACGCGCAAGTAGGTTTTTTTTTCGACAAGTTGTTTGAGGATTTCGAAGGTTGCATCGGTTGAGCCATCGTCGATGCAGATTAGCTCCCAACTCCTTTTGAGCCCCTCCATGACAGGCTCGATCTCTTCAATCAAATCCGCGATGTTTTCGGCCTCATTTTTAAGAGGAATCACAACAGAGTAGTGCATTATAATAGTTTCTCCTTCATCCACCTAGCTCCCTCTTGAAAAATATGGGGGGCAGTCCCGTGTCCCTCATAGCCCAGCGAGCGGGTGATCATCATTTCTACATTCATATGACGCGCTCGCACTTCATGCCCTTTATCTGCCAGCTTTCGAATGAAGTGGAAACAGGCGTCGGTACTCACTCTCGTATCGCGGTTTCCGATGTAAAATCGCAGGGAGTGAAGATGCGTGAGAGAGTCGACTAAGTAGGTCAAATCAAGGGTTTTGGATAAAATCATAGCACGTGAAGAGGCTTCTTCGCGAGCAAATTCGTGGACGCCGCTGAGCTTCGTGAGTGGGGCAAACCCTAAAAGAGTTTTGATTCTCTTCTCTCGAGCTGCGATATGGGTGGCGACAAAGCCTCCTCGAGAGAGACCCATAGCTGCGAGGTGACTAGGGTCCACCCAGAGGTTTTCGATGAGCCAGTCGATTCCTTGTACGGTTTTGTCAAAAAAATCTTCGAGAAATCGCTCGCCGCTCTTCATCGCCTCCGCCCACGCGTGCATCGCTCGATGTTTATCAAAACCAGGTCCGTGGCAAGGGAGTGTGACTGAAAAAATACGAAAAGGGGCACCCTCAAGTGCCAAAGCAGGTTGATTGTAGGGATCGAGTTCTAAACTCTCTTCAGCAGAGAGAGCAAAGTAAAAGAGGGCAGGGAGGGGGCCCGCTTCAGGTCCAGGCCCTAGGTAGGCGAAATCACGGATTCGCTTGCTTGGAGAGTTGTTTCCAGTGCTCATAGGTTTTAAAGAGGGCGTGGTGGTTTAGGGCTCGCAACTTCAAAAAGATGAGCGGAAGGCGGAAGCCTTTTTGTCGCACGATCTTTGTACGAAATCGCCGCTGCTTTTCAAGAGGGGTGAGCCGGTATTGCATCTGTAAAATGAACTGACAATCTTGCCTAATTCTTCTCGGAAAATGAGAGTAGGCTTCATAGAGCAGCTCATGCACAAGAGTGTGGGAGAGATCCATGATTTCTCCCATATTAGGAGGAGGATTTTGCTCTTGGACACGCATATCGAGAATAGGGAAAAGAAGTGCTGCTGCCAGAATGGAGCGATCGAGTGTTTTGTAGCCCTGTTGTTTGTTCATCGAGTCGACCCCATTGAGCATAGCAAAGATCTCTTCGGCATGAGAATCACGAAAGTAAGCAGAGAGTTTAGGAAAGAGCAAATCGAGGAGTCCATGGGCGAGCATCAGCCGAAAAAAAGGCTCAGCTGCCCCCGATTCGAGCATACGCAGGATCTCTTCAAGAAGCCTTGCCGGAGAGCTTTTTAGAATCTCTTCACGGCAATTATTTAGAGCTTCGAGGTCCTCTTCTTGCATGTGGAAGCCAAACCGGGCGCGAAATTTGAGCATCCGGATCATGCGCACGGGATCTTGCTTGAAGCGGAGGATAGGGTCACCAATTGAGCGGAGCGTGTGAGCTTGTAAATCTTCGAATCCTCCGACATAATCAATGATACGATGGTCAGAGGGGTCGTAGCAAAGACCATTGATTGTGAAGTCACGGCGGAGCACGTCCTCTTCAGGAGAGCCCCAGATATTGTCGCGCACAATCAGCTCGTCGTCGGAGGGGTCCCCCGCGCGGAAGGTAGCGACTTCGATGATATGCCTTCCAAAGCGAATGTGTGCGAGCCGGAAACGTCTGCCGATCAAAATGCAGTTACGAAAGATCGCCTTCACCTCTTCAGGCTTGGCAGAGGTGGAGATGTCAAAATCTTTAGGCCTTTTTCGCATCAAAAGGTCGCGCACCCCTCCTCCTACAAGATAGGCAGTATGCCCTGCCTCCTGCAGTCCTTTGAGAACATGAAGGGCAGATTTATCGATGAGATCGTGACGGATGTGGTGATCGTCAGACGTATAGATTTTCGGTTCCACGCCCAGCATTATGGCCTCATCCACGAAAATTTACAATCTTATCGTAGAGATGGGGGAAGGCCAGACTGGCTTGGTAATTTTTTCGAAGCGCCCGATAGGTCTTTTCATGGTAAAATTCTTCAAAAAGATCGCGCTCATAGTAGGTATAACTATAAAGCATCTTTCGCCCCCCGTGGTCTAGGATCATTTTTTCGAGCTCAGCTGTGATGACGTGGACAGGCCTCTCATTGTTAAGCATTCCATAGACCCCGATATTGAGAAAATTTTTCTTGCCATAGTGAGGGGCGAGAATTTGAGGGGTAGAAGTCCCTACAACGGGACAGAGCCAAATCGGATAGATAGCTGTCTCTTCTACGAGTTTCTCATAAACGCTTTTTACCTGCTCGAGAGGGGTATAAAAATCGTGGATGAAAAAGAGCTTCTCGGAGATATCTGTAGGGATACGGTGCCATATATCGTAGAGTTTTTGGCTCTTAAAAACGCCTCCAAAGAGGAGACGAAGCATCCAGGAGGGGTTTGGGGGTTTTTGAGAAATTTTAGGGACCCCCCACTTGAAAAGAAGTTGCAAGAGGGTGCGCACCCGCAGCACGTACCTTCCGACCCAAAAAGCTCCCCTGTCGAGTCGGAAGAGGTAGTCTTGAAGAGGCATCACCTCTTCGGTGTTTTTGAGCTGAGTGAGGTGTTGAATGTACCAAGGGGACCAGTAGTGATTTTGTCTGTAGAGGGGGGCTTTGGCTTCACTAGTCAACTGCCCCGCTATGGCAATGCCCCCTTCAGGCCCTAGTGCGACCCCTTCGATAAAGTCTGCGTTGGGGGGGTTGCAAACGAAATCCAAAAGCGCCTTTGTCGACAGCGATTGATAACTCAGGTGAACAAATGGCTTGGCTTCAATCAACTGAATCTTGATCGTCGTGAGGATGCCCAGTGTGCCGTAGGAGCCTGATAACCCGTAGAAGAGATCGGCATTTTCACTTGGAGAGGCCATCACTTTCTCTCCACTCCCTAAAACCACTTCGTATTCAAGAGTCGTGTCGCTCACCTGGCCAAAGCGGTGGGAGCTGCTCTCAAGAGCCGCTCCCATCACGGCTCCACCCACAGTAATCGAGGTGAATTCAGGGACTACAGGGGGAATAAGCCCCTCTTTCAATGTTGCAAGAGAGAGGTCATAAAATGAGACTCTAGGCTCGACAAGTGCCCACCTCTGTTCAGAGTTGATCTCTAAAATGTTATTGAAAGAAGAGAGGTCAATTTTTTTTCCCGAAGCCATCTCTCCACGCAGTGTATTTGAGGCAGAGCCTTTGCGAAATGAAAGAGGGGAACGGGCATTCTTAACTGCGGCTTGAAGAGTTTGGACTCGATCAGCGTGAGACACGAACACACTCCTGGTAGGAAATATCTGTTTAAGTTATAATTCCACCCTACTATGGCAGGTAAATTATTTGGAACCGATGGGGTCCGCGGCCGCGCAAATTACTACCCCATGACCGCTGAAATCTCTTTGATGCTTGGCAAAGCAATAGCCAAGGTGCTGAGAAGGCGGGCTGGAAAACACCGTGTCGTGATCGGCAAAGATACTCGTCTTTCGTGCTATATGTTCGAAAATGCACTCATTGCTGGGCTCAATGCGATGGGAGTTGATACCCTCATGCTTGGCCCTCTTCCAACGCCAGCGGTTGCTTTTATCACAAGAGCTTATCGCGCGGATGCGGGGATTGTCATCTCGGCCTCTCACAACCCTTACTACGACAATGGAATCAAAATTTTCTCAGCAGACGGGTTTAAACTGCCTGACTCGATTGAGGAGGAGATGGAGAAAATGATCGAGAAGGAGGATTTTAAAGACCTCCCTCCCGATGGCGAACTCGGCCGCAACAAGCGGATTGAAGATGCTGGCGGACGCTACATCGAGTTTGTGAAGGCGACCTTTCCCAAAAGAAAAACCCTAAAAGGGATGAAAATTTTTCTCGACTGCGCCAATGGGGCAGGTCACCGCGTTGCGCCGCTCGTTTTTTGGGAGCTCGACGCTCAAGTGATTGTGACGGGAAATGAGCCCGATGGTTTGAATATCAATCGGCAGTGTGGCTCTCTCCACCCTGAAGTGATTCAGAAAGGAGTGATCGAGCACCAAGCGAATGTGGGTATTGCTCTCGATGGCGATGCGGACCGCCTGATTTTGGCGGACGAAAAAGGAAATGTCGTGGATGGGGATACGCTTCTTGCCATTTGCGCCCAAGATCTCCACCGGCGAGGATTGCTCAAAAATAATCGGGTAGTTGCTACTGTGATGAGTAACTTCGGGATGATCAAATTTCTCGAGTCGCTTGGCATCGAGGTGATTCTCTCGAAAGTGGGAGATCGTTATGTGATTCAAGACATGCTCACCTACGACGCCTATCTCGGGGGTGAGCAGAGCGGCCACCTTATTTTTCTCGACCACAATCCAACTGGCGACGGGGTAGTCTCTGCTTTGCAAGTGCTCAAAATCATGGCTGAAACAGAATCCACACTCTCAGAACTTGCCGCCTGTGTGCAGAAGTTTCCTCAAACTTTGATCAATGTCCCTGTCAAACACAAACCCCCTCTCGAAGCGCTCAAAAGTGTCCAAGACTCTATTGCTTTAGCTGAAAAAGAGCTCAAGGGGGAGGGACGCGTGCTCGTTCGTTACTCTGGTACCGAAGAGGTGTGTCGCGTGATGGTCGAGGGAGCTAAAAAGCACTGCGTCGACGGACTTGCTGGGCAAATTGCTGAAAGTATTGCTAAGGAACTCGGGTAGCGGATGTGTGGAATTGTAGGTTACATAGGCTCCAGAGAGGCGCTTACCGTCGTACTCGAAGGGCTTCATAAGTTAGAGTACCGAGGTTATGACTCTGCTGGTATCGCCTCCATTGAGAAGGGAGAGCTCTTTGTCTACAAAGAGGTGGGTAAAGTAGCCCAACTCGAAAAGGGGGTGGAGAGGAAGGGGTGGAAAAGCCACCTTGCCATCGGTCATACCAGGTGGGCTACGCATGGGATTCCGAGTGAAAAAAATGCCCACCCTCATCTCGATGATAAGAAAAGGTGCGCTGTGGTGCACAATGGAATCATCGAAAACTACGATGCAATCCGCCGTTTGCTCGAAAAGCGAGGGGTTGTCTTTCAGACGGACACCGATTCTGAGACCATCGCCCAACTGATAGGCTTTCTCTATAAAGGGAATTTTCTTCGCGCCGTGCAGCGCGCCCTCCCGCTCATGCAAGGGGCATTTGCCATAGCAGTGGTACATCACGAGCAACCGGGCGAGATCATCTGCGCAGCCCAAGGGAGCCCCTTAGCTATTGGAATGGGGCAAGAAGAGATGTTTCTCGCATCTGATGCCGCAGCTTTTCTGAGGTATACAAGGCGTGCGATCTATCTCCGCGACTCAGAAGTTGCACAAATTACCCAGCATGGAGTTGAAGTATTTGCCGCAGATTTGACTCCCATTGAAAAAGAGAGCGAAGATCTCACCCATGCCATTGAAGAGGTCACAAAGGGGGATTTTCAACACTTCATGCTCAAAGAGATTCACGAGCAACCCCAGTCGATTCAAAATGCTCTGCTCGCCCGCTTCAGCAAAGAGTATGGAACAGCCACTCTCGACAATCTTAACTTTTCCGACCAAGAGCTGCAACAAGTGGAGCGGATTGTCATCCTAGCTTGTGGAACCTCCTACCACGCAGGGTTGATCGCAGGGCAGATGATTGAGGAGTACGCGCGCATTCCCGTTCAGGTCGAAATTTCATCGGAATACCGTTACAAAAATCCGATCGTGCGGGACCATACTTTGGCGATCGCAATCAGCCAGTCGGGAGAGACTGCCGACACTTTGGCAGCGATGCGGGAGCTTCATGAAAAAGGGGCTAAAATCATGGGACTTTGCAACGTGCAGGGCTCCACAATGGCTCGTGAAGTCGATAGTTCTATTTTTTTGCGAGCGGGTCCTGAAATTGGTGTTGCAGCGACTAAATCTTTCACAAGTCAGCTCGTTGTACTCTCTCTTTTGGCCTTGAAATTTGCTCGGATGCGCCAGATGAGCGCTCAAGAGGGGATTCATTTTATCGAGGCCCTTGAAAAGCTTCCCCAGCAAGTTCAGCAGGTGATCCAAGTGAAGAATCCGATCGCTATGCTCGCTAAAAAGTACGCCGCAGCGGAGCACTTTTTCTTTCTTGGGCGCAGGTATATGTTTGCTACTGCTCTTGAAGGAGCTCTGAAGCTCAAGGAGATTGCGTATGTTAATGCCAATGGCTATGCTGCAGGGGAGATGAAGCATGGCCCTATCGCTTTGATTCATGAGACGAGTGTCACCGTTGCTTTTTGTTGCGACTCCTTTACCTATCCAAAGATGATGAGTAACTTGATGGAAATTAAAGCGCGAGCAGGGCGGATTTTAGCCATTGCTCCAGAAGGAGCTCCTGATATCGAGGGGATCGCCGATGATGTGATTTGGGTCCCACCCACTCTTGATGCCCTTTCACCAGTAGCTTCGAGTGTTGCTGCGCAGCTGCTCTCCTACTCTATCGCTTTTGAACGAGGTACAGAGATCGATCAGCCGAGGAATCTTGCAAAATCAGTAACGGTGGAGTGATGGATCTTTCAAAACATGGCAACATTTTTGGGGGGGCACTTCTTGTCGCAGGCACCTCAATTGGTGGAGGAATGCTCGCGCTTCCCGTTTTGACAGCTGCCGGGGGGTTCCTTCCCGCAACTCTTATCTACCTACTCTGTTGGTTGTTTATGGCCGCAACAGGCCTTTTGATGATGGAGGTGTTTCTATGGAGTGGTAAGGAGGTAAATATTGTTTCGATGGCGCGCATGACGCTGGGCAGGCCTGGTCGAATTGTCGCTTGGATTCTCTACCTCTTTCTTTTTTACTCGCTCACTGTTGCCTACATTTCAGGTGGTGGAACCCTTGTTAAAGATGTGTTTGCCTCGCTTGGAAGACCCAATTTTTCGCCTACATGGGGACCCTTTCTCTTTGTGTTTCTTTTTGCCCCTTTTGTGATTTTAGGCGCTAAAGCGGTTGATCGGGTCAATGTTCTTCTCATGTCGGGCCTCATCATCTCTTTCCTCTTTTTTGTCCTGATAGGCTTCGATAAGGTAGAATTGAGTGCGCTCACCCATTCGAACTGGCCCCTTGCTTTTCTAGCTACCCCTGTTGTTTTTACCTCGTTTGGATTTCAAGGGATCGTACCTACCCTCACCAACTACCTCGATAGGAGCCCGTGGCGCGCGCGAAAAGCAATTGTAATTGGTAGCCTCATTCCTCTCGTTGTGTATGTGTTTTGGGAGGGGCTTGTGCTCGGCGTCATCCCACTCGATGCCTTGCAAGAGGCGCGCGCTGCTGGGGAATCGGCTGTTGCCCCCTTCAAGCAGGTGGTGGCCACCCCGTGGCTCTATCGGGTAGGGGAATTTTTTGCCTTTTTCGCTATTGTCACTTCTTTTTTGGGAGTGACGCTCGGACTGCTCGACTTTTTAGCCGATGGGCTAAAAATTAAGAAAGAGCGGGAAGGGAGATGGTTACTCGCTCTTTTAGTTTACGGCCCCCCTCTTGTTTTTTCCATGTTTAACCCCTTTATCTTTCTAGGTGCACTGCACTACGCTGGCGGGCTCGGATGCGCTCTTTTACTCGGCCTGCTCCCTATCCTTATGGTGTGGCGGGGGAGGTATCATTTGAAATTTAAAAGTGAGTACTCTCTTTTTGGAGGAAAGATTACCTTGACACTTCTCGCTCTTTTCGTCTGCGCTGAGCTGATTTTGATGTTGGGAAAAATCATTTAAATCTCTATAATCCGTTTTAAAATAGGAGGTAATCATGACCTACATTCAAGATACCCAAGCTGTTGGCACATTTTCATCTAGAGTCTATGGCTGGATGGCTATCGGCTTGAGCTTCACCGCAGTGATCGCCTATTTTATTTTCAAAACGGGGCTCTACATTACCTTGATGCCTTTTTGGTGGGTAGGGGCCTTGGCCACATTTGCTGTCGCAATGGGCATCAGCTCTCAGATGAATCGTCTCTCAGCTGGGGCTGTTGTCGCTCTTTTTATGACTTATGCCGGTCTTGAAGGCATTCTCTTTGGCACGATGCTTCCCGCCTTCGCAGCGGCTTATGGAGGGCAGGTGATTTGGTCTGCCTTTCTCACAGCAGGGGCTATTTTTGCCTTGGCAATGGGGTACGGTATGTTTACAAAAAATGACCTCACCTCTCTTGGAAGGATTCTCACTTTTGGGTTGATAGGCCTCATCACTGTCTCTTTGCTCTTTATGGTTCTCTCTTTTTTCATGTCTATGACGTGGGCGCATCTGCTCATCAGTTACTTGGGACTTGTAATCTTTATCGGACTTACGGCGTATGATGCGCAAACCATTCGAGCGATGAGTATGCAAGTCGATGTGAACTCAACTGCCTCCTACAAGCTCTCGCTTGTAATGGCTTTGAAGATGTACATCAATGTGATCATGATATTCTGGTATTTGCTGCAGATTTTCTCTTCAGGTCGCCGACAGTAGGGCCTCGACGTAGGCGTTTGGATCGAAGGGTTCAAGCGCTTCGACTCTCTCTCCTGTCCCTATATAGCAGATGGGGAGCCCCAACTCTTTTTGTATTGAGATTGCAGCGCCCCCTTTGGCTGTTCCATCCATTTTGGTGAGAACAAGTCCTGTTAGGGGAGTAAACCCGTGAAACGCTTTGGCCTGCTCGATTCCATTTTGGCCAATGGTAGCATCTAAAATGAGCCATGTCTCATGGGGAGCCTCTGCGTGGGCTTTGCCGCAGACACGTCTAATTTTTTCTAGCTCCTGCATGAGATCGCCTTTCGTATGCAGCCGCCCCGCAGTGTCGATGAAAACGACATCACATCCACGACTTTTAGCAGCCTCGATCGCATCGAAGGCGACCGCGGCCGCATCGCTTCCAGGTTTGCCACGCACAAGGGGGACATCAATCATCTCAGCCCACTTCTCGAGCTGATCAATGGCGGCTGCTCGGAAGGTGTCAGCAGCTCCGATAAGAACTCGCTTGCCCTCTTTTTTAGCGCGGTAGGCGAGCTTTGCAATCGTGGTGGTTTTGCCGTTTCCATTTACCCCTACGATCAACACAACTTGTGGGGAGCTTATCTCCTTTTTTGCAAGGGGAGGGGAATCGATCTCTGCTAGAAGCACTTTCTTGATCTGCTCGAAGACCTCTTCTGTGCTAATGGAGGGATTTTTTCGGTAGAGTTTACGTACGTGCTCTGCAAGAGCTGCGCTTCGACTCGCTCCTAAATCGGCTTCATAGAATAATTTTTCGAGCTCTTCAAGGCTCTTCTCATCGATCTTACCCCGCCCTAAGAGACCTCGGAGCTTCTGTCCAAGAAACTTTAACATGGATAGAGTATAGCAAAAAACAGCGATAAGATCCACTCCGTGTTGCTTGAAAAGCCTCTTTCGCTCATATAGAGAGCTTGGAGGAAAGCTCATGCATGCGCACGAATATCAAGCAAAATCACTTTTACAAAGGTATCAGATTCCCGTCCCTCCCTTTGCAGTCGCCTCGAGCGAAGATGAGGTACTTAAGGCTATCAAGGAGCTCGGGTTAGAGAAAGCAGTTGTCAAAGTTCAGATCCATGCTGGAGGGCGCGGGAAAGCGGGGGGCGTGCGTTTTGCAGAAAACCCTGAAGAGATCGTCCGCTTAGCGGCCCAACTCATTGGGATGAAGGTCGTCAACAACCAGACAGGACCCCAGGGAGTGGTTGCTAATCGCGTGTTAATCACTCCTCCAATGAATATTGAGAAAGAGTACTACATGGCAGCAGCAATTGATCGTGCCAGTGGAACAGCTATTTTGATCGCCTCGCCTGAGGGGGGGATGGAGATCGAAGAGATCGCACACACCCATCCTGAGCGGATTCTCAAAATCCCTATCCGCTTAGATGGAACGATGCGCAGCTACCATCTCATCGAGCTTATCAAATTCATGGAATGGAGCGGCGAGCTTGCGAAAAAAGGGCGCGCGCTGGCTGCAAATCTTGCACGCGCTTTTATGGAGAGTGATGGCGAACTTCTCGAGATCAACCCCCTCATTTTGTCGGATTCAGGCGAGCTGATGGCGATCGATGCCAAACTCACAGTTGATGATAATGCTCTTTATCGACAGCCAGCTATTGGGCAGTGGTATGACCCCTCGCAGCAAAGCCCCAATGAGGTGATGGCCAAGGAATTTGATCTCGCCTACATCGGTCTTGAGGGAGAGATTGGCTGTTTGGTAAATGGAGCGGGTCTTGCAATGGCGACGATGGACATCATCCATCACTATGGTGGCCATCCCGCGAACTTTCTTGATGTGGGTGGAGGAGCGACTAAAGAAGAGGTGGCTCATGGTTTTAAAATCATCTTGCTCGATCCTAATGTGAAGTCAATCTTTGTCAATATCTTCGGGGGGATTATGGATTGCGGCGTTCTCGCTGAAGGGATCGTTCATGCTTGCCAATTAGAGCACCTGCGCGTCCCATTGGTCGTCCGAATGGAGGGAACGAATGTGGATATTGGCAAAGAGAGACTTAAAAATTCTGGCCTAAACATCATCACAGCGGACACCATGGCAGAGGGAGCGATCAAAGCGGTAGAAGCCGCAGGGAAGGTTTAAGTGGCAGTACTCATTGACAAATCGACAAAAGTAATCACTCAAGGGTTAACGGGGAAAGCGGGAAGCTTCCACACAGAGCAAGGGATGGCCTACGGTTCTCACTATGTGGGAGGGGTCACCCCTGGTAAGGGGGGGCAGACGCATTTGGGCTTGCCTGTCTTTGACACGGTCAAAGAAGCTAGGGAGGCAACGCGGTGCGATGCGAGCTTGATTTTTGTCCCCGCCCCTTTTGCCGCTGAAGCAATCCTCGAGGCTGAAGAGGCAGGTGTCCCTCTTATTGTCTGCATTACGGAAGGGATTCCTGTGCGCGATATGCTTGAGGTCTCTGAGGTGATGAAACGGAGCCAAAGTCGGCTCATTGGGCCTAACTGCCCAGGAATCATCACTCCAGGAGAGTGCAAGATTGGCATCATGCCTGGCTATATCCACAAAAGGGGAAAGATCGGTGTGGTATCGAGGTCTGGGACACTCACCTATGAGGCTGTATGGCAAACATCTCAAGAGGGACTCGGGCAGAGTAGCTGCGTCGGGATAGGAGGAGACCCCTTGAATGGAACGAATTTTATCGATATGCTCGAGCTCTTTGAAAAGGATCCTGAAACCGAAGCGATACTTATGATTGGAGAAATTGGAGGCACCGCTGAAGAGGAGGCGGCCGATTGGATTCGCGCCCATGCGAGTAAACCTGTCGTCGCCTTTATTGCAGGTCAAACCGCTCCTCCGGGAAAGAGAATGGGCCATGCGGGTGCTATCATCTCTGGAGGTAAAGGGAGCGCCAAGGATAAGATGGGAGCCCTTGAAGCAGCGGGGGTGACGCTAGCAGAGACGCCTGCTATGATGGGAGAGACGCTTAAAAAGGTTCTGGGATGATCACTTTTCCAGGTAAAATCCCTATTTCTATTCGCCCCCTTTTTTGGCTTATCGCTTTTTTTATCGGGTGGGTCTGGACTCTTACACTCGTCGGGTCTCTGCTCGCTGTCGGGGTGATTTTTATTTCAGTGTTATTTCATGAATTTGGGCATGCTCTCACAGCGGTTGCGTTCAAACAAAAAGCGCGCATTGAGCTTGCAGCGTTCGGAGGTTTTACCTACCGTGAAGGAGAGAAACTAAAACTCTATAAGGAATTTCTCGTCGTCTTGAATGGACCTCTTGCAGGGTTTCTTCTTTTCTTGGGAGCGTATGCTATCTTTCGCAACGTCACTATTTCCAATCCCTATCTCTTTTTTGTGGTGCGGTTCACTTTTGTGGCCAATCTCTTTTGGACTATTATGAATCTCGTCCCGGTACTCCCTCTCGACGGGGGGCACTTGCTCAGCATCGTCTTGGAGGCTATTTTTGGCTTTCGTGGGGTAAAAATTGCGATCATCACAGGCATCGTAGTCGCTATCGCTATCAGCATCACTTTTTTTATCTTGAAGATGTACCTTATCGGGGCTCTCTTTTTGATTCTCACTTTTGAGAGCTTTCGTTCTCTTCGTTACTACAAGATCTTCACAGAAAAAGACCGCGATAATACTTTGCAGCAGCGGATTAAAGAGGCCGAACTTGCTATCGACCGAGGGCAGCATCTGGTAGCTGAAGGGAAGCTCCAAGAGGTGAGGGAAAAAACGCAAGAGGGGATTCTCTACACTGTAGCTACCCAGCAACTTGCAGCGATCTACCGCTCTCAAGAGAAGTTCAAGGAGGCCTATGAGCTCCTCCTTCCGATACGGAAAACCCTCTCGGGTGAGAATCTTGCGTTGCTTCATTTCTTAGCCTACATGAATGAAGATTACAAGATGGTAATCGAGATTGCTAACCGTTGTTTTCAAGACAACCCTTCAGCTGATACTGCCTTGATCAACGCGTTAGCCTATGGGGTGCTCAAAAAAGCTGAGCCTGCAATTGGGTGGCTCGAATGCGCCGCTCGTGAGGGGCTCACCTCTGTCAAAGAGGCTGCGAGTCGCGAAGAGTTTGATCCTATTCGAGAGATGCCCTCCTTTCAATCCTTTTTGAAGGGGCATTCAGATTATACAAACTCTGAAAATTAACTTCTTTTTAGGGAATTCTCTTCGTAGTTGCTAATCATCGAAATGGAGTGCAACGAAGCGAATCGCATTCCCTTGCTTGACCATGAGCAAGACCCGCTTTTCTGCTGCAGCGAGCTTCAAGGCTTTCTCAAACTCTTCAAGAGTAGAGACTCGCACACGATTGACCGCCAAAATCACTACCCCAGGCCTCAAACCTCCTTCAGCTGCGGGGCTCCCGTTTTCGACCTGTGTGATTACGACTCCCTGCTCCTCTGAGATGTTGAAGCGGTTGGCAAGCTCGGGTGTGAGAGCTTGCACGTTAAAGCCGAATTTTTGTAGTGGAGTTCCCATAGAGAGAACATCTTCAGGAACCGAAGTGATGACCACTTTCAACTCTTTTATCTTTCCATTTCGATTCACTCGGAGCTTCAGTTTTGAGCCGGGAGGGAGAAGTGAGATGTAGTTGCGAATCGAGGTGATTCCATCGACTGGAATTCCATCGTAGCTGACAATCACATCTTCTTGCTGGAGACCCGCCTCTTCAGCTGGAGAGCCTGGGACGATGTCAGAGACAAAGGCGCCGTGAGTTGAGTCTAGGTGGTAGAAGCTCGCAAGGTTTTCATCGATAGATTGGAGCGTGACTCCAAGAAATCCCCTGGTAACCTCACCATTTTGCATCAGCTGGGTGATGATACATTTAGCCATGCTGCTAGGGATTGCAAACCCTATGCCCATATAGCCTCCTGAGCCGCTCACAATGGCAGTATTCACCCCAATCACTTCACCAGATACATCGAGCAAAGGGCCCCCAGAGTTGCCAGGATTGATAGCGGCATCGGTCTGAATAAAATCCTCAAAATCTGCGATACTCAGACCATTACGCCCTTGCGCACTTACCACCCCAACGGTGAGGCTCGCTTGCAGCCCAAATGGATTTCCAATGGCAATGGCCCAGTCGCCTACTTCGAGCTCGTCGGAGTTTGCAAAATTTAGAAAAGGGTAGTCGTCGCCCTCAATTTTGATCACTGCAAGATCAGTTTTAGGATCGTTTCCGATAACAGTAGCGGGCACTTTTTTCCCGTCATGCAACGTAACGCTTACTTTCGTAGCTTCTTCCACGACATGATTGTTGGTTACAATATGGCCATTTTTTGAGACGAGAAAGCCCGACCCTCGCACGCCCTTTTTCTGTTTGGGCGCAGGGCTTGGCGAGCCAAAAAAGCGGTTGAAAAAATCGTCTTGAAAATAGTCAAAGGGGTTATTGAAGGGCCCCTTTTGCACGCGAGGTCCTTGAATAGACTGAGGATCATCTACTTGGCTCTCAATAAAGACCACAGCAGGCGTGGCTTTTTTCGCTACGGTCGAAAAACCTTGGCTGATCTCTTTGAGGAGTTTCTCATTGCTATCCTCAGCATAAGCGGGAGAAAGAAGAATTGCGCAGGCAAAAATTATTCGTTTAATCATTTTATGATCTTTCCTCTTGTTTAAACAGTTCTAATGCACGGCAAATTGTAAGGTAGCCCTTCTCAAAGCGGTCGAGGCCGAAATGTTCGTTTGGGGCATGGATGCGATCGCCTGGAAGCGAAAGACCTACAAGGACCATCTCTGCCCGGGCCGCTTTTGCAAGTTCCACAGCGATTGGAATCGTACCGCCAATCAGCGATTTTTTGCAAGAGGTGCCAAAGACTTGAGAATAGCTCTCGCAGAGTATGTCAGCTATTTTTGATCCCGAGTGGGTGCGAAATCCACACCCATTTCCAGGAAAAATGTTTAAAGTTGTTTCTAACCCCTTCGGAGTGCTTTTCTTCAAAAAGGTCTCGATTCGCTGAGCGATCTTATCGGGGTCTTGGCCCGGAACCAGCCTGCAAGAGATTTTGGCGTGCGTAGCTGCAGGGATCACTGTTTTAAAACCAGTTCCCGTATAGCCTCCCCACAACCCATTGATCTCTAAAGTGGGGCGCAGACATGCCGCCTCCATAGGGGTGAAAGAGTTCTCCATGCCTGTGGGGTCAAATCCAAAATGAGAGTGGAAAGCTTCTGAGTCAAAAGAGAGATCAAGCTCGTTTTTCTCTTGATCTGTGATAGGTACAAGGCCGTCATAAAATCCAGGGACAGTGACGTGGCCCTCGCCATCGTGGAGTGTTGCGATCATCTCTGCGAGAGCTCTATTGGGATTATACGCCATGCCTCCGACCATACCTGAGTGAAGATCGACCGCAGCCTCCCGGACACACACTTCCATGCAGACGATCCCTCGAGCTCCGAGTGTAATAGAGGGGGCCTCTAGTTTGTTCATCCCACTATCGACGATCAAGAGGTAATCGGCTTTTAGCTGGGTGCGCTTCTCATCGAGCAAATGGGAGAGAGTCATACTTCCACTCTCCTCTTCCCCTTCTATGATGATCTTGATGTTAACCGGAAGATCAGGAGCGTGTTTGAGAAGCATTTCTAGGGCTGTGAGCGTATAAAAACACTGCCCTTTGTTGTCTACAGCCCCTCTGGCGTAAACCTCACCCTCGCGGATAGTGGGTTCAAAGGGAGGCGAGAGCCATTCATCGAGGGGATCGACGGGCTGAACGTCGTAGTGGCCATAGATCAGTACGGTCTCCTTGTCAGCGCCAGCAAAGTGGGAAGCGAAGAGGACAGGGGAGCCCTCTCCCTCCCATTTTTCGACTTTTAAGCCGATTTTTTGGAGATGACTAAAGAGCCAATCAGCGCAATTTTCTACTTGATCGCGGTAGCTAGGGTCTGTGGCAACACTCTTGAAGCGGAGCAGAGTAAAATAGTCTTCAAAAATCCGATCCTTGTTTTCATCAAAATGTCTTTTAAGAGTAGAAATATCCAACATACCAAATAGAGAGGGTGATCAAGAAATAAGCAGCCACAATCCCCTTCACTTTTTTATGGTGACGGGCTATCAATCCCGGCGCAATCTCCGCTTGTTTTAGAAATTCAATTCGTTTTGCAAAGCTTCCATGGTGCCAGTTTCGTTTTTTCAAAGAAAGAAAATTGCGATCCGCAGTTCTTTGAAGTGCCGAGACAAGCGTTCCAGGAGGGAGATCAAAGGCGAAGACATGAAGATCAGCTTGTCGTTCGAATTGTCTGGAGAAATAGCCTATGAGAAAGCGGATATAAACGAAAATCAGTAGACCATAAAGTGCAAGCTCAATCAGGGGAGAGACACCTTTTAAAGTGGATGCTACGAGTGAAATAAGAAGTGGAAGGCCTAAAAACAGGAAGGGATAGAGCAGCAGGTGGTGATGTTTTGCATGTCCCACTTCGTGTGCAAGAACCGCCTCTACCTCCTCTTCGGGGAAGCCCTCGATTAGCGGTCTTGTGAAGAGGATGTAGCGAAATCTAGGGATAAGCCCGATGATCGCCGCTGTCGAGGCATGAGATAGAACGCGCCAAATAAGAACGCCGCCATGGCGGAAGTGGTGCTTTTTGCAAAGTGAATCGATGCGCTCTTTGAGCGGAGATTCACCTAGGGGCTCACACCGCCAAACCCACTGAAAAAAGATTGGAAGAAGGAAGAGCACACCGATGAAAAGAAGGAGAAGTAAAGGGAGTGCTATCCAAGAGTTCAAAGGCAAAGCAACCCATCTGAAAAGAGCCATATAGAGGATAAATGGGAGAAGAAAAGGGAGAAGAAACCAAGCGACTTGTGGGTGGAGTGCTAGAGATAGTGCCGTGAGATAAAAGAGCATGTAGAGAGATACATTGAGGGCATTTGGCGAAAGCTCGGCGCCATAGAAGAAAAAAAGAGTAGAGATCGAGAGCTCGAGAAAAACAAGCCACCCCTTTCTTACGAACCTCCGTTGAAAATAGAGCAGAGCCAATAAAGGGAGACAAAGAAGGAGCCATAGCGAAGATCCCCCTCCACTTGGCGCCACATCGATGGCCAGAAGGTTGAAGAGTAGAAAGATCAGGGGACGCAGCATACTTAGATCTCATAGATCGGAAGCGGGTGCTTTAGCAAGCTATTTTCTCGCTCGAGTAGATCTTTTCCCGCAAAAGTAACGAGTGTCGCTTGTTCAATCCCTGATTGGAGGTGCAACGCTACAGCCCTAGAAATCTCCTCTTTGGTCATATGGAGGAGCCGCTCTCGGAAATGCGCTCTTTTCTCAGAGGTTCTTCCACTTCGAAGACGGTTATAGGCAGTGATCGCGCGAACGCCTGGAGGGGAAGGGGAGTCGATCTCTTGGAAAAGACCTAGTAGAGCCTCTTCAAGGTCGCGGTCGGTAAATTCTCCCCCTGCGACCTTGTCTATAGCCTCAAAACACGCTTCAACTGATTTTGCGAGATAAGGGTCGCGGTAGGTGTAGAAGTAAAATTCGCCTGATATAAGGCCGTGCACCGCCCCAGATCCGTAAGCGCCCCCTTGCTCGCGAATTCGTTTGTGAAGGACGCGGTTTTCCATGATCTCTGAGGCGACGCTCAGTGCAGCGGCGTCGGGATGGGTGAAGCCTATGGTTTTGAAAAGAAGGGCAGTAAAAGCGACCGGTGAGGCTGTAATCCGAGCTTGTGAAAGGCTTTTTTCTCTTGGAAGTGAGGGGCGCCACCTCGTTTGGTCGCTTGGATCTAGCTGGTCGAGCCCGTAGAAGCCGGTCTGTTGCATCTCATGCGCCAATTTTTGATCGCAAGCGAGCACCAGCTCTCCTCCTCGCTTTTTCAAGCAAAGATCTCGCATCTGTTCAAGCTTTTCAACCACCTGGGAGGGTTTTTTTTCAAAATCGACATAGATTTTTTTCAAAGCGTGGAAGTAATCGAGACCAAACCACTGGTTGGTGAGATTTGCAGGCATCGAGTGCCCTTTAGAGGCTAAATTAACGGCGTAGCGCAGGGAGTTTTTTTGAATTCCATTTTCGATCGCATGGTAGTGTTTCGATAAGATGCTTGTAATGCGCTCCAAATCGGTGAAATCAGCGCTCGTCATCAGGTCGTAAAAAACAGGGAACAGTCGCTCTTTTTTTCGATAGAGGGCTTTCCCATGTAGACAGAGAGAGGGGCGCATCTGGTCAGCACCTTCAGCTTGTTGAGAGAGATCGAGAGAGACGCCGACCCCTCCAGTGTGCTCGATCAGGTAGTCGAGGTGCTCTTTGTAGGAGCGCCCCCCACAACCAATTTGCGGGAGGATATTAGCAAAAAGGCGCACGTAAGGGAGGTCTTCAGAGGCAAGTTCTGGCAGATCAAAGATGAGATCGGCGTAGACAATTTCATTCGTAAAGCAGTTGTGATGAAAGACTTCCAAAGGACCTGATCTCTGAATTTCTAGATCAAATTCCTCTCCTTGCTTTGAGATGTCGGAGAGGGTGACTTGGGGAAGCATCTCTAGTTGGCTGCTCGGGTCTTCTTCTTGTCTTGTTTCGAGTGCTTGGGAGGAGGTCAAGATAGCGCTGACATCGCGATCTTCGAGTTTTCCACAAATGCTCTCGAGGCGCTGCTGCTCAATTTCTCTCTCCTTCTCATTTTGGGTTTGGCTTGGGTTCATCTCAAGGCGCACAGCATGGGTATTGTGGAGAAAATATTTTTCGATCAGGCGAGGAAGAAATTGTGGATCGCAAAGACTCTCTCGGAGTTGGCTAAAGAGCGAGTGGATCCGTAAGCCATCTTCTGGGTTGCCACCGTGGAGTTTGAGAAGCGCTGAACTGAAACAGAGATGAAGGCCATAAGGAGCGTTTCCTCCTTTGATTTCAGTGCGAGCGAGCTCAAGCTGATGGAGGGCCCCCTCGATGAGCGGCTCCGATAGTCCCTTCTTTGCTGAGTTCTCTAGTACTTCGTAGACGATTTTTTCAACCGCTGCCGCATCTCCCTCACGGCACCCTTTGCAGGTGATGATGAAGGGGATTTCGTTCATTTCAGAATCGAGGTGCGACTCAACTTGTTTGCAGAGCCCCGATTTTAGGAGGGCACGCTTGAGCGGCGCAGCGTCACTTCCCAAGAGGACGATCTCGAGCACATTTAGAGCCAGTAGCTCCTTTTGCTCTAAAATAGAACCGCACAGCCAGCCGAAAGAGATGTAGCTCTTCTCATCAAGTCTCTCTTCTTTTGCGATAGGGTAGGTCTCCACTTTCTCAACACGCTCAGAAAAGCGAGGCTGCTTGGGAAGTGGGGGGAGAAGAGAGAGTCGTTCGACGCCAGCCAGTGCGTGCTTGTCGAGAAAATCGAGGTGTTGCTCGAGAGGGAGATTCCCATAGAAGAAGAAAAGAGCGCGGCTCGGGTGGTAGAAAGTTTTGTGAAAGGAGACAAGTTCGTCGTAGGTGAGTGAGAGGATGGCGTGAGGGTCACCTCCCGAATTGACACCATAGGTCGTGTCTGGAAAAAGTGCCGCCATTAGGGTCTCTGCGAGTCTCGCCTCTCCAGTCGCAAGCGCTCCTTTCATCTCGTTGAAAACGATTCCTTTAAACATGAGAGGGGAGTTGGGGTCTTCTGGTTTTTGAAATTCAAGGCGGTGCCCCTCTTGAAGGAAGCTTAGTTTAGTGAGAAGGGGGTGGAAGACAGCATCGAGGTAGACTTCCAAGAGGTTATAGAAGTCCTTTGGGACAAGCGAGGCGGCCGGATAGCAGGTGAAATCGGCTCCTGTCATCGCGTTCATAAAGGTATTGAGGCTCCGCCGAGTCATTGAAAAGAAGGGGTCGTGCAAGGGAAATTTTTTTGAGCCGCAGAGGACGACATGTTCAAGGATATGAGCGACACCATTCGATGTGGTAGGCCGTGTAGGCAAGCAGATATTGAAAAAATTTTCGGGATCATCGCAGGCTAGATGCAGTACATGGGCTCCAGAGGGAGTGTGCTCGAGTTCGATAAGGGTACATTGGATCTCTTCGATCTCTTCGGTCTTCAGAGTGGTGAAGTTGGACATCGCTTTCAGAGCTTAGCAAAAAAACTAAAAAAGAAACACTCGATTTCCCTTCGCTCCATAAAACCGTCACAAAAAGAGCGTCCGGTTCAGCAGCGCAAAATTTGAAGGTTTTTTTTAGCCTATGGAAAAGTCGCACAAGCTGCGCGACAATTTGACTCTCTCCCAGTTTTCGATATTCCTTGAGGGCATAAAGTTTCTGAAGGCCAAACTTAAGTTTTTACGGTGTTGGATCAAGAAAATTAGAGCCTTTTTCAGGGACTAATAATTATAAGTTATTGAAAATCAATCATTGTAATTTGATGAAATAGGTATCGTTGGACCGATTGCCTTTTCAATATTCGAGGAATATTGACCATTAATCAGATGAAAATTAATGTGCTCTTTATATTTGATACATTGTCGCAATGTGAGCGAAATTTTTTTCGAAAAGGTGAGTTATGAAAAAGTTTAGATTTCTGCTATTAGTGGCTCTTTTTTTCACAAAAATGGCATCGCCCTCAGCTCTAGGAGGGGAACTCGAGACCTACACTGATTTTTTTAATATTCATGCTTCGGCTCAAGGATTGCTTTCACCCCCGCCTGCAATTTTCGCCCATAAGGAAATTTCATCTTTTCTGCCTCAAATTCCTAAGGTAGATGTCATTACAGGGGAGTATCATGAAGAGGAAATAGATTTTCTAGTGGCAGGGAGCGAGCCCCTTTCGCTAAGAAGATTCTATAGTCATCTAGGTCATAAAAATCAGACTTATGGACATTGGACTATTAATCCTGAAGCTTTAATGCTCTTTGATTTCCGACCAAATGCAAGTCAACGCTTCGCAGGAGTCGGAGAGGAAAGTGGCAATTTTATTCTATGTGAAAATGAGCAAGGCAACGCCTTTACTTTTGATCCCGACAAACATAAACATTTTACAAATACAGGGAGGGGGCACCCCTTAAACGTCCATTTTTCCTGTAACAAAGTTACACCAGGACGTTATGAAAACTACTGGGAGGGTGTTATCGAAGATGGATCCGGAGGAAAAAGAATTTATCGGACTGAGATTGGTTTATGGAATCAAGTGAATGACACAACCTATCAAGCTTGCATAAAAGAAGAGAGAAAACCGAATGGTAACGTTATTTAATATGAGTATGAAGATTTTAATCACAAATCAAAACAAAATTCGCACTATAAAAACATAAGTACCTACTATATCCTACGTTCAATTTCAGCTTATAGCTCTAAGGGTGTTTGTCTCGGTTCAATCAGTTTGAACTATTCCGATCAAGTAAAAGGAAAAAAGACAGATAGAAGCAGGTATTTTCATAGAGTAGAAATATCAGGCAGTGATCAGAGAAAAGCGACTTTTTTCAATCATGTTCGAGAGGTCAGCTCAAAGAAAAAACGGGGAAAGCCATGGGACTACTATTATATTCCAGCAGTTATGGACGTTGTTCTAGATCATGTAGAGGCCCCTTCTAAACCGACGCAAAACTACAACTATCGATGGGAGAAAGCGAAATACTATTATCATCATCCTTACATGTTTTATGCCGGAGGGCCAGACGGGCGTGTTCTAGAAACCACTTATGATTTAAGCTCTGAAAAAGTAACTGGACAAAATGCCCCTATAGGTCCAGGGAAAACGCATTAAAATTTACGATTGATTGATAAAGTCTAGACGATAGAAAATAGTCGCCTTAAATGGAGAAGACTATGGGGATCGAATTTAATTTAATCAGTTTATTTGGGGGAATATCAGATCCCAGGATTGATC
>JAJFLX010000018.1 GCA_021772465.1 Chlamydiota bacterium
TTCCTGACTGTCTGGCTCTCGTGTAAAGTCCTCTGCAAGAATGACATTATGATGAGGCGGCCGACCGTCCCACACATCATACAGACCTTTAAAGAAGCTATGCGTGTAATGGATTTTATCTGCCAGTATCGGCCGCATTCCTTTTTGCAAAACAATGCACTGACTTTCCGACATGGCCATGATTTCATCAGCTGTCATTAGCGGCCGTGAAGCCTCGCCAGTCCCACCATTGATAGAGTTTGGCATTACATCAGTGACACCGTGATTATGACCGTTAGAGCGGGTTTTAACTGTCTTCACGCCTAACGTATCAGAGAGTTTTTTAGCTTCTTCAATTTGGTTGATACCAAAGACAATCTTAGTATTACAGTTAGCTTCAAAGCTTTCCCAGCTCTTGCCATAAACCCGCTTGGCTTGTGCCAAATCCTGCACAAACAGGCAAAGCTGTATGCCGGCTTTACGTGCAATTGAAATTGCTGTTTCAAACGGCTTTAACCGGCCTAAGTTGGCAAACTCATCCAGCATGAACGTAACCCGTTTAGGGTATCTTGATTGAGCCCGGTTAATCTCAGCCAGCGCCACCCCTGACATCATGGCAAGAGCTGGATAATAGGTTGCCAAATGTTCAGGAGGCACCACAAGATAAACCGTTTCTGTAAAGTTTCTCAGGTTAGCAAAGCTGAAATTAGATTTTTTGGTAACTTCATTCAACAAGGGACTATCCCAAATGCGGGTCTTACTTTGCACTGTTGCCATAACATTGCTACGCAATTTGCTTTCCTGATTTTGCAACATGTGAGCAACGCGTCTAATAATCTCATGACCGTGATGCACCATACCGACAAGCATCTCATCAAAAGCTTCTTCACTTAAGGTAAGCAAATGCCGCACTTCTGCAAGAGTTCGCCTTTCAGGCCTGCGCGTATGGAGCACATAGAGGATAACTCCCATAAGCACCTCTCTGGCTTGTGCGTTCCAAAAGTCATCTTCACCATTGGCATTATCAGGCACTATAAGTGAAGTAATAAGTTCCACATCATCCCGCTCATTCACCGTACCTATACGGATGTAATCAAGTGGATTAAAGCAATCAGACAACGGGCTAAAAGGTGCCCAGAGATACACGCGCCCATGCTGGCCGCGCTCTCTCTTAGTTGCTGCCCAACATTCGCCGTTAGGGTCAGTCACCACCGCCGAGGTATCACCCAGTTTAAGCAAGTTAGTAATCACAAAGCAGGTGGTTTTTCCTGACTTGGTTGGGGCGGTAATCAATGCATGGTCGTCAGCAGGCGCATATAAGCGCTCGCCCTTCATGGTGCCAACAATCAGCCCTTGCTCATCGGAAAAACCCGCTTGCTTTAACTCAGTTGAATTTGAAAATCGTGCAGTCCCAAATGTTTTTGGGGCTTTGCCAAACAGAAAAACCATGCCCTTGTGAAACCAGCTACAGATCACAGCTAGACCTTTAACAAGATAATAGCTCATGCTTAATATGAGCCAAGCAACTTTGAAACTTAATCTGAAAAACCCAGTAATAATCCCCATAGGAAATTATTCTGAAACGTCACAGCCATCATGACAAGGCAACATCATTTAAAAGAAAGCCCCCCTGCGTTATTTCAAACACAGGAGGGGTAATGGCTCTCTCACCAGAATTTATAAAAAGCTAAGTGAGCTCGAACAAAGCATAGGTGAGTATGCTTCCAAAGCTCTTACCATTTTATTGAATTTAATATAAAATATCGAATTTTAAAAGATAACAAATAATAAAATGTCAGCTACTAAGGCAATTTGAGGCATGAAGTTTAATGAATTAGAGAGTCACTTAGTTGCCAGTAGCTGCCTAACCTATATCGACTCCGATATTTTATCGAAAGTTATCGATCAGGCAATTCGGACATTGACTTGCAAAAAAAATTAGAGCTTTTGACGCATTTTTTGCGCGTCCGCAATCACTCACACATCGACGTAAGAGATGCCTCTTCCAAAAAATTGCAATTGTAGCCTTGCAAAATCAAATCCGGTTACCTTTTTCCGACAGTCAAATTGAAACCTTAAATTACACTTGACACCTCTTGCCCCCATAAATTCGTAGATAAAAACGCGTCTTCACGTAACTGGCGCAGAAATAATAATAAAAATATACGAGCTAATACAATGTGTTTATCAACATTATTTTTTATTTAAGAATGCATACGTCACGACCAGTATGATTCTACGTGCGAATCAGTTAATGTAGCGCAATCGTGTTACACACAAGCACGCACTTAAAAAGGTAATAGGATGTCAGACAAAACTAAGATACTTACCGAATTGATAAAGTTACTTGAGCCGTTATTGCCGGATGAACGGCAACGTGCGGTAAACTCTGCATTGACGTTTATCGGTGACATACACCTCCCAGGCCAGCCAAGCCCTGCTGGCGCTGAGGCCAAAACACCATCTACAGATGAAACGATGACTAATGCTCATCCCAAAGTGAAAGCTTGGATGGAAAAGAACGGAATCACCAACGACGTTCTATTGCAAGTGTTTCACATCGGCTTAGATGACGAGGTTGGATTGATCTGTGCTGTACCGGGAAAAGGAATGCGCGAACAAACACTACAGGTCTATTTGTTGACTGGACTTTCTAACTTCATAAAAAACGGTGATTCAAGGTTTGACGATACACAGGCTCGGGAATGGTGCAAGGACGCAGGATGCTACGATGCGCCAAATCATACTAAGTCTATTAAAGAGAAAGGGAATGAATTCACCGGTGATAAACAGAAGGGATGGACTCTTACAGCCCCAGGTTTAAAACGAGTGGCTGGGTTAGTGAAAGAAATTGCAAATGCATCCGATATCTGATCAGCCGAGAATTCTTTCTAAAATCCCAAGTAATTTGCGCGATCCGCTGTTGACCCACTTTGAGTCAATTCGTTCCAACTATGTACAGCGCAGATGGGAATCATCTGAACTTAATGGCGGCAAGTTCGCAGAGGTGGTCTTCACCGTGATATCGGACCTAATTAAGGGCACAGTCACCTCGAAGCCCAAGAAGCCGAATAATATGCTCAAAGCCTGCCAAGATTTGGAAAGGTTGCCCGCTGACGACTCTAGAATAGGGGACCGCAGTTTGCGGATTTTAATCCCTAGAATACTTCCATCGCTTTATGAGATTCGAAATAATCGCAATGTCGGTCATGTAGGTGGCGATGTTGATCCAAACTTCATGGACGCCACAGCAGTCTATAGTATGGCAAGTTGGATTCTGGCAGAATTAGTTCGTATTACTCACAATGTGCCCTGTCAAGAGGCGCAGGTGATCGTTGACGGTCTTGTAGAACGCAAGCTGCTGTGCGTGTGGGAAATAAATGGGAAGAAGCGAATCCTTGACCCCGATATGCCAAAAAGAGATCAGGTTCTCGTGCTACTTTATCAAAGCATCACCGGGGTTGACCAAGATGATCTTCGTAAATGGGTCGAGTACCGTAATGTAACCCACTGGAAATCAAGAATTCTCTCGCCATTACACACTGACCGACTAATTGAGTGGGACCAAACTACTTCATTGGTTCATCTATCTCCCCTGGGAGTTACCGAAGTTGAGACACGCTTATTGCCGTCATATATGAATTTCTGCTAGTTCTTCCGCTAATGAGATGGACTGGCTGCTGACCACAAAGTTAGCAGGTCAGTCTTATATACTGAACCTTTTAACATACGGAGCAGCATCTCATGGCAAAACCAAATATTGAATTTCTCACATTTTCTTCTATTGGCTTAGATATAGGCAAAGATGTCTTTCACCTTGTTGGCTTTGACGAAACTGGTAACATTATTCTTCGGCGCAAGATTAAACGTCTTGCCTTAATCAAGATCTTTGATGAATTACCTCGTTGTTTCGTGGGTATGGAAGCCTGTTTAAGCGCTCACTTTGTCAGTCGAACATTACGTAAGCTGGGCTTTGAACCGCGTATCATTCCAGATATTTACGTCAAGCCCTTCTTGAAAGGACAAAAAAACGATTACAACGATGCCGAAGCCATTGCTGAAGCAGCCCCTCGTCCCAATCTTCGATGTGTCAATGAGAAGACGCAAGATCAACTAGATTTACAAGCGCTCTACCGGGTGCGGTCTCGTCTTGTTTCCAGACGTACCGCCACAGTTAATCAGATACGTGCCTTTCTTATTGAACAGGGGACTACTGTTCGCACCGGCATGTCTGCTCTGCGCAAGTCTTTGTTTGCCATTCTAGAGAACCGCACAGATGAGATATCTCCACGCATGAGTGATATCATCATTGGTTTGTATGAAGATTGGCTCTGGCTGGATGAACGTATTTAAAATACTACCAGTGAGATTGAGCTTATTAGCAAACGGGAAGCCAACTGTTTGCGATTGATGAGTGTTCCAGGTATAGGCCCAATGATATCAACAGCCATGGTTGTTGCCATTGGAACGGGTGAAGCTTTTGAGCGCGGGCGTGATTTTGGCGCATGGCTTGGATTGGTTCCAAGACAATATAGTACAGGTGGTAAACCAGTCCTTGGGCGCATATCAAAGCGTGGCAGTAAATATCTTCGAACGCTGTTTGTTCAGGCCGCACACATTATTCTCATGCGCCCCCATAATTGGGAAAAGTTTAGTTTTGGCCCCTGGTTAGAAAACGCATCAAAACGAATGCACAAAAATAAGGTGGCAACCGCCCTTGCCAATAAGCTTGCACGCATAGCCTGGAGTATACTTAGAAATAAAAAGGAGTTTGATGCACATATTATCGAAGCGATAACAATCTAATCATCTAGACACTATCACTTCACATCGTTCGCGATTGAGATCACTGCATGGAACGGATTAAGAAACGCACACAAAGTCTGATGACCCGAATGGTTCAAAGAAACCTGTCCGCTAATGAGACATATGATGCGTGCGTATTCCCATCAAGGCCACAACCCGCGTGTTGATAAATAGGCCGGATACATATCAGCGACTTCCGATATTTATGCAAAAATCTCTCTTGCAAAACGCAGCCAGTCCATACATTCGGGTCAACGGCACGCTTTTCGAGATCATTCATGTTGCATCTGCTATACGAGTATCTGTGGACAACTGATTTAGAATGTGATTATGAGTTCAATGTGCCAATAACGGACATATCGGTAATCTAAGCGTGCATCTCGCACGATCGGCCATGGTGTTCAACAAGCTTGATCTTAGTCAAGGACGGTCTTCGTTCTAGCACTTAGTCTAGCGCCAATTTAATTTGGAAAGGAGCCTACAATGCTAAGGAAATTTACCTATATCTTACTCTCGATGGTTCTGATCGCCTGTTTTTATGCTTACTCAGCCTCCAGGGCGGATGACTCTAGAATAAGTTCAAGCGTGGATCAATCGAAGTTATCAGAGAAGAAGAAAACTCTTTTAGGCCTCTATGTAACCGCGAAGGAGACAAATTCTCTTCTACAGAGCCGCCGTGATGTCGCACTGATCGATGTACGCACACCAGAGGAGACAATGTTCGTTGGTTATCCTGAGCTGGCTGCTGCGAATATCCCATACAAACATGTCGACTCGTCTTATGGGTTCAACGAGAAAAAACGCAGCTACAACCTCATAGTGAACACAAATTTTGCTGCTGACGTGCGTGCCTTCCTGAAGACTTCAGTAGGCAAAAACGTCACAACACTCATACTTATGTGTAGATCGGGTAGCCGAAGTGCTAAAGCGGTTGATGTATTGGCGAATGCAGGGGTCACCGGGGTTTACTCAATGGTTGACGGATTTGAGGGCGATAAGGACAAATATGGCAGGCGAACAGTCAACGGCTGGATAAATACCAACGCACCTTGGACAATAAACGTCCGAGAGAATTATTGGCTTCGTAGTCATTGATGGCGCCTGCGGATGTAACCAGTCATTATCTTATTTGGGAAACGGATAATTCATTTACGAAATGTATCAGTCTTTATTTTTTGTCGTGATTAACTGGCGCTTTAAAACATCAACCATCTTAGAAACTTCGTTAGTTTTAAGTCGCCCATGGGCACTCAGAAACTGTTCAATGTCCTTTCCAGAATAGCGTCCAAACAACTTGCCTTCTTTTAATATAAGATTTAATCGCGCAAATTTAACCGATCGATCATGACAGATACGACATTTTTTGTGATATAGTCGACCTGATTGATAGATGTTAGTCATATGGTCAACAATCGTTTCAATTTCCTCCAACGTTAGCTTTCCATGCCCTGTTTTAAGTAACTCACGTACATCTTTATTAGATTTACGACCTAGAAGATTTTCGCCAGGGCGTATAAGTTTCTTGTGCACGAAATCCCCGGCATGTGGTTCGTGGCATCTCGCACAACTTTGTTCGTAGAGCTGATGAGGGTCAATAGTCTGCGAGGATAACTCAGCTGCAAAGACTGGACTAACATGTGCTAAAACAATTAGAAAAATAAGTTTATGCATCTTTGTTCTCCTTATTGATTTCAAGTGTTAAAGATTTGCCTTCTATTCAAATAAAGATGTGGTAAAATTTTAGATTTTTGAATTGCAGGAAAGCTTAAATCTAGTGTAGTAAGCCCCAGCTTAGAAGTGATATCTACTCACTTTCAATACATCACGCAAAAACCCATACACTCTCTGCCTTTTCACTATGCTGAATTTTCGTAAGATTTAGTTTTAGTCCGAAATAAGGCCTTAAGTTACTGTTACAATGGTATATCTATTTAGATCGTTTCTTACCTGACATAAGCAAACTAGTAATTATTCTACTTTACTGTTCTTCACCAACGTGAAGTAGTTCTTCCATAAAAATGCTTAAAAGTTGAGTGCGCCCATCAACTTTTGCCTTTGCATATATCTGGGTGCATTGCGCTCGAACAGTACCCTGTGCAGTTCCCCGCATTTTAGCGATGGAATCATTATCGATGCCCTTAAGTATCAGGAATGCAATCTCGCGTTCCGATGGAGTC
>JAJFLX010000003.1 GCA_021772465.1 Chlamydiota bacterium
GCCACTCTTCGAAGAATGGCTTTAAACCTTTTAAAACAAGAGCCTACAAAAGCTGGGATGAAACGCAAGCGACTGAGAGCAGGGTGGGATGAAAAATTCCTCAGGCGGGTGGTAGCCTAAATTTTAATGCGTTTTCCCTGACATCAACCCTAACCGTTTGCTAGGTTTTATTCAGATTTCTGCTTATCCACAATCACTAGGGGTTATGGGCCTTGCTCACGAGAATACTTCGGAAAGTTTGCCAAAATCTTTCCTTCTTCTTTCCAGTCATTTGCAGAAAATCGTGCATGAAAATAAGAGTTTTTATAGCATTCCAGCCATTCCCTGACCAGAAGGAAGCCATGGATAGCATTCTTACTAATAGTTCACTCATTCTGTACCAGACAGAAGATGGGCAGACTCAAGTAGAGGTTCGTCTTCTAGATGAAACGGTTTGGCTTACGCAAGCTCAAATGTCTGAGCTGTTTAGTAAAGATAAAAGGACGATTTCCGAGCACATAAAAAATATTTTCAAAGAAGAGGAATTGTCTGAAAAGGCAGTTATCCGGAAATTCCGGACAACTGCTGCAGATGGGAAAAACTATGAAACACTTCACTACAACCTCGATATTATAATCTCAGTAGGCTACCGCGTTAAATCTCATAGAGGGACACAATTTCGTATTTGGGCAACGGCAAGGCTAAAAGAATTTTTGATTAAAGGGTTCGTGCTGGATGATGAGCGGTTAAAGAGGCTGGGTGGGGGGAACTATTTCGATGAACTTCTTACTCGGATTCGAGATATTCGGTCATCCGAAAAAGTTTTTTGGCGCAAGGTACTAGATATTTATGCTACGAGTATAGACTATGATCCTAATGTTGAGGCTTCGAAGGAATTTTTTCGGATCCTACAAAATAAAATGCATTGGGCAGCTCATGGTCATACGGCGGCTGAAGTTATTTTTAAAAGAGCGGATGCAGCCAAAGAATACATGGGATTGACCTCTTGGTCTGGGAAAAGCATCAGCAAATCAGATACCGAGATTGCTAAAAATTACCTAAATGCAGAAGAACTGGGTATTTTAAATCGACTTGTTTCTATGTACTTGGATTTTGCTGAACTCCAGGCCTTAGGCAGATCTCCCATGTACATGAGGGACTGGATTGTCAAACTAGAAGATTTTTTGCAGGTGGCCACGGCCAGAGACATTCTTTCGCATGCAGGAGAGGTGAGTCATCGGGCAGCTCTTGATAAAGCTCAAAAAGAATATTTGAAATACAAAAAGTTGTTGAAAAGTGATAATTTATCCCTTGTTGAAAAACACTTTTTAAAAACAGTTGAAGAAATTGAACAAATAAAAAAGAAATCTTAAATTCCTCAGTACTGAACAAAATGTAGGAAAAAGAAAGAAGAGTCCGACTTTTTGTACCATGAAAAAGATTGATAGATTACAGAAAACTATCCAGATCTCCCGAAAATCCGGGGGGACTTTAAGAATGTCTGAGACCCTTAGCCTTGGTGTTCATCGTAGAGATCTCTACCTGCTTCGCGATCAGGGCCAGTTCGAAGTTCTTGATCGAGGGCTATATAGACAGGCTGATATGCCGCACCTTCGCTACCTGATTTTATTCACGTTGCGAAGAAGATTCCCGGCGGGGTCATCTGCTTAGTCTCAGCTTTAGCATTTCATGAACTGACCACCCAAATTCCACATTTTGTGTATGTGGCACTTCCTCAAAAATCTCGTAAACCTAGCATTGTATACCCTCCAATGCGTTTCTTTTGGTACGGAGATAATTCCATCAATGTAGGAGTTGAAGAGCGTTATTTTGATGGATGTAATTTAAAAATTTTTGATTGTGAGAAGACGTTAGTAGATGTCATCAAGTATCGAAATAAGCTTGGAATGGATATAGTGCTCAAAGCTTTGAGGATGTACTGGCAATCCGGTAAAACCGACCTCAACAAGTTATACAGCTACGCTAAATTACTCCGATTAGAGCGCATACTGAGACCTCTCATGGAGGTGATTGTCAGTGGCTAATTCAATTAGAGACAAGAAGAACTTGCCCGTGTCGGATTGGGAGATCATATTCGCACGCCCGTGAAAGACTTTGCAGGTCTATCCGTTGAAGAAGAGGCTATTGTGTTTGATTACCGATGCGTTAATCGTTCAAGAAACGCAAGCAGGCGCTGAATACCAGGGGTTGTCTGTACGATTTACCGCTCATCTAACCGAGACACGCATTCCCGTACAAATCGATATAGGCTTGCTTCGTAAAAGAATGCGGAAAAACCGCTTGAGGAGAATTTTTTGCATAAAGTCCTCTGGGTTGAAGTCTATTCATCCAGAGTCACTTGTGAAGAGAAAAAAGAGTGGGGCAAGCCAGACCTGAACCTGCGACCTACGGGTTATGAGTCCGTCTATTTCAAATACTTGACATCACATGCCAGCTTATAATAGCAATAGAATAAAGCGATTGAGATCAAAATTCAACTGAGAAATGTTGAGTAGAAAGGTATTGGATAGGGTTTTAGTGTGCCAGAATTGTGCCCAATTTACTACGAGGAGCTGAGAAATTTGTTTGGCGATGTTTAAACAATTACTTAAAACAAATATAGAAACTGACGCATTGTAAGAATCTGGACAGATCTTGCCATATGTTTCAAGTTAAACACATGGATTGTCTTGCCTGATGTTTATTACTCTCTTACTTGATAAACAAGATGGTAGCTTCCTTCAATCACTCGTCGTAAAAGACGAATCCTATCTTCTGTGCACGAATTACCATCCAAATCTAACTAAGATTCCTATACTTGGATTGTCATGTTCCCCTTTCAAAATGTCATCAACGGCGGACAGATAGTAATTGAACTGTCCCGCGTCTTCAGGTTTGAAAGGCCGTGCCTTCAATTCGATGAGGACATAGCATTTAATCTTAACGTGATAGAACAAAAGATCGATATACGATGTGTCTCCATCCACTTCAATTGGGTATTGATGACCCATAAAAGCAAATCCTTGACCCAATTCTAGCAGAAATTTTTGAATATGACCCACTAATCCATCCTCTAAGTCTTTTTCTAAATAATCTTCGTGCAGTGTGAGGAAATCCAGGAGATAGGGGTCTTTAATGGTCTGATGAGCTAAATCCGACTGTGGAGCTGGAAGAGTTTTGTGAAAATTCGTGAGAGCTTTCCCCTCTCGTTTATAAAGGTCGGATTTCATCCAAGTTTCAAGCATAGAGCGGCTCCAGCCGTGTTCGATGGCCTTTTCGGCATACCAAAGCCTTTCCTTAGTATTCTTGACCTTTTCTAAAATGAGCGCGTTATGACCCCAAGGAATTAGAAAAATGGGCAAGCCATCCAATTGTGCCACAGCTCGTGGCACTTTTTCGTACGCCTGGTAAAATGCGACGTTGTTGAATAAGTCCTCAGATCTAGCGATATTTCTACTGGCTGTGCTAAAAAAACTTAGTGTACTCAAATTCAGCTAGATTTGAAGTCTAGTTTTTACACCACAAGCAAGAGAGGTAGCACCAGAGCACCCTCTGAGAAAGTGAGGTAAAAAATAGGCTTTTAAAGATGGTTGAAGGTGAGTGCAATAAGTTTTTTTAGCACAGCCTCAAAGAAGCTCGGAGGCGCGGCGGGTCCGTTTAAGGATATAGGTGAGCAAGATCAAGAAACTGATGAAAACGAGAAGAGAAGCGGTAAAAAAGAGAGGTTCAATGCTTGCAGCAGCTATGAGACCCCCGACGATTGGACTGGCAAACTGGCCTAAAGAGCGAATGGATTGCGCTACGCCAAAAGCGCGCCCCTGACTCTCCTCAGGAGCGGAGATTGAGATCAAGGCCAGAGTGTTACTAAAAGCAAGAGCTCCAAACACTGCGCATGCAGCATAGGAGATATCGAAGTAGAGGAAGAAATCTGAAGCCCCAGCGAAGAAGAAGAAGAGAGCTGTTGCAAACAAGCTCCAGGTAGTGATTTTCCAAAGAGAGGCGTGCTCTATCAGCCAGAGATTGATCAGGCCACTCGAAAAACTCCAAGCAACACCCGTAAAGAGATAGAACCAGATCATTTTAGTGAAGGTGATCTCAAATTTTGCAAAAGCTACTGGAGCTGCCCATTGCAGAGAGAGAAAAAAGCCAAGGTACCAAAAAAAGAGGGTGAGGTTGAGGATTTCAAGGGGTTTATGCGAGAGGAGGTGAAAGCACGACTCGTAAGCTCTTGCAAGGTTAAATTTTTTAGACAGTTTTTGTGCGAGAGGAGCGCTCTCTTCATACCCTTTCCAGAGCACAAAGAGGCTTGTGAGGGTGAGCGAACTGAGAAACCAAAAGGGAATAGTCAAAGAGAATGTGAGTTGTCTCTGTGGCATGTAATAGATCACTCCAAAGACGACAGCGAAGATCCAACTTGTACCCATAAGAGCAGCGACCAAGCTCATGTGGCGCCCCCTCTCTTTTTTGAGGGGGGTGAGATCTGCAATGATCGCCATTGAGATTGCAAGGGTACCGGCAAAAAAACCTGCAGCTATGCGGCTGACAAGTAAGAGCGAGTAGGAGTGGGCATAGATAGATAGCCCTGTGATGGCATAACACACAAGTGTGGCTCCGAGCGACCAGTAGAGGGTCTTTTTTCTACCGTAGGTATCGGAAAGATAGCCAAAGAGCGGGGCACCTGCAAATTGAGCGAGAGGAAAGGCGGCGAGAAGAAGACCGAGAGCGAGGTTTCTTCCTCCCTCCGATGTGACTGCTGGCATGAGACCATACCCTGGGTCGAGCATCAGGAGGGGGAAGAGGGGAAAGACTAGGGCAAAGCTAAAAAAATCGACAAACAGGATGTAGTAAGCCGAAAAGAAACTCGCTCTACGCATGATCTAGGACCAAGAGAGATTTGCAGCCGTTTGATACTCAGTTACACGTGTCTCAAAAAAGTTTTTCTCCTTGAAGAGGTCAATGGTTTCACTCATCCAAGGAAAAGGATTTTTCGAGCCATAACGCCCCTTCAGCCCGATCCTTTCCAATCTTCGGTCTGCAATGTGCTGCACGTAGTCGCGAAACATGGACGCTCTGAGCCCTAAGATGCCATTGGGCAGGCAATCTTCAGCATAGGCAATTTCGAGCTCTACTGCCTCCTCAATCAGCTCTCCAATTTCTTGTTGAAACTCTGGAGTCCAGATTTCAGGGTTCTCTTCTTTGATCCCATTGATCAGATCGATGCCAAAATTGAGGTGAATAGACTCATCGCGGAGGATGTATTGGTACTGCTCGCCAATTCCTGTCATCTTATTCTGCCTGTGAAAGCTAAGAATCATGACAAAGCCGCTGTAAAAGAAAATGCCTTCCATGATGATATAGTAGCCAATGAGGTTTTTAAGGAATTTTTGCGCTCCTTCAAACGTGGCTGTAGTAAATCCATCGGCTAACACATCAGAGGTGAGCTTCATTTCAAATTGATCCTTACGTGCGATCACCGGGATCTCGTTGTACATGTTGAACACCTCACCCTCGTCGAGTCCAAGCGACTCGCAGATGTAGAGGAAAGTGTGGCTATGCACGGCCTCTTCAAAAGCTTGGCGGAGTAGATACTGTCTCGCCTCGGGGTTCGTGATGTGACGGAAAATGGCTAAAACAATGTTGTTGCCCACAAGACTCTCAGCTGTGCTAAAAAAGCCGAGGTTTCTCATGATGACATGCCGCTCATCTTTAGAGAGTTCATTCGACTTCCATAACTCAATATCTTTTGACATAGGAACTTCTGTTGGCATCCAATTGTTGGCACACCCATTGAGATAGTGTTCCCAAGCCCATTTGTATTTCAAAGGCATGAGCTGATTCACATCAACCGCATTACAATTGATCAGTCGTTTGCTGCCCACGTCGACTCGCTGGGAAGTTTTGGGTAGACTCTCTTTTAGTAACGTCATTTTTTTCTCCTTAAAATCTATTATTGGCAGCTCTCACATCCCTCGTCGAGGTTACAGACGGGGGCATCGCGGGTGACTGTAACGCGACTCGAAGCAGATTCGCTCTTCATCCAGCGGGGTTGGAGGCCCCGCTTATTGATATCAGTTGTCGATTTTTCGATTTGTGTTGCTGCAGTTGAGCGCAGGTAGTAGGTCGTCTTAAGTCCTTTTTTCCAGGCTGTGAGATACATGTCATTGAGTTTTTTGCCACTTGGCTCTGCAAGATAGAGGTTGAGTGACTGTCCCATATCGATCCATTTCTGGCGTCGACTCGCGCAGGCGATTAACCAGTCGGGCTCAATCTCAAAGGCAGTTGGAAAGAGGACTTTGATCGCATCGGGGATCCGAGAGATCTCTTGAAGCGCTCCATCGAAGTATTTGAGATCATCAACCATTTCAGCATCCCATAGTCCCTGCTCTTTGAGCTTTTCAATGAGAAAGGGGTTGAGCATCGTAAATTCACCCGACAGATTTGATTTGACAAAGAGGTGTTTGTACATGGGTTCAATCGACTGGGTGACTCCTGATATGTTGGAGATCGTTGCAGTGGGGGCAATAGCCATGGTGTTGCAGTTGCGCATGCCATATTTTTTGATCGATTCGCGCACCGGGGTCCAATCCATATGACAGGTAGTATCTACATCGAGGTACTCGCGTCCTCTCGCCTCAGCTAGGAGCTTGATCGAATCGATCGGTAAAATGCCCCGCGACCACTTGGACCCCTTATAGGTCGAATAAGTGCCGCGCTCTTGAGCGAGTTCACTCGACGAGAGAATGGCATAATAGGAGATCATCTCCATGCTTCTATCGGCAAACTCAACAGCGCCATGACTTGCATAACTAATACCGAGCTTGTAGAGAGCATCTTGGAAACCCATAAGGCCGAGTCCAATTGCTCGGTGACGGTGATTGGCTCGTCTCGCATCATCGATTGGATAGTAGTTGATGTCGATCACATTATCGAGCATGCGAATAGCCGTTCTAATGGTGGAAGCGAGTAACACTTCATCAATTCGGTCTCCCTTGATATGGGCGGCGAGATTTACCGATCCGAGATTGCACACAGCAGTCTCTTCGGCTGAAGTGTTGAGCAAGATTTCGGTGCAAAGGTTGGAGCTGTGCACCACACCGACGTGATCTTGCGGAGAGCGGATATTTGAAGGGTCTTTGAATGTAATCCAAGGATGGCCAGTCTCATAGAGCATGCCGAGCATTTTACGCCAAAGCGAAGTCGCATCAATTCTCTTAAAGAGACGAATCTCTCCACGATCGACGAGTTTCTCATACTCACAGTAACGTTTTTCAAAGGCTTCGCCGTAAAGGTCATGGAGGTCAGGTACGTCATTGGGACTGAAAAGGGTCCATTTCCCATCTTGAGCTACACGCTTCATAAAGAGATCGGGAATCCAGTTTGCAGTGTTCATGTCATGGGTGCGTCGGCGCTCATCCCCAGTGTTTTTTCGAAGCTCGAGGAAATCTTCGATGTCGTAGTGCCAAGTCTCGAGATAAGCGCACATGGCTCCTTTTCTTTTTCCTCCTTGATTGACCGCTACAGCTGTGTCATTGGCTACTTTAAGGAAAGGGATGACACCTTGGCTTTTCCCGTTTGTTCCTTTAATTGTAGCTCCAGTGGCACGTACATTGGTCCAATCATTGCCAAGCCCCCCCGCCCATTTAGAGAGCTGAGCATCATCCGAAATCACCTTATAAATTCCATCTAAGCTATCCATCACTGTCGAGAGATAGCATGAGCTTAGCTGAGAGTGAGGTGTCCCGGAATTAAATAGAGTGGGAGTGGCTGAGACGTAGAGAAAGCGCGAGAGGACATTGTAAAACTCGATCGCCCGCTCTTCTTTCTTTTCACCCTCACCCAGGGCAAGGCCCATAGCAACTCGCATCCAAAGAATTTGGGGTGTTTCGAGCCGGCGATCTTCGTGGTGGATAAAATAACGATCATAAAGGGTTTGCAACCCAAGATAAGAAAAATCTTTATCTCTTTCAGGAACAATTGCTTTGGCAAGTTTTTCGAGATCAAAACTGAGAAGGGTGGCATCGACGCGCTCATGAGAGACAGCGACTTGGAAATATTTTTTAAAATACTGCCTGTAAATCTTTTCAAGATTGGGGTGGGCCGCTTCGACTTGAAGAGTCTCTCGGTAGAGCACGTCGAGTAGCAAGTTGGCAGCAACGTTAGAGTAGGCCGGATCAATCTCCACTTTAGCTCGAGCTGCCATGATGTTTGCAAGTTCGACTTCGTGTTCTTTGATCCCATCGTAAAAGTTCGTGATTGAGGCATTGACGAGATCTTCTACTGAGACGAGGGATGTATGGCCTTTACAGGCATGGGAGATGGTCTCTGTCAGTTGATTCTTTCCGATTCTATACTCAGTCCCATCTTTGCGGATGACTTTGAAATAGTGCTCCTCTTCGATTTCTAGCGGGAGGTCATCGACAAAGGAGTCATCAGCTTGATACCGCTCTTTAGCTCTTTGGGCTCGGAAGAGAATGTAGTCTTTTGCAACGGAGAAATAGCCCTCACTCATCAGGATATGTTCGATCGTATCTTGAATGGTCTCTATGGTAAGTATGCCTCCAGATTGAACTTTCTCAACAGAGCATTCGACTACTTTAGCGGTGATCTGATTCACCGACTCTACAATCCCAAGAGGGCTGATGCCGACCACTTTGCAAGTGTCTCGAAAGCCTCTCTCGATTGCGGAGGCTATTTTCATCGGATTGAAACGGGCAAAAGAGATGCCGTCGCGGCGAAGAATTTTTAGCGTCCGTGGAGATCCACTGCGAAGCTTTTTGTGCTCGTCGCGGTAGATGATGTAGTCGCGGGCAACATCGTGGTGGCCGTGTTCCATCAATTTCACCTCGACGATGTCTTGTATGCCCTCGACAGTAAGCAACGTGCCGAGGCGTGCCCTTTGGATAGCCTCTTCTACGACAGCATCTGCAATGGCTTTGACGGTGTCTTGAGTAGTGTCTGATAGTGGGTCAGTTTTTGAGATGCTATGAGTATCTCGGAATGCAGCTTCGAGTGCGCTGAGCACGCGATCCCTTCTAAAGGGGACTAACATACCTCCTCTTTTAACGACCGTATAGGGATCAGTTTTTACCTCAGTGGGATCTAGTAGGGCTGTCATTTGATCTTCTCTCATACACTTTTTTCTCTCTTTTTACGCAACTTTTGCTTGCAAATAATCGGCGGTTTCAAATAAGGCGCTGGTACCACCGGTTGTGTCTGCACTCTTGATGTACTACTATATATAGTACCTAATCGGTAAATGTCCAAGGAAATTGCTCAAGGTTTGAACGAAAAGATGAAAGGCAAAGAGGGTGAGAATTTTCCACCAGACTACGCTTTCCTAAGTTCGCAAAAAAGATGAGACACCGTATAGTAGAGAAATGAAAAGAGTCTACCTCATACCTAATGCGATCACCGCTTTTGGCCTTTCGATCGGACTGTTTGTTATTTTTAAGACCAGTCTAGCAGATTCTTCGCGCGACCTTTTTTCTCTTCTTCAAGCGGCGGCGATCTTGCTTGTGATCGCTGGGATTGCGGACATGGCAGACGGGGCAATAGCTCGTCTGATTAAAGCTGAGAGTGAGTTTGGAGGGCAATTTGACTCGCTCTCGGACGCGGTCACTTTTGGAGTTGCCCCTCCGCTTCTCATTTTAAAAAGTTTGACCGGCGGGGAAGAGATTGGCCGCCCGTTGACACTTCTCTTAATCATAGCGGCCATGACGTACACGCTTTGTGGGGTTCTACGCCTCGTTCGCTTCAACGTAAAAAATGCAGAGAAGAGCAAACACTTTACAGGCCTTCCCATTCCAGCAGCAGCTGCTGCTTCTCTTTCAGCTGCGCTCTTTATGATTTCACCATTAGTGCGTGAGATCTACCCTTTTTCTCTTCTGCAGCGACTTTTCATTATGGTGGGCATTCAGTTTATTTTGGGCTATTTCATGGTGAGTCGATGGAAATTTCCCAGTATCAAGGCTCTTCATTTCCGGGTCCACTCTTTCTACCTCGTGTTTGGAACGGGTGTGGTGGGCGTGCTCGTACTTTATGGCATTCTCGACTACTTTCCAGAGGTTTTCTTCATCCTCGCTTGGCTCTACTTGCTCGTCTCTTGGACCCTATCTTTTATTCGACTTTTAGCAGGGAAACGGTCGAAGACCTTGATTGATTTCGAGCCTGAGGTGCAGGATAATGAAGAGGAATAAGGTCCTAATCTTATCTGCAAAAAAGAGCGATAGAGAGCATTTTGGGCGAGCTTTGTTCCCCCTTGTCGAAAAAGGAGGGGAGCTTTTTTTTGCATCCCATATTCAAGAAGCAAAGCGTCTTGCTTCTGAGGAGCACCCCGGACTTATATTCATCGATCAATCTTTTACGGAGACAGAAACGTGGGATTTCAAAGAGAGTCGACTCGAAATTTATCTCAAGCCACCGACGTCTCATCAGCTCCATGAGATGTGTCTGGAAGTGTTTGGTTTAAAGTCGGATCCGCCACCTCCTCCCATGTGAGCTTATCGATACTCAAAGCCACCCACCACATTAAGGCGGGAGAGAAGGTCACATCAGAGAAGAAGTGTCCCCCTTGTGCCACGCGTACTACCATCAGGGTTCCCCCGATTGTCAGGGTGAAGAGGACCCCGAGTCGGTAAAGAACTCGACTACCCGTCCGTTTTCCTACAAGACAGAAGGAGAGGAAGTAAAAACCCATGGCTACATGCCCACTTGGAAAGGACTTTTGCGGCTCTCGATTTTTCTCTAGGTTTGGTTGCCAATATGGGCGGTAAGCGTAGTGTCCCCCAAACTCTTCGATTTGCTTAGGTCGAGGTCTCCCAAGATATCCTTTCATAACGACATTCGTAAGAATTCCTGCCCCGATCACAAGCGTTAGTGTGATTGCAAGCGCTCCACGCCGCCACCGTTTCAATCTGTGTAACACGAACGAAAGAAGAAAAATTGAAGCTGCAACGATCCCGGTTGCTAATCCAAACCACTCTCCATAGTGAAAAAAGAAACGGCAAAAAGCTGCATCGGAGAAGCCTGATTCAGGAGAGTAGAAAAGCGAGGAGAAGTAGAGGTCTAAAGCGGGGGTAAAGGGAGCTATTGCTGCTATAAAAAGGAGCGGAAGTGTCCAACTGGAGTGTTTTTTAAGAAATGCCATTCCCAAAATATAGGGAATTGGTTCATTTTGTTGAAGTATGACACTACCTTTTTTAGCTTTTCTACTACTTGGAATTTTAATTGGCTGGCTCGTTTGCAGGTTTCAGATGCAGGGGCGGCTGAGGGAGGTGCAGCTCGAAAAGAGAGCTGTTGACGAGAGGTTGGCACTTGTCGAGAAGATGCACGTTCTTTTTTCAGACCAATTCAAAGGGATCTCCTCCGAGGCTCTCAAGCATAACAATGAGAGTTTTATGCAAGTGGCCGAACAGGTATTTGAAAAAAAACATACGGCTATTGACAAGTTGATCCAACCTGTTAAGGAGACCCTTGAGCGATTTGAGGTAAAAATCCAAGACCTTGAAAAATCTCGTGTGGGCTCTCACGCTTCTTTGAAGGAGCAGGTGCAATCGCTCATTGAGTCACAAAAAGAGTTGCGCAAAGAGACCTCGAACCTCTCTAGGGCTTTGCGAGCTCCCAATGTACGAGGACGATGGGGAGAGATGCAGCTCAAAAGGGTGGTCGAGATCGCAGGGATGATTGGGCACTGCGATTTTTTTGAGCAAAGTCACGTGACTGTAGATGAAAAAGGGTACCGCCCCGATATGCTTATCAAACTCCCAGGGGGAAAAAATATCGTCATCGACGCCAAAGCACCGTTAAATGCCTACCTTGAGGCTATTGAGACACCGATTGAGTCTCTGCGTGTTGCAAAATTTAAAGAGCATGCCCAGCAAATTCGTGCACATATCACTTTTCTTAGCCGAAAATCGTACTGGGAGCAATTTGAGCCGACTCCTGAGTTTGTCATCCTTTTCCTTCCTGGCGAGCCGTTTTTCAGCGCAGCTCTCGAGCAGGAGCCGACTCTTATCGAGATGGGGGTGGAGCAAAAAGTGATTTTAGCGACTCCCACTACACTGATTGCCTTGCTTCGAGCTGTAGCTTATGGGTGGCGTCAAGAGAGTCTCTCAGAAAATGCGGAGCGTATTAGCGCTTTGGGGAGGGAACTCTACAAGCGTCTAGAAGGGATGAGTGGCCACTTTGGAAAAGTCGGGAAGGGGTTGACAAGCGCTGTCCAGGCCTATAACAAGACGGTAGCCTCATTTGAGTCGCGGGTTCTCTCCTCTGCACGTAGATTTAATGAGCTCGGCGAGGATCGGGAGATCGAATCGATTGAGCCGATTGAGCAGATCACAAGGGAGATTGTTGAAAAATAGTTCGATAGCAGGCGATCAAGTGGTTCACTCCATTCATAGCTCGATGGGGGTGGGGCTCTTTTGGAAGGTTGTAACAGTTCGCAATCGCATTTTTTGATAACGCCTTTTCTTCAAGTCTCTCGGTGAAATGGAGATCATTTTTGAGCTGAACCGCCCAAAACATGGAGGCTAAATCGAGCCAATGGTAGGGCCAACCGTGATGCTCTTGCAAATCGACTGAGATCAACTGGGTGAAAAAAACGCGATCAAAGGAGGGATTTTGGCAGATAAATACCCCCTCTTTTTCCCCAAGTTTGAGGTGGTTGAGGTCATTTGTGATTTCAGCAGCCACCACTTTCTCGAGTTTACCGCAGAGCACCTCTTCCCAGGTGAAGTGATTGACTTCCAGGCTGCCAGGATCAGCTTCAGCCCATACCTCAGCAGATTGACTCACCACGCTTGAATAGCTCGTGACAACTTCATCACGCGCTGCATCGATCACCTTGAAGGCGATCTCAAGGGTGCGGTGTTTCTCGGGGTTGAGCCCCGTTGTCTCACTGTCTAAAAAAATGAGTAGCATGGCCTCTTTATAGGGATCTCTCCGAAAAATGCAATGAGATTTCCCCTATTGTCATTTTTTGAAAGATTTATGAGTTTTGCAAGTTGCACGCCATATGTGGACAGAATTGGCTTGCCCCAATTATACTCTCTTGTTATCTCAAGATCAGATAGGGAATTTTAGAAAAAGATAGGCATGCTAGAGAAGATTACACGTCTCATTTGTCGGTTTCGTTACCCCGTTTCACTCCCTGAGGATGTGGCACGCGATCTTGGGATGTATCTCCCTAATACTCTTAGGTTTCAAAGTTTTTTGAAATCCCTCTCAATTCCTCGTTACAGGCCGACAAATGTGCGCAAATTCATGTTCAGGGAGGCTGCAGAAGCCGCTTTTGGCTCTGCGCTTAAAAAAGAGAGCTTCAAATCTTGTTCGCTTTTTTCTTACTACTTCAACAAGGGGTGGCTTGTCTTTGCCCTCTACTTTGACGATGCGGGCCGATTGCGCCGACTCTATCTTCAATGCCCAACTTGTGTTGAGTCGGAAGGATTCGATATCCCTCTCGAAGAGGATATTTTTGTAAGGGCTTCATCCCACTAGACTTTCAAAGTACCAAGGGGTAAAATAGCTCTATGTCTCCTCCTCAACAAAAATTTCATGAAATCGTCTTTCAACTCCTTTTTTCTCTCGATATGGGGGACAATCAAGAGGGAGGCGATTTGATTCCTTTTATCATGCGTGAGCTCTCTATTTCAAAAAAAGTAGTGCGCGAGGCGTATGAACAGGCAAAAGTGCTTTTTGCTAGGAGTGAGGAGGCAGATGAGCTCATCGAAGCAACTTCCAAGAGCTATGAGCTCGAACGCATTGGTCGAGTGGAGCGCAACATTCTCCGCTACGCGCTTCTAGGCGAACTTTCCCTATCTGAGGCGTTGCGATTGACTACGAAATTCAGTACAAAAGAGGCGAGCACCTTTGTGCATGCATTACTCGAATCGATTGATGAAAAAGAGACTTCCATTTCCCCATCAGACTCAAGTGCCCTTGAGTGACTATTCCACCTTTGCGATAGGAGGGCCGGCCCGTTTTTTTGCAAAAGCGGCCACCATTAAGGCGATGCAAGAGATGCTTTCAGTTGCTTACACTCAGGGGATCCCTTGCTGCGTACTAGGGAAGGGGTCGAACACACTTTTTGATGACAAGGGGTTTGAAGGACTTGTCATTCTCAACCGGATCTCACATCTCGTGCAAGAAGAGGGCTACTTTACTGTGGGCAGTGGCTACAGCTTTCCACGCCTTGGGAAGATGACCGCGCGGCTTGGGTGGAGTGGCTTGGAATTCGCGGCCGGAATTCCTGCTACTGTTGGAGGCGCTATCTATATGAATGCGGGCGCTGGGGGACAAGAGACCGCGGATAGGCTGAAGTATGTGCGCTATATCAATGAGAGAGGTGAAGCTCTCGTATTTGAAAGCAGACAACTTAATTTCGGTTATCGCTCCTCACCATTTCAAGAGATGAAGGGGGCTATTGTTGAGGGGTGCTTTGAACTGCAACCTCAAGCGCGAGCTCGCGAAGAGCAAGCAGAGCATTTAAATTACCGTTTGAAAACTCAACCCTACAAAGAGCGATCAGCAGGATGCGCTTTTCGCAACCCCATAGGGCATTCGGCTGGAGCGTTGATTGACGCGTGTGGATTGAAAGGACTTCAGCGTGGTGGGGCTGCCATTTCAAATCAACATGCTAACTTCATTGTCAACCGAGGAGGGGCGAGCGCTGCAGATGTATTGGGGCTCATTGACGAGGTAAAAGAGCGTGTCTTTCGGGAAAAAGGGATCACACTCGAAGAGGAGATTCGCCGCATTGCACCCTTTTAGAGCTGATCTCCATTGTCATTCGAGTTTTTCTGATGGGACAGACACCCCAGAAGCTTTGATCGATCTTGCACTTGAAAAGGGGCTCTCTGGGCTCTCGATTACTGATCACGACACTCTCGGAGCCTACCCTCAAGCTCTTGACTATGCCCAAAAGCGGGGGCTACTCTTGCTGCCGGGTATCGAGTTTTCTGCCTATTTCCAAGAGAGTCCTGTTCATATCCTCGCCTATGCCTTTCGACTCAAAAGTGAGGCCCTTCTCACGCTTTGCGGTAGGCATCGAAAACGTCGTTTCGAGCGGAACTTAGAGATCGTGCAGCGGCTCAAAGGGCTCGGCATCCATCTTGGTGAGATTAAAGGGGAGGGACGCCCTCACATCGCTTTAGCCCTGATAGAGAAGGGAGTTGTCGGCTCAATTCAAGAGGCCTTTGATCGTTTCTTAGGCGATGGAAAGCCTGCCTTTTGCCCGGGAAAAACGATCTCGGTTGAAGAGACCCTTGAGGTGATCCATAGGGCAGGGGGAAGAGCCGTTATCGCGCACCCTCATTTGATTCGCAAGCAATCCCTGCTTCGCCGATTGAGTGAACTTCCCTTCGATGGGATTGAGGGGTATTATGCCAAATTTTCTCCTGAGAGAGAACGGAAGTATCTTGAGCTTGGGCGAAAAAAAGAGTGGTTGATCACAGGCGGCTCTGATTATCATGGAACCAATAAACCCTTCAGCTCTCTCGGAAGCTCTTGGGTGGATGAAAAGACCTTCTATACGCTCTATGACCACTTTAATGAATTTCGATCTCAATAGGATGCGCCGCTTTGATGCGGCTTTGGGTTATCCCAGCCAAAGTTTTGCGGCTGTCCATGTCGCTGGTACCAACGGAAAAGGCTCGGTTTGCACTAAAATTGCTAAAGGGCTCGAATATGGAGGAAAAAAAGTGGGGCTTTTCACTTCGCCGCACCTTTTTAGCTTCTGTGAGCGTGTGCAATTTCAAGGCGTGCCCATCGAGGAGGCCAAAGCAGAGGCATTGCTCACTGAAATTCGCCATCGAATTGGGGAGGAGCCGACCTACTTTGAAGCAATGACTCTGCTAGCTTTTGTCTACTTTTCTCGTGAAAAAGTTGATTGGGCGGTAATCGAAGTGGGGATGGGTGGGAGACTCGATGCGACAAACGTCTTACACCCTAGACTCTGCGTGATTACCTCTATTGGTTTTGATCACACCCAGTTTTTAGGTGAGACCTTGCTCGAAATTGCTCGCGAGAAGGCGGGGATCATCAAATCAGATACTCCGCTCGTCTTAGGTCCAAGGGCGAGACCTCTTGAAGCTTTTCAAAGCGACCGAATCCATCGCGTAGAGGGGCAGTTTTCCCACTATGAGGAGGAGAATCAAGCAGTTGCAAGAAGAGCTCTTGAACTGCTTGGGTTTTATCCTCACCCCTTAGCTCTTGAGTTTCTTCCCCCTGCTCGCATGCAAATGTTTCACCGCGAAGGGGTAGAGATCTGCGTCGATGTCGCCCACAACCCTTCTGCTTTTGAGCGACTTTTCGAGCGCCTTAAACGGCCCGTTCGAGTCGTTGTAGCTTTTTCCGAAGGGAAGTTAATCCACGATTCTCTTGAAGTGATAGCTCGATTTGCATCGGGCACACATCTCTGCTACGCGCAGCATGAACGAGCTCATACCCCTTTGGGAGCTCCTCCTATGGAGGTGGCGCTTTTTGAAGGTTTTCACTTGGCCAAAGAGCGTGGGGAGTGTTTGCTCATCTGCGGCACTTTTTTTATGATGGAGGAGGCGTTTGCTTGGTTAGCCAAATTAGAAAGGGGGAATGTCTCTTTAACGGCCAGCGGTGGAGACTCACATCCCAGTAGGTCTCTTTGAGCGAAGAGATCCAGGCAAGGAGCTGCTCTGCTTCATGCATCCCTTCCTCGTGCCCGGGATAGCAGAGGATGGAGATAGCTCGGCTTGCAATTTGTAGGGCGTGATGAACGCTTTGAAGAGTGGTCTTCGCAGCTGTTGTTACCCTTTTATTCGCTCCAGGAAGATAACCTAGGTTGTAGACAATAAGTGTAGCGTGCGGTTCTTCAAATTGCTCGTGGGAGAGAAGTTTTAGCTCAGCTGCCCCTTCTAAGCGTCTCTTCGTAGCAGCGATTGCTTCGGGCTGAATGTCATATCCAATCACGCGTCCTGTTTTGCCCACAAGAGAGGAGAGGTAGAGAGTATCATGGCCATTGCCACAAGTGGCATCAATGACCGTATCACCGGGCTCAACGACCTCACTCCAGAAATGGTGGGCTAAAACGAGATGTGGTTTCATAGAAAGCATTCTACACTTTTCCCTTTTGAAATTGAATGCAATCTGGTAAAGTACTTCCCACTCGGGGTATTAGCTCAGTTGGTTAGAGCGCCACGTTGACATCGTGGAGGTCAGCTGTTCGAGTCAGCTATATCCCATCATGAATCTTCCGCTTTCCCCTCTTCGGCATACAGTCAAAGAAATTTTAGCTTGTGCGCTTCACGACCTCTTTCCGGGGGTTATTCTATTGGGAGGTGGGGTCGATCAGGTGCTTTTTTATTACGATTTTATCTCTGGAAGCCAGCTGCCTCATCCTAAAGAACTCCAGGTAATTGAAGATCGGATGCGTCAGCTTATTTTCGAAGATCTTCCCATCAAACAGCTAGAGATGATGCGGGAAAATGCAGCCACGTTCCTTAATCATCTTGGGCTCACCGAAAGGGCGCAAACGGCTCTCGATGAATCTAGAAACATCGTCTCTCTTATCGAGATTGGCCCCTTTCGAGATCCCTGTCCTCCTCCCTATCTTGAGAAGACGGGGGAGTGCAAACACTTCCATCTCTTCGGTATTGAAACACTCGGCGGAGGGGTGTGTCGGATAAAGGGGACGGCCTTTCACACAAAATCTGAGCTCAAAATTTATTTGAAAAGACACCGAGTAGCAGAGAAGAGTGATGCAGAGCATGTGGGTCCCAAAAGAGGTTATTTTTTACCTTTTGATGGGGAGTGGATCTATTTGGAAAAAGGGGAAGAGCTCATTCATCGGTTTTCCGAGTTTTGGCGCAAAAGACATTTGGAAGAGGGTTACACCCTCCTTAAGCCACTCGAGGGGAGTCCCTTGAAGCAGTTTCATCTTTCTTTTTTGTCTCGAAGCTCACACAAAAAAATTGCATCAATGGGACCGGATGGGGACCTTGCAACAGCGTGTTACAAAGAGAATCAAGAACTTTTTGATTTAATTATTTCTTCCTTGCAATTCTTTGAAGAAGCATTTAAGATCTTCGCATTTGACACACAAGTGCTTTGCTATGAGCAAGAGGGTGGTCCAATGGCCGCTTTATTGGAGAAATCCAACTTTTGTTTTGAACGGAAAAAGCCGAGTGCAGAGGGAGCAAAACTCGTGTTTCAGACAAGCGATGGATATGGAAGAGATACCCCCCTTTCGATTATACAGTTAGGGGAAGGGGTATTTCATCGCACCTGTTTCATCGCTTGGAAACCATGGATTGCTCAATGCATTCAAAGAGGAGATAAGGATTGAATTTTCGTGTCAACCGACAGATCAGAGTACCTAAGGTTCGTCTGGTGGGTGAGGATGGGTCGCAAGTCGGAATAGTTCAGACAAAAGATGCGCTTGTCAGAGCCCAAGAATCGGGGTTAGACCTCGTTGAGGTAGCCCCTAACGCGCAGCCCCCTGTTTGTAAGATTATCGACTATGGAAAGTTTCGATACGATCAAACTAAGCGCGACAAAGAGAGTAAAAAAGCGCAGCACCAGGTCAAGGTTAAGGAAGTGAAGCTCAAACCGAATATCGATGAGCATGATTTTCAGACAAAGCTCAAAAGAGCGCACCACTTCCTTGAGAAGGGAAACAAGGTGAAGTTGAGTTGCATGTTTCGGGGTCGAGAAATGGCTTTTACCGACTTAGGAAAGCGTGTTGTCATTCGTATGTGTGATGAGCTTCGGCCTGTAGCTGTTGTTGAGTCTCCCCCAAAAATGTTGGGAAGGAGTATGATTTGTGTGCTAGCGCCTCAGATGGCAAAGCCACTTAGAAAGGAGAACATAGATGCCTAAAATGAAAACAAACAAAGCGGTCGCCTCCCGGTTCAAAGTGACTGGCACGGGGAAACTTCTCCGTCGCAGCCCAGGTAGACGGCACAAGCTGAGCAAGAAAAGTTCACGTCAAAAGCGAAATTTGGGGAGGCCCTCTCTTGTCTCAGAGACGCAGCTTAAGATGTACAAAACGATGTTAGGAGTGTAAATCATGGTTAGAGCAAGAGGAGCCCCTGCTTCACGGTCTCGAAGAAAGCGTATACTCAAAAAGGCTAAAGGTTTTTGGGGGGATCGCAAGAACCATATCCGCCAGTCGAGCAATGCAGTGATGAGTGCGATGGCTTTCAACTACTGCCACCGAAAATTGAAGAAGCGCGACTTTCGTCGCCTTTGGATCACTCGAGTCGGCATTGCTGCCAACTGCAATGGAATCTCATATAGCAAGTTGATTGACGGCCTAAAAAAAGTTGAGTGTCGCCTCAATCGAAAGATGCTTTCTGAGCTTGCTGTTCATGACCCTGAGGGTTTCAAGGCTCTTGCAGGTTCGGCTAAGAGCGCACTTGCCGCTTAAGCTATGATCGAGAAGACGATCATAGCGCTTCGCTTAGAGGCAGAAAAAGAGTTGGCCGCTTGCACTGATGCAAGTGGTGTTGAGGCTCTTAAAGTCAAATTTCTCGGCAAAAAAGGGCGAATTGCGGGTTTGATGATGAGTCTCAAAGATGCTCCGAAAGAGGAGCGTCCTGCTTTGGGTATGCAGATCAACGAGCTCAAGGTTGCACTTGAACAGCAGATAAGTTCTACTCACCTTCGTTTTGAGTCTGAGGAGTTAGCTTGTCGTCTTGCGAAGGAGGTGATGGATGTCACTCTTCCTGGGAGAAGGGCGCATTTAGGGCGTGAGCACATTATCACTAAGACGATCAATGAGGCGATTGACATTCTAGTAGGGATGGGCTTTTCGGTGCAGTATGGCCCTGATATTGAGAGCGATTTTTATAATTTTGAAGCGCTCAATTTTTCTGAGGACCATCCTGCTCGTGAGATGCACGATACTTACTACATTTCCAAACAGTTTTGTTTGCGCACCCATACATCGAATACTCAAGTCCGTGTGATGGAGAGTTCGACACTACCCATTCGCATTATAGCTCCTGGAAAGTGTTTCCGCAACGAGGACGTATCTGCTCGCTCTCATGTTCAATTTAATCAAGTTGAGGGGCTTTATATTGATGAGGAGGTCACTTTTGCTGACTTGCTTCAAACGCTTCAAGAGTTTTTCACTCAATTTTTTGGTCAGAGTGTACAGCTTCGCCACCGTCCGAGCTACTTTCCTTTTGTTGAGCCTGGCATGGAGGTGGACCTTCATTGCTTGGAGTGTGGTGGGAAGGGGTGTTCGCTTTGCAAGCAGAGCGGCTGGCTTGAAGTTGCTGGAGCGGGAATGGTACATCCTGAGGTATTGAAATCGGGTGGGATAGATCCTGAGGTGCACCAGGGTTATGCCTGGGGGCTTGGGATTGAGAGGTTGGCATTGCTTCGCAGCGGGATAAAAGACATTCGCCTTTTTTTAGAGAATGATGTAAGGTTTCTGGATCAGTTTTAGGGAAGAGTGGCAGAGTGGCCGAATGCGCCTGTCTTGAAAACAGGAGTACCGCAAGGTACCGGGGGTTCGAATCCCTCCTCTTCCGTTTTCGAAGAAAAATGAAGAGAAGCGGAAGCGGGCGAGCTTTCGCGTGAGGGATGAGAAAGGTTGAAACGCAGCGAGCGTGCAGCGAAGCGTGCGTAACCCCGGCCCGGGGGGCCGAATCCCTCCTCTTCCAATTTTATCGATGATAAAATCATCATCGTCGGGATGCCTCGGTGCGCTTCGCGCACTCTCAGACATCCCCCTAGAAAACCCTCCACCGGAGGGAGGCCTATCAAGTGTCCGAACCCTGAACGGCAGGGCCTTATGGCGCAAAAGGTAAAGCTTTTACTAGGATCCGTAGTCTTTGACTCTTTCTATTCAATAAGATATTTTTCAAATTTGATACAGCAACATAAAAAATCTTTTGGGAAAGGAGTCGCTTTTATGCTCCTTTCCGCGTCGTGCCTATCTTTGGGCTTCTTATTTATCAAGTTTGGCTCCCATGATTATCCGTTCATTTGGTTAGTCTTTGTTCGCTATTTTGTAGGACTACTATGCCTTACAGGGATAGTTCTATGTCGAAAAAATATCGTTAACATATTTAGAACTAATCATTTACGATTTCATGTGTTACGTGCTTTTGTAATTACTGCCTCTCAATATTGCCTCTTTTACTATCTTTCCAAAAGTACGCTTCTAAATGCTACATTATTAAGAAGTACAGCACCTATTTTTATTCCCCTAATCGAGCGTGTCTTTTTAGGCCATCGTATCGGAAAATCGACAATAATTAGCCTTTTTATTGCAGGAACAGGCCTATTTTTGATTTTGAAACCAGGCGGAGATCTTTTCGAATGGATAAGTTTATATGGTCTTGCAACAGGGTTTTTATGGGCGGTCTCCCAAACAATTTATGGTTTTACGATTCGAAAAGAAAAAATGGAAACAAGCATTTTCTATGTCTTTTTTTTGGGTACCTTCATCACGATCCCTGCTCTTTTTATTTTTCCCGTATCATTCGAGCAACTGCCAGCTGAGGCTTTTCATTTTTATGGGATGATTGTTTTATTTCTTTTAGGATTTTTTACACTTCTAAACCAGTATTTTCGAGGAAAAGCGTATGAGCTTGGGAAACCGACAACACTGGCAATTTTTCTCTATTCGTCGATTGTGATATCAGGGATATTCGATTGGGCGTTCTTTCATATCATTCCTGATTACTTGACCATCATCGGTTCCCTTCTCGTGATCATAGGGGGAGGATTGAAAATTTATTTAAGGCATTTGTTTTTAAAGAGAAAACGATTTTAAAAATCCATCCGTCGAGAAAAATTGATTCACTACACGTCCTTTCATGATGGCCAGAGCGTGCTCATGAGCCTCTTGCGTAGGAGCTCCAACCGCATCCGTAACAACAAGGGTTGAAAAGTCATGAGTTATTGCGCTGTTTGCACCAAAGATAATAGCATTATCGGTAGATATTCCTGTAAAGAGAACTTCTTCAATAAACCGATCATTAAGCAATTCAAGCAATCCACTTTTATAGAAGGGATCCCCATATTTTTTATTTAAAATCGCATCTCCTTCTTGGACATCGATTTCGGAGATAAATTTTGTGTCTGAGTGATCGATAAGAAATTTCTTGTTTTCTTTAAAAAAAGGTCCATTTGGAGCGTTTCGTGGAAGCCCTTGATAATTGGAGTCGAAGGCAAGACGGATATGAAAAATGGGATCGTGTTTTTCTCTAAAACAAGAGATAAGCTGATTCACGTTTGAGATGATCGAAGGGTTTTCATCCAAAAAATGTGCACAAGACCCCTTCTTGGCAATCCCTTCAATAAAATCAATCACAAGTAGCGCTTGTTTCATATCTATTCGCAAATACTTCAAAAAGGTATTTCTATGCACGTCAATATTGGGGTTTGGGGAGCAACGGAACAGAAAACCGAGTTAAGGATTTTGCGATTGATAATCCTGACTCAGGGGCAAATGCATATAATCCCTTTTTTAATCGCTCAATCCACTTATTTTTCTTCAGGAGGATAAGCGCCTCTGATGTGTATTCTTCACTCACTCCAGCCTCTACGGCTGCTGCTACAGCATCTTGAGTCGTAAAAATGAGGTGAATTTAGCACAGCTGAAATTTTTAAGAAATGGCGATGTGTCAAGGGAAAATAATTCCATTGCATTCAACTACAGGGTTTTGAACGAATAAAACAAAAATATCCCCTTAGTTCAAGTTCTTATGAGTAAAAACAGTCGATGGCTTCATTTTTTTTGGGGCCAATAACCCTCCAGCTTAGCTTAAACCCAAAATGATAAAAATAGATCTGGCCAAAGTATGCGTCGCTCCCGCAGAGATAAGAATCTACCGCAGACAAAGAATTGCAGCTAGAGGGCGCGAGATGAAATAAAAAGACAGGGTGCTCTACCCCTCGATGCAAATGTTCTAACGAAATGACGCCGATGTAAGGATCTAAAGTCCAACGAAAAGCATTGCTAAAGCTCATTTCAGTGTTCGATCGTCCTTTCCACACTCCCTTTTCGTTAAACATGAGCCTATCATTTTCGTGTGAAACAATGACTGAGCCACGGCCATTGACCTGCCACCCACAGTATTCATCTTGTAATCTCGTTTGAGCATTAAAAGAAAGGTAGTTGACGTTGCTCAATTTTTCCCAAAACCTTAAGAGAGCTGGCATATCAGCGAGGTAGGGAGAAGTTCTTTTTTGAGAGAGTTGCTTCAATGTACCCCCCTTTTACTGTAGAATTAAGTCAAGACCGACTTGAACGTACGAGCTGCAGATTATGAGAAGGGCAGACCATCTGGTCGCCCATCACTTACCTGCCGCTATGCAAGACAAAATAAACGCTTTCGAATAATTAGAGTAATAATTTTTGCTGAGTTTTCTCGAGTCCTTCAGATAAAGAAACTGCCTAGGCAATGCGTGAGATAAGCTACACGATTCCAGCAGCTCCCTCATCGAAAGAGAGCTCGCTAGTCTTTCCTCCAGCCAGTCCAAAGAGGATTGCCCTTCTTGTCTCGTAGCTTTAGCGTGTAGTCTTGGTACTGAAGCTCTCTAGCAATCACAAAAATCTGCCCATTGTCGATTTGCTCAGACCCCTTCACCTTAACCGGCTGACCCGGAGTGAGTCGTATTGGGCCCGATAAAACAAAGTTGCTTGGCCCCAAGCGAATGGGGATCGACCCCCGATCAGTTTCTAAAAGAATACCTATTTCATTTGTGGTTTCATATGGGCCTGCAAGCGAATAGACTTCCAAAATACGTCCCTCGTAGTTTTTTACCGTGTCAGGACTGTATTTAGAAGTGTCTTCAAGAGCAGGTGAGGTTTGCTCATATTTTTCGGCCTCTTTGGAATCCTTTTTTTCTGTGCAGCCAGTCAAAAGAACCGATGAAATAGCAAAAACCATCAGGGGTAGCGTACGCATGATTTATCCTCCATATTTAGAAAAGTATTATGCAATTAGAGTGCCAATTAGCTTGTTTGCAAAAAAGTTTGAATTTGATACAATTTTCCCTATGGAATTTTTGAAATGTTTGGGTTTGCCAATCTGGGCGACTTTGGGGATCGCAGCTAGTTTTTTTGGGGTAGCCGTGCTCCTCTATTGGATTCTTTTGACTATCTTTCGTTTAATTTTTCGACGCGACGGTTTTTGGGCCGAATTGATTCAATCCATTCGCATTTCAGTGCTTTTCTTGATTCTCGAAATTGCTGCGTTTGCAGCAGTTGCATTGATCGAACCTACCTTTGAAGAGGGACTCAACCACGTCCTGCGTGTTATTTTAATCGCAACTATGGGGTGGATTTTAACCGCGATTGTCCGGGCTTGGCATCGCAATTTTGTTTGTCGCTATGAGAAGCAAGATGCGATTGAGCAAGAGGATCGCTCGATGGTGACCCAGCTTCTCTTCCTCTACCGCCTTCTGGTTTTTATCATTGTCGCCGTTACTTTCGCTGCAATTCTTCTTACTTTTCCAAGCATTAAGACCATAGGCATAGGGATTTTAAGCTCTGCGGGTATCGCTGGGATCGCCTTGGGAATAGCAGCCAGGCCTATGCTTTTGAATCTCCTCTCAGGGTTTCAAATTGCTATGACAAAAACGATCAAGATAGGGGATGCTGTCTATATCGAAGGAGAATTAGCTCAAATTGAGTCGATCAATCTTACACACGTCATTGCAAAAACATGGGATTTCCGTCGTCTTGTTCTTCCCATATCCTACTTTATCGACAAGCCCTTCCAAAATTGGGATGTAAAGGATTCAGAACTCATCGGAACCTCCTCTTTTTTTGTCGACCACTCCGCCTCCTTGAAGATGCTCCGAAAGAAAACTGAAGAGTGGGTCAAAGCTCACCCCAGTTGGAATCAAAAATCGTGGGGCTTGAATGTGACAAACGTCACAGAGAAGGGGATGGAAGTGCGCATCTCTGCGACGGGCAATACTGCTACCCAGGCATCAAACGTTGTTGGGAGCGTTAGAGAGCAGTTGATCGAGTACTTGCAGACCCACCATAGAGCAGCTCTACCCCATATCCATATCCACCAAACAGAGGAGCGCCCGTGACACAATCTGTTACACGCAACTCTTTGTACGGTTTTCCAATCTGCATTGGGATTTTGGCTCTAGGGCTAGGGCTGACCATCCTATTTTACCAAAAGCTTCCGATAGAATGTGTTCGGTTGAAGAGGGTGACAGTAGGTGTGCCACTCTCATCTTTGGGCAGTCTCAGCGCTCTAGTCGGGCTCGCGCTTTGTCTCTGCAAGCGAAAAAAAACGGAGAAAGAAGAAAAGTCTACTCCCAAGCCCCCAAAATCACCCCCAGATTTTGGGAATCATCCCCTATGGGTTTCAGATGAAACTTTTGCGGAATTCGACATCAAAAAACTTGATGACCCATTCGCAATTAATAGGTTGAGTGAGTAGGCGAATGTCTGATCGTAGGCATCATTGAAGAATTTATGTGCTACGAAATCTTTAGTAGGACAGTAGAACACCGATCGATCTCCATAGTTCTTAGGCCTGTCAAGATATGGCACAGGGTCGCGGCTCAATAGTTCAACCACTTTGACACGAAGCTGAGATGAAATCGCCGCCCCAGGTGCAACAGCCAACACTTGGATCCGGCGTGAATTTTGAGGGGCTATTTGTTGGTACTCTTCAAGTGCAAGCTTGGTGATGATCGCCCCCTGGCTATGGACCACAAGCGTGATTTTTTCTTTCGGCTCCGCTTTTTCAAAAAAATCGATCAGTGAATTCACTACCCCTTCGACTGCGGCTGAGGGAACCCCTTTGAGTCCCCGGTAACACTCAATAAGATCGCGGTGTGCACCCCTCGTTGGGTTGTAGACTCCGTGGATATTTTTCCCTTCTAAAAGATAAGAAGTATAGAGCATCATCTTATAGAGCCCTGAAATGGGGGTATTTGCGCCATTCACTACCACGACTTTTCCCGAGCCTGGATGTTCTTTAAAGCCGAGGTGAAAGGCCGAACAGGTGCCTTGCTCACTCTTGATAGAACGCAAATCCTTGAGGGCGCCGGGAAGATATCTTTGAAAGAGGTGCCCTCTTGGGACAGCTGCTACAACCCGCTTCATCGCCGCTTGGGAGGGTATGTGACTCACATCCCCTGTAGCGGAAAATTTGTAGAGGTTTAAGATATCTTCCAATGAAGTTGTTTTGTCTTTGCAAGAAGTTAATACATGCTTCATTAAGGTGAGAATTCCACTCGTGCCAAGAGAGACTTCACTTGCAATCGAGAGCGACAAGGCGTGCAGCGGAAGGCCGATGAAAGGGGACCCCACTAGGGTGGAGAAAAACAGCACCTTGGCTGCCACTTTCGTGATTTTCCACGCCAATGAGCTCGATTTCTGAGGTGCATCGGGTAGGATTAATTGATTGTTCAATTGTATGTAGTTGCTAATATTAGACATAATAGAAATATTTTAACACAATATAACATTATTGTAAATATTTTAGTTGTCAATGTTAGTTTTGTATTAAGACAAAAAAATGTTGGAGGCAACTTATGGGTAGGTTATGATTCCCAGCGTGAGGTGATCTGATGGCGAAACTTTACTTTCGATATGGCTCCGTGGGGAGTGCAAAAACTCTAAACTTATTGGCTGTTGCGCACAACTACCGTCAACAACACAAGAAAGTGCTTCTTATCAAGCCAGCTCTTGATGATCGTTTTGGAAAGAACAACATTCGCTCCCGTGCAGGGTTAGAGCAGGAAGCTGATATTCTAGTCGATGAAAGGAGCGATCTTCTCAAACTCGATTTTAAAGGTATTCATTGCCTTCTTGTGGATGAAGTGCAGTTCATACCCGCTCTGGTGATTGAGCAGCTTCGAGAGATCACTCACAAGAAAAAAATACCTGTGATTTGTTATGGGCTTCGGACTGATTTCAAAACAAGGCTTTTTGAGGGCTCCGCGCGCTTAATGGAATTAGCTGACTCTATTGAAGAAGTGAAGTCCACGTGCCATTTCTGTACGCGAAAAGCGATTATGAATCTCAAACATTCGAATGGTAAGGCTGTTATCGATGGCCCTACAGTAGATGTTGGAGCCGAAGAGAAATACTTCCCCGCTTGCTACTCTTGCTACTTTCAGCAGGTTACCCTGCATGCGGCTCCCTCCCAAAAGCTAGATGATACATTTGCGCCTGCTTAGCTAAGCCTCATCTAATAGTTTTTAACCCGACTGGTGTGAAAACTCCTGTCACACCTACTCTCACTACACCTAATTTTCTGTTTATTTGTTTTGTGTAAATCTTTTTAAGTGAAAGGTTTAAGGTTTAGTTAATTTTTGTAGTTTATGTTTTATCTATATGAATATTAATTAGTTATAATTGTTTTGATACTTATTTAAAATAAGAGTGATAATAAAAATATAAGGAAATATTACTCTAAATAAGAGTGAGGGAGGGGGTTATGAACCCGAGAGATAGTTTAGGCATCATGGATGCGCTGGAAAATCTCAATGCTCTAGTGGATGCCGATTCGCTTGCTGAGATCGAGGTGATCGAGGACGAACTCATCGTCTCGCACAAGCCAGATGAAGAGGGGTCTGAGCGGGAGATCTACTGGGTCCCTGCTGGGGCAGATGACCGAACCCTACAAGCTATTCGCACCACTTTCAAAAGTGTGCACGATTATCTCGAGACCTTCTTTGTCTCGATGCGTGAAAGAGGTGATGAGAAGCGACTCATCGAGGGGGTGAATACGATTATGGTGCTCGTTAGCGAGGCGACCAAGAAGCTCGAACGTTTTGATGGACTGTTCAAGGAGAAAGTCGTGACGATTCCTGAATACAAAGAGCTGCAGGATTTCTACAAAAATACGGTGATTCGAGAGTCTTACCAAGCCTTTGCTACGACACCCATTCCACAAGACAAACCGTCCGAGGAGCAAAAAAGCTGGGAGGCTGAGCATCTCGATCTTTTTGGTGAAGAGGAGCGTGTTATTGAAGAAACAGGTGTTCACATTCTCAATGATGTGGAGGTGATCAAACACGATCATCTCTATGATCTTTTTTTTCTCAAAAATGAGGCAGGGCACAATTTTTATACCTATGAGCTCGCCCGGAATATCAAACTCGCTTGTAATTTTGGCGAGTTTGCCAAGGGTTATTTAGGAGAGGATCCCCTGCTTCAGATCAAAAACTGGGAAGATAAAACCCTCCATCTCAAAGCTCAGAAAATCCTCGAAGTCTCCCATCGACAGATGGAGAGGTTTTATTCGGAAGCGATGAAGTATAAAGGGCTCGAGCTTGCTATGAATTTACACAACGCTTTGATGGCGTTGATGCTCGCAGCAAATCCCCACAATTTGATTCGTCAATTTGCGTTAAAGGGAGCTCATCACTACTTCTATGATTTCGTCTATTTCTTGAGAGAAGTGGTGCACGATCGTGAATTTGAGAAGTTAGTGCTCTATGGCACTCCTTCTGGAAAACCGTTTTTTGAAGATGCGTATCGTCTCACCCATACTCTTTGCAATGCACTACACACCTTGCCTTCGGACGAGAAGGAGCTCGAAGCTGCTCTCGAAGAGCACTTGCAGATAGAAAAGCCCCCAAAAAAACTTTCAGAGTGGCTCTGTCAAGTCTATGACAAGTTGATCGAGGTGCTCGAAAAACATCCGAGTGGGCCTGTGTTTAAGGCTCTCGATAGAATTCTCGAAGAGCAGCCTCCACCTTTCGATCCCATGTTGCTCGGGAATTTTCCATCAGGGGAGTGGAAGCTTGGAGATGAAATTGAAGTACTTCGGATCCCATGCCCTACGACTCAAGAGTGGATTGGAGAGGCAAAAATTACTGAGGAGTTCAAAACCTTTCTGCGGGGACTTCCGCTAGATAAGCGCGTGCTTTTGTTCAATTTGCAAGATCGCACCTCCTGGCGCGAGCATGCTAGGGCGCATGCTATTGAGGAGCTTTCGAAACAAGCTGAGTTTGCAGAGCAGCTCACAGTCATCACTCTTGCAAAAGAATCGGAATTTTACTGGCAGGCAGGCCCCTACGGCTCGCTTGAGGAAACCACTGCCTTTGTGACTCAATTCAAGGAGCACTTGGATGATCAAATGACAGGGTTTTGGTTCCCACGCAAAGTGAAACAAGAGCTCTTTCCCCACTTTGTGGACAAAGTGCTGACGACAGTGCAGGAGCACTATTTTTTTCAAAAAGAGCGTTTGTCTCTCGAAGAGAGACTCGACTTTATTGAACTGGTCTTCGTACTGATCGAATTGAAGGTGATCGAATTGATTCAGCCCCATTATCTCTGCTTTATGTCGAAAGATGGTTTGGATGTCGCAGGCTCAAGCTCCGTTGCAGTGATGGCATTTTTAGCGCTGTGCCAGGGAGTAGATCTTGAAAGAAAGCAGGTAGAGAGGATCTTGTTTGGTCCCACTTTAATGCAGCGTGAGCGCCTCTTGCAACCCGAGCGGTTCGCAAGGCTCCAAGCCCTGCTTAAGAGGCTTGAAAACCGAGGTGAGTGTCACAGCGCATTTGCCCCACTTTTTAAAGAGGGGACACTTGAAAGAGAAGTTCAGCTGTAGATAGCGTTGTACTTACGGTGCAAGTACGAGAGGTAAGGGGCAGCTGAAGCGGGTTTGCCCGTTACCTTCTCAACGAGTTCCTCTGCTGAGAAGACGCGTCCGTGCTGATGGATCATCTGGTTGAGCCATTCCCGGATAAAGGTGAGTTCTCCCTTCTGAACGCGGCTCTCCCAGTCGGGGTAGGCCTCTTCAAACGCCTCAAAAAACTGGGAGGCGTACAGATTGCCGAGCGTATAAGAAGGGAAGTAACCGAAAGCACCAAATGACCAGTGGATATCTTGAAGACATCCCTCAGCATCTGAGGGGGGAGTGATGCCGAGGAGCTCTTGCATGGTCTCATTCCATCTTGCGGGGATCTGGTCAACGGGTAATGAGCCAGAAATCAGGTCCCGCTCCATCTCATAGCGGAGAATAACATGGAGAGAGTAGGTCACCTCATCGGCTTCGACGCGCGTGCAAGAGGGGATCACGCGGTTGATTGCTCTGTAGAAATCATTGAGTGCGACCCCTTCTAGTTGAGGAAATCGTTTTTGCAGTTTGGGTAGAAAGTGGGACCAGAAGGGTTTCGATTGCCCAATCCGAGTCTCCCAAAATCTCGACTGACTTTCGTGAATGCCATAAGAGGCAGGCTCGCAGATCGGAGAGCCGTAGTATTCAGGTAGAAGTCCCATCTCATAGAGACTGTGCCCTGCCTCGTGGAGGACAGCCCCAATGCAATCAAAAAAAGAGCCTGCTGTGATGCGCGTCGTTATGCGGCTATCGGAGGGGTGAATTGCCATTGAAAAAGGGTGTGTCGAGAGATCGAGCCGACCTTTCGCGCTGTCGTGCCCCATGGCCTTTAAAAGCTCGTTTCCAAAATCGAGCTGCTCGTCGTGAGAAAAATCACCATAGAGAAAGTCATCTTTGATCTGCGGGGCACTTTGGATTTTCTTAAGCAAAGGAAGAAGTCCCTCTTTGAGCTCTTTAAAAAGAGGAGAGACTTTTGAGATCGTAAGCCCCGGCTCAAAGGTGTCGAGGAGTGCATCGTAGGGGTTGGCATCAAATCCAATGAAACTAGCTCGCTCTTTGCAAAGGGAGATGATGTTTTTCAAAGTAGGGGCAAAGTGAGCAAAATCGTTGTTTTTGCGGGCAGTAGCCCAAATGGAAATGCTTTCTGATGTGACTTTTGCAAACTTTTTGACAAATGGGGGAGGGAGCGCTAGTGCAAGTTTGTAGTCTCGCTTCCACTCCCTTAGAGCTGCTCGTTCATTGTCTGACAGTTCATGCTCTGCCTTTTCAAGACGAGCTAAGGCTTCTCCAAAGTTTGGGTGGGTTTTTCTCTGGTGTATTAACTCAGCCATCAGCTCGACTTGCTCAGCGCGCACGGTCGCCCCTTCAGGCGGCATGTAGGTCTCTTGATCCCATTCAAGAAGGCGGGAGATGCTTGTAAGAAGTTGGATCTTTTTCGAGAGCTCGAGGAGTATTTTAAAATCTTTGTGCATGAGAACTACTATAGTTGAAAAACTCTTTTTGTGCGTGGGCCAATCCCGACAAGAAGTTCTCGAATGTCTATGTTTCCCCAGCTCACAACGCTCTCAGCTGTCAGTTTCTCATCGAATAAGGTAACCGGATCGCCCACTTTTGCTTCGGGAATAAGGGTGAGGTCGACAAGGAAGAAATCCATGCATATCGCACCTACGATTGGAGCTCGCTTCCCATGAATGTGGACATACCCCTTCTCTGCATAGCTTTTTGGATAGCCATCGTAGTAGCCAAAAGGGATAGCGCCAATGCGAAGGCTTTTTTGTCTCACAGCATAACTGCAGTGGTACCCCACACTCTCTCCCTGTTTTGCCATTCGAATGGCAACGAGATGCGAGGTCAAAGTGAGTGCCGGTTTCAGTTGGGGTGAGCCATACCCGAGAAGGGGAAGACCTATACGGGCAAGGTTGCAAAAGGGGAGCGAAAAGCGCAAAGCAGCGGGGCCATTTGCAGCGTGGATCCAGCGGGGCTTCGGGTCAATTTGGTTTATGAGACTTTCAAAAAGCATGCTCTGTTTTTTTGACTCCGAGTCGAAATCAGGTGCATCCGCGCTGCTATAATGGGTTGAAATGCCTTCTAATACAAGACGGGGACTTTTTCGTATTCTCTCTAAAAGGGGCAGAGCATCCTCAAACCGGATGCCAAATCGGTTCATTCCCGTATCGACATGAAGATGTACAGGGTAGGGGCTTCCGGCTGCCCTTTCGATGGCTTCGGCCTCTTCAAATGAGCTCACAGCTGGTGTAAGAGTATATTGGGTAGCAAGCTTCGCTTCAAAGGGAGGGACGCAGGTGACAAAGATCGGCTTTTCAATCCCCTGCTTTCTTAGGGCAACTCCCTCAGACACATGGGAAACGCCGAGCAGATCGGCGTCGAGATGCCGTGCGAGTTGCAGGGGGTCTGTTCCATACGCATTGGCTTTAATCATGGCCATGACCTGTGAGCGCTGCTTGAAAAAAGCAACATTGTGATTCACTGCGGCGAGATTGATTTTTAGGGTGCTAGAGGCGTTCATATCTCCATCCTATAAAAGGTGTTACAATCAATAGAGGGGTGAGAAGTGCCCAGAGCGGCGCGACTACCTGATTTTTTGCCAAGATCACCCCGGCATTGAAGAGCGTAAAAAAGACGAGCAGCGCAGCGAGTGAGATGCAGTAGATCAAGTAGATGGGAAGCGAGCGACCGAATCGCACGCAGAGAGGAGCTGCGCCTAAAACGACAAGGATGGAGAGAAGAGGGATCGTCAACTTGTAGAGCGCAACTGTTGCAGTGGCTGCGTCATGGTCACTCATCTTGCTAGTGGCTAAATGGGTCTCTTTCCAGGGGAGATGCCTTGCGAGTTCCAAAATAGATTGAGCTTTTGGAGGGCGTATCGCATGTCCAAGAGTTTCGGTGCTAAGCAAAAGGTCTGGAAGCAGTTTTTCATCAGAATATGCCGCTTTGCTTATCCTTCCCCTCTCATCTCGTTTCAAGATGGAGACCCCTTTTCCCAGAGGGAGGCCCCCCTCTTCAAAAGAGAGCCTTTTGATATGGTAAATGTGATCCAGGCTGCGCACCCAGTAGGTATCGACAAGCGTTTTCGCCTCAACATGGTGATAGAGAAGTTTCGATCCATCGGCTAGGGGAATAGCCCCTACTTCGATATCATGACTGCCTAATTTGAGGACTTTTTTTTCAAATTGATCAAAAGATTTGTAAAGATAGGGTTGGAGAAATTGAAAGTTGCAATAGAGAAGAGCGCTGCAAACAAACGCGACAAGCAAAAAAGGACGTATCAGCCGTTTGAGGGAGAGCCCCGCTGAGAGGAGTGCAACGAGTTCATTTCTCGTATTGAGTGCTGAGAGCACTTTTATCAAGGCGATAGCAAGGGCAAAAGGAACTAAAAGCTCGGCCTGTTTGGAGAGCTGAAAGAGGTAGTAGCTCGTTATTTGCACAAACGTAAGGGCGCTAAAGGCCTTCGCCTGGGTCGAATAATCGATTAGCATATAGACGAAATAGGAGGCACCGATCACAAGCACAAATACTTTGACAAGCTCGCGCACAAAATAGCGTTGCCAGATCATTCAATCCCCCTAGATACTTTTTTGAGAGTATAAATTGATGCAGCAACAATCACTAACTGGGGGAGTAAAAAAAATGTTGCCGCTACTTTGATTAAGTGATCAAACTCTTTTCCAATGAAAAAAGCGACTAAAGTAGTGGCTGTCAAACAGAGGACCACTAGGACTCCGCGGATCCGCTTATTCCGCCCAATTTCGATGCCAAAAGCTACCCCCATCAATGTGAAGGTGAAAGCGGAGAGTCCAAGAGCACATCGGCGAACAAGTTCTGAGCGCGTTTTAATGAAGGCCCGTTTACTCGGGTCGAGTTGTTTGGCTCTTGTGCGCAAAAGGGATAGAGTCAAGTGGTCATTTGCTAGCTTCCACCCTTTCCCTCGTAAAAAATGGGCAAATTCAGGGGCCGAGGTAGAGAGGTCTTCCTCATTTTCAATGACGAGATGAGAGGAGTTCGAAATCAAAGAGACTCCCTGCCCTACAAGCTCTTCATCGCGGGTGCTTACCTGGCGAGCCAGGCAGAGGGCCAAATGATCCCCCCGTCCTACTGCGATGAGTAGATCTTGCACCGCGCGTCCACTTTTGATGGAGTCCATCTGCACATAGGCTCCCTTTAAGGCAGCAATTTTGGCGCTCTGGAGTAGGATAAGTGGATTTTTGCTTGTCATCTCATAGAGCATCTGCCTGGTAGCTAGGTGAGCGCTCGTGGCAAGCTCAGAGGTAATATAGAAGGTTCCTAGTGAAAAAAAGGCGCTGGCGACTAAAATAGGAGCCACGATTTGACGAAGGCGCATCCCTGAAGTCCGAAGAGCAATCATCTCCCTTGTACGCGAGAGATGTTGAAAAAGAATCATCGCTGAGATGAGGCAGGAGAGGGGGATAGCAATTGGCAGAATGTAGGGGATTTGGAATAGGATAAATCGGGTCAAATAAGAGCCGCTTGTTCCAAGCGCGGCAAAGTGGGCGATCTCTTCCATACGGCTCACAACAAGAAGGGCCACAAAAGAAAATACGCAGAGCGACAAGACTTTAAGATAATTTTTGAGCAAGTAACGCCCAATGATTGGCATAAGAAGGCTCCCAAAAAGAAGAAAGTGTAACAAATTGGAAACTAAAATCATCGATTTTCTTGAGAGGCATTGTGAAAAGGAGAAAACCTTCTTACTCGCTCTCAGTGGAGGTCCCGACTCGATCGCACTTTTCCATCTTCTTCGAGGGGTAGATTTCTCTTTTGAAGTCGCTCATATCGATCACAGCTGGCGCCCTGAAAGTTCTAAAGAGGCGGAAACCCTCCAAGCGCTCTGCTTAAAATATCACCTCACTTTTCACCTCCATACCCTCGCTCCACCTGAGGGGGGGAATCTCGAAGATAAAGCTAGGGGTGAGAGACTTGCCTTTTTTCGCAGGCTCTGCAAGCAAAGAGAGCTTAGGGGGGTCTTTCTTGCTCATCATGCCGACGATCAAGCCGAGACGGTTTTGAAACGTGTGCTCGAAGGAGCCTCTCTTCCCAAACTTCGTGGGTTGGCGCCGGTGAAAGAAGTGCAAGGGCTTGCCCTCCACCGTCCTTTGCTCACGACACGCAAAAAAGAGTTGCTGGAGTGGTTAGAAAAGCGAGGGTATCACTATTTTGAAGATGGTACCAATCGAGACCCTCGATTTCTCAGAGGGCGACTCAGGCATGAGATACTTCCCTCTCTTTCTAAGCAATTTGGAAAGCAAGTGAGTACGAGTTTGTGTCGGCTGGGCGAGGCAGCCTCGGAGCTTGCTGAGTTCCTTGAAGTCACCTTAGAAAAATATCGAAATTGTGAGGGGGGGGATCTTTCGCAGGAATTTCCCTTTTTAGCCAAAATGGTGATCCGAGATGCCTTTCAGAGAAATCAAATCGCCCTCCCACAATCGGTTCTTGAAACCATCTGGTGGCATCTTCAAAAAAGAGGACCGCGAAAAACTTTGAAAGTAGGTCAATCTATTGTAGAGATTACACACGGAAGTTTTAAAATAAATAAAACATAAAGAGAAGGTGGGTGGGTGTTATCTGATTCGGAACAGACCCTCTTCTTTTTCTCACCTAATGTAAACAAAGAAGTTGCACTTCCGGGTTGATATCCAAATCGAGAATGAGGTATCATCCGCTAGGTGTATTGGAGTCATTAAGTCGTTTAATTTTAGGGTAGTTGTTTGTTTACTACAAAAAAGTTATCGAGTTTGAAAATCCAACATGCTGTATTAAAGATGCTTCTATTTTATTTTAAAAAATAGTGATTAAATAATTAGTTGCAGTCTATAATAACGATAGAAGTTTAATTATGAAGTTAATGGTATGAACAGAGAAAACAATCCCCCTCCCACCCAGCCCAAGAAGAACTTTCCCACCACTTTTTTTCTTTTTCTTCTAGCTGTTATTTTGATCGTGATTACGATGCAGAATTTCATGACTACCAAGCGGGCCAAGATTGGCTTTAGTCATCAAGTCGAACATCTGGTCAACTTACAATTGATCGTCCCTGAAGACAACCGTAAGGTCTCATTAAAAGACAATTTGGTCACATTCAGTGGGAAATTTCGTGATCAAGTCACCGAAGAGGGGAAGCAGAGGTACCGTTTTCTCGAGCTTCTTGAAAATAACCACGATTTGTCGAGTGAAAGAGAAGAGACTCTAGCCGAGCTCGATGTGTTAAGACTAAATATTTATGAGGCTGCCCGCTGGTTTTTAGCCATTAGTGGTGAACCTGTCTCTGCATCGGGGTACCGCGTCGTTGCGGAGAGCTACGATCAACCCGATCGTCAAAATTCCATCGTCGTTTATGAACCGACAGCTCCTGAGCGAGTCAATCTGCGGGAAACAGAACGGCAGCTCACCCAACTTCGAGGGGGAACAGACTCTGCAAAACTTGCTGAATTTGAAGCTAACCTTGCCGTTTTGATCAGCAACTTCCGCTCTCCTCTCCTCGGGATTGGCGCTGAGTCGATGAAGCAAGAGTTGAAGACGATGGCAAAAGATGTAAATGGAGCCATCAACTCTGGGGGGCCACTCTCTTCGAAGCTGGCACTTTATGAAGAATCGATCGGCAAGCTTAAGGGGATTGTAGCTGAGCTCAATCAGCCTGTTGAGGAGATTCGACTCAGCCAGCTCCGCACAGTGCGGCAATACCGCTCTGAGCTCTCTCAATTCACAACTTTGGCTCAAGAGTACGAGCAAAATCAGGCGCAACTGGAAAAAGCGCGTGGGTCTGTCTCGCAAGTAATCTGGTTTTTCAATGACAAAGAGCTCTCAACCCGGGCATTGGAGAGACAAGATCCTGAAGCGTATAGTCATTGGTTTGCCAACTCCAAAGAAGAGTGGAAGGACTTCTCCATTAATAAAGGCCTTCCCTTTAAAGCTCCTGATCAGCCCAGGAATCTCGTGCTCGAGAAGAAATTTAAAAGTGAAGAGCCTGCCCCTAACTACTTTAGCTATCTCTTGACGATCCTGCCTATTGTCTTGATCGTTCTTCTTCTTTACTTCGTTTTCTCTAGGCAGATGAAGGGCATGGGTGGGGGAGGAGCGATGAATTTCGGGAAGTCTCCTGCGAAAATGCTCATTAAGGGACAGAATAAGGTAACTTTCAAAGATGTCGCGGGTATTGATGAGGCAAAAGAAGAACTCGTCGAAATCGTCGAATTTTTGAAAAACCCGACAAAGTTCACAACTCTTGGAGGGCGTATTCCAAAAGGGGTTCTCTTGATTGGCGCCCCAGGAACGGGCAAAACCCTTGTCGCCAAAGCCGTAGCTGGAGAAGCAGATCGTCCCTTTTTCTCGATCGCTGGTTCAGACTTTGTTGAAATGTTTGTCGGAGTCGGCGCAAGCCGCATCCGAGATATGTTTGAGCAAGCAAAGAAGAATTCGCCGTGTATCATTTTCATCGATGAGATCGACGCAGTAGGTCGTCACCGGGGCGCTGGAATTGGAGGCGGACACGACGAAAGAGAACAAACGCTCAACCAACTTCTGGTAGAAATGGATGGATTCGACACCAATGAAGGGGTTATTTTGATGGCCGCTACCAATCGTCCTGATGTACTCGATAAGGCCCTGCTCCGTCCAGGCCGTTTTGACCGGCGAGTGGTGATTGGATTGCCTGATATCAAAGGGCGCTACGAGATATTGAAAGTGCATGCACGGAAAATTAAGATCGACCCCTCAGTCGATCTTATGAGTATTGCTAAGAGCACTCCAGGGGCTGCGGGCGCTGATCTGGAGAACCTTCTCAATGAGGCAGCTCTTTTAGCCGCTAAAAATAGCCGTACAGCGGTGACAGGTGTTGAGGTTGCTGAAGCGCGCGATAAGGTTTTATATGGAAAAGAGCGGCGCAGTCTCGAACTCGATGAAAACGAGCGAAAAACGACTGCCTATCATGAGTCGGGTCATGCGGTTGTAAGTCTACTTGTAGAGCACTCCGATCCTGTGGATAAAGTGACAATAATACCTCGAGGTCTCTCCCTGGGTGCGACCCATTTTCTCCCCGAAAAAAATCGCGTGAGCTACTGGAAAAAAGAGATCCACGATCAGCTTGCCGTTTTGATGGGGGGACGTGTGGCAGAGGAAATTTTCCTCGGAGACATCTCAAGTGGTGCTCAGCAAGACATCTCTCAAGCGACTCGTTTAGCCCGCAGCATGGTCTGCGAGTGGGGAATGAGTGATGCTCTTGGAAAAGTGGCCTATGATGAGAGAAGTGAAGGGATGGGAGGATATGGTATGCCCTCACCCGAGAAAAGCTATTCCGACGAGACTGCCAAAGCAATTGATGCTGAGGTGAAACAGATTCTCGATACTGCCTATCAGCAAGCGACCGATCTGATCCTAGAAAATCGCGACAAGGTCGAGCTCATGACTGAACTTCTGATTGAATTCGAGAGCCTCGATGCCCAAGATGTGAAAGATATTATCAGTGGAGATTGGGACTCTGACAAAAAGCGGAAAAAGATGGAGGATCAACAGCGGCTCTTTAAGAGAAAGCCTGAGACTCCACCTCCTCTGCCGTCTGATGTCAATGCTTCAGATGATCTTGGTCTGAATCCAACATAGAAAGAGATAAGCTGGCCACCCTCTCTTAAGAGGGTGGCACCGATCATGCAGTCGCTTTACAGCTTAGTTTAAGTTGGCCCCTCTCGTTGATGTCGAGAACTTTCACGCTGATCGGCTCACCTTGCTTGATGTAGCTGAAGATGTCTTCTACTCGCTTTTCTGATAGCTCAGAGACGTGACAAAGACCTTCTTTACCAGGCATGATTTCGACAAAGACACCAAAGTTGACAACAGAAGTGACTTTTCCGTGGTAGATCTTGCCAATCTCGACTTCGCCAATCAACCCTTCGATGATCTCTTTGGCTCGTTTCATCGAGGCTGTATCTGATGAGGCGATGCTCACCAGCCCGGAATCGTCGATATCTATTTGGGCACCGGTCTCTTCAACAATGGCGCGAATCTGTTTTCCTCCAGGGCCGATGATCGTCCCAATTTTGCTCGGCTTCACCTGCATCGTTTCGATACGAGGTGCATAAATCGACATCTCTTTACTCGGCTCGGGGACAACTTCAAGCATCTTATCGAGAATATGTGATCGCCCCTCTCTAGCCTGCTCAAGCGCATCGCGCATGATGTCTAGGGTGATCCCCTCGACTTTGATATCCATCTGGAAGGCAGTGATACCCTCTTTATCTCCAGTGATCTTGAAGTCCATATCCCCAAGAGCATCTTCGACACCGAGAATGTCTGATAATATAGCTGTCTTATCTTTCTCAAGAATCAAACCCATGGCGATGCCCGAGACCGGTCTTTTGATAGGAACACCGGCATTCATCATAGCCAGGCACCCCCCACAAACAGATGCCATAGACGAGGAACCGTTCGACTCAGTAATAGTCGATTCAAGACGAATGGTATAGGGAAAGGCCTCTTGCGAGGGGAGTGTTGCGCTCAAAGCTCGCTCGGCAAGCTTGCCGTGGCCAATCTCTCGTCTCCCCGCAGGCCCACTTCTTCCTACCTCTCCCACTGAGAAGGGAGGGAAAAAATATTGGAGGTAGAAGCGACGTAAACTATCTCCATCGAGGTTTTCATAACGCTGCCCCATGCTCTCACCACCTAAGGTGCACACAGCAACTGCTTGAGTCTCTCCACGGGTGAAAAGGCAGCTACCATGTGTGCGAGGAAGAAGGCTCGGCTCGACGTCAATAGCTCTTATCTCTTTGAGGCCCCGCCCATCCGAACGCGTTTTTTTCTCAAGGATCATTTTTCGCAAGTATTTGGCTTGGATGCTTTTGAACGCAAGCTTTGCATCTATTTGGGAAAATTTAGGCTCTTGGTTTTCTGGGAATAGAGCGCTCATAAGCTCCTCTTTTACCTTTCCCATTGCCTCTTCACGCTTCTGTTTTTCCGGAATCTGAACGGCATGCTCTAACGCTTTCGCTGTTTGGCTTTCAATAAGCTTTGTGAGATCTTCTGGAATTTTTCGAAGCGTTTCACGGTTTTTAGGTTTTCCTACAACGCTTCGCCAATCTGCAAGAGCTTTGCAAATCTTTTGAATGGCGTGGTGCCCCGTTTCTATTGCTTCGAGCACTTGAGCTTCAGTTAAAAAGTCGCAGTAACCTTCGATCATCAAGATGGCGTCTTCAGTTCCCGCAAGTAGAAGATCTAAATCTGAAGCGCTCATCTCCTCGAGGGTGGGATTGAGGATAAACTTTCCCTCAATTCTCCCGACGCGCACGGCTGCTACCGGCTTGATGAGAGGGATATCAGAAATCGTCAGAGCCGCAGCTGCCGCACAGATTCCAAGAGGATCTGGCTGGTGGACGCCATCGTAAGACCAGACGTAAGCGAGCAGCTGAACCTCGTTGTAGTACCCTTCCTCAAAGAGGGGACGTAAAGGGCGGTCGATCAAGCGGGAGACAAGGATTTCTTTCTCAGAGGGGCGTCCCTCCCGTTTAATGAAACCCCCAAGAGTTTTCCCAGCGCTTGAAAATTTTTCTTGGTAATCGACTCTTAAAGGGAGAAAATCGATCTCCTCTTTTGCCTCATTTGAAGCGCATGCACTGGAAAAAATGAGCGTCTCACCTTGCCGAACAAGGACCGCTCCGTTGGCCTGTTTTGCGATTTTTCCAGTCTCAAAAGAGATTTCTTTATTTTCAGCAATTTGGACAGTTATAATATTTCGTTTCATTCGGTCACTCCGTAAGAAAAAAGGAATCCAGCAGGCGCTGAATTCCTTAAGGGTAGAAAGGGATTAATAGAATTTATTTTCTAAGTTTCAGTCTTTTAATCAAATTTTTATAGCGCTCTGTGTCAGTTGAATTGAGGTATTCAAGTAGTTTTCGCCTCTGTCCGACGAGTTTAAGCAGTGCAAGGCGAGAGTTATGGTCTTTGGGAGCCTTCTTTAAGTGGTCAGTGAGCTCAGCAATGCGTTCAGTTAAAATTGCAATTTGAACATCGGCAGAGCCTGTGTCCTTCTCATGCAGCTGAAATTTCTTCGTGATCTCTTCTTTGGTGCCTTTGTCGATGGACATCGAGATTCTCCTTCATATTTTACTTTATCGGTCTTCCATTGTAACCCAGATCTCGATATTGTACAACATCAGACTTTGGTTTCTAGGATCACTTCTACAAAGTCGCGATGCACTCCAGTTGGATCTTTTCTCAAGATCACTTGGAAGGGTGTAGAGATCTTCTTGGCATGTTTCGCACGCATTAAATCATCGTATATTTTTTCTTTCAAAGCCAGAGAGGGGGAGTCCTCCCGGTATTTCTCAAGAATTTTTTCGATTTGCTCGTGATCTTTTTCTGGATTCATACAGATGCGCATTCTATCATGACTAACCTTATGGATGAAACGTTTATGCGAGAGGCGTTGAAAGAGGCAAAGAGAGCCTTTCAAAGAGAAGAGGTTCCCGTGGGTGCAGTCTTAGTGCATGAGGGCAAAGTGATCGCAAAAGGGCATAATCAAGTTGAGATGCTCAAAGATGCAACAGCTCATGCTGAGATGATCTGCATGGGTGCTGGAGCGCAAGCATTGAACAACTGGCGACTGATTGACACTACGCTTTACTGCACATTAGAACCTTGCGCGATGTGCGCTGGGGCGCTTCTACTTTCTCGCGTGAAGCGCGTCGTATGGGGAGCGCCAGATCTTCGACACGGCGCAGGAGGGAGTTGGGTAGATCTATTTAGTATCCAACACCCGACGCACAAGCTAGAGGTCACCTCAAGAGTTCTTGAGCAAGAGTGTGGAGCGCTCATGCAAGCATTTTTTCGTCAGAGGCGTGTGTGAAAAAAAAGGAGATTGAAAGGCTTTTAGAGCAGCTCGCTCAAGCGCAGCGGGAGAAAGTGCTCAAGTGTGGTCAGCAGTTCATTCCCCGGCTTACAAGCGATGACGTGTTGCAACCCAACGACTATCCTGAGCTCGAGTTTAATCCCCCTTTTCGCTACGAGGAGGGAGTCCTCGAAGGGATCTTGACAGCACGCGCGGCACTTTTCGCATATCTTGCTAAAGAATAACTGATTTCATTTCTTTTTTTTTGTAGCAGAGATTTTCTCCATCCTATTGCGCTCTCGGCGCGTGAGCGACTCTTTTCCCAGGCGGGTGATCTTGTCGAGCATCCGATCCATAAAAGCTTCGTCACTTTCTTGAAAAACTGTGATGTCGATGATATTGCTCTCTTTTTTACCTCTTTTCCTTTTGGGAAATTCTAAGTTGAGAGGAAAAGGGTCGGGGAGTTTCCAAACAATGCGCCCGAAGATATAGGCTCCTACGATAGCCATTAGGTCGGCAAAGAAAGGAATATAGAGTCCATAAGAAAGGTGAGTGACGAGAGCAAATCCGAGAAGTAGAGCGGCAAGCCACTTCACTTTGATTCGGATAAAGAAAAGGAAGTAGATCTGGAGCTCAGCGTTGAGCATCACCCAGATCGTGATCAATGCATAAACAGCCGGCGAGCTGCCAATGACTACAGAAGCGCTTCCAAACGACAAAATCAAAGCAGCAGATAAAAGTCCCACGACGATAGCAGTACCGAGGTAGAAGAGAAGGAAAAGGCGGCTTCCAAAGCGGGCATCGATCTCCGAGCCTGCAAACCAGAGAAGCAACATCTGAAAGGTGAGTGTGATGAAAAGAGAGAGTGTAATCCCCACCCCAGTTGTTTGCAGGAAAAAGTAGGTGAAAGGTTGCCAAAACCAACCGCGAGCTAGCCCCGAATAAGAGAGGGGAAGCCACTGCGCCGGGCCAGACATATGGAAGGTGTGATTGAAAAGGTAGGTTAAGACAGGAGAGAGTAGAGAGACAACCACCGTTGCCCAGATCAATGTTTTCACACTTTGAGGTGTGTGCGATGGACCGATTCCTTGCATTATCTCTTCTAGCTCCCTTATAGTTTCGACTATGTTCTCACTCTACAATCAGTCGCTCGCGCTCCTCTCTGATCTTTATGAGCTTACCATGGCAAGCGCTTACTGGAAAAGTCAAATGGCAGAAGATGAAGCCGTTTTTCACCTTTTTTTTCGAAAAAAACCGTTTGAAGGGAGTTATGCTATCGCTGCTGGCTTAGAGAGTGTGATCGCCTACTTGCAAAATTTTCGTTTTGATTTGTCAGATCTCGACTATCTCGCTACTTTGAAAGGGAGTGAAGAGGTCCCCCTCTTTGAAGAGCCCTTTTTGCGCTATCTTGAGCAGTTGCGTTTTACCTGCGATGTCGACGCTGTGAGGGAAGGGGAAGTCGTATTTCCCTACGAGCCTCTAGTCCGGGTGAAGGGGCCGATTCTTGAAGCGCAGCTGATTGAGTCAGCACTTTTAACGCTTGTCAACTACCCCACTTTGATAGCTACCAAAGCAGCGAGGATCTGCTCAGCAGCGGGCGAAGATCAAGTGCTTGAGTTTGGACTTCGGCGAGCTCCTGGAATTGATGGAGCGATGAGCGCGACGCGCGCCTCCTATATTGGGGGGTGTCATGCTACCTCAAATACGCTTGCAGGAAAGTTGTTAAAAATTCCAGTCGCGGGCACACACGCCCACAGCTGGGTTATGGCATTTGAGACAGAGCAGGAGGCTTTTGAAACCTACGCGCGGGCGATGCCTCACAATTCTCTCTTCCTTGTCGACACTTATGATTCAATTCAAGGGGTCAAGCGAGCCATTGAGGTAGGAAAAACGCTGAGAAGTCAGAATCGCCCTTTCCTTGGAATTCGCCTCGACTCAGGCGATATCGCGCAGCTCAGTCAGAAGGCGCGCCTCTTGCTTGATGAAGCTGGGTTTCACCAGGCCAAAATCGTAGCTAGTAATGAGCTCAACGAGACGCTCATCGCTGAGTTGAAAAAAAAGGGGGCGCAAGTGGCTGTTTGGGGAGTGGGGACCCATCTTGTGACAGGTCAAACCCAGGCCGCACTCGACGGGGTGTACAAAATCTCCGCTATCAAAAGAAGAGGGGCCTCAAGTTGGAGCGACTGCCTGAAACTCTCAGAGCAGCAGAAAAAAGTCTCAGACCCAGGGATCCTTCAGGTGAGACGCTCAATTGGAAAAGGTGGGGAGTTTACAAAAGATCTTATCTATGATGAGCGCAACACCCTCTCACTTCCTGAAGGGAGAGATCTTCTTCTCCCCATTTTTCGCGCAGGGAGCGCAGTCTATACCTCGCCCTCTTTAGACGAGATGCGCTCTTATGCTGCTAAACAACTTCAATCCTTTCGAGGCAGTGAGATGCCCTACCCCGTTGAAATGGAGGCCACGCTTGAGAAAAACAAGCAAGCGCTGATTGAGGTGGCCAGGTGTAATAGATGAAAGCACTTTTGATCGTCGATCTACAAAATGATTTTCTTCCAGGGGGGGCTCTTCCTGTGCCAGGAGGAGATGAGATCATCGAGGTGATCAATCACCTCCAACCCCACTTTGATTATGTGATTGCAAGCAAAGATTGGCACCCGAAAGAGCACTCAAGTTTTGATGTTTGGCCCGAGCACTGCGTGCAAAAAAGCAGGGGCTCAGACTTCCCTTCGACGCTCAACAAAGAGCGCATCGACTCCATTTTTTTCAAAGGGGTGGAAAGAAATTTGGCAGGATATAGCGCTTTTGAAGAGACAGGACTGGATCTCTATCTCAAGCAAAAAGAGATTGATGAGCTCACCGTTGTAGGGCTTGCAACCGACTACTGCGTTCTTCAAACTGTTCTCGATGCATGCAGGTTAGGTTATAGAGTTGAGGTTCATACGTCGGGGTGTCGAGCGCTCGGCGATCCTCAAGCAGCGTTCCATTTGATGGAACGTGCGGGGGCTCACATCACATGGCAAGCAATCAATTCAGGTGATTAGTTTCTCGGAGGGTTTGTCAGTAGCGCATTGTAGGTGAGTGATTGGATCGCTGAGATGAGCTTCGAAGCCTGAGAGATCTGCTGCGTTGCGGTTTGGGCTAGGACACTAAGCTCTGTGCTTTTCACCTGAAAATTCTGTTGGTCGTCTTGAAGTTCTTGGGTGATCGTGGTGCGCACAGCGCCAATTTTCTCGTCAGCAGTTTGCGCCTCTTGAACTTTTGCCATATTCATCGGAGAGTATTTGGGGGGAGGAGGTGATCCAAACCAAATATTGTGCCATATCTCACTGGCAAGACTTCCGGCATGGGTGGGTAGGTCCTTGTTTGGAGTTAAGTTGGGTACTGAGTTCCACTTCAACTGAGCAGCCTCGTCATTGAGTAGTTGCTCCGCATGAGCTTGTCCCTCCTCTTGCTTCGCTTTAATCTCTGCAGTATGAGTGGTTGTCGAAACGGTTGCAACAAGAAGCAGGTAAACCACTTCCATTAAGTTCGCTCCATTTTTTTGAAGATGGATGCTGTCGCTCGCATTCTGCGTAGAATTGATTGTAGAAATATTCATATATTATACCCTCGAAATTTGTTGGGTTAACTGCGCCAGAACGTTCATCAGATAGGATGCTTGTTGTATCGTCTGTACACCGGTATTTAAGAGAGTGCTTAAACCCGTTGCATCGATCTGACCTGTTTGCGCATATTCGTTTACCTGCTGCTGAAAATAGCTTTGTATACCAGAGACTTTTACGTTGTTAATCTGATACTTTTGGAGCATATCAGCTGCATAAAATGTTACCTTCTTGCCGTTTACCATCTGATGCGTGCGCAATTTGGTTTTAAAGCTAATCGTTACCCTCGGTTTGTGGAAGCCCCAATCAGAATGGACGTTTTTCACTTCGACGCGAGTAAAAAGGAGGCTATTGCTGATCGTCTTGAACTTGACTTGCGACTCTGATTTGATCAACTTGTCTTGCTCATCGGCATTGGCTTGAAGCTGCTTGGCATCAATTTGAGCCGTGTCGCGGTTGATCAGAACCGACTTATAGATGCAAAGGTAAGCGATCAAAAGCGGATCTATATCGCTTCTCTTTTGAGCGGTGGGTTGCTTGGCGGGCGACGTAGCCTCTAACTCCGCAAGCCACATATCTTTATTTTGATTTACACTATTTTGCATAGTAACCTTTTTTATTATTAACTTGATGAACCAGGAGATAACTTATTAATCGCCTGAGATATACTCAGAATATCATGCAACAGCGCTCCATCCAAAGTGGTATCTTGTTCAGTACCGTTTACATTGACCGAGGTCTGCGTCGCTAGAACCTGAGCATTCTGTCTAAGAGAGATCAGGTAGTTTTGCGTGTTCGCACGCTGCGCAGCATACTGCTGGTTCTTTGCTTGGACTTGGTCAATCGTGTTTGTTTTCGCATTAGAAGGAAGCAGAGAAAAGTGGATGTTTTCGTCCTGAGCGTTCAGCGCATTCTGCGCAGAGGCGTTTACGTCCAAAGCCTTAGCCTGCTGCCACACCGTTTGCTGCTTCACGTTCATGGCCTGAAGGACCAGAAGAAAGACCACTGCAATCAGGTTTTTATTGGTCAGATGGATATTTCCAATCCCCTGGTTGGCAGCTTGCTCAACTTGCTGGCTTGGAGGACTTTTAGAAATTGACATAACTAACTCCATTCTAAATTAATATGACACTATTATATCAAATGTTTTATTTAGAATCAATTGGTTTTGTTAATTATTCTTAATAACCTTAATCAATTCTTTTGAAAAGGATAAATGGAGCCCAGGGCTAAGATCTCAGTGAGCTCATCAAGGGCCTCATGCGCTTCAAAGAGGAGATGAGGATCTTTTAGATCGCTTAATACGATGTGGTCTCTATAGTGCGCTTCAATCCACGATTTTAAGGCATTATAGAGTGGGGGCGTGAGGAAAAGTGATTGAGGGAGGGCTTGGATCTCTTCATCGGTGAGTAGCAGGGGAAGCCTGAGACAAGCAGGCCCCCCTCCATTGCGCATACTTTCATCCAAGTCGACATATTCGATAGGCATAGGGAGCCAATCAAGAGAGAGCGTTTGACACTCCCTGGGGGCCAAAAGAACGTACTCATCACCTGGGAGTTTTAGGAGCTGAGAGTTAAAGAAATAGGTTGCGAGGGCTTTTTTTAAAGGGAGCACCTCCTCGGTTACCTTATACCCTGGGAGATCGAGGTCTTGGAAAGCCTTTTCATGGTAGAAAAAATGCTCCCCAGCTGCAAAGGCTATAAGATCAGAGTGAAAGACCCCTTTTTCGATAAGATCAGGGTTTTGGCGTACAAAATGCGTTTTTTGGGTATCGAGTAGGTGGTTGCGGGCAATAGCTTGTGAAGCTTCGAGGGCTTGACGTGAAAAAAAGCTCGGCTCAAAAATCGAGTGGCCGTAAAAAAAGAGGTGGTGGCCCTTGACCCTAAGGTGGTTTGCAGCCCCCTCATCACCAAAATTGCCTCCAAAAAAGAGGGGGGGATGAAGGACAAAGTGCTCTGAATTGGAGAAGATCTGCTTGAAGAGGGAGAAAGTCTCTTCCGACTCGAGGCTGCGGTGGAAGTGCGTGAGAAGGTTGGCAACAGAGAGGTGCACGCGCCCATCAGAACTATCGCATGAGGGGGTGGCGAGCGCGCTATTCGCCCGCCACATCGGGGAGGCTGAGCTCACAGCGAAGAAGAGGTCGTCAGGGACCTCTTCAGGGGTGTGGAAGCCGAGGGCTTGGAGGTGAGAGTAAGAGGGGCGATCGTGAGGAGGAAGCACGGCCTGGACGCCCCCGAGCTCCATCACGCGCTTCATTTTTTCGAGCCCCTGGAGCGCAGCACCCTTCGGATTCGAAGGCATGCCGGCATGAGAGATCGAGGCTCGATTTCCCGGAGAGTGCCCTCCAAAATGGTGCGTAGGTCCTACGATCCCGTCAAAATAGATCTCCCTCACAAGCGCACCCCAGGCGTGAGTTTTTTAGGTAGCTCGGAGCTCTTGTTTTCAAAAGAAGCGACGGGATAACTGCAATAGTCGGCGGCGTAGTAGCCACTTGGGCGGTGGTTGCCACTCTTTCCAAGCCCACCAAAAGGAGCTCGCCCACTGGCGCCTGTCGTAGGGTGATTCCAGTTGATTACCCCTGCCCGCACTTCGTGGTAAAAGGCCTCATATTCACTTTGATCTGAGCTCAAAAGTGCCGCTGAGAGGCCGTAGGCTGTGTTGTTTGCCTCGACAAGTGCCATCTCGAAGGTGGGAACACGAATGAGCTTGAGAAAGGGGCCAAAAAGCTCCTCATCGGGTATCCCCTTGACGTCGGTGACATCCATCAAGCCTGGAGTCAACAAATGGCTTTCAAGAGCTCGCATCTCTACGAGCGAATGCCCCCCTTCACTTCCATAAGTTGCCTGCCTAGTGAGGAGCTGCTCTGCAGCTTCGGGATGAATCACAGGCCCCATAAAAGGTTCAGGTCGATCGGTGTAGTGGCCAACCACGATCGATTCGATCAGAGGAACGAGCGTGTCTATGAAGGCATCTCCGGCTCTCCCCTCGGGGACAATGAGTCTGCGAGCGCACGAGCATCTCTGCCCTGCAGTGAGGTAGGCCGATAGGATTGTTTGGTACGCCGCGGCTTGAAGATCATTCACTTGAGTAACTACAAGGGGATTGTTGCCAGACATTTCAAGGGCAAGAATCTTCTCAGGATGGGTACGAAAGGCCTCCATTAAGAGAGCTCCGGTTTTGTAGCTTCCCGTGAAAAAGAGGCCATCAATCCCCTTGTGTTTGGCCAAGTAGTTTCCAGCGAGGGGATCTGAAGAGATCGACTGAAGGACATGGGGTGGGAGGTCTTGCCAGCACTCGATCATCACTGCGGTAGAACGTGGGGTAAGTTCACTCCCTTTGTAGACGACTGCGTTGCCTGCGAGAAGGGCAGGCACGATATGGCCATTGGGAATATGCCCAGGGAAATTAAAAGGACCAAAGACTGCGACGACACCGTGGGGTTTATGCCGGGTATAGAGCGGAGGATTTTCAACCTTGGGGCACCGCTCGTTGTAGGCCTCCATGGAGAGATCGATCTTTTGCGCCATAGCAGCCACTTCCTCTGTCGACTCCCAAAGGGGTTTGCCCGTCTCTTGCGAGATGGTGAGAGCCAGCTCCTCTTGGCGCAAGAGGAGTCGGCTTTTGAATAGGCGTAAAAAGTGACTCCGCTCTTCGAGGGGGAGTCGTCCCCAGCTTTTGAAGGCAGTTCGAGCCGCTTCAACACTCTCTTGGACTTCTAAATAGTCAATGGTTTCCATAAAGGGTGTAATACCTGATTGTTTGACCAACCTCAACCTCTAGTTGGTCAGCGGTGGTCTGACTGAGAATGATCCCCTCCTCCGTCGTTTCGATAGAAGCGAGTGTGGCGCGAAACTCAAGGCTTTGGTTCGATACAATGGAGAGATTTTGGGAGACGACCTCTTGTTTGATCGAAGTGATCGGTTTGACATCACTTTCACGGATTGCAGCAACGTCTTTTTTTAACGCCTGCACGTGTGGTCCCCCATCGAAGAGGTCAAGGAAGTGGCTTCTTTTAAACCCTTGGCATTTTAAAATATGATAAGCAGCAGCGGTTTCTAGATGGGGTTGACCCACGATGGAGCGAGCAGATTCTGGGAGCAAGTCGAGGTAGATCGGGTTTTTGGGGAAGAGCTCAGAGATCACTTCCGGGTGAAGGATGCGCAGTTGATCGGCCTCAGGATAGGAGATGCCAAAGAAGGGTCTTCCAATCGCTTCCCAAAAAGGGGAGATACCCTGCTCACTGTAGCCTCGGAGCTCTCCAATGATCGTCGAGGTAAACCGACTGGGGTAGTCGGCCATAAAAAGAAACCGGGAAAAAGAGAGCAATTTGCCGAGGTGTTTTTTGCGGCAGCTCGATTCGAGAAAAAGCGTTCCTATTTCAGTAGGTCTTTTTCTCATTTCAACCCACTCGAGACTCTCTACCTCCCTGTCGATTTTGAGGTAGTCGCTTTTTAAAGGCTCACTCTTCAGGCGGTAGGCTAAAAAGGGACTCTCAATACCTGTGCGAGACAATATCCCGCTGGTGCCAACGACTCTTCCATCGATTTCTAAGACAAAAAGGTAGGACTCATTGTAGGGTTTTGAAAGGGGAGTAGAAAAAGCCTCCAGAGATTTTTCGAGATGCTCCTTCAAAGTTGCTGCGTCTTGAGGAAGTGAGGTGATGCCCGCCCCTGCCGCTTCAGAGATAGCGAAGATAGCAGGCAGATCCTCTAGTTTAGCAGATCGAATTAATCCGTTTGGCATCGAACAAGTGTCTCCTCAAGAATAGTTGCTACCTCATCGAGCGCAGAGAGGGTGGTGCCACCAGCTGGGATCAGAAAGCGGATGCGCGTGGGCTCAGACCCTGCAATAAAAGAGATCACCCCGGCCTCAAACAACGCTTTTGCATAGTGAGTTACACGGGCTTTTTCCCCCTTAAATGGCGTGATAGCCACCATCAAACCTTCACCAAAGGGTCCCTCAAAACAGTCAGGGTAGCGGGAGGCTATTTGCTCTAGACGAGATACAAAGTGGTGGCGAAACTGCTGATTTTTTCCCGACTCTCCCAAATACCCCTCGTTCACAAGGCTCTCTACAATAGCTGTGGCCACCCGGATAGAGGAGGTCGCTGCTGTATAGGTTTGAGAGAGAAGGCCTGGGGCTGGTCGTAGCTCAGTTTTATAAAGTGTCGCGCAGGTGTGGAGCAGTTTGCCGCAAGTGACTACATCGACAAAGGGCTGAAGGCCAAAGTGTTGGAAGGCAAAGAGGTGGTCTGTTCGTCCAAAAGTTTGCACCTCATCGACAAAGACAAGAATCGAGTGGTCTCGTAACACTTGGATCAAAGCGAGGAAGAACTCTTGTGATCCTGGGTAGCTCCCCGCCTCTCCTTGAATCATCTCAAAGCACATGCAGGAGTGCTTGCCTGGGTAGCGTTTGAGAATTTTTTTCAGTGCACGCACAGCGGTTTGAGTGCTTTTTTCAGGGGCGCGCCAGTCGTAAAAGGGGAGGTAGTCGACGAAGAGGTGCGCCGGAAGACCTTCTCGAAAAGCGGGCTTGTCCGTGATTTGTGAGAGGGTGATCGTTCGACCCATAAAGCAACGGTCGAAAGCGAGGATGCGAGAGGCGGGCGCTTTTTTTTGCAAAATGAGTTTGAGAGCATTTTCGTTGGCCATTGCGCCTGATGAAGTGAGAAAACAGTGATCGAGACCTGAGTGCTCTATAAGCAGCTCTGCTAGTCGCAAAGAATCGCGATTTTGCTGCAAATTCCCTTGCATGGCGATGTCTTGGACCGCTGCATCAATGCCCGCCTCAATAAGTTTGGGGTGGCAATGACCAAAATGCACACCAATTCCGCTCACAAAATCGTATTTCACGCTTCCATCTGCAAGTTCAACAAGGGCCCCATTTCCCATCCCACTGCCTAAGTAGGGATAGAAGAGATTGAGGCCTCGACAATTCTCAAAATGTTTAAGAGTGGTCTCATAAGACTCTCTCAATTCTTGCCGAGGAGCAGAGATAGTGGTGATCGATTCAGAGTGTGAGCGCACAACCTCTACAAGAGCCTGTTTTGCTGTTTGAAAAGAGTGATCCTCCATCAAAGCATCGGCGATGAGTTTCCGCTTCACTTTTGACACCATGCCTCCAAGAAGTTTGAAGTGAGCTGGATTCTTTGTTCTAAACTGGAGAGATCGATGTATTCTTGGTCGGTATGCATCCCGAGGCCACACGCTCCTAGGGTATCGATCGTGGGCACTCCCGCGGCGGCGAAGAAATTACCATCGCACACACCTCCAGTTTTCTCCCACCTAATGGGGATAGAGAGATGCTTTCCCACCTCTTTGAGCTTGAAAAAAAGTGCTTCAGAAGCAGCATCGAAGGGCTTTGGGGGACGTGAAGAGAGCAGTTCGAGTTTCACTCCCTCCTTTCGTGCGAGCGTTTGCATCTTCTGATCAATTGTTTCGAGAGTTTGATTTTCCCATGCGCGCATGTTGAGAGTGGCCTCAGCGTAGTTCGGGACAATATTCGCTGCAACTCCGCCCTCCATAATCCCTAAATTGATCTGGGCACCCTTTTTTTTATCTTGCAACTTTTCCACTTGAGCTACAAACCTCGCTAGAGGAAAAAGCGCATTCACTCCGAGAGATGAGTCTCGGCCCGCATGGGCGCTCTTACCCAGACAAAAAGCTTTGTAGGTGAAAGAGCCTTTGCGTGCACTTGCAAGCGCTCCACCTGGAAGAGCTGGTTCAAAGAGAAGAGCTAAATCCACTCGTTTGGCACACGCCTCCAAAAGGGGGCGGGATTCTTTTGACCCATCTTCTTCATCCGTATTGAGAAGGACTTCCCAACCCACTTTTTTTCCCCAAAGAGAGGCTTCAAGACGTTTGAGAGTGTGCAATAAGATCACAATCCCACCCTTCATATCGAGTACTCCAGGGCCTTTAAGGGTCATTTCATCGATTTGATCCGCTTTTTGGAAGGGGTGATCGACTGGAAACACAGTGTCGAGGTGGCCACCGAAAAAAATCTGCCGAGCCGCACTTGGACGCTTTTTAAAAAATAGGTGGGAGCTCGTTTGCGTGGGTATCCTTTCACTGCGATCAGGGTTTAGGAGTTTAAACTCTTCTTCTACAGCAGCTAACATATTCTTGATCCCCTCGGGATTTCGAAAGTGAGAATTGATATTTACCCATGTTTTTAGCAAATAAATTATTGAATCAAGCTCTTTTTTAGTCATGAGATCAAAGTATATAATTATTGTAGCTTTGACAAATATTTTTTCTTCGCATATCACGAAAGGAGTTTCTGGATAAAGGTCCTCAAAGCGTCATGCAAGAACCGTTCAAAAAAAAGAGCCCCCAACTGAGTCTTCACAAAACGGGGGAGTTGCCAAATCAGCTGGCGTGCTCGATCACAATCAGCTGTGGTCACCCTGGCTCTGATGGACAAATGTCTGTCGAGCTCTCCTATGAAGGGGATCCAACACTTGCGGCGTTTCTTCTTGAGAAAGCGCAAGGCTTTATCGATCATGATGAAGAACTTTCTGATTGACACTCCCTCTCTTGAGCATGCAATATCGAGATATCAAAGCCTAAAGGACAAATGAGTGAATACCGCTGCAGATACTCTCACTAGCCCCTCTTGGACAGAAAAAATGCTCCCCGAATCAGTTGTCGGAAGGGTTTTGCTGTGGGGAGCTATTCCTGTGGTACTGTTTTTGCTCACCCTTGGCATCAGCTTTGTAAGCGCTGTATCTTTTGCAAATTATCTTCCTTTTCTCGTAGTTCTAGGAGGCTTGAGTGTGCTCTTTGGGCGCACCCTAGGTCTTGGAGCTGTCTACTTCGCCTTTTTCATCTTCGCATGGGTCGTCTACAAGGAGATTCCTATAGAGGAGAGGCTCTGGCAGTTAGGATTGGCAGCAACTCTTGCTGTTGATTTCTTTGTCCTTTTTCTCGCGCGTGAGGAGATTGAGGGCAGCCTTGCGAGCAAAGATCAAGACATTCAACGCAAAGGATCTCAACTGCTTCAAATGGAGCTCACGTTGCAAAGCGTGCAAAGTCAGATTGAAGCTGATACAGAGAGGTTTGAGCAAGAACTTGCCAAACTCAAGGCGGAGGCAGAGCAGCGGAGGATTGAGAGAGAGGTTGAGCAGAGAAAATTTCAGCTCATTGAAAAAGAAATAGATGAAATCACCGCTCAAAAAGAGGACTTTCTAACTGAGGCGCGCGAGGGCCGAAAACTCGCAGCCGCAGCGAGGGAGACTCAGGAAATTCTAGAAAATCAGATTACAGAGGCTAGATCTCAGCTAGCTAAGCAGCAAGAGGGTCTGTCAGCTCAAAAGTCTGCTGAGATCGACTCACTAGAGGCAGAGTACAAGGCCACTTGTTCTGAGCTGGAGAGGGTCCAACGAGTCGCAGAGGAGCAGCAAAAAGAGTGCCGTGAACTTCAAGCTGCTACACAAGCTTCTCACTCTGAAATCGAAAAACTTAAAAAAAGAGAGAGCGAAGTAGAGCGCTTAGAAGAGGAATTGACGCGCACCAAAAGAGAGGTGGCAGGAATCGATGGGGAGCTCAAGCGGAGCCGCGCTGAAGTCGAGCATCTCAAGATTCAGCTCTCTCAAAGCCCTAGTGAGCAGAGTGTGAAGGTGTCTGCAGAGTTTAAAGCAGCTCTAGCGCAAGCGCAAGGCAACTACAAACAACTTCGGGTGCAATTTGATGAGAAGGCGCAAACTCTATCTGAGACGAGACAAGAACTCTTTCGCGTAGAGACGCAATTGCTTGCCAATGAGCATGTACAAGAAATTTCCAAGGGAGAAGCGCCTTCTGAAGAGCTCGTATTTGTAAGTGAAGTTTTAGCTTACTACGAGAGTGAGTTGAGAGCTCTTGAGCAGGAGATCATTGATCTAGAGATGCTAGTGACTTGCGGGCAGCTCAAGTAAGGATCTCATGTCCATCCTCTGTGATTAAAACGGTATGCTCCCATTGAGCCGAAGCGCGCCCATCGACTGTGCGCGCCTCCCAGTGATTGGTGGGGTCGAGTACCATCTCTTTTCTTCCCGCATTGATCATCGGTTCAATTGTAAACGTCATGCCTGCTGCGAGAGGAATCTGAGTGCGATTTCGATGGTGTGGCACCTGGGGTGGTTCGTGGAACTGAAGGCCTACCCCATGCCCTACAAATTGGTTGACCACCGAACACCCCTTCTCTGCGGCATAATCCTCAATGACATCACCGAGGGCATAGAGTTGAATTCCCGGGCGGAGGATTTCAATCGAACGCCTGAGACACTCTTTAGAGACATCAAAGACCAACTGTTTCTCTTCTGAAATTTTCCCAATCGCAACCATTTTGCTGCAATCGCCATAGTAACCATCCAAAATGACTGAGACGTCAATATTCATAATATCTCCCTCGACGAGGGGGGTATCGTTGGGGATGCCATGGCAGATCACCTCATTGAGGGAAGTGCAGATGCTTTTAGGGAAAGGAGGTTCGCCGTAGTGGTAGGGAGCAGCGCGGGCGTTGGCTTTTTGGTGCAACTGGACGGCAAACGCGTCGAGTTCATTCGTGGTAACGCCTGCCTTCGCTCGTTTGCAGGTGGCATCGAGAATCTCAGCTGCAAGTCTGCAAGCGCGTTTTATCCCCTTGATTTGTTCAGGCGTTTTTAAAAGGATTTGATACTTTTTTAGGTAGGTGTCGGCTAAATTTGATTGCTCATCTTCAGGCGGAGTGAAAGGGTGGTGACACTTTTTCCATTTTTTTCCACTTCCGCACCAACAGGGATCATTTCGCTTCATCATAGACCTAAAGGGTAGCAGATGCGAGAAAGAATTTCTAGACTACTCCTCATAGAGCACCTCACTGAGGGTGAGACCGTGTGCGGGAGCTGAGACTCCAGCTCGCCTGCGATCTCGAGTTTCGAGGATAGAGGGAAGGGTCTCAGAGGGCAGTTTCCCTCTCCCAACATCGACAAGTGTTCCAACGAGATTTCGAGCCATCTTATAGAGAAATCCATTCGCTTGGAGTTGAAGTGTTATGCAGTCTCTCTTTTGTGTGATTGTAAGCTCGATGAGCCTCCGCTGATGCGATTTGTAGAGGTGGTCTTTCCGTTTATTACAAAAGGAGGTGAAGTCGTGTTCTCCAATCAAGTGATCAGCAGCCTCTTGCATTGCATTGAGGTTGAGGATCTGAGGGACGTGCCAGGCAAAGTGGCGCTCAAAAGGTGATTGCCAAGGCCCATTTGTGATCGAGTAGGTATAAATCTTACTTTTTACATCCAAAGTGGAGTGGAAAGAGTGGGGCATGAGTTTGCACTCGAGAATACGAATCGAGGGGGGAAGGAGACGGTTGAGTCGATAGAGAAGAGAGTCTGGTAGCTCATCTGCTAAAAAATGGACACACTGCTGAGCAGCGTGTACGCCGCGGTCTGTGCGACTTGCGGCTTGAAGCTTAAAGGGGTCGGGGAAAATTTTAGAGAGTTTCTCTTTGAGAACACCTTCAACTGAAGGCCCCTCCCCATTGTTTTGCCAGCCGTAAAAATGGGTCCCCTCGTAGGCTAATATCAGGAGAATATTTTTCATCTACTCATCTACAAATAGGTCTAAAAGGCTGCTAAAAAACCTGAAATTGCCATATTCGTTGCGATCAAGACGACGAGGTAACCAAAGAGCCTCTCAACACCGACAATTCCATTTTCTCCGAGGAGTTTTTTAAGATAGGGGGAGAGCAAAAGTGTGGGTACCATGAGCGCCCAGGCAATCAAAAGGGCGCCGAGCACTGTTATTTTGCTCGCACCCGATCCCCCAAAAAGGGTGAGCGTAGCCAAAATAGCAGGTCCCGCAATGGCGGGAATGGCTAAGGGGACGATAAAGGGGTCTTTAGGAATTTTTTGACCTACACGCTCGTATTTCGGAGTAGAAAAAACCATGCGGATGGCAATCAGAAAAAGGATGATCCCCCCCGCTATTTGTAGCGAGGATTCTTTCACATTGAGAAAGTGGAAAAAACCTTGGCCAAAGAAAAGAAATACGATCATGAGCCCAAGAGAAATGAGTAGTTCGCGGATGATGATCTCCCGCTGCTTTTTGGCATCAAAGTGTTTGAGCAGGCTGGCAAATATCGGAATATTTCCCAAAGGATCGAGGACGACAATCAGGGTAAAAGCCATGTGAAATAGGGTGAATTCGTCATTCATCGGTTAAGAAATCCCCCAATTCCCTCAATAAACATCTGTACAGCGACCATTGCGACGATCAGTCCCATCAGTCTCTGGCAGGCAACCAAACCTTTTTCACGGATGAGCTTGTGGATGGGTCTTGCAAAAACAAAGATAAGCGCTGAAAATAGCCAGGCGAGAAAAATCGCCCCTAAGACGAGGAGATCAGAGGGTTGCTCTTGAGCGATGATCATAATCATCGTCAAGACAGAGGGACCTGCTATCAGTGGGGTTGCAATCGGAAAAAACAAGAGTTTCTGACTTTCCCACTGAGGAGGTTCTTCATCGTTGGAAAAGATCAAGCGGATGGCAATTAAAAAGAGAATCAGCCCTCCCGAGATCTGAACCGTCTGTTTGGGAATTTCGAGCATTGTGAGCAAAATCTGACCTAGGTAGTGAAAAGAGGCCATGATACCGAGAGCTAGAAGGAGCTCTCGAAATGCAATTTTTCTCTGCTCAGATCGCTTATGCGGGCGAAGCAACGAGAGATAGGTGGGCAAATTCCCCAGCGCATCAATCACAAAAAACAGGGTAAGGGTCAGTCCAAACAGTGTACTCATCGGGAGAAATCTTATCAGAACAATGAATTATCGGCTTGCTTTCTTGGCTTTGGAGCGATAAAGATCTTCATCAGCAGCAATCAAGAGATCGTTTAGCTTCTTTCCCGCTTCACCCCTGTAGTAGGTAGATCCGACACTCAAAGAGAGTTTACAGGGTTGAAAGGTCTCTTGGTTGAGCATTTCGAGCGTATGGTGGATGTGCGCTTTCATGGGCCCATCACTCCCGGGGGCTGCACCCAAAGCAATGACGGCGAATTCATCGCCACCCACTCGACCCACGACGTCGTGATGACGAAATGAGAGGGTTAAGCAACGCGCCGTCTCTACCAAGGCACGATCGCCAGTAAAATGGCCATGAGTGTCATTTATCTGTTTTAAATCGTCGAGATCAATCAAAAAGAGATAGAATCCCTGCTTCGTTCTTTGAGAGAGAGAGAATTGTTGCTCCATCAAGGTGAAAAAACCTCTCCGGTTGTAGAGATTGGTGAGCTCATCGGTAAAAGAGAGCGCCTTTAAGCTCTCTTTTAGTCTGTTTCTCTCGATGGAGCTGTGAATCATGAGTTCAAGATGGGCAGCATCGTAGTCTGTAGGGGGAAGATAGTCTTGTACCCCGAGACCGATTGCCTCTTGAATCAAATCCGTTCCCAAATCAGCCCCTAGCAAAACAATAGGAATTGAGACGATTTCAAGCAGGGCTTTTATCGACCCGAGTTCATCCTTTTCAAGAGAGACAAAAATCAAATCAAAAGATTCATGCTCTAAGCGATATAAGGCTTCTTCAGATGTTTGAGTATCGGTTGATTTGAGGCGAAGTTGAGAGAAAAGGTCCTGGAAAAAAAGGGAGGTCTTGGAGTCGGCGCCAATCACAAGTATGGAGTAAGAGTCGCTCATTCTTTAATTGTACGATATAAGATCGTAAATAGAAAATGAGTTTTTAATAATTCCTTGTGATTCAAGCCATCGAACAAAGGTGTTGATTTCATCTTCATCAATGTCTTGGTTCTTTGCTAAAAGCGGTACAGTTGTGTGCCACGCTTCTCGCTGCCAAGCAAGTGTCTTAGCTCGCCAGTCGAGGTTGTATTCGCAGTAGCAAATGAAAGCAGCATCGGGGTTTTGGAAGCAAAAATCGATGCTTCTTTGGAGAGCTCTTTGGAATGCAGCCACAAAATCTGAGGAGGATTCCCGCGTGCCCGCTTGCGCAAGGATAACGATTTCATAGTAGGGAGGAACACCAAATTCCTGAATGGGGATCGATGAGGTCTCAACTCCTAAAGCTCTCAGTTGAGCCGGTTCGATATTCCAGAATCCGCCATAGATAAAGTCTACTGCGTGGGTGCCCATCGCAGAGACAAGATCGATGCTCACATTTTTTCTAGCTTGTGGGCTGATCTCTCCTTGTTCGAGGAGGAAGTCGAGAAAATGAGTGTCTGGGCCCCCAATGCAGTAGCCAAGAGTTTTCTCTGAAAGGTTCTTGGGATCGATCTCACTTCGGTAGAGAAAACAGCGCAAAGGCTCTTTAATGAGCAATCCGACGAGCTTGAGCTCAGCGCCTCGCGCACTTGCTTTGAGCGCCGCCGGCATATGGTTGATCAAGAGGTCGGCTTGCCCTGAGGTGAGGTAAGAGATTCCCCCTCCTTGGTCTTGCATTTTTTGAATGTCGAGCTCGATCCCTTCCTCTCTAAAAAAACCTTTTTCCAGGCCGACATAGAGGGGAACATGGTTGGGGTTGGGGAGCCAATCGAGTATCAGACGTGTTTTTTGACCCTCGGGCTCTTTGCAGCCCGGTAAGAGAATCACGAGAAGCGCGAAAAGAAGAAAGGGGAGAGCAAAGCGCCTTTTTCTTACAGGAAGCCTGCAAGGATTTTTTTTGGAAAAAAAAGTGCGCCACCGGAAGGGGTGAGCGACTACTCGCTCCAAAAGAAGAGCGAGAAGATAGAACGCTGAGCTGATGAGGGTCAAACAGAAAAGGGCTCCAAAAGTGATTTCTAAATCGGTGTTACGCCTGCTCTCTAACATCAAAATCCCGAGCCCCCGTTGCGCTCCTGCCCACTCACCTGCGATGGCTCCCACGCCTGCAATGGCGGCTGAGATCCGAAAACCAGCGAAGATGTGAGGCAGAGCCCATGGGAGGCGAAGCTTGATAAAAGTTTGCCATGCGGTCGCCTCATTCGCTTCGAAAAATTCTAGCATCTCAGGGGGAGTTGATTTGAGTCCTTGGTAGATGTTGAGGGTGAGGGGAAAAAAAATCATCAGAGCAGTGGGGATCGCAATCGCTGTATACCCCCACCCAAACCAAAGGACCATGATCGGAGCGAGCGTGAACATGGGAAGGCATTGAATCACAATGAATAGGGGTTGTAAAACCGAGCGTGTCGAAGGGAGGCGGATCATCAACCAACCGAGAGGGAAAGCAGCAGCGGTTGCGAGGAAAAAACCTCCTAACATCTCCATCAAAGTGGCCGTTGTATGGAGGAAGAATCGTCCTCTCAGCTCAATTAGAGCAGCCCCCACTTCTGAGGGAGCTGGAAGAATAAAGAGAAAATGAGAGAAGTGTCTTGCAGCTAACTCCCAAGTAACCAAAAGAGTAAGAGAGAAAAGCAAGAGGGGGAATGCTCTTTTCAACATAAGGTTCAAGTCTACCCTTTCCTCAAAGCCACCGTCAAGTACTCTTGACAATCGTCTGGCTGTTGATTACAAGCCAGACATGAAGATGCGAAAAGAATCGGATAGCTTAGGCGAGATAAAGGTCCCTGAAAAAGTCTATTGGGGAGCTCAAACGGCTCGCTCCCTTCACCATTTTTCCATTGGACAGGAGAAGATTCCTCGAGAGGTGATCCGATCCTACGCTCGTCTTAAACGGGCTGCAGCTAAAACGAATGGGGAGCTAGGTCTGATTTCTCCAGATCGAGTCGAGTTGATTGTCACAGCTGCAACAGAGATTATCGATGGGGAGCTGGCCGACCAGTTTCCCTTGAGCGTATGGCAAACTGGGAGTGGCACGCAAACCAATATGAATCTCAATGAGGTGATCGCGTGCCGTGCAAACGAGATAGCGGGGGAGCCAAGGGGGAGTAAATCGCCAGTCCATCCCAACGACCATGTCAATTGCTCGCAATCTTCTAATGACACTTTTCCGACCGTGATGCACCTTGCAGCCGTGCGCGGGCTCAAAGAGAATTTACTTCCGAAGCTGGATGCACTTAGCGAGCAACTTCAATCCAAAGCAACACAATTTGAACCTCTTCTCAAGATTGGTCGGACTCACCTGATGGACGCCGTCCCTCTCACTCTCGGCCAGGAGTTTTCAGGGTATGCTGCTCAAATAAAGCATCATGCCCAGGAGGTGGAAAAATCTCTTCCAGCGCTTTATGAACTAGCGATTGGAGCCACTGCAGTGGGTACTGGGCTCAACGCCCCCCCTGAATTTTCCCAAAAGGTGTGCAAGCTGCTATCGAGCGAGTCGGGTCTTCCCTTTCGACCCGCTGCGAACAAATTTGCAGCCCTTGCCGCGCACGACCCTTTGGTGTCAGCGCATGGGGCCCTGCGAGGGCTTGCATGCGCTTTGATCAAGATCGCTACAGACCTGAGCTTGCTCGGCTCAGGCCCCCGTTGCGGTTTCGGTGAGCTCATTTTTCCCAAAAATGAGCCTGGCTCTTCCATCATGCCTGGGAAGGTCAACCCCACCCAGTGTGAAGCGCTCACGATGATTGCGGTTCATGTTCTGGGCAATGACCAGGCAATCGCTATAGGCGGTTCTAGGGGTAATTTTGAATTGAACGTCTTAAAGCCGATGATCATTTATAACTTTCTCAACTCTATTGAGCTATTAAGCGATGGGATAGGGGCTTTCACCACCTATTTTTTATCTGGCCTCGAAGCGAATCGGGAGCAACTGAGTCAAAATCTGGAAAGATCGCTTATGCTTGTCACAGCGCTTAGTCCCCGCATCGGTTACGACAAAGCGGCGGAGATTGCCCAAAAAGCTTATAACGAAAATTGTACTCTGAAAGAGGCTTGCATCGATCTGGGTTATTTGGATGCTAAGGAATTTGATGAGCTGATCAACGCATTGCTTGTTTGAATTTTTCCACACGGAGGAGTTCTCTCGAAAATTCAAGGCTTGAATTGGTATGCAAAAAGATGTGGTCAACCCCAATTAGTTCATCTAAGTGGTATCGCTGCAAATCTTGGAGGGGACCTCGCTTTACCCCTGCGAGCAAAAGCACGGTTTTTTGCCGCTTGCACTCTCTATAGAACTCCTCGAGCGCATGCATTCCCGAAGCGTCGATGGTGGGTACTTGGCGCATCCTGAGGATAAAGATCTTGGGGGGCCTTTCTAGCTCATTGAGAAGGTTCTTCAACCGGTCTGCAACACCGAAGAAAAAAGGCCCATTAATTTCGTAAATCTCTACCCCTAGGGGGACTTCTTTTTTACTGATCATTTCATGGTCGATAGCTCGCTTTTCAATGTCTCGAGCTTCATCTTCAAAATACTGGGTGGTGGAGACTACATCAGAGAGATCGCTCATCTGCTTCATAAAGAGAAATGCTGCCAAAATCATGCCGACTTGCACAGCAGCTGTAATGTTGATTAAGACCGTGAGGGTAAAGACGGTGACGAGGACCACCACATCTTTTTTCGGCGCTGTGAAGAGGTGAACGAAGTGGTGAATCTCGCTCATGTTCCAGGCTACCATCAGAAGAACTGCTGCGAGTGCTGTGAGAGGAATTTGAGCTGCTAGGGGGGCTAAGAAAAAAAGGATGAGAAAGATTACCCCTGCATGGATGATCCCAGCGAATGGAGTACGCGCCCCCGATTTCACATTGGCGGCAGTGCGAGAGAGAGAGCCGCTTGAGGGCATCCCCCCGAAAAGTGCGGCCCCGATATTTGCAAATCCTTGGCCTAAGAGCTCACAATTTGACTGATGACGCCACCCCGTCATCCCTTCAGCTACAACAGATGCGAGCAGCGACTCCATTCCCGCAAGCAAGGCGATCGTGATCGCTTCTGGCACCAAATTCATGGCCTCATTGAAGGGGAGGTGAGGAAGTGAAGGTGTTGGAAGTCCTCTGGGAATGGGGCCATAGAGGCTTCCGATGGTGGGGACATCGATTCGGAAAAGCCATGTAAAAAAAGCGGTTACGACAAGCGCAATGAGCATTCCCGGGAGGTGGGGGCGGTAGCGGCGGAAGTAGAGGATGATTCCAAGTGTGCTCAAGCCCACTAAGCCCACTTTAGGGCTCCACGTGCTGAGAGCCTCCCAATAAGCGTGCCATTTGCTTAGGAAATCGATCGGGGTGACGCCCATGGAGAGACCAAGAAAATCTTTTACTTGGGAAGAAAAGATCACCACAGCGATCCCCGTTGTCAGCCCGGTGGCTACTGGATAGGGGATATATTTGATGTAAGCGCCTAGCCCAGCAAGGGCAAAGAAGATCAAAATGACACCGGCCATGAGCGTTGCCATGAGCATTCCTTCAAAGCCGTGCCGAAGCATGATCCCATAGAGAATGACAATAAATGTGCTAGTAGGCCCCCCTATGAGGACTCGACTGCCGCCCAAAGCCGAGGTGAGAAACCCGGCGACAACAGCTGTAAAAAGACCCCTTTCAGGAGAAACGCCTGCACCAATTGCCACCGCAAGAGCTAGGGGAAAGGCAATAGCTGCTACAGAGATCCCTGCCAGCAAGTCTTTGCGAAACGTCTCAAGCGAGAGTCCCTCCTGAAGGCATTGAAATGACTTGGGAATAAATGTTTTCAGTCTCTTGGAGAACGACATACTTGTCATGACTCTTATTTTTTCTGATTCGCAAACCCTTGTCAAGCATTCTCAATTCCGATAAGCTATTGCCCATGTTAATTCACGCTGGACTTCTTATTTTCTTTGGTATTGGTTACTTGGCTATCATTTTCGAAAATTTACTTCACGTCAACAAAGCTGCAGTCGCTCTTGTCATGGGAGTAATCTGTTGGCTTATTTTCTTTGCCGGCCACCATTCGGGGTTGACCTCCCACAGTATGACGAAGGAGATATCTGACGTCGCACAAATCATTTTTTTTCTCCTCGCTGCGATGGTGATCGTTGAGTTGATCGACTCCCACCAGGGGTTCAAGATCATCACCGATCTCCTCTATTGCTCGTCTAAGCGACGGATGCTCTGGTTTTTAATCGGAATCTCTTTTTTCATGTCCGCAACTCTAGATAATTTAACTAGCATGATTGTGATGATTTCACTTCTCAAAAAAATGGTTAAAGACACGAAAGATCGGTGGATGATCGGGTCTATACTCGTCATTGCCGTCAATGCAGGGGGCGCTTGGACTCCTATTGGGGATGTGACGACAACTCTTCTTTGGATTAATGACAAGATTACCACTTGGGCTGTCATCAAGACTCTCTTCCTACCCTCCCTAGCCTGCGTTTTAGTCGCAGGGCTTCTGGCATCGCTTGTGATCAAGGGAGAGAACCAGCCCGTGCATAGCTCACTTCAAGTTCCGATGCAGCCTGGGGCCCGGCGTGTGCTTCTCCTCGGGGTCTTGTCGCTTGTGATGATTCCTGTTTGGAAAGCAACGCTTGGACTTCCTCCTTTCATGGGCGCTCTCATAGGCCTCGGGATTTTGTGGCTCATCACTGATATCATCCATTTTAAACATGGAGAGAAAAGGTGGCACTTGCGAGTCGTGCATATCCTCACAAAAATTGATACTTCGGGGATTCTATTTTTCTTGGGGATCCTTCTCGCAATCGATGCGCTTGCCTCTGCTGGTCTACTCAAATCCTTTGCAGAGCTCCTGCAACAATGGCTCCCAAATCAGAGTTATGTTGCTGTTTTTTTAGGGCTCATATCAAGTGTTATTGACAATGTGCCGCTTGTGGCTGCGAGCATGGGAATGTACGATATGCAGACCTACCCAGTCGACTCGCGGTTATGGCAGCTGATTGCTTATGCAGCGGGTACTGGTGGGAGTATCTTAATCATTGGATCTGCTGCAGGGGTCGCTTTTATGGGGCTCGAGAAAATCGACTTCATCTGGTACATGAAGCGAGTCTCATGGATTGCTCTTACTAGCTATTTTGCAGGTCTGGGCGTTTTCTTTCTGATGAATTAGACGATATTTTACACAACAGAGAGCGACTTAGGCACCTGAAATACAACATCTTCTGTTGTAAATACGACGTCCTCAACTTCTCGAACTCCCAGCTCTATTAGCCGCTCGATGCACTCTTGGACGACTCCTTCGGGAGTGGAGGCTCCTGCTGTTAAGCCGATTGTGTGAATCTCTTCGAGCCAGCTCGCCTCAATCTCTTCGGGGCCATTGATCAAAAAGGCAGGAATTTCTCGTTTACTGGCAAGTTCGCGTAGACGATTGGAGTTGGAGCTCGTCGGGTCTCCTACGACGAGCACGAGATCGGTCTCATCTGTGATTTCACGAAGGGCCAACTGCCTGTTGGTCGTCGCATAGCAAATCGAAGCGCTGGGAAGGGTCTCAATCTGTGGGTAGCGTTTTTTGAGAGCCTCAGTTACATCGGCAACATCGTCAAGGCTCAAAGTAGTCTGTGTGATGTAAAAGAGTTTGTCTTCCTGTGAGAAGGGGAGTTTTACGACATCTTCAGGGGATTCTACGATCGTTGTCTGATCTGGAGCCTCTCCTGCAGTCCCGATGATCTCCACGTGGTTTTTGTGTCCGATCAATATGATGTGGTAGCCTTTGCTTGCGAATCGCTTGGCAGCGGAGTGTACTTTCGTCACAAGACCACACGTAGCGTCGATCTCGATGAGACCTCGGGCTTTGGCCTCTTCGCGTACAACAGGAGATACGCCATGAGCTGAGTAGATGAGGCGCGCCCCATGGGGGACATCGGCTAGGTCTTCAATGAAAATGGCCCCCTTGTCGTTCAATTTTTCCACCACATGGCGGTTGTGAACAATCTCGTGCTTCACATAGATGGGAGCCCCCCATTTTTGAAGCGCTTTTTCAACGATCTCTATCGCTCGTACAACACCTGCGCAAAAGCCTCTCGGCTTTGAAAGAAGTAACTTCACAGCATCTCCTCTAGAGCTTTTAAGATAGCTTGTTTGAAAGGTTCATAATTATTTTCGAGGTCCTCTACTGAGATGGTGTAGGAGATATCTGGTGTGACTCCCAAATTTTCAATATAGGAGGAGTCGGCTCTCTCAGCTAGAGATCCTGTAAGTGAAAAAGCTTTGATTCCCGAGAGATTGGGAAAATTAACTGCTTTTACAAAGCCCCCAGCACCAGCTGTGCGCATTCCCATAAGTTTCGCTCGTTTAGCGTCTTGTAATATGGCTGGAACGAGATCACCACAAGAGAAATCAAGAGAGTCAATCAGCATTAAAACCGGCTTTTTGTAGCGGTACCTTGAATGAGGCTTGATTTTATCCACGCCAAAAAGGTGGGTTGCACTAGTGTAGAGGTTTCCCTCGTTCCACTCTGATAGTGTGAAGTCACAGAACTTTGTCAGATACTTCGCAAAGTCATAATCGATGGGATAGCCTCCAATATCGGGGCCCAGGATCATCTTAGCTGTAGCCGTGCTGTTAATCAAGGGGAGGACTTCGAGAAGAGAGAGAGCCTGGTAGATTTCGCCTTGGGTTAAGGTGATGTGGTGTTTTGGAGCTTGGGCCGGTTTTTGGAGCAGTACAGAGCTCAACGCATAGGCGTAGAAAAGAGAGCCTCCTGCATTAGAGAGTTGATCGATAATTAAAGCATCCGTTTTTCCCTGAAGTTGGCTTAAAAGCGTTCCAAATTCTCGAACCTCTTCGAAGCTACCGTCGTAGTTCGGAATACGGACTACACCCACATCTTTGCCCGACTCGGTTTGAAAAATATAGGATTGAAAGAGCCCGTTTCGCGGTCCGCTCCATATTTTCTTGCCAAGTGCAGGGAGGTAGCTATGCTTGGAGCCTGGGAAAAATTGTGTATCAGCTGCGGTGCGGCCATAGGTGGGAAAAAAGCCCATGTAGGCGCTCGATAGGAGATCGGGTTTTGAGGGGAGATCTGAGGCTGCAAAGGCTCGCAAGTTCGAGAGGTCTTGGATTTTTTCAGGAGAGTAATCCCACTTTGCAAGATAGGAAGTTTCTTTATCTTTCCCCCTTTTTTTTCCAACAATTTCAATGGATCCAGATGGTGTGGTATGGCCTAATTTTCCTGATCTTCGGGTCAATCCGATGCATGCTAGAGCGCGTTCTGTCTCATTTGCAGAGGAACAGAATTCAGTTCTACACAGTTCATCCATTACCTTACTAACAGGCTCCCCGCCGAATTTGAGCAGCTCATCTCCTACCTCGAAGGGGAGGCGGGTATCTTTGTCGATTTGAGCAAAAAAATAGCGCCCTTCGGCCTCTTGAACAATGAATGGGAGAGATGCCGTTTCAGTAGAGTGGAAGAGGACGTATACATGGGAGTCTTTGGGAGATCCAAAAAAATCTCGAAGTACCTTCTGGCACTCACGAAGCGAGGGGTTGTTAAGACTTAAAATACGATCTCTTGCCTCTTCTATGCTCTCATCGAGGTTCCAGCCAAGGTGTTTCTCTTTCCAAGATAAGGGGGCGTAACGGACAGAGAAAATATTGCGGATGGTCTCTAGATCGCCGAGTACCCTTCTCTGAGTTAGGGTCTCCGCTTCTAAGGCAAATGAGACGATACAAACAAGACAAGCCAAGAAAAATCGAGCCCGAGCCATAGCATTTCCTCTAATTAAGGGATCCCAATAAGGGAAATACTGTGCGCTCTTTTCTCAAAAAAGTCAATTTAGTTGACTCTATATCACAAAATTTAGGATGTTCGGGGTATGGTTTCTCTCACACAAAAAAAGTGCACACCGGCTGAGGAAGGGGTTCAGCCTCTCGAGGGGGATGCTCTTGAGACGCTCCATGAGGAGTTAGGTCGAGAGTGGCACGTGGTTCATGAACACCACCTCGAGAAGGAGTTTCACTTCAAAAACTTCTCTGAGGCTCTCTCTTTCACCAATCAAGTGGGCGAGTTGGCTGAAAAGGAGAAGCACCACCCTGATATCCATCTCGCTTGGGGGAAGGTGCGTGTTGTACTTTGGACGCACAATATCAATGGGTTGAGTGAAAGTGATTTCATCTTAGCTGCAAAAATTGATCTCTTGCTTCGATCATAAATCCCTGTAAGTTTTTCCACGGTCCAGGGCATTTTCCTCAAGCGTATTCGTCTGCTCCTTTGAGAGCTGAATGGTGTAGCCATCTAGAGCGGCTATTTCCTTTTTCGAATACTGAATCCGTCCAGAGGTCCTCTCTTTGATCGCAACGACATAGAAATCTTTGGTTCGAAGTTTCATATAGCAATTTTTTGTGTATTTCTTGCCAAAGAAATGAGTGAACTCTTTTATTTGAGCTAATAATTGAGCAGGCAATCTCTCACCTTTTATCAAGCCTCTTCTACGGAAGTATTTGATTGTCAGGGCTCCGGTGTAGGGAACATAGAGCAAAAAACCAACAGCTAGCGCACTGAAGGGGAGAATATATGACAAATTAAGTGTTTTGGGGGGGAGTGCTCCATGTAGCCCAGCAAAAACTAGGGCAACAGTAGTTAGGGCTAGAAGGGCGCATCCGATCGGGAGCGCAACCCGCTGGAGGGTTCTTTTGGTCTGATATTTTTCAAATCTCTGGAAACTAATCTCTTTTGTCATATCTAATGTCATATCTAATGTCATATCTAAATTATACTTTATAAGTATTAAATTTATATAAATATGAAATTAATTTTTAATATGATAATTGTAAAGCATGAAGAAAGATAGATTTGGACGCTTCATCAATCCCTATCAGAAGCGGATTTATCGTGGATTTAAGGATTTTTTGCTCTGGAGGGTGGGCTATTTTAATGAGCGATCTCCACGCTCTCCTCTTCCGAGTGATTTTTGCTACCCAAACCGCCCCGAAGAGATCGATTGCACTAAGCCACAAGTGACTTGGATCAACCACTCAAGCTACTGGGTGAAGGCAGAGGGAAGAAGCCTTCTTCTCGATCCTGTTTGGAGCGAGCGTTGCTCTCCAGTTCCATTTCTTGGGCCCAAAAGGCGTCATCTTCCCTCTCCAGAGATAGAGGGAATTGATGCGTTGGATTTTGTCGTTCTCAGCCACAATCACTATGACCATCTCGATTTCAAATCCCTCAATTTTTTGTACAAAAAATTTCCGCAAGTAACCTTTGTTGTACCCAAGGGGTTGAAACGGTGGGTTGAGAGAAAGTTTCGTGGAGCGAAAGTGATCGAATTGGGGTGGTGGGAGCATGCGATGTCAGAGGAAATCTGTTTTACCGCAGTGCCTGCTCAACATTTTTCAGGTCGGGGGCTTTTTGATCGGAATCGAACCTTGTGGATGGGGTGTATCATCGATTTTCCAAAAGCGAAACGACTTTATTTTGCTGGGGATACGGGCTATAATGCGATCGATTTTCAACAAATAGGGGAGCGATTTTCAGGGATTGATTTGAGCTTGATACCGATTGGGGTGTATGCCCCCCGCAAGTTTATGAAGCCCGTTCATATTGGGCCTCATGAATCGGTTCAGATCCATCAAGAGGTGGGCTCAAAGCTGAGCATTGGAGGGCATTGGGGCACCTTTCATCTCTCTAGCGAAGAGATGGAGCGCCCTCCTTATGACCTCTACCTTGCACTTGAGCGTGCAGGGGTTCATCCCAGCGCATTTCGAGTTCTCAATCCCGGGCAATCGATCAATTGGTAAATGCTTTTAAAGCTCAAAGGAAGTTTTTTTAGACTCGGGGAGTGGGTATGCGAAATCATCCGCTACTACCCCAATTTTTCATTTGTTCGAACGGATCTTTTGCTGGGCATGCACTACCTTTGGAGAAATGCGCACCAAGTGAGCGCTGGGGTGCAGATTTATGGTGAGACACCTTTGACCACGCTCGACAAGATTGCTCGGAGATTTCGCATCCTTTCAAGCGATGTGGTCTATGAGCTCGGATCTGGCCCGGGGAGGACTGTGTTTTGGCTCCACCACTTCGTCAAGTGCGAAGCGGTAGGTATTGAGTTGCAAGAAACCTTTACAAGGCGCGCTAATCGAGTGAAGCGGTGGCGAGGACTATCAAAGGTGACCTTTGTTCAAGGCGATATGTTAGCGGTATCTCTGAGCCGCGCTTCAGTAGTCTACCTCTATGGAACGTGCTTTGATGATGAAATGATCCACAAATTGATAGAAAAATTTCAGAGGCTCCCTCGATCAACGCGGATCATCACAGTGAGCTATTCACTCGCCGAGTACAGCCCGGCTTATGTCGTCAAAGAGAAGTTTTTAGCTCGCTTCCCCTGGGGGCGTTCTGAGGTTTATCTCAATCAACGATTGTAGAGCTGCCGCGCTACTTCATGGTCAGTTTGAAGGATTTGGAGTAAGAAGTTCTCAAAGTTTTTCCACATATCTTTGGTGTCTTCCAATTTTCTCGTCAGATCCTCACGATTTTCGTTGTGGATGCGGGTCATTTGTTCTGCTCGAGTACGATCTCCCTCTGAAAACTTGATATTAATATCTCCAGTACTGTTACTCATTTGAGCCATTGACTGGGTCATCTTTCCGAGGGCTTTGAAGAATTTTTGTTTCTCCATGTCTTTGAAGCTGCTCACAAGCATCGAGAGCTTATCCTGGATAAAATCGCCCTTCATATGACCTAGAATCGGAGTGAATCCCGAAAAAATTGAGAGAATGCCTGTACCCAAACTTGTTCCAAGCAGTAGCTTCGACTGATTTTTGAAATTTTTCACTACCTCTTCCATCTGTTCGAGTTGTAGTAAGCGCTCTTCACGCCTGCTTATTACTTCGGATTCTCGGTTTTTGAGGGTGATTTTCATGATCTCGATGCAGAGCGTGAGAACATCAAAGTGAGAGATTCTTCTTTCAAAAAGTTGGCTGAGAATGGACTCTTGGGCAGAAAACTGAACAAATTGCGCTTCGACATTTGAAAGCTTTTGAGTGTCTCTCTTTTGAAGAGGAGTAGGAGCAGCCTTTACTAATTGGTTTGAGCAAAAGATGGCTGTTGCCCATTGAGTCGAGTCTAACTCGGGGTGATGCTTGGCCCGCATCTCTTTGCCATTGCGAAGTGTTAGTGTGCCACTTTTTTGAGGATGAGCACTTTGTGAACATATATTGGTCTCGTGTGTGATGGCAACCATGGCTATAACTCCTATCGATAGATCATTTGGTCAGCAAGGAAGAGCTCTTCCTCAAATTCTAAGGCGCGGGCGAGATCGGAAAACAGTCTTTCGAGTCGATCGAGACCCCAGTCTAATTTTTCCATCAAATCAACGCGCTGGTGCTTGATATTTGCTAACATCATCTCATAATAGCGCATTTCTGAGAGAGATTTTTTTAACATAAATTGGTCAATCCCTCCGCCAATGGTCGTGGCTCCCCCCCCGAAGGCTCCGATACTTCCGATAAATTGAGAGGTAGTTCCCATTGCTTTACTGTACTCAGCATACCCTCCCCAGACTACTCCAGAGGCACATAGAGCGAGGCAAAGCACTGAAATACCTATTTGCATCCAAGCAACAACGGCTCGCTTCTGCTGAGGGTCATCACCTGGCAAACTCTCTGCAATTTTTTTCCAGCCTCCTGTGATTTCGAGCATTTGATTGGTGATTTGTATGAGTCCACCAGCGATTAAAAGGGCGCCAGTTACTGCACCTACACCTGTCATGCACATGGCAACGCCTGTGATCACCGCTTGTACCGAGGTCATCCAGGAGAAAACCTTGTACATGATGCCCCACTTTCCGGCGCTTCGCTCTTTTTGGACAGCTTTTTTAAGTGATTCTAGCCGCTTTTCGTGGATGGCAGTTGTCTCTTCGTTTACAGCTTCAAGCTCAGATTTGTAGGCTTGGCTCGCTGAGCCATCTGAAATAATACCGATCTTTGTAAGAATGTAGTAGAGGGCAAATACACCTGTACGCGGTTTTTCAAGCTTCGGTTTGCTCATCGTAACTTCAGTAGGAGAGGTAGGGAAGTGTGGAGAGGGGCGCGTGTTTCCACCCGGGGTAGTGGCTGAAATGGTTAGATTCTCTGCCCCTTTTTGAGCTCTTTTTTTCTTTTCATTCTCGATAGCAGGGCTACTTTCTCTCTTCTGTCTTTGCTTTTGTTCGTCATCTTGTTGCTGATTTTGATCCCGTTTTCCTTCGCGCTCTTTTTGATCGTAGCGCGTTTGCCACCACTGCTCGGATTTTTGGGGAGTCCATGCTCGTCTAGGGAGAGAAGAGAGGGCCTCTTTTCTTCCATCTCTGGTTATATTTTTTGCCTCTTTCGTTTGTGGGCGCGCTGTTTCCAACTGCTTAACTTGGGCACTGGTTTGGGGGGGTAAGTGAGGGGTTTGTACCGTTTTTGAAGAGGTGGGTAGAGAGGTTTTATTTGGAGTGGAAGGGTACTGGCGGTGCAACTGCTTTTGCATAGAAGAGGACATCATAGGGGAGAGGGGAGTTCGGGCACTCTTTTGTGGAAGGGACTGAGCAAAGAGCTTTCCAAGAGGGAGGGGAGTTTTGTGTAGGGGACGAAAAAGTCGAGTTTTTCTTTCGCCAAAAGAGATTTGGACTCCTTCGGGCATCTTACTGCTCTCCTCAAACTCTTCTTCACTCCCTTCAGGGGTTTCAAGAAGGGTCAGAGGGATTGGGCTAGATTCGATTCCAGTTGACATATCTCCTCCAGTAGATCAGTGCAATCGGGTTTTCCCTCTGACAGCTCTTTCGCTAGAGCCAGAGCACAGGCGGCTTCGACAGACTCTCCCATCCCAGCGTAGCACTGATAGGCCTGAAAATGCGCTCTTGGGTTCTCATCATCGAGAAGCGCGACCATGGCGTAGCTATGTAGTGCCTTTTCAAAAAGTGAGAGAAATTGTTGAGTAGCTGCTAAACCCATCCAATACCTTACGTCGTAGGGGTTGAAAAAAACAAGCCAGCGAAAAAGGGTAACGGCTTCTTTCATGCGATCCTCTTCGTACGCTTCGTAAGCCTCATTGTAGAGCTTTTCAAGCTCATAATCCGAGATGCCAAAGGCCTCTTGGAGGGTAGAGCTTTTCATTAATATATCGGGAACAAAGTGTTCGAGATAGGTCTCGATATCTTCAAAGCCTTGGCGTCCTTCTGCAATCTGTCGAAGTAGACCTTTGAGTTTCAATGCTACGGCCTCATGTTATGGATGATAGTATCCATCACTTCTTTGAGGAGTTTCAAGACATTGGAGCGCGCTTGATGGCATTGCGAAGCCTCTTGCAAGAATCGCTGCATGTCAGTTCTTTCTAGTTGTGTGATTTTTTCTAAGCTGTCTTTGCGCATCTGAATATTTTCTTTAAGCAACTTCTTCTCAGTATCAGACCATTTGTATTTCCCTTCGGGGATGTCAACGCCGATTTCGCGTGCTCGATCGATAAGGAGTTTCATCTCTTCGTCTTTGCTCCAATCGACTTTCCCTTTTTCCGAGTTGAGTTTCGAAATGAGAAGTGTGAGGTGATCGACATCGTCAGTTCGGGCCTTGATGCGCCCGTAGAGCTCATGCGCGTCGGCTTCGGCTTGTCCGAGGATTCGCGCCATAAGGGCCATGAATCTGATAAAGATGCTGTCGATGCCCCCTGCATCTGACGAGCCATAGAGAGACGATTTTCTACCTACGGCGTGGGTAGCGCTGTAGCGTCTTTTTTGCTCATCGTGTCCTCTTTCACGCCCTCCTCCCCCTTCACCTCCTTGATCAGATGAATTTTTTTCTGGCTTGGTAGGTAGCTTCTCTTCTGGCAGAGAGTTTTTTTGGCTCGATGAAGCTTCTAGTGGGTTGAGACGCTCGTTGCGCCCCTCTTGAGTTCGTGTCACTTGAGGAGTGGAGGTAGGGGTAGGGGCGCGGCTGTTTTTGTTGAGTGAGCGGGCCATTTCGAAAACGGAAGAGAATTTTTTTGCCTGAGTTACGGGTCGAGGGCGCGCTGTTGGATCTTTTGGAGTCTCTTGTTTGTTTTCAGTGGGTTTGTCGAGGGATTTTTGGAGCTCTTCAATCTCATGTTCGACTTCTACTAGCTCTGGAGTGATATGGACAATTTCTCGGCCCATGAGAGAGGGATCACGGGCCTGCTCTTGACACATCATGTCGAGAAATTTTTGGTCGGGCGTGTCGTCGATCAGTGTGACTGTGTGCTCGCCTTTGAGCGTGCTCACCACCGTGTTCGATTTTCCTTCCCCTTGCGATTTGGCGGTTGCAACGGTTGCAGCGCTCATAAGTTCCTCCTCGGGCTTGCTACTTAGTTAACTTAAGGCAACCTGAGATTTCGAGCAAGGATCGTTGACTAAATTGAGAGGGTTGGCATAAACTTTGCGCACTTGCCCAGGTGGTGGAATTGGTAGACACGCCAGATTTAGGTTCTGGTGCCGTAAGGTGTGTAGGTTCGAGTCCTATCCTGGGCAGACAGCCGGACAGAGTCTCTTTAAAGAGGGTTTGTCCGGCTTTTTTGTTTCCCAAATCACTGTAGCTCTGGGGCTACCTCTCTCGCTTGCTTGTGTAAAAACTAGACTTCAAATCTAGCTGAATTTGAGTACACTAAGTTTTTCTTGCGCAGCCCATTTTTGACCAGGAGCGCACAATTATCCCATGATAGTGGTCTGTTCCATCAGCTTTCTTCTCATTAGCTCAACCTCAAGTTTAACCCAAGAGCAATAACCAATGAAACGAGAGTATGCCATTTTGGATTGCCTGTTCCTGAAAGCGTTTTATAGAGACTTTCACGACCAACATGGGCCTTTTTGGCTAGAGCACCAATACCACCTTGTGCTTCGGCGACATTACGAAGGGCAATCAAGAAGATGTGTTGAGATTCTTCATCGCCTTTAAGGCTTTCTTCCAAAGCCGCATTTAAGTAAGCAACTGCCTCATCATGATCTTTGAGGTGCTCTATGAGAAAATCTTGATACTTCTTACTTCTTGCCATAACTAATCCCCTTAGATTGGTAGTCCTTTAAATACTCCTTTGCTTTTGCAATGTCCCAACTCTGAGAGCGTTTATCGCCTCCACAAAGGAGTAAAATGACTCTAATCCCATTCTTTCCATAATAAATTCTAATTCCCGGACCGTAGTGAATCCGAAGCTCACAAACACCTTCCTGCAAGGTTTTACAGTCTCCAAAATTCCCAAGCTTTAAGCGGTCAAGCCGGGTCAAAATTTTAGCTCTTGTATGGACCTCTTTCATTCCCTTGATCTAAATCTCGAAGGGACGCTTTCCAGTTGCAGTTTCGTAGATTTCAATCTCGATCTCTTCCACCTAACCCTATTGTATCTTGTAGGATACATTATTTTCAAGTAAATTTTAAGCCATTAATCTTGAGATTTTTGAGAATTCTTGCGCACCCTTCTTTTTCCACTCTTAACCCCATGCCTAGACTAAGGAGGCTTAAGAGAGAATTCTGGTCTTAACTATCTAATTATAAAAGTTTTTCATGGTAGAAATTTATGTAAAAAAATGAATATAATTAGGGTGTGGAGGAACCCACTATATGGAGGTATTAAAGGATAATTTAGGTCTTTAAATAAAATGTAAGGAGCAAGTTATGAGTAAAATAAAAAGAACTCTCTTGCATGGCGTGCTCTTATCAGCCCTCACTGTTGCCCCTCTCTCTGCATTCGGGATGGTAAATGGTGATGGCGATGGGGACATGAAGTCCAATTCCACCCACGAAAAAGAAACCAAAGTGGAAAAAGCAGGTGTCTATTTCCGCTTCGGAGGGGGTGGACCCTATTACTATAGGGCGCGACCCTATTATCGTCCCTATTACTATAGAGCACAACCCTACTATCGACCATTTTATTTCAACTACCCATACAGAAATTACTACTATAGATATTATTAACGGTAGTAATTATGAAAAAAACAATTCTAGGTAGCACGTTGTTAGTTTTAGCATGGGTGGTACCTCTCGGGATTGGGTTGGAGGCGAGCTATTTGGATGGTTTAACACACAGGGCTGCGATCCAATATGGACAGAAGCGCCCTTTTAGTTTCTACTATCCGTACAGCTACAAGTACTACTACCCTCGTCCTGAGTACCACCGCTCAAGCTACGCGTGTTACTGGCTCTACACGAATGGGACATACGTCTACACATGTCAGTAGGCCATGGACGGCTGACCTTCGGGTCAGCCGTTTTTTTAACTAGAAATATTCAAGAGCCTGTATACTGCTTCACCTATGAAGCCAAAAGATTTAAAATACCCCTTCTCATGGGAAGAGCGTCACTCTCATTACGAGGACCAACTCCTTGTCGTCCCTGGCTACTACACTTCACATAAGGGGCATGTATTTGACAAGTGGGACGACTGGCCGAATATTGGAGTAGAGTACTGCAGTGGCAATGGGGATTGGGTGGTTTTGCAAGCCCAAAAAAATCCCGAAATGCTCTGGTTTGCTGTCGAGCTTCGGTTCGATAGGGTGCGTAAGATCTGGTCCAAAGCAAAAAACAGCGCATTAAAAAACTTGATCGTTGTTTGGGGTGAAGCGCTAACTTTTACCGAGTGCTATGTGCCAGATAACCAGATTGAGGTGGCGCATATCCATTTCCCCGACCCCTGGCCAAAAGAGCGGCACGAAAAACATCGTCTGATAAAACCGCCCTTTATTCAACAGCTGGCACGTGCTCTTAAGCGGGAAAAATCTATTCATCTTGTTTCAGACGACAGGAGCTATGTTCAAGAGAGTGCGAACTATTTTACCCAATCAGGATCTTTTAAAGCTCGGGCCGAAAAGCTTGAAGTCGAGTCCTATGGAAACTCCTGGTTTGAAAAGCTCTGGAGAGAGAAGGGTAGGTCAATTTATCATTTAGAGTATGCGAAATGGAACTGAAGTTCTCAGGTTTTGAGCAACGGTTTCTAAAAGAGGGAGAGGTATTTATCCCACGATTTGGGGTGAATGTGGAGCGCGTGGTTCTCGATGCCTCTGAAAAATCAAGGCTCGACTGGGCGGATCCCCAGGGAGATTCGATGATTCTTTGGGAACTTGATTTCAACCTCGAGTGGGGGGCTCTTAGCGATGAGATGCGCTACTTGAGTCTCGAGATTGCTTGCGATCATTTTGTAGAAAAGATGTGGTCTCGTTTTGAATCTAAAACGCTGGGAGTAGCCCTCTATAGAGGCCCCTTTGACCCAGACAAAATAGAGTATGTCCGCTCGCTTGCTGCGAGATTGCCAGAACAAGCATTAGCCTTTGTCTATCTAGAGACAGACCTTTTCAAAGACCCCCTCTCTTATTTCCGCGCTTTGAGTGGAATCCATTTAGGGCATTTGATTCCTATCGTGCAGTCAAAGTGGCTTCGACGCTTTCCCTATGCCCTTCCCGCTCTTAGTTGGCAAGGAGAGGGCTCTGCGTTCGAGGCTGAGCAAAGGGTGTCAAAGGCCATTTGTCTGCCTGAAAGGGGAGGAGAGGGCGCCTTGCTGCACTTGATCGAGGAGTTAAAAGAGACACCTTTTCGAGTGATCCCAGAGCTGCATCTCACACTCGAATGGGAGGGAGTGGAGACCCTTTATGCTGCTAAAACAACCCTTGGCCTCCAAACTCGTCGCAAATTGAGTGGTTTTGAAGCTGCGGGGGGCAAAGTGGTTATTGTAGATCATCGAGATGACGAAGCAGTGCCTCAGCTTCAGGAAACCTCTCAGCGCGTTTCCCCTGCCGTTTGGCACTGAATTGATCGATGATTCGCTTCGCTAATACTTTTCCGAGCTGTACCCCCTCTTGGTCGAAGGAGTTGATGTTCCAACAAAACCCCTGGAAAGCGATCTTATGCTCGTAATAAGCGAGAAGCGAGCCCATTGTAAAAGGATCGAGTCGCTTGCCGAGTAAGATTTGACTCGGACGGTTACCGGGGAAAACTTTATTGGGGTTGTCGCTCTTTTGTCCCTTTGCAAGAGCGATCGATTGGGCAAAGAGATTTGAGAGAAGTTTTTCTTGGGAAAAAGAGCCTTGGATATTGATGTCTTCCTGGAGTTGGGATTCTGCAAACCCAATAAAATCAATAGGAATGACATTGGTACCTTGGTGAATCAATTGATAGAAGGAGTGTTGCCCGTTTGTCCCAGGTTCTCCCCAGATGATGGGCCCTGTGTCAAAATCAACAGGATGTCCCATGCGGTCGATCCGTTTTCCGTTTGACTCCATATGACACTGCTGTAGGTGAGCGGGGAAACGAAGCAGCGCCTGCGAGTAGGGGAGGACAGCGACAGTTGGGTAGTGTAAAAAATTGCGATTCCAGATGCCAAGAAGCGCTGAGAGAAGGGGGAGATTTTGGTAGAAGTCGGGTTGCAAAGCAATCCGGTCCATCTCATGCGCCCCTTTTAAAATGTTCATGTACTGGTCAAATCCTAAAGCAAAGGCAAGCATTACGGCTCCAACCATTGATGTGGCTGAGTAACGCCCACCGATGAAGTCCCAAATGTAAAAAGATTTGAGATAGTGATCGGGGTTGTCCAGGGGACTCCCTTCTCCTGTTACTGCTAGAAAATGCTCAGCGGGGTTGCAGCCTGCTTTTTTGAAGTGTTCTTTGACAAGCGATTCGTTTGTCAAGGTCTCAAGAGTTGAGCCCGACTTTGAGACGACGACAACCAGTGTTTTTTTGGGGTCAATTTTCTTCAAAACAGCTGCTGCATCATCGGGGTCGACATTTGAAATGAAATGCACTCGGCGGCCCGGTTTCTGGTAAGCTTGCAAGGCAATGTAAAGCGCGCGAGGTCCAAGATCAGATCCGCCAATCCCTACCTGAATTAAATCAGTAAATTGCCCCTCTTTGTCAACTTTGGACATGAAAGCCTTGAGCTTGTCGCACTCTTTTTTTGCAGCTTCTGTCGCCTTTAGGGCCTCTTTCCCTTGGTTGGGATGCATGAAAAAGTCTCGCATTGCAGTGTGGAGCACTTTCCGATTCTCGCTCGGGTAGCCCTCAATTTTATTGATCATTTCGCCCCGCTGCATCGCGGCCATTTTTTCAACTAGGTGCGCCTCTTGTGCGAGCTCTTTGAGCGCTTGGAGCACATCGTCATTGACTCTTTCTGTACCAAAAAGAAGCTTGAACTCACCGGCCTGGGCAGAGTAACGCTCGATTCGATTAGGGCTAAGGTTCCCCTCGACAGTGAGATCAAAAGGCGTAGATGCCAATCCCTTTAAAACATGAGAGGCTTTTAGGTGGCGGAAAGAGTGTTCGTAACTCGCTCGACTAGGAGAGTAACTCATTGGGCTTCCTCGTTGAAATTTTTCACACCCTAGCTATAATGGATGTTTAAGGATTATGCAAAAGAAAATTCCCGTCCGCGCCTCGAATTGCGCTCAATGCAGTCGCGTCTTTCAAAGGGGCGATTCCTATGTCTCGCAACTTTCAGAAGATACGCGCCGCGATTACTGCTCGATCTGCTGGGAAAAAGCTGATTTCTCTGATAAAGGGCAATTTTGGCATGGGAAAATCCCCGAGAAGAGCGAAAAGAAAATGCGTCCTGATGAGAGAGCTCTCGAGTTCTTTCAAATAGGTGAGGATCCAAAAGAGCTCACGTTGCTTGCACTTTACCTTCAGAGGCGAGGGCAAGTTGTGAAGCGTAAAGGCTCCCTTTATGAGATTCCTGAGACGGGAGAGGTCATTTTTTTTGAACCCGTCTCTCTCACCCCGCAAGAGAGTGAAGAGATCACTGCACGCCTGATAGAGAGACTCGATGAATGAATTAGCAGAGTTTCTGGCTTACTTACAATCTGAACGAGGGCTCTCACCGCACACTATTGAGGCTTATGAGCGAGATATTTCCGTTTATCTGAGCCGATCAGAAAAAAAATGGGCGACAAAAGAGGCCATCTTAGTCCACCTCGCCTATCTCAAGAGGCAGAACTACGCCTCTTCAACGGTCGCTCGTGCACATATCTCGCTCAAAGTTTTTTTTCGTTTTTTGGCAAGAGAACAGCTCCTTCAAGAAGATCTAAGTCTCCAGTTAGATACACCTGCAGTTTGGCAACTTATTCCTGAGGTGATGACGGAAGAAGAAGTTGATGAGCTTCTTAAAGCTCCAGCAAAGGATACTTTTCGTGGGGCGCGCGACCATGCAATCCTTGAACTTCTCTACGCTAGTGGACTTCGAGTTTCAGAACTCTGTACGCTTAAGCTTCAATCGGTTGACAAAGACTCTGTCAAAGTTTTTGGAAAAGGGAGCAGAGAGCGGATCGTGCCTGTTGGCAAGCGTGCACTTGCAGCAATTGACCACTACTTGCTTCTCTTTCGTGATCGTTACCAGGGAGAGGCTCTATTTGTTACAACGAGGGGGAATTGTATCGATCGCGTGGCTGTTTGGAGGATGATCAAAAAATATGCGAAGAGTGTGGGGATTGTTAAAACTATTTCACCTCATACGTTGCGTCATAGTTTTGCGACCCATCTTCTTGACCACGGGGCAGAGCTTCGCGTGATTCAAGAGATGCTAGGACATGCAACGATTGCTACTACAGATCGTTATACGCACATTAACTCCTCCCGTCTTCAAGAGGCATTTACAAATTATCACCCCTTGCCCTAATATTTTTCGAAAAGGAGGTCCCTATGGCCACATCTTATGTTGATGTTCTTAGACCCCAGACAAAGCCTATTGCTTTTGTCTACAATTTATTTTGGGTGCTCGCCGGCTCTGGGCTGCTAGCACTTTCAGCTCAATTTACGATCTACCTCGGATTTACCCCGGTTCCTATCAACCTCCAAACTTTAGCTGTCTTCCTTATCGGTGCAACACTTGGCAGCAAACGGGGTTCTCTAGCTGTTTTGGCCTACCTCGCTGAAGGGGCTATGGGGCTGCCCGTATTCTCAAACGGAGGGGGGAGTTTAGCCTACCTTCTAGGCCCTACGGGAGGCTATCTGATCGCTTTTGTGCCAGCAGCCTACTTGGTGGGTGTTTTGCTGGAAAAGGGGGCTTGCAAGCAGTATACAAGAACTCTTCTGGCCACTACCCTCGCTTCGATGCTTATTTTGGCTATTGGGACCTTTTGGCTCAGCTTCTATGTAGGACGTGAGAGCGCGATCGCCCTCGGGGTGGCACCTTTCATCCTAGGGGAAATAGGAAAGATTGGGGCTACGTCGATCTTTATCCCGACTGCTTGGAAGATTATTAATTAAATCTTTAATTTTAGTTGTTATAATTGTACCATGACAATTATAACAACTACCTGTAGTTCAGTGGTTAGCTTTTTTGATCTTCAAGGTTCATTGGGTCGAAGACGAAGGAAAGGGATCTACTTTGGCTTTTCTAGCTGGGGCCACATTCGCTACAATTTTCTTTAGCAGCAACCGAATTGATTTAATCGAGAGGTCCTACTCTACCCATTCCGGGGCAGAGTGTGGCAGAGTGTGGCATAGAGTTCAGCTACTGCTCGCTCTTTTTCTGCCTCGGTGAGCAGTTTCAAAATAAGAGGATGTTTGCTGGGCCTCCCGGCATAAAACTTTTGCCTCCAGTACAAAGCCTCTTCAACTAGATTTTTAGCAGTATGTCCTATAAAATTGACCAAGCTGAGATCAGGGTGTGCATGTAAAAGAGTTCTGACAACCTTAAGGTATCCCGCATCAGCTGCAAACATCAAAGCGGTATAACGCCGGCGATCCTCCTGAACATCTGGATTTGCCCCTGCTTCTAAAAGAGCTTTTACAACCTCAGTGCGTCCTCTCATAGCTGCAATCATCAAAGCGGATGCCCTATTGCAAGGAGAGCCCGATTTGGTATGCAGAATAAGCGGAGTTATTCCCGCATACAGAATATTTGGATCTGCTCCCGCTTCTAAAAGAGCTTTGACAATCTCAAGGTGCCCCGCTTCAGCTGCATACATCAGAGCAGTCAGGGTGCGGGTCAGGCCATCCCAAATATTCGGATCTGCTTCCGCTTCTAAAAGAGCTTTGACAATCTCAGTCTGTCCTTCCTTAGCTGCAATCATCAAAGCGGTATAACCGTCTCTATCCCTGTGAACATTTGGATCTGCCCCAGCATTCAAAAGCGCGGTTATAACCTCATGGCGTCTCATTCTAGTTGCAGATATCAAAGGGGTGCTGTCGAAACCATCACTCCGAGTATTCGGATTTACCCCAGCACCCAAAAGCGCTTCGACATTGGCGAGATTCCCGTTCCTAGATTCCTTAATTAAATTATGGTTCCTGGTAGAAACTCTTTTCTGCTTTATTATTATCGCGCTGAGCAACAATCCAGACAGGAGAGCTAACCCAGACCCACCCAAAATGGTGCAGCTCTTTTTCCTCAGTGGAAATGAACGTTCCAAGAGATACGGATCTTTAGTGAAAAGTGAAACACAAGCAACACTTGTTATAATCAAAAGCACCGCAATTGAAGCGCCAAAGAACACCTTTTCGGACCTTGAAAAGAGTGGACCTATAGGACGAGAAAGATGTGTCATGATAATTCTATTTATTTGCTTTTATTTATATTAATTATAAACTACTTTGATTTTAAAGTAACTGTTGAAATTTATGTATTAACAATAGTTTATAGGGTTATTATTTCAAATAAAAATTAAATTACTGCTTTTAGCAATTACTCTATTTTAGAAGAAATGGATCGACTTTGGCTTTTCTAGCTGGGGTCACATTCGCTACAATTTTCTTTAGCAGCAACGGAATTTTTTGACATCTCATATAAGGGTCCTACTCTGCTCATTCCGGGGCAGAAGGTGGCATAGAGTTCAGCTACTGCTCGCTCTTTTTCTGCCTCTGCCTCCTCGACTAGCTCCGAAAAAGAGGGGAGAGTTTCATCTGGAGGTAATGTCCTCTAGTGTGACCAAGCTGAGATCTGCTTCTGTACGCAAAAGAGCTTTGACAGTCTCAGTGTGTCTTCTTCCAGCTGCATACATCAGAGCGGTATTCCTCTTCCCGGCAATAGCCATTTGTCAGGATTGATTAGCTTCGCTCTTTCGAGAGTCCGAGGTAAATTTCGGGGTGTTTTTTTAGCCAGGGGAGCAAGTAGCGGGTTGTTTCTGGGTTTCTCTGGAAAACGTTGTCGTAGAATTTCTCCCCAAGAAACCCTGTGCTCAAGGCTGTAGTAAACTCAGGCTCTTCCCACACAAGGTACATGCTGTAGAGCACCTTAAATAAGTTGTGTTCTTCATCTAGATTAGAAAATCCAGGTAGATAGGGCGTCTTGTGAATCTGAGTATAAGCAAACTGCGCCTTGTCGGCAGCATCGGCTCCAGCGCACCGGTCAAGAGAGTGTTTGCAATTTTTCGAGTGAGTGTACCCCGCCTGCTCTGCGAGCAAGTTCAGGTAGAGAAGATGATCAATCCCTTTAAGCCTCTTTCCATTCGGCTTTTTCATCTCAAGAAGCGCGCGGCAAGCTAAGGTGTAGAAAGTATCTGGTATCTGTTCGAGCTGATCGATTAACTCTCGTTTCAAAAGACGAAATTCATCGATCAAGACCAGCCGTTTCTCCTCTTGTTGGAAAAATTCTCCCCGTGAGGAAGGGAGTGATTGTGCAAGAGCAAAAAGATCTGGAGAATCGATACCAAAACTTCGCATGCACTCAGCTAGAAGAGGGATCAAAGCCTCGTCATTGAGGTCGAGAAGAGCCGCTTTCATCTCCGCTGGAGCGGGGTATTTATTGAATGCGTTGAAAGGGACATTAAAGTGGAGCAGTTCAAGTTGAACCACGCGATCTTCCCCGATCTTGAGCAGCTGATGGTTCAGTTGACGAATCGCTTCGCGTTGCTGCACGATAACCCCATATTCATTCCATGAATAGAGTGAGGTAAAAAGGATTTTACGCACTTCAATATCAGTGGCATGAGTGACTCTTTGCACGGGTTTGCCCTCACACCCTAGAATGAAAAAAATCTGTTCTAAGAGGTGTGATTCAGTCGTCAACTCGCCTGAATAGAAGCTCAAGGGAGAATCAAAAAAAACGCATCTTTGGTTACAAGCTCCCTTTTTTCTCTCCCGGCTCGGCAGACTCGATGTCGCCTCGTCTTTTCGGTATATGTAGGAGATCACACCAGTAGCAGGATCTTCTGAAAGAACTTGATATTTCGCAAACTGTGTGGTCAAACTGATCGGTTCAATTCTATCTTGATGCATCACTTCTAAAACGGATGTGATCGGAGGGCGCTCGACACGGTTGAGAATCGAAAAGAGAAGTTCATCGCGCTCAAATACGGGAAGTGCTGCCATCTGTAGATGAAACTCTCCAGAATTGTCAATCAAGCAACCCCGATCCAAACTGGTAAGTTGTTGGCTGATCGTGTAGGGGGTTCCCGATTGGGGAAGGGTGAGATCTGAGTAGTTAATTGCCCTCGCTGCCTCTTGAAGCGAGGCAAAGAAGTTTTCTCGTTTTTTAGGTGTGCTCAAAAAGAATTCGCGAAGCGACTCTTGCGAGAGAAGAATGGCTACGACTGTTTTGAACTTCGCTTCTTTAGAAAGGCGCGCAGGGGGAACGAGAAGTGGAAGATGTTTAAATACAAATCGGCGCAACAGAAGCGAACAGCGACTATGCCAAGTGTTGAGAGGTAAAGAGCTCCAATTTTTTTCATGCAGGGAGAGCCCCTCGCCTGTAAAACTGGCGCGAGGGTCAAGAGGGCGCGAAAGGGCAATTTCATTGACCCGTTCCTCTTCACTTTTTAAATAGATTGATATTTGATTAATATCTTTTAATTTACTACCCATTGCTCTAATTATACTAAATTCAAATAAATATTTAGAATGTATATTTCAAATGATTGAAATCAAAGTATTTAACTTCATATGCTCCACGCATGTTTTTTTGAATGTCAAACGGAAAGGTGAAAGCACGTAGGAGAAAAGAGAGAGGTTCAAAGAGGGCGGTTTTTAGAGGAGAGACTCTCGGTAAATTCAGGTGGCTGCTTTCACTATCGGTGGGTGGCTGCTCCAGTGAATAGGCGCTTGAACTATAATTTTTTTTGCAATAGCCTGAGGGCCTATGAAAAGGATTGTAATTACTGGAGCGGCGGGGCAAATCGCATATAGCTTGCTTTTTCGCATTGCCCATGGTGACCTTTTTCCAGGAAGTGAGCCCCTAGCGCTCCACCTCTATGATCTGCCAGAAGCGGAAAGAGCGCTCGAAGGGGTTTGCATGGAGCTCGAAGATGGGGCCTTTCCGCTCTTGCGCGAGATTCAGATTAAAACTGAAGTGCACGAGGCATTCAAAGATGTGGATCTAGCCCTTCTTATCGGAGCTAAGCCTCGAGGGAAAGGGATGCAGCGCGCCGATCTGCTGCAGGAAAATGCCTCTATTTTTGCCGAGCAAGGAAAAGCACTTGAAAAGGGAGCAGACCCAAATGTCAAAGTGTTTGTCGTCGGTAATCCATGCAATACCAATGCACTGATTGCAATGCATCACGCCCCGAAAGTGTCTCGAAAAAATTTCCACGCCATGATGCGTCTCGATCAAAATCGCGCAGCCGCACAACTCGCTAAGCGGGCAAAGCAAGGTGTGGATCAAGTGGCCCACGTGACGGTGTGGGGGAATCACTCGACGACTCAAGTGCCCGATTTCACGCAGGCTACAATTGGAGGTAAACGCGATGTGATTCAAGACCGAGAGTGGCTCACAGGTCCTTTCATTGAGACCGTGCAAAACAGAGGGGCAGCTATCATCGCTGCGAGGGGAAAATCTTCAGCAGCGTCAGCTGCAAGTGCTCTTGTCGATGCCGTTCGCAGTCTCTACACGCCTACTCCTGAAGGGGAGTGGTTCACATCAGCTGTTTGTACCGATGGCAATCCATACGGAATTGAAGAGGGACTTATTTTTGGATTCCCCTGCCGTTCAAAGGGAGATGGAGATTATGAAATTGTGCCAGATCTCCCCTGGGACTTTTTCATCAAAGAGAAGATAACCCTTACTGTTCAAGAGTTGATCAGTGAGCGCGAGAGCGTTCGAAAGGAGTTATTATGAACGATTTAGAGACAGGTCTCCGCGGGGTGCCCGTAGGGTATTGCGTCACCTCTCGCGTCGATCCTGAAAAAGGGCTCTATTACGTCGATTATCCGATCCGCGAAGTAGCTAATTGGGAGCCCGAGCGTGTCATTTTCTTGCTCTATAAGGGTAGAGATGGCAACTCTGATGAGTTGGAAGCTTTTACTCAGGACCTTAAGAGGCGTTCGGGGTGCTCGCAGAAGGTGCATAAACAGATTGCTGCTCTGCCGCGTGAGGGGCATCCAATGGCGCTTTTTTCGATCGCCATTTTGCTTTTGGGCATCGACGCTATGACTGGCGATTACCGCGAAGATTGCCTCAATTTGATCGCTAAAATTCCAGAGCTTGCGGCCGCAGTTATCTCCCATCATGCGGGCTGGGGAGCGATCTCCCCTTCAAACCCAGAGCTCGGCTACATGAAAAACTTTGCCCACATGCTTGGCAAGGAGGAGTTGGCCTCTGTCTTTCAACTCTACAATATTTTGCACCTCGATCACGGGGGAGGAAATCTCTCAACTTTTGTGGGAAAAGCGGTTGCTTCGGGGCTTGAAGATCTCTATGGCTCGATCGCGGCTGCTATGAATGCGCTCGCAGGTCCGCGGCATGGTCGAGCCAATCAAGAGTGTCTCCACTTTGTAGAAGAGATGCTAGAAGAGCTTGGAAGCGAGGCGAGTGAGCAAGAAGTAGAGCAAGCGATTCGCGATCGGCTTGCCCGAAAAGAGCTCATCTATGGCTTTGGTCACGCCGTTTTGCGTGTAGAAGATCCAAGAGCTACGATTCAATATGAGGTAGCGAAGAGCTCCTATAGCGACCACCCCCTTTACAAAATGGCGGAGATGATCCGATCGCGAGGGAGCGCAGTGCTTCGTGAGAACCCAAAAGTCGCCAATCCCTATCCAAACGTCGACGCAATATCTGGTACTCTACTCACAGCAGCGGGCTTTCCCTACCCCGAGTACTACACTGCGCTCTTTGGCATGGCAAGGGCTGTCGGCATCGCGATTCAGATCGTCTACGAGAGATGTGAGGCGAGAGAGGGGAGAGGAACGCCTATTGTGCGCCCCAAATATGTGTTTAAACCTCGAGAATAGCTATAAACCTGAACACTCCAAAGGCAAATGACGCGCATCTGAAGAGATGATCGCTCGAGCGAGCTGCTTCCCTACAAAGCCGTGATAGAGCAATCCCTTTGAGCCGAGACCTGAGAAATAGTAGTACTTTTCATTGAGAGCTCCCGCTAGAGGAAGACGACTCGGTGTTGTCGCTCGAACCCCTGCGCGGACTCCAAGGATTTTTGCTTTTTCTAGCTCGGGGTAGAGAGACGATATTGAAGGAATGATCTGAGCAGCAGCTATTTCAGGCTCAGGGGCAAGGGAAGAGAACTCATGCTCGTAGGTTGCGCCAACTGTGCACTGCTTGCGATCTCGGCTCATAACTAAATGTTTTTGTGAGACAAGGGTATAAGGTGGTGGGGTGACGCTTTGGGGCCAAACAAGATCGATCACCTGCCCCTTCACTCCAGTGAGCGGGAGAGATTCCATTCCTGGGAAACTATTAGTAAGCGGTCCTATAGCAACAATTACCTTGTCATAACCCTCAAGTTGGGACATGTCGATGTCAGAAATTTGAAAAAATTGGACGCCATGTTTTGAGCACGTTTGCCATAACCCCTCCAAATATTTTTTCGCATCGATTGTCAGACCATTTTTGATGAAAAGAGCACCCGATGAGCTCGGAAGTGTCAAACCTGGGCACTTTTTGAGACAGTCGGCTGAGTCCCACCATTCGAGCTCTAGCGGGTGCGCATAAGCCCGAGACTGGAAATCACTCTCTTGGCTTAAAGAGAGGGCTGGACGTACGATTCCTTTTGTCAGAACGACTGACTCATTGGCACCTTGACTAGCTTCTGTGAGGAGGCGGTGAGCCTCTTTCATGCACTCGCTAGCTTTCCAGCTCAAATGAGCCTTTCGCCCCGAAAAAGTGTGGAGAAGACCTGAGGAAATTCCCGACGCTCCTCCGCCAATGGGCTGGGGATCATAAAGATCGATTTTGATGGCCCCTTGTTTGTAGTGGAGCAGATACCAACAAACAGAGAGCCCTGCAAACCCAGCACCTAAAATAGCTACGCGCATAAGAAATCCTTTGGGGAAGGGGGGCGACAAAAATTTGCGGATAGGTTCATAATCATGCCTTACACTTAGATTGCCCGGAAAGGCTCAGCGATGTCAACACGCAAACAAATCGGAAAACTCATCACCATGCTCGGGAGTGCTATTTTTGTCGCTTTTTTAGCGGTTACAGCATTTTTGTACTTCGCTGGAGCATCTGGGACTTCCCGCTTATCTCAAATCCTCGTCTCTCCTGATGCTATCGAAAAAAGCACTTTTACGACTCAAAACGAGGGGTATATCTTCAACAAGATAGAGTTTGAGCTTGTCGATAGTGGAGGGAAGGGTTGGGGGCGCTACGCTGTGAGCCCTGAATCTTATGAGGCTTTTTATGAGCGTGTGAGCTCGCTGAGAAGTTTAGCTCAAATAGAAGATCTCCTAGTGAAACAATTTGACCAAACGCCACTAACGACCCTCACGATTTTTGTGCAAGGTGAGTCTCGAGAAGCGCGGCTTTTTCAAAGGGTCGAATTCCTCAGCAGTGGTGATCTGTTCCGCGTCGAGCTCAAACTTCCTCGCATTGGATGGGCCTACTTTCGATCTCCAGGTATTTACGAGGAGGTGGTAGAGCTTTTTGCCCCCACAGCTGCAGATGAGAGATAGCTTTTTGTTTCTTGGATCTGGAGGATCGGCGGGCGTTCCAATGATTGGATGTAGCTGCGCAGTTTGTAGAAACTCGAAGGGGCGCAATCGCCGCTGGCGCCCCTCGGGGCTTCTTCGCACGAGAGGGAAACAGTTTCTTATCGACTCAGGACCCGATTTTCGTGAACAAGCCCTCCACTTTGGAATAGATCACCTCGATGGAGTGCTCATCACCCACACCCATTTTGATCATATTGCTGGCCTCGATGAGCTTAGAAGTTTCTATCTTGTCAGCCGAACTAAGCTTCCTGTTCTCGTCTCTGAAGCGAGCCTCAAAGATCTTCAAGCTCGTTACGACTACCTCTTCCAAAAAAAAGCGCCAGGCATTAGTTTGTCGGCGCAACTCGATTTTCAAGTACTCCAGGGGGATCGTGGGGAGACTCAGTTTCTCGGAGTTCCACTTCGCTACGTCAGCTATGAGCAAGGGGGGATGCAAGTAAATGGCTACCGTTTTGGTCCCCTAGCCTACATCTCAGATATCCGCCACTATCCCGAGACACTTATCAAAGACCTCCAGGGGGTAGAGATACTCATTCTCAGCGTCCTTCGGCGAGAAGCCTCTTTCATGCATTTTAGCATCAAAGAGGGGATCGAGTTTGCAAAAGAGGTGGGAGCTGAGCGAACCTATTTTACACACATCGGTCATGAGCTCGAACACGAGTCGACTGAAGAAACTCTTCCTAAAGGGTTTAACCTTGCCTATGACGGCTTGATTTTGGAGATTTAGATGGAAGAGTTGACAGCTTTACTAGTTGGAGCTTTCCGCGGGGGAGGCGAGCGCTTGAGGTGTGAAGAGCATCTTGATGAGCTCGAGGAGCTCGTATCTACTTTTGGAGCAATAACTTTAGAAAAAATGGCCTGCGCAAATCGAAAAATTGACGCTGCCACCTATCTCTCGAAGGGAAAACTTCAAGAGATCAAAGAGTGGATTGATGAGAAGCAGCCGAGTCTTGTGATTTTTGACGAGGAGATCTCTCCAGCGCAACAACGCAATCTTGAAAAGATGCTACAAATTCCTGTGATCGACAGGGCTGAGGTGATCCTCGAAATTTTTGCCGATCGAGCTCAAACTAAAGAGGCGCAGCTTCAAGTCGAGCTTGCAAAGATCAAATACGAGTTTCCTCGCCTCAAAAGATTGTGGACGCATCTATCTCGCCAGCGAGCCAAGGGAGGGTACCTTAAAGGAGAAGGCGAGAAGCAGATTGAAATTGATCGTCGCCTCCTCCAAAAAAGAGTCGAACGGCTGACATCTGAGCTCAAGGAGGTGAAGCAGTATCGCCATACGCAAAGCGCCGCGCGTCGTCGTTCGGGTATCCCAACTTTTGCAATTATCGGCTACACCAATGCAGGAAAGTCGACACTTTTGAATGCTTGGACCGCTGCAGAGGTTTTTGTCGAAGACAAGCTCTTTGCAACTCTCGATCCCACGACGCGAAAATTTATCCTGCCCAATAATCAAGAGGTGCTTCTAACCGATACAGTAGGATTCATTCGCAAGCTTCCCCACCACCTTGTAGCTGCTTTTCGTAGCACTCTTGAGGCAGCTCTTCACGACGACGTCTTGATCCACCTCCTCGATGTCTCTCACCCCTTGGCTGAAGAGCATGCTGAGACGACTCTTGAACTCCTCAAGGAGCTCGGCGCTCAGCAAGATTCGATTCTCACGGTCCTCAATAAGGTCGACTTGTGTGAGGATCAGAGCCGCATTCTTCGTTTTCGAACGCTCTTTCCAAAAACTGTTGAAATCAGCGCATTAAAGCAAACTGGGTTAGACCAGCTCGCTCGACTGATGATCCAAGAGCTCTCTGAAAGAAGGAAAATATTGAAGCTGAGGATTCCTCAAAGTGACTACGCTCTAATAGCTGAGCTGCGCCGGGAAGGGAAAGTGCTCGATGAGGAGTATGAAGGCAATGAGGTCGTAATCCGCGCCGAGGTGCCCCGTTTATCGATCCATCGCTTTGAGGCTTACCTTGAAGAGGAAGAGAAGTGACCCTCCCTTCTCTCCTTGCTAGCTCTTAATCAATTAATTATAATTCTATTATTATTAATTACAATTTGTTTTATTGAAACAATATATTTGAAATTATATATTGGAGTAATGAAGATCACCGGTGAAAAAATTGAAATCAGTCGCTCTGAGTCGGTATCCTGGAAAGATGTGAAGCAATTGAGACTTCTAAACAACAAACTCGCCCTTGTGCTTGTAAGCGGAAGAGTGATCGAGGTAGAGAATCTCAGACCGACGACGATCGATACGGCTTTCCGTCTCTATGAGAGCTACCTCAAGGAGCATCCTGAGAAGAGGCAGCGAGCTCTTGGTGATGAGCGGTGACCATCGATCGGTAGGGGGTGCCACTTTGAAAGGCTGAAAGTGCGCCAAAAAGCATGAGCAGCGCGACTCCAACTGAGAGTAGATACTTCGATTTCATAACTTTATTCCTCCTTTAAGGGTATATTGTATTACAAATTAATATATTTTTTAAATACAAAAAATATTTTAATTCGATTAATATTTCGCCTGGCCATCTTCATTGACATCCGATCGGGGTTCTGCGATGATTTCCCGCGCGATGAAAAAGAAACGTTTTCGCCTTGCGACTTTGGGTTGTCGCACCAATCAGTATGAGACCCAAGCTTATCGGGACCAACTCACTCAGATGGGCTATGAGCCTGCTCTTGAGGGTGAGGTAGCCGATCTTTGTATTATCAACACCTGTACAGTCACAGAATCGGCAGATAGAAGCAGTCGTCACCAGATCCGTCAGCTCGTGCGTCAAAATCCCGGGGCGGAGGTGGTGGTCACTGGGTGCTCTTCGGAGAGGCAACCCGATCTTATAAAAAAAATAGGGGGGGTAACTCGCGTTGTTCCCAATCAAGAGAAGGAGAGGCTTCTCGAGCCGCTCTTTCCGGGAGAAGAGCTCCCTGAATTCTCGATTCGACATTTTGAAGCCCACACAAGGGCCTTTGTGAAAGTCCAAGATGGGTGCAATTCATTTTGCACCTACTGCATTATTCCTTATGTGAGGGGGCGTTCGAGGTCCAAACCCATTTCTGAGGTACTCCGAGAGGTGGAAGCACTGATCGACTCTGGCTATAAAGAAGTGGTTATCACAGGCATTAACGTCGGGGATTACGAAGATGGCAGCTTGGGACTCGCAGATTTAATGAAGAGGGTAGATGAAATGCCCGGCCTTGAAAGGCTTCGTCTCTCTTCAATTGATCCCGATGAGGTCGATGAAAAACTTCTTGATGTCGTTATGAATGGCAGGCGCACTTGCCACAGCCTTCACATCGTTCTACAGTCGGGTTCCAACGTCATTCTTAAACGGATGAATCGGAAGTATACGCGTCAAATGTTTCTCGATGCCGTCGAAAAGCTTCGCGCAGTCGACCCCGATTTCACCTTTACAACCGATGTAATTGTCGGATTCCCTGGGGAGACGGAGGGTGATCATCAAGAGACTTTAGAAGTAATGAGTGCAGTAAAATTTGCCAAAGTGCACATGTTTCCCTACTCAAGGCGTGAGAGGACTCGCGCTGCACTCTACCCTAGACAAGTTGAGGCCTCTTTGATCGATTTGAGGAAGGCTGAAATTTTAGAGCTCGCGGAAAGAGAAGCGTTTAGTCTGCGCGAGAGTTATGTAGGAAAAACGATGGATATTCTCACCGAAAATGCTAGTGGAGAGTGGATCACCGGGCATACAAAAAATTTTTTAAACGCTTCGGTCCCTAAAAATCACCACACTCCCAATCAACTCCTCAAGGTAAAGATGCTCGAGAATCGGCCCGAGGGTTTACTCGGGAAGGTCGTCGAATGAACCGACTCACTCCTTTCTCTCACATCTCTGGGAGCAGGTGTCTGATTCCTGGGACTCACTACCTCGTTGAAGCTTATCCTGCACTCATCCGGATTCGTGATCTCGAAGGGGAGATTGTAAAAGAGCGCCCGCTTGATGTGCATGGCCCCCTCAAGCAGTTCACTCTGATGCAAGAGCTCAATCGGGGGTATGTGAGGATTTTTAGCGAATCCTACAAACTCTACGTGGATCGAGATCTCAACATTACCGAAAAAAAACCTCCCTCTCTTTTGGGTGGGGAGATGCTCTTTTTGGGCTGCTTTAAAAAACAAGAGTGGGAGAAGCTACGCGCACGCAAAGAACTAAACGAACTCCTTCCTCTTTGGTTTCGATTGGGCTCTTTGCTTAAACTTCCTCCAAGAGAGGAGAACGAGGGGGGGCTTCTCTCTCTTCTAGAACCTCCCAACCACCCTGAAGAGATCGCCCCTAGGCTGAAAGCGCTTTTTTTAGCAGGGTTTTATTCCATGATGGTGCCGAGAAGAGAAGATACCGATTACCAAGCGATCTTGCCACAAGATACTCCTCCTTTGCGAGCAAACCCGCTCTATCTTCTCTCTGAGGGGGCGGCGCTTATTCGCTCCTTTTTTTATCGTTTTCAAGGAGATAACATTTTCTTTCTCCCCTCACTTCCACCCGAGTGTTTCGCTGGGCAATTTCTAAATTTGGAAGGGTGGGTCGATATCGAGTGGAGCAAAAAATGTCTACGCCGAGTCAGCTTGCGTCCCTCTTATAGCCGGGTCGTCACCCTTCATTTTCAAAGCGGCTTGAAAACGTATCGGCTCGGGCGGCATGAGAGGAGCTGCTTGGAACCGCTGGAAATAAAAGCGGGGGAACACTATGTATTGGATAGATTCCAAAAATAACCTTTGCTCGCTTTATGTCACTATCCGAATTAGAAGAGGCAGATTCTACACTTCGCAGTGATGTCTCTCGGTTGATCCATGGCGATCACTGGGATCCCCACCAACTTCTTGGGCTCCAAGATAAGGTGATCCGTCTCTATCGCCCCGGCGCCTCGGAACTCTTTCTCGAAGTGAAAGGAGAGATTCACGGAGCAAATCGTGTCCATCCTACTGGGCTTTTTGAATTTCCCCTCCCCGAAGAGATTACCTACCGAGATTATCGCATCTATCATCAAAATGGTCTGCTCGCGCACGACCCTTACGCCTTCTCTCCAACATGGGGGGAAATCGACGCCCATCTACTTGGTAAAGGGGTGCACTACGAGCTCTACAAAGCCCTTGGAGCCCACCTCACCACCCACCAGGGAGTCGAGGGGGTGAAATTTGCCGTCTGGGCGCCTAATGCCATGCGTATCTCCGTTGTAGGCGATTTCAACTTCTGGGATGGACGTGTCAATCCGATGCGAACGATGGGACAATCAGGGGTTTGGGAACTCTTTATTCCGGGCCTTGCCAGCAAAGAGCGGTACAAATTTGAGATCAAAACCAAGCAGGGAGAGGTTTTACTCAAATCCGATCCCTTTGCAACCAGAAGCGAGCACCGCCCTTTGAATGCCTCGGTAGTCAGTGTGCTTGGGCATGAGTGGGAAGATGATGAGTGGATGGCCAAGCGAAGGTTAGAAGCTGATCTTTCTAAACCATTCAACATATATGAGATGCATTTGGGGTCATGGAAGCTCTCCCACGGCCATCATCTCACTTATAAGCAGCTAGCTGAAGAGCTTGTGGCGTATTGCCATGAGATGGGATTTACACATGTCGAATTGCTTCCTGTCCAAGAGCATCCCCTTGACGAGTCGTGGGGGTATCAGGTTTCGGGCTTCTTCTCTGTTACCAGTCGGTACGGAAGTCCCGAGGAGTTTCAAGCTCTTGTCGACCATCTTCACAAAAATAATATCGGAGTGATCCTCGATTGGGTTCCCGCTCACTTTCCATCAGATAGTTTTGCTCTCGCCCGATTTGATGGGACCTGTCTTTTTGAACATGAAGATCCCCGCCAGGGCTACCACCCTCACTGGAATACACTCATCTTCAACTATGGGCGTCCTGAGGTAGTGAACTTCTTGATTGCGAGCGCACTTTTTTGGTGTGAGCAAATGCACATCGATGGTCTGCGCGTCGATGCGGTCGCCTCTATGCTCTATTTGGACTATGGGAGAGAGCATGGGGCCTGGATTCCCAATGCAGAGGGGGGGAAGGAAAATCTTGAGGCGATCGAGTTTCTCAAACACCTCAACTCTATATTGCATCAGAGGTGCCCTGGAGTGGTTACGATTGCTGAAGAATCGACCTCTTTTTCACAGGTGACTCAAAACGTTGAATGGGGAGGGCTCGGCTTTGACTACAAGTGGAATATGGGGTGGATGAATGACACCCTCCGCTATTTTACAAAAGATCCGCTCTATCGTCGCTACGATCATGGCGATCTCACCTTCGGGCTTCTCTACGCCTTCACTGAGAAATTTGTCCTCGTTCTCTCTCACGATGAAGTCGTACATGGCAAGGGGAGCTTGCTCTCAAAAATGCCTGGAGACTACTGGCAGAAATTCGCCAATTTACGCCTATTACTCAGTTACATGATTTGCCAGCCTGGCAAGAAGATGCTTTTTATGGGAGGAGAACTCGGACAGTTTAGCGAGTGGAATGTGAAAGAGGAGCTCCATTGGCACCTTCTCCAATACCCAAGTCATCAAGGCATCAAAGATCTCACCCGAGACCTCAATCACTTCTATCTCAATCACTCTCAGCTATGGGAGCACGATAGCGATTTTTCAGGATTTGAGTGGGTCGATTTTTCCGACAGCGATCACAGCATCATCAGCTATAGGAGGAAGGGGAGTGGGCCAGAGCAGCTGCTCTGTGTGCACAATTTTACCCCGGTGTGTCATGAGCGCTACTCGCTCCCCCTTCGAGGCTTCTCAGAGGCCGAAGAGCTCTTTAATACCGACGAATCTGAGTACGGAGGGTCGGGCAAGTCCGCTGGCCCTCTCGAGATCTCCCCTGAGAGTCTCATTCTCACTCTCCCCCCTCTCTCTACATTAATAATTCAAATAAATTAATAATATATTAACAAATATTTGTTATAATTATTTCAATATTGAATATATATAGGTTTTTATATGTCTGCAATGTCTGGAGTGATGGATCAAATGAAAGAGAGGATGGGAGATGCCTTTGACAAGGTGATGAGTTACCCCGATAAAGCTGAAACAAAGCAGGGGAGATTTGCCTGCAGGATTCTCTTTGATCTAGGCCTCATTCTCGCAGGGACGCTCGTGATGGGGAGTCTATCTGGGTTTTCTTTATCTTCTCTCGGTTCTGGAGGCTTCCAGGGGCTCAGCCGTCTAGTCTTCTTAGCGCCGATAGCCATTGGTACGGCCTGGCTGATTCAAGATCTCACCCCTAAAAAATTCCATAAACCCCTAGCGGTTATTTCTGCAATAGCGCTTCCTGTCTTACTCGTCACAGCAGGGGTCTTAATCTCTAAGGGAGCTCTTCAGAACGGACCGACCTATGCCTTCACGCAGCCTCATCTTTTGCTCGGACTGGCTATGATGCCACTAGGGCTAGGCTCCATTGGGATGGTTAGCTATCCCGTATTCAAGTCGAAAGAGAAGAGAATGGAGTTCAAAGCGCACCAGCCAGCACCCTCGAAAGGGAAACATGTTGAGATGACAGAATTTAAGCGCATTTAAGTTTTTGCTTGAGAAGTTGATTCACAAGAGGGGGCGGCGCTTTTCCTTCTGTAGCTTTCATCACCTGTCCGATTAAAAACCCGAAGGCTTTCTCTTTTCCCGCCAAAAAATCTTCAACAGATTGCCTATTCTCAATGAGCACCTGATCGATGATCGCCTCGATTTGAGCCACATCGTCCATCGGTTTGAAATTAGGGTTTTCCTCGATAATCAAAGAGGGGTCCTTGCCGGGAGCCGAGACCATCAAGTCGGCAACCTTCTTCGCAATCTTTCCCGTGATTTCTCCTGAGTCGATTTTATTTACCAATGAGGCTACATGCGTCGGTAAAATGCCGCTGCTCCAAAGGTTTTTTCCACTCTCTTTGTAGCGCCCTGCAAATTCCACGACAATCCAATTAGCTAAACTTTTAGCGTTGCTACATGTTTTGAGCCCCACATCAAAAAAGTCGGCTAGTGCCTTCTCATTGACTAGAATCAAAGCAGTTTCGTGGGCAAGTCCATAGGTCTCAAGGTATCGTTTTTCACGATCGTAGGGGAGCTCAGGAAGGGTCTGGCGGATCGCATCGATGTACTCCTCCTCGAGGATCAGAGGGGGAAGATCGGGTTCGAGAAAATAGCGGTAGTCGTCAGAGCTCTCTTTGAGCCGCATGAGGATGGTCCTTTTGGTCTCGGGATCAAATCGGTAGGTCGATTCGATCACTTTGAAGTCCGGATCCCGAGCATAGGCAGCTACTTGTCTTTTAAACTCTGATTCAAGTGCAAGCCCCATATAATTAAAAGAGTTGATGTTTTTGATTTCGATCTTAGGGCGCAGCTCGGAGCTCCCTTTGGGACGCACTGAGATGTTTGCGTCGATGCGAAGAGAGCCCTCTTCCATGTTGCAGTCTGAGACATCCAAGTACTGAAGAACAGCTTTTAGCCCCATTGCATAAGCGATGGCCTCTTTGATTGAAAAGATGCAAGGTGTGGAGACAATTTCAATGAGTGGCACCCCTGCGCGGTTGTAGTCGACACCTGCAAAGCCGGAGAAGTGCTTGAGCATCCCCGCATCATCTTCGAGATGAGCCCGATCAATCGTAAATTTCTTCGGCACTCCCTCCACATCGGCAATGAGGTGCCCGCCCTTTACAATGGGGTGAGCAAATTGTGTGATCTGAAAATTTCGGGGGCTATCGGGATAGAAGTAAGACTTTCGATCAAATCGGCTATAGGTCGCTATCTCCGCTCCCACGGCGCACCCGAACAGGACCGCTTTGTGGACAGCCTCTTTGTTGAGTACAGGGAGGGACCCAGGCTGGCCTGTACACACATTAGAAATATTGGTGTTGGGCTCATCGCCAAAATGGTTGAGCGCGCTGCTAAAGAGTTTAGTTTGCGTGTTGAGCTCCACGTGGACTTCAAGTCCAATGACAGGTTCCCATTGCATCACTCCACCTCCCTGTCGAACTTTTCGGGGATTTCTCGGGAATAGGGGGCTGCTTTTTCGTAGGCATGGGCGAGGCGGCAAATGAGAGGGTCTTCACGCTTTGCACCAATGAGTTGGAGGCCGAACGGTTTTTTCGCTCCATTAAAGCCCGAGGGGACTGAAATGGCAGGAAGGTGGGCGAGGTTGACTCCAATGGTATAAATATCTTGCAAGTACATGTTCAAGGGGCAACGGATCGCATTTTTTGGAAAAGCAGCTGTAGGAGCAACAGGCGTTGCGATGGCATCACACTGCTGAAAGGCTTGTTCAAAGGATTCAATGATCTTTGCTCTCACCTTGCTCGCTTGTTTATAGTAGGCATCTTGAAATCCCGCAGAGAGAACGTAAGTCCCAAGCAAAATCCGCTTTTTGACCTCTGGGCCAAATCCTGCAGTGCGAGAGAGACTGTAGGCATCGGTGAGGTTTTTAGCTTCTTTTGCACGCACTCCAAAACGGATCCCATCGAATCGTGCAAGATTGGTCGAGGCTTCAGCGGTCGCTATAATGTAGTAGGTAGCAATCGAGTATTTGAGGATGTCGAGGTCTATTTCAACGATTTCGCATCCAAGCGTTTTGAGGACCTCAATTGCTCGATCAAAGCAAGCGGATGCTTCAGGATTTAAATCCTTGAGAAAGGCTAGGGGTATCCCAATTTTTTTTCCTTCAAAGTGTCCATCAAACTGAGCAAGGTAATCATCGCTATGAGCTTGAATACTCGTGGCATCGTGGGGGTCGCGTCTTCCCAATACCTCCATCACAAGAGCGACATCTTCAGTTGAAACGGCCATAGGTCCAATTTGATCCAAGGAGGAACCGAAAGCAACCAGCCCATAGCGGGAGACTCGGCCATAGGTTGGCTTGAGACCTACCACGCCGCAAAAAGCAGCAGGTTGGCGAACAGATCCACCGGTATCGCTGCCTAAGGTGATGGGGCAGAGCCTTGCTGCTACAGCTGCTGCAGAGCCCCCAGACGATCCTCCAGGGACGCAGTCGAGACACCAAGGATTTGAAGTCTCTTGCAAGGCCGAATGTTCATTTGAAGACCCCATCGCAAACTCGTCGAGGTTGGTCTTTCCAATGATGATAGCATCTTCTGCTTCCAAAAGTTTTGTAGCCGTGGCATCAAAGAGCGCGCGATAATTGATCAAGAATTTTGAGGCACATGTCGTGAGTTCATCTTTGACATGGATGTTGTCTTTGATCCCAATAGGGATAGCGGCAAGTTTTCCTACCTTCTCTCCACGGGCATAGCGCGCATCGAGCTCTCTTGCTTTGGAAAGAGCGCGCTCGGGGAAAGTGGCGAGAAAGGCGCCTATTTCGGGATCAAATTTTTCTATTCGTTTGAGAAAATAGCGGGTGATCTCCTCAGCTGAGAATGTGTGGTCTAAAAACCGTGCGTGGAGCTCTGTTGCCGTGAGTGTGTACATGGTTTACTCGTTTGTAATGATAGGAGGAACGCGGATCATACCTCCAACTTGCTCAGGAGCGTTGCTAAGAAATGCTTCTCGTTCAATCTGCTCTTGAGGAAAATCTTCTCGAAGCGTAGCCAACCCTTGAGGCTCAAGGTGGCTTCGAGGACTCAGATTGGAGACATCGACTTCGTGCAAAAGTTCGCCATAATCGAGCACCATTTTAAGGTCGTGTGCGATTTCGTGAGTCTCCTCTTCGGTGAGATCAATGCGCGCGAGTTTACTGAGTTCCTTGACTTGCTCTTCCGTGAAATTTGACATAAGCTACGATTCTATTATCCTTTAGGTTAAAAATCAATTCCTTTACTCTTCACCTTATGAAGATTGTAATAGCAGGTGCGAGCGGCTTTGTCGGGTCGCATTTAACCGAGCATTTTAAAGAGCATGAGCTCGTCTTACTTTCGACCAAGTCTCGAGAGGGCTTTACCCACTGGAACCCTGAAGATAAGAGGGTTGATCTCTCTTCGTTAGAGGGGTGTGACGTTGTAATCAACCTCGCAGGAGAGAGCCTGATAGGGCGGTGGTCGAAAGAGAAGATGAAGCAGATTGAGAAAAGCCGCATCGAGGCGACTCAATTTCTCGCAGAGAGCCTGCTTAGGTTGCAAAAATTGCCTGCTCTACTCATCAACGCTTCAGCTATTGGCTATTATGGCGATCGTGGAGAGGAGGTTCTTACCGAGACGAGTGGTGTAGGTTCGGGGTTTCTTTCTGAAGTGTGTGAAAATTGGGAAGCGCTCACAGCAGGGGTTGCTTCGCGAGGTGTTCGCGTCGTGCTTGCTCGTTTTGGGTTGATTCTAGGCTCCGATGGGGGACTTCTTAAGCAGATGGAAAAACCCTTCAAGATGGGCATGGGAGGGTATCTTGGGTCAGGGGAGCAGATGATGAGCTGGATGGCGATTGATGATCTTTTGAGCGCTATGGATCTGCTCATTCATGACGACTCGATTTCAGGAGCTGTCAACTTCGTCGCTCCTGGAGCTGTTTCAAACCGAGAATTCACCCACCTTCTTGCAAAAGCCTTAGGCAAATCAGCCTCCCTTCCCATTCCAAAAATTGCCCTTAAGATGCTCTTTGGCGAGGCGACTCAAATGTTCCTCGCTAGCGTCCATGTGCATCCCGAAAAGCTGCTCGCCAAAAACTTTCAGTTTGAATGCTCTACCCTTGAAGAGGCTTTAAAAAAATATTTGCCAATAATTGCATGAGCAAGTAACTCTGAGAGAAGCAAATTTAAACCTTTTTAGGAGGAAACAATGAGAGTAGTTCATTGGATAGCGCTTGTTCTTGTGATCGTAGGTGCTTTGAATTGGGGAATGATTGGATTTTTCCAAATCGATGTGATTGCGAGTATTTTTGGAGGTCAAGCCGCTGCGATTAGCCGCATCATCTATGCCCTTGTAGGTCTCGCGGGTATTTGGTGCTTTTCACTCTTCAAATTCCTTGCTTGCTGCGATATCAAAAAGGGGAAATAAACCCCAAGTTTCAGATTTCTATGCAGAGAGCCGTTTGGCTCTCTGCAGCTTTAACTCCCCCCGGTTTTAAAAGCTCAAGACTCCGCTAATTCCCGCATAACTAGACCCTTCAAACTTGTAGTGGATCGTATCCTTGTCGTTGCGGTTCGAAACTTTGAAATCTCCATCAAAAGTATGTCCTACAAAAGCTTTGAGAAGAGCCCATCGAGCGGGTTTATAGACCAAGTCAAATTCAGCCCCAGCCGTTTCGTACTCAAAGATCGCTTGAGGATTGGGTTGGTCACATCCTACCCTGTGGCGGTTGCGCAAAAATCGGATAGAGCCCGCTAAAGTGAGGCAGCTAGTCCAGTCGTATTCGACAGCGACATTGATTGGGTAGACCATATTGATCCGCCAGTTTTCTGAAGGGAGATAGATGAACCCAAAGATGGGCCACACCTTATCTTTTTTGAGCCCAACTTCTAAGATGAGTCCTAAATCGATTTCGACAAAGGAACAGAGCGAGTACTTGCCCCAAAGCACTCCCTGGTAGAGTGTGTAATCGACAAGGGAAAATTGCTCAGTGTCGAAAAAAGCAGCAACTGTGACCGTCCAAGTCCAATCGGGGACCGCTTTAGTAAAGGCCCCAATTGAGAGGTTGATGTAGTTGAACTCCGTCTCATCAAACTGGGGGTTGTCTTTCATGTCAACTGTTGTCCCTACCCAACCGGCTCCAAAGATAAGACCTGAAATGAGATTGTAGGGGTAGGTATAAGCAAAAGCGATATCGGACTGGATGTAGCGGAGATTGCTATCTGCCACCTCGGAGGTGCGGAAATCAGCTTTTGAGACGTTAACATACTGTCCGCTGATCGAGAAGGGGTAGAAAGGGGGGGGAGCCTCTGTCTCGAGCTCAAAGAGGGGGTAGTTGAGGTCGTCTTGGGCGAGAAGCACTAAAGGGAGAGCTAAAAGAAGTGAGAGCCAAAATTTCATGAATCTATGCATAGCAAAATTCAAAAATCAGGTCATTCTAAAATTTGCTTCGTTGTTTTAAAGTGGAGCTTGCCGACCTCTTCTAGGATATTGGGACCGTGGCGCCTCACAAGTTGCTTTCCAATTTGTAGAATGTGCCCATTTGCCCCCTTGGGCAGTTTTTCTGAAAACTGCTTTTCTAAGGCTTCTAGACCTCTGACAAAAGCAGCTCTAGCAAGAATTGAGGCTGCAGCGACGACAATATCTTGTTCCCCTTGAGTTTTTTGCGTGAGCGTGACCTCCTTCCCCTTTTTTGCAAGAGCTGTTTGGACGACGTGGTCGGCTGCAAATTTGTCGATTAAGATATCGGTGCAACCCGTTTTTTCAACGAGCTGCTCGATCACCGTCGCATGTCCCCAACCTAGAAGAAGGTTGAGGTTGCCAAATTTTTCGTAGAGCTCGTTGTATTTACGAGGTCCAATCCGGACGATATGGTGGGGACAACGTTTTCGAATCTGGTCAGCAATTTTTAAAATAGAAGGATCTTTTAACCGTTTGGAGTCCTTGATGCCCCATTTCTTCAGCTCTAAGAGACTCTTTTCATCGGCGTACACCCCCGCGATGCAAAGAGGGCCAAAATAATCCCCTTTACCCGACTCATCCACCCCAATATGAGGAGTAAAATCCTGATTTTCTGCTTGTTGAAAAGTAAAGGTCCCGAGAATCTCAGGCTCGAGATAGAATTCAACAAATTCGGCCATCTCCTTCCCCTGAACGACAAGCTTTCCTGACTCGTAGAGCGTGCAGCAGAGATGGAGCTTTTTGGCTTGGAACTTTGTGTGAGGGGGGCGGGTGAGCGTAAAGCCTTGGCCGATCAACCCTTCTTGAAGTTTTTTGCTCTGATCTGCATCAATTTTTGTCACAAATAGTGAGGGAGGCATGGTGGCATCAATCTTGCATTCTAGGGGGTATATAGACAAGGAATTTTGATGAGATCAGCTCTCTGTATAGGCCTTACGGCTTCTCTTCTAGCCGGCTGTCTTTCGCATACCTATCGGGGAAGTCCTCTACCTCTTGAGTGCACAGATTTTGCCGTTCAAGTGCAAAGGGGACTTGGGAGTGGCGTTGTGTGCAGCGGGGACTACTTTGGGCGGTGCTGGTGGAGTTTCTTTGAAGACCCTCAGCTCAATCAGCTAATCGAGCTTGCCCTCACTTGCCATCCTGACATCAAGATGGCCGAGGCGCGCATCGCTTTGGCTTACGATGAAGCGCTCGAGAGGCGTAGCAAACTTTTTCCCCACCTCTTTGGTTTTGCGAGTGCGACCCGAGAGAAGGTGAGTGAATTTGGATCGAGGGTTCAAGGGGCAAAAGATCTCTTTACCGAAGTCTCTTTCTCTTTAGGTTCCTCTCTTTTTGAGCTCGATCTTTGGAAGCGAAATCAGAGCCTCTACCGCGCAGCGCTTTGTGAAACAGCGGCTGAGATTGCTGAGTATGCTGAGGTCGAGCTTCTTCTCTCGAAAGCGATTGCATCGGTCTACGTCGCTTTGCAGTTCGACCTCGAAAGACTTGCAATCACCCAGAAACGGCTTCAAACTCGAAAACAGGTCTATAACCTTCTCTACCAGCAATTTAAAAATGGAATTATCGATGAATTTCACCTCTACAGCACCGATATTGAAGTGCAAGTTCTTCGCGATGAAGTCTATAAGCTCGAAGCGGTCGTGGGAATTAATCGACATGCGCTTGCAGCGCTTGTAGGGAACATCTCTTGTTGCTCGGAGGGGATCGAGGTAATGCCTGCAGCAATGTTTGAAAAACCTGTTCCTCTTCCAAGATCTCTTCCGATAGATCTCTTAGCCCGACGGCCTGATGTGGTGGCGAGTCAGTGGCAGATAGAGGCTGCCTGTTTTGATGTGCGTGCGGCCAAAGCAGAGTTTTTTCCTCGTATCGATCTCGTAGGATCGGTTGGTAACGAGTCTTTCAAGCTAGGTCAATTGCTTACAGGGAAGACTTTAACTGTTTTAGGAGAGGCGCTGAGTGTGCTTCCCATCTTCACAGCTGGCAAGCTCCGCGCGAAGCTTGGAATCGCCCATGAACGGGTTGAAATAGCTGTCGAGAGGTACAATCAGACAGTACTTCTCGCAGTAGAGCAGGTGAGCGATGCCCTAACGACGCTGCAAAGCTCACACGCTCGCGTAGAAGCGCTTCAAAACTCCATTCAAGATGCTATGCAACTCTATTCACTTACTGAGCAGCGTTTTACACAAGGGGTTGCCAATCGCATCGCTGTTCTCAATGCACTTGAGGATCTTTTGGTTCAAAGAGATCTTGAAAAACGTGCCGATCTCGATCGATTTTTATCTGCAATTGATCTGATGCGCGCTCTTGGGGGAGGGTATGACGTCAAAGAGCTCTAATGCTAAACGGCGCCGTTTCTATCTTTTGTTGCTCGGAGCGCTACTTCTTCTTCTCGCCCTCGGGTGGCTTCTCTACTGGGCTCTGTTTGGCCGTTTCGATATATACACAGACGACGCTTACGTTCATGGCAATGAAGTGATGCTCACTCCTCAGATAGAGGCGAGTGTTGCAGCGATTTATGCTGATGATACCGATCTTGTCGAGCAAGGGCAGCTTCTTGTCGACCTCGACCCCTCAGACTACGAAATTGCTTTCGAAGAGCAGCAGAAACTTTTGGCCAAAACGGTGCGAGATGTGGTCGCGCTTTTTGACAATGTAGGGGCTAAACAAGCAGAGGTGGCTCTTAGAAAAGCCCAGCTTCGTCAAGCTGAGCTCGACTACCAGCACCGGATCCCCCTCGTGCAGACAGGGGCCGTTTCTCTCGAGTCTTTCGAGACGTATGAAACGGACGTCTCTGTCGCCTCTTCGAGTCTCGAGCTTGCGGAGATGGAGTTAAAAATGGCTGAAGCGCTCGTTGTCGGAACGACGGTGAGAACCCACCCCCGCGTTGAGGAGGTGGTCTGGGCTCTCAAGCAGAGCTATCTCAACTTGATTCGTTGCCACATCCTTGCCCCTGTCACAGGGTATATAGCCAAGAGAACAGTGCAGGTTGGAGACCGAGTCAAGCTCGGGGAGACGCTTCTCTATGTCGTCCCGCTGAGCGAAATCTGGATTGAGGCCAATTACAAAGAGACCCAGATCAAAAAGATGCGGATAGGGCAGCCGGCTCACTACACCGCAGATATGTATGGCCGCGGTTTGAAATTTGAAGGGAAGATCGTCGGCTTCCAACCCGGCAGCGGGAACGCCTTTGCCCTGCTTCCACCTGAAAATGCTTCGGGTAATTGGATTAAAATTATTCAGCGTGTTCCCGTTCGCATTAGCGTTGACCCCTATGAGCTTCGGAAATACCCTCTCTTTTTAGGTCTTTCTATGCGTACCCACGTTGATGTAAGTGATAGGCGTGGGGAGCGGTTAGCGAGCGAGCCTACGATGTCACCTCTTTACACGACCCCTATTTTTGAAAAACAGTATGAGAAGATGGAAGAGATCGAAGCGCTCATCGAAAAGATCCTCAGCGACAACATTTGACAGAATGCTTGTCGAAAAGGGGGGGAAGTCAAATAATGGCGCCAAGTGGAGGCTTATATGCACAAAGAATTGATACAACTTGGTGAAAACTTTAAATCTCGTCGCAAGGAGCGCAATCTCTCTCTCAAACAGGTCGAGAGCGCCACATCGATTCGAATGAACTACCTAGAGGCTATTGAAGAGGGGCACATGGCTAATCTGATCTCACCTGTTTATGCCCAAGGGTTCATCAAAAAGTACGCCTCATTTCTCGATCTCGATATTGACCATCTTTTCCAAGACCATCCAAGCGTGCTCAAACTCTTGGTCGACAAACCCATGGAGAGTGATTTTAGCTTTGGGATCAGCTCACTTGAGGTGCGAGGGACTCCTGGAAATCAAATCAAGTGGCTTCCCAATTTCATGTGGGTGGCAGTGTCGGCAGTGGGGATGCTAGGTCTTTGGTTGCTCGCACGCTTTTTCGGCATTTTCTGATGCAGTTTTTTCTCATAGGGATGTTGATGGGTGCAGCCGATCTGATCCCCGGGATTTCTGGGGGGACTGTTGCATTTGTCACGGGAATTTATGAGCGGTGGCTCAGCAGCATCCAGACGCTCCAGTTTCATGCGTGGCGACGCATCGACTGGAAATTCCTTCTACCTCTGGCCGCGGGGATGCTCATCGCTTTGGGTTTGGGCGCTTCACTACTCAGCACGCTTCTCTACCATTTTGGAGCTCAACTGAGAGGACTCTTTTTTGGGATTATTTTGGCTACAGCTTTTCTCTGCTCAAAGCGCGCTCATCTCAAACGTCCCTCCCACTGGCTCCCACTCCTTTTTGCTGCACTCTTGGTGGCAAAACTTCCCCTTCTAGAGAGTGACTCTTTTGGCGCTCTTTGGGTAGTATTGGGAGGGGCACTCGCAGCATTCGCTATGCTCCTTCCTGGAATTTCAGGGAGTTATGTTCTCCATTGCCTTGGGATGTACACGGTGGCTTTGCATGCGTTAAGTCACCCGAGCTCTTTAGAGTCGCTCCGTTTTTTAGCCCTCTTGGCCATGGGGGTAGCTTTAGGGCTCGTGCTCTTCTCACGCATAGTTAGCTGGCTTCTTTCGAATCTATCTAGTTGGACTAGTGCGGCTTTAGTTGGTTTTATGGGAGGAGGACTCCCTTCACTCCTGCCGCAGGGAGTGAGTTCTCTTTTAAGTGCTATTATCGGTTTTTCAATCGTTATCTTATTGAATCTAAGAGCAAAAAAAATAGATCAACCAAAAATTATTTAAAAAAGTTTTTTTTCGATATAATTAGGTTATGTCTTATACCAACCGACTTATTCACGAAAAATCTCCCTACCTGCTTCAGCATGCGCATAATCCCGTCGATTGGTACCCCTGGTCTGAGGAAGCTTTTGCAAAGGCGCGCGAACTCGATCGCCCAATTTTTCTCTCTATTGGATACGCGACTTGTCACTGGTGTCATGTGATGGAAGAGGAATCCTTTCGCAACGAAGAGGTGGCGAGGTTGATGAATGACACGTTTATCAATATCAAGGTCGATCGCGAAGAACAGCCCGAAGTGGATAGTCTCTACATGGAGTTTGCCCAAGCGATGATGTCGGGTGGAGCAGGGTGGCCCCTTAATGTGATTCTCACTCCTGATTTGATGCCCTTCTTTGCCTCCACCTACCTGCCACCTGACGCGAGTCGCGGATTTATAGGCATGAAGCAGCTGGTCTTGCGAATCCAGCAGATTTGGGCAGAAGCTGAAGAGCGGGAATCTATTATTTCCCAAGCGGGCAAGATTGTCGATGTGTTTGCAGACCACGTGCACCCTGAAGGTGAGCTGCTGCCAAGTGAGGAGCATATCCACGCCGCTAGCGACTTATTGTTTAAGACTGCCGACCCCGTCTTTGGAGGAACTAAAGGGGCGCCTAAATTCCCCTTGGGGATCCAAGGGTGTTTTTTGCTCAGGCGCGCACGCATGAGCGCTGATAGCCGCGCACTTTTTTATGTAGAACGGACGCTTCAGATGATGCATCAGGGGGGAATCTACGACCACATAGGAGGGGGATTTGCCCGCTATGCCATCGACGAGCAGTGGCAGATACCGCATTTTGAAAAGATGCTCTACGATAATGCAATTTTGGCCCGAACCTATTTCGAGACGTGGGAGTGCACGCGTACGCCTCTCTACAAAAAAATTGCCGAGCAGATCTTGGACTATGTCTTGCACGTGATGACCGATAGCAAGGGAGGGTTTTACTCTGCTGAAGATGCCGATTCTGAAGGGGAAGAGGGGAGATTTTATTCTTGGAGTTGGGAGCAAATTCAGTTATTGCTTGGACCTGAGGCGCCTCTTTTTTGCGATGTTTACGGCGTCACACCTGCAGGCAATTTTGAGGGGCGAAATATCTTGCACATGCGCGCCTCGCTCAAGGAGTATGCTGACCAAAGACGCTTGGATGAGAGCGAGCTGGCTCACCTGCTGCACGAGATGAAAAAGGTGCTTGCCCTTGCTCGAGATGAGAGAGAGCATCCTCGCAAGGATAACAAGGTGATCACGGCTTGGAATGGGCTGATGATTCACGCCTTTGCCTATGCAGGGATGTCTCTCGGAAGATCCGACTACTTAGAAGCTGCAGAGAGAGCTGCTCAATTTCTCGAAGAAAATCTTTGGCAAGAGGGAGTCCTCTACAGGAGGTGGTGTAATGGAGAGCCGCATTTTGACGCTTGCCTTGATGATTATGCTTTTCTCATTCAAGGGCTTTTAACTCTTTTTGAAGCAGATAGAGGGACCAAATGGTTGGAATTTGCCCTCACTTTGAATCACGAGCTCGAGACGCACTTCAAAACGGAGCATGGCGCTTTTTATCTCACGAATGGACGTGACCCAAATCTGATTTTGCGCCGGTGCGAATTCTATGATGGTGCTGAGCCTTCAGGCAATGCAGTCCAAGCTGAAAACCTCTTACGCTTCTATCAGCTCACGGGAGTAAAAAAATATTTAAATCAGGCGGAGGATGTATTGCGCGCTGCTAAAGAGCACATTGATCTCTACCCTCCTGGGGCGTGCTATCACCTTATGGCTCTTCAGCGCTATCTCGATGCCAGCGCGCCCACTCTTGTCATCGCGCTCAATGAGCAAGAAGAGAGTAAAAAAGAAATTTTAGAGCTTTTGGCTCAAAAATTTCTTCCACACAAGGTTGTGGCGTGGAGTCGCCCTTCTGACGAAGAATTACGCGATTTTGCCCCCATCTGCCGGGAGAAGCCTCCTCTTGGGGGAAAATCGACCCTATATGTCTGTTTTCAAGATCGGTGTCTCGAGCCTCTAACAGATCTCGAGCAGATGAAGCAAACGCTCGAAAAACTATAAAATTCAAATATTTCCAAATTTATTAAATTTGATATAATGGAGGGCATGACAGCTATTCGTTCATCTTCTCTATCCAAATCGCCTCTCTCTCTAGAGCCGAAGAGGCGGTATGTGAAATGGGGTGCGGCCCTGGGAGCTATGATTTTAGGTCTCGGAGCCGCAGGAGTGGGAGGGGCTGCCCTCTTTTTGCCGACCCATCACCTCCCATCGTGGTTGCTTTTAGCTGCAAAGCGGGCAGGGCGCGGGCCAACTTATGGTTTTTTTGGAGGGGGATGCGCTCTTTTTGCTCTCGGGGCTGTCGGTTCTGGGGCTCTGCTAGCCACGAGATCAAAGCGTGTTGTAGATCAAGAGCAAAAGGTGACTCAAAAGGTGACTCAAAAGGTGACTCAAGAGGAGATGGAAAAGAAGAGATTTCGCCCCGATATTATGGTTAGTGAGGGGTTAGTCAAAAATTTTCCGGGGTTCGCCCGTATGCCGGCCTCGCAACGTCGCGCTTGGAGAGGCAAGAAAAAAGGGAACCTACTTCATCTGGCCGCTAGAGTAGGGGTTCCATCTGATGTCCGAGAGCTTGCCTGCGATAAGGTGAACGTGAACCATCCCAACCAGCAAGGAGATACTCCACTTCATATCGCTGTGAAAGCAAAAAACATTCGCGTGGCCCGTGAGCTTTGTATGAAAGGGGCGCGAGTCGATATATTCAATGCATATGGGCAAGTCCCCTTTATTTGTGCCCTCGAAAAGCATCTTGAAAAGCAAACTGAATTTAATAAAGGGGATAAGGAATCTCAACAATTTCAGAAAGCAGCGGAGGGTATGGAGAAATTTGCAGAAAAGCTCAAAGAGGGTGCGCAAACACTTCAAGGTCTTAAAAGCTCAGCTGAGAGCAACCTGCAGATGGCCTCTATCCTCGCAGAGAGTATGACTCATGAGCACTACCGCGCAAGCGTAGATGGGTTGGCTGCAAAGCGTAGGCTCTCGGCAAACGCCCTAATGTGTAAATGGCCTTTTCAATTTAAAGAATTTTATGAAAGAGGTCCTGAAGCTGCCCAAGTGGCTGAGCTTTTCAGCACCATCAAGCTCCTCATGTCTTGAGTCTCTTCCCCTCATCTGCTACAATCAACGGACTTAAACCCCAGGTCTTTTGATGAAAAAATTGTTTCTAGTCTCTCTTTTTGTATTCGGCATGCTCGACGCTGCACCTAGCATGCAGCTCGAACCCTCGATGATTGTCAACAACTGCGTCCTTCTCAAGGTGAACGGGAAGCCGATCACCGTCTTTGACGTCACGCGAAAGATGGATATGGTTTTCTTTCAACAGTATCCCGAGCTTGGCGACAACGACATTGCTCGCTACCAATTTTATAAAAGCGGGTGGGAAGTTTTTTTGAACAATGTGATCGATGATCAGTTAATTTTAGCTGATGCGAAAGAGAAAAAAATCACCGTCTCTGACGGGGATGTGCGTGAGGAGCTCGAAGCGACTTTGGGCCCCGATGTCGTTTTTAATCTCGAACAGATGGGACTCACTTTAGATGAGGCCTTCGAACTCGTTCGAACCGATCTCATCGTCCAGCGGATGAACATGATGATGGTAAATTCCAAGGCGTTGACCGCTGTACAACCCAAAAAAGTGCGCGAGCGCTACGAGGCGATGATCGCTGAAAATCCACCTCAAGGGAGTTGGTATTACCAGGTTCTCTCGGTGCGAGGTGAGGCCCATGAGGCGATTGCTGAGGAGGCCAAGAGGCTTCTTGAAGATCAAGGGCTTCCTTTTGAAGAGGTCGTTGCACAACTCTCTGAGAACGAGGTAGAACTCTCCCTATCAGACCAGTACGTGAGGCGCGAGTCAGAAATTTCACTCACTCACCAGGTGGCGTTAGAGTCTCTATCAGCAGGGATGAGCAGCGCTCCTATCACGAAGGGGAATGTCACTCGAATTTTCGGCTTGAACCGCTACGAGCCTGGAAAACCTGTTACCTACAACGAAGCGGCAGATAAATTAGAGAGAGAACTCACCCAAGAGCTCATCGCTCACCATGGCGAGCTCTATCGGAAGAAGCTACGTGATCACTTCGGGGTGACAGACCACTTTTTGAAGGAATCGATCCCTTCGACTTTTGAACCCTTCGTACTCCGTTAGAAGCGGTGCCTCTTACCAATGTGGCAGAGCTTCGCGCCTACCTTGCAAAGCTAGGTGCCCAGCCGAAAAAAAGCCTCTCTCAAAACTTTCTTATCGACTCCAATATTGTCTCTAAGATTCTGGGGTTCGCTGATGTTCGAGAGAAAGATTCTCTTTTTGAGATCGGTCCCGGCCCTGGAGGTATGAGCGAGGCCCTTCTCGAACTAGGTGTCCAGCTCACAGCTGTGGAGCGCGATAGAGTTTTTGCAAAAGCTCTTGGAAGTCGATTTCCTACATGCCAAGTCTTTGAAGAAGATATTCTTGCATTTGATCTCGATCAACTCACTCCAGGCTCAAAAGTTGTTGCAAACCTTCCCTATCACATCACAGCTCCCATCTTAACTCGCCTGACTCCTAGGCGCGACCTCTTCTCTTCAATCACAGTGATGGTCCAAGAGGAGGTGGCTCGAAGATTGACTGCTCAGCCAGGCTCAAAGATCTATGGCTCTCTTTCAGTCTATATGCAGTTCTACACTCGCCCCAGGTATGGATTTCGTGTGAGTCGCCACTGCTTCTACCCTGAGCCAAATGTCGATTCAGCGGTCGTTCGCTTCGACTTGATTGAGCCGCCATTGGACGACCCCGATGCTTTTTTTGAGCTCGTCCGCCTAGCTTTTGGGAAGCGGCGCAAGATGATTCGAAAAACGCTTGGATCACCTGAAAAAATTCTCGAAGCAGGGATCGACCCCACCGCGCGCCCTGAACAACTCTCTCTCGAGCAATTCATCCGCCTCTATAAGCAGTTTATTGGTGGTTGAGCTCAGCGTAGCGCACCTGCCCTGACCAGTTGAGCTTGGTGCGCAGGGTGGAGAAATAGTCACTCCCCTCAAGCTGCACCATTTTGAACTGTTTTTTCGCCCGCGTGATGCTCAACACTTCATTGGTAGCCATCGTGTAGCGCGAAAAGCCATCGTAGGTGATCTCCACGGGGTCATAAGGGCTGAGGTACTGCACCTCAATTTGCTGTTTGGGCATGAGCACTAAGGGGCGGTTTGAGATCGTGTGAGGGCTGATAGGGGTGATGACGATCGCCTCAAGCTCGGGGGTGAGGATAGGTCCCCCAGCCGCGAGCGAGTAGGCCGTCGAGCCACTGGGCGTTGAGATGATAATCCCATCGGCTGAGAACGTATTGAGGTAGACGCCATCGACGTGAATAGAGAGGTCGATCAAGCTCGGGTTTGGAGAGCGGTGGACGACAAGTTCATTTACAGCAAGGCACCGTTCACCCGATGCAGTGAGAGCTTCCATCATGATTCGATGGTCTACCTCAAAGGCTCCTGAAAGCAAATCTTCTAAGCTTTCATAGAGTTTCGACAAGGGGATGTCAGCCATAAAACCAAGATGGCCGAGGTTCACACCCAATATGGGGGCATCGAGGTGCGGAAAGTGATGAATCACTCGCAAAATCGTTCCATCTCCTCCTAAAGAGATGAGAAAATCAATTTTTTCCTGATCGACAGAGGAGAGGGGAGCGACTTCAAGATCTGCGGCCTCTTCATCGCGGGCCACCACCCGTACCCCTCGCCCCTCGAGAAATTGGGTGGTCTGCTTAGCGACTTGGAAGGCCTCTTTTTTCCGCATATTAGCAAAAAGGGCAATGATCATCGCTCTTCCTTAATGCGGCTCCGAAAAGAGAAGTGAGAGAGGATTTTTTGATGCAGCTTCTCAGGAGTGAGTCCCATCTCGTCGAGAAGCTTTCCGAGGCTTCCATGGTGGAGGAAGGTTTCAGGGATTCCAAAATGGAGCGATTCGACCTGACTAAATTCATGGCTGAGTAAAAACTCACCCACCTCTGAGCCGAGCCCCCCCTTGAGTGTGTGTTCCTCGAGTGTGACAATGCGGTTGTGCTTGAGAAGGAGTTTTCCGAGTAGATCGGTGTCGAGGGGTTTGACAAAGATGGGGTCAACGACAGCCGCCTCGATTCCCGACCCTCTCAAGAGGTCTCGTAGCTCAAGCGCTGTATCGCAGTGGTGGCCCAGTGCCACAATAAGCAAATCGTCTCCCTCTGCTAAAACCTCACCCTGTCCAAGAGGGCGGTAGGCGAGAGGACCCTCTTGCTCAGTCGTGGGGATGTTGGGGTAGCGAATAGCTGTTGGGCGCTCCCAGCTAAATGCTGATTCGAGTAGTTCTTTGAGCATCTTTCCATCGCGCGGCTGGCAAATGACCATGTTGGGCATTGCTCGCAAGAAGCTGATTTCGTAGATCCCATGGTGGGTGGCACCATCACCAGCTGCAAGTCCCGAGCGGTCGACAGCAAAAACCACAGGGAGCTTTTGCAAACAGACGTCGTGAAAGAGGTTGTCAAGAGCCCTTTGGAAGAAAGTGGAATAGATCGAGCAGACCACATCGAGCTTTCCACTTTTGGCAAGTCCCCCAGAGAAGGTGACAGCGTGCCCCTCGGCAATCCCCACATCGAAAAATCTCTTCGGAAAGGCTTCGGCAAAATTGTCGAGACAAGAGCCAAGAGACATTGCGGGAGTGACGAGCGTGAGTCTAGGGTGCTTTTTGCCCATTTCAAGCAGATGGCTTCCAAAGATTTTAGGAAAGGTCATCTTGGGTTTTGAGGGGAGGAACTCACACGTTTGAGGATCGAAAGGCTTCACCCCGTGGTAGGAGATCGGGTCGCGCTCAGCCCGATCAACTCCATGTCCCTTTGTTGTGAAAAGGTGGAGTAAGACTGGAGTTGAACGATGCTTGATCGCTTCAAAAACCGAGATGAGCTTTTTCAAATCGTGTCCATCGACCGGTCCTATGTAAGAGAGCCCAAATTGCTCGAAAAAAGAGGCAGAGCTAACGAGATTTTTTACCGATCCTGTGAGCTTCATCCCCTTTTTTGCAAGCGAGCTGCCGCAAAGAGGGAGTTTTGAAACCAAACTCTCCAAATCGTGCGTCAGCTTGCTCGTCATAGGGCTGTTGAGTAGGCGGCTGAGAATGTGGGTAATCCCTCCCACATTTTTTGAAATGGACATCTCATTGTCGTTCAACACCACGATAAACCTCGAGAGGTCACGTGAAACATTGTTGAGTGCTTCAAGAGAGAGCCCACAGGTGAGTGTCGCATCACCAATGATAGGGATTACATGGTGATTTTCTCCCGAAATATCGCGGGCTTGGGCCATGCCAAGTCCCAAAGAGAGGGCGGTCCCTGCATGCCCTGCATAGAAATGGTCGTGCTCAGACTCCTCAGGATGGGCAAATCCGCTAAGACCCCCATCTTTTCGGATCGCATCGAATCGGGCGTTGTTTCGCTCGGTTAATAGCTTGTGCGTGTAGGTTTGGTGGCTGACGTCAAAGATGAATTTATCAAGAGGGGAATCAAAAACGTAGTGAAGAGCCAAGGAGAGCTCGACAGCTCCGAGGTTGGAGGCTAGATGCCCTCCAGTTGAGGAGAGAACTTCAATAATACGGAGACGGACCTCTTGAGCGAGTTTTTCTAATTCATCAATAGAGAGAGATTTGAGATCTCCAGGGGTTGAAATTTTCACACTGATTCCTGCGGTTCAAAAGCAGTGCACAAAGCCTCGCCCTTCTCATCGAGCTCGATCTCACCATTGCGTTTTTTTATGAGGGTCTCAATACGCGTTTCAACTGCAGTGAGCTTATTGCCGCAAGCCGAGATGAGCTTATCTGCTTCCTCGTAGAGTTTAAGAGACTCATCGAGAGGAACACCTCCCGAGTTCATCCGCTCTAAAATGGCTTCTAGTCTAGAAAAAGCCTCTTCAAATCGAAAAGGTTGTTCACTCATCTTCCACACTCAGAGTTTTGGTCCCATCGGCAAGTCGCGCCTCCACTCTCTGCCCTGGGATGAGTTTTTTTGTGGATACTACTATGGAACCCTCATTAATAGCAAAAAGGATGGCATACCCCCTCTTCAAGACATTTTTTGGATCGACCGCTTGAAGGGCTTGAATCACCTGGGTTAGCTTTTGTTTTCTCAAATGAAGCTGACTCTGTACCGATTCGGCGAGGCGCCTTGTTTGCTGATCAAGCTTATGGCGGTATGCTTGCAAAAGTGTCGTCGGTTTGAGCGCTTTGGCTTGCCTTTGGCGTCCAGCTAAGAGATCGCGTCGCCTTTGGAGAGCTGATTTCATGACCGATTCAAGCTTAGATTTGCACTCGTCGAGCCTCTGGAAGGGGAGGGCTAAAAGAGAAGTTGAGGAGGCGAGTAGTGGGGAGCGCACGACTCCTTCGAGCTGCGCCCGCTTATGTCTCATCTGAAAGGAGAGAGTAGAAGAGAGCTGCTCGTGCATTTTGTTCAAAAAGTTGAGATGGGCCTGTTTTTCGTCGGTGACAAGCTCAGCGGCTGCCGAAGGGGTTGGGGCTCGTACATCGGCCACAAAATCAGCGAGGGTGACATCCGTTTCGTGTCCTACCGCTGAAACAATGGGAATGCGGCTCTCATAAATAGCTCGTGCAACGATCTCTTCGTTAAAGGGCCACAAATCCTCAAGGCTGCCCCCTCCGCGCCCGACAATCATGACATCACAGAGATTCAGTCGATTCATCTGCTCAATCGCTTCAGCTATCTCATACGCAGCTTCACCCCCTTGCACGCGAACAGGGTTTAACAGGAGCTGAAAACCGGAGAATCTACGTGTGAGAACCTGAATTATATCGCGAATGACAGCTCCAGTTGGGCTGGTGACAACCCCAATTTTCAGAGGAAATCTGGGCAGGGGCTTCTTTTTTTCTGCCTCAAACCATCCACGCTCTTGCAATTTTTTTTTGAGCCGTTCGAGTCGCAAAAGAAGTTCACCAACTCCTTGAAATTCGAGTGAGTTCACAAGCATTTGGTAGCGGCCGTGGGGGGCGTAAACTGAGATGTTGCCCTTGAGGATCACTTGATCTCCCTCTTTAGGTTTTCGATCTAGACGCGAGAAAGCGTTTCGAAACATCACGGCAGGGATTTTGGCTCCAGCATCTTTCAAATCGAAATAGAAGTGCCCACTCGAATGCGCTTTTCCATTTGAAATCTCTCCTTGCACTGTGCAGGACGCAAAGGAGGATTCAAGCTGGTTTTTGATCTGGTGTGTGAGCTGGGTGACAGTGAGAGTTGACGGTTGGTACACGACTATGCTATTTTCTTAATGAAATTTAGGACACTTCTATGGCACCGAGAGCAAAAAAGCCCCCCAGGCCACTCATTATCGTTGGAAATTGGAAAATGTACAAAACCATCGATGAAGCGTGCGAGTTTATAAAAACTTTAGCACCCCTGATTGAGAAGAGTCAAGCTGCTGTTTACCTCGCTGTACCTTTTACAGCCATCCAAGCAGCGGCTGAGATTACCCCTACAATCACCGTGGGCGCTCAGAACATGAGTGATGCGACAGAGGGCGCTTTCACAGGAGAGATCGCCGCGCGCATGCTCAAAGAGGTGAGAGCACAATTTGTCATTTTGGGCCACTCTGAGCGGAGGCATCTGTTTCATGAATCGAACGCTTTTATCAACCGAAAGGTACACCGCGCCCTACAGGAGGGGATTCAGCCCCTTCTCTGTGTAGGAGAGACCCTAGAGCAGCGCGAGAGAAACGAGGTGCGAGAGGTGCTCAAAGAGCAGATCTTTCAATCGCTCGAAGGGGTGACGAAAGAGCAAATGGGTGAAGTCCTTCTTGCCTATGAACCGGTTTGGGCGATTGGGACAGGCAAAGTAGCGACCCCAGAGCAAGCGCAAGAGACGCACGCTTTATGCCGCGAGATCGTAGCAGAAGCGTGGGGGAAGCGGGTGGCAAACAAAGTTGTCATCCAATACGGGGGGTCTGTCAAGCCAGACAACGCCAAAGCGCTGCTTTCTGAGCCCGATATCGATGGCCTTCTCGTTGGGGGCGCTTCGCTTACAGCTCCATCTTTTAATGAAATTATCCACGCATACCAAGGGGACTTGACGTGACTTTTGTCTACTATCTCTTTTTATTCCTTTTTCTTTTTCTGACAGCACTTCTTTGCTTTATTATCTTGATTCAAGAGAGTAAATCATCAGGTTTAGGTGCCTCCTTTGGCGGTGAAGCGAGCGACTCTCTTTTTGGAACCTCGACGCCTGAGGTGCTCAAAAAGGTTACTGGATGGCTCTCCTTTATTTTCTTAGCGGGTTGCGTCGTTCTCTCAGTTTGGACAGGGGCCATGGGACGCGCTAAAAGTAAAAATAGCATCACAACTGAATTTATAGAGCAATGAGACCCTCCTACGGCAAGGTGCTATCTGTTCGGTATTATGGCGATCCCATTTTACGAAAGAAAGCAGTCTTAATTTCCGACATCACTCCCATGATTGAAGAGCTTGCCGGGGATATGATAGAGACTATGTACGCCTACAATGGGATTGGAATTGCAGGACCTCAAGTAGGGCATCTCTTGCGAATTTTTGTCTCGATTGTCGATTTTGAGGATGAGGCAGGGGAGCTCCATCTCTGTGACCCTCTCATCTACATCAACCCTAAGCTCTTAAATCCAAGTGATGTGATGGTAGAACGCTCGGAGGGGTGTCTCTCGATACCGGGAGTTTTTGTCCCCGCAGTTCGTCCTGCGACGGTTGAAATTGAGGCGATGGATCTCAAAGGGAAGCTGTTCAAAAAAAAGTGCGCTCGCCTCCTCGCCACTCATGTCATGCATGAAAATGACCACCTCAATGGTGTGCTCAACATTGACCGCGTTCCAAGCGGTGAGAGAAAAAAACTCGAGCCTACACTTCGTCAGATCAAGAAAAAGTATTGCTGATGGATTCTAGCCAGCTCCAGCACCTCCATCAGATCGGCATCTCACTCTCTGCAGAGCACCACTTGCCGACGCTCCTCGAAGGGGTGCTCAAAGGGGCAAAAGAGCTCACCGAAGCAGAAGGGGGCACGCTTTACCGAGTGGTGGATGAGAAGCTCGTCCGTTTCGAGATCATCACCAATGACACCCTCGGCCTCCACTTAGGAGGCACCTCGTCTGAATCGATTCCCTATCCCGATCTGCCACTTTTTACCGAGTCGGGCGAGCCCAACGAAACTTTAATTGTCGCGTATGCGGTCAATCACAAACAAATTGTCGATGTGGAGGATGCCTACAGCGAGTCGGGATTTGATTTTTCAGGCACCCGTCAGTTTGATGAGAAGACGGGTTACCGCACGCGCGCTGTGCTCACTGTTCCGATTCTCAACCATGAGGGGGAGGTGGTCGCTGTCTTGCAACTACTGAAACCGACCCCTTTCACAAAGGATTCGAAGCAGCTGGCGCTCTCCTTGGCCTCACAAGCGGGAGTTGCTATAGAAAACCAGCAGCTTCTTCACGATTTTAAGGCGCTCTTCGAGTCTTTTATCCGTGTGATCGCAGAGACCATCGATGAGAAGTCTCCCTTTACAGGAAATCACGCGAAACGAGTTCCGATCCTAACTGGTCTTCTAGCGCGGGCGGTTTCTGCTTCTCCCCGTTTTGAAACGATTTTTTCACAAGATCAGCTCGAAGAGATACAAATTGCCGCCCACCTCCACGATTGTGGGAAAATCGCCACTCCCTCTTACTTGATGGAGAAAAAGAGTAAGCTCGAAGGGGTCTTTGATCGTATCGATTCCATAGAAGAGCGTTTCGAAGCGCTTTGCACTCCAGCTCCCACAGCTGAAGTGGCCGCGATGCTCCGAGAGGAGCTAGAATTTCTCAAAAAGTGTAACCGCGGAGAAGAGGTCTTAGAAGGGGAGCGTCTGCAGCGGATCTCGAGGTGGCTCAAACCGGGTGAGATTGAACATCTGACTCTAAAAAAGGGGAATTTGACCGGCGAAGAGAGAGCGCTTGTCGAACACCACGTAGTTGTCACCCATCAGATGCTCTCAAAGCTTCCCTTTCCTAAAACGCTTCGCGCTGTCGCTGAAATTGCTGCATCACATCATGAGCGTATCGATGGGAGGGGGTACCCTAGAGGCCTTAAAGGGGAGCAGATTCTTTTGCAAGCGCGCATCTTGGCTATAGCCGACACTTTTGAGGCGCTCAGCGCTCCAGATCGCCCCTACAAGCGCCCCTATCCGCTCTCACAAGTGTTTAAGATAATGAAAGATATGGTAGATAAGGGGCATATCGATTCCCAGCTCGTCGATCTCTTTCTCTCCGAAAAAGTCTACCTTCCCTATGCGAGCCGTTTTTTGATGCCCGAGCAAATCGATGTCGATTAAGTGCGCACTTTGCTCGCTTCCTTGTGCAAATTCTCCTCCCGCACTCGATGAGCTCAAATTTTGTTGTACGGGCTGTCTGACTGTCTATCAAATTCTAGAAAAACAGGGCTATCACGTAAAAGAAGAGTCTTCTCCTTTAAAACCTCTTGAAGGAGAGACTCATCTCCTTCATCTTGAAGTGGGGGGAATGTGGTGTCCTGGGTGCGCTGATGCGATCGAGTGGGTCTTTCAACGAATGGTGGGGATCAAAAAGTGTTGGGTCGATTACACTTGCGATCTCGCAAAGATCGAGTTTTATCCAACGCATCTCTCAAAAGCAGATATCTTTCAAAAATTCGATGCACTGGGCTACCGGGCATCGACACTATTTGCTCAAGCTCCTCGAAGCTCGCGCCTGATGTGGATCCGTTTTATCGTCACCACCTTTTGCACCTTAAATCTTATGATGCTTGCCTACCCCCTCTATTTGGAGCATTTTGGTTTTTCAACAGAGGGGTATGAGACAACTGTTGGATGGCTCTCTTTTGCTCTCGCAGTGCCACTCATCACTTATGGAGCGTGGCCTTTTTGGAAACGGTTTAAACTTAGTCTTCAAACGGGTGTCTTTCGGATGGAAACGCTCGTTTTGATGGGAGTGAGTACTGCCTTTCTCTACTCTGGAATTGAGTTACTTCAGGGGCACTATACAGCTATTTACTTCGATACGATGGGAATGCTTCTCACCTTTGTACTTCTCGGAAATTTGCTGCAGCAACGGGCAAAATTTTCTGCGAAAGAGAGTCTTGCCCGTCTAGTGCGTCGTTTGCCCCAAAAGGGGTTGAAAGAGGTAGCTTCGGGAGAGTATCAAATGGTGCCGCTCAAGGAGATCAAAATTGGGGATACTATTTTGGCACGTACTGGAGAGAAAATCGTGCTCGATGGTGAGATCTCTGTAGGAGAGGGGTGGGTAGATGCGAGTGTGATGAGTGGTGAAGCGACCCCCTCCCACGTGAAAGTTGGCTCCTCAGTCATAGGGGGGAGCCTCGTCAAACAGGGGGCACTGCATATTCGCATCACTGCTGAGGCAGAGAGTAGTGTGCTCGCCACGCTGTGTCGTCTCATTGAGGGCGAGTGGTCGCGCAAGCTTGTAGAGAGATCTCCGCTCGACCGCCTCCTTCGGGTATTTATCCCTTTTGTGATTGGAATAGCTCTTTTAGGGGGGCTCTTGGGCGGGGTGGAGCGCGCACTTACCGTGATGCTCATCTCTTGTCCTTGCGCAATTGGAATTGCTGCACCTCTTGTGGAGGCGAGGATGCTCGAGCTTTTTGCCAAGCGAGGAGCTGCTTTGCGCAATCGGGGCGCCTTGGCTCCTCTCGCTAATAATCCCCTTTTCGTTTTTGACAAGACAGGCACCTTGACTGAGGGGAAATTTCAGCTCCTCGAGGGGCTCGATGATCTCCCTCTCGAGCACCATGCGCTTTTAAAGGGGCTAGCATCGCAATCTGTGCACCCCGTTGCTACGGCTCTTTCGGAGGCGCTTTTGGGTTCAACTGTTTTGTTAGACCACGTCGAGGAGGTTATCGGTCGTGGCATGAGAGCGTACTATAGGGGGAGTGAGCTGCTTTTGGGTTCACACACTTTTTTTCAAGAGCGAGGGTTTGATTGCAAAGAGGGGGTGGGTACGACAGTCCATTTTAGCTATGAAGGGAGGCTCACCACTTTTCAATTGGGCGACAAGCTCCGCTCGGATATCCCTCGAGTCGATGGAGTTATTCTTTCGGGGGATACCCCCGCTCTCGTAGAGGCGATCGCGGAGCAACTCCAATTTCGCTCGGGGAAGGGGGGGCTTTCCCCTCTTCAAAAAAAAGAGGAGATCGAAAAACTTCCTAAGCCTGTCGTGATGGTAGGCGATGGCGTCAATGACGCTCTTGCGCTCAGCGCAGCTGATGTGGGGATCTCAGTCGTTTCTGCGACCGACCTCTCCATCGAGGTTTCAGACATCTTGCTCACCAAAGATTCACTTGAGGCACTTCCAGAGCTTGTCGAAATCGCCAAGCGAGGGAAGCGCTTGATCTTGCAAAATTTGATCGCCTCGTTTGGCTACAACTCTTTGGCGCTTCTTCTGGCGCTTTCAGGGGGACTGACCCCATTAATTGCCGTACTAGCGATGTTTTTAAGCAGTCTCTTTGTGACGCTCAATTCGATGCGGCTCACTCTTTTGAATACAACTAAGCATTATAGCGGCAAGTTTTAGGTAGCAATCAGGGTCCTAGAAGTGAGCCGATTTTTTTCATTGAAACACCAAGTGCAAGACGGCCTCCCTAGATGCACGACTTACGAAGAGGGGGAGGGCCTCTGTCGAGTTTCAAAGAGATCGAGTAGCGGTTATCCGACTCAAGTTTTTCATAAGTGAAATTGAATCGCCAGTGTTGAAAAACGACGGTGCCTAGCTGAAACTCATATTCAAAGAAGGTGGGCTGGTCTCGAATAGACCACCCTTTTCGGAGATCAATTTTGGCGCTCCAATCGGGATTGAGTCGAATGAAGGTGCGAAAGAGGGCGATCTGCCTCTTTAAAGAGAGGGCAGACTCGAGAAGCTCGTCTTGCGTGCGCACTGTGTCTAGTATGAAATTGTAGAAGTCGGCCTTTCTCCAATCGTAAGGGCTGTGGTAGCGGTACTCAGCAGCAAAAGCCAAAAGATCGCTGTAGGTCCACTCGAGGCGGGCGCAGTAGAAATCGACCCGCTTGTTGCGAAAATTCCACCCTCCATTGATGGTTCCAAATATCCGGGGATGAGGTTGCCACTCGAGGTTGAGATACCCTTTAGGGATAGCCTGAGGGATCGTCTGCTCGTCGAGGTAGGCATTCGTCCAAAGATCGATCCAGAAGGGGCGCATCACTCCGCAGGGGGCTTTTACAAAAAGACTCGAGCTCACTCCAAAACGGATCAGGTTGAGCCGGTCATAACCATCCTCTATCGAAAAAATGAAGTGATTGTCTGTACTCACTTTTGGGTGTGAAAGGTAGCGGTAGTGGATGTAGGGCTCAATCACATGTTTCAACTGCTCAGATCTTGCTGATAGAGACGTTTCGAGCCGCAGACCGAGCTCACCCACGGCTTGTCCCGCTGACCCCCCCCCTGGGCTATTGGAGTAGGCAATCCCGATCAAACCCGCCTCAGGGGTAAAGGTGACAGGTCCGAAAAAGAAGGGGCGGTAGAGAAAAGGGTGGATCGACACGCGTCCTGCATCGAAGTCTTTGGCAGCCACAACATCGTCGCTGAAGACGTAGTTGAGATAGCCCGCACTAAAATCATTTTGAATGAGAATTCCCGTGCCAGGGATCTCAAAGGGGTGCCAATTCAAGGCCAAGGTGGGGAGCTGCTGGTCGACTGATTGAAAATCGTTGACCCGGACCCTTGCGAAGAGGTTTCCAATCCAGCTCTCGTGCTCGCTCCTTAAATTTAGCTCGGTTTTGCCTGCAGTTTTTAACTCAAAATCGCGGAGTTCAAAATCTGCTGCCATCTGCGCATCGCTTACAAAGTCGTAGCGCCCCTTCACCTCCACCCCCCGGATGCAGTCGTAGAGGGTACCTTGAAACCGGTAACGGTCCCGTTTTCGTCTATCGCTAATTGCGATGTCGTGTGCGTAGTAGCTGCGAGTATAAAACTCGGTGGCTCGAAATTTGGGGTTGTAACGCGTCTCAATCCCTCCTCCTGGGCCATGCCCAAAGAAGGCATCGAGGCGGGCAAAACCTTTGAACTCTCCGAGTGCGAGAAACTGGTAGAGTAGGCTGAGGTGAGACCCCATAAACCCTCCCCATCCAAACTTGAGAGCAAAAGGAGAGGTGCCGAAATTATCGAGATCGACTTTCAGTTGAGGGAGCCAAAAAAGAGGGACACGGTTCACACGGAAACGTAGATTCGAGGCCGTGACGATCCGATCGGGTGAGAGCTCGATTGTGGGGGTCTCTATGACGATCCCTCTTGATCCTCCTTCACTTGTAGAGATGGATCCATTGAGCACGACAAGCTCGCCTGACTCGAGAAGTAAGACCTCCTCGCCGGAGACATACCAGGGAGGCTGCGCGGTCTTCCCATTGATTAAGTAGCCCCGGTGGGTGAGAAAATCGTAGTAGAGAAAATCGCCCACAAGGACCCACTGCTCGTAGTCGATGAGCAAGTTCCCCCTGCACTGTACGGTGTAAATAGGGAGCTCTCCTTCGAGCTTACGGGTGTAGATGAACTCTTCCGCTTGGATACGAAGCCCGGGCGCTGAGAGAATTCCCCCTGAGTCAGTTGTGAGGACTCCATCTTCATAGCAGGGATCGATCAAATCGACAACTACCTGATCCTCGATCTCTACAAGAGCTTGCTGGAAGGGGCGGCAGATGTAGCACTCGGTGTTCCAAATTTCAGGCAGCTTGGAAGTGATGTCATCCCCGAAGAGAGGGAGAAATAGGCATAGGCATAACAAAGGCCGGATCATGTTCACTCAGTAGTCCGGATCAAAAGCCCCGCGAGGGCATAGCGGTTTTTCGAATTTCCATGGGCTATAGCATGAATGAGCGCTTCGACGCCCACCTGATTTTGCTTTCTAGCCAGCGCTTCAAAGACTTCAACGAGGAATTGAGAGGTTTCGGTAGGGGTGAGCTCGTACCTGCTGAGCTCGGTACTTTTTGCTTTTGATTCTTGAAAGCGGATGATCGGGTGACTGCCCGCTTGTCGCACCCAATCGAGTAGCCGCCCCTCATAAGAGCCCCCCTCCCCGAGGTTATAAAGAGCGAGGGTGCAGTAATTGCGCACCAGAGGCTCACCTGCACTCTCAGCCCCTTTTTTCAGCAAGGCAATCGCTCTTTCAGTTCGTTTGTTCTCTAGAAGCGCCATGAGAGGAGGAACTAAATCACTTTGGTTTGAGCCTAAAATGGATTCTGCCACCCTATAGAAGGTTTCGTCTGGAAGTTCGAGCGTGGCACGAAGAACTTTTTGACGCAGTTGATGGGTCTCTTGGAGTACACCTGGGCGATCTCTCTCTTGATGCTGACTCGCAAGAGGAAGGATCTTCCAGGCGCTTAAAGCTCGCCCAGGCGTATGAATCAGAGTAAAACCTGCTCCTTGGGTCTCTTCAAAGAGGATTTCATCGACAGAGGCGCTCTCTTTGCAAAGAAGAAGACTTAAAGTCGCATTGAGACGCACGTCACGGTCGCCTATTCGGATCAGTTTCCTGAGCACCCTCTTTCCCTCACCGAGTTTGCCAAGAGCTGCGATGGCAAAGAGATTCCCTTGAAGCGCTTCGGCTTCAATGAACTCAAGAGAATCTTTTTCACCGAGCTGGACTAGAGAGACAGCCGCTGCAAGCTTCACCAGAGGACGGGGACTTTCAAGCAGCTTTTTTAGATGAGGGAGGGATTGTCGATCCCGCAGCTCACCGAGAGCTGCTGCGCAGCGCTCTTGCTGGGTGTGGTGCACTCCTGAGGCGAGCAGGCGCAGCTGAGGGAGAAAGTCGTCCCGTTTCCTCTCAGTCAGACAGGCGATGGCTTCCAGTCTTACCCCTATATCACTGTCCGATAGCATCTGCCTTAAATAGCTTTTTGCTTCGGGGCTGTCTAGAAAGACCACGATTTGAGGAAAAAGAGCGCGCAGAGGAGGGGGGATTTTCACATCAAGAGAGCGGAGATGGGTGAGCACTTCGGGGTGGTTTTTTTGAGCGAGTTGAAAGCACGCCTCTAACCTAGTCAGAAGGAAGGGAGAGCTGAGCGCCTCGACAATTAGCCTATCGGCGCGATCGTCCTGCAGCTTGGAGAGGTAGCCAAGCGCTACGAGCTGAATCTTTTCATGGGGGCTCTGGATCCCCTTTTCAAGCACTGGAATGAGATCCCCGACAGTGGCAACACCTGCTCCGAACATACACATCAGTTGAATTTCTGGGTCTTCGTCGAGAGCCCCTCTTTCAAGAAGGGAGATGCCCGCTTGCTGGAGGAGCGAAAAATCGTGGCTCTCACTCTCTCTTGCATAGTCAAGATAGCTTCCAAAAGCCTGGGCAACTTTTCCCCTGTGAAGAAGAAAGCGGATCTGCCCTCCCAAGTTAGGAGGGAAGTCAGCAAATATAGGGGCTCCGACTGCTACTGCCAGAAGAGCTAAACGAGATAATCCCATAAATCGATTCCCACTTTTTGTAATAAGGGACACAAAGAGGCAGGTGGAAGACCCATCACATTGTAGAAGCACCCTTTGATCTGTTTGATAATCACGGAGCCGGCCATCTGGATGCCGTACCCTCCTGCTTTGTCTCTCCCTTCAAAAGCGGCATGGTAGCGCTCCATCTGAGTTTTACTGAGTGCATGGAATTCTACCTCAGTTTTCGCCACGTCTGTGTATTCTTCACTTCCATGTCTCGCCACAAGACCTGTATAGACGGTGTGAAAAGAGCCTGAAAGCATCTGGAGCATCTCAAACGCCTCACTCTCATCAGCCGGTTTATTGAGAATTTGGTCTTCATAGCTCACGCAGGTGTCAGCGGTCAAAATGGCAGCGTCGCGGTGTTGAAGGGCTAGCGAGTCGGCTTTTCCCCGAGCAATTTCAAGTGCATAGCTTGCGGGGTCACCTTGAAAGGTGACACTACTCTCGTCAAACTGTGGGGAGATCTGCTCGAAGGGATAGGAGAAAAAACCGAGAATCTCGACCCGTCTTGGCGATGTAGAACCTAAAATCAGCCGCATAGGGGGCGAATATACTCGAATCCTTGATTTTTGGACACACGATTGGGGTAAACTCTACCTTGATCAGATCACTTTTTTGAGAGAAAAAGGGTTGCCACGCCGCCCCCTAATTTTTTTCTTTTCAAGGGGGTAAGTCCTGCCTCCTCGAGCTGCTTTTCTAGCTCATCTGGTGGAGTGAAGGTCTCTATGCTCGAAGATAGATAGCGGTAGGCTTCGTAATTTTTAGCTCTCCATTTTCCTAAAAGGGGGAGTAAGTTCTTTGAATAGAGAGAAAAAAGCGCTCTTAAAAGAGGGGAGGTGGGGCGTGTGAGCTCTAAGATTCCAAATTGCCCTCCAGGGCGTAAAACTCTAGCCACCTCTTCAAAACACTTTTGAGGTTCTTGCACATTGCGTATACCATAGGAAATGGTCACAGCGTCCACTGAAGCATTTTCAAAGGGGAGCTGCTGCGCATCACCTTCTACAAAAGTGCACCGACTTGAGAGGGTTTGGGCTTTTATTTTTGCAACCTCGAGCATTTCAGGGCAAAAATCAAGGAGCACGGCCCTCGCTTTGGGGTGTTTGTGGAGGTAGCCAAAGGCAATCTCACCTGTTCCTGCGCAGAGGTCTAGCAGGCGGTCGACTGGGGGCATGGATCGAATGAGTGTGCGGTTCCATTTTTTATGGAGACCCAGTGAAAAAGTGTTGTTGGCCTTGTCATACCCCTCAGCGATGGTTGCAAACATCGATTGGATGGATTCAGGGGCGGCAGGGTTGTACATGCGCGCTCATTTGTTTAAAGAGTTGTAGACTCTGCTTTCCCTCGGAGGTTAGCTCATAGCTAAGCAAGTTGTAATAACGGTGAAGCAAAGGCCTCGGAAGAGAACATTTTTGCGCTGCCGCAGTGAGAATCTGATCGAGATGTGAGCGACTCCACTCGAGAGCCTCTTCGAGTTTTTCAAGGAGCCGAGAGTGATTGTGAGGCTCTATTGCGACAAGCCTTGCAAAGACGAAGGGAAGAGCGGTCATCTCATACCACTGCTTGGCGAGATCTATAGTCTTGTAGCCTGAGATTTTGAGGTTGCAAAGGGCTTCATCGCCAATCAGCAAGAACCCATCGTAGCTATCGAGTGGACCTTCAAGGGGGACAAAAGTAGGCTCTTGTCTCCAATGGTGGTGAGCGAGAATTTTGAGCAGTAGGGCCGATGTGGAGCTCTCACTTGTGAGAGCAATCCGCGCTCCATCGAGACTCCCTTTAAGGTAGAGATTGACGCTGAGGACCTCCTGGCGAGCACTGATACAAAAATCTGAGAGGGGAAAAAGATGCTCTTCGAAGCTCATTGTAGAGCTTGTAAGAGCAAGGTCTAGCTGTTGGGCTTGGAGTTGGCTTGAGAGCGCCGTGGGCACTTCAAGCGCGAGCTCAGCATCTATTTGAACAGCGCCCACTTTAATTGGGAGGACAAAAGGTAGGGCATTGATGTAGTTGGGGAATCCAAGTCGCATTAGTTTGCTCCTGAGTGAGTGAGTTTAGCCATTCTTCCTGCACCTGTGATTAAAGAGGTCATGGTCTCTTTATCCATCTGGATTTCAGCGCCACCTGCCATTTTGATCACCTTTTCCTCAGTATTTGTTGAAGAGAGGTCACTTCCCCCCCACCGAAGCAGCTCAACAGCTTGATCGACTCCGACGTAGTTCCATAATACTTTGAGGTGGTCGACATTATCGAGCATAAGGCGAGAGACGGCATAGACGAGCGGGACATGTTTAGAGATCAATCGATTTTTCCGTTTTCCGAGTGCATTATTTTCGACTCCAAATTTCAACGGGACAAAAGCGCGAAACCCTCCTGTCTGATCTTGCAGCTCACGAACAAGGCAGAGGTGTGTGGCAATATTTTCATAGCTTTCGATGTGGTCGAAAAGCATCGTAATATTTGATCTAAGTCCTAGAGAGTGAGCGAGTTTATGAATGGCAAGAAACTCTTCAGAAGAGATCTTCCCATAGGCCACTTTTTTTCGAATCTCTTCGACCAAAATTTCAGCTCCTCCGCCTGGGAGTGAGCCTAATCCCCAGCTCATCATGCGGGTGAATACCTCTTCGATAGAAAGGCCGTGGAGTTTTGCGAGAAAGTCGTATTCCACAGGAGTAAGGGCTTTGATATGCAGGGTAGAGTCGATGGAGCGAATCCGTGTGAAAAGCTCTTCATAGTAGTCGAGAGTACACTCTCGCCAAAGCCCTCCAACAATATGGATTTCAGTCAGTCCTTTCTCATAATAGGCGCGAATTTTTTCTTCGATTTGAGCCGGCGTTAAAAACCACGCCTTCTCCCAGCCAGGCTTTGCGTAGAAAGAGCACATCGCGCAGCTCAGCTCACAGAGATTGGTAGGGTGGACATAAAAAGTAGAAGCGAATTCGACCTCCTCGCCGACTCGAGCCGCACGCCTTTGATCGGCCATGTGACGAATTCTCTCGAGCTCATCGGGCTCACTCATTGAAAACAAGGCAAGAGCATCTTCTTTTGTGAGGCGCTTGCCGCCAGCTACCTTCTCTTCAATCGACTCCAAAGAGGGGTCAGTCGCTATCACATTCATCTTTTTTTTCCCCGCAAATGGAGCATTCATCTCTCCCCTTTTTGTCTGGGGATTTGCCACATCCTCGTTTTAGTCTCGATTTTCCTGTGATGAGAAGGCCGATACCAAGTCCTGCAGCAGCAAGCGTGACGATAATGGCAGCAATGAGGATTGTCAAGCCGAGATTACCCATTTTTTTTGCTCTTTTGCGGAGCGGTGGTTCCGACATCCACCCAGATGGGAGAACCCCATGCGAGGTGGCCATCCTTTTGATAGACGCGGACATAGTAAAAGACAAAAGGAGCACTTCCTTTAGGGGTGAGGGTCACTTTTTCCAGAGGGTCCATATCGTCAAAATAGAAATCGTGGTGGTAACCTTCTGGGTGGATGGTGTGCAACACTTCTCCATTGCGGATGAGTTCAATGCGATCCAAGGCGTCGGTTCCTGCGACATAGCCAGAGAGGTGGCGGTTGACCAAAAGGCCAGGCTTCGAAGTGGTGGAGAGCTCAGATCCCATCGGATGCCCTGCAACGTGGAAGCCCACGATGATGCGAGCGCCAGTGGTCGCATAGCAGCTCCTGTTAGTAAGGGCTTCGAACATCGATTCTTTGGCATATTTGTTGCTCACAATTCCCGTCAACCCTGGAGAGTATTGCGCCTGCTCACTGTCATAAAAGTCGTGGTAGATCCCTCGGTCGTCTAATCCTCCCGCTACAAATCCAAAGCGGCAATTTTTCTTCAAAGCTTCGACAAGAGAGCCCTCCGCATGAGGTTTTACAGGTCCAGATAGGGGGCGATCGCCTGCAGACTTCTCACTTGAGCCCCACGCGTTGTAGATCTCAACGACCCGCTCAAATTCGGGGTTAAAATCTTTAAAATCAAAATGGAACCCTTTTCCCATCGTGAAGGTGGGGATAGAGAGCAAATCTTTGGGCATCCAGGTCTTATAGATTTTAGTCAAACAGGAGTGCTTTGCATCTTTTTGTCTGACAATTCCTTTACCCTCTTTGCTAAAGAGCAGTTGTCTGACCCCTTCCTTGCCTGGCTCGCCAACGTATTGTGAGCCGAGGAAGGTAGCAAAACGGTCCTCTTCGTTGAATTCAGAGATATTGTGCGAAAGTGATTTCCAAACCTCCTGAGTCGTTTCACTATCTTGATCAAAAGGGGAGGTGGCAAAGAAATTCAAGGCTTTCTCATCGCGAAAGTGTCGGAGGCAGTTTTCAATATTTTCGGTGGAGTCGACCCGCTCCGACTCTCCATGAAGAAGGCCCCAGAAGAGTCCTCGGTCGTTTTCTTGAAAACATTTGATAGGAGCTGAGAGGAAATGCTCTTTTGTATGCAAGTTGCGCAGCTGAATGCGGTAAATTCCTGCTTCATTGAAATAGAGATTGGGAAGAATCACAAAACCTGTTTCTGGAACAAAGAGCTTCCAATTGAGATTTTCGCGTAAATGTTCGTAGGAGAGATCAATCAGCGTTTCTTCTGGTGCTAGATGAGTGAGGTTATCATATTCATCTTCAAAACGTACGGTGATATCGAAGCGTTTGTTTTTTGCTACAAAAGAGGGGGTGAGGATGCGGATGTGATCGAGTTTATTGCCTCGAACATCGAGGGTAAAAATTTGAGGATCTTCGTAGTTGCCCTTTCCTTTGGGATCGATATAGAGATTGAAAGGTCGCCTTCTTTGGATCATCAGCTGCGATTCAGTACCATACTCCGATTCATCGCCATCGAGATCGGGAGGAATCCCCAAGGCGATGGTGAATATTCCCCCCACTTTAATGGAGTAGGGGAGTGTCGTCTCGTACTGAGGAACCAACCCTTCAGGGGTCTCCACCTCTTCAAACTCGAGGATTTCTCCATCTTCGAGCTCGAGGTAGATCACGTTGGCATCCACCGAGAGATCAACTGAGGGGATTTCCCAGTCAATATCCCGGCCCATGCTGAGTAAATCGAACTTCACGCGGGTCCCTTCAGGAAGTGACGTTGCAGTTGTATAATGAAATTTCCAGGTACCAGTTTGCCCAGCGAGGGCTATTCCTGGCTCAGTGTAACAGATGGATCGGCGCATGTTTGTTGGGGATTAGTTATAAAAGCGTGAGGATAGCTCAATCACCTAATTTGTTCAACTCATCAAGCGCTTGAGCCTTCCCGTCGTAAATCTTAAAATAGGGGAGAAAACCGGTAATGTAGAGCACATTCTCAATAGGCTTGGGCACAGCAGCTAGCACGATGTGACCCTCTTTTTTTGCGAGCTCTTTGTGACTATGGACGAGTACACGGATACCGGCACTGGAGATATATTCCAGGCCACTAAAGTCGAGAACGATCTCTTTGCTTCCAGCGAGTATCGCTTCTAGAATTTTTGATTCGACTTCAGTGGATGTGGCGCTGTCGAGTCTTCCTTTTAGATAGAAAAGAGTGACTTTCCCTTTTTTTTCTTGATTGAATTGCATAGTCGAGGAGATAGCTGAGCTAGCCACCCCTTGTCAAGCAGTTTCTAAACCCGTGCCGTGTGAAAAAGCGGCTATTTTTTTCTCGGTGTGACTCTCACCTTCTCGACACTGCGATCGGATACCTGAAGGATCTCGATATCAAAATCGTCATGATGAATCTTCAAGCCCTTTTGAGGGATCGCTCCCACTTTGTGGAAGATATACCCTCCTATGGTATCATACTCTCCCTCTTGGGGTATTGAGATCATAAAGATATCTTCTGCATCGAGTAGGCTCATGCGGGCATCGACAATCCAGCTTCCTCCTCCGGGTTGTGTGGTGTAGAGTAACTCTTCCCCCATATCGTATTCGTCGGCGATCTCACCGACGATCTCTTCGAGAATATCTTCAAGTGTTACCACCCCCTCGGTGCCTCCATACTCGTCGACTACAATTGCCATATGCATCTGCTTGGTGCGAAAATCTTGGAGCAAGTGGGAGACTTTTTTGGTCTCAGGGGTGTAAAAGACTGATTTGGTAATCGCCTCAATACTCATATCGAGTAGGGATGCCTCTTTTCTCCCCTCTAGACAGTCCATGTAGAGTTCCAAAACGTCCTTGAACATGAGAAGCCCAATGATATTGTCTACTGAGTCCTTATAGACAGGGATTCGGCTATACCCCTCTTGAGTTAAAAAGTGCGCAGCCTCTCTAATAGAGATCTCTCCCGGGAGACTAAAGAGATCGACACGTGGGACCATCACTTCTCGCACGATTCGATCTTTGAATTTAATCACAGACTCGATGAGCAACTTATCTGAAGAGTCGAGTTTGCCTTCGACATCCGCAGCTTGAAGGATTTGAACCACATCTTCTTTCATCTCCTCGAGCGCGTCGCCCCCGGCCTCTTTTTCGTAAGCGCGAGTGGCGGAATCGGCCAGTTTAAGCAAAATCAGAGAGAAGGGGAGAGCTAGGGCGAGAAAAAAAGAGGAGATGAGAAGCGACGAAGCGAGGGCACGCTCACCTCCGCGCACCGCCCAGAGCCTTGGGAAAAAGACGCCTATGAGTAAGACGACAAAAAGCAAAAGAAGCCCTCCCAAAATGGCGTGCAGAGCCGAGAGAGTAGCCAATTGCATTAATGCGTAGAGAGCGACAGTTGCAAAACCGAGCCTTGCGATATTTTCTCCAATCGTTGCCGCAAAAATCAGAATTTCAAAACGCGGTTTTCTAAAGATAAATCGGTGGAGGGGGTAGTAGAAAAAACGGTTAGGTCTTTTTTTTATCACTTCCAACGAACGAATCTCTCCAAGTCGTGTGAGGGAGTGAGTGATCGTTGTTAAAAAAAAGGCAGCGATTAGAAAGACAAAAGAGAGGGTGAGTGACCAGATCAAGGGGATTTTTTCCTGATGATTAGATTGTTAGCTAGAAGAGCATCCATGTGCATTTTCTCCGCTTTTCGCATTTTTTTTTCATCTTCTTCTTCTATATCATCATATCCTAAAAGATGCAGCAATCCGTGTACGACATAGAGAGTCACTTCTCGGTAGGGGGGGTGATTACTCGATTTAGTAAATTCAATGGCCGCTTTTGGGGAGATAAAAATCTCCCCTAAGGTGTGAGGCTTCACTTCGTCTCTTCCATCCATAGGGAAAGAGATACAATCTGTTGAAGAGGGGTCTTGAAAGTAGCGCTCGTGAAGCGAGCAGATAGCTGGCTCGCTCACAAAATAGATGGCGAGTTCGTCTGTATGTAAATCTTCCAGATGAAGAACACTTTCGACGACAGGAAGAATAGAGGTGGGGTCAATGGAAAGGTCTTCTTGCTCGTCGAATATTTGAAGATTCAAGAAAGGGTAGGGGTTTTAGGAAGGCCTGTCACCCGCTTGTCTTTTGAATCGTCCCAACGGCCTAATTTTCTAAGCACTTCAATACGCTCAAAGCGCTTGAGCACATTTCGTTTCTGATCACCCTTATTTGACTTTCCATAGCTCTTATGACGAGACATCGTTACATCCTACTGATTTGATTTTTGGAACAAAAAGAACCTTAGCACCTGCATACGCATTTACTTTAGGCTTGTATCCTTCAGGGAGGTTATCTTTTTTAGGGCCTGTGCTGATAGAGGGCTTTTTGTGTTTTCTAGGCGACCTTGCGCGCCGCTCTTCTTTTTTTCCAATACGTGTCATGCTTTCACCCAAATACTAATTTGGAGAGTATGGTAGCGATTTTTGCGATTCCATTCAAGAGGTAATTTCGGGAGGAAGGGGATCGTCATCTGAAGTGATCACTCCACAGGAAATAATATATTTAAATGCATCTTCAATTTTCATATCGAGAAAGATGACCTCATTTTTTTGATACATCATCAAAAATCCTGATGTGGGATTTGGTGTGGTAGGGACAAAAACGGTGACCAGAGGTGAGCCTACCGTTTTTGCGCAAAGTGCGGGGGCAGGGCTGCTGACAAGTCCGATGCAGTAGGCGCCATGTGTCGGAAAGGGCACCATGACCACCTGTTTAAAGGAGCGGGAAGTGGTCCCAAAAATGGTCCGAATTACTTGTTGAGTCGCTTTATAGACGGTTTTGATGATGGGGATGCGGTGAAGAATGTAGTCATAAAGGGCAAGAAGTGACTTGAAGACGACAACTCTAGCTAGAAAGCCTAGCAAGACTGTAAAAAAGAAGAGAGCAAAGAGCACGACGAGTTTGAGCAAGATGTGAATGCCCCCGCGGTAAGCGGTATACCACGATTTTTGTACGAGGAACTGCTCGATGACTCCGACAAAGGGCGCGGTGAGTAGGTTGACTAAAAAAGCGACCAAAAAGATGGTTACCGCGAGAGGCAGGAGAATGACTAGTCCGGTAATAAAATGTTTTTTCATAGTTGTGATCCTATCAGATGGTCAAATTTTAGGGGAGATCCCATGAAGCGCTCTGGGTGATGAGGTCGAGACTGGTGAGTTTCACTTCTATCTTCTCTCCTGAGGCGAGCCCACACTCGCGAGCTTCAATGAATCCATCCATGAGTAAATCTTCTACAACGAAGCTAAATCCGAAGGGGCGCACAACGGTGACTGTGGCTCGGTAACTCCGCCCTGGGTCTTTCTCCTCGAAGCTGCTAAGAAGACGGAGTTTTTTTAGGAGACGAACAGCTCCCTCTGCGCGGCTTGAAAGGCGCTCTTTTTCTGAGCATTTGAGAGCCACTTCTTCGAGGTTTTCATCGCCATGGAGCTCATCGAAGAGAAGCCGGTGGACGACGAGATCGATATACCGGCGGATGGGACTTGTAAAGTGTGTGTAGTGCTCAAGTCCAAGGCCATAGTGTCCAACATTTTCCGTGGAGTAGCTAGCGAGCTTCATACTTTTAATGAAAGCTACAGCTAGAAACTCGCCATAAGGGCTCTCTCGAGCTTCATCGAAGAGTGTTTGGAGTTCTTCTGAGTTGGGGTTGGCAGAAATTTTGAATCCGAGAGAGCTTGCAAGAGCTGCAAACTCACGAATCGTCTCAGGGTCGGGCTCATCGTGTACCCTGTAGGTAAGAGGTTTTCCGAGGTTGCTGAGGTGTGTAGCCACGGTCTCATTGGCTTTGAGCATGAACTCTTCGACGAGCTGGTGGGTGATGTCGTACTCTACGAGCTCCACTAGAAGGGGGACCCCCTCTTTATCGATGACAAGAGAGCTATCTGGAAGGGCGAATTCGATACTTCCGCGCTCTGCTCGTTTCTTTTTTAATAGGTGGCAGAGTTCGACCATGAGCTGAAGATCTGGTAAAAAGGGACTCTTTTTTTTCTCATCTAAGACCTCTTTAGCCTCTTCATAGGTAAATCTTTTTTGGCTGCAAATCACACTTCGGACGATTTCATAGGAGCAGACGCTTCCTTCGGGGTCGAGTTCGCAGATAACAGAGACTGCAAACCGATCGACGTCGGGTTTTAAGCTGCAAAGATCACTTGAGAGCGCATGGGGGAGCATGGGCACTACTTCCCCTGGAAAATAGGTGGAGTTGCACCGTTGCCGCGCCTCTAGATCAAGTGCAGTTCCTGGTCTTACAAAGTGTGAGACATCGGCAATATGAATCCCTAGATGGAAGTGGCTTCTCTTATCTTTAGTAAGTGAGAGCGCATCATCAAAGTCTTTTGCGGTTGTGGGATCAATTGTTAAGGTGCGCAAGGAGCGAAAATCTCTGCGCTCTTTTTCTATGAGGACTTTTTTATCAAAACCTTCGGCCTCTTCGATAGCTTCTGAGGAAAACTCGTGATCAAGGGCGAATTCTTCTATAGCGGCAGTGACATCGCAACTGGGGTCGCTGATGTGGCCTATGTAAGCGGTCATCTCTCCTAGGGGTTCACGCTCTTTTGCGCCCCAATTGATGACCTTTATTAGGATGCGGTCTCCAAGTTCGAGTTTACGCTCTTTTGAGAGCACACGCACCTCGCGATCTTCTCCAAGAAGGGGAGCGTAGGCGTAAACTGTATTTTTTTTTCCTACATAGCGCACTGTGCCCGCCAGATGAGAGCGCCCTCTTTCTAGGATTTTAACTACTCGTCCTTCTGGCCCTTTTTCGGAGATCGCGTGGAGTTTGACGCTCACCTCGACGTGGTCACCATCTACTGCACCTTTGGTTGCCCGCTTGGGGATGAAGATATCTTGTGTGAAAGGGGAGTTAGGATCATTTTGCACGAAGCCGAATCCCCGGCTGTGGACACGGATGAGGCCGGTGGCTCGATCCTCTGCTCTCTGATTTCTTTTTTTCATATAGGGAAGCTTACCATAAATTTCTCTAACTCCCAAGCGCATTTACGAGAACTTTAGGTAGCGGCGGGGGGGCGGAGAAATTTTTCCTTTCTTAAAATTTAGGAAACCTTCACAATGGAGCCTAGACTAAAAAAATTATTGCCTAGGAGGGTAACATGGCAGCATTATTAGTAAATAATGATCCAACGAAAGCAGCCCCAGCAGCTGCTGCTGGTTCAGCTAGCGGAGAATTGGATGGTAGAAATGTAAGCAGAAGCAGAAGCAGAAGCAGAAGTGCAGACAGCGCAGACAGCGCAGGCAACGCAGGCAACGCAGGCGATGCAGCAAAGACAGGTTCTAAAATCAACAACTGGATGTTAGCCGGTGTCGGCTCGGCCTTGATGGTTGCGGTAGGTGCAACGCTTGCAGGTCTTGGTTTTAAAGGTGTGATTGCTGCTATGACTGGTTACTCAGCAGGGGCAGCTTGTGTAGCCGTTCCTGTTCTTGCCGGGGTTGGCTTTGGAGCTTATAAAGGTATTCAGGCCACCAAAGTTAAGCTTAATGAGAGAGCTGAAGTTAAAGCTAAAGCTAAAATAGAGGCAGAAGCAAATGCTCTGATTAAACTTTTATCTAATAATGAAGTTAGAGAAGCAGCTGTAGCAGCTGTAGCAGCTGCGGCTGCAGGTAAGCAGGTGATAGAACAGTCGCAAGAAGGCGTTGAAAATCATGCCAAGTTCACAATGAAGCGACTCGTTGCAGTTTTGAAAAGTGTCGGGCAAGCAGCAGCTGAGAAAACAGCTGAGAACGCAGCTGAGAACGCAGGAGAAGAAAGACCTATCAGCGCTTAGAGTATAATAATAAGAGCTCAGCTCTAGCTGAACTTTTTGAATCGTGAAAGAGGGGCCCCCGAGCGGGGCCCTTCTTTTTTGCATTTTTTTAATATTCCCTACCCGGTATACTTTTACACTAGAAAATAAGATTTAAGGAGTCCATCTCATGAGCAGTTCTTTCATTCCAGCCGGAGTATTAAAAACCGAGAGCCACACGCAAGAGATTAACAAGATACGAGGAGAATTTGACCTCTCAAACCCACACAAAAGCTCTTCTGCAGCAGTAACCAATAGTGTGGGGCTTGTAGCTATTGCCCTGCTCGCCGCAGCAGGGGCCGCCTACCTTATCGCAAAAAGTGGGGGGCCAAGCAGTGACAGCCACCTCTTCTTCGGCGGAGTAGCAGCAGGTGCGGCTTCTATCTTCCCTCTCGTTGCAGCGGGCAGAATGGCAGCAAAAGAGCGCGTGCACTCAGCCTCTCTGAGAAGCCATAATGGGACTCAAGAGAGAGTGCAAGAGGCTGAATCTCGCCAGCCCTCGCTCGAGGAGTTTTATACGGAACTAACTGATTCGAAGAACACGCCTCAAGGGATTCAAAGAACCATTGAAAATCTCGATGAAAAACAATATGTAGCCGCTGTAGGACACTTCTCAGAGAAGTTGTTGAAAGCAGATCGAACTAAATCACCCACAACGCAAGAGAAGGCGATTATCGACGCAGTAGCTAAAAAGGCAGCTAGTGGAACTTATGAGTCTCAATTTCTCCCCTATTTTCAGAACGCAACCCAGGTACCTACTTTTCAATATTCTGAGGATGCCCTAGCCGATGCAATACAAGAGGGTTATTATCGAGTAGCGGCAAAGTTGATCTCTGGTCTCGAGGACTTTAGTGTGATGAACACTGGTTTGGGTGGATTTAGTAATTTACCGAAGATAGTTGCAAAAGTCATTGCAGATAAGCTCAACGCCATCCCTAATCCAGGGGATAAAGCAGAACAATGCGAGAAAATAGATGGTAAATTTTACCCTCAGATTGTAGAGGTGCTTGAGGTTCAAGATTGTGAGGCACTTGCTGGGAAAACTGAGAATGATATTTTGGCGTTAGCCTTGCTCCCTCGCATCAAAAATCCCACGCTCATATGCCGACTGGTAGGGGTATGTAAAAGTGATGCAAGCGCGCTCGCAGCTATTTCTGAAAAGGTATACGACGAAATTAAGGAGCCAGATAGCGAAATTGCAACGATTCTCTTGCAGGCACCTCAGAGTGAAGAGAAGCTCGTAGAAAGCGAGCAGCTCTGGCAATTATTGGATGTATGCGAGGATAAAGCTACTGTAGTTCAAAACTTAAGGCCAAAGGTCTTAGTTCTGCTTTTGACAAGCCCTCAGGATCTTCAAGAGCTGATCCCCGCTGCTGTCCAAAATAACCATTTCTATGCCCTTGAGAAAATGCCAGATTTGGATGGAGGGCTCGTGTCTGCCCTTAAAGAAGCGATACCAGATGACAAGAACACACCTGAGTGGCTTGAAGTGAAATGGATGCATCACCATGCGAAGCGGATGAATAACGATGATGTAGATGGTTTTGCTGAAATTTATGCGGAGAGCTCTTTGGCAGGAAGAGTCGCATTCAAAGGCCATTTGGAGTGGAACAAATTTATGGCAAAGCAAGACCTTGTTAAGACTATGGTGCAGATTGATGCCAACGATTTCAAAAGCACTTTGGTCTCAGAGAACACTTCCCGGGCTTATTTCGAGCGCCTCTGGGATGAGTTTGTTAGAGCAAACGAGGTTGAGGCGATTCAAGGGTGGACACAAGTGGAGTGCACCCATTTAGCGGCGAACTATGTTGATGCTTTTTTTGATCCGAAAGAGAAAATATTTAAAGAGGAACGCCTACCGGTCTGGCATGTGCTATTCAAGTCCGCCGATCAAGAGGAGTTAAAAAAGCTGGTGGGCGAAGCAGGTTTTAGAAAATTGCCGAAGAGTTAGGGGCTATGAAGTACGACCCTCAGCTCATCGAGAAGAAGTGGCAGCGGTTTTGGGCCGAAAACAAGTCATTCAAAGCTTATGAAGACCGAAAAAGGCCGAAATATTATGTGCTCGACATGTTTCCCTACCCCTCAGGGGCTGGGCTACACGTCGGTCATACAGTAGGCTATACAGCGACCGATGTGATCGCCAGATACAAGCTGGCGAAAGGGTTTTCTGTTCTCCACCCCATGGGCTGGGATAGCTTTGGGCTTCAAGCCGAGCAGTATGCAATCCGCACTGGGACCCATCCTAGAACCACCACAGCTAAAAACATCAGCAACTTCAAAAGTCAGCTCCAAGCGATAGGCTACGCTTACGACTGGGATCGAGAGATCCGCACCAGTGACCCCAAGTACTACAAGTGGACGCAGTGGATTTTCACCAAGCTCTACGAAAAAGGGCTAGCCTACCAAGCCGAGATGCTCGTCAACTGGTGTCCCAATTTGCGTACGGTACTCGCCAATGAAGAGGTCGAGGGGGGACTCTCCAAAGAGGGGGGACACCCCGTAGAGAGGCGCCTTCTCAAGCAGTGGGTACTCAAAATCACGGAGTATGCCGACCGGCTGCTTGAAGATCTCGAAGAGCTCGACTGGTCAGATGGACTCAAGCGACTTCAAAAAAACTGGATAGGAAAAAGTGAAGGGGCTGAAATCGATTTCCATATCGAAGGTTTTGACGAAAAAATTCGAGTCTTCACCACCTGCCCCCACACGATTTTTGGTGTGACCTACATGGTCCTCTCCCCCGAACACCCCCTCGTTAATCGCATTGCGACTCGAAACAAAGAGGTCGAGCACTATCAGAAACTGACAGCAGAGAAAAGCGATATCGAAAGAAGTGAGCTCTCCAAAGAGAAGAGCGGGGTGTTTACCGGTGGCTACGCCTATAACCCCGTGACAGAAGAGAGGATTCCCATATGGATTGCCGACTACGTTTTGATGGGGTACGGGACAGGAGCGATTATGGCCGTCCCCGCTCACGATGAGCGAGATTATGAGTTTGCCGAAAAATTTGAGCTGCCCATTCGCCCTGTTCTCGATGAGAGAAACATTTTGATGAACAGCACTTCATCAACCTTGCAGCTCGATGGAGAATCGATAGAAGTAGCCATCGAAAAGAGTATCGAATGGCTTGAGTCAAAAGGTTTTGGAAAAAAGAGTGTTAACTACAAGCTGCGTGACTGGCTCTTTTCCAGGCAGAGGTATTGGGGCGAGCCCTTCCCCATCTTGAAACTAGCGGATGGACGGGCAAAGGTTTTAGCTTTAGACGAACTTCCTGTTGAACTACCTGAAGTCTCGGATTTTAAGCCAAGTGCAAGCGGTGAAAGCCCTCTTGCCAAAGTCACCGAGTGGGTCGAAGTGGATGAGGGAATTCGCCGCGAAACAGACACCATGCCCCAGTGGGCCGGCTCTTGCTGGTACTACTTGAGGTTTTGTGACCCCGAAAACTCTTCTAAAGCGTGGGATGAAAAGAAAGAGAGCTACTGGATGCCCGTCGACATGTACGTCGGGGGAGCTGAGCATGCGGTGCTCCACCTTCTCTATGCCAGATTTTGGCACAAAGTGCTCTATGATTTAGGGCTTGTAAGCACCTCTGAGCCGTTTCAAAAACTCGTCAATCAAGGTCTTGTGATTTCAAGAGCCTACCAAAAAGAGGGAGGGCTCTACGTCGAGCCTTCTGAGGTGGTACAAAAAGAGGGGAAATATTTCCACTGGGAGACGGGCGAAGAGCTTCGCAGCCAAATCGAGAAGATGTCAAAGTCGAAGCTCAATGGCGTCTCTCCCGATGAGGTCATCGAAGAGTTTGGCGCGGATGCGATGCGCCTCTACGCGATGTTTATGGGGCCGATTGAGAAGGAAAAAATTTGGAATACAGATGGGGTGAGTGGGTGTAGGCGGTTTCTCAACCGCTTTTTTGAGGTGGCTACCTCAGAAAAAGTGAGTAGCGAGTCTGATGAGGAAGGGATGCGCTTAGCCCACCGTTTGGTGCATGGGGTGACAGAGGATCTAGAGAGGCTTCTATTCAACACAGCGATCTCTAAGATGATGGAATATGTAAACGCGATGATGAAACTTTCTAGCTACCCAAAAGCGGGCATCAAGATGGCCGTTCAAGTGCTCGCACCGTTTGCCCCCCACCTAGCTGAAGAGCTCTGGCAACATTTAGGAGAGCAAGGGTGCATCGCCTTTGCCCCCTGGCCTGAATCCGACCCTCGCTACTTAGTAGAGGAGCAAGTGACTTATGTGGTGCAGGTGAATGGAAAGGTGCGCGCCTCGCTTGATTTGGCAAAAGAGGAAGACCAAGCGACTGTAGAGCAGTTAGCAAAAAATGAGCCCTCTGTTGCCAAGTACCTTGAAAAGGGCGAGACCCTCAAAGTCATTTTTGTCCCCGGCAAGCTCCTCAACTTCGTCGTTCGATGATCTTTTCTTTTTTCTACACTCTTTTTCTTCATCTCTACTTGTTTTGCAAGCTCGTGCAGTGGAAAAAATACCGCAAAGTGATCGGTGCGCGCTTAGCCATAAATTTTCCGAAGATCGAGAAAGGGGCACGGAAACTGATCTGGATTCATGCCGTTTCACTTGGTGAAACAAGAGCTGTAGCCCCGCTTATTGAGAGACTAAAAAAAAGGCCCGATCCCCCACTGATTGTTCTTAGCGCTGCGACGCGTACAGGCCACGAAGAGCGCATAGAAGGTGCTGATTGGCAAGTCTACCTCCCCTTGGATCTCCCTTATATCATCACTCGCGTGGTGAAGAGAGTAAGACCCGACACTGTTCTCATCACGGAAACAGATTTTTGGTTTCACTTTCAAAGAGCGGCAAAAGAGGTGGGAGCAAAGCTGGTGCTCATCAATGGCAAGATGTCTGAGCGCTCCTATGCCCGCTACGAGCGGTTTCCTTTCCTCGCACGCTATCTTCTCACCCCCTTCGATCGGCTCCTTGTGCAAAACGAGCACTACGCACGCCGCTTCCAAGAGCTAGGGCTTTCCAATATTTCTGTGACAGGTAATTTGAAGCTCGATGCGGCGCCAGGTGGAAATCTTACAAGAGAGCAGCTCGGTCTCAAAGATGAAATCGTGCTCACGATAGGCTCAACGCATGACCCTGAAGAGAAAATATGGCTTGAAGTGTTGGATCTCCTTTTCGAGCGTTTTTCTCATCTGAAGGTGATCCTTGTACCTCGCCACCCCGAGCGGTTTGATCAGGTCGCTGCCCTGGCCCGCTGTGGTAGGTGGAGCCTCGGAGACAATTTTAAGAAACACCGTCTGCTTCTTATGGATAGGATGGGCATGCTCACCAGCTGCTACGCAGTTTCCGATCTTGCTTTTGTCGGAGGCAGTCTCGTGAGTGGGATCGGGGGCCACAACATCATCGAACCTATTTTTTTTAAAACCCCTGTGCTTTTTGGGCCTCATATGGAATCTCAATCTGAGCTTGTAGAGCTCGCCAAGTCGTTTAGTGCTGGTATCGAGGTAGAGAGAGGGGAGCTAAGCCGCGTCGTGGGCGAGCTTATCGAGCACCCTCAAAAGCGTGCGGAATTGAGAGAATGCGGGGAAAAACTACTTTTGCAATCAGGGGGAGCTGTTGAGAAAACCTTTGCCTTGCTATAAAGAGAGGCGAGTGGTAGGCTTTCCATTCTATCGCGGGATGGAGCAGTGGTTAGCTCGTTGGGCTCATAACCCAAAGGTCGGAGGTTCGAATCCTTCTCCCGCTATTTCTTCCTCTGCATGGCGGCATAGCTCAGCTGGTTAGAGCAGCGGAATCATAATCCGCGTGTCGGGGGTTCAAGTCCCTCTGCCGCTACTTCTTATATCCTTTTGTAGTTTAGATCGCCTCAGCTTTTCAAACCGAAGTCAAAGGGGATCATCGTGCTGCAGAGTTTGCCGTTTTTTCACCCATTTTTCCATCGATCTGAGTTCAATCGTCTTCCTGGTGCTCTGCTTATTTCCTCTCGAAGACAGATGCATTCAGGATTCCATTAGGCCAACTAAGAAATACTCTGGCCAGAAGAAAGGTCTATAACAACCCCAGCAAATTGTAGGGTTGAACCTCGATGCCTCTGTCGAGGCGCAAGAAGGGAGCAAAGGAGTCACTGATTGTGGTTTCAAATATGCGCTTGCCATCGAAAAGACTCTAGGGTTTCGTCTTGAAGATACTCATATCAAGGATCCAGATAAGATTGAGAAAGTATTGATTGTGTTGGCAATCGCTTTTTGCTGAGCCTATCGAATCTGTGATGTAGAGGATAGCGATCAAAGCTCATGGAAGGTGAGGGGGGAGTTTATTCAGAGACGGTCTCCATCCGATCCGTTGGGCAATTTTTTCAAGATGGCCCTCCCCCCCCGAGGTTTCAGACGACTAATTTGGTGTTTTATGCACTTACAGCCAGGAATTTATCCACTACAGAGAGAAAAAAAGTAAGCAAATCTTTTCTTAGTGGGGTATGTAATACAGGTTCCCATTTGTTTTAATTGGGTACCTGTGTTACATATAAAATATGACCCAATCAAAATATGCTGCTCAAATTGCTTTTTTTGCTAAAAAGGTCGTCTTCACTGCAGTTGAAGCGAAAGAGGCGGGGATTCCATCCCGTATGCTCTCCCATTTCTGCAAAAAAGGAATTATTGAACGCATTTGCCGAGGGGTTTACACGGGAACCCAAGCTGATATGGACATTGAATTTCAGTGGGAAGATCTAGCTCGATTAGCACTAAGTGTACCAAAAGGGGTGATCTGTTTAATTTCCGCACTTTGTTATTATGATCTGACCGATCAGATTATGCGTGAGTTTTGGATCGCCGTCCCTCATGCATCTAAGAGTCCTCAAAGGCCGAAGACACGAATCGTCCGAATGCGGAATATTGAGCTTGGACAAACGGAGATCCAAATAGGGGAGTACTCTCTGAAAATATTTGATAGAGAGCGGACTGTGGTGGATGCCTTTCGATACTTAAGTCAAGAAATTGCAATTAAGGCATTGCAAGCTTATCTCCGTCCATCTAAGCGCAATAAGCCTGATCTAAACAAACTGATGAATTATTCTAAACAGCTTAGAGTTAATATCCATCCTTACATAATAACACTAACAACATGAATCAATCCCAAGAACAATCAATTAAAGAACATATTCGAACCTTGTCGAGAGAACAAAATTCCACTTTTGCAGAACTTTGGCAAAATTTAATTTTAGAGAGATTTTTGGCTCGTTTACATCATTCTGAATACAAAAAGCATTTTATTTTGAAGGGAGGGTCATTGCTAGCCCGCTATATCAACCTGGGAAGGGAGACGAGAGATTTGGATTTTCTCGTTGAACAGGTTGCTAATGCCGTTGAGAACATAAGCAATGCTATCGATCACATTTGCGGTATTGATCTCAATGATGCTTTTTCTTTTGAGCGGGTAAAAATCAGTCCATTAGAACATCCTCATATGCACTACACAGGCGCTCAAGTCGCACTGCTGGCGCGATTAGGTAAAACGAAGACGCATCTACAGATAGACCTTGGATTCGGCGATATTGTTGAGTCGATCGACCATTCCATTTCTATGACGTCGACCCGAAAAGGCCCCCTTTTTGAAAGTCAAATCCGACTACGATGCTACCCAAAAGAATTCATTTTTGCAGAAAAACTTGAGACAGTAATCTATCGTGGGGGAGCGAACTCCCGCATGAAAGACTTTCACGATCTCTACTCTTTAGCATCATTGCCCGGTTGCTTAAGCACCATTTACACTGAAAAAGTCATCATCAATGTCTTCAAGCATAGAGAAGCCTCCCTGAATAACTTGCCTCTACGCTTTGATACCGCAGGGATGATAAAGCTGCAGTCACTTTGGGATAATTACCGTCGGGACCTGAAGTCCTATGTTTCACTTCCTTCAGAATTTAGCGAGGTTATATCCAAAATCAATCATTGGCTGCGGACTAGGACGCCCCTCTGCAATAAAACATAGCCCCCATCATCTCGGGTTAAAATCATGTCGTGGCACAAATAGGGCACAGTTCAACCCTTGTCGCATCCTCAATTCGCATTAAATCCCAATTGATCTCAACACATAACCCATTAGACAGTAGTGTTGTGAGCAGATGATGAGACTTGTCAATCCCTCTGCCGCTACACTTTCAAAACTCTGCTTGCCGTGGGTAAAGAGGTGCTCGATTTCACGGTGTCACCTCGCATCTATTTTTTCTCGACTAATTCCAAGCAAATAGTTACAGTACGCCTTTGTTTGCAAAGAGGTGTTTAAGATGGAAGCTACGCTTCTAAAAGAAGAAATTCGAGAGCCTGTTGTTTTTTCGAGTGGAGAGACCACTCTTTTTGGAGTTCTTCATCGACCCCTTGGCAGAGAAAGATTTCCCCTTGTGGTTTTTATGCACGGATTTGCCAGCAGCAAACATGGCTCAAACCGATGCTACGTCCGTATCGCTGAATCGCTAGCTGCATCAGGGATTGCAGCACTTCGCTTCGACTTTAGAGGATCTGGTGACAGTGAGGGGGCAATAGAGGCGAGCTCACTTGAAGACTTCAAGGGCGATGCTCTCGAAGCCATACGGTTTGCTCAAAGTGTGAAGGGAGTTGAAAAACTTGGGCTCTTCGGAGCCTCACTTGGGGGGGCTCTGGCTCTTTTAGCTCACGAAGAGCTCCCTCTTGCGGAGGCAGTGGCACTTTGGGCGCCAGTGGCGAGCGGCGAGCTGTGGTACCGCGACTTTTTGGCTCAAAGGCCTGAGCTTGTCGCGGCAGACCCCTCGCAAGTGTTTGAAAACTTTCGGGGGATGAGCATCCATCCCAAGTTTGTGGAACAGTTTTCATCGATGCGCGCTTTTGAAAAGGTTCCCAACATTGCTCTTCTTCATATGCATGGAGCCCACGATAATCAGGTTTCCCTAGCGCATCAAGAGGCGTATCGATCGAAAGGGCAAGGAGAGTTCCTCCTCTATGAGGAGGCGGAGCACTCTCTCGGTTATGCTACCGTGTTTTTGGAAGTGAAAGAGCGGCTTGTCGACTGGTTTAAGGAGCAACTCTTATGAGAAGTCCTCTCGAAAATTTTAGGCTGCAATCTCCTCTTCATCTCCCGGATCAACTCCACCATTTTGCAACCCTAGGGGAGAGGGTGGGGGAGAAAACCGAGTCTCAAGGGGATAAAGAGGCGATGCAGGCTCGTTTTCCGAAGACCTACGGTCAGCCATGCATCGAATTTGAGCCAGGCAAAAGAGAGAGCCACGCCTCTTTGCGAGTGGGTGTTGTGCTCTCTGGAGGGCAAGCCCCAGGAGGGCACAACGTGATTTTAGGTCTCTTTCAAGCGCTGAAAGAACTGCATGGCGAGAGCCATCTCTATGGATTTGAGGGAGGACCTGCTGGGGTTGTCGAAGGGAATTTTTCAGAACTCACCTTGGAGGTACTTGAAGGGTATCGAAATATGGGGGGATTCGATCTCTTAGGGTCTGGGCGTACTAAAATTGAGACCCAAGAGCAACTCGAAGCGGCAAAAAAACATGTCGAAGCTCTCGAGCTCGATGGCCTTGTTGTGATCGGAGGCGATGATTCAAACACCAATGCAGCGCTGCTTGCCGAATATTTTCTGGGGCATGGGTGCAAAACAAAGGTCGTGGGCGTGCCCAAGACAATCGACGGGGATTTGAAAAATACCTATGTTGAGCAGCCCTTTGGGTTTGACACAGCTTGCCGGGTCTACGCAGAAATGATCGGCAATATTGCACGCGATGCTCTCTCTGCAAAAAAATACACTCATTTTATCCGGCTCATGGGACGAAGCGCTTCACATATTACACTTGAATGCGCTCTTCAAACCCAGCCCAATGTAACGTTGATTGGAGAAGAAGTTGCTGCTAAGGGGTGGACTTTAACAGCTATCACCGACTATCTGGCAGCAGTCATTCGAAAGCGTGCAGAAGCTGGAAAAAAATACGGCGTTATTTTACTTCCAGAAGGTTTAATCGAGTTCATCCCTGAGATGAGACTCCTGATAACAGAGTTAAATAGTTTAAAAGTCAGTGGAAATAATATAGAGGCTTTGAGCCGAGAGGGGAAGGCGACTTTTGAATCCCTTCCCGAGTCAATTCAAAGGCAGCTTTTCTACGATCGAGACCCGCATGGGAATGTCCAAGTCTCACACATTGCCACCGAGCAGCTTCTCAGCCATCTAATTGCCAAGCAGTGTTCAGATTTCCATCCGGTACACCACTTCTTTGGTTATGAGGGACGCTCAGCTATGCCCTCAAACTTTGATGCCACCTACTGTTATGCGTTAGGGTTTGCTGCTGCAGGGCTGATCGATGGGGGACATTCTGGATACATGGGAGTGGTGCGTCATCTCGCTGAAGCTGTAGAAAAATGGGAAATTGCAGGCATCCCCCTCACGATGTTAATGAACCTTGAAGAGAGGAAAGGGAGACTCAAACCGGTGATTCAAAAGACGCTTGTCGATCTTGAGTGCGAGCCTTTTCGCTACCTCGAGGCTCATCGAAAAGAGTGGGAAATCGAAGATCACTACCGAAGCCCTGGTCCCATCCAATTTGTAGGGCCCCCGCATCTTTGCGATGCGACGACCCTCACCTTGAAACTCGAGCAGAGTCCAAGCTTATGTACCTAGCCGATTTTCAGATCGTCAAGCCCTCGAATCCTATCTCTCAAGAACGTATTTTGGAGTGGATGGGTGAGGTCCATGTGGGATCAAAAGAGCGGATCGAAAAAATTTGCTGCAAGCCAAAAGATATTAAGCAGAGGCTTCTTGTCGATGCATCCATGCTGGATCAGCCCGATCTCGGAAATTTTGGGCATAGAGCTCAGAAGTTTCATCTTGTCGCCGATAAGGTCTTCGATGAGCTCTACGTAGACCAAACCCTCCCACCCGAGCATCTCATTCATGTCACTTGCACCGGCTATCGCTCTCCTAGCGCTGCCCAGCTCCAGGTGGTCAAGCGGGGGTGGGAAAAAAAGACACTTGTAACCCACGCCTACCACATGGGGTGCTCAGCTGCTATGCCCGCAATTCGCATGGGACAAGGGTTTGCATCAATGAGCCAAGGTGTGGTGGATGTTGTGCACACTGAGTTTTGTTCACTTCATCTTAACCCCGAGCTCAACACCGATGACCAACTTATCGCAGAGAGCCTCTTTGCGGATGGGTTCATCAAGTACAGCATCACAAAAGGGCGCCCCAAGAGAGGTTTTCGTATCTTATCCATGCACGAAGAGATGCTCCCAGCTTCTAGCGAAGCCATGAAATGGGAGTGTGAGGCTTGGGGGCTTAAAATGACTCTTAGCAGAGAGATCCCTGGGCTCGTTTACCGCGCTATAACTCCTTTTTTAGAGAGACTGGAAGCAAAGAGTGAATGCTCTTTGGCTGGAGCCCATTTTGCGATTCACCCTGGAGGACCCAAGATTGTTGATCTGATAGGGAGAAAGATGAATCTCTCCGAAGATCAACTGAAAATGAGTTGGAAGATCCTCAAAGAGAGAGGAAATATCTCTTCAGCGACGCTGCCCCATATTTGGGAGGCTTTGCTTGAAGACTCCACCTACAAAGATGGAAGTCTCGTTGTAGGCATTGCCTTCGGTCCTGGGCTCTGCATCAGCTCAATTTTATTGGAGAAAGTGTGCACATGAAGTGGCTTTTTTACCTACCTTTTGTAGCGCAAGCAGTTGTCATTATGGTCGATGAATTCTACTTTCACCTGAGGCGAGGGTTGCCGAAGTGGGAGCGCCTTGGCCACCCCCTTGACACGTTGAGTATCGCAGCCTGCTTCCTTTATGTTCTTCTTGTGGCCTACACCCCTCAGACTCTTTTCGGTTTTATTGGGATAGGCCTCTTCTCTTGTCTACTCGTCACTAAAGATGAATTCGTACACGCCGAGGAGTGTGAGGGAGCCGAGCATTGGCTTCATGCCCTTCTTTTTGTTATCCACCCTTTGGTGCTGCTCAGTATGGGATGGATGTGGAGACAACAGGCCCTCTTCCGTCCGTTTCTTTGGGTCCAACTTTTCTTTGTCGCCTTTTTTTGTATCTATCAAGTGATTTACTGGAATTTTGTGAGGGAATATGAGCACGAGCATCAATAATGCCTTTTACGATGAACTCCACCATGAGTGGTATGTAGCCAAAGATCATCCGATTGTCTTGCTTAGGGCTGAAAATCGGGTGCGCAACCCTTGGATTTTGAGTCAGCTGAAAGAGAAATCAACCGTGCTCGATATCGGTTGTGGGGGAGGCTTTTTAACAAATAAACTCGCTAAGGCGGGTCACCAAGTTACTGGAGTTGATCTCTCTTTTCCTAGCCTGGAGATTGCAAAAAAGCAAGATGCAACAGCCTCAGTCGCTTACTATGAGGCAGACGCCTACTCCCTCCCTTTTGAAGAGAACGAGTTTGATGCTGTGTGCGCTATGGATCTTTTAGAGCATGTCAAGGAGCCTTGGCGTGTAATAGAAGAGGCCGCTCGCGTGCTCCGCCCTGGGGGTCTCTTCTTTTTTCACACCTTTAACCGCACAGCCCTCAGTTATATCGTAGCTATCAAAGGTGTGGAGTGGTTTGTGCGCAATGTGCCTCAAGCGATGCATCTCCACCGCTATTTTATTAAGCCGAAAGAGCTCAATCGCTATTGCTCTGAGGTCGGACTGGTTGTTAAACAACTCCGTGGTTTGAATCCTGTGATCAACCGCGCCCTATTTAAGTTGGTGTTCACACGCCACCTCTCCGATGATTTTGCTTTTAAATTTTCGAAGTCGCTTGCATGTGGGTATGTGGGAATGGCAATTAATAATTGAATTTGATAAGATCTCTTTCTCACAACCCAAAAAATGGAGGGAGTGATGCGAATTGTATCTTTTTCATCTGCTGCTGCACCGCTACAAACTTTTTTAGCTCGTGCCTCTTCATGTGTAACTTCCCTTTTCTTACGTTCAGTTGAGAAACAAACGGTTCCCAGCGACCGTAATTTTTCTGCCACCCCTTTGGAGCCTTCCGACTCTTCGCGCAAATGGCGAGCAGCAGCTGCACTAGTAGGGAGTGCCGCTTTAGCAGCTGTTTTTTATGCTTATTCTGATGAAAGAGATGAGGGAGAGACAGAGTCGTTTTTAGCCTCGAGTTTAGCTTTGGGACTTCGTTCTGTCCCAGCTGTTGTCGGTGCAAGTATTCTCGAGCTTACAGGGCTTATTGCTGAAAAGCCTTTTGTCTGGAGCGAGCAGGCGGATACAATATTTTCGGGCGATGGCTTTTTGCGTTTTTCGCTCGATGGCGAGCCTGAAGGCATGGGTTTAACAGAGACCTATTCAGGAATTCAAGGCTCTACTCCCACCTCAGGGCGAGCAACCGATCTCGCTTGTCAAGATGACATCTGCGCTCTACCTGATACGCTTTCGAATAATGTCTATTTCATGGACATTGGCGGGGATCCTCTGAGCCCTTCACCTTTGGGGAGCGTTCCAGCACTTGGATCGCTTGGAGACTTAGCGCCTTTAGGTAGTGGTGAGTGGTTAGCTGGTGTGGGGAGTGGGCTCAAGCTATTCAATCGGACAGATATTTTAGGCTCTGAGACTACTCCAGGTATCCAGCCCAAAGAACTTTATTGCTTCCCAGATCGGATGTGTGTCGGTACTTCTAATTTCAATATGCTAAGCATTAATGCAACAGGCACGGTTCCATCAATTTTACAAACATTTCCTGTATCAGGCGTTCCTGTCAGTTTAGATTGTAATTTTCCCTACTGCGTGGCAGTAGGTTCTAATTCTGTCCAAGTTTTTGATGTTTCAAATAGCACGGGCCTCACGGTTGCAGATAGCACGACGCTCGGAAGTAATCTATTTCATGTGGACTGCTCGTGGAATACAGCTACCTGTTATGTAGGGGGGCTTACAGGGTTTGTTCACTCGATCCAAATTGATGGAGGAGGGCTTATTACGGTAAAGGAGACGCTTCCAACGCCTTGTAACCCTGAAAGCATTTGGGCGGCATCAGATGGTCTCACGACTCTTCTCTCCTGCCCCTCAGGTCTTCAAGTAGTAAGTGCTAACCCGCCTGGAGACAATTTAGCTCTAGGGGGCTTCCTTGCCACTCCCTCGAATGCTCTTACTCTTGAAAAGATCACCCCAGATTATTGGGGGCTTGCCAATTGGGTGGCTGGGTTCACTGTTCTAGACTTCAGCTCAACGCTCCGGTTAGATTGGACCCCAGAGCCGGAAGTTTCAGGGCCGCAAGTGTGGGACCTTGTTGTGGCTAACTCAGATGGATCTGCTACAGTAGAGATGAGGGCCGATGTTCTGCCTGCAATTACTCCTGAAGCTTCGATTGCAGCCCAAGAGGCGACTAAGGGAAAATATTTTAGTTTGGAGTTACCCGGCCCTCTCTTTGATCATTGGAATGGAAGCGTATTAAATATCGAAATGTTGGCATACCCTCCTGAGATTAACGACCCTAGGTGGGTCGCTTTTGACCCTGAAACCAGTGAGGTATTTGGTACCCCCCAAAATACGGGGTCGGGTGAGCTCCGCTTTACAGCGACAGACTCTCTAGGAGCAACTGCTTCTTTAAATGTTCCATTAGAGATCAAATCGGATTCAGCCGCCGATCTTGTTCAAGTTGCTCGCTATGGTAGTCTGACCCTAGGTGTGCTTGGAGCCCCTCTAGCTATATTGAGGTGGTATCCTAAACTTTGGAACTGGTTTTGTTGTTGTTTGCATCGGAAAAAAAAGCGGGTCATAGCGGAAGGGCTTGAGTTTGTGCATGTATTTAAAGAGAAAAAAGAGCTGACAGATCTAAAAACCACAAACAAACAAGAGGGAGCTAAAGGGAAAGAACCTGCGCAATCATCAGTTGAAGGTGCGTTGCCGGTCGTTCACATGGAAGAGGTAGCAAAACCCTCTACGGGAGATGGTAGTGACTCTTTGTCTCCCGCTAAAAATAGCTCTCCAACTTCACAGTCTAAAGTGTTGAGCAGTCTGGATGGGAATTCTTCCTCAGAAACTGCTAAAGATCATTCCAGTTCTCGCTCGCTGGGAAAGCTTCCTGGCAAACACAATGTTCGTGTACGAATAGTTGGGGCTAAGCGTAACTGGCTTTTTTTCAAGCCTCCCGGCAAGCCCCTTCTAAATGGAGCCACGCTTCCAGTTGGGTGGTCTTATGATCGAAATGCACAAAAGCTTAGGTCGAATGGACCCCTGCCCGCTGGCAAGTACTATTTTGATGTACGCGACGATAAAAAGAAACGGATCTTGGAGTCTGGCATCGTGGAGGTGTCGCCAAATGCGGGTTACCCCTCTGCTGCGGCTTTTACTAAGCAGCCAAAACCGAGTGTTACAGAAGAAGCAAATGGGGGAGTAGATGGCGCTTCAGTCGAAGTCGAAACAGTCAATGCAGTATTTGAGGAGGCTCCTGTAGAGGAGTAAACCCCATGTTTGTGAGCTAACGGTTGCTAGTGTAGGTACCAAATAGAGCGATTAGATATGGCCTTTCTCGCCAAGCCACCGCTCTGCGTCAATCGCTGCCATACACCCACTGCCCGCTGCTGTGACCGCTTGTCTGTAGACGGGGTCTTGCACATCCCCCCCAGCGAATACCCCCTCAACAGAGGTATAGCTCGTGCCGGGCTTAACAACCAGGTACCCTTGCTTGTCTTGAGCAAGCTGCCCATCGAGAAAGCCGGTATTGGGCTTGTGGCCAATGGCAAAAAAGACCCCAGCAGCTTCGCGCTTTTCTTGAGCGCCACTTTTGACATTTTCGATTAGGACCGAGCCGACGACCTTGTCGCCCTCAATTTTTTTGATGACAGAATTCCACAAAATCTCAATTTTTGGGTGGTTGAGAGCGCGCTCTCCCATGATTTTTGAAGCCCTCAGATCATCGCGTCGATGGACCATAAATACTTTGCGACCGTATTTAGTGAGGAAAATGGCCTCTTCAACAGCTGAATCTCCCCCCCCAATTACATAGAGATCTTTCTCTCTAAAAATAGGCATTGCCCCATCACAAATCGCGCAGGCTGTTACCCCTTTTTGCCAAAAGCCCTCTTCTCCCGCGCCATCTATCTCAAGTCTTTTTGCTGTGGCTCCTGTTGTGATGATAAGAGCGTCTGCTAGGTAACTATTTTTCTTGGTGTTCACAGTAAAGGGGCGCTTGGAGAGGTCTACAGACTCAACATCTTGACGGAGTAGCTCCGTTCCAAATCGAGCGCACTGCTTGCGAAAGGCATCCATCATCTCAGGACCTAAGATCCCGTCAGGGAAGCCAGGGTAATTCTCTACGTCTGTCGTTGTCATGAGCTGCCCGCCAGCGGGGCCTGAGAAAAAACCCTCAAAGAGAAGAGGGTTGAGATTGGCCCGGGCAGCATAAAGTGCCGCAGTATAGCCAGCAGGTCCCGATCCAATGATAATAAGCTTGTGGTGTTCCATATTCTCTCTCCTTAAGTTGAGATCTTGACAAGGATTGCAGTAGCTGTCGCGAAAGTCTCGCAGTGGCTGATCGATAGATGAATACGACACCTTCCAAAACGGCTCTGAAGGGCTTTGGAAAGAAATACTTCAGGTTTTCCCTCACCATCATTCACTATTTCGATCTCCTTCCATGCAATCTCATCTCTTACCCCAGTTCCCAGGGCCTTGACAATAGCCTCTTTTCCCGCAAAGCGACCGGCAAATCGAGGCAAAGAGTCGCGGTATCGACGACAATAGTCTATTTCCTTTTCTGTGAAAAGACGCTCTAAAAAACGCTCGCCATGCCGATCTATCGCATTTTTGATGCGGTCGAGCTCAATGATATCAGTCCCAATGCCTTCCACTGCCTCAGACATCAGATTGCTCAGGCGATAAGTTTTCACAGCACTCTTCAACCACATTACAAAAAATCATTCGGCCCGACGAGGTGTGCTTGACAGACAACACATGCACATCAATTGTATCACCTATAAAACGAGCCCCTCCATTGACAACCACCATGGTGCCATCATCGAGATATCCAACACCTTGGAGTTCTTCTTTTCCTACACGCTGAATCTTCACCTGCAGATACTCTCCGCGCTGTTTCAAAGGTTTGAGCGCATGCGAGAGGGCGTGGAGGTTGATCACATGCACTCCTTCGATCTGACCGATTTGAACACGAGTGCAATCGCCCGATAAGATCTCACCATCAATGAGGCGCGCGAGGCGGAGCACCTTTTCATTGACCTCACTCGTGTCACCAAAATCTGAGTCGTGATAGCGGAGCTCTAAACCAGAGATGGACTCGAGTTTTTTAGCAATAGCAAGCCCGCGCCTGGCAAGGGCGCTCTCGCCTTTCATCTCCTGGTCTTGCAATTCGCGGAGGATAAAGCGCGGAAGCACAAGGCGTTTGTTGAGGAGACCAGAGTTAGCCAAATCGATCAGCCTGGGATCCACAAGAGCTGTGGCATCGAGCAGTAAGTCTCGACTCTTTTGGGCAGAGGGGGAGAGTTTGACGAAGGGAAAGCTCACGTACCACTCTCTCGAGGCTCGAAGCGTCATCGTTACCCCAAGGTAGGTACAAAGAAGGTAGATGAAAATTTTTATCCCTTCGATCGCTCGGTGATCGGGGGTAATGCGCGTGACGTTTAAAATGGCATTGAGCACAAGAGTCAGAGCAAGCGCGAGAAGATAGCCTACAAAAAGGCCGATAATCGCCCCATTGAGTACACGCAGTTGAAACCGTCTAAAAAGACGGTCGATGAGAAGGATTATTCCCCCAGCGCCGCTGCCGAGCCCAAGCCCCCATGCGAAATCGACTGCAGTCGGTTCAGCCTCTCTTCCTAAAGTATAAGCCACCATGAAAATCAGACTCAGGATCAAAAAGAAGAGCCGTACAAACTTTGCCGAGTCAGTCATACTAAAGTTATCCTCTTTGTTGTAGGTATTTGAAGTTGACTGCAGAGCGGAAATAGTACAACGCTCCGTTGATGAGTGCAGCGCCCACAGCTGTATCTATCACTCCTCGGGTATCAGCTGAAATGGGTAGAAGCGGGAGAGTCATTCCAAGCCCCATCATCGCCCCAATTAAAAGATAAAACCCTTTGCTGTAGAGCCTAGAGAGGGGCAAGCGCGCTTCAGTATATCCAAGAATACGAGTTACTTGTCTTTTAGCGGACTTCGTGATCACAGTGCGTCCCTTGATCAAGCCAATGAGAAGAGAGAGGCTTAGCATGATGATAACCACATTTTGAGGATTTTCAATGCGCCGCGAAAGCCAGAGAAAAATAGAGGCCCCCTCTCCAACATTTGGGGGAGAGACTACAGCTGAAAGAATAAATTGAATCCCTACGATGAGCAAGGAGAGCCCGACAACAAACCAGACGAGTCCTCCCAAGGCGATCAAGGAGCGTTTAGAGAATTTTAACATAGTCACCATTGAATTTTTTTGCTTGGGAGTATATAAATGAGGGTGTTTTTCTACTACGGAAGAAATGAAACTACTAAGCCTGAGCTGGGACCCTGACAGAATTTTTTTTGTGATTCCCTACATCAATCACCCCGTCACTTGGTATGGCTTGCTCTTTGCCTCTGGTTTTTTGGTGGGCTACTTTTTGGTGCGAAAAAGTTTCACTAGGCTTATGGATGGGGGGAGTGTGGAGGCCACCCGACTCACTGACAGGTTGACGACGCTGGTTGTTTTAGGCACGTTGATCGGCGCGCGTCTCGGGCATGTCTTTTTCTACAGCTGGCCCTATTTTCGAGCCCACCCTTTCGATATTTTCAAAGTTTGGGAGGGGGGGCTCGCAAGCCATGGAGGCGCAATAGGGATTCTTATAGCCCTTTGCATGTTTGCGCTTTGGAACCGAAAATTTTCTTTCTTGACGGTGCTCGATATTGTAGCGATTCCCGCCGCTTTTGTAGGCGGATGTATCAGAATTGGGAATTTTATCAATCAAGAGATCACAGGGATTCCAACAAAGCTCCCTTGGGGGGTGACTTTTGGGCATCCTGTCGATGGGCTCCAAGGGGTCGCTTTGCACCCGGTCCAGCTCTATGAATCGCTCTTTTATTTTGCGACATTTCTCCTCCTCTACCAAATTTCAAAAAGACGGGATCAAATATTGGGCTCAGGGCTAGTGAGCGGGCTCTTTTTCGTGCTCGTTTTTAGTTTTCGTTTTGCCATCGAGTTTCTGAAAAATGGATACAGCGACTGGGTAGATCCAGATGCCCTCTTTCACATGGGACAGCTCCTCAGTCTCCCCTTCATTGGAGTGGGGTTGGGGCTGCTCGCTTACCACTTTTTGAGGGCAAAAAATGCCTCCTTCCCTTCAACCTAAGCAGAAAATTCTTCTAGCCGGCGCGCACGGAATGGTGGGCAGTGCTCTCACTTGTAGACTCCAAAATCAAGGGTTTTGTAATCTGCTTACGCCCGCTCGAAGTGAGCTCGATTTTGTGGATCAGCGTGCCGTTCAAAACTACCTTTTTGCGAAAAAACCTGACTGCGTAATCATTGCAGCGGCTAAAGTAGGAGGGATTTATGCCAATATGACCTCTCCAGCTGAGTTTTGCTATGAGAATTTGATGATAGGTGCAAACCTCATACACGCGTCTTTTCGTGCGGGGGTCTCTCGCCTTCTCTATTTAGGATCGACTTGCATTTATCCCCGTCTTGCTAAACAGCCTATACAAGAGAGCTCGCTACTTACTGCCCCTCTTGAGCCGACCAATGAAGCCTACGCTTTGGCAAAAATTGCAGGAGTAAAACTCTGTTCTTACTACCGGCAGCAGTATGGTTGCCGCTATGTCAGCGCGATGCCCACTAATCTGTATGGGCCGGGCGACAACTTCAATCTTGAAACAGGCCATGTTCTTCCAGCTTTGCTCCGACGCTTTTATGAGGCCAAAGTGAACAACACCCCCTCAGTTACGATTTGGGGAACGGGTAAGGCGCGTCGGGAGTTTCTTTTTGTGGAAGATCTCGCAGATGCACTGTTGTTTCTGCTTGAACATTACGACCACCCTGAGCCCATTAATATTGGCTCAGGGCACGAGGTGAGCATCCAAAAACTCGCCGAGCTGGTAGCAGAAGAGGTGGGATACAAGGGCGACATCCTCAACGATCTGAGTAAACCGGACGGCACCCCTCGGAAGAAATGCGATCTCAGCCGGCTGACGGCGCTCGGGTGGAAAGCAAAGACTCCACTTCGAGAGGGGATCCGCCGTACACTTTTACACTTCGAGCAGCTTTTTGATCCCGCGCATTGAGGTGACCGTCTCAGGATTTTTCTCTTCAAGGCTTCTTTGGATCTGTTTGACAGAGGCCATCACCGTAGAGTGATCTCTAAAGAAGATGTCACCTATTTTCATATAGGGAAGTCCGAGCTCTTCTCGGCAGAGGTGCATAGCTATTTGCCTTGGAACGGCGCATTCACGGGCTTGCGACTTGCTCAGGATGTCTTCCATTTTGATTCCATGAAACTCAGCAACAGATCGTATGATCTTACCAGGTGTAAGTAGATCTCTCTCTTGTTCTTGGATCATATCAGCCAAGTAGTGTTGGGCTTTTTCAAGCGTTAAAGGTAGGGGAGTCTGGTTGAGGTGAGCTCGGAGCTGCAGGGCTTCAAGAGCCCGCGTCAGCCGTTTCGTGTGGTGTCCAAAAGTATCGAGAAGGAACTGAAACAGACTCTCATCGAGAGGAAAATTCGCGCGCGCCGCGCGGGACTTTAAGATCTCGATCATCTGTTCTTTGGGCGGCATTTGAAGAGGGATGACGATTCCCCACTCGAATCGACTCACGAGCCGAGGTTCGATGAGTTTGAGGTCTTGAGGAGGGCATGAGGCGCTCAAGATGATCTGCTTCCCTTCAGTATGAAGCGCATTAAATGTGTGAAAAAGTTCCTCTTGAGTGGCTCCTTTGCGAGCAAAAATCTCAATGTCATCCACAAGAAGTGCATCGACATGTCTATAAGCTGCTCGAAATTGACGCATTTCAGCATTTCGAATCGCCCCCACGACATGTTGTGTGAAAGTTTCTGCACGCACATAAATCACCTTGGCCCCTTTCTTCTTCAGTTGAGCGGCGGCAGCCATCATCAGGTGGCTCTTTCCTGAGCCCGATCGTCCTGAAAGGTAGATCGGATTGAAGCTCAGAGGGGAGGCCTGAGCCGCAAGTCCAGAGGCCTCTTGAAGGAGTTTGTAGGCTAGAAGATTTGCTTTACTGGGGAAGTAAGAGTCAAAATCGGAAGAGTTGTCGAGCTCATCGAACTCAATCGAGAATTGACGGGGAGTGGGGGTGATTTTTTTGCTCGGTTTGACGGAGGGCTCAGCTGAGGTTACCCTGAGATGGATTTTGATCGGTTTGCCATTATTGTTGACAAGACGCGTCTGCACCTTATGGCGCATCTGCTCCTCAAACCAGGTCACTTTGAAGGAATCTTCAGACTCGAGGTAGAGGTTGCATGCATCAAAACGGAGAATTTTTAAAGGGCGGAGCCACTTATTAACAGTCTCCGTCCCCAGCTCGCGATCGATCTCTTTGAGAAAATCTTCCCATGCACGCATGCCATCACTATACTAGATGGATTAATTTCTTGGATCAATGATCTGTACTTTCTTCTCTTTTTTATCGAGAATCTTATTAGTAATGATCTGCTGGAAGATACCAAGAGACATGGATGAGAGCCAGTAGAGATTGAGTCCCGAGGGGAAGTGGTAGAACATCACCGTGAAGACGACAGTCATGATTGTCCCCATGCTTTTCTGCTGTCTTTGCTGATCGGTCATTTTGCTCGGATCTTTTTGAGCTCCAGCTGTTAGCCTTTGCTGTAAAAACATCACACCTCCTAGGAGGAAGGGGAGGAGGTGGAATTGATTGCCGATAAAAAAGATCGGCTGCTGCCATTGAAAGAGGACATCAGGAGCTGTCAAATTGTCGATCCAACCGGGAATAAAAGAGGCGCCTCGGAGCTGAAAAGAGGATTTTAGCAGATCAAACATCGCAATCAGAAAGGGGATCTGAATCAAAATGGGGACGCATCCAGTGAAAGGGTTGACCTTCTTTTCACGGTAAAGCGTCATAATCTCGATTTGAGCCTTTTTGGGCTCCTTCTTATAGCGCGCTTGAATCGCTTGCACTTGGGGTGAAAGCTTTTGCATCCGACGCATCGATTTAATAGACCATGCATTGAGCGGGTAGAGAAGGAGGCGCAAGAATACGGTCAATAAGATGATGGCAATCCCCCAAGAGTGGGTGATTGTGTGGAAAAAGCTCATGACGAGAAAAAGGAGCTTTGCAAAGGGTTTGGCAATAAAAGAGAACCACCCTTGAAAGGTTTTTGCTGACTGGTAGTCGGGATTGCCAGGAGCGGCGTGGTCTACTTGTTTGAGGATGCTCTCCTCAAGAGGGCCAGCGAAGAGTAGAAAGTTGAGCTCACCACCAGAGGTAGGAATAGGGAGGAGGAACTCGTAGCCAGGATATTTGGAAGCAGGGTAGGGCTGGTACTTGGGATCTAACACGCTCAGGCGGGTAGGAACTTTATTTCCCGGGATCCCAACCGCGCGGTAGCCAGGAGCGATTTCGGATAGAGGGTCGAGCAGAAGGGCAAAATAGCCGTTCGTATTGAGAACCCATTCCGGGTAGACCGAGCTCACCGAGACGACATCCCCGGGCTTGGGTAGGCTCAATTTCTCGACCTCTCCTTTCCCTTTCCGATTCACGCGGTACTGGATGCGAGTGTTGGAAGAGTTGGACATGATCTCCACCTCTGGCACACCCGAGGTGAGCCAAAGGCCGCGTCTATCTCCGTCGATTTTAAGTGCAAGCTTCACAGCGTAAGGGGCATCACTGAGTGTATAGGTCTTTGTGATTTTTCGGTGAGGCTGAGTTGCCTCAAAGGTAATCTCATTTTCTGTGAAGGATTTTACAGAGTAGACGAGTTCAGCCATCTCTGGGTACTCGGATACGAGATTGGTTGCGTAGTACTGAGGCGAGATCTCGATATCCTTTTTATTCCAGATTCCACGTCTAATCAGTGGGTAGTACCCGCCCACTGCTCCAGGGGGGCGAGGGGCGTCTGCATGAGGGGTGTAGTAGGGGTGAGCAGGAAACCTAGCATTGGCAGGAGACTCTTCAGCTATCTCACGGTCAAATCCTATCTCGTTGACCACGCTCTTCGGATCATGATCGGAGTGGAAAGGGAGGTTGATCTCGACAAGAGCCCCCCCGCGGTTTGAAAAAACGAGCTGAACGAATTCGTTTTCAAGGAGGTAGAACTTTTCATCGCCCGGGCGAGCCGAAGTCTCAAATTGAGGTTTTATAAGAGAACTCAACGAAGGAATCGCTTGAAATTCGACAAAAGCTCCACTCGTGCGCTCATAAAAGCCAAGAGGGATCCAGGTCCCTTTCGATTTGTAGAGCACAAGAGCGTTTGAAGAAGGGCGACTCTCTCCAAATAAAAGTTTTCCCTCTTTAAACCATGCCGGAGTAACTGCGGGCTCGGGCTCTGAGGAAAAAAGCTGCACCTCTATTTTACCAGAAAGAGCAGGGGCGCCCAAATCGAGTTGAGAGTCATCTGAGGGGGCGTATAGGATAGGGGCATTCAGAGGAGATTCTTTTGAAAGGAGTGTTTGCTTCTCTCCATTGATAAAAACGGTCAGAGGAGGAGTGTTAGTCCAGGCAATGGAGAGGGTTGCTCCTTTGACGTCAATACCATAGACAACAGGTTCTCCTCCTTCTTCAAGAGTCAGAGACCGCGTTGGAAGTTCTTCAAGCGCTACGGATTGTAAGGGGGGCATCTCAGTAGTTTGACTCGTTCTCGCTGCGCGATTGCGTTCGTTTTGCTGGTGGCTGAAGAAAAAATTGAACCCTACAAAGGTAAGGCTCACAAGAATCACAAAAACAATAGTACGTCTATCCATAATACCGGAAGAATATAGCAAATGAGAAGATATTGACAAAGCTTCAAAATTCCTCCACACTGCTTCTAAAATATGTATTCGCTCATTGAAGTTGGACACCTACTGAATATCAAAGGGCTTTGCCCTGCAACCTCAGGCAATTTGTCAGAGCGTGTTGATGAAAAAAGTGCTCGTATTACCGCCTCGGGCACTCATTTAGGACACCTTACCTCTCAAGATTTTGTCGTAGTAGATTGGAAGGGGAGAGTCCAAGAGGGAGATAGACAAGCTTCAGCTGAAACTTTGCTCCACACTTCGCTTTACGCTTCCGATCCAACTGTTGGAGCTGTCATCCACATGCACTCTATCAACGCGACACTGCTCTCTCGTAAAATTGATGCGGCGTATTTGAAAACAACAGGGTATGAGCTTCACAAAGCGTTTCGCGGGGTAGAGACGCACCAATCGGATTTGTTGATTCCTATTATTGAAAATAGTCAGGATATCCCCTCGCTTGCTGCTCAAATTGAGAGTTCTATTCCGCCCTGCTTTGGCTATCTTCTCAGAGGACATGGCCTTTATACTTGGGGAAGAGATATCCAAGAGGCCTATTTGCGCGTGGAAGCATTTGAATTTCTTTTTGCCTGCGAGATTAGATGCCTGTAAAAGCTATCTTGACTGACATTGAGGGAACAACGACTTCCATCGAGTTTGTTCACGAGGTTCTCTTTCCCTATGCACGCACCCATATGAAGGGTTTTTTGCAAACAAAAGTCTCGGATCCTAAAGTGCAGCAAGTACTCTCTGAGATAGATCCTGAACTCGATTTTGAAAGTTTGGTCGAAAGGCTCGATCTCTGGATGGCAGAGGATCGAAAAATAACTTCGCTAAAGACCCTCCAAGGATTGCTTTGGGAAGAGGGATACAGGCGGGGTGATTTCAAAGCTCACCTCTACCCTGAAGTTCATGAGACGCTCAAGTTGTGGAAGGCAAAAGGGCTTGCTCTATATGTTTACTCTTCTGGGTCAAAAAAAGCTCAAAAACTTCTCTTTGAGCACACCTTAGAGGGGGACATAACCTCTCTTTTTGATGGATTTTTTGACACAACAGTTGGCGCAAAACGTGATGTCTCTTCTTATAACGCCTTAATCAAGCACATTAAGCTACCCCCGAGCCAAGTTCTTTTCCTCTCAGACAGTCTCGAGGAGCTAGAGGCAGCGCAGGATGCAGGGTTCATGACAGCCTTGGTGTGTAGGGGATCTAAAATCGGGAACACACAACATCGAACAATCACAAATTTTAAGGAGTTAAATTTATGAAAAAGTATTTGATTTTTTCATTTTTAATGGTAGCCACGCTCTTTGCACAAGGGCCGCGGCTTATCATTTACTCAGAAACTGGCCCTGAGAAGGTCTATTTTTCCACCTCAAACGATGCCAGAGCGTGTAAAAAGCTCGAGGCAATAGGTGTCTGTTTGGAGCGTTGGGATACAAAGTCAGATCTCTCAGATGAAGAGATTTTAACGGTTTATAAAGAGGAGATCGATCGGATCAAAGAGCAGGGAGGGTTTGTCTCTGTCGATGTGCTCCGCGTCTCCCCTGAGGGTGAAAACAAGAGCGCTTTGCGCCGCAAATTCTTAAGCGAGCATCGACACTCCGAAGATGAAGCCCGTTTTTTTGTAGAAGGTACAGGGGAGTTTTTCCTCCATGTCCGCAGTAAAGTCTACCGTGTCTTTTGCAGGCAGGGGGATCTGATCAATGTTCCAGCCAACACTGCTCACTGGTTTGACATGACAGAGGAGCCCTTCTTTACAGCAATCCGATTTTTTACGAATGATGAAGGGTGGGTTGCTCATTCAACTGAGGATCAGATCGCCGATCGTTTTGTCCATCCAACACCTCGAGCCACCCTCTCTGCTTTTCGGTAAGCCGGCTCCAGTCGCAAAATAGATTGGATTTGAGGTTGCCCTTCAGGATCTCTTGATCTGCTTGTAGATCACTTGCAAGTAAATTTTCGAGAATCCGAAGGGCACTCGCTTTGTTTTTGGCCAAGCGAGGGATGACTTGCTCGAGCGTCACGTGCTCTTCAGACTCATTCCAGCTGTCAAAGTCAGTCACAAAGCAACAGGGTAAATAGCAGATGCCCGCTTCTCGCGCGAGAGCGTACTCAGGAAATCCTGTCATTCCAATGATATCAGCTCCGAAGCTCTGAAATAGTTTCGACTCAGCCTGGGTCGAAAAAGTTGGACCTTCGACACACAAGTAGGTTTTTTTGGTGTGAATTGGAAGAGAGAGCGCCTTTTGCAGGGTTGCTACAAAGCGACTTCCCTCTCTCCAGGTGGGCTGTGCAAGAGAGACGTGACCGACGACACCTTCACCTGTGAAAGAGGTTCCTTCCTTCCGACGTGAATGATTGATGTACTGGGAGGGAAGCACTAAATCAGTGGGCTCAATTTCAGGGCGCAAACTCCCTACCGATGCAAAAGAGATGAGTTTTGTCGCCCCCGCTTGTTTGAGAGCAAAAAGATTGGCTCGGTAGTTGATCTCAGAGGGAAGAAGCTCATGATAGGCCCCATGACGGGAGAGAAAAAGAGCGGGCTTCCCACGCACTGCTATCTTTCTAAAGCCAGATGAGGCGAGACCAAAAGGAGTTTCACGGGGCAACTCTTCTAATTTTTCGATCCCATCAAAAGCTTCAAAGCCCGAACCACCAATCACTGCCCACATTGTAATACCCCTCGTTTTAACTCTTCGCGTGTAAAAATGCCTGTATCTAAGATGAGCGCCTCAATCAATTCGGAGGGAGTGACATCGAAGGAAGGGTTATAAACCGACGCCTCGCTTGGACTCCACTGCCACTTTGCATAGCCCCTCACCTCTTCAGCAGGGCGCTGCTCAATTGGGATATCGCCTCCTTTCTCGCACCTCAGATCGAGAGTTGACACGGGCGCAACGGGATAGAAAGGGATTTTATGGTAGCGAGCAAGCACCGCCACTGAATACGTTCCAATCTTATTGGCGAAGTCTCCATTGGCAGCAATTCGATCAGCACCCACAAAAACACGGTGAATTTTCCCTTCACGCATAAGCGAGGCTGCCATGTTATCGCAAATGAGCGTATAAGGAATTTTAAGTCTCTCGAGCTCCCAAGCGGTGAGCCGCCCACCTTGCAGAAGGGGACGCGTCTCATCTACGTAGACGTGGATGTTCTTTCCCCCCTCAAAAGCTTTACGTATCACTCCAATAGCAGTCCCAATGCCAGGTGTGGCGAGCCCTCCAGTATTGCAGTGAGTCAAAATCCCCTCGCCCTCCTGGATAAGGGAGGCTCCCAAACAAGCCATCTCCTGGCAGCTCTTTCGCTCTTCGCGGATGAGTTTGGTCGATTCCTCAGAGTAGTTTTTCGAGTCTAGCATCCGATCAATTGCGTGCATTAAATTAACCGCTGTCGGCCTTGAGAGGCGGAGTTTTTCAGCCGCCTGCACAAATTCTTTTGGGGTAGCGCCCCGTTCAGCATACTGGGTTAACGCAAGAGCAGCTCCCACGCCGATCATGGGCGCTCCTCGAATGCTGAGTTGTCGAATGCAGGTAACCATATCATCGGGTGTATGGCACTCAAGCCAAACTTCTTGTGAGGGAAGTAAGCGCTGATCTAGTACTTCGAGTTTTTCGTCTCGTACGCGTAAGGAGAGTGCTTCAAACGGATCCATGAGCGGAGTGTAGCAAAAATAAATATTTTCGTGTCAAATGGAATTATGAGTGCCCTTGATGTACGAAAAGCGGTAGAAAGACTTGATTTTTCTTCCCGAGGATGAGACAACTGAGGGGAAATTTAATGTTGTTTCAAAGGAACCCATGCAAGATCACGTATTAGGAGACTACAAGATTTTAAAGTCCATTGGGGAGGGAACGCTTGGAGCGGTCGTTTTAGCCGAACACCGGTTTATCAAAAAGCAATACGTTCTCAAGATTCTTCCCAAAGAGCTGAGTCAGGACCGAAATTTTATTACGCGCTTTGAGGAGCAAGTTGCAAAACTTGCCTTGCTCGATCATCCGCATATCGTGAGGATTCACAATATCTCCTTTGCAGAAGGGTCTTATTTTTTGGTCTCAGATTGTGTTGTCGACTCCATAGGAGAGACGACCAACCTCGCGCAGTACATGTCAGGGCGAAAAGAGCGCCTTAAAGAGGAAGAGCTCATTCACGTGTTGAGCCAAATTGCAGATGCTCTCGACTACGCCCACACCAAGGGACAGGTGGCACACCAAGCCCTCAAATTGAATAACGTCTTGATTGGAAAGGGTAATCCCGGAATGGAAGTTTTCCTTTCCGATCTAGGGCTTGCTAAAATCATAAGCCCGGGAAAGATCATCTCTCGAAATTTTTTGGCAACAGCAGAAGCTTTGGGCGCCCTTCCAGTAGAGAAGGAAAATGACCAAGCTTACTCTCCCTATCCCGTGGAGTCCGATAAACTGGACAAGCTAAGCCTCTCCTTTTTGCAAAGCTATGCCTTCTTGGCTCCAGAACAGAAAAGGTTTGAGTCGGTTGGAATGCAAGTAGACAGTTTTGCATTTGGCGTGCTCGTTTACTACCTGATTTCAGGTGTTTTTCCAGAAGGGAAGTTTCAACTTCCCTCAGAGATTGCACCCGAGTATGCGCTCGATTGGGACACGCTTGTCTCGGACTGCCTAGCGCATGATCCCACACGTCGACCGTCGCAACTCAAAAAGTTGTTCGAGCAGACGAGACCCGTCCAGCCCGTTTTCACTCCAAGGCCCCAGCCTGAGGCGAGTCGAGAGGAGCCGGGGGGGGTCGAGTCTGTCAAGGCCGCTGTTGTTGAGCAATCACCACAGCCCGCTCCCGTACCGGTGATGGCCTACTCTAAGCCCACAGCTGCTCCAGCTCTTGAGAGGAGAGTGGTGGTCGAAACAAAAGACATCACCGAAGCAACGCCCCCTGCCATAACCCCTCCACAAGATAAACACTACTCGGAGAAATTGAGCTCCATGCTTCACCGCGACCCTGTCGTGACTGAATATCAGCCTGAGGTTCAAGAGGCGCGCAATATTGCGCCGATTGAAACTGAGATGGTCGTTGTGCGAGGAGGCGATTTCTTTAGAGGGTCCAATCAAGGCAACCGCGATGAAATGCCGCGTCACCTGATCACTTTAGATAGCTTTGCCATGGACGTCCACCCTGTCACAAATGAGCAGTTTGTTCGCTTTCTCGATTTTATGGGGGGAGAAAAAGACCCTAACTACAACGACCTTATTCGCCTCAAAGACTCTCGGATTACCCGGAGCAGTGGGCGTACTTCGATCGAATCGGGCTATGCCAAGCACCCCGTGGTCGGCGTCACGTGGTATGGCGCTGTAGCTTACGCTAAATGGGTCGGCAAGCGACTACCAAGTGAAGCTGAGTGGGAGATAGCCGCCCGTGGACGCCTCGATGAGTCTCTTTTTCCCACAGGAGAGTCGATTGAAAAAAGCCAAGCCAATTTTTTCAGCTCCGATACGACTACGGTGATGAGCTACGCTCCCAATGGGTATGGCCTCTACGATATGGTTGGAAATGTGTACGAATGGTGTCAAGATTGGTATGGTTACAACTACTACGAGACCTCCGCGCAAGAGCCTGTCAACCCAAGAGGACCTATTCAAGGGGTCTACAGGGTTTTAAGGGGGGGGTGTTGGAAGAGTTTGAAAGAGGATATGCGCTCATCACACCGTCACCGAAACAATCCAGGTACGGTCAACAGCACCTATGGATTTCGCTGTGCAACTGATGCAAGATGAAGAGTCTATCAGCCTACCACGCCCTTTGTGAAGAGATTTGGGAGCACAACTACCACTATTTCGTAGAGAACGCCCCTAAAATCTCTGATCGAGCTTTTGACCAACTCTTCGCCGAACTCATTGAAATCGAAAAAGCCCACCCCGATTGGGTCTCTCCTAGCTCTCCTACTCAACGGGTGGGAGAAATCCTTTCAGGTGGGTTTCCTCTCGCTTCGCATACTACCCCCATGCTCTCACTTGCCAACTCCTACTCTCGAGATGAGGTGCAGGTTTTTCTCGAGCGAATGGAAAAATTACTTCTTCCACATGAGATCGAGTATGTCACTGAGCTAAAAATGGATGGGATTGCCATTTCTGTGCGCTATGAAAAGGGGGTGCTCGTTCGAGCCCTTACAAGAGGCAACGGTGAAAAAGGGGAGCAGATTACGAGTAATATTCGAACCATTGCCTCCCTTCCACTCCAGCTTCGCGCTCCTTTTCCTGATACGCTTGAGGCGCGAGGTGAAGTATTTATGCCCAAAAGTGCCTTTCAAGCGCTCAATGAGAGGCAAACACAGCGGGGGAAACAGCTCTTTGCTAACCCTCGAAACGCAGCTGGGGGCTCTCTCAAACTCCTTGATCCCCAAGAGGTCAGTCAGCGCGGTCTGGCCATCTCTTTTTATGGCATCGCAGAAATAAGTGGGAGAGAACCCGCAAGTCATTTTGAAGCGCTCGACTATCTTCGAACCTTAGGGCTCCCGATTGTAGGAGAGTATCAACGGTGCTCAAATTTTGAAGAGATCATGGGGTTTGCCACTCAAGTTGAAAAGTGTCGATTTCAGCTCCCTTTTGAAATCGATGGTGTAGTGATCAAAATAGACCCTCTTAAGGCTCAGAAAAAACTTGGAGTAACGGGAAAAAATTACCGTTGGGCTATTGCCTATAAGTTCGCAGCTGAAAGAGTGGAGACCGTAGTGCGAGACATTACTGTACAGATCGGCCGGACGGGCGTGCTCACTCCTGTGGCAGAGTTAGATCCCGTATTTGTAGCCGGTAGCACGATCTCCCGCGCTACTTTGCACAATCAAGAGGAGATTGAGCGCAAAGATGTGCGCGTGGGGGATACGGTTTTTATTGAAAAGGGGGGGGATGTGATTCCGAAGATCGTCTCTGTCTGCCTTGAGAAAAGACCGAGAGGTGCAAAGCCGTGGAAGCTTCCAGCACACTGCCCTGTGTGTGGCACACCTCTGCTTCAAAGTGAAAGTGAGGTCGCTGTTCGTTGTCCAAATAAACGAGGGTGCGAAGCTCAAGGCTTGAAGCGACTCATTCACTATGCGAGCAAAGGGGGCATGGATATCGAACACCTTGGGGAGAAAGTGATCAACGGACTCGTCGAGCTTGGGTTTGTGAAAAAGCTCTCTGATCTCTACACCCTCACTCCAGAGCAACTCTCTTGTTTGAAAAATTTTAAAGAGAAGTCGATCCAAAATGTTCTCTCGAGTTTAGAGCGCTCTAAAGAGGTCTCTTTAGCTCGTTTTCTCATGGCTCTTGGAATTCCACATGTTGGAGCTGAAACTGCTGAACTACTGGCTCGGCGGGCTGGCTGTATTGAGGCTCTTTATCAAATTGGGGAGGATGAGCTCCTCGAAATCGATGGGGTCGGTCCTATAGTCGCTGAATCGGTGGTCACTTTTTTTACAGATCCTGAGCATCAAGAAGAGATTCAACGCCTCCTCGATTATGGAGTGCATCCCGTTGTGATCCAATCCAAAGGGTTTGATTCCCACTCTTTTAATGGGAAGACTTTCGTGTTGACAGGAGCGCTTGAGAACTACACCCGGGCTGGAGCGGCTGCTGTGATTAAAAAGCGGGGAGGCAAAGTCTCGAGTTCGGTGAGTCGACAGACGGATTATCTACTCGTCGGCGCTGATCCGGGCTCAAAGCTAGAAAAAGCTAAGAAATTGGGAGTCAAGATACTTGACGAAGAGGCGTTTGCCTCTCTCCTATAAAGGTATTGTGGCTGAAGCTGTGAAGTCTCACTTTCTGAAGAGATCCAATCAGCGCATCGGGCCCTTCAAAGATCACATTGCGCCAACAGCGAGTCAAACCCTTGAGGTGGGTGCCATCTCTATTTTTCCTCTCTACTAAAACTTCCACCTCACTACCGAGCATCGCTCCCATCAGCTCTGCTGAGATCTCTTGGTGGAGGGAGAGTAAGCGTTTGTGGCGCGCCTCTTTGACCTCTAAGGGAACATCATCTGCCCAACGCATGGCTGGCGTTCCTCTGCGGGGGCTGTAGGTATAGAGAAAAGCGGTGGCATACCTCACAAGGCGCATTGCCTCCATCGTCTCTTCAAACTCCTCTTCTGTCTCTGTAGGAAACCCGACGATCATATCGGTGCCAAGCTCAACTCCAGGGACGAGTGAGCGTAGAGCAGCGACTTTGTCTAGGTACTCCTCTTTGGTATAAATGCGGTGCATCTTGCGCAGCACACGACTTGAACCCGCCTGAAGAGGGAAGTGGACATGCTCACAAAGAGAGGGGAGATCACGGATCGCCTCCATCAGCTCACGAGTGATGTCTACTGGGTGGCTGGTCAAGAAACGGATGCGCCCCCCCTCCATGATTTTATCGAGTTCATAGAGAAGGTCGTGAAAACGACTATTCCACGTGGGCCTGTCATTCCCGTAGCTATTGACATTTTGGCCGAGTAGGGTGATCTCTTTATAACCCGCAGCCACTAGATTGCGACACTCTTCGAGAATGTGATTCATCGGCCTTGAAACCTCTGGACCACGCGTATAGGGGACCACGCAGTAGGTGCAGTATTTGTCGCACCCTCGAATAATCGACACAAAACCTCTGTAGGGGTCTTTTCTATTGGCTCCTATATAGTTGAGTTCTTGAGTGAACGTTTCATCTGTATGCACCGTTTTAAGGCCAGTATGAAGCAGCTCATCGAGAACAACGTCGAGATCGTGGAGGTTGTTCGTCCCAAGCACAAAATCGACATGAGGCATCTTTTGCAACAGTCGATCTTTTTTCGCATTTGCCATGCATCCGGTGACTCCGATGATCCGGTTGGGCCGCTTTTGCCTTCCGAGTTGACCTAACTTCCCCATCACTTTTCTCTCCGCTAAATCGCGGATAGAGCAAGTGTTGAAGATGAGAAGATCGGCGCTCTCCTCATCCTCTACTGGGCGTAGACCCCGTCTTAAAAGCATCCCAGACATCACTTCGGTGTCGAGCTCATTCATTTGACACCCGTAGGTGCGGGTATAGAAAGTTTTAGGACTTTTTTTCATAACACTTGATTTTTTTAGTCCAATATCCTATCAAATGCTCTTTCGATTGACAAGGACTGATGCTTACTCTTAAATTCTTTCACGTTCTTTTTGTTTTCATTTGGATCGGGAGCCTTCTCATGCTTACCCGCCTTTTAGGCTACCAAGTGAAAGAACGTCCTGAGATCCAGCTCGCTATTCACCGTATATCGAGACGGATTTATACATTCATCGACTTTCCGAGTATGCTACTCGCCGTAAGCTTTGGAGTGGCCCTTCTCTTTATTAAAGAGATCGATTGGAAAGCTCCTTGGCTTCATATCAAGCTCACCTTCGCTTTTTGCTTGATCCTATCTGATCTCATCTGTGGTTATCTCATTCTGCGCAAAGGGCAAAATTTCCGACAGAGGCGGGGCGTTGGGTATCAAATCTTTCATGGACTTACAGGGATTTTTCTCATTATCGTCCTCGTAGCCATCTATATTGTGAAAAACTTGTGAATTTTTCTTGGCAGAAAAATAAGCCCCCTTTATGATCTTGGCCTTAAAGTTAAAGGATTGTTATGCGCCGTAAGAAAGAAACTCCCACAACTCTTGTTCGCAAAGAGGATGTAAAACGTGAGTGGTATATCCTGGATGCTGAAGGAAAGACTTTGGGTCGCTTTTGTGCTGAGATTGCCAAGATCTTGAGAGGAAAACACAAGGCTGATTTTACTCCTTATATAGATACAGGCGATGGAGTGATCGTCATCAATGCTGGCAAGATCCGTTTGACTGGAAACAAAGAGGCTCAAAAAATTTACCGTTACTACACAGGCCATATTGGGGGGCTTCGTGAGATCCCCTATAGAACAATGAGGGATCGCGATCCAAGTTACATCATTTCTCGAGGGGTAAAAGGGATGATGCCTAAATCTCGTTTAGGCAAACAACAACTCCGAAAACTTCGAGTTTTCAAAGATGAAGCACACGGTTTTGAGGCGCAACAACCCAAAAAGTTAGAGATTTAAGCATGACAAAGAAATTAGAAGAGTACGTAGCAACTGGAAGAAGAAAAAGGGCTGTATCGAGCGTGCGCCTCCGTCCTGGCTCAGGTCAGGTGAATGTAAATGGAAAGCCTTTCGAAGCCTACTTTCCTCTTGAAATTCAGAGAAAATCTATCCTGTCGCCTCTTACATTACTTGAGGCTGATTCTCAGTATGACATGATTGTTCGAGTCAATGGAGGCGGGATTGAAGGGCAAGTGATTGCTACACGACTTGGTATTGCAAGGGCACTTGTCAGCCAAACTGAGACGAGGAAGCACGATTTTAAAGGTGAAGGTTACCTCACTCGTGACCCCCGCCGTAAAGAGCGTAAGAAATACGGCCACAAGAAAGCGCGTAAGAGCTTCCAGTTCTCCAAGAGATAACAAGCTCCCATCTCAAGACCTCTTTCAAAAGCTTTCTCCACTACCGTGGAGAAAGCTTTTTTTTTACTCGCACCTAGATTTGACTGCATCAACCCGAAGCTTAGGTTATTAGGGAAAAACGTGCTTAGAAATAGCTCTCAGGGGTTTTTTCTTGTAAAATTAAAACTCAATCTTTAGAGTAGAGGGAATTGAAATTTGAACTGAGTGAACGCATGGCGATTAATGGAAATGGATTTCCACCTTTTGATACTCACAGCCGAGATACACAAATAAATCAAGCAATACAAAGTGGAAATTTGGGGAGAGCTGGCGAGCTACTTGCTCCTTATGAGACAAAAGAACGTCAAAAACATCTCCTTAACGAAAGACTTCGTGCTATGCAAGAGAGCGACATCGCAAGAGTGGCAGCTCTTACCTTGAACGAATCAATTAAGTGACGGATCTTCCGGAATCATTGAGAGAGTGGCGTATTTTCCACCCAGCTCCTGGAGCAGGGTTTGCCATAGCCTCTCTGGTGGGGTCTCAAAGAGATGCTTTGCAGAAGCAGGGTGGATGAACCACTCCCCATCGAGGAACTCGCGCTCCAGCTGCCCTGCCTGCCATCCCGAGTAGCCAAAACAGAGCCTGACCTCTGGGCCTGACATGTTTAAGACAGCATCTTGCAGGAACTGGATATCCCCCCCAAGAAAGACTCCCTTACAGATCTCGATGGTCTGCTCGGGAATATCATTTGAGGAGTGGAGCAGCATCATTTGATTGGTTTGTACAGGCCCACCAGCGCGTATCCCTACGCGAGGGTTGTTTAGATGCTCGATGGAGAGGATCTCTTCTGGGAGATCGAGCTCAAGATTCTTGTTTACAATGATCCCAAAAGAACCACTTGGGCTGTGCTCACAAAGAAGCATAACACTTCTAAAAAACATCCCCGATTCGACTTCAGGGCTGGCAATAAGAAAAGTGCCCTTTTCAAGTTGGGCGTAGGGGATGGCTTCCATAGCGTCCTCACGGTTGACAATTTCGACCATACTGATCGATAAGAATTTCTGTATAGAGCTTTAAAAGAGTTCGAAGCCGATCTATTTCGCAGCTGAGGTGCTCAAAGCATTGACTCACACTCTCAGTATTTTCGAGACAATCGAGTGAATGAAGTACTTCAGTTGTATTCTCTAGAGAGAGAGAGAGGGCCCCCATGTCACACTCTAGCTCATTGTAGAAGTCAGCGGGATGCTGCAAGAGCCAACGTTTCTGCTTCAAGTCAAAGTCACGTGCTTTTTTCCACTTGCTGCTAAACTGATAGAGCAACCCGTAGTTGTTTAAGTTGTTGAGGAGGGTATTGCTTTTATTTATCAATCCCATGACTTGTAAATAGAGCGTATCACTGCTGATTAATTTTGCAATCGTCCCCTTTCCCGATACCATATGTCCTGTCACCTCTTGAACGGTATCGAGCGTCGAACCAAACCGCCTCGCAACATCTGTGTCGACAAGTTGCCCGAAGAAACCATGGACTGAGGTGAGTGCTCGGTTAAAGTCTTCGTTATTGGTGGCTAAAAAGTCATTGAATCCAGTCATTGTCGACTCAAAAGTCTCTGCCACTTCGGTGAGTTGGCTGAGAGCTACCTGTAGTTTATCGGTCGACTCCGCAAAGAGGATGTCGCCGGTGACTTCTTGGGCAGGTGGAGCTCCAGGTGGTGTGACTTTGGGTAAGATAGCAATTGATTTTTCCCCGAGAAGTCCAGAGGTGGCAAAAACGATCTCGTCGTAAGTATAGATGTGGACACTCGAGTCGACTTTGAGTGTGAGCAAGTAGATGTAGAGGTTTCCAAAAGAATCAGCAGGGCTTTGGCGTGGATCTTTCACCTCTTGGATCTCTTCTACCTCTCCCACAGGTTTTCCAGCAAAGGTGACGCGGGTCCCGGGGTCGATCTTATCGATATTTGCAAAGCGTACATGAAGTGTGACGCGGCCATCTCCCACAGAGGGTTTTAAGAAGAGGATGAGCCAAGATAAAATTGCTATGGCTGCTATGATGAAAATGCCAAGCCAGAAGGATTTTCCACGCTCACTCATCGAATCCCTCCATTTGGAATCGCGTTGTTTAAAAATGTTTGTACGGTCGGATCATCAATCCTAGCAAATTCCTCTTTTGAGGTGTTATAGAGGATTCTCCCTTGATGATTCAATGCGATCTTATTTCCCACGTGAAATGCAGAGCAGATATCGTGAGTGACGACAATACTTGTAGCGTCAAGCTCTTTTTGGATTTGAAGGATCAGATCATTGATTTGCATTGCAGTAATGGGGTCTAGTCCAGTTGTTGGCTCATCATAGAGAAGCACTTTTGGTCTGTAAACGATCAGCCGAGCTAGAGCTGCCCTTTTGCGCATACCGCCGGAAAGATCACCCGGCATAAGAAGTTCTGTCCCCTCTAGCCCTACCATCCTAAGCGCCTCATAGACTCGCTCTTGAATCTCTAGTTCGGGGCAGATACGGTGCTGCCGAAGATAAAACGCGGTGTTTTCACCTACCGTTAATGAATCAAAAAGAGCTCCCGCTTGAAAAAGCATCCCCACCTCTCGGATCGCTTTGAGAAGAGCTGCAGCTTTCAGCTGTGAGATGTTCACTCTATCGAGAAAAACGGAGCCTTTGTCTGGTTTTTCAATGCCCATAATCTGACGTAAAAGGACACTTTTTCCCTCGCCTGAACGGCCTAAGATGACCTGCGTATCGCCCGAAGCTATTTTGAGATTCAATCCTTTAAGGACTTCCTTTTTGCCATAACTTTTCCATAAATCCTCTACTTCAATCATCACAAACCAAACCTTTCAACTAAGGTGATATGAAAGACATTGAGCCCTACGGTTAAAATGAAATTGAAGATGAGGATGTAGGAGTAGCAGATCACCACGCTGTTTGTCGTCGAGCGGCCAACCCCAGCAGCGCCCCCTTGCGTTGTCATCCCCTTGTAACAAGAGATTGTACTGATGATAATTCCAAAGAAAAAGGCCTTGATGATTCCAGTCCAGATGTCGAAGTAGGTGATGTTGACTGGCATGGGATCGAAGTAACCTTGAGGAGTCATTCCAAAGATTTTGACTGCAATGATATAGCCCCCAAAAATACCCATGACTGCACTAAAAAGGGTCAATATAGGAAGCATGGTCACGCAGCCGATGATTCGAGGGGCAATCAAATAGCGCAAGGGGCTTACTGCCATCGATCGAAGAGCATCAATTTGCTCGGTCACTCCCATGGTGCCGATGACTGCTGTCATAGCAGAGCCTACACGCCCTGTTACCATAAAGGCTGTGAGCACGGGGCCAATTTCTGTGAGCATCCCCGTTCCTACAAGAAGTCCTGTTGCACTCGCAAGCCCTTTGTCTGCAAGCTGGTAAAACGACTGCGCTGCGAGAACCATGCCCGTCGAAAAACCTGTAATGGCAACAACTGGAAGCGAGAGCACTCCGATATTGAAGAGTTGATCGAGTATCAAAGAAAAGGAAGGGGGGCGCTTGACACTTGCTTTAAAGGTCTGAAAGAGAAGTTGCGCCCACAGCCCGACTCCAACAAAGGAGGAATAGATTTTTTCGATGTAAGTATCCATCGATCGCGATTGTATGCGCTCGCAGTGGATAGGATCAATGATTGATTTGGGTCAGGCTTTGTAGGGGAAGAAAGATGAAGGGGGAGGGGGGATCACCTCATTTTGGGCGGGAGTTTGAAGAAGCTGGTGGAGTTGTTCGAGAGCTCCTTTGCGTTCTCGAAGAAACTCTGTGATTACACCCTTGAGATCAGCGCTTTGCACATCAGGGTGGATCCTAAGGTGGAGGAAGAAAAGATCCTCATCGGGTTTGACAGAGGCAGTCGATTGAGCGTTCTCATTGAGTTTAAGAGTGAGCATGCACACCTCTTTTCTTCTTTCGTGGGGAAAAGAGAGCACGACTGAGCTCGCGAGAATCGTGTTGGGGACAAGGTGCTCGTCGCACTCAAAAAGAAGGGGGACCTCACCCTCTTTCATGATAAGAAGGCAAGCCTCTTTGGCATCAGGAGCAAGCGTTTTAAGCTCGAGCGCTTGAGCGAGTTCGAGTAGAAAATACTCGAAGAGGCTTTTCATGATCCCTCTCGAATTGCATCCTCGATATCATCGTTGATCGACGCCATAAAACGCTCAGCTGAAACCATTTTGTCAGGTTCTTCAGTTAGCAAATTTTTGCCCGCCATGTAATCAGCAAGTTCTTGAGGTGTTACATTTTCTGGGAGCTCGATCAAGATCTCTCCAACCTTGAGTGCCTGTTCTTTTAACTCAAGGGTGAAATCAGTAACTTGTACTCGCTTTCCTTGAAGAGCTTGAACAAGAGGGTCTCCACCTGTGAGAAGAAGAGCAAACATCATATCAGTGCGTTTGTTTTCAGGATATCCTCTCGTAATAGCTTGTAATCGCGCCTCTTTTGGCTTGAAAAGCTCACGCAGATTACTGATATCTCTCGCATCAAAACTATCCACTATCCAGGGCGAGCACAACTGCTTGAATTTTTGGATCTCTTCCTGAGAAAAATTTTGCTGTTCAAGCGCTTTTTGGATAGTCGCCCGTTTCTCTTCGGGAAAAAGTAAACTCGCATCATATCTTTGCGCCTCTAGCCTGCCCATAAAAATGGCTTTAAACCAGAAAGTCACAAATTGAACAATTCTCCTACCTAAGGACTGAGCCTCCGGGAGTCGAGGGCCTTCAGAGGGAACTTGCCGCGCCTTAGCCACATCCTCAGGTCTTTCAGGTGGTATCGGAGTGGCCCCCCCCGTGTTACCTATTCTTTGATTCATCTCTTGTCTCCTTATTAAATCGACTCAAAAGCAGGAAACCCTCCCAGCACGAGAGAGTCTCGCTCCATTCACGGGCCATGTGCATCACTCTGTGCAGCCACTCCCAATTCTCGTAAGGGGGGGTCGCTAGGGTAGTTTGCGCACTTAGCTTCAAACTCTTCCCCTCACAATCAAGTGAGAGCGTGCACCCTCCTGTGTTGACCCCAAGGTAGTTGCTCGTGGCCAGCTCATTGAGCTGCTCCCCACTCAACGGGGTCATCACAATCCCAAGCTCAAGCTCCATCCGTAGGCTCCCCTCGAAAGGCCCTTCTGAAAGGGTGAGATGGTTCGCATCGAGCAACAAGTCGACGTTTTTTTCCTCGATAGCTTCTGCGCTCGCAGTGCCCCCAAGTTTTTCGCCAAAATAGGCCAGCGTCTCTTCAAAACTGTACAGACCCATCTTTTTTTTCCCCCAGACACAATTGGGTTTCTCGGATACCCTGTATCCATTATCATGGGTATCTTGAACGTGTGTCAATCTATTATTTTAAAAAATGATGCCTGGAAAAAATTATCAGACGCGTGAAGTGAGAGTCGGCTCCCTAGCAATAGGGGGGAACAATCCTGTTCGCATTCAGTCTATGACGACCTCAGACACGCGCGATGTGAAGGCCACAGTCGATCAAATCGTCCGACTAGCGGATGCTGGATGTGAGCTCGTTCGTATCACTGTCCAGGGTCAGAAAGAGGCGGAGGCGTGTGAGGCGATTAAAGAGGCTCTTGCGCGGCAGGGACTCGGTATCCCCTTAGCTGCAGATATTCATTTTTATCCACCTGCAGCTCTTAGAGTTGTTGAATTTGTAGACAAGGTAAGGATTAATCCTGGCAACTTTGCTGATAAGCGGGCCTCTTTTAAGACTCTCATCTACGACGATGCAAGTTACGAGACAGCACTCAACAAGGTCGAAGAAAAATTTGCTCCTTTAGTGTTGAAATGCAAGAAATTAGGGCGAGCAATGCGGATTGGCACAAACCACGGCTCCCTTTCAGACCGTGTGATGAACCGATTTGGCGATTCCCCCGAAGGAATGGTGGAGTCAGCCTTTGAGTATGCTCGCATCTGCCGAAAATATGACTACCACGACTTGATCTTTTCCATGAAATCGAGCAACCCGAAAGTGATGGTGGCGGCTTATCGTCTTTTAGTGGAGAAGATGCAAGAGATGGGGTGGGATTACCCCCTTCACCTAGGAGTTACAGAGGCTGGAGCTGGAAAAGAGGGGAGGATCAAATCAGCGATGGGGATCGGCTCTCTGCTCCTCGATGGGCTTGGCGATACCATTCGTTTCTCTTTGACCGAAGATCCCTGGGAAGAGATCGCCCCTGCTCGTGAACTCGCAAGCTGGGCAGAAAATCGAGCGGGGAGAGTAGGCGCCTTTGTCTCTCCTTTGCGGATACCTCCTGAGATTCCTGCACCGCTTCACCGAGATGGATCAGTTGTTCTCCGTGTGAAGCCTGAGCAGGTAGAGAAGGAAGACTTTTTCCAACAAGTGGGGTGCGAGATGCAACTAGGGCGCCCGGTAAAGGGGGAGCTCGCAGCTGATGCGATTGTCGCTGATTTCAAACATCCGAAACTAGAGACCCTGGCTAAATTAGGCATTCCTACGCTCGATCGGTTCCTTTTGAGTGTGTCAAAAACTCCCCATCTGGCCGCGCGCACCTATTTCGAAGAGCAACGACCTCAAGATCCTGTAATCCTTGATTTTCCCTATGAAGGGCCGATGCAAGCAGCAGCGAGTTACGGCTCGCTTCTCTGCGATGGGCTCGGGGAAGGGATCGTTCTCCCTCTAGAGGCTGGGCTTGAAACAGGGTTCATGATCTTGCAAGCCGCTCGGATGCGCGCTTCGACGACAGAGTTCATCTCATGCCCCGGGTGCGGTCGTACTCTTTTTGATCTTCAAGAGGTTGCAGGCAGAATTCGCGATCAAACCGGGCATCTCCCCGGGGTGAAAATTGCCATCATGGGCTGCATTGTCAACGGCCCTGGCGAGATGGCTGACGCCGATTTTGGCTACGTCGGGTCTCTCCCTGGAAAAATCGATCTTTACGTAGGAAAAGAGCGGGTTGAGAAGCATATCCCCATGGAAGTGGCAGATGAGAGGCTCATCGAGCTGATCAAAGCCCACGGAAGATGGATTGATAAATAATCTTTATTAGTTAAAATATAACTATAGAGGTTAATTTATGAAATTAAAGTTTATTCTGATATTTGTTGTAGTTTTTATGTTTAATGCATTGCAAGCAGACCCTTGTTGTGTCTGCATTGAGCGCTACTACAACCCGAACTGGGCAAACTACGACGGAGTTCCGTACGGTTACATTGATATCAATGACTACCCTTACGGCTTGCCTGTAAACTACTGCTTCAATGCTTGCCCCTGCCGGCGGGCTTGCTACAGTGACTATCGGTACTACGTTCAATGCCGTGAACATGGCGAGGGGTGCGGGTGTGAGGATGAAGGGAGATAGTCCAAGGGGGATCATCTCGCTCGATATTGATGGGACGATCACGACTTCAAAGTACGATCTGGATCCTGAAATCACGACCTACCTTGAGGGGCTGATCGAAAAGAACTGGGTCTTGATTTTTGTCACAGGGCGGACATTCTCTTTTGCAGCTCCTGTTCTTTCGAGCCTGCGAGGCACCTATTTTTTGGCTGTACAAAATGGTTCCGCTCTCTACAAGATGCCGGGAGCGGAGCTTATTAAAAAGCAGATGCTTCCCATCTCTTGTTTGCCAGAACTCGACCTTGTGTTTAGAGAAAGGGGAGGGGGCTTGCTCGTTGAGTCGGGCTATTTGCAAGGAGATATTTGCTACTTCAAGCCGGGTGATTATACCCAATCTGAGCTAGAATACGTGAATTATCGAAAGGAAATGTCCCCTGAACCGTGGGAACCTCTCGACGATTTCGAAAATTTGACGCTGCAAGAATTTGCCGTAGGAAAATATTTTGCAGATAAAGAGGAGGCGGAAGAGATCGCAGATCAGGTGCGTAAGATTGCTCCTTTTAAAGTGATTGTGATTCGCGACCCCTTTAAATCTGGCGGCTTTTTAGCGCATATCAATGCGCCGCGCACATCAAAGGGGGAGATCCTCTCCTATTTTGCCAGCCACTATCCCGAAGATACTCTCATCATTGGCGCGGGGGATGACTATAATGACGTCGAAATGTTAGAAAGATGTCGATTTAAAATCGTGATGGAAAATGCGCCAAAGCCCCTCCACGTCCTAGCCGATGTGATTGCTCCACCCGTTGATGCGCAAGGGATCATTCCAGCACTAGAGGAGGCTATAAAATGGAAGGGTTGATCAAAATAGAGGGTTTGAGGATTCAGTGTGTGATTGGAGCCCATGCCTATGAGCGAAGCATTGAGCAGGAACTCATCTGCGATGTGGAGATGAGAGGCAATCTAGCTGAGCCTGTACGCACAGATTCTGTGGTCGATACGATCAACTATACCCAAGTGTGTGAAGTGTGTCAGAAACTAGCCCAAGAGCGGCAGTACCATCTGCTCGAGACCTTTGCCTATGAGGCGCTGCATGCGCTGATCGACACCTTCCCTCTCATCGATTGGGCTAAAATCCGGGTGAAAAAGCGTCTTGGGGTGCCTCTGGCCCGCTACGCTGTAGTGGAATTTGAAAAGAAGCGATGAGTCTAATTCTTGTAACCGGCGGCGCTAAAGGGCTTGGCGCTGAAATTGCCAAGCAACTTACGCGCGCAAATCACCGCGTCTTGATCCAATACAACAATAGTAGTCAAAGTGTAGATCGGGTCGTGGAGGCGTGCGAAGGGGGCGCGGAGAAAATTTTTGGGGATTTATCCACACCAGATGGCACTTCGGAATTTTTGACTCGACTCCCACAAGTTTCGGGGCTTGTCAACAACGTCGGCCCCTTCGAAGGGGAGTGGAACTCCCTTTTTCAGGTTAATTTTTTTGCCGCGCGCGAGCTTTCTGAAACTCTTCAACCTCAAACTATCGTAAATATTGGTGTGAGTGGCCTTGAGCATGGGGGGATGGCCCGGGCAACTGCCTATGGATGCGCGAAAGCAGCTCTCCTTTTCTATACCCGATCCCTTGCCAAGAGATGGGCCTCGAGAGGAGCTACAGTAAATATGGTCTCCCCTGGTTACATGGAAAATTCCCTTGTAGAGCCAGATGTTCTCCCTATGGGCCGCTTAGCGCGTTTGGAGGAGGTCGCCGAAGCGGTGGTCTACCTTTTCTCACCAGCAGCGCGCTACATCACGGGACAAAACCTAGAGATAGCCGGAGGTTTATAACCCCTCTTGGAGAATTTCAGGTCCCACTCCCATCGCATGCATCCCTTTGTCGACATAGAGAGTGACTCCAGTGATAGCTGATGCGAGAGGGGAGAGAAGAAAAACAGCTGCGTTGCCCACCTCCCTCGCATCGAGCGGCTCGGGTAGAGGCGCTCCTTTCGCTGCGTAATCAATCATGCGACCGATAAATCCGATCGCTCGAGCTGCACGGCTCGAGAGAGCCCCGGCTGACAAGGTGTTGACGCGAAGGCCCCATTTCCGTCCAGCCTCCCAGGCGAGGGTTCTAGTGTCGCTCTCAAGAGCTGCTTTGGCAGAGCTCATCCCCCCACCATAACCTGGCACGGCTCGCTCTGAGGCAAGGTAGGTGAGAGAGAGGGTAGCTCCACCCGCTCGCATCAGCGGACCAAAATGGGCGAGAAGGCTTACAAAGGAGTAAGCGGAGCTGCTCATCGCAGCCAAGTATCCCTCGCGAGAGGTTTCGAGAAGTGGTTTTTTAACTTCAGGTGCATTTGCAAGCGAGTGGATGAGAAAATCGATCTCCCCGAAATCTTTTTTCACAGCTGCTGCTACTTCAGAGATCGTATACCCCGGCACATCTTTGTACCGTTTGTTCTCTTTAATTTCTGTGGGCACCTGGTTTGGAGTATCAAAAGCCGCATCAAGAGGGTAGATCTTGGAGATCTGCATCAGAGAACCATCGCTTAGTTTGCGAGATTCATCGAATTTCCCCGCCTGGAGCGAAGTGGTAAAAATTTTGAGGATGGGAGTCCACGTGCCGACGATGATCTCAGCGCCCGCCTCAGCTAGAGCTTTAGCGATAGCCCATCCAAATCCTTGATCATCGCCAATTCCAGCGATGAAAGCCTTTTTTCCTTTCAGATCAATTTTCATCTTCACAGCTCCTATTTTTGAGAAAGTATAGCGGGAGGTATCAATTTATTCCATATCTAGCCGACGCTCCCAATAGAGGAAGTCGTCTGGCGGGGGGGCAAATGAGTGGATGGTTTTTTCCCCCGTGGGGTGAGAAAATTTCAGCTCTGCAGCGTGGAGCATCGGTCTGAAGAGCCCGGGCAAAGCTTTTTTAGAGCCATATTCAAAATCACCCAAGATGGGAAGACCCACCGATTTGAGATGGACACGGATTTGGTGTGTGCGCCCCGTCTTGGGATAGCAGACGACCTTTTGCCTCCCGAGTTTTTTCCAGACCGTCTGGGCGTGGTCGCCCCGAGGATGAGGAGCGTAGATCACCGCTCCCTCTCTTCTTCCTACACACTTGATTGGAGTAGAGATGGTTCCGCCAATTTTGGGGTCACCTTGAACAAGCGCATGGTAGGTTTTTTTTACTTTTCGCTTAAAAAAAAGTCTTTCAAGAGCTTGCCGCGCCTTGAGGGTTTTGGCTAAGAGCAAACACCCAGTGGTGTCACGATCGAGCCGGTGGACAAGAGAGTGTTGAAAAAGCTTTGCCAAATCTTCTGATGCAATGAAAGGAGGCTTGTTGTAGATGAGAAGTTCGTCATCTTCATAAAGGATCCGCTCACTATCACAGATGAATCTAGGCGCTTTTTCAGGCCAAACCTTAACCCTCTCCCCAGGGATCAATTTTTTAGAAGCAAACCGTTCGACAAGCCCTCCCACCCAGCATCGGTTGTGCTCTATTGTCCATCTAAGATCACGGTTGGAGTAGCTCTCTCCAAAAAATGATTTAAGAGCTTTAAGCAGAGAAGTTGGAGTATCAATATTAATACTTTCCATAAACGGTAGTATTTTAGATGATAGGAGGCATTTAGAACATGAAAATATTGATTCTTAAAATCTCTTCTCTCGGTGATATTGTTCACACTTTCCCCGTAGTGAGCTATTTGCGCAAACGGTTCCCTGGAGCCGAGATCGACTGGATGGTAAAAAAGCCCTATCTAGGGCTTATCGAAGCGCACCCTGAGGTGGACCTGGCTATCACTCCCAATCAGGGGGGAGAATATGACTTAATTTTTGATCTCCAGGGGAACATCAAGTCTGGATTTTTACTCAATAAGATCCGGGGGAGCACTAAGGTGGGGTTTGGGTTGAAGTCTGTTTCTGAGTGGCCTAACGCACTTTTCACCAGCAGACGTTTCAACCCACCTAGAGGCAAAAATATCCGCGAAGACTACCTCTTTCTCGTTCAAAACTATTTTGGGGATACGACACCGTTTCAAGCTCAACCTCTAGTTTTAAAATTAGGTGTGTCTGAGAGGCGAGAGGTGGAGCGAGTTCAAGCAGGTGCGACTCTTGTATGCATGGGGTCACGTTGGCCCAATAAGCAACTGAAAGAGGCAGAGTGGATAGCTCTACTTGAGCAAAGAGCATCCGCTCCCATTTTATTTGTGTGGGGGACAGAAGAAGAAAAAAAACAAGCCGAGCAGTTAGCAGTCTATTTTAAGGGGAGTCGGCTCTTAGAAAAGCTCTCTTTTCCCGCCTTGCAGCACGTCATGGCTAAAAGCCGTTTAGTGATTGGTGTCGATTCATTTCCCCTTCATCTCGCCGGAACAACTAGCGTGCCAATCCTCGGGATATTTGGCCCATCTTCGGCGGAGAAATACGCTCCATTGGGGAGCGAGAAAATTCAAAGAGCCTGCCCTTATGGGCTTACCTTTGAAAAGAGGTGTCCAAAGCTTCGACGTTGTAAGACGGGGGCTTGCATGGATGTAGCCTTAGAGAATCTTTGAAAAATCGATGTGGGGTTCAACGAGCTCAATCGCTTTTTGCACCTTAGAGACGTCCTCTTTCCGAATTTTTGCAATGAATGAGGTGATCATCCGCATCGCTTCGAAACTCGCATGGGCAGCATAAATGCTGGGGATATCTGCCTGTTGCAACTTCTCAATCAACGCGTGCGGTGGGGGGTGACGCCCAGTCATGATCAACCCGTGCGTAGGCTCGAGCTTAGGGTCTGTTCGACTTTCGAGCATGCAATGGATGATATCTTCACGGGTGGCTGGCGTGACGATCAACTGATCGGGGAAAAGACGCTCTTTAAAAGTTGCAACAGAGGTCGCGACAAGGCGCATAGTTTTGAAATGGCGGTAGTGATAAGCCTCCCCTGAGAGGAGACGCGTTTGGAAAAGCCCCTCAAAATCTTCCATCGATGGGGTGCTGAGAAATAGGTTGTAAGGGATGCAGCCTACAAGAGGAATATCCCACCTAGCTAAGGCTTTGGTGAAGTAGTTTTCGATCATCTCTCTTTTCTCATCGAGCACACGGTTGAGGATCACCCCAGCGATTTTAACGTTGTGGGCGTCACAGAGCGATTTATTCAATGCAAGTTCATCAATTGCGCTCCCAAGACCTCCCCGAGCGATGATGATCATATCGAGTCCAAGCGATGCAGCAACAGCCGCATTGCTTTTTGTTACAATTGATCCCACACCGACGTGTCCTGTTCCTTCGACGATAGTAAAATCATTGCCGCCGCTGATGCGCGCGAAGCTCGTTAGAATTTTTTCCTCCAGATCACTCGAATCGATTTTTCCATCGAGGTAGTTGCGCGTGAAGCCTCGGGGGAAAATGACAGGGCTCATATCCTCATAGCGAGCGGGGAGATGGAAGTGCTCTTTGAAAAGGACGACATCTTTGTCGACAAGCAAGCAGCCGTCTACCTTCTCATGCTGCTGGCCGATGGGTTTCATAAATCCGAGTTTGGGAAAACGCTTTTTTAATGCCGCTATCAGACCGAGACAGATAGTGGTTTTGCCCACATTTTGGCCCGTTGCAGCTACAAAAATTGCTTTTCTGGTCATGGCAGAGTCGCTATGATGCTTAAGATCATGCGTGACTATAGCAAACAGATCGATCCTTTTCCAGTAGATCAACTCAAAGCGTGGTTTCAAGAGAATGCAAGGGAGATGCCTTGGCGTGAAAAACCCACTCCTTATAATGTTTGGGTCTCGGAAGTGATGCTGCAGCAGACTCAAGTGGCGACAGTTATTCCCTATTTTTTGCGGTGGATGGAGCATTTTCCCACCATCTCCACACTAGCAAAAGCGCCCATCGAGCAGGTGTTGAAAATTTGGGAGGGGCTGGGTTACTACTCCCGCGCTCGCAATCTTCATGCTGCAGCTCAGCAGCTGGTGGAGAAATTCGATGGCAAATTGCCAAGTAGAGAGGAAGATTTGGCTCAAATCAAAGGGATAGGGCCCTACACTTTAGGGGCTATTTCCAGTTTTGCCTTTCATAAAAGAGCAGCAGCTGTAGATGGGAATGTGTTGCGCGTTTTAGCTCGCTACTTTGGGATAGAGGAGTCAATTGATCTCTGCAAGACAAAAAGAGTCGTGAGTGAGCTCGCCAACCTCTTGCTCCCCGAAAGTGAGCCATGGATAGTAGCTGAGGCGCTCATTGAACTCGGCGCAACCCACTGCCAGAAAGTCACTCGTTGCGAGGCATGTCCTTTGAAAGGGGGGTGCCAAGCGGCCCAGCATGGATGGCAGTCGCGATTGCCTGTGCACAATCCACGTAAGGCGACGACGCAGTTAAAAAGGCAGGTCGCTGTCATTCGGTTTGGAGATCAGTTCGTGCTACGGAGAGAAGTAGAGGGGAGGGTGATGGCTGACCTTTATGAATTTCCCTACATTGAAGGAAAAGAGGTGACTTTTGAGCACCTTGGTCTCAACTTGGTCTATGCCCATCCGCTCCCACGAGTAGTTCATGGATTTACACGGTTTCGAGCGGAGCTTTCTCCCCATTTTTTTTGGGCTGAAACCCCCCAAAACCTCTCTTCTCCCTACGAGTGGCGCTCCATCAATCAACTCAATTCTCTCCCTTTTTCAGCAGGCCATCGAAAAATTCTCTCCCATCTGCTAGAGTCTCTCAGATGAGACTATTGCACACAGAAGCCTCTCCCGGCTGGGGAGGACAAGAGCGAAGGATTCTTGTCGAAGCCAAAGGGATGCGAGAGAGGGGTCACGAGGTGACTTTTGTCATTCAGAAGGGGGGAGGGCTTGTTCACCCTGCCCGTGAAGCTGGGTTTTTAGTCTATGAGCTCCCTTTTTGGAAAACGCGATCGCCTCTGCTCCTCTTCCAGCTGATGAAAATCATTAGGAAGCATCGCATTGAATTGGTGAATACCCACTCCTCTCTCGACGGGTGGATTGGAGGGATCGCCGGTAAGCTCAGTGGGTGTCGCGTGGTACGCACGCGCCATCTCTCCACTGCAGTGCGGGAGGGGCTCAACAGTCGCTTGCTCTATAATTGGCTCGCTGATCAGGTTGTGACGACCTGTCAAGAGACGGCTGAAGTGATTTCTCGGCAAGCGCATTTGGGAGAGAAGCGTTGCAGGAGTGTGCCGACTGGCGTCGATTCGAGTCTCACTGTAGCTGATGAGGCGCAAGTGAAGGCTTTTCGCGCCGAGCTCGGCGTCGGGCCTGGTGAGTATCTCATTGGGACCCTTTGCGTGCTTCGTGGGTGGAAGGGGATCAGTGATCTGCTTCAATGTGCCAAGCTTCTAGAAAATGAGCCTCATCTGAAGTGGGTTGTCGTGGGGTCGGGTGTGAGTGAGTCTTTTTTTCACGAGGAGCACAAAAGGCTAGGTTTAGACGGGAGAGTCTTTTTTGCAGGGCACATTGAGCCTCCCTTCACAGCGCTCGCTGCCATGGACCTCTTTTTGCTGCTCAGCTGGGCAAACGAAGGGGTAAGTCAAGCGAGCTTGCAAGCAGCGTGGTTAGAGAGGCCTCTCATCACGACGCCTACCGGAGGGCTCAAGGAGGTTTGTATCGACCAGGAGACTGGGATTATTGTTCCTCCAAGGGATCCTAGCGCCGTTGCCCTAGCCGTTCAAGAGCTCTTAGCTGATGAAAAGAGGCGCCTTGAGATGGGGCAAAAGGCGAAAGCGTTAGTCAAGCGTCAATTCACCCTTGAGCGGATGCTAGATCAGATGGAACAGGTTTACGCGGCAGCAGGTGGGAAATAATCTGATAGGTGTCTTCAAAAATATCGCGCCCTCTCTCAAGTCTTCCCACCTCTTCTCTTGTATACCAGTGGGCACCCTCTGTCTCTTGTACACAAGGATTTAAAGTTCCTCCGATGGGACGCCCTACATAGATAAGGTCGATGTGCTCATGATCTTCAAGAGGCTCGAGTAAACAGAGGTAAGGGCGAGGAATGCTGATTTTTTCGACCCAGACGTTCTCCTCTTCGATGAGTTCAATTTCGAGCCCCGTCTCTTCACGCGCTTCACGGATTGCAGCGAGGTGGGGGACTTCATTTGGCTCGAGGTGTCCTCCTGGGGGGAGCCATTTTCTGTGTTTTTTGTGGTAAAGGAGCAAAGTGCGCTCATTATCTATGAGGTAGACTGTGGCTGTAAACTCTCTTCTCATACTCCTTCCTCAAAAAAAACAAAGGGGGTATCTTAGACGGCATGCCTTCCAGAAATCAAGAAGCAACTCGCGCTTTTGAATCCCTTTTGGCGATCACTGATCAGCTTCTTGGTCCGGGGGGGTGCCCTTGGGATCGCGAGCAGAGTGTCGTCTCGATGCGAGAATCGGTTCTCGAAGAGGCCTGTGAGGTCATCGAGGCCATTGATGAGGGGAGTAATGAGGATCTGGTGGAAGAGCTCGGCGATCTTTTCTACAACGTCCTATTTTTTTGTAAGTTGGCGGAAAAAGAAGAGCGCTTTGAGACGTTAGCCCCTCTAAATGCCATTTGCGAGAAACTCATCTCACGTCACCCCCATGTTTTTGGCGATTCAAAGGTGAAGAGTCTCGAAGGTGTTGTCGAGCAGTGGGAGGAGATCAAAAGGGAAGAGAAAAGTCACCGTGAGAGTTTGATGGATGGGATCCCGAAAGGGCTTCCAGCTCTTGCTCGAGCTTATAAAATTGCCAAATCGATGGAGAAGGCCAATTTCGATCCTTTTGAGCCGAGTGAGCTCTTTCAAACAGAGGAAGAACTCGGCCAATTACTCTGGCTTGTAGTCCGAGAAGCAAGGCGTCGCAAGATCAACCCCGAGATGGCCCTTCGCAAAGAGATTGTAGACTGCGAGAGAAGATTTCGCGCTTGGGAGAGAGATGCATCGACTTAATCTTGCACCAGAACTCTCTGAAAGAGACCTCTATAAAAAACAGGTGCAAGAGGTATGCGAAGCATTTTGGAAAGAGCCACTTGAAAGAAGTGCTATTGAAAAAGTACAACAACGCCGCACCTGGAACCTGATCAAAAAGATCCCTCTAAAGGGGAAGCGTGTGGTCGATTTGGGTTGTGGAGATGGTGCACTTGCGAAACTTCTCTTCGAAAAAGGGGCCGACGTGGTTGGAGTCGATGCCTCGCTTTCGGCTTTGCAGCGATGTCTTTCGGGTATCGAGACTGTCCAAGCTTGTCTGCCCTATCATCGACTTAGCGAGGGGGGGTTCGACGGTGTGCTCCTCACTGAGGTCCTAGCTGAGATCAAGCCGAGCCTTCATCGCTTGCTACTTTCAGAAATAGCGGAGTTGATGAAACCTGGGGGATTCTTTATCTGTTCCACTGAGATCGATGTGCACTCCTACGATGCCCATGTGCAATTTCAAGCTCTGATTCAAACAGAATTTGAGGTGCTAGAATGTATAAAAAGCTACCACCGCTTGAAACATCCTAAGCTCGAGCCTCTCGCCCAGCTTGTATGGGGCGATTGGGGATTGACGCATCTAATTCTTCTATGCCGAAGGAAGTCATTGCTTTTCGGGCAATCGATCCCGTAAACTACTAGCTGCCGGGGACCCCGAGGAAGGTGAGGGTTTGAACTAGGTCAGGATCGGAAGATAGCAGCCTTAAGAATTTTCTCGCTTGTCTCGGGCCCTCTCCGGCTTTTTCACCCTTCAGTTAGAAGCTCATCTAGAGAGAGGTGCTGCAAATCTTGGTCGATTGGTCGGTTGATATAGAGACGAAACCACACTTCCAAGACGAGAATCGCCCAAAGCTGCCGGAATGTTCGCTCGATCAAGTAGGGGTAGCCCAGCTGTGTGCGAATCCACTTGGCTGAGATAAGTCCCTCTTCAACAAGCCTGCCATCCATTAAATGAGTGAAGAGTTCGCGAAAGCGCGGATCGAGACGCCAGGTGTCAATAATGGATGGTTCGCCCTCCTTGCAAGAAGGACTATTGTGGTAGAGCCGCTGCATCAGATTTTTTAGAAGCCATCCGGGTACCTCTTCTTTGAATTTGAGCTTTTCGGGCACGCCTGCTAGAAACTCGATGAGAGGGGAGTCAAGGAAAGGAGTGAGCAATTTCACGCCATGTTTGGCCAGTAAACGCTCATATTGGGCGAGGAGTTGATCGGGTAGCTCTGTTTTGATGTCGTAGTAAAGAGAGGGAGTGAGCTTCCCGGGAAGATCGCTTAGACGGTGGAATCGCTGCGTGAAAATCTCAGGGTCAAAGGCCTGATTGAGGTAAGGGGAGACATGCTTGCGCCCTTTCTTTTTAAAGAGGGCGGAGCGCATCAAGTAGGCGACTTGATCTCGATTGATGTCGATATTGCGAAGCACTCGGTAAAACTCTCTCGAGTTAAATAGACGGAGAGTAGGGAGAACCAGTAGATCTCGGATTTTAGGGGGGAGCTTTGCAAGGTGGAAGGCTAGAGGAGGTTTTGCTCCATATGTCGACTTTGACACGTCAAAGTAGCGCGAGCTCCCTCCGAGAACTTCTTCCCAGCCAATATCTGCATAGAGATGGGAACACTGCGAGCTTACACGCTCTCCCAAATACCAGGTCTGAATTGCGTTGATGTCGGCAAGAGGCTCATCGAGATACCAGACGATTTTTGGCAGATCACGGATCACATCCTCCACACTAATTGTTTGGATGTGATGTGAGAGGTTTAGCGTCTCTCCCATCTCTTTAGCCCCCTCTATCTTGGGTGACAAAGAGGTAGAGTAACCCTCAAGGCGATCTCGAGGCGCTTCATGACTCAAAAACCACGAAAGAGCAGAAGAGCCTAAATCTCCCGTAAGATGCAACGCAACCTTGCCCTCTTTTGGAAGTGAAGAGCGAATGGCTTGCTCAAAATGAGAGCCGAACTTGTCATAAATCTCTCCCTCGTTTCTCTCGCGGGGCTCTTTAAGGTAGCTGCCTAAAGACCAGTACTGTCCAATAGTTGGCTGCCTGCTGAGATCAACTTTTAAATAGTGGCAGGGAAGGAGTTTGTTGACCCCGTGAATGGGTGAGAGGTCTTGGGGGATGAAACCGAAATAGAGATAAGAAGCGATCCCTTCCACAGCAATGGTTTGAGGTGTTATTCCAGTTGCTATTAAACTTTTGGTATCAGAAGAAAAAAGGAAGTAGTCGCCCTGCAGGGTCCAGTAGAGAGATTTTTGACCTATCCGGTCTCTTGCGAGGATTAAGGCCTCTCTCTTTTCATCAAAGATCGCAAGGGCGAAGGGGCCATGGAACCTGCTCAGAAAACTCTCTTTCCAGGCATCATAGGCGTGAATGATCAGCTCAGCATCGGTGCCAAGTTCAAAGTGAAATCCAAGTTCTTTGAGCTCAACGCGCAGCTCCCCTGCATTGTAGATTTCTCCATCTATCATCGCCCAAAGGGTTTGCCCCGCATTGCTTGTGATCTCAGCATCAAAGCCTGCAAGCTCGAGGTTTTTGTGGCAAAAGTAGCGGAAGGAATACTCTTCGGGATGCACCTCTCGCATGGCACTGATCATTTCAGTGACTTGAAAGGCATTGGGGTAGAGGATTCCAGCTATTCGAGACATGTTGCTTTGAATGGGGGTTAAACTTATAATCCCCGATACATCTATTTACAACAACAGGAGAAGTGATGGGACGGCTAGTGCTTTTTTTAGGAATGGTTATCTGTTTGACAACAAGCTGTATACCACAAAACGCTCAGGCCTCTCCCTTCAAACGCACCGGGCGGCCCAAAGCAATTGTCGCTGTTTTACCTGTGATCAATAGCGCGGGCAGCTTGCCTTTTAGTTGGGATCTCGGTTCTGAGTTTACAGAGGAGATTCGAAGCAGGGTTTCTAGCTCGGATGAACTCTATCTTGTTCGCGAAATCGGGGGGCTTGAACTCGCCTCTGAGCTCAATACTCCTGACCCTCGTGATATCCCAAGCGATGTATCTGTTCATTTTGGAGCTGCAGAGTTTGTTGTTGTAAGTGAGTTACTTGAGCTGTCGCCTTCCCCTAAAGCAATGAGGCAAGTCAATGTCCTCAATATGGCCATGCGGCTTCGCGTGATCGATTTGCGTGGACAAGAGCCCCGGGTGATTTTGCAAGAGGTCATCGATCATCAACTCCCTGCTCCCCCTGCATATTACTCGATGGATTACGATAGATACCCTTGGGGATCAGAGGCATTTGCGCTCTCTCCTATGGGGCTAGCTCACGGCAAGCTTGTCCGAGAGGTCGTATCAAGAGTCGAAGGGTATGTTGAGGCGACTCGGTAGATGGAAACAATCGAGTATGGGCAGGCAGCCTTTGTCGCGTTGCTTGCCCTTATCGCTTTGTCTCTTGCAAAAGTGTATGGCTATTTTCGTCTTCCCTCCCCATCTGTAGTCCCTGTTCGTCTGAGACAGGTGGTGGGGGCATTCACAGTCTATTTTTTCTCCGGATTTTTTCTCTTTCCTGTGCTGATTCTTCTCTACCGTGGGGGGAGGGGTATCACTACGCTTCAAGCAGGCTGGCTGCAGATAACCTCCCTTACAGCTGTTTTCATTTTTCTTATAGGTTACTGTTTCTTGATCGAAAAAAAGGCTCGTCGCTTCATTTTTTGTGGGGAGTCACAAATAACTTTAAAGCGTTTTTTTAAATCGATTGGGATGGGGGCGCTCAGTTGGTTGATAGCCTACCCACTCGTTCTTTTGGTTAGTTTTTTGCTAGGGCTTGTGATCCAAGCCTTTTGGGGTGAAATCGAGTTTCAGCAACTGGCCGTTAAGCAGCTCAGAAAAGTGATGCAGTATCCACTGCTATTTTCTGTTATGGTTTTATTTGTCACTTTGATTGTTCCTTTTATGGAAGAGCTTCTCTTTCGTGGTTTTCTTCAATCTTATCTTACAAGACGGATCGGGAGGATAGGCTCTATTTGCACCACCGCAGCTGTTTTTGCTCTCGTCCATTTTTCAATAAGTCAGGGAGTAGGGAATATTCAATTGATAGGCTCTCTTTTCGTCTTAGCGCTTTTTCTCGGATGGGTCTACGAGAGAGAGAAGACACTGATTGCGCCGATTGCGATGCACGGGGTATTCAATGCGCTTAGCGTGGCGCTTCTCTTTTTTGGAGTCGAATAGAGCTCTTCAATCGAGCGCCCTCTATTGCATTTTGCATTGCTCCTGCACTATATCGATCATATCAGTCTGATCTTCAGCAGCTTGGTGTGCAGCCGCTTGAAAATTTGCAGATTGAGGAATGAGAGGTTGGATTCCTCTTTTTTCTAACGCTTGGGCCAAAAGGATAAGCAGTTGACTATTTGCTTGTTCAATTTCAAGAATGCTATTTATCTTAGCTATATTACCAGCTAGAGCGGTTTGTATGCGCTGGCTTTCATATTTTTTATCCAATATGCTGGTCTCTTCAAAACGCGCTTGTAGCACCTCAGTAGTCAATTTCTCTAAACTTTCTAAGGTTTCTGGTGGTTGAGTATGCGGTACTTCAAGTTCAGGATGCATTTGCTGACCTGCGCGGGCAACTCCTTGCATCATATGTGCGAATAGGTCTGCATTGGAATCAAACACTTCATCTCCTCCTTTTGACGCGAGCTCCAGGTTTTTTACACCTTCTTGGATCAAAGCGTTGCCCATATTTCCCACTCGACGTCGATATTCCTCTCCTTGAGTTGGTTTGCGCTCCGCTTCTTCTTTCCTTTTTTCGAGACGAGCTGAAAGTTCGAGCTGATCGGAAGTGACAATAAGGGTGTAGCATTTTCCGCTTTCAAGCTCTTCAGGTACCTCTAATGCAACTTCACGATCTGATCTGAGAACACGTCTTTCGTGGGTAATGTTTCCCAAATGATCCATAGTAGCGTTGCCTTTATAGGGACTCTCACTAAAAAAGCCAGCCTTGAGTGTGAGATTGCGAATTTGTTCAACCGTTACCTCTAGGCGCTCATATTGAGTAGTTCTAGAAAAAACGTTGATTTCACCCCCAGTCCCGCCATCTTCTCTACATTTAATTGGGAGCACCTGAGCTGTGATTGGGGATATATCGTCTGGAATACCCACACTGACCTCAGTTGTGGAGTTTTTAAATACCAAATCCACAATACCAACCTCTAACCCGCCTCGAGACCATCCTCCATCTATACTGCTTGGACCTTCCCATCCAAAATTCAAAATAATTGTTGGTTTAATTGGATCAGCCATTGTTTATCTCCTTAATATTGAAATTGACTAAAAGTTTATCATATTTTCTAAATAGAGGCAAGATAATATTTTTAAACACAGTCGTGCTAGAAGCGAATCTGAGCATTGACGTAGAGCGCTTTCTCATCCACAAATCGCCCTTCAACAGTGACGCTAGCCTTTTCGCAGTCGATGAGTGAAACCCCGATGGCATACCCCACACTCTTCTCATTTTCAAAGGTAGGCAAGGTAACAAAATCGGTTACACTCTCGCTCGGAACTGGAAGGCGTATGTCGTTAAAATCGAGATCTGCATGAGCGTACTTAATCGCTGCATAGAAGGAGAGAATGTTGATGCGGTGGGCCACACCTAGCCCTATCTGCCACTCCTTGTAGAAGAGGTCCACTGAGCTACTAGGGTAGTTACTAAAGTCGCAACAAAGGCTAACCCGAGTGAGGTGAGGTTTTGTTTGAAAATACTGCCCCTCAAGGCCAAGCACAGTCGAGCCGCACTCCCAAAGCGTAGTGCGCAAACCAACACTCCAAGAAAAGTCGGTCCCACTTTCAAGGGTAAGGCGTGACCCTTCATTCATGCTTTGGTTGTAGAAAGGAGAGTCATTGGTCTCAATAAATAGATTAGTAGCGCCGAGGGTGAGAAATAGATCGGTTCGATCCCACAGATTCACATCAAAGTAGAAAGCATTTGTAAAAATCTCAGTGCACTCTATGTCCGCATCAAAATGGCGGTGGTTAGAATCGAGATGGCGGTTGAACACATAGTCTCCATAAAACCCAAAACGGAGACTCATCGCATCACACCAGGTCAAGCAAGGATCACACGGATCGGCGCAGTGCCCCTCGCAGAAAAGACCATCACAGAGAAGAGTCGCCTCCGATGGGTTGCCAACTGGAAGCGCAAACACTGAGAGCGAGGTGAAAGCAGCTACAGCTGCAGTAAAAAATTTTGTCATGATGCCTTCTCAAAATCTAAAGGACCACAATAGAAAAAAATTGCAATTTCTATCAACTAGTGGCATTCTAAACACAAATTTTATATAATCTTTAGAATGTCTCTCACTGGTTTTGTTATCGAGTCTTTCGGGTTAAGCGATATAGGTTTAATGCGTGAACACAATGAGGATGTGTGGGTTACTTGCCCCGAATCGAACTTATTTCTTCTTGCAGATGGAATGGGTGGGCATGCCGCGGGTGAGGTCGCTGCTAAAGAGGCGGCCACTGTTTTACTCGGACTTACTAAGCAGTGGCAACCCACTAAACAGACTACTCCAATAGAAGCAGTCTCATTTTTTCGCGAGGCTATTCCAAAAGTAAATGCTCATATTTTTGAGCACGCTGCAAATGACTCTTCCCTCACAGGAATGGGTACGACGCTGTGCGCTCTTTTCTTTTTCAAGGGACATGCCATTCTCACACATGTCGGCGATAGTCGCATCTACAGAATGAGGGGAAAGCAACTCGACCAGCTTACTGAAGATCATTCATTAGTAGCTGAGTTAGTAGGTCTTGGAGCAATGAAACCACATGAAACGGGGACTTACCCCTATAAACATGTTCTCACACGCGCAGTCGGGACCCACCGGTCTGTCGAGCCTACAGTGAATTACCTCCTTGTCGAGGAGGGAGACCTATTTATGCTTTGCTCTGATGGGCTTACGAATATGGTTGCAGATGAGGAGATCGCTGGGATTCTCGATTCTGAGCTCGCGCTTTGTAAAAAATCAGAGGCTTTGATTGAACTTGCCAATGAGCGCGGTGGAGGAGACAATATTACCACGGTTCTTGTGGAGGTGAAGGGAGTTGATTTACCTCGATAATAATGCGACCACTCTGCTCGATCCCCGCGTTTTTCAGGCTATGGAGCCTATTTTAAAGGGAGAATATGGGAACCCCTCGAGTATCCACCGGCTCGGTCAAAAAGCGCGCGCAGCTCTTGTAGAGGCGACTTATGAGATCGCCTCATATTTTGGTGTTACACCCCAAGAGGTGCTTTTCACTTCAGGCGCGACTGAGGCGTTGAATCTATTTGCCCCCAAAGAGGGCCACGTGATCACCTCAACGCTCGAGCACCCCGCGCTTCTCGAGCCGCTCAAACGTTCAAGCGCTCAGGTAACCTATCTCGACCCACCAAGGGGCCTTGGAGCTATTGGAGTGGAGCAGATCCGTGAGGCCATTCGCCCCGAGACAACCCATCTTATTTTTGGGGGAGCCAATAGCGAGACGGGGGTGTGCACTCCAATCGATATGATTGCTGAGCTGGCATTGGAAAAGAACCTCCATTTTTTTGTCGATGGCGTGCAACTGCTTGGAAAAGAAGTTATTAATCTCCATCCTGGAATCTCAGCCATCTGTTTTAGTGGACACAAGATACACGGTCCTACAGGTGTTGGAGTGGTAATCACTCGCACCCCTCTTGATCCATTGATCGTAGGAGGCGCGCAGCAGGGAGGGAGAAGAGCCGGGAGCGAAAATCTTGCGGCGATTGTCGGTTTGGCAAAAGCAATTTCCCTCCTTGTAGAAGAGCTGCCGGAGGCAGAAAGGCAAATGGGTCAGCTTCGCGATAGTCTTGACAGAGGATTACGCCAGAGTATTGGGGACATTCTTGTCCATGGTGAGCGAGAACCTCGCCTTTGCAACACATCACTTATTGCCTTTCCGGGACAAGATGCTGAGTTGCTTCTCATGAGACTAGATCTAGAAGGGATTGCAGCAAGTTACGGATCCGCGTGCTCCTCTGGAAGCTTGGAGTCTTCAAAGGTCTTACGTGCGATGGGAGTGCCCTCTCATGTGGCTCGAAGTACGCTCCGCTTCTCGCTCAGTCGTTTTACAACTGAAGCTGAAATTACTCAGCTTGTTCGCGTATTATCTCTCCAGTGTCTTGATAGTCAATATTTTAATTCCAAGTAGAGTCGTCTCCTCAACGATTAATTCATACTCACCGACGATGACTGAATCTCCAACAGCTGGGGGGTGATCGAGAAGAGAGATCATTAGAGCAGCAAGGTTTTCATTTTCGTGAGCCGGGAGAAGGGCATGGTATTCTTGATTAAAAGCCTCAATTTTGGTGGTTCCAGCGAAGGTGCGCTCCATGACAAGAGGGGTTCCTTCTAGTAAATGGGGTTGTCCAAAGATTTCCTCTAAAATCGCATCCAATGAGAGCAGTCCTATAGCTGCGCCATCTGAATCGAGTACAACAGCCACAGATTGCTGGTTGCGACGAAATTGAGCGAGGATCGGCATTAAAGGGGAGGATCCTGTAATGAACCAAGGTGATTTTGCATGATCTTTTACCTTCTCGTCATCGGGCAGATCAACCAGATCTCGCGAGAAGGCAATAGCTACAATATGTGAATGAGTCCGGTGGTAGAGGGGAAAAAGTGGCCGCTTTGCTCTCAGCGCATTTTTGCGCAGCTCAGAGACTGTGAGAGAGGCAGAACACATTTCTATCGCATGGAGAGGGGTCATAATTTGAGCAGCATTCTTTCCTCGAAGCGTAAAGATGTTTGAGACAACGCTATTGAACTCACTCTCTTCTTCATGGCTTTCAATAACCTTTTGCAACTCATCTCGGCTTAGAAGGGGGGAGAGTTCGTCTTTACCTCCGAAGATACGTAGAATCACCTGGGCGAGTTGAGCGAAAATCCAGATAAGAGGAGCAAAGAGTCGGCTCGCTCCATACACAACAGGAATTCCGAGCATGGCGACGTGCTCAGAGTAGCGGCGCGCAGCAAATAGAGGGGCAAGCTCGGCTAAAATGACCACAAGAAAGATTTGAGTCAGAGGAGCGAGATCGGGGTTAAGATTGAGAGAGGTGTAGAATTCTCGAGAGCTTTGCGATCCTACTTGAAGGGCAACATTGACACCAATCATGATGGTTCCAAAGAGACGTGGAGGCTTTTCGAGAAGCTTTTCTAACCAAATGGCCCGTTTGATCCCTTTGCTGACGTAGTATTCTAGTCTCACCCGGTTGAAAGAGAGGGCTGCCATCTCAACCATCGAAAAGAAGCCCTCAATGGCGATGCACAAAAGTGTGAGCATGAGCCAGGTGATTGGACTATTCATGAGAGAGCCGCCTGATATAAATTCTACGGACGCGATTTGCATCTGCTGAGAGGACTTGGAATAAAAAACCATTCCAGAGATGCTTGGTGCCGCTTTTCGGGATATCTCCTAGCTGCTCAGAAAGCCAACCTCCTAAAGTCACCACATTGTTTTCAGAAGGAAGTGCCACTCCCATCAGCTCTTCAAACTCGCTGAGTTCAAATTTTCCGCTCGTGATAATAATCCCTTTTCCCGCATGGGTATATCGAATTTTTTCTTCCCGGCTATCGGAAATTTCCCCTACCACAACCTCAAAGAGATCCTCTTTAGTGATCAGACCTGAAACAGAGCCATACTCATCGATCACAACGCCCATCTGCTCATTTCTGAGAAAAAAGTGACGAAGTAAGGTGCGCGCTGCAATCGTTTCTGGGACATAATAAGGTTTACTCAAAAAGGGAAGTAAATCATTCGGCTGCTCGATTGTGGGGAGGTGTATAAAAAATAAATCGGCTGAGAGAATTCCAAGTAAATTTTGGAGATCGGATCGACAAACAGGGACTCTTCCACAGTGTTTCTCAGTAAAAAGCTCATGGAGATGACTTAGGGGGGTCTCAATGTCATAAAATAGGATTTCCTCTCTGGGGTGCATCCGCTCTTTAACCGTATATTCAGTAAGCGAGAGGTAGCCATCTACAAGTCCGGCCTCTTCTCGATTCAAAATTCCACTTGATTCGGAGCTTTTAAGTACATAGCGCAGCTCATCTTTAGAGATCTCTTTCTCTTTTTTTAGGAAGAAAAAGAGAAAGCGGTAGCAGTGTGTGGCGATGAAAATCATGCCCTTTCGTATGGGGCCTATGAGCCTTTGTAGAAAGGCGATCACACCCGCAACTCGGTATGAGATTGCACGATTGTGTGCTATAGCCAGGGTTTTAGGGATAATCTCACCGAGCGTGAGTGTAATCAAAAGGGGAACTCCCACCTTCAAGAGCCAGCTCGAACTCGGTCCAAAGAGACTGGCAGCACTATTTTGGATCAAAAGATTGGCTCCAATATCGCAGAAAAGCAAAGTCACGAGCAGATCGCGGGGGCGGGCAACCAGCCTATAGATTAGACGTTTTTTGGGATCTTGATGCTTGGCATAAAGCTTGAGTTCTGTCGATGAGAGCGAAAAAAGTGAGACCTGAGAAAGTGAAAGAAAACCCGATGCGAGCGTAAAGAGGATGACAAAGATAATCATGGACTCAAAGAGCTCTTCACAAAGTGAACTTTGGTTTGTCCCTCAGGAACAAGCCCGAGACGGCGCATCAAAGCGAGCTCAATAAAGGCTGGGTCCTGGCTACTAGCGATCTGAAGTGCAAGCTCGTCGGCTTTTTCGATCTCATGCGCTTTTTGCTCTGCAATCGAAATTAATTTCTCCTTCAATCTCTGTTCTTCGCGTTTTTTTTGCGCTAGCGCACGGTCATAGGCAAAGAAGCAGAGAAGAATAAAGAGGAGAACCCACCACGATTTGAGAACGACCTCTTCAAAGAGTCGCGATCGTTTATACGCGAGGGACCGTAATCCCCGTCTGTCTTTGGTATTTTCCATTTCTCTCTGCATAAGATACTTGGCAAGCGTTCTCAGCCTCAAAAAAGATGACTTGAGCGATCCCCTCATTCGCATAAATTTTTGCGGGGAGAGGGGTGGTATTGGAAATTTCGATAGTGACATGCCCTTCCCACTCTGGCTCAAAGGGTGTGACATTTACAATAATGCCACATCTCGCATAGGTCGATTTTCCAAGGCAAATGGTCAGAATATTACGAGGGATTTTAAAGTATTCAACGGTTCGAGCCAGTGCAAACGAGTTTGGGGGGATGATGCACATATCAGCATGGATATCGACAAAAGCATCTTCTGTAAATGCTTTAGGGTCGACAAGGGAGTTGTATACATTAGTAAAGACCTTGAAGTGGTTTGAAACCCGCACGTCGTAGCCGTAGCTTGAAAGACCGTAACTGACGATCCTCTCGCCGCTGCTGTCGACACTTTGCAAGGAATCGACAAAAGGAGCAATCATCTGCTTCTCTTCAGCCATTTTTTTGATCCATCGATCTTCGCGCATTCCCATCTTAAGCCTCCAGGAAATAGGTATAGCCTTTGATTCAGTTTTTTGCTACATTCTTCTCGTATATGGCAGAGAACCCTTCCTATGTAAATTCGACTTTAGTTGTAGAGGATCATTCTTTTGAGATTCCTTTGCGCCCACAAACACTGTCCGATTTTGTAGGCCAAGAGGAGGTCAAAGCGCGCCTTGAGGTTTTAATTGGCGCTGCAAAGCAACGAGGTGAGCCCATGGGTCATTGTCTCCTCTCGGGTCCTCCTGGTCTTGGAAAAACTACTTTGGCCAACATCATCTCAAAGACTATGGGCAGCTCTCTAGTTATTACCTCTGGCCCTATGCTCGAAAAACCGGGCGATCTAGCAGGGCTTTTGACGAATTTACAAGAAGGGGATGTCTTGTTTATCGATGAGATTCATCGGATGCAGCGGACTGTTGAAGAGTATCTCTATCCTGCCATGGAAGATTTTGTGCTCGATTTGATGATCGACAGCGGTCCAAATGCGCGCTCGGTTCAAGTGAAATTAAATCCTTTTACGTTGATCGGCGCTACGACGCGCTCTGGGCTTTTGACCGCCCCCTTGCGTTCTCGCTTTGGATTGAGCTGCCGCCTTGATTACTACCAGCCCGATGTGTTAGAAAGTATTCTCGCTCGCACTGGAGGGCTGCTTCGTGTCGAGATTGATGGTGCGGGGCTCGCGGAGATTGCCAAACGCGCACGCGGGACGCCGAGGGTTGCGAATAATCTCCTCCGTTGGGTTCGCGATTTTGCCCAGATGCGCACCGACGGGGTGATCAATAGAGACGTCGTTTTTCAAGCGCTGGCGATGCTCTCCATCGACGGGGAGGGACTCGATGAAATGGATAAAAAAATCCTTCAGGTGATGATCGAGCACTATGGTGGGGGGCCTGTTGGTCTAAGTACGCTTGCTATTGCAATAGGAGAGGAGGGGCAGACGATCGAAGAGGTCTATGAGCCTTTCCTCATTCTACGAGGATTTATAAAACGAACTCCCCGAGGAAGGGTGGCTACTGACAAGGCCTACCTCCATCTGGGGCAAAAAATAAGGGACTAAGAAATGAGAAAAGCTATGTTGCTCGCCTGCGCGTTGGGGATGTTGCTTCCTTTAAGCGCCGCCTCATCAAAAAAAACTGGGATTCCAGTGGGGCCTAAAATCAGCATCTTACTTGCAAAAGAAGTGGACTCTGCAGTGCTCGAAGTAAAAGGGAAATACCGCGTTCGGCGGAAGGATTCAGGAGAAGGCATTAGCGGCGGGATTAACGGGAAACGTTTTGTCGTTCATGCTCTGCAAGACGGATTGCGATGGGGTGAAGAATACCCGGATGTATTTCAGCTCGAGCTAATTCCTGGAAGTGAAGAAACTCAGTTTTTTGTAAATGGGATGCAATATGTTGGAAATCTCTCTGTATACCATGTAAAAAACAACAAGATTACTCTTGTAAATGAGGTCTCGATTGAAGAGTTTTTAAAGTCGACGCTTCCCTTGAAACACGACATTCCACACAGCCCAGAGGCGCTTTCTGCCCTCATTATTGCCGCAAGAACTGAGGCGTATGCTCGGACTCAGTCCGGATCAAGGCGGTGTCCTTGGCACATCTCGGCTGAAGAGGCTGGCTATTTTGGTAGGGGAGTGACTCAACAAAAGTATGGAATTGAAAAAGCGGTCGACTCAACCCGATTCATGGTCCTCAAATCTGTTAAGGAGCAACTTTCGCCAAAAGTTCTCTCTCTTGATCCTATGAAAGTTGAGGAGCTAGCAGTGCGAGGTTTGGATGCGGGGCGCATTTTTGAGAATCTCTATCCCCATCTTCGCATGGGGGTCACGATCGACCCAAAAGAGATGATTACTCGCTAAAAACTTTCAACACAAGAGCTGAGTAGGATGCGAGCTTAAAAGTCGATCCTTCGATGGGTTTCAAATCCCTCTCTTCTACGATATCATGGGGAGAGGGATTTGCTGTATAAATGAGAAGGTGCCAGGGATTTCCAGCATGGGGAAGGTGAGCTGTCACCTCTTCAGGGGAGGTGTTGAAAGCGATATAGAGCGAGTAGGGACTTAGTGGATCTGGAAGCGTGCAGGCGATGAAGCGGCTCTGAGCTCCCCAGTCGGGCTTTTCAGGCTCGATGCCATGCCAGGTGATATCGCCAGGTCCTAAAAAGCGAGCTCTTGTCAACACAGGGTGTTGTTTCCTAAAATCTATACACATTTGGTAGAAGCGGAAAAACTCTTTTCGCATTTCTAGTGTATCCCATTGAAACCAATTGAGCCTGGAGTCGTGCGCCCAACTGTTATTATTTCCAAATTTTGTATGACCATACTCATCGCCCATAAGTAGCATGGGCACGCCCTGAGAGACCATAAGAGCGAGGTGAAGATTTTTCATCTGCCTCTCACGCAACTGAGAAAACGCTAGATCGTCACTCTCTCCCTCGATGCCACAGTTCCAACTGGCATTATCCTGGGTTCCATCTCGGTTCTCCTCCCCATTCGCTTCGTTGTGTTTTTCGTTATATGAGACGAGATCGGCAAGGGTAAAACCGTCATGGGCGGTGATGAAATTGATGCTGTGGTGGGGCAATCTTCCATGTCCATAGAGGTCTTGAGATCCACTGATACGGGTGGCAAATTCTCCCAGTTGCCCATCCGTCCCTTTAATGAAACGTCGGACGCAGTCCCTGTATTTCCCATTCCACTCTGCCCACGTCCCTTTAGCGGGGAAAGTGCCTACCTGGTAGAGCCCCCCTGCATCCCATGCTTCGGCAATGAGCTTGGTCCCAGATAAAACGGGATCGAGGGTAATAGCTTCTACAATAGGAGGATCTTCAAGAGGGGCGCCCTCATTTGAACGAACTAAAATGGAGGCCAAATCAAAGCGGAATCCATCGACATGCATCTCTTGAACCCAGTAACGCAGGCTATCGCGTATGAGTTCTCGCACCACAGGGTGATTGCAATTGACCGTATTGCCACACCCCGAAAAGTTGTAGTAGTCGCCTCCAGGCCCGAGCAAGTAGTAGACTGAGTTTTCCAACCCTTTGAAAGATAAGAGAGGTCCCTCTTGATTTCCCTCAGCCGTGTGATTGTAAACAACATCTAAAATAACTTCGATGCCCGCCCCATGGAGGGCTTTTACTAACTCTTTGAACTCGACAAGGGGGCTTTTTTTTCCACTTCCGAAGCGGTTCATGGGAGAAAAGAAATTAATCGTCGAGTACCCCCAGTAGTTGTAGAGAGGCTCTCCTGTTTGAGGGTCGGTGTTAAGATTGTTTCTTTCATTAAACTCGAAGAGAGGAAGTAGCTCAACAGCATTGATTCCAAGTGATTTGAGATAGGGTATTTTTTCAATAATCCCAAGAAATGAACCCCTATCGTCGACCTGGCTTGAACTATCTTGTGTGAAACCTCTGACATGCATTTCGTAGATGATCAGCTCTTTAAGGGCTAGATTGGGGTGAGTATCTCCTTCCCAATCGAAGGGCTCTTTTGGATCGATCACTCCTTTGTGGATGTGAGTAGAATCTCGGGCTCTTGAAGCCCCCCATTCAAAAGGGCTGACCACCTGCTTGGCGTAAGGGTCTAGCAAGATTCTGCGGTTATCAAAAAAATGTCCTTTAAGTGGATCGTAGGGACCATCGACTCGATAGCCATAGTGGTAGCTTAAAGGGACATCAGGCAAGAAGCAGTGCCACATGTTTCCAGTGCGATGAATTTTGGGATCAAGAGAGATTTCGCAGCAAGGAGTGGTCTCGGCTGGATCAAAAAGACAGAGAGAAATGGCTGTCGCATTTTCAGAAAAAACTGCAAAATTGACCCCTCCTTGACTTGTTGTCGCACCAAAGGGGAGGGGAGAGCCCCTTTCGATCTTCTCGGGTTGAAATACCATATAGTCTCAGTTAGCACCTCTATTTAGAAAAGGCAACAAAAAGGTGTGAGGAAAATCTTGCTATGCTATAAAGGCCGTAAATTTTGACATTTTCGCTGAAGGAAGGAGATCATATGTCACTGGAAAATGCTAAGGAAAACCTGAAAGAATTCGGCAAGGAGCTCGGATTAGAAGGCCTAAATTACGACGAGAATAACACCTGTATCCTTGGGATTGATGATGAGTTCTCCATGCATCTTACTTTCGAGCCTAACTCAGACAGGCTCTACGTTTACTCCCCTCTTCTTGATGGTCTTCCACAAGATACTCAGACGCGCATGAAACTCTATGAGAAATTGCTTGAAGGTTCCATGCTAGGTGGCCAGATGGCCGGTGGTGGTGTTGGTGTCGCTGTTAAAGAGGAGTTAATTCTCATGCACTGCGTCATTGACATGGCCTACGCTGTTCCCTCGCTTTTGCGCGCTTTCGCTCCACTTTACGTAGAGACTGTAGAGAAATGGAGAACCGTCTGCCGCGATATTTGCGAAGGAAGAGAACCCTCCGTAGACACCATGCCCAAGCCTCCCCCAAATCAGCCTCCTCCACAACCTGGTTCAGGGATTCGGGCGTAAGTCCATTTTTCAATCCAGGTTAGGAGGTTCTCCTCCGCCTGGACAAGCTCCTGCTCCTCGTGGAGCCGCCTGTTTTCGATCGAGGCGAGAAGGCTGCGTAGCTGCTGGTCGAGCTCAAAAAAACCATTATGGTAGAGGGATCGGTTCCATGGGTCAGTAGCCTCATGGAGAAGACGATCCAAAAAACCGAGGATTTTTGAGTCGGTAATTTCTGGGTGTATTTTTCTCGCTTCTAGCTCAGCTTGATGGATCGCTTCGGCTAATTGAATTTTGGGATTTTTCCGAAAGAGATAGCTCATAAAACCTTTGCGGCGCTTTGCCTCCTCTCCTTTTTTTAACGCGTGGTGGAGAGGAGTAAGGAGTGTGAGAAGATGGGCAGTTTGTTTTTCCCGAGTTTGTGCCTCGAGGAGATGTTTTCGACAGGTTTTGAGCTCTTCTATCGAATTGGGTTGGTGGTTGCAGATCTCTTGGATGAGAGTCTCTTTTAACTCTTCAATTGAGCAGGAATCAATCTGATCGAGCTGATGGTCGAGAATGCGGAGCTCCTCAACGAGTGAATCGAAATCTTCGCCAGGCCTCTCGTGGAGAAGGCTCCCTTCAAGTGAGAGTTTTTTTTGCTCAATCTCTTGGTGCAAACTCTCCCTTTTTTCATATAGGTCTTTGTGGGTATCTTCCAAACTGCGGCGCTCATCAAATTCTTTTTTTAATTGTTGAAGTTGCATTTTCCCCTCAATTTCGTTACGCTTCACCCAACGATATATGAAAAGCGAGGTATTGTCATGATTCTTGTCGAAATTGCAGGGTTCCTAGGAGCAGATCCTGAGGAGCGGTTCACCTCATCAGGAAAGAGAGTTGTCGGTTTACGAGTAGCCACTCGAGTGCGCCACAGTGGGCAGGATGAAACGGTTTGGTGGCGTGTGAGCATCTGGGGGGATCGGTTTGATAGAATGCTACCCTTCCTAAAGAAAGGATCGGCGGTGATTGTCGTTGGAGACATGAACAAACCGGAAACCTACGTAGGCAAGGATGGGCAAACAAATATTTCCATGAGCCTTAACGCCGAGATGATCAAGTTTAGCCCCTTTGGGAAGCCAGACAAAGGTGAAGAGTCCTCAACCTCTTCTGACCGAGCGCCTCTTGCCTCAGTAGGAAATAGCTCGTCGAACGCTTCAGACGTTGCTCCCGATGATTTACCCTTTTAACGGATAGACCATGCTATTTTCTACAACTTCGGACCTCTCAAAGCGGAAGGAATCTGAGCTGATTGTCCTTCCATTTTGGGAGAAGAAAAAAAAGGCTCGCGCTGCGACCACACTCACGGCTTTCAATCGGCACGTCGCTCCACTTTTGGCTACTGGCGATTTCACTGGTGAGTTTGGGCGCACATCGCTTGTATACGCCAAAGAGGGGGAAAAAGAGCCGCGATGTATGTTGCTCGGGCTTGGCGTCGAGGAGAAGCTTACAGTAGAGCGACTGCGCAATGCCTACTCGGTAGTCGCAAAAGCGTGTCAAAAATTGGGGCTCGTCAAAATCACGCTTGTACTTCCCAATATCGTCGAGTTGCGTCACGTCTCTGTAGATGAATGTTTGAGAGGCATCGCGGAAGGGATCTTACTTTCAAACTACACCTTTGAACAGCTAGCTACCTCTTCAGATCGCACAGTATTGCTCAAGAGCGTACAGCTCGTCGGGATTACATCTAGCAAACTCGATGTTGTTCGCCTCTGTGAAGAGATTGCGGAAGGGGTCTATTTTGCACGGGATTTAGTCAATAAAAATGCAGATGACATTACCCCAACTTATCTTGGTAAGGCTGCGAGTAAATTGGCAAAAACGCTTCCGAACCTAAAAGCTGAGGTCTTTGGTAGGAAGTGGATTCAATCAGAGAAGTTGGGGCTGCTTGAGGCCGTATCTCGTGGCGCTCAAGAGGAGCCTGCCTTCATTATCTTGAGCTACAGGGGTTATGCGAGGTCCAAAGACCACACGGTGATTGTAGGTAAAGGCGTTACCTATGACACAGGAGGACTAAATCTCAAGCCAACGGGTTCTATAGAGACCATGAGAAGCGACATGGCTGGCGCTGCTGCTGCGCTCGCAACTGTGACGACAGCTGCCGCATTGAAGATGAAAGTGAATGTAACAGCTGTCATACCTTCTACAGAAAATGCGATCGATTCAAAGAGCTACAAACCCGGTGATGTTTACGCGGCCTACAATAAAACGACTGTGGAAATTGGAAATACAGATGCGGAAGGGAGGCTGATTCTTGCGGATGCTTTAGCCTACACCCTTCAAAATTTGAAGCCGACGCGTATGATCGATGTAGCAACGCTTACAGGTGCTGTTGTAGTTGCTTTAGGGGAAGATATGGCGGGGCTTTACTGCAATGACGAGACGCTTTCAAAGCAGCTTCTAGATGCAAGCCAGGAGACAGGTGAGAAGGTGTGGCGGCTTCCACTTCATGAACCCTACAAAGAACTTTTGAAGTCAGATATTGCCGATCTCAGAAACATTGGAGGTCGAGCTGGGGGCTCAATTACAGCTGCGCTTTTTTTAGAGGCATTTGTAGGAAGTTGCCCTTGGGCGCACTTCGATATTGCCGGTCCTGCTTTTACAAGCAAAGAGCACGGATACCAGCCAAAAAATGGGGTGGGCTTTGGAGTTCGTACGCTTCTCAATTTTTTGCAAAAATTAGCCTAGCTTTGATCTATAGCATTTTTTTTTGTTGTTCGAAGCTGTTCTTTAGTATGCTAAATTCCAGTCATTTATAAATATCCTCTCGCTATCGAGAGGATATTTTTTTGTTTTTTCGCTAAAGTCTCTCGGTGGGTGTGCCGATTTATGGTTTAGGCAATTGCTGAAATCAACAATAGGAGGCAAAGCCATGTTGAGACTCCAACAAAGTCGAGCATCGACCTCTAGTAGCCGCCGCACAAAAAAGAGCGCTGCTACTAAGAAATCTAGCCCCGCAAAGCGAAAAGCTGCTCCTAAGCGTAAGACTGCTGCTAAGAAGGCCGCTCCTAAGCGTAAGACTACTGCTAGAAAAGCTGCTCCTAAGCGCAAGACTGCTGCTAAGAAAGCTGCTCCTAAGCGTAAGACTGCTGCTAAGAAAGCTGCTCCTAAGCGCAAGACCGCTGCTAAGAAAGCTGCTCCTAAGCGCAAGACCGCTGCTAAGAAAGCCGCTCCTAAGCGCAAGACCGCTGCTAAGAAAGCCGCTCCTAAGCGCAAGACTGCTGCTAAGAAAGCTGCTCCTAAGCGCAAGACCGCTGTTAGAAAAGCTGTTAAAAAGACAGCTTCTAAGGCTAAAAAAGTTGTTAAAAAGACAGCTTCTAAGGCTAAAAAAGCAGTTAGAAAGGCTGCTCCGAAAAGAGCTGCTTCTAAGCGCAAGACGACTACTCGTCGACGTACTGCTGCATCATCTACACGTAGACGTGCTGCAAGACGCACTGCAAGCGCGCGCTCTCAAACAGCTACTGGCTGGAGAAGGAGCGTCGCTCGTTCGTCTCGAAGCGGATACGCTTCTTAAGCGACAGCATAGTCTGCTCGTACTCAGTGGTGACTCTATCCTAGGGTCACCACTTTTTTTTGTCTTCGCCAAAAGGTGTTCGTGTTATGCTGACGTCCATGCAGCTCATTATTGCAACAGACAAAGAGGAGCGCCGCAGGCTTTTATCGAGCCGTCTCAAGCGGTCCCTTTCCTCTGCGCAAATCTTCTATCCCGAGACTTTTTCCCTCTCAGATTTTTTTCAAGAGGTAGAGACGCGCCCTTTTTTGCAAGCCTCAAAGGTCTTGGTTATCGAGGAGATAGACCGGCTTGAATCGACGTTCAAGGAGGGGCTTCTTGAGTACTGTAAGCGTCCTGCAGATTGGATAGATCTCTACCTAACAGCGACCTCTCTTTCTTCTCAGACGAAGCTCTATAAGGCTGTGCAGGCAAAGGGTGAGATCGTGCACTTAAAAAGTGAGAAACCTTGGGAACGAAAGGAGCGTCATACCCACTGGATTCAGACATATGTCCAAGAGCATGGGGCTAGCATCTCTTCTCAAACAGCTGAGGCTCTCATTAAGGCAGTAGATGCCTCGACTCTCCAGTCCGAATTGGATAAACTTCTCAATTATGTAGAGGAGGGAGGAGAAATCACCCTGCAAGCCATCCATGCGCTTTCAACTCCGATGCATCGTGAAACGCTTTGGCAACTCAGTGATGCACTCTTGGCTTTGGAGAGCGCCATAGCTCTCAGGATTGGAAGATTGCTCATCCACGAGGGATTGTCTCTATTTGCTCTTCTCGGGCATCTTAGAAAGCAGTTTGAATCGACCGATCAAATGCTTCAGATTTTGCGCACGGAGGGAAAAACTGGCGTGTCTGTTGCCTTTCCTAAGTTGTCTCCACAGTTTTTGGATAAAAAAATCCGCTTGGCAGGACGTTTTGGTCAGCCCAGATCAAAACGAGCTCTCCTATTAATTTATGAGACCGAGCTGCGAGCAAAGAGTCAGGCAGTCGATCCGGCCCTGCTTATCGAAATATTAATCATTCAGGTGACACATGACACTCATTCTTCTTCCCAATCTTCTCGCTCCCGCCTCTTTACACCAGCGCGGTGAGGGGAAAGCTCATCACCTCTTTTTGCCTCCTGCTCTCGATCAGGTCATGAGTCAAATCGATGGTCTGATAGCTGAGAGTGAAGGTGAAGGGAGGCGCTATCTAAAACGGTTTGCGACAAAGAAAAAACCTCATGAGATGCCGATTGCCCTTTTGAGCCATCAAAGCAATGCCAGTGATATCGACTTCCTTCTAGAGCCTGTTGTGAAAGGAGAGAAATGGGGAGTTTTATCAGATGCTGGGCTTCCATGTTTGGCCGATCCTGGATCGCAACTTGTCATAAGAGCACGTCAGCTCAACCTTCCTATCGATGCGCTCAGCGGCCCCTCTTCGATCACACTCTCTTTGATTTTGTCTGGGCTGCCTGGCCAGAATTTTTTCTTCCATGGCTATATCCCCAAGAGGCCTGATGAGAGAGAAAATGCCTTGAGAGAGTGGGAAAAAATGAGGGAAGTCACGCATAGTTTCATTGAAACGCCCTACCGCAATCAGCACACTCTTCACTCCTGTTTAAAGGTGCTTAAAGGTGACACCCTTTTTTCTATTGCAGCCAATCTCACTATGGACGATGAGTATGTTCACACAGCCCCCATCAGAGAGTGGAAAGAAGATCTGGAATTTTTCCTGGAAAAAAAGCCTGCAATTTTTCTTTTCAGACCCCGATAGGGGAGGGGGGCTAGCGTAAATACGCTTTGAGATTGAGTGCACCCGAGCCCACGAATCCTAGACCCATAACCGCTGCAATAGAGGTGCCTGCTATCCAGTAGGGGAGAACATGAGTTAATGCCAATATCGCAAGAACTGTCGAAACAAGGAGGGCAGGGTACATAGGCTTGTCTTTGGTAATGCAAAAAGCAGATCCCACAGAAAGACCAATTACCGTTCCGCAAAGGATGAGTCCTGGAAGAATCTTGAGCGCACCTAAAATAGCGATCGCTGTCAAACCCACCATCACCACACGAGAAGTGTTGTTATAGAGAGGATGAAATCGAGAGGAATTACTTGATACGGGCGCATTCATATTTTAGCGGGGAATTTAGTGACTTAGAACTTTTTCTGCAACTGTTTCATGAAAGAGCAAACCCTTTGATGTGAGCCGCACGCCTTTCTCGCAACGCTCTACTAGCTCCTCCTTACGAAGCTCTTGGTAGACGGCCTCTAGCTCTTCGGGCCATATCTCTACACCTTCAAGTAGTCGCAGGCGAATAGCCAGTAATTCACGCCTAGATGTATCTAAAGAGAGTTTCTCGTAAAAATCGACAGGACTCTTTCCTTTTTTAAGAGCTTCAGCGTAACGATTGATATTTGCGATATTTTGAAAACGAGCCCCTTTGAAGTAGCTGAAAGCAGAGGGTCCCAGCCCAAGAAATGGGCGGGCCTTCCAGTAGCCTGTATTGTGCTTGGAATAAAGCCCCGATTTTGCAAAAGCAGATATTTCATACCGCTCAAACCCCCTACATGGGAGAGTAAAAGTTGCATAATTTAACATCTTCAAGCTCTCATCATCGTTTGGGAGATGCTTTTTAAGTCTCTCTCGCTGCTTGTAGAAGCTCGTATGGGGCTCAATCGTGAGGTTGTACAGTGAGATATGAGTTATCGGGAGTGAGCAGGCGCGATTGACTGTCTGCTCCCAACTATGAAAGCTCTGCCCGGGCAAATCGTACATGAGATCAACAGAGATATTTTCGAAGCCAGCCTCAGCGGTTTTTTCGACAGCTCGAATCGCTTGCTCAGCAGTATGATGCCTCGTGAGTTTGCTTAGCAGGCTGCTATCGAGCGTTTGAACCCCCATGCTAATTCGGTTGATACCAAGGGAGCGCAAAGCACGCATCTCTTCTAATGTAACATCTTCAGGGTTAGCTTCTAGTGTGATTTCCACATCATCGAGAGGAGAGACCCAGTCGAGGATCTTTTCAAAATTTTTGGCTCCAAGTAGATAAGGGGTCCCTCCCCCAAAATAGAGGCTTACAACCGATTCAAAGCGAGGCGCCCGCTCCCACTCGAGTTTAAGGGCCTCCATGTAGAGTTGATGAAAATGCGACTTGTTAGGGATGACGTAGAAGTGGCAGTAGCCACATTTCTTATTGCAAAAGGGGATGTGGAAGTAGAGGCTACCACTCTGTGGCGTCAGGATCGATGATGCCACCACGTCGCCATCTGTTTTTATCGCTGAACGGGTCATCTTCATCCTCTTCGGGCTCTACCTCTGTTGAGGAAGGGGTCTCCCGGTCCTCTTCAGTTGTGGGGAGATCGGCACTTTCAGTCTCAGTCTCAAGTCCCGCTTCAGTTGTATCATTGAACCCCACATCTGACATGCTAGGGGTTTCGGGATATACCGTTTTTGAGGGGCTCCTTCTTGGGGTTGTGAACTCTTCAACTTCCCCGCTCTCTTTGAGAAATTGAAGCCTCTCTTGCTCTTCTAGAATACGAGCTCTGAGGTTTTCGATCTCCTCTTGGTGTCTACTTAGCTCATTTTTCGGGACAAGCCCAAGTTTCATCCACTGCTCAAGATCTTGAAGCTCAGTTTCAAACTTTTTTAATCTGTCACTTTTCATAATGCTACACCAATCCAGGGAATTTACTTGCTGGGCCCTTTTTTCGCAATTCTAGGATTTTTGTAAACGGTTTTTTATCGCAAAATAGCTCAAAAACAGGGATTCAAGTGCGACAAAGAGGAAAAAAACAGAAGAACCTCCACTGCCAAACCCATAGCTATGAAGGCCAACTCCTAGCAGGTAGTTGACACCATACCAGGTGAAGGTAATTGAGAGTAACCCGACAATCGATCCAACTGCAAGTCCCTTTCCACGAATTTTTTTAAAGCGGTAGGCGTGGATCCAAATCAAGTAGAGGGCACTGGAGATAAAAGCCCAGGACTCTTTTGGATCCCAGTCCCAAAATCTCCCCCAGCTTTGCGCTGCCCACACCCCTCCGAGAATCGTACCCCCGATGAGCAAGGCTGTGCCTAGGTAGAGCGTGCGAAGTAGGGTAGCCTCGAACTCGTGTGAAGGCGATTTTTGGAGCAAAAAGATATGTCCAAGTACACCTGCTATGAAAAAAACACCGTAGCTTCCGACGACCATCAAAACATGAACTGTCAGCCAAAGCTGAGAATCAAGAACGGGTTGGGCAGGCTCCAGAGCCAAATGGGCAGGGAGAAAAAAGAGCAGAGCAGCCGCGACCGCCGCTCCCCCCCAGCGCACCTCCCGCGATTTTGAGAAAAAAAGGGCGAGAAGCGCTGCCACCCAGGGGACATAGAGCAGAGTTTCATCCATATTTGAAACAGGGGGACGCAGCAAGATATAACTCCTAAGTGCAAGGACTACGGTATGAAAAGAAAAAGCGATATAGAACGTAGGCCAATAAACGAGAGCGATCAAGTAGAGTAAGATCAATAGACATTTTGTGGGAAATTTATAGAGGATGAGCTCACTCATGAGCTGCCCTCGGGTTGGATAACTCACTTTTTTTCCATAAGCCTCTAAGTAGGGCTTCCCCTCGAGTTCTCGATATGTCTCAAAGTTGAGCGGCTCTGTCTGCTCTGAGGGTGGAATCACACCTGCCGGTTTATAGCGCCCCTCATGGAGCATAGGAGCCCAATCAGCCCCAGTAAAAAAGATCAATAAGAGGAGAACTTTAAACATAGCGCCTTCGAAGATAGAGGAGCAGCATCCCTACTGCAAGAATTATCGCTCCAGGGTAGGTGAGGTAGTATTTTGTCTTGTCGTAGTTAACGACAAGCTGAATTTGCGTAGCCTTGTCTGGAGAGACGATCATATTGGCGAGATAGAACCGATACCCCTTTTTTTCGTAGACTCGGTTCATGCTTAGCCTCTTCTCTTCCCCAGCAACCTCGATCTTTGCTTCATAAGCGTAAGGCTTGTCGCTTCCAGGATAGTAGATTTCACGCGCCTCTTTGAGGCGGACAGAAAAGGGGATTTTTTGTGTGAGCCAGCTAAAACGAAGCAAATACTTCCCCTTCAGTGCGGGCCATTTGAGTTCAGTGGCAAAAGGGTCGAAAGGGAGGACAATTTGCTCGCACTCATCACCCCTTGAGATTGCTAGTCGAATCAAGGGTCTCTGCTCTTCAATTTTGAGTGGAGGCTTTGGAAAGCTAAAACGTCGGGTGAGGGGTGCAACTAGCTCACGCAGAGAAAATTGGGGAGGTAATGAAGTAAAAACGCCATACCCGCTATACCCTTTATTGTAAACGTAGATCGCAGAGGTTGAGATCTTGTTTTCATATCGATTGCCCTCTCTATCAAAAGCGATGAGCGATTCAATTCCTTCCGGGTCTTTGAAAAAATAGAGGGTGTTTTTTTGGGGGTTCTCAGCTTGTGGCTTCCCTAGAGTAGCAGCGTAGGGGAGGGGAGCTAGAGCCTCTCCTTTGATGAACCCCTCATAGTGCATCTCGGTATGATCGACCCACTCTTCGACACTCAACGAGAGGTCCTCTAGTGTCATTTCTTTTCTCAGTGGAACCACAAACGAGGCATCTGGAGTCTCGACGGTCACAGCATACTGCGAGCGGATAAATAGCTCACTTGAGCTGCACCCTTCTGTAAGGCCCATAGACCCTTGTAAACCGAGATATCCTTTGGCTAAGCAACCTGCTAAAATCATCAGAAGACCGGCATGTGTGAGAAGAAATGGGATATGGCTCGCTTTAAAAGGCAGGCGCCGCAAAGCAGCGAATAGGATATTGACAAAGTAGAGCCAAAGAAGGAGTTGGAAGAGCGGATTAGAATAGGTAAAAGCTGCAGCAAAGGCATGCGAATCGCTCCACGATTCGAGCAAGGTGCCAGCTAGAATAAATAGGATCGAAAGAGCGATTAAAACGATTGCAAAATAGACGCTGCCTAAAAAATGAAAAAGTTTCACAGCCTCTCGGGGATCGCTTGAATCAGTTCGCAACTCTTTGCAAAATCGAGGAACTCGTTTTTATGGGCCAAAATCAATTCTGGAGGTCCTGTGATTTTGATCGTATAGTCTGCGCTCAGCTGCTTATAGTGCTCCTGCTCCTCAGCAGAAGAGGCGAGGAAGCGGAGTTTTTGATAGAGACTCGCATCGAGTTGCAGGCTCCACGCCATAAGAGATTTTCCCTCCAAAAAAAGCCCGATAAACCCCCCATTTGAAAACGGTTTGACCGCTCCCATCTCTTGGGATTTCCAGCGCGCAACTTGAGAAGAAGGGGGGATCCGCTCCTCTAATGATCTGGAGGGGAAAGAGTGGAAGGTGATGTGCACCTCGCCGTAAGCAAGAAATTCAGCATTGGGCTTTGTCGTGTCTGCAAGAGAACCTCTGGATTCAATGTACTGCCAGTGGGAGGGGAGTTGAACGCGATACACGGGGCGTTTGAGCCACAATGGTCCCTCATCTCTTCCAGAAATTTCTTGAGTACGCACATGAGAGATAAGCTCAGGTTTCTCTTCACAAGCACCTAGAAGCAAAGCGAGTCCAAGAAAAATTATGGAGCGAATCAATTTGGTATCTTTCCTGCTAAATAATAGATAGAAATTTATCAGAAAGTGAGATTTATGTCTTCGGGTCGCGTGTTTACATATATGCATCTATCTAATACAGATATGGTTGAAGAAATGCATGCTGCATTTTTAGAGGACCCTAGTAGCGTAGATGCTTCTTGGCGCTATTTTTTTGAGGGAGTGGAGTTTGGTTCCTACCAAAAGATGCACGCCGCTTCGGGGCAGGAGACATCGGATTTAAGGATTTATCAATTGATCGATGCATACCGCACTTATGGTCATCTGGGGGCGAGTGTGAACCCCATTGCTGCAAAAGAGATCCCTGATGTCCCAGAGCTCACTCTCGCAGCGCTCGGTTTCACAGAGAATGAACTGAATCAGATGTTTCCCACTTGTGGCCTTTTAGACAAAGAGCTAGCTTCGCTTACCGAAATTATCGAAGTCTTAAAGCAGACCTACTGCGGCCCAATTGGAATCGAATACATGAGTCGCTATACAAAAGATCTCGAAAAATGGCTTCAAAAGCAAATTGAGCCGTGTAGAGCAAGACCCTCATTTTCTGTAGAAGAGAAACAAGCGATACTCGATTACCTCAACAGATCAGAGCTCTTCGAGATTTTTTTGCACACAAAATATGTAGGTCAAAAGCGGTTTTCTCTAGAGGGAGGCGAAACATTAATTCCGATCTTGGATGCCATCATCGAGCAAGGGTCGAGACTGGGAATGGATGAGTTTGTGATCGGGATGCCCCACCGTGGGAGGCTCAATGTTTTATCCAACATCATGAACAAATCCTACTCAGCTATTTTCGGTGAATTCGAAGACTACATCGATCCCCATCAGATCGAGACAGCAGGTGATGTGAAGTACCACAAAGGGTTTTCATCAGATATCATGACTCGACACGGGAACCCTGTGCATGTCAGTTTGGCCGCCAACCCAAGTCATCTAGAGTCAGTAGACCCTGTCGTAGAGGGAACGGTTCACGCTAAACAGAGGCAAAGAGGTGATGTTGAAAAAAAAAGGGTGGTCCCTCTCCTCATCCATGGGGATTCTTCCATCGCAGGGCAGGGGGTTGTGTATGAAACCCTCCAATTTCATGCTCTGCCTGGCTACTCCACCGGGGGGACCCTCCATATTGTGGTTAATAACCAGATTGGGTTCACCACACTTCCAAGAGAATACCGATCGAGCCGCTACAGTACAGATATTGCTCACGCCTTTGGTTTTCCTGTCTTTCATGTGAATGCTGAAGATCCAGAGGGGTGCATTTTTGCCACTCAGCTCGCTCTGCAAATCCGCCACCTCTTCCATATCGATGTATTTATCGAGCTCAATTGTTATAGGAAATATGGTCACAATGAGAGTGACGAGCCTGCTTTTACTCAACCTCTAGAATACCAAGAAATTCGCAAGAAAAAATCGATCCGAGAAATATACCGAGACCATTTAATTCAAGAGGGTGTTGTCGAAAAAGAGATGGCTCTTGAGATGGAAAAGAAGTTTAAAGAGGCGCTCCATTTTGAGCTCGATGAGCTTAAATTGAAAAAGCAACAGCCAGGGCAAGAGCCTTTTAAGGGGGTTTGGAAAGATTACAAAAAGGCCTCTCGTTCTGAAATACTAGAATCTCCTCCGACGGGGGTATCTCTGAAAACACTCCAAGAGATAGGGAAAAAACTCGCCACGATCCCAGCAGGTTTTGAGGTGCATAGCAAGTTAAAGAGATTGATTCAAAACCGAGAAAAGATGATTCAGGGGGAGATCTCTCTCGATTGGGCCATGGCAGAGCAGATGGCCTTTGCATCTCTTCTAATCGAGGGCTACCCGGTGCGTCTATCAGGGCAAGATAGTCAACGGGGGACTTTCACTCAGCGGCACTGCGTCTGGGTCGATCAAAGCAAGGGTGAGCGGTATTTTCCGCTCTCAAATTTGCAAGAGGATCAGGGAAGTTTTACTGCTTACAACTCCTCTTTAGCTGAATTCGCAGTCCTCGGTTTTGAATTTGGTTACAGCCTGGCCTATCCCAGTTCACTTGTGCTTTGGGAGGCGCAGTTCGGAGACTTTGCAAACGGGGGGCAGGTCATCTTCGATCAATACATCAGTGCTACCGAACAGAAATGGAGTCGCTACTCCGGTCTTGTCGCGCTTCTCCCCCACGGCTACGAAGGGCAAGGAGCTGAACACTCGTCGGCGCGGATGGAGCGATTTTTGCAGATGGCCGCCGAATCGAATATGCAAATCGTTTACCCCACAACCCCTGCGCAGTATTTTCACTTGCTCCGTCGGCAAGCCCTGAGATTGTTAAGAATCCCTCTCATCGTTTTTACCCCCAAGGGGCTACTTCGTCACACTGAATGTATCAGCTCTTTGCAGGCACTCTCTAGCGGACAGTTTGAGGAAGTACTCGACGATCCAACTGAGCCTCTTGATGCGACTCGATTGATCCTTTGTGCAGGGCGAGTCTATTACGATTTACTACCCAAGCGCGCCCCGGGCACTGCGATCATACGGATCGAGCAGCTCTATCCACTCCATCAGAAAAAGTTAAAGCAAATTCTCAGCAAATATTCTAAGGTGAAAAAGTACTTATGGGTTCAAGAGGAGCCTTCGAATATGGGCGCTTTTAGCTATATCGAGCCTCTCATTCATAACCTAAAAGTGGAATACATCGGGCGTCCACGAAGTGCTGCTACAGCCACAGGATCGCATAGTAAACATGAAAAGGAACTCGCTAAAATTTTAGAGCAAGCATTCGAGGAATAAGCATGAAAGAAGAGATCAAAGTGCCAACTATGGGGGAATCGATTAGCGAAGCGACGGTGAGCGCCTTTCTCAAGCCCTCTGGCGCCGCTGTGCATGCCGATGAAGAGATCATTGAGCTGGAGACTGAGAAAGTGAATCAGGTTCTTTATGCGCCCATCTCTGGGGTGATTACGTGGAGCGTTAAGGAGGGTGATACATTTGCTATTGGAGATGTGATCGGACTCCTTGACACCGAAGGAGCGCCTAGTTCTACGCCTCCTGAGCCAGAGCCCCAAGAGCCGCTCGAAATTGCCACTAAACAGGAAGTGAAAAAGCCCTCTCCTTCTCCCGCTGAGGGTGCAAGAAAGATGGAGGGAGCATTTATAGCAGAGCTTTCCGAGAAAAATGAAGAGCCTCCACCCCCGAAAGCCACTCCTTCTAAAGGGAGAGAGAGTCGTCGCAAGATGAGTAAAATTCGTGAGACCATCGCGCGAAGACTCGTCGATTCGCTTCACAGCGCTGCGATGCTTACCACTTTTAATGAAGTGGATATGAGCGCTGTGATGGGACTTCGAGCTAAATACAAAGAGAGTTTTCAAGAAAAACACGGGGTAAAACTTGGTTTCATGAGCTTTTTTGTGAAAGCTGTCGTCGAAGCGCTCAAGAGCTTTCCAGACTTCAACTCCTATATCGATGGAGATGAAGTGGTGCAGCGTCACTACTACGACATTGGAATTGCTGTAGGAACTGAAAAAGGTCTTGTCGTACCTGTCCTCCGCCACACCGATCAACTCACTTTCCCAGAGATCGAGAGAGAAATTATTGCGTATGCCAAAAGAGCCCGCGAAAAGAAGTTGAGCATTAGTGATCTTGAAGGAGGAGGGTTTACGATTACAAATGGGGGCGTTTACGGCTCTTTGCTCTCCACTCCGATCATCAACCCTCCTCAGGTAGGCATTCTTGGGATGCACAAAATTGCCGAGAGAGCCGTCGTAGAAAAGGGAGAGATTGTCATTCGCCCGATGATGTATCTAGCTTTAAGCTACGATCACCGCTTAGTCGATGGGAAAGAGGCGGTGAGTTTTTTAATCCACGTGAAAGAGGTATTAGAAGACCCTTCACGGCTTATGTTTTTGGATGTCGACGATGGAAAAATTTGATCTTATTGTCATAGGCTCTGGTCCAGGTGGGTATGTTGCCGCCATCCGCGCAGCACAAAAAGGTTTGCGTGTGGCTTGTGTAGAAAAAGAAAAAACCCTTGGAGGCACTTGCCTCAATGTGGGGTGTATCCCTTCCAAAGCTCTTCTCCACTCTACTGAGTACTACCACAGGGTGGCTCATGAAGGGAACGAACACGGTATCGAGGCGAGTGATTTAAGAGTCAATCTTTCCAAGATGATGGCGCGCAAAGAGAAAATTGTCGCCGGGCTTGTCGGTGGGATCGACTTTCTTTTCAAAAAAAACAAAGTAGTTGCGATCAAAGGGGCGGCAAAGCTCACCTCGTCTACTACAATTGAGGTGGAGGGGGAGTCTTATGAAGCGACTCACCTTCTATTGGCGACAGGCTCAGAGCCCATGACTCTGCCCTTTCTCCCCATCGATGAGAAGCGAGTACTCACCTCAACGGGCGCTTTAGCTCTCACCGAGATCCCGAAAAAAATGCTCATGATAGGAGCCGGAGTGATAGGACTGGAACTGGGCTCGGTCTACCGTCGGCTTGGTGCTGAAGTAGAGGTGATCGAGTTGCTCGATCGGGTCACTCCAGGTCTTGATGCTGAAATCTCAAAAACAGTTCAACAGGTGCTCACTAAACAGGGGATGATCTTTCACTTAAATACGAAAGTCTTAGGTGCTGAGGTGAGAGATTCTGGAGTGACCCTCAAAGTGGATGGGAGAGATTTTGTAGGTGATGTCGTATTGGTTGCTATTGGACGGAAGCCCTATTCTGAGGGGCTCGGACTTAGGGAGGTCGGTATTCAAACTGATGAAAGTGGGCGAGTACTGATTGATGGTTCCTTTCGCACTTCCCTCCCTTCAGTCTATGCTATCGGGGATCTTGTCGATGGCCCAATGCTTGCGCACAAAGCTTCAGAAGAGGGGATAGCTGCTGTCGATATCATCTGCGGGCAAAAAGCTGAAATCAACTACGTAGCCATCCCCAATGTGATGTATACCTGGCCCGAAGTTGCCTGCGTGGGCATGAGCGAGCAAGAGGCCAAAGCTGCGGGTATAGAGATAATTGTTGGCAAAGTTCCTTTCCGGGGTATTCCCAGGGCAAGATGTAGTGGTGACGAAGAGGGGCTTGTCAAAATCATCGGGGATAAAAAATCGGGCCGTTTGATCGGAATGCATATTGTAGGGCCTAGCGCCTCGGAGATGATTCACGAAGGGGTGATTGCCCTAGAAAAGAGGGCCAAGGTCGTAGACATTGCGCACGCATCACACGCGCATCCGACTTGTAGCGAAGCAATCAAAGAGGCCAGCCAAGCAGCTCTTGGAGAGGCAATCCATCTCTAGAAATTAGTAGCCCTGCGAGGTGCCGCAGCTACAAGATGATTTCACGTTGGGGTTGGAGATCTTAAAGCCAGCGCCTTGGAGGCCATCGACATAGTCGATCACGCAGCCCAATAGTCGGCCGAGCATTCCCTGAGTAATAAAGATTTTGATCCCCTCAGATTCGAAAATAACATCATTATCGGTCGGCTTTTCTTCAAAATCGAGGACATACTGAAATCCTCCACACCCGCCTGCAGTATCTGCAAAACGAAGGCCACACCCCTCTTTCCCATCTTCTTTTGCAAAGAGGCGAAATTTTTCAGCAGCCCTGGGCGTTAAGGTGATTGTTTCAAGGTCTTGCTCCTCTTCGAGTATTGCATTGAGCTTATTAAGCAGCTTTTGACACTCTTCCTGTTTCATGCCATGTCCGAGCATACCTGCTTCTAAAGTCTCCCATGTCGCAGCGCTACAACTCGTGCAATGCAATCCAGCATTGGTCATGGCTTGTGCAAGCTTTTGACTCTTGTGCGGGAAGGTAGAAAAAATCTCCGCAATGGTCATATCGAAAGTAACTGTCTGAGTTGTAGTCATACCTAAATCCTTAAAATGAAATTTTGACGCATCCACCTTTGAGTTTGCACTGGCAGGCAAGGCGCTCCTCTTCCATATCACCTAAGAAGTCTTCTTCCTCTTGAGTGAATTCAGAGAGATTTTCCATCCCTTCCTTAACCTCGATGACACACGTGCCACATACTCCTTCCGTGCAGGCGAAAGGAACACCAGCCTCTTCGCACACCTCGGCTATGGGGCCTCCATCCTCGATTTCAAAAGTTTCATCACTATCTTCAAAAATTAAAGTTCCCATTCGCACACATATTGCTAGTTGAAGTTGAAAGTATTGCCAAAACAGCAATAAAAAACGAGACTAAAATTCGGAGTAGAGGGATTCGAACCCCCGGCCTACTGCTCCCAAAGCAGCCGCGCTAACCAAGCTGCGCTATACTCCGTAGATGTTTCGGGATTATATCTCTCCCCCCCTTTTCTTACAAACGGCTTTCCACTATAGAAGAGAGTATGAGTGAAGAGAGAACAGAGTCGCCGTCGAAACGGAAACTAAAAAAGGCGCGCGAGAGGGGAGAGGTCGCAAAATCGACTTTTCTTTCGAGTGCAATTCTCTTCTTGGGAGCGATTCTTCTTGTATGGGGACTGAGCTCCCTTTTCTACGGGGGGTTTAAACTCTCATTGATTACCCTACTCACCCAGTCTGAGCTCAAAGGGGCTTTTAAAAATGCCTTCTTCCCGGTTCTTATCCCCTCCCTTCTTATTTTAGGGGGCCTCTCTTTTCTCGCCCTCTTCTCTCACCTCTTACAGACTGGGTGGATCTGGTCTTTTCATAAGAAAAAGAGGGAAAAAAAAGAGAAGCGATTTTTCCTCCCTTTGCTTCAGCTCGCTTTGATCACAGCTGTGAGTTACTGGGCTCTTTGCAGAAAATTTGATCCGAGGCTCCTCTTCGCTGGCGCCGAAAATCAGCTGAGCTTTCTCTTCTTTAGGCTGCTCGTTTTGGCCCTCATCTTAGCTGTTTCCTTGCTTGTTTTGGGCATTTTGGATGCGTTTTATCAAAATGCGCGATTCCACAAACAGATGCGGATGACCCAAACGGAGAAAAAAGAGGAACAAAGAGAAAATGAAGGCAATCCACAAATAAAATCCGAAATTCGAAATCGAAAAGATTAATTGTAATAAATTGAATTCCTATTTATGAAAATAAAGCATGGGAGAGTTATTAAATCGAGTCCGAATGTTGAGGAAATACTCAGATGCCTGGGTGGCCATCGGCGTGTTGGGACTCTTTATCTTACTGATTGTACCTCTTCCTCCTCTTTTTTTAGATGTGCTCATTTGCTTGAGTCTTGTGATGTCGGTTATGACGCTACTTTTGGCACTCTACGTCGAGGATGCCCTCGATTTTAGCGCTTTTCCCTCGCTTTTACTTTTTTTAACGCTCTATCGTTTAGGTCTCAACATCGCTTCAACTCGCATGATTCTCACCCGCGCAGAGGGGGGAGATATTATCCATACTTTTGGTGAAATTGTCACAGGAGGCAACTGGCTTGTAGGAGTCATTCTTTTTGGACTGCTCACGCTGATCAATTTCATCGTCGTGACTAAGGGGGCGGGGAGAATTGCTGAAGTGGCGGCTCGTTTTATGCTTGAAGCGCTTCCCGGCAAGCAATTGGCTATAGACAGTGAGCTTGCCTCGGGAGCTCTATCTAGTGATCAGGCCCGTCTAGCTCGCCAGCAGGTCTCTGAGGAAGCAAATTTTTACGGAGCAATGGATGGATCTTCGAAGTTTGTGCGAGGAGATGCGATTGCTGGAATTATCATCACGCTGGTGAATATCGTGGGGGGAATCTTGGTGGGGATTGCCGTGAAACAGCTAAGCTGGAGCGAGTGTCTCGGAACCATGACAAGGTTGACTGTAGGGGATGGTTTGGTTTCTCAAGTTCCCGCGCTCTTTATCTCAGTAGCGGCAGGAATCATGGTGACTCGAGCGGCAAAAGGGAGCGTTGGAAAGGCTCTCACCGAGCAAGTTTTTCACCACCCACGCGTCCTTCTCATGGCAGGTGGGGTTGTAGGTGGGCTCGGTCTCGTGCCTGGAATGCCTCTGCTTGTCATGCTTCCTATAGCGGCCGCCTTTTTCGTTTGCGGGTTGCTTCAAAACAAAGAGCAAAAAGAAAAGACGAAGGATCTTTTGCAGGGTCAGACAAGATCCTTTTTGACTCCTCCACTTGAATTGAGACTCGGTTTTCAACTCGCCGTGCAGGGACCTGCTCTTTATGCCCGTTTAGGAGAAGTACGCTCTGATATCGCCAAACAACTTGGAATCCGTATGCCCCAAGTGGAAATTTCCGATGATTCTGAGCTCTCTTCAAGGGGGTGGGAAATTTACCTCAAAGGGAACCCAGTAGCTACAGGTCGCGAGGGAGATATGGGCTCTATAGTCAATGCGCTCAAATCGGTGATGCGGGGGCACGCTCATGAGCTGCTCACTCGCGCAGAGGTCCAATGGATGATCCAGGAAACGCAAAAAAATGATAGTGCCATTGTAGAAGAATTTAAGCAGAAACAGCTCTCTTTTGGAGATCTGCTCAAAGTGCTCAAAGGACTTTTAAAAGAAGGGGTGCCAGTCCGTGATTTTATTTCCATTCTCGAGGTGCTCGTCGATGCGGGCGAGGAGAAAGATCTCGATCTGTTGATTGAACGGGTAAGAGCTGAGCTCTCGAGAGGGATTACCGACTCCTTTTTTGGGAAGAGCCGTGTGGCGCATGTGATCACACTCGATCCAAAAGTAGAGCAAGTGATCGATGCTTCAAAAGGAAAACTGCGCCCAAGTATGGTCGATAATTTGGCGCGCTCTTTAATTTCGCTTACTAAGGAGGCCTCTTTGCGGGGGTTGAAGCCTGTTGTAGTGACTGAGAGCAATTCTCGCGCCTCGCTCAGGCAACTAATAGAGAAAAAGCTTCCCGAGCTTCATGTTCTCTCTTATCGAGAGGTATCGGCTGAAGTAGAGATGGAAACAGTGGGCATGGTCCCAAATGATGTGCTCCTATGGAAAGAAAAAGAAATATAGAGGCGTTAAAAAAGCTCCTCAAAGAGAAAAAAGAGACGATGAATGCCTATGCAGGGCTTTCGCGCTTTCTCATGTCAAAGGGTATTTCGCGCGCTCTTGCTGAGGAGATTCTTGTAGAAGTAGCCCTTCCACCAACTCATGAACCCCTCTGCCATCTTACAGCTTTGAAAGAGGCTCTTGCAAAGAAAATGTCTGCTGCAGGTGAGCTCAATTTCCCTAAAAAATTAGCTCTTGTGGGCCCCACAGGGGTAGGAAAAACGACAATGGTTGTGAAGCTTGCTGCTCATTACCAGAAACAAGGGAAAAAGATAGGTCTTTTTTCACTAGATGAAGAGAAAAAAGAACAACTTCGATTTTTTGCAAAGAGATGGGACATTCAACTCTATGATCAGGTTGAAGAGGCGGACACCGATTTACTGCTCATCGATACTCCTGGACGGAATGTTTATCAGCCCATGTGCGTCGATGAACTAGGGGTGGAGCTCGCCCAGTGGCCAGATATCGAAGTGCTATTAACTCTGAGCGCTTCGACAAAAGATGTCGATCTATACGGAGCTATCCATCAATTTTCTGTCCTCTCACCGAGCTCAATTGCCTTTACTAAGCTAGATGAAACGCTTGCCAATGGCGTTCTTGTTAATGTAGCTAATAAAGCTCCAATACCTTTACGTTTTGTGGCTTACGGATACCCGCTGCCTGGAGAGATCCACTTGGCAAACCCAGTTGAGATCACCCACAAGATTCTTACAGATATGAATAGTGAGGAGTTCAATTACCTACGTCAATTGACCTTGTAGTATTAAATAATATTTTTTAAAATAAGTGTAGTGGACACGCCCAAATTAGATGCTAAAAAACTCGATGCCATCTGGCGCGAGTACCATACGACCCGAGAGATAGAGCTGCGCGACCAGCTGATTGTCCAGTACCTTTACTTGGTCAAGTATGTGGTGGGACGGGTAAGCACGGGTTTTCCGGGTCATGTGAAACTCGATGATCTCTATTCGTCGGGGGTGACGGGGTTAATTCGCGCAATTGAGCGTTTTGATATCACTAAGAAGAGCAAGTTTATCGGGTATGCAACTCTTGTGATCAAGGGGGCGATTATCGATGAGCTGAGGCAGCTCGATTGGGTTCCGAGAAGTGTTCACCAAAAGAGTAACCAAGTCACTTCAGCTATGCACTCTTTGCAACAGCGTCTCGGTCGGGAGCCGACTGATCGCGAGCTCTCTTCGCACTTAGGTATCGGTGAGGAGGAGTTAGGGGAGTTACTTGAGCGGATACGGCCTGCTATTTTGATCTCTCTCAATGCGGAGATGTCTCCCCAAAATGAGGAGAGTGGTTCTCTTTCTGAGCGAATAGCTGATGTGAGTGCGACCACGAGTTTAGAGGTTGCCGATCGTCGAGAGTGCGCACAAATTTTATCTGATGCCATCGAAGCTCTGCCTGACCAGGAGCGCAAGGTACTCACGCTTTATTATTTTGAGGAGTTAATGCTCAAAGAGATTGGGAAAATCATGGGGGTGAGTGAATCTCGGATTTCTCAAATTCACACCAAAGCGCTTCTGAAGTTGCGACGAAGCCTCTCTCCTGCTGCCAAGGAGTTTGTCTGAGGTTTGAAGATTTTTCAAAGCCAAGCGCCCTCCCAATATTAGGATCTGCCCCTCCTTCTACAAGAGCTCTGACACTCTCTGCATGTCCCCCAGCAGCTGCCCACATAAGAGCAGTAAAGCCAAACGCCCTCCCAATATTAGGATCTGTCCCTACATCCAAAAGGATCCTGACAACCTCTGTATGTCCATTTAGAGCTGCCCTCATAAGAGCATTAAAGCCATTCTTATTCACAGCATTGAGATCTGCCCCTCCCTCTACGAGAGCTCTGGCACCCTCTGCATGGCCTTGTATAGCTGCTATCCTAAGAGCGGTAGTGCCATTTTCATCCACAGCATTGGGGTCTGCCCCTGCATCCAAAAGGATCTTGAAACCCAAAGCAGCGCTTAGAAACGTTCCTCCTCCCAGAGTTCCAAAGCAGATCACCTTCCCATACTTCTTCAGATTTGATAGAAGATTGGGGCTTTTAGGAAAAACGCGGTAAACTGCTAGTGTAAGCCACACTCCCCCTATCATCAAAATAGTACTCAGAGCGACTCCGATCTTATTCCTGCGTAGGGACTGATCGAGCCTCTGCTTCCTTGAAACACGCGGATGATCTGGCTGAATAGAAGAGGCAGATAAAATCATAACTCACCATTTTATTTCACATTGTTATAACATATAACATCTTTATAACACATAGAAATAGCTGTATTAAAAAGTTCTAAAATTTCCATATGTACACGATGAAAAAATGATTTTATATTATACAAGTCACTGGTTCTGAAGGCAATCTCTTGCACAAACTTTACCTTCTCGATCCTGTCTGGATCAGTGATAGGTGTATCTTCTAGGTCTTTAAACAGCCAAACATCGTCTCTATCTCCCAGCGCCCTTTTGTAGGCCTCTAGGGAATTGACACGCTTCAGGTTCGACAACAAAATTATCTGTTTTTGTCCATCATAGATAAATATTATATATTAAATAATTGTTTGTATTGTTTTTTTGGTTATAAACTAGTTATAATGTTGTGTTTTAATATATAAAATAGAGTATTGTGACTCACTTTTCAGGTTCAGTAACTTCAAGGCCCTCTAGTCCAGATGGAGCGTTCAATCCTCTAGTCGAGGAGGAGGCCGTACTCTATACAACGAATCATGTAGCTCAGAGAGCTTTGGCAGAAGATCGCGGAAGCATTAGTCTGCTTCAAGCTGCTCAGAGAAGAGACACCCAGAGAGTCAGGGAGCTTTTGGAAAAGGGAGTGGATCCAAATAGCTCAGACTCGGAAAACAAAACAGCTCTCATCTATGCGGTGTATGATCTAGGGTTGTCACTCGGGGATACCCGAAAGACACCACTCGAAGTTGTGAAAGTCCTCTTGGCCGCAGGGGCAGACCCCAACGTTATGAGCTCTGATGGTTCTACTGCTCTTATAGAATCAGTTGAAAAGGGAGATTTAGCGGTTGTTAAAGCCCTCTTGGAGAGAGGAGCAGACCCACATGCAGTGAATGCAGAGGCTATAGCCCTAGCTAAGGCCTCTAAAAATAAAGATCGAGATGAAATTCTTACTTCGCTATCTGAGGCAGAAGATCAGAGGTGTGTAGCTGAGCTTTTCGCTACTCTCCTGCCTGGAGTGAGAGGCTAGGGCTCGACAGTTTTAAAAACCATTTTATAATGGTGAGGTCGATCGATATAGGCGAGCAGTCCAGATTCCTCCCAGATCGTCTCTCCCCACTTCAGCACTCTAACACACTTCCCCGTCTCCGGAGCTTCGAGGTAATGACTCTCTGAGATTTTAAGAATGACATGAGTGAAGCGCTCAGAGCGTGCGAGATAGACAAGGTCACCCGGTCTTGCCGATTCAACTGAAGGGAGTGCCAGACATTGATCGTGCGCGTCGCGAGGAAGCGTGATCCCTTGCGCCCGATAAAGCAGGTGAATGAGTCCTGAGCAATCAATCCCTTGGTTTGTCAGCCCTCCCCAAAGGTAGGGAACCTCGAGAAATTGTCTCGCCTCCTCAAGCAGCTCGTTTTTGTCAAAAGAGCCGAGGGGGCGCGTGTAGCTTTGAGGTTTAGAGAGAAGGGTGCCGTACAAGTAGGGGGCGTTCGTTCGACAAACGACGTGCTCAAGAGGAGGGGAGTCGCACTCTTCGAGGTGTTTAGCTAGCACCCACCCCTCGTAGGGTTGTTTTTGAGTATGAGGTTGGCTTAGAGCTGCGATGCGCCTCCAAGAGCCCCAACTTTCAAGCACTCGGCACGGCTCATTGTAGAGAAGCTGCGTCAATCGGTTCGCCCGGTGGCTGAGATCTTGAGGAAGCGACTCAGGGGTTTGAGTCAGATCAGTCGAGGTTGCAACGATTTGGGCCATGCCTCTCGTATCCTTTGAGTAGCTTGTAAGATCGTCTCTCTTTTAGCAAAAGCGCTGAGCCGGATAAACCCTTCACCGTGCGGTCCAAAGCCCGATCCAGGGGTGGTGATGAGACCTGTTTGTTGAAGCAACTCTTCAAAAAGATCCCAACTCTTTTTTCCCTCAGCCTCAAACCAAAGATAGGGGCAGTGCTCGCCGCCATAGACCTTTAGGTCGTGATGGGCAAGAGCCTCTTTGAGAAGTTGGGCATTTTCTAGGTAGTGGGTTGTGAGCCGAGAGATAGCTTTCAAACCCTCTTTCGAAAGAGCTGCAAGGGCTCCAGCACTCGCGAGATTAGAAGGGCCATTGAAGGTGGTGGTCACCACCCTTCTGTAGTCTTCATGCACACTCTTTTTTGTTTTGTAGCGCAAAGCTTTAGGCACGACGGTCCAGCCCAGGCGTACCCCTGTGAAGCCGACTAGTTTGGAGAAGCTCGAAACCTCGATCGCCACCTCACTGGCGCCTTCAATCTCATAGATAGAGCGTGGAAGAGAGGGATGTTGAATGAAGCCGCTGTAGGCAGCATCGTAGATGATGAGCATCTCCTCTCTATGAGCAAGATTGACAAGAGCTCGAAGCTGCTCGCGCGTTGCGACCGCTCCTGTAGGATTGTTAGGATTGCAAAAGAAAAGCAAGTCAGTAGGCGGAAGGGAGTTTGTATCAGGAAAGAAGTCATTTTCAGGGGTACAAGGGAGGAGGTGGATGTTTTTTTGACCCATAAGAAGCGCGCTGTCGTAATAGACGGGATAGGTTGGGTCTTGCACTGCAATCGAGACATCACTTCCGAAAAGAAGCTGCAGCCGGTTGATGTCACATTTCGCTCCATCTGAGATAAAAACCTCATCGGCAGCGATAGAGCCCCTATAGAGGGTAGAAACAATTTTCTCCCTTAAATCCCGCGGCCCACTCTCCGCACCGTAGCCGGCATACCCCTCGAAGGTCGCTAGCTCTGCAGCTTTTTGTTGCATGGCGCGAGAAACAATCTCTGGGATCGGTTCAGTAGTATCTCCGATCCCTAGGTGGAGGAGGTGGGGGTGAGTCGATTCAGAGACACGTCTCATCACCTCAGGAAAGAGGTAGTTGGGGGTGAGCCTATCGAGATTGGGGTTTCTCTTAACCAATGTAGCCCTCCTGTTTGAGTAATTCTGCAAGAAGGATTCCCCCTCCAGCTCCTCCTCGGAGGAGGTTGTGGGAGAGGGCGACAAAACTCCAATCAAAAAAAGGAGAGGGGCGGAGTCGGCCCACAGTGATGGCCATCCCTCCCTCTCGATGGCAGTCGAGAAGAGGTTGGGGGCGATCTTCGCTCAAGTGGTAGTAGACCGCTTGGGCAGGTGCAGAGGGGAGATCTAGAGTGTTTTTTTGATCCCAGGCAGCCAAAATCTCATCACGCTCGATCCGCTTTTTGAATGAGACGTTAAGAGAGCAAAGATGCCCTTCAAGCACCGGCACGCGGTTGCACTGCGAGCCTACAAGAAGGCCCGGCGCTTCTAGGATTTTTTGCGATTCAGAGGCGAGCTTCTCCTCTTCTCCAGCGATAAAAGGGATGACATTGGCATCGGCCCTCAGAGCATTTTGGCCCGCTCCGCTCACCGCTTGGAGCGTTGTGACTGAAATCGATTCCAGGGTGCATAAGTTGTGGAGAGGAGCCAAGGGGAGGAGAAATGTTTGAAGCGTGCAGTTGGGTTTAGCAAGTATTGCCCCCCTCCAGTTGCGATTTTTTCGTTGTTTTTCAACAAGAGCTAAGTGGGGGGAGTTGATCTCAGGGATGATCAGAGGAACGTCGGGCTCGCTCCGGTGGGCTGAGGCGTTTGAAATAACGATAACACCCGCTTTAGCGAGCTCTGGCTCTAAAGAGATCGCTTCGGCTCCGGGGAGGGCTGAGAAGACAACTTCACACGCTTTGAGCCTTTCAAACTCTCCCTTTCTTGAAGAGACCTCTTCAGAGAGCTCCAGCCACGGGTGATCGGCCAGGAGCTTGGCGTAGGTTTGTCCGATCATGCCACTGGCTCCTAAAATGCCGACTCGGATCATAAAAGCGACTCCATAAGGGATTGAAGCTCGCCTGCAAAAGAAGTGAGAGGGGGTCTTGGGGAGCCGGCTGCAAATCCACATTGCTCCATAGCCGCTTTGATAGGGATAGGATTTGTCTCGACGAAGCAGGCCTTGAAAAAGGGGAGAAGGCGGTGGTGGATCTCAGCAGCGTTGCGGTAGTCTTCTTTTTTGCAAGAAGCGATGAGTTGTTGCATCTCCTTGGGGTAGAGATTGCTCGCAACAGACACCACGCCATCTCCGCCAAGGGCGAGTGTCGAGAGTGTCCACCCGTCATCTCCTGCTAGGACTGAGAAGTTGGGGTATTTTGCTTTGAAGCTGATCAGCTCGCTCAGTTGCACCATATCGGCCGCAGCCTCTTTGATGCCGATGATCTGGGTATGTGCGAGAAGTCTCTCCACGGTTTTGGGTGCGAGATTGACTCCAGTGCGACCTGGGATGTTATAGAGTAGAAGGGGGAGAGGCGATCGGTCCGAGAGAGATGAGAAGTGGCGGTAGAGCCCCTCTTGAGTGGGCTTGTTGTAGTAGGGGTTGACAACCATCGCAATATCTGCGCCAAGAGCCTCTGCCCAGCAGAGGGTTTCGAGAGTCGAGGTAGTCGAATTGGTGCCACACCCGACGATGAGGGGGAGCTTGGAGTGCCTTGCACGGGTCACAATACGTTCTTTTTCTTGGAGCGTGAGGGTGGGAGCCTCTCCTGTGGTGCCAAGCACGACAAGTCCATCAACGCCCCCTTTTACCTGGTGGTCGAGGTTGCGATCTAACCCCTCTTCGTCGAGTTCACCTCTCGAATCAAAGGGAGTGATCAGGGCTGTATAGAGACCGGAGCATATCATCGGTTGTAAGCCATCCTTTTTGGTTGACGATCCATTCTGCCGCTCGAAGCGCGCCTAAAGCAAACCCTTCGCGGTTTTTTGCGCAGTGGGAGAGAACGACTGTGTCGACTGAAGAGTCGAAATGTATTTCGTGTCTCCCGGGGTAGTGGCCCACTCTCACACTAGAGAAGGGGGGGAGTTTACAGCTGCTCGACAATTTTTTTGCTGTGCCAGAAGGGGCATCGATTTTATCTTTGTGGTGAAATTCAACCCCAGCGACATCGTAGTCGCTATAGAGAGCGCGCGCGTAGCTCAAGAGCTTTTCGAAGAGAAGAACTCCAATTGAGAGGTTAGGAGCATAGAGCGCGGCTCCTCCACATGATTGGACGATCTCTTCAACCTCGCCTAGCTCCTTCTCCCATCCAGTGGTGCCAATCACCAGAGGAAGGTTGGCGTCGCAGGCGCTTTGGACGTGCTGTTTCACCTGGCTGGGGTGGGAGAAATCGATGGCCGCTTCCGCTGCATGCAGATCAGAGACGATCTGATGAGAGCGAGTCGTTGCTAGCTGCTCAACTGCTCGGCCCATTTTTCCTGACCCAAAGAGTTTCAGTTTCATGCTGAAAGACTATAGGGGGGAATGAGATTGCTGTCTACGCTGCTCGGTTGAGGGGTTCAAAGTGGAACTCCCATCTAAAAATTGGCCAAGGTTTCACAGTGATTTCTGCTTTAGGAGTCCCAATAGCTCTTGTGCGACGCCAAGTCCGTTCTATCTTTTTGAGTTGGTCCTCAGTCAGGTCGTGTAGCACAAGGAAACAGTCGCGATTGCGAGAGAAGGCTGACTGGGTCCAGTTGGCCGAGCCATTGATCAAGATTTTTTCATCTATCCAGGCGAACTTGTGGTGTAAAAGGCGCCCTCCACCACTCACCCAAAGTTTTATTCCTGCCGACTCAAGAGCTGCTGTCACTTTTTTTCCAACACCTTTTGCTTGGCCCCGATCGAGAATCACCTCGACCTCCACACCGCGCTCTTTAGCTGCGATGAGCGCATCAGCGAGCCCAAGATGGGTCCAGGTGTACATGGCGACACGGATCGACTTTTCGGCCCCCCTAAGGAGTTGGTGCAACCTCTCATAGCCCGGCTTGCGGTCGCGAGGGAAGTCCCAGTACTCAAATCGCTGCCCAGCTAAAGAGAAGTGATGGTGCTCTTTCGAGGCGAGTAAGGTGCGTGCAAACTCTCGGCTTTGCAAGGAAGTGACCAGGTTGTCATGCAACTTGAGAGAGGAGGTCGTCCAGTTTGCAGAACCGATCCACACCTCCTTGTCATCGACGATGAGAATTTTCTGGTGCATCAACCCTGAAACCTTAAGAGGGGAGCAGTTGACTAAATGCGAAAGAGAGTGAAACCCAAATTGTGAGGTAGAAGGGTCGTGTCTGATTCGTACCTCTATTCCTGCTGCTGCTTGCCGGTTGAGTGCCTCGATAATTTTGGGGTCGGTAAGCGAGTAGATAGTCACATCTAAGGAGGAGTGTGCGCGAGCGATGGCCGAGAGAAAGGCTGTGCGCAAATCATCATTGCAAATCGAGGCATAGAGTTGGACTGGAGTTGTAGGGGTGGAACTTCTCTCCTCTTGGAAAAAAAATACGAGGGTGAGGAGGGCAATAGTTCCAAACCAGCGGAAGAGACTTTTTCGGCGCGGGGTCATCTATACAAAATAATTGAGAGTGCGTTAGAATGAAAGAGGTATGAAAAAACTCATCAATACAAAGACCGATCAACCGCTCGTGGAGTTTCAAGGTAGCCGGGTGATTTTTCACAACAAATTCTTGGAAAAGGAGATGGAGAAGATTGGCATCCCAATCCCTCACGGCTTGCGTGGAGTTTACCATGGGAAGGAGAGTGTACGTCTAGGAGATGAAGAGTTTCAGCAAGCCTTTGTCGAGGTTTACTACATCCTGACGATGAATCCTGCTACTTTTAAGTGGATCGAGCTCTAATCAGCTCACATGCCCTGCGTGGCTATCGCCCATCTCCATCCCATCTGGGAAATATCGGTTCCAATTTTCACTCACCTGTTTTGCCGTTGGAAGATCGCAGAGAACTTCTTCAGGATAGGAGGGCTTCATACGAGCATCGATCAAAACGGGGCCCCGGTAGGTCACATGGTGGCGATAGAGCGCACTTTTTGCGTGGATATCTGCTGCTGGCTCAAAACGCGTAAAGAGAGTCCAGAGAAAAGAGGCGTTATTTTTCAAGGTCTTATCTACGCTGTCAACTAAGATAAGAAGGGGCCAATTCTCAAAACCATTGAAGGTGAGAAGTCTCTCAATATCAGCCGCTCCTTCAAGTACAAGACAGCCTGGTGAATAGGGGGCGAGCTTGGTGATGGAGGGAGGAAGACCTCCTTGATATGATTGAGGAAGGTCACGTTTTTTTTCGCCAACGCCCAGCATGACTCCTCGAGATCCTTTGTTGAGCTCAGGGCCAGTGTAATCGAGTGTATCAAGAGAGAGGTTAGCAAAAACAAACAGATCAGTCTCAGGTTGAAACCTCTCAAGGACGCAGGTGAGAAGGGACTTGAAGTTGCGAAGATCAACTGCTTGGTCTGTCAGAAGCAAAAATTTAGTCAAAGAGAGCTGCCCCTCCCCGAGGATTCGAAACGCAGAGGCCATGCATTCGCGGTAGTAGCGCTCTGTAACAATAGCTGCTGAGAGTGCATGGAAGCCTGTTTCACCATAACTCCAAAGATCTTTCACTCCAGGCATCACCATCGGGAAGAGAGGGGAGAGGAGTTTTTGGAGGTAGTCCCCAATATAGAAGTCCTCCTGGATGGGTTTGCCTACCACTGTCGCAGGATAGATCGCATCTTTCCGATGGTAGAGAGCTTTGCAGTCGAAAACAGGGAAGTCGTGCTTCCAGCTGTAGTAACCGTAGTGATCACCAAAAGGTCCCTCCTCTCGCCTGATGTGGGGTTTAGCTTCACCTACAAGAGCGAACTCACACTCAGAGATCAAAGGGTGAGGCGTGTGCTCAGATCGGCACCTCTCGAGTTTCTTCCCTTGAAGTAAGCCGCAGAGTAGAAGCTCAGAGACATTTTCTGGAAGGGGAGTGATGGCACTTAAAATCAGAGCAGGGGGGCCTCCGACGAAAATGGAGACAGGCAGGGGTTGGCCCAAAGCTTCGGCCCGCGCGTAGTGGAACCCCCCCCCTTTTTGAATTTGAAAGTGAAGACCGGTCTGCCGCTTGTTGTACCTTTGAATCCTGTACATGCCGAGATTGGGAGGCCCTCCATCTGGAGGCTCGGTATAGACGAGGGGTAGGGTAATAAAGTCTCCTCCATCTAAGGGCCAACTCTTGGTCATGGGGAGCGAGTCGAGGTCCGGAGGCGATTGGACAGATTCAAGAATGGGCCCTGCTCTTCTCATTTTAGTGCCAATATTCAAGAGCTTGAGGAGTGTGTTTCGGTTTTTCCAAAGTTTTCGGGGCGTCGGAGGGAAATCCTCGTGCGCAAGTTGGATGAGCCTGGCGATAACTTGTTCGGGACGCTCTGGGAAAGCGAGCTCAACTCGCCTAGCAGACCCAAAAAGGTTCGTAACGACAGGAAAAGAGGAGCCCTTGACTCGATGAAAAAAGAGAGCAGGTCCCTCAGCTGCAGAAACACGCCTGTGAATTTCAGCTAACTCTAAATGGGGGTCTACCTCATGGTAGATATCGACAATTTCGCCTGCTTGTCGAAGGGCGTGGAGGAAATGGCGGAGGTTATACCTTTTGTCCCTTGGCACGAAGCTCCTTCACAACGACATCTAAACCACGCTTATCGATCGTGCGCATAGCAGAAGTTGTGAGGCGCAAGGTAATGAATCTATTCTCTTGGGAAAACCAGAACCGTTTGACAACCAGATTGGGGAGAAACCGGCGTTTCACCTTTCCTGTGATGTTAAGGCCAATACCCTTTTTTTTCTTCGCGATTCCGCGCTTTGTATACTTAACCCCAGGTTTGGGCTTTTTGCCTGTAACTTGACAAACTCTCGACATGGAAAAAACTCCTCATACTATTAGTCCGGCGATTGTAGCAGAGTGGCATCTAACTTGCAAGTCTTCGAAAGGAGCTTTATGGAAAAAATTCATTTAGATTTAGCCGTGATCGGCTCGGGACCTGCAGGGATAAATGGGGCGATTCAAGCCGCCAAGCTCGGAAGGCGTGTGGCTTTAATAGAAAAGGAGATTGTCCCTGGGGGGAATTGCTTGAATTCAGGGACGATCCCCTCCAAGTCGCTTCGAGAAGCCATCATCGATCTCACCAGATACAACGAGCGAAGTTTTTATGGGTCGAGCTGTTTGCGCGAAGTCACGATTGATGATTTGAACTACCGGCTCACGACGGTTTTGGAGGGGGAGCGAGCCGTCTTGCTCCGCCAATTTAAAAAAAATGGCATCCGTTTCATCCAAGGAAAAGCAGAATTTGACACGCCTCACAAACTGCTCGTATCCGACGATAGGGGGAGATACCTCTACGAGGTCTATGCTGAAAAGATTTTAATTTCCACCGGATCAGAGCCTCGCAACCCGATGCACGTCCCTTTCGATTTAGATGTGATTCTCGATTCGACAAGGCTTCTCTCTATCAAACGCGTGCCAAGAACAATGGTGGTTTTAGGGGGCGGGGTGATTGGCGCAGAATATGCCAGCTTTTTTGCAGCACTTGGAACGCAAGTGATCGTGCTTGATAAACGTGATCGGCTCCTTCCTGGACTGGACGCTGAGGTAGGGATCCATCTTCAAGTGGGACTTAAAGAGCTCGGGCTTGAATTTTTTCCCCACAAGGTACCTCAAAAAATTGAGCGCATAGGGGATAGAGGTAAAGTGAGCTGCGAGGATGGGAGCATTTATGAAGCGGAGGTTATCCTCTATGCTCTTGGAAGAGAGGCCAATGTAAAAGGACTTCGCCTAGAAAAGTGCGGCCTCGCTGTCAATGAGCGGGGCTACATTCCTGTAGGCCCTCATTTTGAAACCGCGCAGCCTCATATCTATGCAGGGGGAGATGTGATCGGTTTTCCAGCTCTTGCATCTACAAGTATGGAACAGGGGCGGCTGGCTGCAAGACACGCTTTTGGACAAGCCTCGCGCACCTTCCCAAATTTTTTCCCCTTAGGTATTTACACTATTCCTGAGATCTCGTGTTGTGGATATACCGAAGAAGAGCTCGTGCAAAAGGGGATCAACTACGAGGTGGGCCGCGCTTACGCCTACGAGATCGCTCGAAGTCATATCGAAGGATCGAGCCACCTCGGACTTTTTAAGATTCTTTTCGAAAGAGAGACGCTCGAAGTGCTCGGCATTCACATCGTTGGCCGCGGAGCTACGGAAGTGATCCATATTGGTCAAGTTGCGATGTCATTTGATGCCGAGCTTGACTACTTTGTCAACCAGGTGTTTAACTATCCTACGTTTGCAGAAGGGTATCGCATCGCTGCCCTCAATGGATTGAACAAAGTCAGAACTGAGGCATGATTCTATCTCTCACATGCGTCTTGCTTAGCAGTGCGCTTTTCAACAGTCTTAACCCATCCTCTTTAGCGGAGGCGTTGGCTTACTATGAGCTCCATCCTGAATATGCTCCGGCCAAAGAGAGGGTGTTGCAGCTTACAAGAGCCCGCACAGAAGATATCTTGCCGTTGCTAAGTCAGAGAGTCAATCGCATCCAAGGTCTTTCAGAGCCGCTCACCCTTCATGAGATTCAGATGATCGAGGAGCTTGGGAAGGATCTGCCGAATCGTCGCCTGAAAGGGTACTTTGCTCGAAACGAAGCTGAAGTTCTCTCTCTTCCTTCAGAGCAAATTGATCTCGGCAAAGCCTTGCTCCTTTCGCAAGTCCAAGAGGGGGCAGAGTTTCAAGCGAGAAGCTACTCTGCTCTTCTCGATTTAATGGCTATGCAGATTTTAGCAACGCTTCCAAGTGACGCCACTGCCTACGACAAAATCCGTGAGACCAACCGTTATATTTTTGAGACGATGCATTTTAGGTTTCCGCCTCAGTCGGTTTTTGCTGAAAACATCGATCGCTACACCTTTCTTCCTTCTGTCATGGATGACCATTTAGGGGTGTGCTTAGGGGTGACTGCCCTCTACTTGTCGATTGCCCAGCGCTTGGATCTTCCGCTTGAGATCATCACCCCTCCGGGTCATATCTATGTGCGCTACTGTGAAGGTGATAGAACTACAAATATTGAGACAACAGCTCGTGGAGTCGACTACCCGAGTGAAGTCTATCTCAGTGTTAACACCTGCAGGTTGCAAAAAAGGGTTCTCAAAGAGGTGGTGGGGTTGACTCACTTCAACGAGGCCTCGACTCATTTACATACTCACAACTATGCAAAAGCGTTTGCGGCTTATGAGAAAGCTCGTCTCTACATCCCAGACGACCCTCTAGTGAAAGAGCTTCAGGGGTATAGCTCCCTTTTCACGGGCAAAAAAGAGCTTGGGGTCCAGCTTTTGAAAGAGAGTGTGGATCAAATTCCTGAAGATGTGATCTCAAAACTTTCCCTTGCAGAGGATTATTTAGTGGGGAGGGTGAATGAAGAGGGCATTGAAGCGGTTTTTTCATCAGTCGATGAGACAAGGGAGTCGCTACTTGCGAAAAAAGAGAGCCTAGAATCCATTTTGAGCAGATTTCCCGCTTTCCGTGAGGGGTGGCATCAGCTAGGCATCACCTGGCTTCAGCTTCATAGAAATCGAGAGGCGATCGCTGCTTTTAAAAGCTACGATGCTCTTGACTCTTCTAACCCTTCTGTTACATACTACTTGGCAGTGCTCCATGGAGAGCGTCGCGATTTTAAGCAGTGCTGGGCCTACTTGAGGCAAGCTGAGGCGATCACCTCGTCCAAGGGCTTCTCTCCTAAAGTGCTGCGAGATTTGCGACGTGTTTTAACTATGCATTGCCCAGATGGATAATTTTTCAGATGCTGTGACAGATGCGCTTCACGAGGCTTTTTCCCAAGCTGGGGCGCGCCAAAATCCTGAAGTGAGTGAAAATCATCTCCTGCTTGCCCTCCTTGAGAAGAGCGAGGGCTATTTTGTCACCCTTTTAGAGGAGCTGGGGGCGGATGTGGCTCTTCTTATCACGAAAGCTACTGAAGCTGTAGAGCGACTCCCAACCTATACTGAATCGGCTGAGCCCCCAAAGCCCTCTAAAGAGCTGCAGAGCCTGTTGCATGAAGCGTCCCAATTTGCCAAACAGTTTGGCGATAGCTTCATCTCGAGCGATCACCTACTTTTGAGTTTCTGGAAGGGAGCAAAAGAGCCGTTTGCATCATGGAAAAAGCTCTCTTTAAGTGAGGTCTTGGCTAAAATCAAAGAAATTCGAGGAGAAAGACGTATGGATTCGCCTACAGCAGAAGCTACGATGAAGAGTCTCGAAAAGTTTTGCAAAAATCTCACAGCGCTTGCAAAAGAGGGGAGACTCGACCCTGTGATTGGGCGTGATGAGGAGATTCGACGCGCCATCCAAGTACTCAGTCGCAGAACGAAAAATAACCCCATGCTTATAGGGGAGCCTGGGGTAGGGAAAACTGCGATTGCCGAAGGGTTAGCGCAACGCATTGTTCAAAATGATGTGCCCGATTCTCTTGAAAATAAGCAGCTTGTTGCACTTGACATGGGGAGTTTGATTGCGGGTACCAAGTTTCGAGGGGAGTTCGAAGAGCGTCTCAAAGCGATCTTGCAAGAGATTGAACAAGCAGAAGGGAAGATCATTCTCTTTATTGATGAGGTCCATACGCTTGTAGGAGCTGGCGCTGCTGAAGGAGCCGTTGATGCTGCCAATCTTCTCAAACCGGCTCTTGCACGTGGCACGCTTCACTGCATTGGCGCGACAACGCTCAGCGAGTACCAGAAACATATCGAAAAAGATGCAGCTCTTGAGAGGCGTTTTCAGCCTGTTATGGTGCTTGAGCCTTCGCCAGAAGATGCGATCGCCATACTGCGAGGCTTGCGTGAGAAGTATGAAATCTTCCACGGGGTGCGCATCACTGAATCGGCTATCGAGGCAGCTGTCATGCTCGCTACTCGCTACATTTCAGACCGTTTTCTTCCTGACAAGGCGATTGATTTGATCGATGAAGCGGCGAGTTTGATCCGTATGCAGCTCGGTTCTCGCCCTCTTCCCATTGATGAGAAGGAGCGGGAGCTAGGCTCTTTGATTGTCAAGCAAGAGGGGCTGAAGCGCGAGGATCCTAAAAATACCGATTACGAAAAAGAGATAGCGAGTCTTCGCGAAGAGCTTGAAGCACTTAAAAGGCGATGGGAGAGTGAGAAGAAGATCTTACTCGAACTTAAGGGTAAGAAAGATGCTTTGGAGAAACTCCGTTTTCAAGAGGAGGAGGCTGAGCGGGTTTCAGACTACAACCGGGTCGCGCAGATCCGTTACAACGACATTCCGGCCCTTGAAAAGGAGATTGCTGAGCTTCAGGAGGGGCTCTTGAAAAAAGAGAATCGGTTGCTTCAAGAGGAAGTGGATGAGCACTTGATAGCTCAAATTGTTTCGAAATGGACTGGAATTCCGATTCAAAAGATGCTTGAGGGGGAGGCAAAGAAGCTCCTTACACTCGAAAAGACGCTAGCCAAGCGAATTGTGGGGCAAAGCTTTGCGGTGAAAGCTGTCAGTGACTCCATCCGTTCTGCAAGAGCGGGGCTGAGTGACCCGAATCGCCCCACCGGGGTATTTCTTTTTTTAGGTCCCACAGGCGTTGGGAAAACAGAGCTTGCCAAAGCGCTCGCTGAGCAGCTTTTTGACAATGAAGAGGCGATGATTCGTCTCGATATGTCTGAGTATATGGAGAAGCATACGGTCTCTAAATTGATAGGATCTCCTCCAGGGTATGTGGGCTACGAAGAAGGGGGGCAGCTTACCGAAGCGCTTAGACGTCGCCCCTACTCAGTCGTCTTGCTCGATGAGATTGAGAAGGCGCATTCTGATGTCTTTAATATCTTGCTACAGATCTTCGACGAGGGGCGGCTCACAGATAGTAAAGGGAGAAGGGTGAATGCAAAAAATGCTCTTTTCATTATGACATCGAATCTCGGCTCTGAGCCTTTGATGCAGGCGCTTGAATCGGGAGAGTCATTACCTACAAAAGAGGCTGTTTTTGAGAGAGTTGAACCGATTTTAAAACACCACTTCCGTCCTGAGTTTCTCAATCGTCTCGATGAGGTGCTTCCATTTTTGCCGCTTCAAAAAGATCAGATGGCTCATATTGTTGAGATTCAGATGGCCCTGGTCGTTAGGCGTCTTTCTCAGCGGAAGATTACACTTACCTGGGATGAAGAGGTGACCCACTACCTTGCCAGGGAGGGGTATGACTCGGCTTTTGGGGCGAGACCGCTCAAACGTTTGATCCAGCATGAGGTGGTCAACCCTCTTTCAAAGGCCCTTCTTGGGGGAAAAATTCAAAGTGGGGGGATAGTGAGACTTAAAATGAAAGAAGGAGTAATTATTTATGAGTAGAGCAAAAGAGTATACCGATAGACTTTGGAATCAGCGGGACTTCAGTGTTTTGGAGGAGCTTGTCGATAAGCAAGTAGTGATACACAGCCTGCTTGGCGACTATAAGGGGCGGGAGTTAATGCAGGAGGTGGCAGAGACGTGGTTGAAGGGCTTTCCCGATCTAGAGGTCACGTTCATTAACACGATCTCTGAGGGAGATCTTGAGGTGGTGCAGTGGATTTCAAAGGGCACGCATCAGGGAGATTTTCGTGGGAAGCATGCGACTGGGCGATCTATCTCCTATCCTGGTGTTTCCATCTATCGTTTTGAGGGAGAGAAAATTGTTGAATATTGGGGGTATCTTGACATGCAGCATGTGATGAATCAACTGAAAGAGACTTAAAATTATTAGTTGAAAAGTAGGTAAAAATAGGAAAGAGTGAGAGGCCTCTAATTATTAAAGACCGACCTTATTGGTATAAAATAGGCCGCGTAAGAAAAACTTATTGCACTCACCTTCAACCATCTTTGAAAGCCTATTTTTTACCCCACTCACTCAGAGGTAGCTCGGGGGCTACCTCTCTCACTTGTGGTGTAAAAACTAGACTTCAAATCTAGCTGAAACAGCCTATAAAATACTTTTTTGACCCCAATAAATTTATTCGGCCTTCATAATTGTGTGGTATAATTTTTCCTATGTTTCCCTCGATTCATCCCGATTCTGCCTACCCTAGAGAGATCCGGCTTCTTGAGAGGCTATCGCTCTCTCTTCTTGTTGTGAGCGCTGTAGCGCTTGCAACTCTCTATGTACTTCACCGCTACAAGGTAATTTCTCAAAAGCTTAGCCAAGTTGTTTGCTTTGCGCCGCTTGCAGCCACAGCTGGACTTGGCGGGGCGCTAGGGGTGAGCTCTCTTATTTTGCGCATGCAAAAAAAATCCCCAAAACCCACGCCTTCAGCAGCAAAACCGAAACTCAATTGGGTTGATCCCAACACCTATACCAAACCGAAACCGATTGCATGCTTCGAGTTGATCAATGATTTTTTAGGTCTCAATATTAAAGACTCTTCGAACTATACCAATGCACTCTCATTTTTGGTTCAAGGTCTCGAAGAGCTAGAAACATGCTCCTTTATCAATTCGAGTCAAACCGTGCGCCTACTGCGCAGACGGCTAGCGCTCACCTACCTCTTCAATACCAAAATAGACTCCCTCCGATCTGCTTCGGACTACAAACTGGGACGAGAAGAAGTTGTCAAAGAGATGGCTTTTAAACTCAAAGAAGAGGGGGTACTTCTTCTCCCTTCGGGCTATGTCTCGAAATTCTCCGGCCATGCAATTCTTGTCGAGCTGACCTATTCTTCAGAAGATGAGAAGGTAGAAGGTCGCGTTATCAATCGGGGAGAGGGATCCAAATACCACTATCACAGCAGGTCTCAAAAGAGAAAGTATTTCTCTCTTATCCTCAAAGAAACACCTCTTGATGCTCTTTTATTTTCTGGCTTTCTTGAAGTCCTCATCGATCTCCAACAAGGGGGCTTAGGCTATACTGTTGAAGATTTTTACGACAACCTCCTCCCTCTTTGGCCCAACAAAATTACATACAACTCTTCTGAAAAACCTCGATCGGCTCAAAGGGCAGGCACGTGCTCCTACAAACCCTTTATCGGCTATCTCAAAGAGATTTTAGGCCCAACTGATGGAGGGAATGCGAAACTTTGGCTCGAGATCAGAGCATTCAATGTATTTCTCGATGCCTCTGACTTTTCAAATATCGATTGGAGGCGTGTAAAAGATGCGCTTGAGAAACTGCATCGTGAAGCGGTCAAGCGCAAGAGGTCTAAGAGACTTGCCCCAGCTCTAGAGGCCGATCTCGCTTCTTTAATTGAGAGAGTTGCAAACGTCACACTCCCAAAAAGTACAGCTGAACGTGTCGAAGTGTCAGGATGGAGAGAAGAGACCCAAGAGAGGATCTTCCCTTTTAGCCGCAAGGTTGATTCCTTTTCCTTAAAACGGTTATCTAAGGCGAAGCCCTCCACGGCGAAATTCGAAACCCTTGAAGAGATCCCAGCACCCCCAGACTCCTTTTGGAATACCCCTCTTTCATCCGATCTTCTCGCTCTCATCAAAGAGCTCATGAATCAAGATGTTGAGCGCGCCCAGTATACTCCAGGCAGGGTGATGGAGTATCTCAAAACAGTGACGCTTATTTTTAAACAAGCCACACTGCACCCTGAGAAAATTGATCGTCAAGTTCTTGAGTTCTATGCCTCTCACCTGCTTTTGAGCCTCGAAAGAGTGGCTCATCTTTGCGCTTTCACTCACCCCTCTCAAGTCATGACCTTTCGAGGATGCCTCAGAGTCCTCAAACCTTTTTATCGAGAGGGGTATAAACCTCTGTCACTTGATTCGGGTGGCGACCTCTTGGACGTAAAGATTGATTGCCTGAAAACCCTACTTAAGAATGTCGAGCTTAAGTGGCTCTACCGCATCTGTATTGAGTGCAATGACAATCTGAAGCGACAAGTGAAGGTGGACCACGTGAAAGGAGTCGACGAAGAGGTCAGCTTAGTGCTTAAAATCTGGATGGAGAGCTTTGATCAAGAACCCCTCTTCCTTCAAAATTGGAGGGCGCTTCGCGATCTCTTCTACCGCTTTCAAGCGATAACCCTCGGCGGGTGCGAAAGAGTAGGTGGCCCGATTCGCATCTACAAGAGTGTATTCCACTTGGTGCAAGATGGAGTTTCAAAACTAAAGATTGTTCCGTGGGGCCTTGACTCTAAAAAGAGTCCTGAGATGGTGCACGCTTTTCATCGCAATGCGAACAAAGAGCATAGCGACTATATTGAAGATATCCTCAATCCACGCGGGCCCCTTTTTGGCAAACCCCGCTCTACTCAAAACCAACACCTACTCATACAAGAAGGGGCGAAAGGGATGCTCACAGTCCGGCAGCAGCAGGAGCTTTTAGCGGCCTTCCCTTATGATAATCTTCGTACCGCTCAATTGCTTTTTTTCTTCGAAAATCATTTTGCTAAACTTCGAGATCCTAAATGCCGGGCTCTTTTTTCGATGGTCCTGTTTGGGCTCAATTCGAAGGGTACAGACTCAATCCTTGCAGAGGGGCTTTTCGACCCCAATAACTTGATGGCTCACTATCTCTTCTCGTTTTTGCAAAGAGCGCATCAACGCTCTGTCCAATTGGGATGGTTAGATGTAACGCTTTTTATCACTCGTCATTTTGCAAGAGCTTGGAGTTTTTTGCCCCCTGGAGAGATTCGAAAGAATCAGCTCAAATACCTCTACGAAGAGATCATCGACAAACTCTCTTTGAAATCGGACGATGTACGCCAAACGCTTCTAAGTATTGCCTCCTATATTCCTTGCAATCAACATATTTTGCGTGCATCCACACAAGTGGTAAAAAGCTCTCCCCCACAAATGCAAGTGATTGAGGAAATCGAAAAGGGGCTCAGAACTCTAGAAAAAGGAGAGGGAGAGATATCTCTACTTCCCAAAAGCATTACAAAGCGCCCAGCATTCAAAGAGCGGTTTGGATATAATCAAACACTTCAAGCACAAAGAGTTTTAAAAGATCAGGATTTCTTCGAGTTTTATGATAAAAAAGGGGAGGGGTACCGCATCTTATGCAAAAGATGGAGTGCAGTTGAAGATATTCTATCACTAGTTTTCTATAAAAAAATTCAAAATGTTTGGTGGAAAGAGTACCAGTTGAGTAAGTGGTCCCGGCGCAAGAGGGATTTTGTCCAAGAATATGGGATTTTCTCCTCCGACAAGTACCATCTTTGGGCTCACCCTGAAAAGGATCTTGCATTCGCACTCTCGGTTCTAGATAGCAAACTTCTTTTTCGGATTACTCCGGAGGGGTTATGTCATCCTTACCTTCCCTTGAGGCTTGTTAAGGAGTATAGCCCCTTTATTTTTTTGGAGAGGGTTGAGGAACTTTCGCACACGCTTGATTGGAAAGATCAGGAAAACCAGATTCAACGCATTGAACTCCCGAGGCTTGGTCTTACTTTTCTTCTTCGCCACAACCGTTGGTATCTCGAGGATCAACCTGGATTTTATCTCTCTGAAATTCAAAACATCGAGCAGCTTAGAGCAATCAATAGCTACCTTGTCGTAGAAAATAGATGGGGGAAAAAAGTCGCTCTCATCCCAACATTTAGCTACGCATCTAAAAAACAAAGAGGATTTTCAAAGCCCTCTTTTAAACCCGAAAGATTGAGAATGTATGGCCAATGCCTCAAAATTCCACTATCAGATAGTGGGGCTTTAAAAATTCCTGAAAACGATAAGGCTCATGCGTATCTTATCTATCTCGCGATGCGCACCTATGACTACGCCTGGGCCAAAGAGCTTATCGCGCCCCTTTTCCAGCAAGAACCCGATATGAGCGGTATGGCGCGCGTGTGGTTAGAGTCTCTTGCAAACGAAAAAACAGATCGCCACCCTCATGCCATCGCGCTTCGCCTTCATCTTCACATATTTCTTGGCACAGATCCTAAAGAGGATCACAGCGACTACCTCGATCGTGAGAGACACACATTTGGATACAGAGTGACCCGTGAACAAGAAGCTCGGTTGTTTGCGAGCGCTAAAGGCTCGGATTTCTTCCGTTACGGCAAAGGCAAGAGACTGCTGAAAACGCGTCAAGCTCAACTCTCTGAGAGTCCTCCTGGCGCTATTGAGCCATGGGTTTCTTATCCAGATGAAATCGAAAAAAATATTCCCCTCTATTACCACTATTTCAATTCACAAGCAGACGAATGGATAAAATATATCAACATTCCCTATCCAGACAAGTTGGACACTAGGCTCGCTCTTGAGACCTACTTTCTCCACTATTATAAAATTTTGCGTCACAGTGACAAAAAAAGCCCTGAGTATCAAGCGCTTTTAAGAAAAATGCGTAGCGCAAAACCTCATAATGGACTACCTGCGTATCTTTTTAATTTCCTTCTGGTTCTGGTCAATTCAAAAGACCGCGAGAAGCTCCCCTCGATTGATGATTGGGTCGCTAACGAAAGGTCCTTCCATAAACCTCCCGATTCTTTTAAACCTCATCTAAAAAGATTCGCTGATTTCCGTTATCATTGGTCCTTTGATGGGAACTGGGATATGGATACGCCGTCTACAACAAGCATAGCTCTTCGCTCTCAAGTCATTGCAACCTCTGATCGCGATGCATCCCAACTTTCGAGCAAGGTGTTGATTCAACGGACAAAAAGATATGCGGCGCTTCATAAACTCCATAGAGCTAAGAAGCTGGATAAAAAAGATTTGCAACAGATTCAGAGGAGTGAGGGCCCTGTTAGAGCCGATATTTTAGCGCATCTCACAAAAGAAGAGACTTCAAGTCCTGCGATCGCATTTCAAAATGAAAAATTAGTTCTAGGGCTCCAGTCGGGTAGGGGCTCTAGAGAAGAGATCCAACGCCAGTTCGAAGAGAAATCAACTGCCATCAAGAAGGGAATTCTTGAACTCGTGCATCACTACCCCGCCTCGCTTCGCCTGGAAAAAGAGGGAGCGATGCTCCCGGAGCTGACCTTCGAGCAACTTCTCATCTATGTGGGAATTGACGATGAGGCCTCTATCTTAGCTGCAAATCCAAGCCTCCACCGGCGAGATCTCGCTCTTATCAAGGAGAGGGTAATTGACTATGCAATTTTAGAGACCGATAGGCAGCTTCTTGCACGAAAAGGTCCTCTGATGCCTAGGACCTTTGATCCCCATACTGAACCTCACCTCGTTGTTTTTGAGCTTTTTGGCAACATTCGCCTCCGCTCTAAGCAGTATGAAGGTTTAAAAAGACTCACAAAGACCCCCCCTGAAAGCATCGACTTCGAGGCTCCAACAGGCTTTGGAAAGTCCTCCGTATTGATCCCTCTTTGGCTGTATATGCATGGAAATAAGCAGGGAAATATTGCAATGATGGCGCTTCCAAAGTCCCTTTTTCATGCCCAGTTAAAAAAATTACGAAGTGTGCTTGGAAGCGCTTTCAACACAGTTGTCCTTCCAATATTTTTTGATCGCGATCGTGGGAATGATCTACCCTATCTCGAAAAACTGGCAAAAAAGCTCGAAAAAACTGAGAACAAAAATCGGGTCTTACTGATTAACATACAAGATTTCCATTCGATTACGAGTTTAAAATTAAAAGAGGTGCTTCATAGAAAATACGAAGATGATCCCACCCTTCTTGTGGTGCTAGAGAGGATACGCAAGGCTATTAAAGAAAAGGCGACTGTCTTTTTTGATGAGTCGAAGGAGTGTTTCGATATCCGTAGGCGCTACGACTATGCGGTAGGAGGACAAGCGCAGATTGAGAAGGAGCCGATAGCGATCGCATCGGCTCTTTACTCAACTCTTTTTCTAGATCCAAAGTATTTTTTCGAATTTCTCCCACATACTCTCGGTCGTCCCATTCTTGATCCCAAAAATTATGAGAGAGAGCTCTTGCCGGAGCTTGCAGAGCAGGTGACGAAGTGGTTAAAGGTCCCTCAGAAATATCAAAAGGCAGTCATTCAAGACTTGCAAGGGGCCTACTCTCAAGGTGTTGAGGGCTACTACAGCTCACTTTCAGAGAAAAAGCTGCTCGAATATGCAACCTTGCGTAAGCACCTCACCGTTCATCTTCCCAGAACTCTTTTCAAAAAAGCGGGCGATAGCTATGGCTTGCAGCCTGGCACCCGCTTTGTGATCCCCTACCACGATGGAGTCCCAAGGCTCTCCTCTGAATTCTCAGAAATCGAGGATTTAATCAATTTCACCGTCCAAGCCAATCTAAAGTATCCCTTTGATGTAGCGGAGATTCAAGAGGTGATCGACAAGCTCAGAGTTCAATGCTTTTCACAACCTCGTGCTCTTTGGGAACTAAGCGAAACATACCCCTTTTTAGGCTCGCTACTAGGCGATCCCGAGAGGCTTCTCGATTTGACGCAAAAAGATATCGTTTCTCTTACTGAAAAGATCAATCAAGACCTCCCTCTGAAGCTCGATTTTATCAAGCTATTTATCCTCTCGAAGCTCAAGGTCTATAGAGGTAAAGTGGCGAGCACCCCTTTCAATTTGGTGCAAGTGCCCCGCCACATCCAGTCTGCTTCTGGAACGCTTGCCGCTGAGCTTCTTCCCCCTCGCATGCGGGCGATCGAAGATCCAGAAGCTCTCATTCCGAACCTCACAAGCATTTGGAACACGAGCGAACTCAAATTTCTCGGCGATGCAGAGCTTCATTCGCTCGTGCAGCTCTACCCCAACTCCCGGGTGATTATTGATGCCGGGGGCCTCTTTCGTGATCTTGATCTTCAAGAAACTGCCACCACTCTTCTCGAATGCAAAGGAGAAGAGGTCAAAGGAGTGCTTCTCTATGATCCAGACGGGAGGGAGTTGATTTTTGAAAGAGAGACAGAAATGCTCATGCCTCGAGAGAACTCTTTTCTCGATCTTGAAGATCTTGTTATCTTTCTTAGAAAATCGAAATCAGTTGGAACAGATATCGTGATGCCAGAGATGTTTGAGGCGACTGTAACAGTTGATCGCGAAACCCCTAGGGACCTTCTTTTTCAAGCGATCGGGAGAATGAGAGGGCTCTCAAAAGGGCAAAAGGTCCATTTTGTTTGCTTAAAAATCGATGAACCCATTTTCCAAGATGAGCCCCCATTTGCAGGGATTTTAAAACAAGCGACTCATGTTCAAGGTACTCAAAGAGGGCAAGATGCATTTTATGCACTGTCCCTTCATATGAAAGATTTAATCGAGTCCATTTTCTGGAAGCAGGAGAGTAAAACCTCTGAGCTATTTGCACTCTTTTCCGATTTTCTTCTTGAGCCTACGCTCATAAATCCTCTTGATTTCTTGCGTAAGACGCAACGTGAGATGAGTGCAAAGGAGGCAGTTGGCTCGATTAAAGCGAAGTATTTTTCAATGATTCGAGAGGCTCCAAAAGAGCTACAACAACTTATAGACTTAGATGCTTTAGAAAAAGAGTTCGATGCATATGTTGATTTTCGCAAACTTCCAGCTACCTTGAAGCTCAATCAAAGCGCTCCAGAAAGTATCGTTGAGAGCAAATCTAAGAAGACAATTTTCCAAATGGAGTCGACAAATACTGTCGAGGCAACTGAAGAGGTTGCCAGCGCCCAGTCAGAAGTTCTTGCCGAGCAAGATGAGGAAGATCTTTCCAACTCGCTTCTAAATCCCGTTCATTTCAAACCGGCGCCTCCGCTCGATTGGGATGGAGACTACAAAGCTCTTATAAGAGAGAAGCCGCACAAAAAGGCTCTGGGAGTTGAAATCTATTTTTCACCAAACTTTTGCCGGGTCTCTGAATCTGCTAAAGAAAATAGACTCGTGCAAAAGCCCGCATACCAGTGGCTTTTTTATTGCGAAAATCAAAAACGCAAAATCCTCTTCCTCGATCTTCACGACGCAAACCAAATATTCAGACGATTGCAGAACGCCGGCCCACCTGTTAATGAAGGGGCCTATCTCTATTCGGGAAATTCTCTCATTGCTTGCAAATCTTCTTATCCGAATGCCCCGCTGAGCGCAAAAGAGACTCTTCTTGCAAAACTCTACCGAGGAGGCGCCCTTATAACAGAGAGAGAGCTCCAAATACTGGGGGGAGACGAGCGACAGGAGTTCTTCGCGCTCGCAAATGAGCTTCTTCCCGTTTGGCCTGGCCTGCAGCGGTTCTTAGACAAGTTTATTGAATCATCTCGCGCATCAACTGACGCAAAGGGGCGTGCTGAGCAATCTCCTTAACAGAGGGGCGAAAACGGTACGTCCAGTTCGTGTCAAGAATCTTGCCAGGGACATTGATCCGCTCATCGTTTGGGTTTTTTGCAACAAGTTCAGGGAAAAGAGCCAAATATTCTTGCAGCAAGTTGATGTGAAAAAGGCTAGAAGAGTGGTGAGCGTCGTGAAGAATCGCTTTTTGCCGCGGGAGGTCGAGAAAAGGGAGATAGTTCCATCCCTTAAACTTACAGTAGAGCTTTGCCTCCTTAGGAAAGTGGCGCCACCAGAGCTGCAAGGTGTCAGAGTCATGAGTGGAGACTGTCGTCATCGTCATCGGAGGATAGGTCGTAGGATCAATAAAACTCCCATCCCCATCAAAATCTTGCTCCCAACGGAGCACCTTAGTGCCGCAAATCCCGAGATCATAGAGACACTGCTTCACTTCAGTGGGTACAAGCCCCAAATCTTCTCCAATAGGAAGGATAGGTGCACTTTCAATCATCATGCGCATGAGTTTTTCTCCCTGAGGAATCCAAGTCGAGGGATCAGAAGGGATGAAAGCGCCCTCTTTGGCCTGCTTGCCAAGAGGAATTGCCCACATGCGAAAAAACCCGACGACGTGGTCTATTCGGTAGAGGTGGTAGAGGCGGGTTGCTAGTTCAAGTCTCTCTCGCCACCAAGTGAACCTCTCTTTCTCGAGCTCTACCCAATCGTAGAGAGGAAATCCCCAGTATTGGCCCGTTCGTGAGTACATGTCGGGGGGAGCGCCAGCTGCGTGATCGAGAAGAAAGAAGTGACGGCAGTGCCACACATCCGCGCTATCGCGACCAATCAAAATCGGGATGTCTCCTTTAAGAAAAACCCCTTTTTTGTCCGCATGCTCCTTCACCCTTTCAAACTGCTGGAAACAGAAAAATTGGATGATCTGATGAAACTGGCACGCCTCAGCGTGGTGGGAGAGTAGAGCTTTGTAATGCTCCTCAGTAGGGCTTTTCGACTGTGTCGGCCACTCTTCCCAAGGTTTCCAAAGCTCTACTTCTTTAATCGCTTTAAAAAGTGAATAGGGCTCAAGCCACTTTTGATTAGCTTCAAAAAAAATTTTATAGGCTGCTGATTCAGCAATTTGAGGAAAATGAAGAGAGGCATACTCTCGCAAAAATGCAAATTTCAACTCGCGAACAATATGGTACTTTACCCGCTCAGTACCCGTCCAGTAGTGGATTTTTGCGAGTTTTTCTCGAGCGTAAGCAAGAGTGTCTATTTCAGGAAGGTCGTTAAGGCTTAAATGTATGGGATTAAGTGCATAGGCTGAAAGCGCACTATAGGGACTAGTTCCAAGTCCGGTATCATTGAGAGGTAGAAGTTGGATGACATCGAGGCCAATCTCATGGCACCAATCGATCATGGGGATCAGATCGAGGTATTCTCCAATTCCACAGCTTTTTTCTGAATGAAGAGAGAAGAGTGGGATGCAGACTCCGTGATGGGGATAAACTCCAATTTTTTTCCACTGTGACCCCGCAGCAGTGCTGCATAACTTCGCTTCGAGCTCTTCATTCATGTAGGCTCCTCGATCGTGGGGAGTTCACCGCGCTCAAGTGCCACTCTCCAAGCCTGTGCGTGCTCAGTAAAGATTTTTAGAAAGTTGTAGAGCTTCACCCCCGAAGTTGTTGAGAGGGAAAGGTAGTAGAAAAGGATCAACTGATTTTTCTTTTCGCTAAATGCTAACGTGCCGCGCGGACCATCGGTCAACCCGTTGACTCGAAGCGCCTGCAAAAAGACCCGTTCACGGAAAGCCCCGAGAGGGACATCTCCAAGCTCACATCCGATTAAGATCTGGTCACCACTCGAGTCGAGATCAATTTGCACATTGATGTTGAATCGTGTGAAATGGATCAAACACGATTGATGGCTGTCGGGATGAAGAATCGCTCCCATCTGCCCACCTAGTTCATGTATCAAAGTCTCAAATGGATTCATTGTCATCCTCATCCGTTTCTTCAAGGTGGTCAAGAGTCTCTAAAATAACGAGTTGTAAATCATCTCGGTGCCTTTGTGATTTGTATAACCTAGGAGAAAGCTCACGGATAGCATCTCGAAACTGCATCAGAACGATGATTTTTTCTAGATCGTCTAAAGGACCAAAACGCTCAAGCTGTTTGAGCAGCTTCATCACAGAGGGGTAACGCTCTTCAACGAGGCTGATAAACTCTTTGGCCAATAATTCAAAAGAGAGAAGATCGCTATAGGTCAGTCCATACGATCTGTAGAGCGATTTTATCAACCCAATCCGTTTTTTGAAGTAGAGGTGGACCCATAAAATGGATTGTAAGTTGCGAATTTCTGTCATGAGCCGCATGAGCTCGGGAGGTTGGATAGAGGGGCCTTTTGATTTGAGATCGTAGCTCATCCCTTGGAGTAAGAAGGCAACGACGAGCTTGAGCTTGTCGTAGTTGTAGAGTTTCATGAGCTCTGAAAATAGGGTGTTGTGAGGGCGGGGATTTCCTGTGATGTCGCGGTAGAGCTCGCGCAGCTCAGTGGGATTTTTACCGACTCCCATCTCGTGGTAGGATTTAGCAACGTGATCGACATTGCGCCCCGCAATGATTTCACGCTTTTTTTGCGCGTTGAGGAGTTGACGCGCATCGCTTACTAGGGAGCCGAGTTCTCCCTCTGTCGATTGTTCGAGGTACTCGAGCGCTTCTTCGGCAAGGGTGACGTCTTCAAATGATTTCGAGACCTCCCCCAGAATCTGTTCAGGAGTCGCTTTGCTTTGGATCGCAGAGCGAAGATCACGCAGTCTATCAGGGGGAAGCTCGGGATTTCGTTTATTGAAACTTTGAGCTAAGTCCTCTTCAGTGCGTTTTTTCACCTCAGTGATTTTTTTGTCTGCAGATTTTACCTGAGTCCGTCGATTCTCTAGAGTCTTGAAATTTCGGCGCCTTTCCATCGTACGGGGGTTGAGTCCCCAGGTCTCAGTGTCTTCGACAAAACGCGCCTTTGCATCGATTTGATCTCCTTCGAGCTCGGTACTCTCACGCTTTGCCGCTTGCTTTTCTATTTCAGCAAAATTGATGGGTTGTATCGAGTCAGACATGAGCTATTTCCTTAAGAGATTTGCACCCTCCCAAGGGGCTGGATTCGAATTTCAGGGAGAACTTCCTGGTAAGAGATTACCGAGATTTCAGGAAACTCTGTTTCAATTAATTTGCGTGTAAAACGGCGCACATCAATGGCGGTCAATAAAACAGGGGGTTGACCACCAGGAGGAGTGGGAGCCACAGTGTTTCTCATCGATTTCATGATTAAGTTGACTGAATCGGGATCAAGAGCAAGATACGATCCTGCAGAGGTCTGCTTGATAGACCCGCGAATCATCTCTTCGATCTCGGGATCAAGTAGGTAGACAGATAGAGTGGATTGTCCCTGAGAGTACTTGTAGCTGATGTACCGTTTGAGCGATGCGCGGACGTACTCTGTCAAGAGGACGGTATCTTTTTCAGTTTGAGACCACTCGCTGAGCGCTTCCATAATGGTACGGAGGTCTTTAATCGATACCTGCTCTTGCACCAAGCGGCGGAAAATTTCCGTCAGCTTTTGAAGAGGAACCAACCGAGTCACTTCCTTGACTAGGTCAGGGAATGAGCGCTCCATGAATTCGAGCATCGATCTCACCTCTTGGATACCCAAAAACTCCTGAGCATTCTGCCGGTAAAAATAGGAGAGGTGCAAGATGACCACTTCAAGGGGATGCCAGTATTTGATGCCTGCCTTGTCCATAATATCACGGTAGCTCTCTTCTACCCAGAGCGAGGGGAGACCGATCGCATTTTTGTAGGTGACAAACGGAATTTGGTAGCGGCGCAGGTTCTCTTCAAGCTCATTGGTCAGGAGGTGGTGTTCGGGAACCTTACCTCGAACAACAGGTACTTCGTTGAGAAGGATGGCATACTCATCTTTCTCCAAAGTAGGGGATTGAGTGCGGACATGAACACCCGGATAGCGGATCCCAAGGTCTTGATAAAGAGCTTGACGCATTCGGGGGATGAGCTCCTCTACAAGATTGGATGTTCCTTTTGTTCGCTTTTCTATTAGTTTCGTGATGTCCTCTCCCACTTCTAGGATGACAGGAAGGGTCAAAGCGAAATCCTCAGCGCCCCCTCCAATGATAGCATGTCCTTCAATGTCTGTTTCATAAGCTCCAGGCGCCCCAGCTGCCACTCGGGCAGCTTCACGTCTTTTTTTGCGCCACACACCAAGTCCTGCTGAGCCTAACGTGGCAGCTAAAAGCGCAAACGGCCAAATAGGAAATCCTTTCATGAAGCCGAGACCAAAAGTCGCAATAGCTGCGATGATCAATGCGCGCGGCTCGCGAAGCAACTGAGCAGCAATTTCTCGGCCCAAGTTGGCATCGCGCCGGTCACTGGAGACTCTCGTGGTCACAATACCTGCTGTCAAAGAGATGAGTAGAGAGGGGATTTGTGTCACAAGTCCATCCCCGATTGAAAGAAGCGTATAAACTTGAGCTGCTTGGCCTAGGGTCATTCCATGCATAGCAACCCCGATAATCAGTCCGCCAACCACATTGATAAATGCAATCACAATCCCTGCAATGACGTCTCCTTTGACGAATTTCATTGCTCCATCCATCGCTCCATAGAGTTCACTCTCTTTTTGGATGAGGGCTCTTTTTTCTCGAGCCTGGTTGGCGTCGAGCACTCCAGCGCGCATGTCAGCATCGATGGCCATCTGTTTTCCAGGCATGGCATCCAAACGGAACCTTGCGGCGACTTCAGCCACCCGCTCAGCACCTTTGGTTACGACAATAAATTGTACGATGGTAATAATCAAAAATATCACAAAACCAACGACATAGTTCCCTTGAACCACGTATTCACCAAACGATTGGATAATGTGACCAGCGTAGGCATGAAGCAGAATTTGTCTTGTCGAGGAGATATTCACCCCAAGTCTAAAGAGCGTAGTGACAAGCAGTAGGGAGGGGAACATTGAGAGGTGAATGGCGCTGGGAATATAGAGCGCAACGAGCAGCAAAACCACGGCCGCTGTCAGGTTAAAGGTGATGAGTAGATCGATGACCGGAGGTTTGACCGGTAACACGATCATGACAATCACAGCTAAAATCCAAGCAGCAAGGATCAAATCACTCGATCGATTGATCGCCGAGATCGCCCCTTCTCCACCGAAGACCCTAGACATGAAATGATAGAATTTTTTCATCTACTCCTGCTCCCGAATTTTTAGAGAGGCAACATAGAGCAGGATCTCACCAATCGCTTCGTATGTCTCTTCTGGAATAAACTTATTCACTTCACCTCCATCAAGCAACTGATGTGCCAGCGGGACATTCCGCATCACGGGGATCCCAAATTTCTCAGCTTCCTGGATAATACGCATTGCCTGCTTTTCTGTCCCCATCGCGATGATCCAGGGCGCTTTGTATTGATCTGGTTCATATCCAATGGCCACTGCTATGTCTTTTGGGTTAGAAATAATCGCTTTTGCACGGCGAATATTAGTTGTTCCCTCATCATAGGCGATCTCTTGGGCGATCTGCCGCCTTTTGCTCTTAATTTCGGGGTTTCCTTCGGTATCTTTGTACTCTTGTTTGACCTCGAATTTCTCCATTTTCATCTCTTTGGCAAAATTGAGTCGTTGATAGACCAAATCGGCAACGGCAATCAAGATAAAGTAGATCCCAATCCAGATGGCAACTTTGTAGATGATACTTTTGAAGACTTGGGCGGCAGCAACCGGAGGGAGAGCGACAGTCGCGACGATATCTGTCACACTATTTCGTACCGCGAAGTAAATCAGGACAGCTGCACCAAAAATTTTGAAGACCGACTTGATCAATTCGACAACCGTCTTCATTTTGAATTTTTGCTTGAGATTTTCCACCGGGTTAAATTTTTTGATATTGGGTTTGAAGACTTCGACAGCAAAGTTGGGACCGACGACCAAAAAACCGACGAGGGTGCCCACCACTGTGACGATCCCAGCAATCGGCAGAGAAGAGACTAAGATGACATTGATCATGGCCTTGAGGAAGGTAGGCGCTGTGGCTTGTACGTCCGTGTGGGGCGCTGCAGTAAAAAGGGCGGCCATGAACCCCCCCAGCTGTTTGTAGAGATAAGATCCCAAGTAGAGAGTGAGAGTGATCGCTGTGACAAAGGTGATGGCTGAGGGAAAATCTTGAGACTTGGCAACTTGTCCTTTTTTCCGCGCATCGCGCAGCTTCTTCGGGGTTGCCTTTTCGGATTTTTCAGCCATCCCTCCAATATAGTAGATGCTTCCTTTCCAGAAAACCTCTTCTAAGTTAGAATCTCCTTTATTATGTCTCATTTAGCTTGCGGAATCGTTGGACTTCCCAACGTTGGAAAATCTACTCTATTTAACGCCCTCACCCGTGTGGGCGCGGCCTCGTCGAACTATCCTTTCTGCACAATTGATCCCAATGTGGGGGTAGTCGAGGTGAAAGATCCCCGCTTAGGAGTGCTTTCAAATTTTTCGGGGAGTGAAAAAATTATCTATGCCTCGATGCAGTTTGTAGATATTGCAGGTCTTGTAAAAGGGGCCTCTAAAGGGGAGGGGCTCGGCAATCAATTTCTTTCACACATACGCGAGACAGATGCGATTGTTCATGTCGTGCGCTGTTTTGAAAGTGAAGATATTGTCCATGTCGAGGGGCGAGTGCATCCGATCGACGATATCGAGACCATCAATCTCGAGCTTATGTTGTCTGATCTTCAGACCTGCCAAAACATCACGACTCGACTAGAAAAGCAAGCGAGGGGAAATAAAGAGCTTCTCCCTACGATCCAATTGATGGAGAGGCTGCGCGACCACCTGAGCAACTCTCTTCCCTTACGCTCGCTTGAGCTCAATAGTGAAGAGTTAGATCTTCTTAAGCCCTTTGACTTTCTCACTCGGAAAAAAGTGCTTTATGCTGCAAATGTACTTGAGCATGATCTTCCATCGATGGAGAATGAGTATGTTCAGCAAGTGCGAGACTATGCTGCTGGGGAGGGAAATAGCGTGGTTGCGATTTGTGCAAAGATTGAGGCGGAGATTGCAGAATTAGAGTCGGATGAACAAGATGATTTTTTAGCATCACTTGGCCTTGAAGAGACAGGGCTTACCCGGCTGGTGCACGCCTCCTATGATATGCTGGGGCTGATCTCCTTTCTGACCACAGGCGAGAAGGAGACTAGAGCCTGGACCATTCCTATTGGAACAACGGCTTCAGAAGCTGCTGGAAAAATTCATACAGACATCCAGAAGGGTTTTATTCGGGCCGAAGTTGTCTCTTATCAAGATATGGTTCACTACAAGGGACGCAACGGGGCAAAAGAGGCGGGTAAACTTCGCGCTGAAGGGAGAGACTACATTGTCCAAGATGGCGATGTGATGCTTTTCTTGCACAATTAACCAGAAATCGGCTACATCTGATTTGTGCTTGTTATACGTATTCTTCTATCACTTTTGGGCCTATTCTTCCTTCTAGTTGGGATCTCTCTGCTCTTTTTCTTTCCCACCTTTCCCACCAGCTGGATAGATGGCTATCTGCTGGGCGCCACTTTTACCGCTTATGCGATCGCCACTCTTTGGATCGCTTCGACTCAGACCTATAAGGCCCTTTTAGGTGCGGGAATTGCAGCTACACTTACTTTCGGAGGGAGTGGTCTCTATCTCTTACAGCTCTCCAAAAAGATGCCTGCTCTTCAAATGGAGGGGGAAGCGATTCTCTATTTGTCGGTTCTCTCGCTTTGGCTTTTCTTTTTGGGACTAAAAGTCTCCCATAGAAAGCCTGATTCGCTTCCCGTATCTCTTCAGTCTCTCTTCGGATTAGTTTTTACCTTTGCCCTTCTTGAGGGGCTTCATTTGGTTTTGCCTAGTCCTGCACATTTTCCCTGGCTGCTCACCCCAGAGTTTTCTGTACTCTACGGTTGGGTTTTGATTGGGGGGAGTCTTTTTTTTGGATGGGCTCTTGTTCAGGCCACATGGGAGAACGCTTACCCTCTTCTTTATGGGCTTGTTTTTTACAATGCCCTGATGATTGGACCTTATTTTGGAATGTTAAAAGAGGGGAGTGAAATTTCTGTGAATCCCTTCTACCTCTGGCTTGCAATAGGCGCCACGCTTATCACTGGGGGATGGTCTATTTTTGAGCTAATCCGCAGATTTTTTTTCCGTCCTCGATATCTTTCTTGATCTGTGTTTTGAGATCTGTAATGGACTCGAACTGCTCCTCAGCGCGCAAGTAACATTTGAAAATGATTTCTGCTGACTGGTGATAGATATTTTTGTCAAAATCAAACAAGTGAACCTCGAGAAGGGGAGAGCGGTCTGTATGGATGGTGGGCGCTTTGCCAAGATTTGCAATTCCAAAGTGAGTTGAGCCATTAATTTTGGCTTCTATCACATAGACTCCGAAGGGTGGAAGTGAGAGGTCGTGTAAAGAGAGATTAGCCGTTCTAAAGCCCAAGGCACGCCCCTTGCCAGCTCCCCATTCAACAGTTGAGTAGATTGAATAGGGGCGCCCGAGAAGCTCGCGGACTCTCTCTAACTCTCCAGACTGAATGTAGCCACGCAGTTTACTGCTGGAAATAACAGAGCCATCATTGGAGGTGAGTGGGGGGAGATGCTCGAGGGAAAAACCCAGCTGGCGACTGAGTGAACTGAGGTCTTTGATGCGATCTTTTCCGATTTGGGCATCATAGCCAAGCACGAGGCGTGAGAAAGGGATTTGCTTTTTGAGTGTTGTAAGAAATGCCTCTGCTGATTGATTCGAAAACGCACGGGTAAAAGGGATCAAGACGGAGGTTTCTACTCCAGCCTCTTCGAGGAGGCGCAGACGGTGCAAGTGAGTTGTGATACGATAAAGAGGGGCGTCACCTAGCACTTCAACGGGGTGATTAGAGAAAGTAAAAACTACCTTTTGTCCCGTTAAAGCGGCTAATACAGCGAGGTGACCGCGGTGGACGCCATCAAATTTTCCGATAGTCAGAGAGATCGGATCACCCGTCGGCTTAAATTCCTCGAGGTTTGAAATGATCTTCATGGCGAAGGTAGGTGCTTATATCTAAAGAGGTGTCGTCAAGAAGAGCTCCATCTAAACAGGAATCGATCGTAAAAATACCACTTCTTGTTCTTCGCAGCTCAGAGAGGTGGGCGCCGCATCCGAGTTCACACCCAAGGTCATGGGCTAGACTGCGAATGTAGGTCCCCTTACTACAGACCACACGGATCAGAAGATGGGGATAGCTATATTCCAGAAGCTCCGTAAAAACTTGGACCTTTGCGCTCGCCCGCTCAATGACCACTCCTTTGCGCGCTAATTCATAGAGCTTTTTGCCTTGTACTTTCTTGGCAGAGAACATAGGGGGGACTTGCTCTATTTCGCCCTGAAACTTGATCAAGCCCTGCTCAATCTCTTCAAGAGTAGGGACTTTTTTAGAACGTGCAACCACTTTTCCCTCACAATCGAAGGTGTCAGTTGTCACACCAAAAGACAATTTAGCCAGGTATTCCTTATCTTGAGTTAGCAGCTGATCTGAGAGGCGTGTGTATTCGCGTCCAATCAACATCACCATTACCCCTGTAGCAAATGGGTCGAGGGTGCCTGCATGACCAATTTTCTTCGTCTGTGTCAGTTTTCGAAGCGAGCGAATAAGGCTGAATGAAGTGCGACCCGCGGGCTTGTCGATAAGCAGCAGTCCTTCCATCTGATCATTAGTGATAGGGAGCTTCATGTTTGACGCCTTTTTTTCTCCTCATGGATTTTGGAGATCAAATCTTCGATATGAGCCTGCTTGTCAACTGTATCATCTAAAATGAATGTGAGCTCGGGGAAAAAACGGATGATAATCTGCTTGGAGGCCTGAACGGCGATGAAACCTGCAGCGGATTGGAGTGCCTCAATTCCCTTCTTCTTTTGCGCCGGCTCTCCAATGATACTGACATACACTTTGGCGTGATGGAGATCGCGTGTGATAGCGACTCTTGTAACTGAAACAAAATCAGAAAGATGTGGATTTTTAACCCGCGTGTGAATCACATCTGAAATGACCTCTTGGAGCAGGGAGTTGAGTCTTTCTATCCTTCTGTCACTCATAAACTACAATTCTTGTGTGAGGTAAATGATCTCATAGGTTTGAATGATGTCGCCTTCTTGAATCTCTTGAAAGCCATCCAAAACTATTCCGCACTCTAGGCCCTTCTTCACCTCTTTGACATCCTCTTTTTCACGTTTAATCGATGCAATCTTTCCTTTCCAAACGACCTCTTCATCTCGCACCACTCGAGCAAGGTGGTTTCTAGAAACGATTCCCTCAGAGACTTGGCACCCTGCAATAATTCCCAACTTGGAAGCTTTGAAGGTAGCTTTTACTTCAGCAGCGCCCAGCTCTCGCTCTTCTTCCACTCTATCGAGCAGACCTTGCATGAGATCTTTCACCTCATCGATCGCGTGGTAGATCACTTCAAAGAGTTTGACGGTGATTCCGAGCTCTTTGATAAGAGGAGCGGTATGGCTTTCAATAGCTGTATGAAACCCGATGACGACAGCATTTGATGCTGCTGCTAGTTGGATATCCGACTCTGAAATTTCTCCCACTCCCATGAAGATCACGTCGGGATCGACTTTGTCGCTCTCAATATTGAGGATCGAAGTGCGAAGCGCTTCGGCTGATCCCTGGACATCCGCACGCAAGATTAACTTGAGTACTTTTTTCTCGCCAACACCCTCTTGAAGAAGACTTTCCATGGTAGGAAGTTTTCTCGTTTGAAGAGCTTTTTGATCCCATCCCACTTGTCTTGCCTCTACAATACCACGAGCCTCTTTCTCGCTCCCCACGACAATGAAGGGGTCTCCAGCAGCAGGTAGGCCTGAGAGTCCTGTGACTTCAACAGGTGTTGAAGGACCTGCTAGGGGCATGGCTATACCATGTTCATCGCGCATCGTTTTCACCTTTCCCCAATGCCTTTCAAATACCATCGCGTCACCGGGGTGAAGGGTTCCATTTTGGACGAGCAAGGTCGTCACATTTCCCATTCCCTTGTGGAGCTCTGACTCGAGAACTGTTCCACGGGCTCTGCTTTTGGGGTTGGCTTTGAGCTCAAGAACCTCAGCTTGAAGAGCCAACATTTCGAGAAGTTCTGGGACCCCCTCAGAGGTGACAGCAGACGTATTAACGGTGATAGTAGAACCTCCCCAAGCCTCTGGAAGAAGTTCCATTTCGCTCAGTTCTCTGAAAACATTGTCTGCATTGAAATTGGGTTTATCGCACTTGTTGAGTGCAACGACAATAGTCACACCAGCGACTTTGGCGTGCTGGATCGCCTCTTTGCTCTGATCTTTCAGCCCTTCATCACCCGCTACAACAAGCACGACAATGTCGGTAACCTCAGCGCCACGAGCGCGCATAGCCGAGAAGGCCTCGTGTCCTGGCGTGTCGAGAATAGTGATGTCGCCTACAGGGGTTTTGCAACGAAATGCGCCAATGTGTTGCGTGATAGCGCCCGCTTCTCCTGCGACAATGTTACTTTTCCGAATCGTATCGATCAAACTCGTTTTTCCATGGTCTACATGACCCATAAAGGCGACAACCGGTGGGCGGAAGAGAAGCTTGCTTTTTTCAGTAGCATGGATCTCTTCGCTGATAGACTCAGAGGTGATTTGAATTCTCTCTGCTTCGCTTGTATCAATTGCAATAGTGCAACCAAACTCTCCGCCAATGAACTCAACGGTCGTTTCGTCCTCAAGGGGCTGGTTGACAGTGTAGGTCAATCCCTGCAAGAAGAGTTTTTGAACGATTTCAGAGGCCTTGAGTTTCATTTCAGCTGCAAGTTCTTTAATGGTGATAGGAAGACGCACTTTAAGCTCAGTGGGGCGGATAATAGACTCATCCGAGCGTGTTTTTTGTCCCCCTCGTCCCGAACGTTTTTTCCTCCAGTGCTCATCTTCACCCGCGCGGAGACCCTTGCGATCTCTTGAATCAAAGGCCCGAGATTGTTGACGGCGGGCAGGCTTGAGGTCTTTGAAATCTCGTACCTTTTTACCCTTCTTTAGGTCTTTCTTGGCTCCATCAGACTCACTAGCAGGTGTTTTAGAAGGTGTGGCTTTACTATCCTTTGGGGGAGGGGCTTTTTTTACAGGTAAGATATCTTTTATGTGCCGCCCTGTTGGACCTAGCTTTTCAGGTCTGTTTTTCGGGGGCGCTTCTTTAAGCTCAGGCTTCGGAGCAGAAGGCTTCTCTTCAGTCGCTTTCGGAGCTTCAGTGATCGTTTCTTTTACTTCTTGTTCGACGGGTTCAGGCTCTGGGATTGCTTCAATTTCAGGTTCTGGTTCCGGGGTGGGCGGCTGCGGTGCCTCCTCTTTGGGAGCAAAAGAAGATCTCGTTTTGGCTCGAACGCGCCGTTTGGGCGCTGACTCTTCTACAGGAGCGGCGAGGGTCTCTTCCTCCCCCTGAGGCTTTGTCTTTGGAGGCTTAGATTTGGCTTTTTTCTTTTTCTCTTCCTTTTCACCTGAAAGCTTTGCTTTGAGCTTGTCGAGCCCAGCAGCTTTTGCTAGCTGTGTATTTTTTATCTTGAGTTTGAAATTTTTTGCCAAAGTTCTTTACCTTTATTTGAATAGCCTATTTATAGGCTACCTATCGTTGCTTTTTATTCTGACGGGGTATCGTCATCATCTTCAGAATCACATTCGTCTCGACTCACCTCTTCTAAGATTTTGTAGGCCATCGCAAGGCTTACACCTGGAACTTCAATAAGCTGATCTACATTTGCCAAGAGCACCTTTCGAAGGGTGTCTAGACCGGCTTCAGCAAGATTTTGTACAATCAATTTGTTGATACCCTGAATCTTGAGCGGCTCATCCAAAAGAGGGTTGTCCGATTCTGCCAGCTGAAAACGGGCGATTTCAAGGGCCTTATTGTACTCGCCCATCCGTTGCACTTCAAGCTCATACCCAATCAATTGTCCTGTCAACCGCGCATTCATCCCACGCTTTCCGATAACGGCTGGATAGTCTGCATCGTCGACGACAATTGCCACCACATTCTCCTCTTCGTTGACTCCAATCTTTCGAATCTCAATAGGAGAGAGGATATTCTGGATCAACTCAACAGGGTCGTAGCTGTAGGGGATAATGTCGATTTTTTCATTGTTGAGCTCGCGGATGACGTTTTTCACACGGTTTCCTCTCATCCCAACGCAGGCGCCGACAGGGTCCACTTTAGGGTCTGTTGAGCGTACAGCTAACTTAGTGCGGTAGCCTGCATCGCGCACGATGTTCACAATCTCGACTGTTCCATCTTCAAGCTCAGGAACCTCTTGGAAAAAGAGATGTTTGACAAAATGGGGGTGGCTACGACTCAGTAGGACCTCCGCGCCTCCATTTTCTAGCTCCTGCACTTCCTCTAGAAGAGCGTAGACGCGGTCGCCCACTTTATATTTTTCAGTCTTGGGGTAGCTTCGAGCAGGAAGGAGCGCCTCTACTTTTCCAAGATCGATGATCATATTTGCACCACGAACAAAGCGTTTGACAACGCCAGAGACAACCTCATTGATCCGATGCCGGTACTCCTCGTGGATCACATCTTTTTCAGCGCCTCGAATTTTTTGTGAAATAATTTGCCGCGCAGTTTGCGCTGCGATCCTTCCAAAATTCTTCGGGGTGACCGCTACGTCAATATACTGACCCACTTCGCAATCAGGGTCCAACTCTTGCGCAGCCGCTAGAGAGATCTCCTTAGCGGGGTGAGCAACTTTTTCTACGATCTCTTTTTCACAATAGACTTCAATAGATCCTGACTTGGGATTGATGTGAACAGCAACATTGGCCTCTTCCTTAATGCTTTTGCGCGCAGCTGCTTGGAGAGCCGATTCAATAGCTTGGACCATCACCTCTCTTTTGATGCCCTTTTCTCTTTCCATGTACTCAAAAATGGCTAATAAGTCTTTGTTCATCGTTGCCTTCTTAAAATGTTATCCTCTGCCGCCTCGGATTAAAAAACCGAAGGAGAATGGGGGTTCATCCTTCGGCTTTCATGCGAGCACGGCCTTGTGCTCCCCCCGAAAGGAGGGGGCGGCTCACGAATCGTGAGCCTCTACGGCTGTATCCTCTCTGTCAGAGTCTCCATCCTCGATCACGATATCATCGTGATCGACGTGTGTGCTCTCTACAAGGTACTCCTTAATAGAGAGGGAGACTTTTTTGTGCTCGGGGTCGAGTTTAATGACTTTCGCAGTGATAGGGTCGCCCACTGAAATTACCTCTTCAACCTTGGCAAAGGCTTGGTCGGATAGTTCAGTCACATGGATCAAACCTTCAATTCCATTGTCAAGTTCGACAAAGGCACCAAAAGCGGTGATTTTCGTCACCGCACCTTTCACAACAGATCCGACAGGAATCGACTTTTCGATCTCATCCCAGGGGTTGCTGCTCAACTGTTTTACGCCCAGAGTGATCTTTTTACTCTCTTTGTCGACGGAGAGAATAATGGATTCTACTTCATCGCCCTTTTTGAAGAGTTCTGAGGGGTGAGAAACCTTTTTGATCCAACTCATATCCGAGATGTGTATCAACCCTTCAATCCCAGGCTCAAGCTCAACAAAGGCTCCGTAATTAGTAAGGCTCTTTACCTCGGCTTTTACTGTTGAGTCAACAGGGTATTTCTCATCGATATCATCCCAAGGATTGTGCTCTGTCTGCTTGATTCCAAGAGAGATTTTTCCTTCATCTTTTTGAACTGACAAGACGATTGCCTCGAGCTCCTGGCCTTTTGCGACGATCTGAGCTGGGTCAGTTACATTCTTAAGCCATGACATTTCAGAAACGTGGATCAATCCCTCAATACCCGATTCAATTTCAAAGAAGGCGCCATAGGGGAGGAGTTTAACAACCTTACCTTTCACGCGAGTACCTGGAGGGTACTTCTTTTCTATGTCATCCCATGGGTTGTGTTCTTTCTGCTTCAATCCTAAAGCAACACGCCCCTTCTCTCTATCGATGCTAAGAACCATGACTTCGAGCTCTTCGCCGAGGTCGACCATCTCTGAGGGGTGCTTGATACGCTTCCAGGTCATGTCGGTGATGTGGAGCAAGCCATCAATCCCATCGAGGTCGAGAAAGACCCCAAAATCTGTGATGTTTTTGACAACGCCGCGGAGTAAATCGCCCACTTGGATCTCTTCGAGAAGTTCAGCCTTCTTAGAAATCATCTCTGCTTCGAGGAGTTCACGCCTAGAAACAACGACGTTTTTTCTCTCGATATTAATTTTGAGAATTTTGAACTCACAAGTCTTGCCGATGTATTCGTCGAGATTTTTAATTCTCTTATTGTCGATCTGAGAGCCAGGTAGAAAGGCTTCCATGCCGATGTCAACCATCAAGCCGCCCTTCACCTTTCGGATGATTTTACCTTTTACAAGAGAGCCCTCCTCACAATGTTCAAGAATGTACTCCCACTGCCGTTGTCTCGCGGCTTTTTCTCTTGAGAGAACGATTTGTCCATGTTCGTTCTCGGCTCGATCGAGATAGACTTCAACCTCAGAACCTAAGACCAGCTCATCGGGATCTGAAAATTCAGAGACAGGAACAAGGCCTTCAGACTTAAGTCCTACATCAATAACGACATAGTCCTTTCCAATTTCTACGATATTTCCTCTTAGGATGGTGCCGGGTGCCATGCGCTCAGTTGATTCGGATTCAGAAGCTTGTGCGCCGTGGAGGAGTTGTTTAAAAGCGACCGCATCGTTCTCTTGATAATCCACATCATCAAGAATATTTTTTGCGGTCCAGGTGTATTCAGCATTATTTGGCATTTAAAGTTTTTCTCCTAAGACAATTTGTAAAGAAAGGAGTGTACAAGGAGGGGTAAAAAAACGCAAGCGATGGCACGCATCAGAGCTTTTCTAACCAAACCATGATTTTTTTTAAGGCTTGATCGGCCTCTTCCTCGACTGAGATCACTTCGGTTTCATAGAAAGCGCCTACGTCCAAAAAGAGCGGTTGATCGCCAAGAAAGCCAGCATTTTTGTGAACCTCAGGGTCGCGATCCCCAATCCCTTGCTCCATGCGCGCTTTTAACAATCTCTTCAGGGCAGATACGGCTTCGCTGCGCTCCTCTTCAGAGAGGCTTTTAAGGTGTTGATAGACCCCTATACCCTTTTTTTGGAGCAAAAAGGGGCGTCTATCTAAGTCGACAATTTGGGGGCGATTCAAGTTGTTATGAAGGGTGATGTTGCCCAAGAGGCGCTCTGTTGGATTGAGATGAAGGTAGAGGAGCCCGCTCTCTAGCTTCAGCCGTTCATAAGCGAGTTTGCAGCTGGTGTAAAAAGCGCATTTTTTTGCCTCTTTTTGCGCAATTCGCTTAGCTTGAATTTCAGCTAGAAAAGAGGGGAGAGGCGCTTTTTTAAGCCATCGAGGGTAGCGGTAGCGTGAGCTTCGAGGGAATTTGAGCACGTAGCCTCCATTCTCACTTTGGAATACAAAACATTGAGATCCCTTCCCTTTGTAGCGGAAGGGTTGCGCTAAGATTTGAGTAATTTCTGGCTCAAGCGGGCAGTGGACTTGAAAACGAGGGTCAAATGAGAGGTTATTCTCAATTTTTGAAAGCGCAAACCCGTCCGAAAGACGCCAGAGTCCGACGCAAAATAAGCCAGAAAGCAGGGAGATAATGAGAAGAAATCGGCGCATTACTTTTTTTGGATTTGATAGTTGATCACCTTCCACTGTGAGAGTTTCCCCTCAGTCATAAGAGTCGTAATTTCGGTCATGCCCGCTCTGCGGTTGTAGTTGGTTTCGTACTTGATGATCATAAAATTGCCTCTCGTACCATGGGGAAGGGCTTCTGTTGTGTAGTGCGAGGTTACTTTACGCGAGGTGACGGGCCCAAGCCCTGAGCGCATGGCCTTCATGGCAGACGCCCACTGATTTTGGGTGATCACATCTTGTAGGAGCCCTCCCGCTTCAAGCCAGGTCGCATCCCATTGCTCCTGGTCGAGGAGGTTGACCCAGTAGATGGATTGCGCATTGGCACTTGAGAAGGCCGGTGATGACTTGCCGCCTACACTGTCATAGGGGTTTGGAGGGTAAGCTGCACTCGAATCCCCAATGAGGGGGAGTGCAAAGAAAACAAATAGAAGGGAAAATATTTTCATTTGCAGAAAAATTTGGGGGTTAGGTATGTTCAACACCCAAGTTAATCCCATTGCGAGTGGGATTGCAAGTTTTTTTGGGGGCTTAGCTCAGCTGGTAGAGCATCTGATTTGCATTCAGAAGGTCAGGAGTTCGACTCTCCTAGCCTCCATCGCGGTTATAGCTCAGTTGGTTAGAGCGCGACACTGATAATGTCGAGGTCCCAAGTTCAAGTCTTGGTAACCGCAAAGTCTAAATTTTACCCCTGTATATTTTCTTCAAGAGCGCATCGAGTGCCTCCTTAAGCTCTTTATTTTCTTTATTTTGGCTCTTTAGGGCATCGATTAGGCGGATGTAGTGGATCGTGTTTTCCCGTTCGTAAAAGAAGTTTGTGCGCAAATAATGTTTGGCTTCTCTCTTTTCCATTTTCAAGACCCCATCGCGTTCGAGTTCGGTCTGCATGAAATTGACAAGTGTGCTCCAAGCGCTGCTTTGTTGCCGATGGAGCCGTATGCCGCAGGCTGCTAGAGGAAGACTTAAAAGCAACGCGATGGCTCCAGGGACCATTGCGGGTAGAATCACTTGACGCATGACATTGATGCCATCGAGCTTTAAGCAGAGGGAACTGCAAAAAAGGACGACCAGCCCTCCAATCGCTAAAAAAGCGGCTAGAGTGGTGGTTCGCGCCGTCTTACTCATCTCGCTATGGAAGTGGGTGTGGAGTTGGTTGTAACTCCGCGGTCTATTTGTTACACTTGTCATGAAAAGAGGTTACCATCCATGCCCTATCCATTCAAGATCTGCGACCCCGTCCATGGGTTCATCCGGTTTGGAGAGATTGAAAAGAGAGTGATCAACTCAAGGCCCTTCCAACGCCTCCGCTACATCCATCAGCTCGGTGTGACCTACCTCGTTTATCCTGGAGCTACCCACACCCGTTTTGAGCACTCTTTGGGGGTGATGGAACTGGCAACGCAGATATTTGATAGCATTGCTGCAGAGCTACCCTCCGGTGACCTCGACTACTGGCGGCAGATTCTAAGGCTGGCTGCGCTCTGCCATGACATGGGGCACCTTCCCTTCTCGCACACAGCAGAAAAGGAACTCCTCCCCCAGGGAGGGCATGAGAAGTGGACCCTTCAATTCATTCAAAGCAAAGAACTCTCTGCTATTTGGCGTGAGCTCGGTCCTCAGGCCGAGTCTGATATCGTTAAACTTGCGCTTTCTCAATCTGCCGGGCCGCTCTCTGCTTTTGAGAAATTACTTGCTCAAACGATCACTGAAGACAACTTTGGGGCCGATAGGATCGACTACTTGATTCGCGATGCTCATTATACGGGAGCTGGGTATGGAAACTTCGATTACCGCCAACTGATCGACTCGCTCAGAGTGCTACCCTACGAGAAGGGTATCTCACTTGGGATTGCAGCACATGGGATGCAATCGGTTGAATCACTTTGGATCTCTCGGTACATGATGTACGCGAGGGTCTACCATCTAGATAAAGTCCTCGCCTACATGCGTCACATGGTTCAATTTATGTGCCGTTTCTACCGAGGGGGGGTCCCAACGACTACTGAAGAGTACCTAGAGCAGACCGATTTTGTTATTTTGACGCAACTGGCAGCTGCCGTTCAGGTGGGAGATCCTGATGCGGAGGTGCTGCTCAAACGAGTTCCCCCTACATTTGATAGAGCTGAGATGCCGCATTCTGCCCCCCGATCTGAAAGCGAACAGGAGGCCCGCGTTTTTCCGGTGCTTTGTGAAAAAGGGGGAGTGCTCTCTTCTCTTGAGGTCTCCTCATTTCTTCACGCCATACCTTTAGGTCAAAGTCTCTCTAAGAAATGGGAGAGTAAGTCTTCGCGAATTTTCTGAATTAGGGGAGTTGGATGACTCCGCAGCTGGGGCGTGACCAGATGGTTTGCTACAATGGTTCCAGACCCCAGTACAAGAATTCGATCTGCAAGCGCAATGGCATCGCGAAAGTCGTGGGTAACCATGACAACTGTTTTTCCATATAGGTCACGAATCTCACGCATCAATACATAGAGCTCCTCGCGCAATATCACATCGAGAGAGGCAAAAGGTTCGTCGAGAAGCATCAAAGGTCTTTTTTGCAAAAGCGAACGAGCGAGAGCAACGCGTTGTCGCATGCCACCTGACAAAGTATCGGGGTAATCGTTTTCAATGGTACCAAGAGAGAGTCTTTCTAATAACTGCTCAGCTTCGGCTCGCAAGCCGATTTTGTCTTGAGATCTTCTGCCGAGTTCACTGAATAGGAGAAGATTCTCCATTACAGTCCTCCATGGCAAGAGGAGGTCCTCTTGCCGCATGTAGGTTGTCTCACCCTCGACTGCAATTGAGCCTGAAAGGGGCACAAGATGGCCTGATATGAGTCGAAAAAGCGTTGTTTTTCCCGAGCCTGAGACTCCGATCAGAGCAATAATCTCGCCTAGAGAGGCTGAAAATGAGACCTCGTTTAGGATTAATTTGTCCCCGTAACCAAAGCTTAAGTGCTCAATTTTCAACATATAGAAGGCTATTCTCTCTCGGAGTCATTCAAAAAATCAATGTAAAAATAATTTTATCTTGTCTTAATTCAGAGTTAATAAAATTTTGATAGAATAATTATAGGTAAGTTAATAATTTTAGGTGGTTTATGAGTGTTTCTAAAGGGGTTTCATCGAGCGAAAAAGCCCGATTGCCCCGAACTAAGAGGTTGGCACCGTCTGCTCCGAATGCTATGAGTTTGCTTTTTATCCGCCAGTTGATTCGCTCGGTGGCGGCGGCCCTCTCTTTTGATCGCTGTCGTTTCACTTCAGCTATTCCATTCATCAAGCTGGGGAGCTTTCCTTTTTATATCTACCCAGCAGCGAAAGCAACCACTAAGCAATTCAAACTCTCTTTTCAAGCGCTTCGGCTTTCGAGGATTGCAGATGGTGCCTACTGGGCAGGGCGCGGATTGAACAATATGAGCCTCACCTTGGGTGATGCTTCGATCCCTGTATTTACGGCGGTAAAAATTACTGGGACAGCCGGTCTCGCCATTCCTGGGGCACTATCCGTTCTAGGAGCAGTAGGTCTACCCGCGCGCATTGCGCAGTTTGTTCGTGTCCGAGGCGAGCTCACTAAACTGAATCGAAGTGTGGCTGAGCTGGAGAAGGAGGATTCTTTTAGCAGACGAGCTCAGGTTTTGGACTCCCTTGTGCACCCAAAAATTGAGTTTAAAAAGAGCGAGCGCGAAGTGAAGCTCCTCAGGTATCAGTTCACCCAAAATCGCTTTTCAAATGCCAAGAGGAAATCACAGCTTGAGAACCGAATCAAGGAACTCGATGATCTTCTTCAGCTCGAATCTATCTCTAAGGCTTTAGAAGATGTGGGGGAAGAAAAGCTTGCCGAAAAGCTCCGTGGGATAAAATATCTCTCCCAAGCAGATGCTCTGAGAGAGGTTAAAGAAGAAATTAATGATAAAGAGATTCAGGAAGAGATCGACTCTTGTTTAAACAAATTAAAAAGCGCTAGTGATGAAGTCGCTCGGATCGCTCGAAGTGAGATGCATCGAATTATGGCGTTCGCTCTTTTGCTCACTCTCGTCTCAGCTTTATCAATCGCCTCCGCAGTGCTTGCAAGATATGGACCAAGATTTCGAGTGCAGGCGACTTCAATCGGGCTAGGAGCTTCAGCGCTTGTCCTCTTGTATACGGGATTTGATCGGGTCTCTCAAAAGAATTTTTACAAGATCTATTCTATTTTTCATCGACAGCATCGACTCGTTTAAACCACAACTGCGCCCGACTCTACTTTAAGGGTGTGGTAGCTAGAAAATTCAGTGGGTTTGGGAGAGGTTAAAAAGACCTGGCCGGGACCTTCTAACTGGCAAAATAGGTGCTCCTCTCGTAGGGCATCGAGAGAGACCCCTACATCATCGATGCAGAGGATGGGAGGTTCATTGATCACCCCTTGCATGCGTGCCCACTGCGCGAGTCGCAAAGCTGTAATACACCCACGGGTTTGCCCTTCACTTGCAAAGAATCGCGCCTCTTTTCCATTGACCAAGATCTCAATATCATCTCGATGAGGGCCTACGAGAGTGCTGCCACGCTCAATCTCTTTTTCGCGATTTTTTTCATATTGCTCGAGGAGGTAACTTTGAGCTCCATCGACAGAGGGTGTGGAGGTGCGGTAGCGAAGTGTCAGATTGTCAACGTGATTTACAATGGAGGGCTGCTCTTGTAATTCGAGCAGGGTCTGATGGCGCCCGGCTATCAAAAAAGCAGCTGATTCGGCCATTGGGGCTTCCCAGACAGAAAGTAGGTGTATCTCGCCCCGCCGGAGCAGCTCGTTTCGTTGTTTCATTGCCCGCATGTAGCGGCTCAAGTGGTGGAGATAGGGGGGACTTGTTTGCGCAATTTGCAAATCGAGAAATTGTCTACGAGCCAGCGGCCCTCCTTTGACGAGGGTGTAGTCTTCAGGGGAGATCACGACGCCCGCCAAAATTCCTAGAAGTGCACTTAAAGAGGAGATAGCTGTTTCATTATGCCAGATTTTTCTCCCCTCGCGATCGAGTGTGAGTTTGAGGTGTTGTTCTACCCCATTTTTTTCGAAGTGCGCTTCGAGGTAGGCGGCATGAGCCTCAAAGTGGATCAAATCTGTGAGTCTCGAAGTGCGAAATGAGCGTCCTGTGATCAAAAAATAGATCGCTTCGAGCAAAGAGGTTTTTCCCGCTGCATTTTCTCCATAGAGGTAGTTGACTTGAGGCGAAAACTCAATGCACGCCTCATGGTAGTTACGGAAATTCTTGAGATAGAGGCTCAGCAGCTTCATTCTTCAGTAAGGCGCATCGGCATGATCACAAAGAGCCCTCGCACCGAATCGGTAACGATTCCTGGGTTGAATGCGTCTGAAATCCCAAGCGTCACTGTCTCATCTCGGCTGTGGCGGAGAATGTCGAGAAAATAGTGGGGGTTGAAGGCGATCTGGATTTTTTCGCCCTCATGGTTGACGGGCATGCTCACTTTTCCCTCACCCACATCAGCGCAATTAGCCGTCAGGATCAATTCACCCGGGACAAAGGTAAACCGAGCTGAGTGCGAGGTATCTTGAGTGAAAAGGGCGATTTGCTTGAGAAGAGAAGTGAGCTCTTCTCTGTGGAGGATAAGCTTCCTCTCACTTTGGGTGGCAATGATTTGTTCAAAGTCGGGATAGCTACCCGAAAGAAGTTTTGTGACAAGCAAAGTGTTGCCCGATTCGACTGCCACTTTGTCTTCGGTGAGGTAGACTGAGGCCTCATCATCATCTGTGAGCAGTTTTAAAATCTCATCTACCGCTTTGATGGGAAGGATAAATTCACCCGAAAAATCAGGAGGGAGAGCCACCTCAACTTCGGCTTTGGCCAGCCGCTTTCCATCGGTGCCTACAAAACTTGCAACTCCTTCACGGATACGCATCAGAACTCCCGTGAGCACATACCTGCTGTCCTCTTTGGGGACTACAAAAGCTGTGCGGTAGAGCATCTCTTTGAGCTTCATGCCGGGAAGCTTAAACTGAGGCGCTGCGTGAAGATCAGGAAGTTCGGGGTACTCGGCTTTGTCCATTCCGTGGAGGCGAAATCGAGAGGATCCAGAGGTGATTTCTACCATTTCACTATCCGACGCTGTGAGCTCTACTTGAGAGTCGGTAAGCTCACGCATCAGCTGAAAAAAATGCCTTGAGGGGAGCGCTAAAGAGCCCGGCTCAAAAATTTTAGCTTCAACACTGCAGGTAGTGCCAACAGTTAAATCCGTAGCAGTTAAGACAAGTTCACTCTCTTTAGCTTCAATTAAAAAGTGAGAAAGAACTGGGATGGGAGGGTTTTGAGGAACGACATTTTGAATTTTTCGAATCAACTGAACCAATTCAGAGCGCGAAATAACTAGTTTCATGTTCTTATCTCCTAATCAAATATGGTCGAGAATAGTCAAGTGGGAACCCATTGTCAATAGAAGAGAATCCTGTTACACTTTCCTCTATGAGCTCTCAAGAATTGGTCCGAAACAGACGCGCCTACTATGACTATGAGGTGCTAGAAACCTATGAGGCAGGGGTCGCGCTTACAGGCACCGAGGTCAAGTCACTTCGCAACCACGGCGGCAACCTAGCTGAGGGGTATATCAAGGTAATAGGTCGCGAGCTGTGGCTGATCGGCGCTTCCATAGCGCCCTACCGCTTTGGTACCATCCACAATCATGAGGAGCGGCGGGATCGGAAGCTGCTCATGCACAAAAAAGAGATCGAGCGGCTCAAAGAAGTGACGCAGCAAAAAGGGGTGACTTTAGTCCCGCTCACCTTGTATCTCAAAAAAGGGCGGATCAAGCTCAAATTCGGGCAGGCAAAAGGGAAAAAGCACCAAGATAAGAGACAGACAATCCTTGAAAGAGAGAAGAAGCGAGAGATCGACCGTGCGATGAAAGGACACCATTAATTCAGCCAGACCTGAAACCCGTAGGAATCGGCCCAACTCTTTGCCTGCTTTGCCGACGAGAAGAGCATCAAAGCGGTAGCGAGAGCGTCCGCCTCCATGCAAGTGGGCGCTAAGATTGAAACGCTTTGGATGCAAGGCGCTTGGAGAGGCTCTTTTGAGCGTGGGTCGATGATATGAGTGTAAGACACCCCATCAATTGTCCAATTTTGCCGGTAGCTCCCGCTCGTGGCAATCGCTTGGTTTTTTAGTTCAAGGGAGGGTCCACCCAAAATAGCTACTCTCCATGCTCTGCCCGATGGGTGGCGCCCTTTGACGCGGATTTCGCCCCCCCATTCGACATAGAGATGGTCGTAGCCCGCATTCTCCACTCTCTCTAAAATTTGGTCGACCGCCCATCCCTTTGCAATCCCCCCCAAATCAATGGCAACACCCTCTTGGTCTTTCCAAACAGTCTCTCCATCAAAGTGAATGTGATGCCACCCTATTCGTGGGGATTCGGTGAGATTCGGTAGCTCTCCCATGCATAGAGAAGCTTTCCAGAGGCGGGCCAAGGGCTCTACTGTAGGGTCAAACCTCCCATCGGTCAGATGGACAAGTCTATCGACCGCAAGAAGCATCGCAGCTAGTTCTTTGGATAGAGTATGGGGCTGAAAAGCTGGGAGCGCATTGAATCGTGAGATTTCCGATTGGGGGTTCCAATTGTTGTAGATCTGGTGGATCTCTTCAAAGGCCGATACGATGAGTGCTTCGACGCCTTTCGGGTTTTTGTCTCCCACTTGGACCGTGTAGGCCATATTCATCGCAACGCCTGAATAGCAGGTGGTTTCATCTGAACTACAGGCAGTTAAGATGAGAAGCGCTGATAGCTTAAGTAGGTATTTTCGAGCAGCATAGCGACAGTCATAGGTCCGACGCCACCAGGAACGGGAGTAATTGCACGGCATTTTTTTTCCACGGGTTCAAAGTCGACATCACCGATCAGTCGCCCCTCACGGCGGGTGATTCCCACATCGATGACAACGGCACCGGTTTGGACCATCTCTTCTTTTATGAAGTGAGGTATGCCTACTGCCGCCACTAAAATATCAGCCCGCCTCGTATGAGCTTTGAGATTAGTAGTGCGGCTATGCACGACCGTTACGGTCGCATGCTTTTGAAGCAAAAGGGCAGCTAAAGGTTTGCCTACAATCGAGCTTCGTCCGACGATGACGACATCCTTCCCAGAAACCTCGCAGTCGTAATTTTTCAGAAGACTCAAGATTCCCAAGGGAGTGCAGGGGACAAATCCCCCTGGAAGGCCGATGAGTAAGCGCCCCATATTGATGGGGTGAAATCCATCTACATCTTTAGCAGGGTCAATAGCTTCGATCACTTCAGGAGCAGAGAGATGTTCTGGAAGGGGAAGCTGAAGGAGGATGCCGTGCACCGCTCGATCGGAATTGAGGGAGTCGATCAAAGAGAGGAGGGCTTCTTGCGGGGTATGAGCGGGAAGTTTATGGAGGTACGAACGAATTCCCACCTCTTGGCAAGCTCGCTTTTTATGTGCGACGTAGGTGGCTGAACTTGGATGATCCCCAACAAGAATTACAGCAAGACCTGGCGCTGAGGGGAGCTTTGCTATCCGCTCTTTGAGGTCTATGCGCATTTTTTTTGCGAGATCTTTGCCCGACAGAATCATCGCTCTCTTCTCCGTTTAGATCGCAGCTTACGCCATCGGTCGGATAAATGGAAACTCATGGCAAAAAGCGCAGCAAATGCGGCATCGCAAAGAGGCATCACTAGAAGATCTGTAAAAGCCCAACTGGCAGAGAGGTGCACTCCATGCGAGAAGAAAAAATTGAAAATAGCTCCAAGAAGTGTGGCAAGCACCGAGAAGAAAAATGTCATCAGAGGGAGAGTGGTGACCTTGTCTCTAAAGAAATTTCGATTTTGCCCATAGAGAATCCACGAGGTCATCACAAAAGTGAGGGAGTTGAGGCCAAGCTCAGGGCCTGCAGCTAGAAGGTCCACAAACAATCCGCATCCGAGTGCTCGCCAAAGTACTTTGAATCGCGAGTAGCTGTAGTAACAAAGAACGAGGTAGGGCGCTAGAAAAAGAAGGTGAAAAGTAGGGAAGAGTAGTGTAGCTAGAATGCCTAGAGCTAAGGTGAGTTTAAGAGGCATTTTTTGGAAAAAGAATCTCGGGTATTGTCCTAAACAAGATGCGGAGATCAAACCAGAACGAATTTTTATCGACATACTCAGCATCCAAAGCGACTCTCCGTTGAAAAGAGGTGCGAGATCGACCTGATGTTTGCCATAGACCTGTCAAACCGGGCCGAATAGAGAGAATCTTTGAGGCATAGGGACCGAGTCTTGAGAGTTGATCGAGCATATAGGGGCGAGGTCCTACTAAACTGAGATCGCCAAGTAAAACATTCCAGAGCTGGGGAAGCTCATCTAAGGAGAGCTTTCTAAGTACTCTGCCCACGGGAAAAACGCGTGGGTCGCGCTGCAGTTTTTGCTTCCTCTCCCACTCTATTCTCAAGCGGGGATTCAAAGCGAGGAGCTCTTCAAGGCGCTTCTCTGAGCCAGGCAGCATGGTGCGGAACTTGTAGCACTTAAAAATGCGATTTCCTTGACCTAAGCGGGGCTGAACATAGAGGATGTGCCCTGGCGACTGCAGACAAATCGCGAGAGCTACAATTACAAATAGGGGGAGAAGAGCCAGAAGAGCTGCGCTGCTGATGAGAATGTCAAAAACTCTTTTAGTACGCGTCATGCAGGGGAATATAGAGGAGCTGGAAGACTTCTGTCAACTAGCTCAATCAAACCATAGAGCTGGCTGGCATCAAAGGGGAGAGACTCAAGTGTGGTAACCATTTCCTTTTTAATGCATTCGAATCTATCGAGTCCTTGCGCTGACCCTTCAGGATGATCTTCATCGAGAAGGTCATCGACAATCTGGAAAAAATGGCCAAACTGCAGACCAAAAAGGGTGAGTTCATAGAGATAGTCAGACTGGGTGATGACCCCAGCAAATCGAAGAGCGCATTCGAAAAGGGCCCCTGTTTTTTTTTGGTGGAGGGTGTCAATATCAGAGGCCTTCTCAATATCCATCACTTGGCCACCAATCATCCCTTGGCTTCCAGATGCGAGTGCTAAGCTTTTTACGAGCTCTATTTTTTGCTCGGGAATCAAGTTTGGGGCATCAGCTAAAACTTCAAAAGCGTAGGTGAGTAAATAGTCTCCCACTAGCACTGCGCGTCCCTCTCCATATAGCTTGTGGACAGTTGGCCTGCCGCGGCGCCAGTCATCGTCATCCATGCAGGGGAGATCATCGTGGATCAGAGAATAGGTGTGGACTAACTCAAGAGCGCACGCAGGGTGAAGGGCGCGGGCGGCACTTCCCTGCTCGATCATTTCAGCGGCATGTAGCACGAGCAGGGGACGGATCCGCTTTGCAGGAGCGAGGAGTGCATGCCGAGCAGCTTCGATGAGTGAGGGGTAAAATGGAGAGTCCTCAGGCAGAAGAGAATCGAGGGTCTGATCGATGAGCTCTTTCATAGTTGCGACCAATCAAGGATGACTTTACCTGAGCTGCCCGTAAGCATTACATCAAACCCTTTCTGAAATTCCTCAGCAGGGAGGCGATGTGTAATCACAGTCGAAACATCGAGGCCACTTTGTAGTAAGCTACACACTTGAAACCAAGTGCGGAAAATTTCCCGCCCATAAATTCCCTTGATTGTGAGCATTTTAAAGATCACCTGATGCCAGTCTAATTGTACTTCTGTGGGCAAAATTCCGAGCAACACGAGTTGGGCGCCGTGAGCAGCAACTCCTGGGAGAGAGGCAAATGCCTGGGGATTTCCAGACATTTCTAAGCAGACATCAAACCCTTCGTGAATGCCTAGTTGATCCATTACCTCTTGGAGCGATTCTTTTGCAACATTCACAGCAGCATGAGCTCCCATTTTTTTTGCCCTTGCGAGTCGCTCCTCGTTCACATCGGTGATCACAACCTGTTTGGCACCGATTTTTTTGGCTAAAGGAACGGTCATCAAGCCGATCGGGCCCGCCCCTGTAATCAAGACGTCTTTTCCTATGAGATCATAAGAAAGAGCTGTGTGCACCGCATTACCAAGAGGGTCAAAAAGAGTTGCTATCTCGTCAGGAATGCTTGGGGGGACGATAAAGGCATTTTCAGCCGGGATGGCGAGAAATTCCGCGAAACAGCCATCTCTATTGACCCCTACACCAATCGTATGGGGGCAGAGAACCCGTTGACCTGTTCGACACATGCGGCATTGGCCACAGGTGATGTGCCCTTCCCCTGAAACTCTGTCACCCACTTTAAATTCAGTGACACTTTTGCCAACCTCTACGACTAAACCTACAAACTCATGGCCGACAACCGATGGGACGGGGAGTGTTTTTTGTGCCCATTCATCCCAAAGGTAGAGGTGGACATCGGTGCCGCAGATTGAAGTTTTAGAAATTTTGATGAGAAGGTCTAACTCGCCAATTGTTGGCTTGGGTACCTCCTCCATCCAAAGGCCTTGTTTCGCATGCTTTTTGACAATTGCTTTCATAATCTCACCTGATAATGTTGAGCTCTTTACCCACTTTTTCACAGGCAGCGATCGCGCGATCGAGATCTTCAATGCTGTGAGCAGCAGACATTTGAGTTCGGATTCGAGCTTTTTCTCGAGGAACTACAGGGTAGAAAAACCCGATAACATAAATTCCCTCTTCAAGCATTTTTTGGGCAAAAATTTGCGTCAATTTTGCATCACCGAGCATGATGGGGATGATCGGGTGCCCTTTTCCCTCTAACTCAAACCCCATGGCGCTCATTTTTTCGCGGAAATATTCAGCATTTCGCCAGAGGGTTTTGCGCAGCTCGTCTCCCTCTTTTTCCAAAAGATTTATCACCTCTAGGCTTGCAGCTGCTATCGTCGGACAGAGAGTGTTTGAAAAGAGGTAGGGACGCGACCTTTGCCGTAGCCAATCAATGATCTCCTTTCGCCCTGAGGTGAAACCACCTGAAGCTCCACCTAGCGCCTTACCTAGCGTTCCGGTGATGATGTCGACACGGTCTAGTAGGTTCCAGTAGTCGTGAGTCCCACGACCTTTGCTACCTAGAAAACCAGTCGCATGGCAGTCATCTATCATTACAAGAGCTTGGTACTTGTCAGCGAGGTCACATATTTCTGGGAGGTTAGCGATAATCCCATCCATGGAAAAGACTCCATCGGTTGCAATAAGTCGGAACCTGCAATCTTTCGATTCTTTCAATTTCTCTTCGAGGTCGTGCATGTTGTTATTTTCATAGCGGAGTCGCTTTGCTTTGGTAAGGCGGATTCCATCAATGATACTCGCGTGATTGAGCGAGTCGCTGATAATAGCGTCTTCAGGGCCGAGCAAGGTCTCAAAAAGGCCACCGTTGGCGTCAAAACAAGAGCCATAGAGTATCGTAGCCTCTGTACTCAAAAACTGGGAGAGACGTTTTTCTAGCTCGACGTGGACTGTTTGGGTGCCGCATATGAACCGTACGGAAGCTAGTCCAAATCCGTATCGGTCAAGTCCTTTGTGGGCTGCTTCAATAACATCGGGGTGATCTGCAAGACCTAGGTAGTTGTTTGAGCAGAAATTGAGCACTTCGACATCACCTGTCAACTCAATCTTTGATCTCTGCGGAGAGCTGATGATTCTCTCCTCTTTATAGAGCCCTGTCTCTTTGAGCTGGTCGATTTCTTGTTTTAAAAACTTAAGATAGGTGGGATCCATTCGATTTCTCCTTATGCACAGCTTGAGGGATCAAAACGCCATCGACCAGGGCGTACTGTTTTTGACAAAGTCTCGCAAGTGCGGGGTCGTGAGTTACGACGATTAAAGCCTTGCCCATTTGGTTCACCGATTCCATGAGAAGGCGGTGAATTTGAGATGAGGTGTCGTGGTCGAGATTTCCAGAGGGCTCATCGGTAAGTAAGATATCGGGATCATTGCAGAGCGCTCGCGCAAGAGCCACACGCTGTTTTTCTCCCCCTGAGAGGAGTTTGGTCTGGAAAGTAATCCGCTTTTCCAACCCTACTTGCTCTAGCAAACTACATGCTCTTGCGTGGGCCTTTGATCCGGCATGGGTGGGCTGCTTTGCAATGAGGGCTGGCATTAATACGTTTTGCAAGACAGTGTAGGATTCGAGAAGATGAAAACCTTGGAATACAAACCCGATATGTTGATTTCTAAGAAGGGGAGGTGGGTGCTTTGCAACTGATTTTTGGGCGATATAAAGCTCTCCTGAAGTCGGCTCCTCGAGCGTCCCTAGAATATGTAAAAGGGTACTCTTTCCCTCACCAGAGGCGCCCATAATAGCTATGCTTTCACCAGAAGCGAGCTCAAAATCGACTCCTTTGAGGACGTCTACTTTTGTAGGAGAGAGGAAGCTTTTGCGGATATTTTTTGCCGACAACACGTTTCCCATTATTCCCCTCGTAAAATTTCAGTTGGACGGATGCGCGCTGCTTTAATAGCTGGTATCACACCCGCGAGCAAGGAGATGATTAGGGTTGCAAAGACGACAAATAGCAGAGAATTAAAACTCAACTCATTGGGCAGCTGAGATCCGTAAAAAGCGGCTTGAAAAGCTTCATGTCCTTGGAAAAAGCTGAGTAGGTCGACAAGAGATTGTAGATGGCGGAGAGTCAAAAGCGCTGCAACCGTTCCAATCACACAGCTGATCGAGCCTAAAGCAAAGCCGCACAAACCAAAAATCAGAGCGATCCGCTTGGAGGAGGCTCCCATCGACCGGAGGATGCCGATTTCGCGCTTTTTGTCTTTGACCAAGATGATCAGCATGGAAATAATATTTGAGCAAGCAACAAGGAGTATGATGATTGCTATCAGAGTGAAGAGATTTTTATCGCTTTTGAGCTGTTGGAGTACTGGGCGAGCAAATTCATAGTCTTGATAGGATTCGACTTTCCAATAGGGATCTACTCCGCGTTCTTGAAGGGAAGCGATTAAAGCCTTTTTAGCAGAGGGCGCTTGCTGGATGTCTTTTATCCAAATTTGGATTGCATTGCCGAGCATTGGGTCAGACACGCTTGTGTTGTCTCGAAGTAGGGCCGTAACTGATGGGTCGACAAATAAGAGTTTACTCCCGACAGGCAAGAGGCCTGGATCGTAAAAGCCTGCAACAAAGATGGGAAGGCGCTGCTCTTGAACCGAGCTCGCTGTAGGCAAGTAGTAGAGAAGTTCCCCCTGATCACCGAGACGAACTCCCCCCTTATCATGGAGCGCTTTTGCAACGAGAACTCCATCACCTAAAGCTCCACCTGTAGGAAGGTTTTTCGCATCTAAAAGAGAGGGGATCTCAACGATTTCGAGGTTTGTGAAGGGAAGAGTACCCTCTAGTCTCACTCCTTGAACTTCCCCACTTAGATTGAAATAGAGGGCATCAGATAGGGGTTCAACTCTTGTGGCTGAAAATTCGGTTGAATGATCGAGAAAAAGAGGCATCTGAGGCTGCGCTTCGACTCTTTTGGTCTCAAATCCTTTGGCTCTCCACTCCCTTTCAAGAGAAGAGAGTTGCTTTGTTGAATGGGGAATAATTACCCGAAGAAGCTGATTGTTTTCGAGAAGAGCCACCCCTTTTAGAGAGAAGTGTTCAGGCAGTAGCTCGTTTCTTAAGGGGAGTCCACCCAAGCGAGGCCGAAGTTTAAAAAGGGTGGTTTCGTCAAAAAAAGTCGATAATTCTCCTTTTCTCGCAAGGGTATCGATTAAATTGTGATAGTCTTCACTGCTGGGAGCGAAGGTCATTTTTTTCACTTGCTGGTTTTCAGAGTCGTGAGAGGCGACATAAGAGACCTGGTTGAGAATGCTTTTTGAATCCTCTCGAAGGAGGTTGAGGCGGAGATTGCCAAATGAGACCTCAGATTCTACCGGCCGGACCCCTGAAAAAGGTAAGTTCAAAAGCGCCTCCCATCCTTGCTTAACCGGATCGATGAGAGAGCCATCCTTTTTTAGCTCTGGCTTCGGGAAATTTTCAGGTAGCTCCATATCAAACAGCGGGTCGTAAGGGTCGGATCGCTCTGCGTAGAGTTTCTCTCCAATGCTCTTCGTGGAGTAGTCTGATTCTGCACTCATCTTGTCGATTTCATAGAAATAAGAGTGGTAATAGGCCTCAGTTGGGGTCATACGAAGTGGAGCATTGAGAGCGACGAGCTCTTCAATCCACTTTTTTTCAATTCCTTCAGTCACAGACAGAAACAAGACAACTAGCCATACTACAAGAGAGATGACCAGGACTGATATAAGAGAAATGATCGACACAGAGAGCTGTCGCCACCGGGGCAAAAGGTATTTGAGTGCGACAGTGAGTTCAAATCTCATGGAGAGTCACTACTTCGATTCTTTAAAAATCACATGTCGGCGCAGGGTAGGATCGTACTTTTTAAGCTCAATTCGACCCGTCGTATTTGTCTTGTTCTTGGTTGTCCAGTAGACTTCTTTGCTCTCGGTGCTCTTGAGTTTGATGATTTCGCGCTTTTTACTCGCCATTTTTATCTCTCCAGAAAAGTTTTTCCCTTAGAACATACCTGCCAAAAGGAAATGATTCAAGGAATTTTGCCTTTGTGGTATAACTACTCCATGCCTTTACCACTCTCTTCAAATAATAAGATTTCTTTCACAAGCCTCGGGTGTCCTCGCAATTTAGTCGATAGTGAGGTCATGCTCGGTATCTTGCTCAGGGCCGGCTATGAAGTGACTCCCGAGATTGAGGAGGCCGACTATCTCGTAGTGAACACCTGCGCTTTTCTTGAATCCTCTAGGCAGGAGTCAAAGGAGACGATCGAAGAGTTACTATCTAGTAAAAAACCTTCTGCCAAACTCATCGTCACCGGCTGCATGGTAACGAAGCATCGTAGTGAGATCGAAGAGACCTTCCCTGGGGTCCATTATCTTCTAGGCTCAGGAGATGTGGAAGGGATTTTGCGCGCCGTTCGCTCAGATGAGAAAGGGCAAGAGGTGGGATCTGCTCGAAGTTACCTAGAAGCGGGTGAAATTCCTCGCCAGCTCTCGACGCCTGGCCACTACGCTTACATCAAAATTGCCGAGGGGTGTCGAAAGCGTTGCGCTTACTGCATCATCCCTAAAATCAAAGGGCCTCTTCGGAGTAAGCCAAAAGAGAGAATTTTAAAGGAGTTTCGAGGTCTTGTTTCTCAAGGAGTTCATGAGATTATTTTGATTGCGCAGGACCTTGGTGACTACGGAAAGGATCAAGGAGAAGAACGGCTTCCTGAACTGCTTCGCTCACTGCTCGAAACAGAAGGGGAGTATGTGATTCGTCTTCTTTATCTCTATCCGGATGAGATCGACGACTCGTTGATTGAGCTGATCCGTTCTGAGCCCCGAATTTTGCCCTATTTGGATATGCCCATCCAACACATCAATGACTCGATGCTTAAGTCGATGAGACGGCATACGAGTGCAGAGCAAATCAAAAAAATTATTACTCGACTCCGAGCTGAGCTTCCTGATATCCACATCCGGACGAGCCTGATCGTCGGTTTTCCAGGAGAGACAGAGGAGCAGTTTCAAGAACTCGTCGAGTTTGTCCGAGACTATCCTCTCAATCATATTGGAATTTTTACCTACTCTCAAGAGGAGGGGACAGCCGCGGGGCGAATGGGGGGCCAGGTAGCTGAAGAGGTGAAAGAGCAAAGAGAGCAGATTTTAGCGGCTGTTCAACGAGAAGTTGTTGAAGAGCTCCACGCTCAATACATCGGCAGGCAGCTTGAAGTAGTTGTCGAAGGGCATCACCCCGATTCGGACCTTCTTCTTGTCGGACGTTATTTTGGTCAGGCACCTGAAATCGATGGTGAAGTCATTCTCAATGACTGGGCCCCTGTCGAGCGCTTTGGCGAGAGATACTGGGTCGAAATCACAGATGTCGCTGGCTACGATCTCATCGGGCGGGTGATAAAACCGGTAAAACGGTCCCTCACTATTATCGCTTAAATTTTTTACTCAGCTTCTCTCGATCTTTCAGTTGTGATATACTGCTTTCGATATGAATCCCGTAGCTACTTCTTCCAGGCGTTTTGCAGAGCAGGTTTTCCTTAAAACAGAGGCTTATGAGAGCTCTTTAGCCCCATCATTGAGATGGCAAAAAGTGGCCTCTCGTGTCATCGAAGTTTTAGCCACTTTGTTAGCAGCCGGTTTTCCATTTGCAGTCCATTTTTTACCTATCTCTTCACTGAAAATGAGTGGAATAGGGCTTGGAAGCGTTTTCTTACTCATGGGAACTCATAGGGCGCTGCAAAAGTCTATATCTGACAAAGAGAGAGTGGGAAAAACCTTGAAATTTCAAAGAGCGCTTCTAGGTGCTGATAGTGACCGCCCCCGCGCATTGCAGCCGATAGGTTTGCATGCGCTTCCAAAAGATGCGCGTCTTCGTTCCGACAGACTACAACGCGTGTCTCCATCGCGCGTTTCTAAAACAGTCGCATCTATCCTCGACAGGTGGGGGCTCGAATTGAGGCCCTCGAATAAACGGATCATTGCCAATTTTTGGGCCCAGATTTATCCAGAGGCAGAGGGTTGGGGTTGCCCTCCCTCGTTAAAAGAGGTGCGCACCCTCCTGCGCAGACTCCAGATACGTGATGAGATGTGTTACCTCTACGAGCGCGAGGTGGAGCAAATTTTAGCGGGGAGGCCGGTTGATAAGCAGAGGCTGGATGAACATGTCCGAGCCTTGAAAGATTTGGTGGGGGAGTTTCCCGAAGTCAAAAGTGTGAAAAAAAACCACCTCTCCCCCCCAAAAAAACCTGAAGATCGGCTTAGAGCCGAGTGTAAAAAAAGTCGCGAGTCACTTTTTTTCGAAGAAAACTCTCCTCCCAAGGTTTTGCATTCAATCAAAGCGGTCCATCTCATTGATCTTAGATGGTATACCAAGTATCCCGAAATAAGTAGCGTTGAGGTGAAGACCCTCACCGAACTCTCAGCTCTTTTGCAAAGAGCGCCCCGTCTCGGCAAACTCCCCTTTGAACTTTGGAGGGAAATTCAGGCCAAGAAGAGCTTCTATGCCAACCAAAAATTGAGTGACTTTTGCAAGAAAAAACAAGGCGATCTCGTCTTACGAAGGCTTCAAAAAGTGCTCTACCCGCTTCGAAAGTCAAAGGAAACGGTTCAAACGGTGTTACAGCCCATGGTTCGGCTTGCCCCCTTTTTTGAGTGGGTTGCACGCACCCCAGAACTTAAAGCTAAAAAGCTAGGAGAGCTTTTCAATCATGTATTTCAGCTCGATGCCTTTGCCCCTTGGTTTGCTACTCTAGATGGAAATAAGAGCCTGGCGCAGTTGCGTCCAGCACCGATTCCAGAAAATCTTGCCCACGTCCCCATCAAAAAGCTTTTGCAGCGCGACAAGAAAATCAAGCACGCACTTCAATCTGCTAAAAAGGCGATGAAAAAAAAACTCGATCCGAAAAGCTACAAAGAAGAGCTCGTTGTCCCCTTGAAAACGGCGAGAATTTTCTTCAAGCGCGCCGCTTCCCCACCCTTTAGACCTCTCACATTGGAAAAAAAAGATTCTCTTCCCGTGCGCTCGAGAAAGGTCCGTCAGATGCAGATTCACCGTGAACTTCAATCGATCGACAAATCGATGATGCGAGTGAGCCCAGCAAAGCTCTCTCTCGGAGCAGCCCTTCTACAACTCGCACTTATGGTTGCCTCTGTAGCCGTCAAACACCAGCTTTACTTCACATCAGCCGTTTCAGGAGTTGTTCTGCTCAATAGGGGCCTCTCCTTTCTCTTTGAGAGCCGTTGGAAACGTTTGGAGAGAAGTCAAGAGCAGTTAAAATGGGAATCGGTGATTTGGAGTCGAGGGGTTGAAAAGCTAGGTCCATTGCATCCCAAAGCAGAGCCTCTAGAGAGGTTGGATTCTTGGCTCAATCTTGAGGGGAAAGCTCACGCTCAAGCTCGTATTTTGGCAGGTGACGAGCTGGTACCTGATAAGATTAATGACAATAGCTTCAAAGAAGCAGAGCGCTACCTCCAAAATGTCTCGCTGACTCAAAACAAGAAACTCGAAAAAAAGAGGCCCTCTTTCCCCTTTGAGAAGCCATCTGATGAGTACACAAAGAAGTTTGCAAAGCGCGAGGAGCTTATAAAAGAGAGAGAACGTCTTCAAAGGGATTGGGAGCAGCAAATCGAGGCGATAGACATGACGCTTTATTGCCTTAAAGAAGCTACCAAAGGGGCTCGCACAAACCAAGAGGGGGAGCTAAGGCCTTTAGTCAATACGCTTCATAGCTCGGTTGCCAAGAAACACGATTTTCCCATGATTTTAAAGCTTTGCAGTCAATTGAAAGCTTTTGAAAAGAAAGAATTAGAAAAAGTAGCGAAAGAGATGGACGAATCTAAAAAAACTCTACCGGTCATGGAGAAGTGGAAAGCGATCTGCAAAAAAATCAAATCGGCACACGAACTAAATTAAACGGCTTCTTTTCAACAATCTCTCGCGAGTGTAAAATCTTCCTATGTCAGATACGCTTTATCTCCTAAAACAGGCGCTCGCCTCTGAAGGCAAAACCCCCCTTCCCCTTTTCGAAGAGGCGCATTTTGCCCATGAGCTGCAGCCCACTGAGCGACTCGCACTTGCAAAGCTCTACATCAAGCAGGCAGAAAAACAGGCTCACAATGAAGAGCTACTTCTTGCAACGCTGAGGCGGGTCGAATGGCTCGTTGGAGAAGAACCTCAAATGCTCTGCAAAATCGCCAAGCTTCTCTATGAGGCCCACAGCGTAGACAATCATTTGCTCTTCTCAGCCCTCGACTATCTGAGGGTTGCTGAAAAAAAGGATCCCGAGCAGTTCAACTCGCACCATTTGTCAGGGCAAGTCCTCCTTAGACTTGGAAAGCAATTGAACCAAACCGACTATTTGGAGAGCGCTTTAGATCATTTTAAAAAAGTGGAGAAAAAAGAGGCCTCTCTTCACTGGAATTGGGGAGAGGCGTGGACCCTTTTGGGTACCTTGTCTCTTGAGCAAAATGATTTCAAACAAGCATTAGAGCACTTTGCTGAGGCTCAAACTCTTGGATGTAAAGAGCTCTATTTTGCCCTCGATTACGTATGGGCGATTTACGAGTATTGCCAGCATCTAGGTGAGCCCGCTCTTCTCGAGGTAGGCATTGAGCTCATTCAGAGTTACATCGAAGTCAGCGAAGAAGATGTATCCGATGCGTGGGTCTGGTATTTTAGGCTACTTAAGTGCCGATATGATCTTACCCACACAGAAGAGGCTTTTGAAGAGGCAGAGCGGGTTTGCCGTGAAGCGATTCTCGCAGCTCCCGACCAGGTTGAGCTTTGGCTTGATTGGGGAGAGCTCTACTTGAGCGCGGGGTGGCTGCATGCCGACCCCAAGCGGATCGAGCTTGCTCTTGACAAACTCACTGCTTCAAAGATAAGTGAGTGTGATCCAATCCAAGTCTCAGCGCTTCTTGGAGAAGGGATTGCCATGCTTGGCGTTTTCCTCGAAGACCTCTCTTTGATTCAGCAGGGGAGTGGGCGTATCCGCACAGCTCTTGAGCTGGCCCCTGAAGATTTATGGCTTCGAGAAGCTGAAGCTTTTTGCCAGCTAGCCCTTGCGCTCTACTACTCCGAGGGAAGAGAGTGCATGAGAGCAGTCGCTCGCTTTGAAAATCTCGTCGAAGCTGAGCCCGCTTCTCTTAAAGGATTGCACGGTCTTTTTCGCGCTTATATGGCATGGGGAATGGTCGAGCAGAGTCCCCCTCTTCTCGAAAAAGGATTGAAGGCGATCGGGCGTCTCTCTTCATTGCGACCCGCTTCCTATAAATTGCTTTGTGAGTGGGGTGTGGCTCTCTTGGAAAGAGAAGAGCTAGAGAAGGGGAAAGAGCACCGCCTTGCCCTTGTCGAAGAGGCCGTGATTCGGTTCAATCAAGCTAATGATCTTGTCGACAGTAGCTTAGAGCTCACCTTTCACCTCGGGAAAGCGTTTCTGAGGTTAGGGCAAATCCAAGATAATCCCGCCCACTTTGAAGAGGCGATGGATTTGCTTGGCACTGTTTATGCCGTGAATTCTATTGCAGGGCATCCTCTCGCTTTAGCCCACGCCCAACTAGGGGAGTTGATAGAACATCCCGACCACCTCTATCAAGCAATAGAGCTGCTTCAACCCCTGGCCCAAGCTCACCCTGAAGACGCCTCACTTTGGGACGACTTGGGGTTTACACAACTCGCACTCTCTGAGCTCATCTTCGATCCTCTTCATTCTGAGGAGAGCGAAAGTAGGCGCATTGAAGCTGAGAAAAATCTTCTCCAAGCAGTAGAACTCGGCAGCTTAGAGGCTAATTACCACCTCGCTTGTCTCTATTCGCTTGCGGGATACCCGGACCAGGCCATGACCTACCTCGGGCGCGCTGAGACTCTAGATTGCCTTCCTCATTCGGATTTTCTCGAGCACGACCACTGGTTGGACCCTTTGAGGCAAAATTCTGATTTCCAGAACTTTGTTTCCATGCGGAAAGAGGAGGAGCGTTGGTAGACTCTGAAGAGCACGTCAGTGCTGGAAATTTGATGGACTCGAGAACAAGCCACCTTGACGATGAGCTCAACGAGAGGCTGCAAGAGGCCTTTCACAAAACGACTTTCAATGTGCATCTCCACGATGTGGCGAAGATCGCTTGTGAGTATAATCCCATCGATCTCGCTTACGCAGCTTCAAGGCTCCCTCCACGCGCTCGCGCGGCGCTCTATGAAAACCTTCCAGGGCTCCCCTCCAAATCCTCATTTCTGATCAACACAGACTGCGCTACTCGGTGGGCTATCTTTCGCACACTTGATGACAATGAAGTGAAAGAGCTCATTGATAACATGAGAGCGGATGAGGCTGTTTGGGTGCTCGATGATCTTCCTGATCGCAGGTATCGGAAAATCCTTGAACTCATCCAGCAGCCAAAGGCCCTGCAAATCCGTGAGCTGCAAAAACATAGCCGCGATAGTGCGGGCAGGATGATGAGCAATGAGTTTTTTGCTTTTCCAACTGATACGACCATAGCAGAAGCTGCAGCTTTTATCCGCGATAACCCCGGCATCGATATGACGCGGTGTATATTTGTCATCGATGATGAGGGGGGGCTACAAGGATTGGTGCCCGCTCGAAATTTGATCGTCAATTCACGAGATCTTACCCTGCGTCAGGTGATGCGTGAAATAGAGCACTGCGTTAATCCTGATGCTACTAGAGAGGAAGTCGTCGATCTTGTTGAAAGATACAAGATTTCAGCTCTACCGGTCGTAAACGACGAAGACCACCTTCTAGGGGTGGTGACCTACGAGGAAGTGGTTGAAGCGATTGAAGACATTGCAGATGAAACCATTGCTTGGATGGCGGGTACAGCAGAGGATGTGAGCGAATTTGACCCCGTGTGGCGACGTTTTTTAGCCAGAGCCCCGTGGCTTTTTGTTACGCTCTGCGCTGGGCTGATAAGCGCTTCGATCATGTCCTATTATCAAGGAATCGAACCAATTCTGCTCGGCCTGATTTTCTTTTTCATCCCGCTGATCAATGGAATGTCTGGAAACGTCGGCATTCAATGCAGTACGGTACTTGTCAGAAGCATGGCAATAGGCGTTCTCTCATCGGGAAAACGGGGCGACGCTGTTTTCAAAGAGGTGACGCTAGGGCTTATTACGGGGCTTTTTTTTGGATGCCTTTGTGGCGCCATCGTCTTTCTACTAGGACACTATGAAATAGGGGAGTTTCATGGCAATGCCTTGCAGCTTGGCGTTACTGTTGCCATGGGAGTGCTTGGAGCATCGATGACCGCTACAACGCTTGGGGTCTCTTCGCCCTTCTTTTTTGCCCGCATCGGGGTCGACCCGGCGCTCGCCTCAGGGCCTATTGTGACAGCCTTCAATGACATCATGTCGATGGTGATGTTTTTTATTATCTCTGGGTTGCTCAACACCCTATTTTTTGCTACTGCTTAGAACTCCATGGGAAGGGTTGAGTAGTTGGAGGGGGAGGGGGTTTGCCCGATATAAATTGCTCGACAAGACTTCCAACGATATTGCCTAGTTGACCTGTAGCACTCCGCGCAATTAAAATTCCAATGCGCGTTGAAGCTGCGCTCCAATCGAGGTCGAGGTCTTTGGTCGTTCCACGCATTTTAATCTGTAGCATATCTTTGCTTGGAAGTCCTTTGAGGCCAAATCGTTTTTCAAGCGTGGAGGTAGCAATTCCGAGTGTCATTTTGACTTTGTCTGTGATCAGATTGATCGATCCCCAAAGAGCGATATGGACATTGCCCGCGAGCAAAGCGTCGAAGCGCTCATAGCTTGCTACTCCTTGATCTAGGCTCATATAGATGGGAGTGAACCAGGCCTCCATCTCTCCCTCTTTTGAGATCTTTTCAGCTTTTAGGAAGTTCATCAGCTGCTGCACCTGGCCACCATTACGTACAGTTATTTTTCCAAAATCAATGGTAGCTTGCGCCATCTTGATTCCCTCAAGAGAGTAGGGCTTGAGAGGGATAAAAAAACCACCCGGCTGCACGTTAAGTCTAACGGGGTGATCAGAGTGGGCTCCAGTAATAAATAGGGGATTGATATCACGTAAAAACGTTTGGTTCACTTCGGGGGTGATCGTCAATTCAGCATCGACTTGATCTCTTAAATAGATTCCTTCAGGTCTGAGCTGGATAGGTAGGATGGTTTTGAAATTCGACGATTTAATGTCTACTGTAAGAGGGCCGGACATTTGGTTGATCTGACCATAGATACGGGCATTGACTAAACTTCCTAACATCGCTTGGAGAATTTGCCGTGTCTGATCATCTAAGGGAACGATCTCGGTGAGCTGTTTTACTGGCACGAGGTCTAAGCTGAGCTCACCCTCTAGTGATAAACCTTCGCGGTTCAAGGTTCCAGATTGTGTCCATAGCCCTACGACTTTTCCATCAAATGCAAAAGAAGAGGTCTCTTTTCGGGGGAGATTAGGAGCATGGATCGTCCCGCCAAGATGAAGCTCGATCGACTCGGAAAAATTCTCTCCTTTGATTGACCCTCGAAGGCCTTGAAGCGTGACACTCTCACCGCTCTCTTTACTACGGAAAAAAAGAGGGCCGGATGAGAGATTGGTCTCGAACCCTGCCGTGCATAAAAACTGAATCAGCTCTTCTTTTTGAAAGGGTGGGCAGGTCATATCGATCAGTTCGAGGGTGACCAATGTGGGACGAACGAGCTCAAAAATAAGGGGATGCTCAGGCCTGGCTAAAAGAAGAAGGTAGCGGTATCTTTCAGGAGTTAGCTCCCAGTGAATGAAAGCAGGCTCATTTTCTAAAATTTTAACCGTATCATCAATAGAAAGAGAGAGAGAGGCATCGAAGCCACTACCCGAGCTTTTCAGGTCAATCACACCTCGTGGAGTTTGATCGATGTGGTAACGCCCTGTTGCTTGAAGAGTTAAACTCTTCCCCACCAGCAAGGAGAGGTTAAGCTCTCCGGGGAGGAACGAAGAGATGAGCGTAGTGGGAAACTTCTCTAGATCGAGATCAAATTGGTAATCAGCTTTTTCAAAATTGATCCCCTCTTTTCCGATGAATTGCTCGATCTCGAGTTCCCCCTCGAGATGGTGTCCCTCTTCAGAGATGAGCTCAATCTCACCTGTGATTCGATTCTTAGCACCATTTGCTTCGAAGTGGAAACTTCCTTCACGTATCGAGGTCTGTTCGAGGGGGAGGTCGAGGATGTCTCCCTCGAGTTTTAATTTGAAATCATCCGATGAGATGTACCTTCCACGCACATTGCCATCGAGGTTGGAGTTAAAAACTCTCCCTGAAAGGTTAGGGAGGGTCACTCTTTTAGATTCAATCTCTAGCTTCCCTTCTCCCTCAAATTCAAGCAGTGGTCCAAGCACGCGGGCTTGTTTGGCAGCAATTTTTCGCTTGCCATGCACCACAAAATTGAGAGTGGGGAGTTTGCCAGACAAGGTTCCGGCCACTTCAAGGTCATTCGACTGAAGTGTAAGATCTGCAGCAACGCGGCGCCCCGTGAGAGATCCCGATCCACTTAAGTCAAACTGCCGCCCAAGCAATCGATCGATGTTCGACGCGAGCTCAGAAGAGATCAGTTCGAGAAGTGTGACGGGAAACTGAGTAATGCGCGTCTCGAATTCGAAATGGTCCCGCCCAAGAATCGTGACTTCTCCAGCAAGTGTTGTCGCCTCTCTTCCTTGGATCCTCCCAAAAAATGCTATTTTTAAATGTTCGATCACCGTGACGTCAAAAGCAAAATCTGAGAGCGAGTAACTCCCTAGGGTCCCATGGATGAGTTCGGCTCTTCCAAGGTTGCCCTCTCCTTCTAGGACGAGGTTATCAGCTGACCACTCACTCCAACGTTTGGGAAAAATGGCTTTTCTGAGATTGAATGTGAGCGCTGTTTTCTCTGCAAGCGACCAGTTTCCTCTTTTCTCTTTTGGTATGAGCTTTTTAAAAAGAGTCGGAGTGAGGGTGTAGGTGAGTGTGGAGGGCGCCTCTAGCACCAATTTTCCCTCTCTTAGCTCCCCTGAAAGTGAGGCTTGAAGGTGTTCTGTACTCAAATCGAGACGGAAGGTGGGCTCCATCTGAAAAGTGAGATTTCCCGTTTCACCCAGTAGATCTGTGAAGAGTGTGGTCTTCTCAAACTCATTGAGAAGGGCAAGGGGGAAATCTCGAACACTCAGATTTGCATCTTCAGGAGAAAAACTCGCTTTAATTTCACCTTTAGAGGTTTTTGCTTCAAGAGTATAGATAGCCTCTTGTTTTTCGATCTCAATATTTGAAACAACAAGAAGTGGTTCGGCTAATGTGATCTTTCCATCGATCACGTGAAGCGACCCCTTAAATCGAGGCCACTTTGTCTCAGACTGGAGCGGCTTCTTCCCTTTCTTTTTCTCCAATCGCTCACGGAGTTGCTCTTTTTCCGAGGCCGGAAAAAAGAGTTCCGGCTTGATCACCTCTGTATCGCCAAAAGTGCGCCCTCCGAATAGAAGGTAGAGAAGCGCCGTGTCAGTTTCAAACTCTTTGAGCGAGAAGAGCTCGGCTCCCTCTTTGCCCCGAACTGCAAGCCCGCGCACTCTTTGCTCACCTAGCCAGTGCAGTTCGAGCTCTTCTACTTCAATCTCTCCTGAGTAGAACGTATTGAGGACGCTGAGAGCTCCACGAGTACCGACGTCTGTTGAAATTAAAATGGGGAGTAGAGCGACTACAACAAGAAGAAGGCCTAAAGTCCAGAGGATAAAGCGTATCATTTTATGTCTTTGAGCAAGATGTTTCCATCTGAAGCTTCAATTGCCTGACTAAATTGATCTAAGCTCTTGAGAATCAGATTTAAAGTTTGCGATTTAGGAAGAGAAACCTCTTCCCCTCTTGCATTGATTCTATCAAGGATTTCTTTTATTGTCAGTTGGTCGGGGCTTTTAGCAGGTTGATACCCCTCATTGCTATCGTCATCTCGGTTCACTTCAGATAGGAGCTCTGCATCACTCAATTCAAACAAGAGTTGACTTGCGAGGGGGAGGGGAATAGAGAGTCTATTAGAGATTTCAATGTTCGATGGGGCTCTTTTCCCTATGCTGAACTCTTTGATACACAAATGCATGATTCTAAGAGAGAGAATCATGCGAAAGCGGTGGCTGAGATATCCTTTTTCTGCGCTAAAATCAAAGGCATTCACATTTTGAAGGGCAAATGAAATTTTGGCCCCGACCAGCACGATCACCCAGCTCAAGTGGATCCATACGAGAAAGAGGGGCAAGGCGGCGAAGGTTCCATAGACGGCATTGTAGCTTGTAACTCCGATCTGAAAGTAGAGATAAAGCATTTGGACGAGTTGGTAGATAATGCCTGTGATCACCCCTGCCCAGATAGCTGCAGAAAATTTTACACGGGTGCTCGGCATGAAAATGTAGAGAAAGGCAAAGAGTATGCAGGTTAGAAAGAGGGGAATGAAATTAAGAAAAGGGAGCAAAAAGCCTCTGAAGGTGGCGAGAAAATGTCCTTCACCTGTAATCGCAGTCAGCGCTGTTGAGACGTAGACTGTAATCCCACTTGCAAGGAAGATAATCACAGGACAGAGAAAGAGCATAGCGAGGTAGTCGGTGAACTTCTTGCTAAGGCTTCTCCCGTGGCGGGTCTCCCAAATTTTATTCATCACATGCTCTAGGTTGAGCAAAATCTTGATTGCGGACCAGAGTAGAAGAGCGATCCCGACGCCTGCAATGACCCCTTGACTTGCCTGATTGAGCGAGATTTTGGCAAAGTCGAATACTTTTTCGATGACATCTTTTTGATCAAAAAACTGGCGGGTGAGCCAGATTTGGAGAGTATCTTCGAATTGGAATCCACGAGCGATACCGATGAGGAGGGCTAGAACGGGGACAAAAGCAAGGAGTGTGTAATAAGTGAGCGAGCTGGCTCCTTGCTGGATTTGGCTCTTTGCAAATCCTTGGCCTGTAAGCATGACAACGCGCAAAAAACGGACCCAGCTCGCCTTCCACTTGGGAAGAGAATCGAGGTGGATCTCCCAGATGTCTTTTTTAACGTACGAGATCCATTTCAGCGCCATTCCTACTATCTACAACATTGTAGAATTTATTCATATGTCAGTGTTCTAGCTGCGCTTGAAGAGCTCCCTCGACTTTTTGACAAAAGATCAACCCCAGCGGCTAACTTCTGCAATTGGGGTGATGCAGCTCCGATTACCTCCGCGGAAGTTTTCAAGGAGGCGTCAAGCTCGGCTTTCTCCTTTAGCATCTTTTTTTGCTCCTTTAGCATCTTAGCTTGCTGCATATTATTAGCTTGCTGCTTGTTATTTTCTTCCCGTATCGCCTCAACTAGTTGTCTAGCCTCAGCCACATTCTCAGCTGTTTTTACAGTATCCAGAAGGTCTATTAGAAGTTGTGCTGTATCTGATACTTTCTGGCTACTCGTATTTAGTTTTTTAGAAGTATTTTTTACATCCTCTACTATGGCATCTAGATTGACAACGTCCTTGTTGAGTCCATCACTAACTCTTTGGAGCAAAGCATTGTTTGTCGTGAAATCCGCTACCTGAGCTTGGAGCTTTCGGTTTTGATCTTCCAGGGTCTTATTCTCACTTGCAAAGGTTTTAACTTGCGAATCTAACCCTTTCACAGATGCAAAACGGCTGGCAAAACCCATACCTGTCATTGAAGCTGCAGCTCCCGACCCCCAGAGTATGTGGTAGTATTGACTGCCTCGATGCAAGGCAGTGTAGAGGCTAGCTCCCAGACAGGCCATCAAAGCGACCAACATGGGGGTTACATATTTGGCCTTCTCCATGCTCAAGGACTCTTTCCCAGGAAGCGCTGAAACTACTGCTACTTTTGCTAAATTTGAGATTCCACAACTAGGCATTTCCATCTCCTTTGTAAAGTCGCGATGCTAGCAAAATAAAAATTAAATTTAAAGGGGCTAATGTGTCGCTTCGTGAATTTCTTCACGGATCTCATCGAGAATCTCAATTTTCCAGTGAGGTTTGCGCAGAGCATAAAGGACGAGCGGGATCCCACAATTGATCAGAAAACCGATCAAGATCAAGCCTTCGTAGCGCATAATGCTCGGAATATCAAACTGCGCAGTGGGAGGAAGAAAGCTCATTGCTAGCACAAAAAGAGCACTTCCGATGCCAAGCAACGATACGACCCAAATCCCCACCATGCGGCCCGGGATTTTGTAGACGCGGTGCACATCAGGGCGGCGGTAACGGAGCACAAGGGCTGCTATGAAAAGAAGAATGTAGGTGAGTAAATACATCTGCGCACTCCAAGCGCTGAGCAGCCAATAAGAGAGATTGATATTTGGAAGATAGAGAAAAGTAAAGGCGGCTATCGTGACGACAACGGCTTGAAGAAGGAGAAGGTGAATAGGGGTATGGTGCTTATTGAGCTTGTGAAGCGAGGGGGGGAGACATCCATATTCGGTTGTGACAAACAACCCTTTCACTCCAGCAATTGCCCAAGCATTGAGCTCTCCGAAGGCACCAATGACGATTAATAGTGCCAAAATAGGGACAATCCATGAGAGGCCGAGCACCTGAAAGAAGTAGTGGAAGGTGTCGAGAAGTCCCGAGACTAAGCTAATTCCCTCCCTGGGGATGACAATAGCAATTGAGAGCGAGCCGAGAATCAAAATGGTGACAGTGAGCGCGGCTGCAATGAAGATGGCTCTCGGGTAGTTTTTTTGAGGGTGCTTGACATCTCTAGCGAGGTTCGCATTCGCTTCAAGGCCACTTAGGGCAAGAAAGATCCCAGACAAAAAAACGAGGTTATCGCGGCTACTTAAATCAGGAAATAGGTTGGAGACGTTGAGAGGAATTGCAATGACCCCACCCGACTTAAGCCAGTAAATAGCTAGTGCGACGAGTATAATCCCAGGGATGATCACACCTAAGATCACCGAAATGGTACTCACAAGAGCAGATGTTTTGATGCCGAAAAAATTGAGGAAAGTGACTCCCCAAAATCCAATCAGAATAACGCTGATCACATAAATTTTATTTTGTACTAGTAGAGGATCGATGAGCTGGGCGAGAGCTGCAGCAATGAAGGCGAGCATTGCAGGATACCACGTCATATTGTGAAACCACTGCAGCCAGATCGCGAGAAAGCCCCACCTCTGCCCTAAAGCCTCTTTGACCCAAATAAAGACCCCTCCTGCCTTGGGCCACCCCGAAGCGAGCTCAGCTGAGACCAGAGCATAGGGGATCATAAAGCAGATACATGCAGCAGCGTAAAAGAAAATAGCGCTCAGACCATACTCAGCTGTAAGAGGGAGGTTGCGTAAGCTCACCACCACTGCAAGCGAGAGCATTGCAAGTACAAAGACGTTGATGGTACGGCGTGGCTTGGGTGTATGGGCCATTAAGCTAGAGTGATGTCTCGATTTAGATAGACATCTTGAATGGTATTGAGGAGCTCGATCCCTTCCTTCATCGGCTTTTGGAACGCTTTTCTTCCTGAGATCAAGCCCATCCCGCCTGCTCTTTTGTTGATCACAGCTGTTCTGATCGCATCTGCAAAGTCACTCTCACCTGAAGAGGGGCCACCTGAATTGATCAATCCCGCACGTCCCATGTAACCGTTGATAACTTGGTAGCGGCAGAGATCGATCGGGTGATCCGACGAGAGCTCGCTATAGACTTCATCGCTCGTCTTTCCAAATTTGAGGGCTTTGAACCCTCCATTGCACGTTGGAAGCTTCTGTTTTACAATATCCGCACCGATGGTTGCTCCTAGATGATCGGCTTGCCCGGTGAGATCGGCTGCAGTGTGAAAGTCTTGCTCTGCTGTTTTAAAACCGGGGTTACGTAGGTAGCACCATAAAATCGTAGCCATCCCAAGCTCATGGGCGTATGCAAAGGCTTGACTCACCTCTTGAATTTGCCGAGAACTCTCTGGAGAGCCAAAGTAGATCGTTGCGCCAACTGCCACAGCGCCCATGTCGTGGGCCTGCTGAATGCTGGTGAAAAAGACCTGATCGAAAGTATTCGGATAGGTGAGCAGCTCATTGTGGTTGAGTTTTAAAATAAAAGGAATCTTGTGGGCATGGCTTCGTGAAACGAGGCTCAAAACCCCGTAAGTCGACGCAACAGCGTTGCATCCTCCCTCAATAGCTAGCTGAACGATGTTTTCTGGATCAAAATAGTCGGGGTTTGGAGCAAAAGAGGCTCCAGCAGAGTGCTCAATCCCTTGATCTACAGGTAAAATAGAGAGGTAGCCAGTTCCGGCAAGGCGCCCTGTGGAGAAGAGTGCCTCTAGACTCCTTAGCACGCGGTTGCTGCGGTCACTGCAGCTGAAGATACGGTCGACCCAATTCCCATCCGGTAGGTGAAGACGACTTTTAGGGACCGTAGTGCATTTGTGTTCTAAAAGAGATTTGCTCTCTTTACCCAATAATTTCTCGATGCGATTCAAATCATTCATACCTACCTCCAAGCCTTGTATCCCACACCTATATTTTTTTTACAAATAATTTCACTTGTGATAACTTTATGGAGTAATAATTATGGAATTTTCTGATTCTAAGAATGTTGTATCCGTCTCCCAGCTGAGCAAGTGCTATGGTGATCACCTTGCACTCAATGACCTCAATTTAGAGATACACTCTCGCGAGATCTATGGTTTGATCGGTATGAGTGGATCTGGAAAGACGACTTTCATGCGTTGTCTTACAGCGCTCGAGCGGCCGAGCAAAGGAAAGATCTTCATAGCAGGTGAGCCGATCAGTGAGCTGGGAAAGCGCTCTTTGCGCCTTGCGCGTAGAAAGATCGGAATGATTTTTCAACATTTTAACCTCTTTTCAGCTCGTACAGCTCTTGAAAATGTCTTTTATCCATTAGAATTGATGGGAAAATCGACTGCAGGAGCCTATGAGCTTTTGAAGCTTGTAGGTCTGAAGGGGAAAGAGAACTTCTATCCAGCGCAACTCAGTGGGGGAGAGAAGCAACGCGTGGCAATCGCCCGCGCTTTAGCTGGAGATCCCGAGCTTTTGCTCTGTGACGAGGCAACCTCTTCATTAGATCCACAAAGTACGCATGCTGTTCTCGAGCTACTTAGTGAACTCAATGAGAAACTCGGATTGACAATTCTTCTCATCACTCATGAGATGGAGGTAATTCGCCAAGTCTGCACGCATGTAGCTGTATTAGAGGGAGGTGCCGTGGTTGAAAAAGGGAGAACGGCTGATCTTTTTGCCCACCCGAAGCATGTGATTACCAAGCGATTTTTGCACTTTGAAGTTCCTCCCGGGTTTCAGCCAAGCTCTTCAGATAGTCTCTTACTTAGGTTGAGCTTTCCTGGGGCAAGCGCCAAGCAGCCTCTGATTTCCCAGTTGATCCGAAAGTGCCAGGTAGAGGTGAACATCTTGCTCGGGGGAATCGATCAGCTCAAAGAGGAGACCATCGGGAATTTGCTTATCGAGCTTAGAGGAGATCTAGAGCAGCGGGGGCACGCGCTCAAATTTTTGAAAGATCACGGGGTGGGGTGCGATGAACTGGCATGAAAACATGGAGCTTGCACTTCGCCTGATTCCAGGTGGGCTTCTGAGCACGCTCTACATGGTATTTGTATCAGCGTTTTTTGCACTCGTGCTTGGATTTCCCTTTGGGATTGCGCTAGCGCTTACAACGTCTGGGGGACTCCATCCTAATCGGGTTGTTTACTCTTTCTCAAGCAGTGCTGTGAACATTGGACGCTCGATCCCTTTTGCCATATTGATCCTAGCCATCATCCCTTTCACACGCTGGTTAGTGGGAACAAGCCTTGGTACGACAGCTTCGATTGTACCGCTCAGTCTTGCAGCTGCACCATTTGTGGCACGCATAGTTGAGAGCTCACTAAAAGGTGTTTCAAGGGGGATCATCGATGCAGCGCTTGTCATGGGGTCATCGACACGTCAGATCATCTGGAAAGTGGCTCTAAGAGAGGCTCTTCCTGAACTGGTAGAGGGGATGACTCTGATGTTGATCACTCTCGTGGGCTATAGCGCAATGGCGGGTCTCGTTGGTGGAGGCGGGCTGGGCAGAGTAGCTATTCAATATGGGTATCAGCGCTTCAATGGTTTTATCATGCTATCTACTGTTGTGGTCTTGGTGCTACTAGTTGAGGCAATACAGTGGACAGGTGAGGGAGTTGTGAGAGGAATTTTGAAAAAACGGGGGATACAATGAAGCGACTATTTCTACTTTGCCTGGCTCTTTTGTCGGCTTGTAGCTCTTCGCAAGAGAGCTTAAAAGTAGCAGCCTCTTCTGTTCCTCATGCTGAAATACTTAGTGTCGCAAAAGAGGAGCTTAGAGAGCGGGGAATTGAACTAAAAATTATCGAAGTGGATGATTATAATTTACCTAACCGCATGCTCTACGAAAGGCAGATCGATGCGAATTTTTTCCAACACCAGCCCTTTCTCGATGAGCAGAACCGCCTACATGGCTATGGCCTTGTGACTTTGACAAAAGTGCATATAGAGCCCCTAGGTGTGTATTCCGATTATTATAAATCGCTACCAGATGGGAATGCGGATGTCACATTTGCTATCCCGCAAGATCCGACAAACGAGGCTAGAGCCCTGCTGCTGCTCCAGGATTTGGGACTGATCGAGCTGCGTACCAATAGCCAACCAACCGTTCTCGACATCATCGAAAATCCAAAAAAAATTCGCTTTATCGAAGTAGATGCTCCGTTTTTGCCTCGATCTCTTCAAGATGTTGACTACGCTGTGATCCCAGTAAATTTTGCCTTGCAGGCGAATTTAGATCCTGAAGAGGATGCGTTAGCTCTAGAGGCAAGCGATTCACCCTATGCCAATATCGTTGCAGTTAGGCCTGAAGATCAAGAGAAACCGACGTTTCAGTCGCTGAAGAGAGTACTTCAAGGCGAGAAAGTTCAACAGTTCATTGAAGAGAAATACCGCGGGGCTATTTTGCGCGCAAGGTAGTCGCAAGACTTTATCTTTAAAATGTTTACCCACCTCATTTGAAACATAACATAAATTATCAGACGTTATTTACGCTCCAAGAAGTAGGCTAACCCCCCCCCCTAAAAAAATGCGCTAGCGTCTTGTAAAGAGGCTAAGCGCAGAGGTGTGGCTTAAGAAGAATTTTTGGAAAGAAACTGTCAGTGCTTTTTAGGTAGGATCCAGAGCGTCAAATTCCTCTAGGTAGAGAAGTTGAATAGCTTCTGACATGAGATTGGGAATCGAGCAACTCCCTTCAATTCGAAGCCTGTTGGAGTAGATTTCATAGAGTCGCGAATTGTCTTCTGCAGTCAAGCTATAGAGCTTGCGCGCTTTTTTCTTAGAAGATTGAAGTCCCAAGGGATCTCCTGCAGAGATTTTTTGCTTCATCCGCTCTTTAATACTATCAATTCTAGACATGATTCCCTCTTTTCATAGCGTCGATCTCTTGGGCCAAACTACTGTATGCTTTAGCACCGGTTGAACGTGCCGCGTAGTCGAAAATTGGCTTCCCAAATGCCTGAGCCTCATTGATTTTAATGTTTTGTGGGATTTTTGTGTTAAGTAATTTGTCTCCAAAAATTTCACATATCGAACTGTAAACATCTTTTGCTAGTCGTGTTCGGATATCGAAAAATGTGACGAGCACTCCAGAAATTTCGATTTTGTGATTCACTATGGAGTTGATCTCCCGATTGACATAGTTGATTGTATCGAGAAAGTTGCTCACCCCCTCCAAACTCAAATACCCCAACTGCATAGGCAGTAATATCTCCCCTGCAGTTGTAAAGGCATTCATGGTAAGCGTTCCAAATGTAGGAGGTGAATCGACCAAGATGTAGTCGTAATCGCCCTGCACCTCTTTAAGCTTATTGCGGAGTTTGAACTCTTTAGCCCCCATCGTGGCAAGTTTTAGGTCTGCCATAGCTAGGCTGAGATTGCTCGGCATAATTTCGAGGTTTTTTGTGTCTGTTTTTTGGATAATGTTTCGGGCGGCGATTTGTTTTTCAGTAAGAAGGTCAGCCAAGGTTTTTTTGTTCTCTGTGGCTACATTCAGGCCCACGGTGGAGTGCCCCTGGGGATCGAGGTCGACAATAAGGACTTTTTTACCCAGTCTTGCAAGTCCAGCACCTAGGTTAATAGCTGTGGTGCTCTTACCCACTCCCCCTTTTTGGTTTGCAATCACGATCGAGCGCATATTTCCCCCGTAAAATAGATACCGTCTTTTAAACATATGGATTGCAAAAAGTCAAGAAAATATTCTTAATAACTTATTGTTTTTATCGGACTATATTTTATTGAATGACTGAAAAAGTTTAATACCTCTTGAAAGCAGATTCTAAATAGCTTAAAATTTCACAGCTATGAGCATAGAACCAAAGAGTATATCCACTCTCACTCACAACAGCCCGATTCAAAGCACGGTAAGAGCAGAGCGCTCTGCTGACCATCTGAAGACAATGAAGGGTCCAAGGGCTGACTTATTTCGACTGCTCGTAGATAAGGGTGTGATTGATCTCTTTGGTCAAATTCAAGAGCCGTATGCTCAGCAACAGCTCCCCCCTATTAGCAGCGAAGAGTACCAGCTTTTAGAGGCGGAGCTTAGCAAAGAGTTTTCCCTTGATCTAGGGCCTTCAGTTACTTCAGTAACTATTTCGGTTCAAGAGCTTATCGATCAAATGCAAGCAGTTCTGCATATTGATGCGCACCATCTAATCGGGGGTTGGGTCCCCTATCTCCTCTTGTCACAAAAGAGCTACGTGCAAAAAGTTTTTCAACAGTTAGAGTTAGAGGCTCTGTTTTTTCCTGCGCGTCCCCTTCCACCAGACATTGATATCAGTGCTTTGTTGAAGTGGAGGTTAAACCCTGAAAAATTTAAAGAAGATCTCATCGCCTTTTTGGTCAAAAAAGTTGTACAACCGAAAATTTCTGAGATGCAGCATTTTTACCCCCAAGTGATGTTAAACAGTGAGCTCAAGCAGCACGCATTTCAAGCGCTCAATCGCATTGATGGCGACGACTATCCAGGGTTTCTAGTCGCCTTTCGGAGATGCCCCCTCGACTGGGTTTTCAGTTCTGCAACCAAAGCTAGGCGGTATGTTTTTACTGTGGACTCTCTCTCTATCCCTCTAGAAAGAGATGAGCTCCTCCCTCGCGCCACATGTGGATCCTCTCTGGGAGCGTTTCTTCATCTGATGCTCGGCTGCATCGATACGATGAACTTAAATGAAATAGGTCCAAAGGAGTGTTTTCGCTACATCAGCTCAATTGTGCGTGGGGGCTTTCCAATTTATCGCGGCCCAGAAGGGGCCACTTTAGCTGAGTACTTTACATCAAGGCCTATTCAGTTATCTTTTCTAAACAAGTGGCTTAGAGGGCATCATCAAGAGGATCCAATCGGCAGATTTTTATTTCTTTTGAATCTCCATACCCTAGATAGACGGATAGATGTACGCCCTTTTTTCGGCCCATCTCCCGAGGGAATGCTCGGGGTTTTGCAAAAAAAGATTGCCGAAGAGGGGGTCTCAATAGATCAAGCGAAAGGGGTGTTACAAAATATTGCATTTGCAATTGATAATAAAATTTTCGAGCCCCCTGAAGGGTTTTCTGTAGAAATTGTAACCGAGAGTTTTAAGCGCCCAATCTATCATTTGACGCTGCATGGCAGAACGGTGCAACTCGAAGTTGGGATTTCTAAGGTAGACGAAGCACTTTTTTCGCAATTTTGTGAGATTCCCCTCTCCCTCATTGAGAAAATTGCTAAAACAGGTAATGCCGAGGAGTATCTTCTCGACTTCCCCTCTTTGGCGTTCATAGTAGGGTATGCTCCGCAAAGTGCTCAAAAGTTGTGTGAATTTTTATTTCAGCCAACAAGGAGATCTCTTGAAACAGGGTACCGCGTCTGGTTGAAATACTTCGATCAAATCGATGATTTCTCAGGCTTGATCGAGCTCGCTAACGCGCACCCAGCTGGAGCGCAGATGGTAGAGAGGATGCAAGAGGTGCTTGATTCAAAAGGTAAAAAAATACTCTCTGAGCTGAGAAAAAAACTCGAGGCAAAGCAGGAGTATCAAAAGACACTCACTGAAGCGCTCCGGATCGTAAAAGATCCGTGTCCTTGGCTCGAACTGTTATTAAAATACCCACATTTACAAGAGTCAGAGGATTTTACTCCCCTCATAGCAAAAGCGATGCTTCAACCGCAACTTCTCGATAAAATTTGCGCTCTGTTGAAGAAATCCCCTCTCTTCTTCCAGAGATTCACCCCGAAACAGTGGCGCCTTTTTTTCTCGTCTCTAATAGAGCATCGCCCTTGCCGTATTTGGTCGATGTTTCTCACATTCGAAAGAGGTCAATTTCTCGATTATGCAGTGCACGAATTTGGTATGATCTACACTGCTGTTCTCCTAACAGTGGAGGGTCAGAGAGACCCAAAAATAATGAGAGCCCTCGTTCAAAATGTCGAGAGACATAAAAAAAGATGCTCTGCGATTGAAGCTCCCACTCTAAGATTTCAGCTTCACGCGCTTTTGCTAAGAGCTGCCCTTTATGTCAAAGAGAGGTGCACTATTGCAATGCAAGCAGAGAAACTCTACAAACTCTGCTGCAAATATGAAGAAAGAGCAGAGGAGACCCCCTCGCTAAATCCGCATCTATTTTACCTAGAATACCTCTATTCATTTCCATCTCAAACAGAGCTCACTGAGAAGCGAAGAGGCTTATTGCAGCAGTTTGATTTAAAAAATGTCTCAAAACATCTCTCAAGTTTGATTTACTCAGTATTGCTCAACGCCCCTGATGATCTCGAATGGGTAGCTCCATTAATAGAAATTACCGATTTTGAAGAAGATATCGTTCCTAAGGTGATTAAGATTCTTCTATTAGAGCGCGATGACCCTGATTGTAAATTGGTCCGCCATGTACTTCAAAACTACTTTCAAATCCCCTCTTCACAAGATGAGAGCCACGCAAGTGAAGAAGAGGCGCTTGTGGATTTTTGCCACCGCTTGAATCGAACGAAACGAGTTTGGTCCCACTCTAGGTGGAATATTGAGCTGATTTTGTTGAGGTGGATGGCCACGCTTCCTTTCCACCGTGATGACGCAGTGAATAAGCTCTTTATTACCTTAAAAATAATCGCGGCCACTTTGGATTACTCCCCATTCTATGAAGAGATCCTGGAACACACCGTTTTTATGAGCCGTATCCATCCTCTCCACTTTAAAAATATTTGCAACTTTATCATGCAACGGCTTGAAGCTAGCTACAAAGAGAAAATATTGAGTTTTGATCATTACTTTCGGTTAAACTGTTTAGCAATCACTGCTATGATCCATGAAATAGAAGAGACTAACCCTTATAAACATGTGGTTGCTTCTGTGGTTTTAAAATGGATCTATGGATTACATCACCCTAAAATATCTAAAGGCCAAAAGAGAGAGATTAACAAGTTGAGAGGCGAGCTTAGAAAATGTTTTTCTGTCTCCGAAGAGCTCACGACTCTGCTCAAAGTTGATAACAAGCAAGCATACACGCAAGCTGCTCGTCTTGTGATATTTTGGATTGAGCACCACGAATGGATGGGTGGGGATCAAGGCCGAATGTGGACGAAGCGAATTATAGAGGGTCTTTCTAAACACCGCTCACTTGATGCCTTAACATGGCTTTGGAAAGATTTTGCTTCGAAAAGCGAAAAATATGGTACTTTTGCGCCCAATGAGCGGCACCTTTTGCATCTTAAAATAGCTGTACTAGCGAGCGCCACTTTGCTAGAAACAGATCAAGAGGAATTCTTTTTTAATGCTGTTGTAGATTCCTTGAAGTGGCTTGAATCTTCTTGGAAAGAGGCTGGGGCAGATGAGCTCTTCCAAGAGATAAAGCGAGCAATTTTGCGTCTTGCTCTGCTTCACCCAACAAAACTTCAAGATACTGTAACGCATTTTAATGCTTTTATCACCAAAGATAAGACAAGGTTCGGTTTCTGTTGTGCAGTCGGGCAAGAGTTGGTGAAAGCACTTGGGCAATTCAAGCGCAATAAACTTCTTATGGAAGAGGCGGCAAGTCAAATCAACCACACCCTATTGTCTATTGAGCACTAGAAGGCCTTCTGCACAATGCGCTGCTCCCTTCAAGCTAGCTTTATCATCCAAGATGACTCGCACCGGAATGCCCTCAAGCAACCCTTGGAACCGTCCTTTGTCTAAAAAGCCCTTACGGAAGTGACTCTCCTTCAACACAGGGAGTATTTTTGGTGGGATACCACCCCCCAGGTAAATCCCCCCCAATGCCATGAATTTAAGCGCCATATTGCTGCACTCAGACCCTAAAATAGAGGCAAAGAGATTGAGGCTATCGACGCAAAGATCAGCTTTCTTGGAGAGTGCGTTTTCTGTTATCACTCGTGAGGGATCTTCGCTCTGCATCTCTTCGAGAAGCCAGGGGGGCGCCTCTCGTTTCATCTCCTCTCTGTAGAATTCAAAGATATTATGGAGCCCGGGCCCCGAGAGGACACGCTCATACGACGCGTGTCCAAATCGTTTATAGAGGTAGCGGCAGAGATCTATTTGCAGCTCATCGCGTGGCCCAAACTCGCAATGGCCCCCTTCGGAGGCGAAAGGGTGGTGTTTTACTCCATCCCAGTAAAGGCCTGCTTCGCCCAGACCCGTGCCAGGCGATACGACCGCCCGATGCCCTGTAGCGCTTTCGGCCCCGTGGTAGAGTTCCAAAATATTTTTATTAGAAAGCACCTCAATAGAATAGGCATTGGCCTCGAGATCATTGATAAGATGGACATGCTCAATTTTGAGAGTGTCGGAGAGATCTTTGGCATCTACAACCCAGGGAAGATTTGTCGTCTTGACTCGACCCTGATGCACAGGACCTGCAATTGCAAAACATGCGATGTCGATCTTCTCTCTCACTTGGGATAGGTAATCAGATACAATCGATTTCAGATTAGGAGCCTCTTGGCTCGGATAGGATTTAAAGTCGCTCTCTTTACCCTCTTTAAAAAGGGCTAAATTCGTCTTGGTTCCTCCAATATCTCCTGCAAGTACTGTCATCTACACATCCTTTATCGGCATAAGAAGTTCTCAAAATTTTTGTGTGCGAGTTTCTCGAGCCTCTCTTGGCCAAAGCGCTCACGGGCAAGCTCTAAAAAACGGGGATAGCAGCTCGAATCGCCAAATTCAGGTGAAAAAAAAGGGACAAAAGGCGAGAGCACCATAGGAGAGTCTTCGTCACAAAAAAAGTCAGCACCGAGACAGTGTAGATCTTCCCCACCGAGTTGCTCGGCATGCTCCATTTGCCTAAAAAAATCTTCAGGAAACTTCCGGCCTGCAAAGGCTTTTACAAAGTTTAAGCCGATCACTCCCCCCTTACGAAAGATCTCTTTTGCAATATCATCGGGAAGGTTTCGAGCAAATTTTGCCACCGATCGAAAGTTCGAGTGACTCGCTATCGGAGTGATGTCCAACTTCTTTGCGTCTATATACTCGAGAATGCCATTTGCCAGCGCATCTGAAGTGTGACTGAGGTCGATCGCGATTTTTTTGCCATCGAGGTATTCGAGCAAAAGCTCGCCGTCGCGTTTTAACCCTTTCTTCGACTGGTTCCCCCCTCCAAAACGGTTCTCATGGTGCCAGGTGAGGCCGAGATAGAGAAGGGGGCCGCAGCTTGCACTGTACTGGTCTAGCCTAGAAAAAGCGTACTCCAGAGGTTCTGATTCTCCTGCTAGACCCGAAGCATTTTCAATGGCTGGAAGAAGAGCAACTGTGTGATTTCTTTCTGGAATTTGAAAGGAGGTGAGCGGTTGAAATTTGTCTGGGTAAGTTTTTGCGAGCGTGCGGTAGAGAGTGAACTGTTTTTCCGCCTCCCTAACAGAATTGGGTCCCGTCTCAGTAAAAATTGCCAGAACCTGAAAAGCAACGCCCCCCTTTTGGAGCTGGACTGCCCCACACCGTGGAGCTGAATCGTAAGCGGACCTTTTATCATCCATCGCTAGGTAGGCAAGCAGATCGCAATGAAGATCGTGTACGCGCATCTAGTGCCCTTTCTTCTTTCGATAGTGGCCGATCATTCCCCCTTCGAGCACGTAATTGAGCTCACGGGAGGTGAGATTGTGTTTGGCAGACATCGTGTAGCCCTGTGTGATGTTTTTTACAGTGACGTTCTCCCCTTTTTGAATATCATCTCGGATACTGGGAAATTGCAACATGTCCCCTTGCTCGATCCGCTCCCAATCAGCTGGATTTTCAAACATCAACGGGACGATCCCAAAATTGCTCAGATTTGCTCGATGAATGCGCGCAAACCCTTTGACGATGACAGCGCGAAGCCCTAAGTGGCGGGGGGCAATGGCCGCATGCTCACGGCTTGAGCCTTGCCCGTAGTTGTCACCTGCAACGATGAAATGCCCCCCTTCGCGGCAAGGGATCGTGCGGCTTGGGTAGGTCTCATCGACTTGGCAAAAAACAAAGTCGCTAATGGCGGGGATATTGCTTCGAAAAGGGAGCACTTTCGATCCGGCAGGCATGATTTCGTCTGTCGAGATATTGTCGCCAAGCTTGAGCAAAATAGGCCCCTCTAAAGAGCTCGGGAGCGGTTCAAATAGTGGGAGGGGTTTGATATTACTTCCCTTCTCGAGCTCATAACTGACTCCAGAAACAGGGGGAGGGATAACAGCTTCTGCGTCGACTAAAATCTCTTCGGGTTCAGAGGCTCTGGGGTAGGGCATGCCAAGATCTCGTGGGTCAGTGATCCGCCCTGTTAGAGCTGCTGCAGCTCCCGTCTCTGGGCTACAGAGGTAGACCGAGTCCTCTTTAGTCCCTGAGCGCCCTGGAAAATTCCTAGGGACAGTTCTCAAGGAGGGGCGTCCATTTGCAGGCGCTTGCCCCATGCCAATACATCCGTTGCATCCCGCTTGGTGTATCCTGCCTCCCGAGAGAATGAGTCTCTCGAGATCGCCGCCCCGAGCGAGGTTTTCAAGAATTTGTCTTGAAGTGGGGTTGATATCGAGACTCACCCTGGGGTGTGCACGCTTCCCTTCCATGATCTTGGCTACAACAGAAAAATCTCGGTAGCCAGGGTTCGCTGAGGAGCCGATCATGACCTGAAACACATCCTTCCCTGCCACTTTCTTGACCGGGACAACTTTCCCTGGACTGCTTGGAAGTGCGATCAAAGGTTCGAGCTTTGAGAGGTTAATCTCCTCATGAAGGTCGTAATGGCACCCAGGATCTGGAAGGATCTCTTCCCACTGATCCTCTCGCCTTTGACTTCTTAGGAATCGCTTGACCTCTTCATCTGAGGGAAAAACGGTAGTTGTAGCCCCAAGCTCTGCTCCCATATTGGCAATGACGTGTCGATCCATAGCCGTTAAATTGGTAAGGCCAGGTCCGTAGTATTCGATAATTTTGCCGACGCCCCCCGCTACGTCGTGACGGCGAAGCATCTCGAGGATCACATCTTTGGCGCTCACCCAATCGGGGAGCTCTCCTGTCAGGCAGACTCCCCAAATTTGGGGCATTTTGACGTGAAACGGTTCTCCTGCAATAGCAGCTGCTACTTCTATTCCTCCAGCTCCCATTGCAAGCATCCCCATAGAACCTGCCGCGCACGTGTGACTATCTGAGCCAAGAAGTGTTTTTCCAGGGCGACCAAATCGTTCCATGTGCACTGGGTGACTCACGCCATTCCCAGGCCGACTGTACCAGACGCCGAATCTTTTACATGCGCTGAGAAGAAAGAGGTGATCTTCCGCATTTTTGAAGTCATTTTGCAAAATATTGTGGTCGATATACTGAACGGAGATTTCAGTTTTGGCTTCGTCTAAATTCATCGCCTCAAGTTCGAGCATTACCATCGTCCCAGTGGCATCTTGAGTCAGGGTTTGGTCGATTTTTAGTCCGATCTCCTCCCCTATTTTCATTTTGCCCTCGATAAGATGGCTGGCTATCAATTTCTGCGCGACGTTCTGACTCATTGTGGCCTCCTCAGCTTGGGGTTGAACGTATCAAAAATAAGGGGAACTATCCAGATTTTTTTAATAGGAAGTGGCTGCGGCTTTTAGGAGTCGATTCAAGAGCGCTTCATGCTCTTTGATTCCAGGTGTCATTCGGATGACGATCTCTTCATACCCTTTGAGATCCGCATCGCGAAAAGTAGTGTAGAGCTCGGAGGGGAGAAGCGAGTCGAGAATCAGGCGCCCCGGCTGCTTTTCAACTAAGGCATGGGTTTCAACAAGCCTCACCTTTGCCTTGGGGGCATAGTGGCGATATTTCATGCCAGGTGAAGGGGGTCTCTCCCCTCCCGCTTGCGCTGTCGTGATATTGGTTTCAAGTACCCTTTCAAGTTCATTTCTTGTGATCGATCCAGGTCTGAGAATCTTAGGAGGATCGAGAGCGAGCACCGTGGACTCAAGTCCTTGCATGCACGCTCCTCCATCGAGAATGCCCCCTAACTGGTCTCCAAAATCTGAGCGGACGTGCTCTGCAAGGGTACTGCTAGGTGAGCCCGATAAATTGGCCGAAGGAGCGACTAAGGGTTCTCCTAAGAGCTCGATCAACTCAAGTGCCAAAGGGTGGGCAGGCATTCGAACTGCCACAGTCGGCAATCCAGCGGTGACAAGTTCAGAGACACAGGAATTTTTGGGGAGAACAAGAGTGAGAGGGCCTGGCCAAAATTTTTCAACAAGCTCTTCGGGATAGGTGGTCACTACCCTCTTGAGTTGCTCTTTTGAAGCCACGTGAACGATCAAGGGATTGTCTTGTGGCCTCCCCTTGACTTGAAAAATTTTTTTTATGCTCCTCGGAGAAAAAAGCGGAGCCCCTAGTCCATAAACCGTTTCTGTAGGAAAGGCAATGAGCTCACCTCGTCTTAATAAGGCAACAGCCTCTTTGCATGACATCATCTCACCGAGCATACCACTCCCGTGTGTCCTAGACAAGAAAGATCACTTCTGGCAACACTAGAAGAAAATATTTAAAGGAGCAGTGATGGCTGGAAATGGATTTAAAAAGGCCTACTTAGGCTTGGTGAGAGGAGAAAATTTTTTAGGAAGCTTTTTACTTCTTCTGATTCGAGTCTATTGGGGCGGAATGCTTGTCATCACAGGGCTTGCAAAATGGATGAACGCTTCAGGTGTTGCAGAATTTTTTGCAGATCTTGGGATACCCGCCCCCCTGTTTATGGTCTATTTGGTCGGAGCTATTGAACTCGTAGGTGGGCTCTCCCTGTTCTTAGGGCTCTTTGCTAGGATCACGACTATCCCCCTCATCGTAATCTTCATCGTTGCCTACGTGACCGCTCACCCAGAGGCCCTGGTGCAGTTCCTAGCTGCTCCCTCAGTTTTCATCGAAGCCTCCCCTTTCCTCTACCTCTATGCGAGTCTCATTGTCTTTTGTTTTGGCTCAGGATTTATCTCTCTCGACTACTGGATAGAGAAAAGGGCTTATGGCGAGGGGCTTTAAACATTCATCTTTGTCGCATTTGATGAATCTAGCTTTCGCTTTTCTGGTTGCAAAAGCTTGAAAGAATCGATGAAGTGCTCGTAGTCTTCTTTCATATCCACAGAGTCTTTATAGACGACAAAAACTTGATAGAGGGTATTGTAGACAAGAATCAATTTCCCTTGAAAAAAGATTTCATCGTTTTTTACCAGAAAGTCGAGTGCCTTGTAATCTTGCTCCTCTGTCATTTGCATGCTTTTTACTTCAGAACCAGGAAGAGCTGAAAGCATCCCTCCAAAGCCATCTTGGAGGTTGACCTCAGGTTTAGACATGTCGATCTCAGACGGATAGTTCCAAACAGAGATGACATAGACGACTGAATCGCTTGGCTCACTGATATAAGTATCATAGTGAATTTTTAAATCGGTTCTTGGAACATCGATTGTCTGTTCAACATGTTCAGGTTGAGTTGGTAGCTCAACTGAAAAACCATTCTCTTGAGATGTAAATTCAGTCCAGTTCTTTTGATCTGAAGAGCTCTTGGCTTCGCAGTGCAGAGGGCATGTCAGGATCAACCCGCAAGCGAGAACATTGAGCAGTAATTTATTTGGAAGAAAAGTCATAATTACCTTCTTTGAAAGATATATTTCATATAGTTATATATTAAAAACAAAAATATATAATTACAAATTGTTTTGCTTGTACTTGTGATTACGGATGTTGCAACCTAAAACCTTTTTTAGTAGAATGTCTCCATGCAAGTCATCGCCGTTATCCCAGTTCGTTGGCAAAGTACGCGGTTTCCCGGTAAACCTCTCGCTGATTTACTAGGAAAAAGTTTAATTCAAAGAACTTACGAAAACGCCAAGCAAGCCACGCTTATCGATCGCCTTGTAGTCGCAACCGATGACAAGCGAATTTTCGACCATGTTCAAGCATTTGGAGGTGAAGTCTATATGACCTCACCTGAGTGCGTAAATGGAACGGAACGTGTGGCTGAGGTGATTGAAACCCACTTTCCTGATGCGGACTATGTACTCAATGTGCAAGGGGATGAGCCTTGCTTGAATCCCCTGACGCTCGATAGGCTTATCAAAAAGATGGAAGGCACTCCCGAAGCGAGGGTAACAACACCCATCACTAAAATAGAAGATCCCGAACATATTTTTGGGCCCAGCGCAGTAAAATGCGTGTTTGACCGCTTCGGAAAAGCTCTCTATTTTAGTCGAGCGCCCATCCCCTTTCCTCGAAAAGTCGATCAAATCCATGACTACTACAGACACATTGGAATCTACTGCTTTCGAGGACCTTTTTTGTTAGAGTATGTCAAGATGCCTACATCGAGACTGCAGTCGATCGAAGACTTGGAACAGTTGAAGATTTTAGAGGCGGGTCATGCGATTTATGTGGAAGAGGTCGCAGAAGAGGGAATTGGGGTCGATACCCCAGAAGATCTAACCCGAGTCATACCAATTTTGAAGATTAGGGATGAAAATTTAGTACCGAGTTTACAGGCAAGTGGGGCTCGAAGTTCGACATTAACCACAGGGAGTCAATGAGAATGAAGGTCGTATCTGACAACAAGATGGGTATAAAGGAGAGGCTATGCGCAAATACATATTCGTGACAGGTGGTGTGGTCTCTTCGCTTGGTAAAGGGTTGACCGCAGCCTCACTTGCACTCCTTTTAGAGAAAAAGGGTTTTTCGATAGCTATGCTCAAATTGGATCCCTATTTGAATGTAGATCCAGGTACCATGAACCCTTTTGAGCATGGGGAGGTTTACGTAACCGACGACGGAATGGAGACCGACCTAGACCTCGGCCACTACTACCGCTACACCTCAGCTCATCTCTCTCGCACTTCAACGGCTACTTCGGGGCAAATTTATGAAACAGTGATTCGAAAAGAGCGGCAAGGGGACTACTTGGGTAAAACCGTACAAGTGATCCCTCATATTACAGATGAGATCAAACAGCGGATCGTTCAAGCAGGTGAGAAAGAGCAGACCGATGTCGTTCTTGTAGAAATTGGTGGGACAGTTGGAGATATTGAGTCTCTCCCTTTTTTAGAAGCCATTCGACAATTTTGCTATGAGCACTCAGCTGATACGTTGAAGATTCATATGACTTATGTCCCTCATCTCGAAGCTGCTGGAGAGGTGAAAACCAAACCTACCCAACACTCTGTACAGACACTTCGCAGCATAGGAATTATGCCCGATCTGATTTTGTGTCGCTGCACCTCCTCGCTCTCTGAGGAGATTAAAGCGAAAATTAGCCTCTTTTGCCACGTGCCACCCCAGTCGGTCTTTGATGAGATTGATGTCAAAACTTCCATATATGAAGTACCTTTGATGCTCCATAGACAAGGCGTTGCCAATCGGATCTGCGAGTTACTCTCCCTTCCAAGCAAAGAGGTTGATCTCGCCGAGTGGGAGAGAATTATCGATCGAGTGCGGAATCCGAAAGCGACGTTGACAGTGGGAGTTGTAGGGAAGTACTTGCAGCACAAAGATGCCTATAAATCGGTGTTTGAAGCGCTCCAGCATGGAGCGATTGAAGCGGGCTATCATCTCGAAATTAGAGCCATCGAGTCGGATAAATCAGAGGAGATGGGAGGGTGCGATGGGTATCTCGTGCCTGGAGGCTTTGGCAAGCGGGGTTGGGAAGGTAAAATTGAGGCAGCAAAACTCTGCCGCGAGCAAAAGATCCCCTACTTCGGCATTTGTCTCGGGATGCAGGTCCTTGTGGTCGAGTTTGCACGTCACGTTCTGGGGCTCGAAAATGCTGACTCAACGGAGATGAACCCCACAACAACTGAGCCAGTCATATCCTTGCTCAGCGAGCAACAGCAAGTTACTGACATGGGAGGAACCATGCGACTTGGCGCTTATCCCTGTCTTTTGGCAGAAGGAAGCTTAGCGATGCGTGCATATGGTAGTAGAAGCATTTCAGAGCGCCACCGTCACCGGTATGAGTTCAACAACAAATATAAAGCGTTAGCAGAAAAGCATGGACTCCTCTTATCGGGTCACTACGAGGCGGAGAACTTGTGTGAAATCGCAGAGGTTCAAGACCATCCGTGGATGGTAGGTGTCCAGTTTCACCCTGAATTTAAATCACGCCCAACAGAGCCTCATCCCCTCTTTCGTGACTTTGTGAAGGCGATGGTGAGCTATGCAGAGAATCGCTAGCATTGATTTTGGGGTAAAAAGAATAGGGCTTGCTCTTTCAGATCCAAGTCAGATCATCGCTTCACCTCTTGAAGTTGTCTTAGCCTGCAAAACCCCTGAAGCGACTCTAGAAAAAATTGTGAAAACTCTTGAAATTTACGATCTCGAAGCGATTGTAGTGGGCTATCCTCTGCATTTGGATGGGAAGATAGGTAGTTCGGCTAAACTTGTAAGTGACTTTGTATCAAGATTAGAGCCGCAGGTTCCATGCCCCGTTATTCTTTTAGATGAACGTTTTTCAACTGTAATTGCAACGCGCGCTCTCATGGAGGGGGGCATGAGTCGAAAAAAAAGAACTCAGGTCCTCGATGCCATCACCGCCTCTCTCATTTTACAAACCTATCTCGATAGGGTTGATCCAAACTCTCAGATCGGTTAATTGTAGAGTAGGTCAATTTTCAAAAATTAGGTATTCATGCGCGAGTCACCTCACCCTCTTCCAGATATCACTACGATCACCCTCGACGAGAATAAAGGGGCAGTGTTTCAAAGCCCCCTTCAAGAGGAAGGGGCAGACAATAAGGTCGTCGACCCGTGCGTTGTTGTTATTTTTGGGGCGACAGGTGATTTAACCTCTCGAAAGCTTTTCCCCGCTCTTTACAATCTCGCACGCGATGGGCAGCTTCCCTCGCATTTTGCTTGCGTAGGTTTTGCTCGCCGCGAGAAAACCCACGAGCAATTCCGCGGGGAGATGCAGAAAGCTGTAGGAGAATTTTCTCGTGTCAAACCTCTAGATGAAAATCTTTGGTCCTCTTTTAACAATCAGATCTACTACCACTCTTCAAATTTTGATGATGACAAAGGGTACGACGATTTGCGCACTTTTCTCGAACAGCTAGACAAAGAGCATGGCACCAAAGGAAACCGAGTTTTTTACCTCTCAACTCAGCCCCGCTACTTTCCTCTCATCATTGAGCATCTGGGTAAACGGGGATTGATTTACGATACGGGTAAGGTGAAAGACAAATGGTCTCGAGTGATCATCGAGAAGCCCTTCGGACACGACTACAGCTCCGCAATTGAGCTGCAACAATTCGTTCTCAACCACCTGGCTGAGTCTCAAATCTACAGAATCGATCACTACTTGGGAAAAGAGACCGTACAAAATCTTTTGGTTTTCAGGTTTGGAAACTCCATTTTCGAGTCAATTTGGAACAATCATTACATCGATCACGTACAAATTACTGTGGGAGAAGAAATAGGGATTGGAACCCGTGGTGCTTTCTTCGAAGAGGCTGGAATCTTGCGTGACATTGTTCAGAATCACATGATGCAACTGCTCAGTTTAACCGCTATGGAGCCGCCCTCAAGTCTTTCAGCAGACGCGATTCGCGATGAGAAAGTGAAGGTATTAAAAGCACTTCGTCCCCTCGATATGGAGAGGTTCAGCGAACAGGTAGTCCGGGGACAGTATGGCCCTGGTTATGTCGACGGTGAGGATGCTATTGGGTATCGACAGGAAAACAATGTCGATCCTCACTCTTCGATCGAGACCTTTACCGCTTTAAAACTCTATATCGATAACTGGCGATGGTCTGGTGTTCCTTTTTATTTGCGTGCAGGAAAGAGACTGCCCAAACGGGCCACAGAGATTGCAATCACCTTTAAAGGGGTGCCCGGTGTTTTATTTTCACAAAATGAGAAGAAGACGGAGCACAATGTACTTGTAATACGTATTCAGCCCGATGAGGGAATCTCTCTTCGGATGAACTGCAAAGTTCCCGGCCCAAGCAGCCCTATTCAGCCCGTTAAAATGGACTTTAGGTATAGCTCGTATTTCGGACTTACTCCTCCTGAAGCGTATGAGAGGTTGATTTATGACTGCATGCTTGGTGACGGTACGCTCTTTGCCCGTGGGGATGAGGTGCTCACTTCATGGAAATGGATCACTCCTGTATTAGACCGCTGGCACGAGAGCGCACCCAGTGATTTTCCAAATTACCCTTCAGGTACTTGGGGACCCCAGGCTGCCGATGAGATGCTCGCGCGAGATGGACGCGAGTGGAGACTTATCTAGATGGGCACGATCGAACTTGCAAATCTCAATGAGCAACTCTCCAAGCTTTGGGATGAGAAGCAAGGTGAGAAAAAAGTCCGCGCCTCGCTTTTCAACCTCATCATCTACGCACAGAAAAGCGATTCACCACGCGACTATGAAGACCTTGTCAGGTCTGTAGTCAGTAAGTTTCCCTGTAGAATCATGCTCATCATCCACGAGGAGAAGAGCTCCGAGGCCTACTTACGCACCTCAGTCAGCTCTGAGACCTTAGGTGAGGGAGAAAACCAGGCGTATTGCGAGATCATACGAATCGAGGTGGCTGGAGACCTCGTAGAGCGAGTCCCCTTTATCGCAATAGCGCAGCTTTTACCCGATCTTCCAGTCTACCTTCTTTGGACGCAAGATCCGACAAGTGAGAGTACGATTCTTCCTCACCTCGAGCGGTATGCAGACAGGATTATTTTCGATTCAGAATCTTCTGATAATTTACAGAGCTACAGCCAGGCGGTTCTCGCCCTCTTCCACCGCTTCAAATGCGCAATTGGCGACCTCAACTGGAGTGCAATCTCAGGCTGGCGTGAGCTTTTATCAGCGACATTTGACTCGCAAGATAGCTTTCAAACGCTTGCCGAGAGCAAAATTATTCGCATTCATTACAACCGTGTCACAGGTCAGTCCCACAGATACACCGAAATAGAGGCGGCCTATCTCCAAGCGTGGCTCGCTTCTCGCCTCAATTGGAAATTTCGTATGGTAGGGACACATGAGGGAAACATTCGCATCACCTACCAAACACCTACGCGTGAAATTGTGATCCTTTTGACTCCCCAAGAATCTTCAGAACTTGCTGCTGGCTCTATTCTCTCTTTAGAAATTGAGAGTGCTCACAACAAAGGCCACTATGATTTTAAAAGACACCTTGAGACTCGGCAGGTGAGCCTACAATTTTCTGACAAAAGCCGCTGCGATCTCCCCTCCTGCAATCACCTTTCGGGACTCTCTGAAGGGCAGGAGATTGTCGAAGAGATCTTCCAACCTTCTGCAGGGCCTCACTACCGTGAAATGCTTGAACTCTTAACCCAAATCCCCTGGACACGCGAATGAAAACGCCTTTAACTTTTGATGGTCGTCGCCAGATTATTATTCCCGGCAAGCGAGAAGAGACCCTGAACTATGCCGTAGAGAAGTGGATAGAGATCGGGCGAGAGTCTATTGAAGATCACGGCTTTTTTGCAGTCGCTCTCTCTGGAGGATCCACTCCAAAAAGCATCTTTCAAGCTTTGGTTGAATTGCCCAAAGCCCTCGATTGGAGCAAGGTATACCTTTTTTGGGGTGATGAGAGAAGTGTAGCCCCTCAAGATCCCGAGAGCAACTACCACATGGCCATGCAAGAGGCTGGGTTAAGCCGCTTGCCGATTCCAGAGAGTCAGATCTTCCGAATGGTTGCTGAAGAGGATATTGAAGCAAATGCTAAGCGCTACGAAGAGCTCTTGAGAAAGCAGCTCGCAGGTCGCCCTCTCGACCTTGTCATGCTTGGAATGGGCGATGATGGACATACAGCCTCGCTATTTCCCCATACAAAAGGGTTGCAGGCTCCTGCTGGAAAGTTTGTTATTGCAAATGAAGTGCCTCAAAAAAACACTTGGCGCATGAGTCTTACCTTTGAGTATATTAATTCAGCGCGCCATATCTCCCTCTACGTAATGGGGGCGAGTAAAGCAGAGATTTTAGAGAAGGTGCTCACCACCTCTTTTGATCCAAAAACCTATCCCTCTCAGATGATCGGAAGCCAAACCTCCCCGGCTCTTTGGATTATCGATCACGATGCTAGCCAAAATCTCTTGGCCCATCTAAAATAGCCTGTGTGAAATACGTACTTGGTATCGAAAGCACCTGTGATGAGACAGGCATTGCAGTTGTAGGAGATGGGTGGAAGATCTTGTCTAATGTCGTGATGACGCAAGAGGATCTCCACGCTCGTTACGGAGGGGTCATCCCTGAGGTGGCCTGCAGGCGTCATGCCGATGTTTTACTCCCCTTGCTCAAACGCTCACTTCATGAGGCGGGGCTCACTTTAGAAGAGATCGATCTGATCGCCGTTGCAAAGGGTCCAGGGCTCATAGGAGCTCTTCTTGTAGGAGTCAATTTTGCAAGGGGGCTTGCGCTTAGTACTCGAAAACCCCTTGTAGGCGTCAATCACATTGAAGCGCACCTCTATTCGACTATCCTAGATCAGAGGCCCCCATTCCCTGCCCTTGGAGTCGTTGTATCGGGAGGACACACCTCACTTTTGCTCGCCGAGTCTGTTGGGAGTTATCAAATGATTGGCAAAACTCAAGACGACGCTATTGGGGAGGCTTTTGATAAAGCCGCTCGTCTTCTCGGACTCCCCTACCCAGGAGGGCCTGAAATAGAAAAACTTGCTAGGGGAGGAGATCCTAAGCGCTACCCTTTCCGAGCTGGGACTCTGAAAGGACGACCTTTTGATTTCTCTTTTAGCGGGCTGAAGACCGCACTACTGTACAGAATCAAGGGGCAAAATGCTCAAAAAACAGGCTCAATAACTTTAAGTGATCTCGAAAAAAAAGACTTAGCCGCGAGTTTTCAAAGGGCAGCCTTTGCCGATGTTATCAATAAAATCGAGCTTGCTGCTGACCATTTTTCGTGCAATAGTATCCTCATAGGTGGTGGCGTGAGTCAAAACCGGGCTTTCAGAGCCATGCTTGCCGAGCAGGTCTCTCTTCCGACCTTCTGGCCTGCCCCTGGACTCTGTTTAGACAATGGAGCGATGATTGCCGCCCTGGGATACCACTACCACCGAGAAGGAGAAACCACTTCTTCTTTTCAGGCCGACCCTCGACTCGGAGTGACACATGCGCTGGCTCGTTCTTCTTTGGATCCTACTCGCTCATACTAGCTGTGAAACTGAGCAAGAGTTTCAAGACACCCTCCGACTCAACCTTGCGCAGAACCCCACTTCACTCGATCCAAGAGAGATGTGCACACTTCGAGAGCTCAGCTTGGCCAAGCAGCTCTATGAAGGACTCACTCGAGGTGATGAGCTTGGAATTGCTAAGTCGATCGACATCTCTGAAGATGGACTCACCTACACTTTCCATCTTCGAGAGAGCTATTGGAGCAATGGCGATCCCCTCTTCGCTGATGCTTTTGAAAAAAGCTGGAAAGAAATTCTCGACCCTTCCAATAGAATTCGCTACGCGCATTTGCTCTTCTCCTTGAAAAATGGGTGCAATGCTTATCGAGGAATCTGCCCACTCGATGAAGTGGGAGTGAAAGCAGTCGATCAACACACACTTGTCGTCACCCTTGAATTTCCCACCCCCTACTTACTTCAACTCGTCGGTTTCCCAACTCTTTTCCCCACTCACCCCGAGCCAGGCATTTTCAACGGCCCTTTTGGTGTGGTGGCCTACTGCCCAGGAGATCGCCTGCACCTTCAAAAAAATCCACTCTATTGGGACTCTGAAGAGGTCGCGCTCGATCGGATTCATTTTTCTATCATTGAAGAGAGCCACACTGAGGCCCTTCTCTTTGAAGCCGGAGAGCTCGACTGGCTCGGACATCCGATGTCTCATCCCCTCTCAGCTGAGCTTAGCGACCACTTTGCCACCGAATCTTATCCAGTTGCGGGAACGAGCTGGTTCGTTTTTAACACCAAAAAAGCTCCGTTTAACGACTTGGAAACCCGCGTGAAATTTGCAAAGACTCTAGAGCGTCAAGAGATCATCACCCATATCTTTAGAGGAAACCAAGAGCTTGCAACTAGCATTTTGCCTCCCTCTATGCGCCTAGTAGAAAAGCTCCCTCTTCAGCAGGTAGCCCAGAGCTCTAGAAAGGAGCCGCTACCAAAATTGAGACTCCTCTATTCAAGCTCCAATAAAAATGCTGCCGAGGGTGATATCGTCCAATTCGCTAGGGAGCGGTGGAAAAATGCACTTGGCGTGGAAATCGAGCTTGTGGGGCAAGAGAGGCATCTTTATCTTCGCTCACTCGCTGCGGGGGATTTTGAGCTCGCTCTTGGCAACTGGATCGCTGATTTCAATGACCCCCTCTCGATGCTAGCGGTCTTTAGCAGCTCGAGCGAGGTAAAACTTATCCCCTGGCAGAGCGAGCGCTTTGATCAGTTGATCGAAGGAGCAAAAAAAGAGTTAAACCTTGGAGTGAGAGATGCGCTGCTTTTAGAAGCAGAGACCCTTCTAATCGAGCAGATGCCTGTCATCCCTCTTAGGCATTACACGTTTAGCTATGTAAAAAAACCGTGTGTCAAGGGAGTGGCAATTTCCCCTCAGGGGATTGCAGATTTTAAAAGGGCTCGCAAGTGAGAAGTAGGTGGCTGTGTTGAAAAACTTATTGCACTCACCTTCAACTATCTTTGAAAGCCTATTTTTTTACCCCACTCTCACAGAGGTAGCTCTGGGGCTACCTCTCTCGCTTGTGGTGTAAAAACTAGACTTCAAATCTAGCTGAATTTGAGTGCAATAAGTTTTTCAACACAGCCGAAGTAGAGTGTACGAGTAGGCCCGAATTTATGACTTTTTTTCTCCCCTTTGGTATAAGATAGCGAATTCATAGCAATGCATTATATTTTCAAAAGATTATTTTCTAACTTGTTGGCACTCTGGATCATAGTATCTCTCACCTTCTTTTTGATGAAGGCGGTTCCAGGCGATCCTTTTACCCAAGAAAAAGCGCTGCCTGCAGAGGTTTTAGCTTCGCTCTATGAGCACTACAAGCTCAACGACCCTTGGTACAAACAGTACACGCACTACCTCCTATCCATTGCCAAATGGGATCTCGGCCCCTCTTTCAAATACAGGGGGCGCACCGTCAATGAGATCATCCGATCGGGTTTTCCCATCTCAGCCCTTCTCGGGTTAGAAGCCCTTGCGATTGCGCTCACTTTTGGAATTACGCTCGGAACCCTTGCTGCTTTGAGGCAAAACCAGTGGCAAGACTTTGCTGCGATGGCTGTTGCAGTGCTAGGCATCTCTCTTCCAAGCTTTATTTTAGCAGCCTTCTTGCAGTACGTATTTGCTATTAAGCTCGATCTTTTTCCAGTGGCGCGGTGGGGAACCTTCCAGCAATCCATTCTTCCGGCGCTCTCTCTCGCAGCCCTTCCCACAGCCTTTATAGCTCGGCTGACGCGGGCGAGTATGATCGAGGTGCTTTCGAGCGATTACATCGAAACAGCCCGAGCTAAAGGATTGAGTGAGTGGATGGTGCTTACAAAGCATGCGATGCGCAATGCCCTGCTTCCTGTACTTACCTACTTAGGACCGCTCATCGCAACTATTTTGACAGGAAGTTTTATCATCGAGAAAATTTTTGGAATACCGGGCCTCGGCAGCTGGTTCATCAATAGCATTTCGAGCAGAGACTACACTGTAATTATGGGAATCACGGTGTTTTTTAGTGTGATTTTACTAGGGGCAATTTTTCTGGTCGATCTCGCCTATGGGTGGCTAGATCCACGGATGGGAGTGGGGAGAAAGGCTCGTGATTGATGACTCTCTTTTTCTCCCCTTAAATCGGGATCTGGCCGCTGGCGAATCAGCTGAGAGCCCCTCGCTCTCCTACTGGAGTCAAGTGAGGCGCCGTTTTCGTCGAAACCGTGTCGCTACAGTTGGAGCTCTTTTTTTGATCGGCATGTTCCTTTTTGCTCTTTTGGTTCCTTGGCTCAGCCCTCATACTTACTATGAGACCCACCTCGCTTTAAAAAATTCCCCCCCCTCGAAAACATTTTGGTTTGGTACAGACAACTTGGGTAGAGATATGTTCACGCGCATCGCTTGTGGAGCGCGCATCTCTTTGTTTGTTGGAGTCTCTGCTGCGATCATCGATCTGATCATCGGGGTGCTCTTTGGAGGGATGGCTGCCCTTGGAGGAGCGAGAATCGATAATGCCATGATGCGCCTTGCAGACATCATGTTCGCCATCCCCTATCTATTGATCGTGATCATGCTCATGGTTGTTCTCGGCTCTGGGCTGATCCCGATCCTCATTGCCCTCACGCTTACAGGGTGGATTGGAATGGCCCGCATTGTACGCGGACAGCTCCTTCAACTCCAAAAACTCGACTACGTCCAAGCGGCCATCGCCTTAGGGGCGGGGCCTAGAAGAATCCTTTTTAAACACCTTTTACCAAATGCTATGGGGCCCATCCTTGTCACACTCACCTTAACCATTCCTCTCGCTATCTTTACTGAAGCATTTCTCAGCTTTTTGGGTCTGGGCGTTCAAGCTCCCATCGCCAGCTGGGGAACGATGGCAAGTGATGCTCTCCCTGCGCTGCGGTACTACCCTTGGCGCCTCTTTTTTCCTGCCTGCTTTATCAGTCTCACCATGCTTGCCTTCAACCTTGTGGGAGATGGACTGCGTGACGCGCTTGACCCCAAGCAGAGGGTAGGATGAAAAAATTGCTCCAGGTAAAAAATCTTTCTGTGAAATTTTTCTCTGAGGAGGGAGAGATTGAAGCGGTTCGAGGTGTCGACTTTTTCATTTCAAAAGGTGAGCGCGTCGCTTTGGTGGGAGAGTCGGGCTGTGGGAAGAGCGCAGCGGCCAAAGCTCTTTTAGGGCTATCCTCAGGGGCCATCCATGCCGATTCTATTGAGTTTGAGGGAGAGGAGCTCACTGGCCTCTCAAAAAATAAGAGACGCAGTATTCGTGGCAGGCAGATTGGTATGATCTTTCAAGACCCTATGACCTCTCTCAATCCGACGATGCGTGTGGGGTTGCAAATCATGGAAGCGACTGTGCGCCTCCCTGCGCGAGAGAGAGCCCTTGAACTTCTCAAGCAGGTAGGCATCGACTCCCCTGAGCGCGTCTTCCGCCAGTACCCCCACGAGCTGAGTGGAGGGATGCGCCAGAGAATCCTGATTGCAATGGCGATCGCAGGTGAGCCGAGTCTTTTGATCGCAGATGAACCTACTACTGCTCTTGATGTCACCATCCAAGCCGAAATTCTCGAGCTGCTCAAGAGAATTGAAATCACGACTTTGCTAATCACCCACGACCTTGGAGTGGTCGCGGGTCTGTGTGATCGCGTCTTGGTTATGTATGGAGGGAAGATTGTCGAGATGGGCCTTGTTGAACAAATATTTCATGAGCCGGGACACCCTTACACTAGGGCCCTGCTCCGGTCGATCCCAAGAATCGATCTTAGGCGCGATCTTCCCCTCGAGGTGATTGAGGGGTATCCCCCTTCTCTCCTCTCCCCCCCAGCTGGGTGTCCCTTTGCAGCGCGTTGCTCGGAGGCCATGCAGATTTGCGCTCTAAAAGAGCCACCCCTCACCTCTTTCCACTCCACGCAGGAGGTGACCTGTTGGCTGAGCGAGAAACCGTAGTCGAGATCAGAAATGTGAATAAAGATTATGGAGGGGTCGCTGCTCTCAAAGCGATCTCCCTAAACATCTATCGAGGGGAGACGCTCGGTCTTGTAGGAGAGAGTGGGTCGGGCAAATCGACGCTAGCGAAGACTCTGATTCAGCTGGTGAGGCCAAGCTCAGGAAGCCTCTACTTTCAAGGCAGCGAGATAGGCTCTTTAGAAAAAAAGCCTCTCAAGCAGCTACGCCGCAAGATGCAGATAATTTTTCAAGACCCCTACGCCTCTCTCAATCCCCGGATGACTGTCCGTGAAATACTTAAAGAGCCCTTAGAGATCCACCAATTGGAAGGCTCTGCCGAGCAGCTTCTAGCGCAGGTGGGGATGAATGCGAGTCATTTAAACCGCTTCCCTCATGAATTTAGTGGGGGGCAAAGGCAGCGCATCGCAATTGCTCGCGCGCTTGCGGTTGATCCCGAATTTCTCATCTGTGATGAACCTTTTTCAGCCCTAGATGTCTCCATCCAAGCGCAGATTGTCAATCTCCTCCAAAAGGTCCAAAAGAAGCGGAAGCTCACCTATTTGATCATCGCCCACGACTTAGCGATGATTCGCTACCTCTGTGACCGAGTCGCGGTGATGTATCGAGGGGCCTTAATGGAGCTAGCGCCCAGTGAGGAGCTATATCGAAATCCTATGCATCCCTACACTAAGGCCTTGCTTTCAGCAGTCCCTATCCCCGACCCCCACCTCGAGAAGAAGCGTTCGAAGGTTATTTTAGAAAAGAGGCTCCCTTTGAGCTCTGAGGGGTGCCCTTTTGCGCACCGATGTCCCCTAGCTACTACAATCTGCCATACACACCGTCCGGAGATGGAGCTCCAACACCAGCGCCACGTGGCGTGTCACCATCTTCGCGCATAGGTCCTTTTCCCTTGTCCCTACGAGCTTCTCCCCGCTTCTCTTTTGCCGAGGTGCGTAGATCAGTAAGGAAGTCATGAGACTCAGGGCGTATTTCGTTCAATAGCTTTTTGTATTGAGCAGACCCTAAGCCCTTGAGCCATTCGGCGAGCTTCTTTTTTTCAGCAGCAGAGAATTTAAGGGGATTTTGCTTGCAATGCTTATGAAGAAGCTCAAGTTTTTTTCTCGCGAGCTTGAGTAGTAGTTTTGGATCCCCGTCATTAATACGCCCGAGGAGAGCTGCCGATTGCTTCGTTTTGAACCCTGTATCTAAGTCCTGGTAGAATCGCTCATAGGTGCCTTCTCTTTTCCATTTTGGCACGAGCGTATTCCACAGATAGTCTTCTTCAACTGTAGAAAACCGAGGCATATCAATTAAAAGCTTGACGAGGATCGATTTCTCAATAAACCCTTCACTTTTGGAATCAGGGGTCGCATTGCCCCGATCTACACAAAGGATTTCATGTTCGTTAGTAAGAGAATAAAGACCCAATTGGTAATTAGTATTTGAACCATCTTTCCCCCGTTCAGTCGCTAAGAATGAACGTAGACTCTCTGAGTATTCATCTGGGGTGACTATTAACACAGTAGGAGGATTTTCTGGGCTTTTGGCTACGAGGATCCTGAAAGCGGGCACACCCGTGACACTTCGACGCAGCTCGTGTGCACGCTCTGAAATATAGAGATCTGTGAGGATCTTGCGTGACGTGGGGCCTATGATATCAGATACACATTGATAATGATCGCTAACCATAGATCTATAACGGTATCTTTCTCTTTCAAATCTTCCCATCGTTACGCTCTCAGCAATAAATGCTCTGTAGTCGACAAGACCGGTCTCTCGAAAATACGAAGTGGGTTGGATTGACGATTCAACTTCCTGCTCTTGCTCCTGTTCCTGCTCTTGCTCTTGCTGTAGCTGCACTTGTTGCTCAGAGTGAGCTCCTTCATTTTGATGCAGAGGGATTTTCTCAGCGAGATGATTTTTGAAAAAATCCCGATGCGCTTCTTCTGCAAGTTTTGCTTTCTCTGCTTCAACCACTTTTTTTGCCGCCGTGAGTGCGCTTAGTAGCCCAGCATATTTAGTTTTAATTAAGGGGTAGTTTCCAACTGCTTTCTGCGCCAAATTTTTAATCAACCCCCAAAAGCCACTGCCTGTATTTGCGTCTTGGGGAGGATTGTAACGACTGTTGAACTCTGCCATATTCTTTTCAAGCTGAGCTGTAAGCTTGACAATCATCTCAAGTTGTTTGTTATACTGCGCCTCAAGAAACGCAAGTGTGTCGACATAGGTGGGAGGCGCATAATCTTGGAGCCATTGAATCTCATTTGAAATGATGTGAAGATCTCGAATAGCCGGGAAGAGAACTTTCCCCTCAAATTCCACATAAGGCGCTATATCATTTTTATCGTTTGGAAGGGGCACGTATACTCTCGTGATTCTGTCTAGCTCTAAATCGAGAGGCGTTCGGATTTGCTTGAGCATTGCCTTGGTGTGGTAGAGCTGCTCGGCATCTAAAGTGTTTATGATACAGTATTTTAGAGCATGCACAATGAGGAGGTCTTTTGTGGGCTCTAGTTTTAAGCACCGTCTGATTTGGCTCTCGGTTTTCTTATCGAAAGCAATTTTTACTTTTTGGCCGAGGCCCAGCTGGCGCATCCGGCCGAGCATCTGAGCTACATCATCAATTTTGTTACCGACACCAAAGAGTGCACACCCCTCGATCTCTTCTCCTACAGGGACGTGAAAATGCACGCCACGAGTATCTGAAGGGCCGTAGAGAAATAGAGCCCCTTTCTCAATCGCGGAAGCTTCGTAATCCATAACTTCCCCGCCCCGGCTCATCATTTTCTTCTCGTGGTGGCGCGTACGGTAGATGATCTGCCGCTCCACGCCATTCGCTTGAAGGTAAGCAGCGAGCCTTTCGCAGTCATTGCCAAGCACCTCATAGTCGTAGTTCATAAGCGCTTGAGTTCCACTTCTAGCTTTTTCAAGCATAAAAGCAAGAGGGTCTGTGAAGCTTGTTTCACACTTATCTTCGACATCCATCAAAAGAAGAAGTTCTCCGAGCACATCGTCAGGACGCTTTTCACCAGGTCTTGCGAGATTGAGCGAGAAGAGGTCTCCCGTACCTGAAGCAATGCGCGCATCTCCCCCTTTTGCAAAACGAGGTCCGATCACGCAGTCTTGAGTGTTGAAGACAATCTGCTCGGCGTAAACTTTGATGTAGTTTGTATAGAGCATTAGATGTCTCAAATACACGAGTCGATGCAAACTAAGGCCTTCATCTCCAATAAATGCTTCGTATAGGGTCTCGTACTTTCCAGAAGTAGGTTTGTCAGGGAAACGCCGGTTGCTTTTGAAACAATCCATGATTTCAGCTTTCCATTCACTCCAAGTCATTTCGGATAGCTGAGGAGAGCAGTGCTCATCGCCTGGAAGATCGTCATAATTTTTGGCAAATAGCTCCTGATTGAGAGCATTCGATGCTCCTAAATAGTGGAGGATGTGGTGAAAAATGTTTTCAGGCTCATTCCCATAAAGGACATTCTTTTTTTCGATTCCATCCATATAAGGAACAACTGTGACCCCATCGCGCCTGCAAATACCACGATCGAGTTTAGGATTGATCCCCGCAACTGAGGGAAGGGCAAGAGTTAAAGAGATTCGCAAAGCAATCAAATAGTGGAACTTCTGCAGCTCCACTTCACCAGCTCCGTTTGGATAGGGAGGAAGACCCTTTGGAAGGCTCGTTCGGTGTCCTGTCAAATATTCGACAAGCTCCGCTTTATTAATCTGTTCCCACTCATCTTTTTTCCAACCCACAACTGTCCACCAGAAATCATCTTCAACTAATGTCTTTGCTACTGTTTGAAGCTCTTGCTCTAGATTTTCAACTGAGCGGAGGTCATTGCCCACCATTTTTTCATAGAGGGCTTTATGTTTCTCGCAGATATGACGTACCATTTTTTCCGCCATCGTAAAGCGAGTGGAGTCGACTGTTCGGTGCTCTCCCGTTGCAAAGTTGTATTCAAAATTGATGTCAAAATTGGTGTCTTCATCAATTAGATAGGAAACGTTCTCTGTTTTGAAAAAACTTTCAATCTTACGAAGCATTTGCAGCTGCACATAATATACCTTCAAACGCCCTTGAGCAGACGGGTCGAGCTGGTTAAAATGGCGACCCTCAAGCTCGCAGCAAAGGATGTCTTGTAGTTCAATGCGTTTATTTCTAAGGCCTGCCAAGTCCTTTGGAGCTGTAAGCACAGCTCGCTTCTCAGACTTTAGTTTATTGAGAGTTCGGAGAATACGCTCAAGATGCTCTTCAATTTCCTTATTTGTTGGGTCCTCCTTTTTCAATCCGAAGTTGATGTCAAAACCGAAGAGATAGCTCCGTTTTCCAAGCGATTCGTGCAACTGCGTGACGAGCTCTTCATTGGTGACCATAACGGGCTGTTTCCCTCGTTGGAGAAGAAGCTCTACTGCTTTTGGAAAAATAAAGTCAGACTTACCAGCCCCCATAATGAGACGAACAAATCTGTCGGGCTCTTTCGTCTCATCCTTAAGGTCCGCTAGCATCCTCTCAAGGGCGTCATTGGCAAAATCTCTTGAAATCCACCCTCTTCGAACCTCCGTTACGAGATACCGTCTGGTAAAGAGTTGGTTTTTTAAGCATTGGTTCTTCTCGTCTGCGTATCTCTTCCAGTTGCCCCCTTCAGAGAGGTAGCGTTGAAGCTCAAATGAGGCCAAGTCCCAATCGCGTGATTTTCCTGACTTTAGAAATTCTTCGATCCGATCAGCCTTCCCTTTACCAGAGCCTTTCGTCTCCTTATGCACCTCGTGCATAATCCGCTGGAGCTTCCAACACTGCGCCTTAGCCTTTTCATACTGTTGAAGCTGAGTGGTGCAGAGGATAAAATTTGTTATCATAGCGGCATACGGTTGCTCGCTTCTATTGTCTTCAAGACCTAGAATGGACCAATCTTGGTAGAGATCAAAGACAGCGTTGAGGATTTGATCCTCGCCCACTCTTTCCCCATCAGCAAAAAGATCGAGAAGCCCCAGCTCCTTGGCGTGGTATTGTGTAGCCTCTAGCAGCTCAACTTTCATGCGATGCTGCTCCTTTTTGAGAGCCTCGATCCGCGTCGCAAGATCTTGATAGAGTGTTCTAAGCTTAGAAGAATCTAGCGTCGATTCCGTTTTTTTAACAAGCTTATCTTTTGCCAGCTCAATTCCACTGCAAATCTCCTGGAATCGAGCAGCTTTGCGAGGATTGGTCACTATAGTCGAGTCAAAATAGTTTTTAGCTTGCTCTTCGCGCACCGTCCATTTACCAGTCTGTTGATTGATAAAATATGTATTTATGTTTAAGATATCTCGCTTTTCAAGATGAATTTCTGGGTAAGGAACGTCATTTTTTCTTTGCAATGGGACTTCGGAAGGAAGAGGTACGGCACATCTCTCTTCAGCAGGGCCTGCACGCTCTTGTGCAGGTTCAGGGGTCAGCATTTGTTTTAAGAGGCCTTGTAAATTTCCAAACCACTCTTCAATCCCTTCAACTGCTGGATTTGTCCCTTCAGTAGCCGCATCGAGCGTGTCTGGGAGTATCTCATTTAAAAAATCTTGAAGATAGGGAATGAGTAGGGAGTCGCTCTGAGCAAGAAAGTCGGTCATTAGGCCCCGAGGCACTCGCCTACCCCCGATTTCGTCGTATGAAGTGTAGTGGGAGATGTAAAGCTTATACACTGCGTAGAGTTTGTAAAATCCCTGTTTGTTGATCCCCAGTATTGAGGGGTTGCGAAGTTGCTCATCCCAAAGTTTTTTCTGCTTTGTATGGAGCTCTCCAAAGGGAGGGAGCCGATTTCCAGAAATTTTGACATTTTTCACAAGAAGCGCAATATCTCGTACCCGAGTTTGCCACTTTGGCCCTTGCTCCTCTTTAAACTTATGGATGAGCAAGAGCAAATGCCTTGCCGTATCCACTAAAGACTCTGTACCCTCCGGAAGAGGTCTTCGAAGGAAGGCTAGATCTTCAGAAGAGAGCTCTTCTTCAATAATCCACTCCCAATAAGACCAAAAATTTCCTACAACAGTTTCGATTTTCGGATAGTGTCCGAATCGCTGGTGATGCTCCTTTACAGGCGCTGGGTAGTAGCGTTTTGGAAGAGCCAAAATCAGTTCGTGCAGCTGGTCTTTTGAAAACTTACTTTGAAGCTCAAAAGGTTTTGGAGGCGTTTTAAGTTTCTGAAGTTTTTCTCGGATCTGAGAGATCACATTCTGACCTCCCGTCAAATTGAACGAAGTATAGAGGCCGAGGAGCGAGGAGATCCGCTGATTTTCTGGAATTCGAATAGAGATACGAGTCATCTCATCATCTGTCAGAATTAAACTATGTTCATGCAATTGATTGCGAAAGTGACCTCGTTGCTTTTGATGTTGAGAGAACAGAGTTGAAAATACGAAAATGAGAATAGATTTCTCCTTTTCATTATAAGGTAGTTCGCCATGTTGGCTTTCAAAATGGTGTTCCAATGAAAAAATTGAAACGAGGAACTTCGTCCAATAAGCAGTTTCTAACGGAGTGAGAGAAGTGGGGTCGGAAATAAAATTAAGAGCTTTTGCTAAGAATTGTTGAATTCCAATGCCTCGGATCATCTCTTTTAGCTCTTTAAAATCGATTGCTTCAGAGTGCCCTTTCTCAACAAATTGAGTGAGGTATCGGTTTGCTGCCCCCCACTCTTGGCGAGTCGCTGCAAGGTAGCTGAGATAGAGAAATCCTCGGTGTGTCGACTGCTCTCCAGAGGCATCAATGTCAACTAAAGTGGGTGTCGGTTTCGCGATGTGGTTGATCAGAGTGCCAAAAAATTGGACGTTTTCATCCGATCCTTCCATCAACTTCGTTGCAATTTCCTCTGTTCCAACGAATATTTTACCAATAGCCGCTAACTGTTTTATAAGTGCTATCGATTTCGTCATCCCAGCGAGCATGTTATTATCAACTGACTCCAGTAATGGCAAGATGGAAGAGAAGTCGTGCAGAGCATCTCCTCCCAAATCGAGCAGATCCTGGATAGTTTTGATGTAGTGAAGAGGTTTTCCCTTCTGAGCCACATTTGTTGCAAAGTAGGGAAAAACCCATAAACGGAGAGCACCCGTTTCGCTATTTCGAAGCGCAAGGGTATTTTCGCGCCAGTTGGCTCCAAACTGCGCTTCGATTTGCTTTGTACCTGAAAGCGCGAGTTTCCAGTTTGCATTCCCCGCTACATGCCACCCCTCATCGGTCGTATGTTTCAAGATAAGTCGTTTCTTAGAACTAGGATCTTCAGGAAATCTCACTTCATCAACATGGGTTCCATCAGACGAGAGCATTAAAAGCTCTTGGTTGGAACAGCATTGAAAGAGATGAACCCCTTTTTTCTTCATCTGGGCGCAAACGGTTTTCTGCTCGCTCCCCACACCTAGAGTCGCCTTTCGGATAGATTTTGAATTCAAATGAAGCTCAATAGGGTCGTTTTCTAGGTCCCGACCTCTCCTAGCTACAAGAGCGCGGCTAGAATCTAGTTTTCCCTTGGAATCAATAGGGACCCATATTCCTTTCTCTGTTATCTGCTGTTCGACAAAGGTATTTCGATGAGTCGAGAAAAGAGGGGTGAGCAAAATATCTGCTTTCCGCCTTTTCAGAGTTACGACTTGAAAGCGGTACTCCGCATCTCCACGCTTTTGGATCACATCGAGTTTATTACCTGAGGTTCTAAAAGTTATGGAAACGCCACAGGGGTCAGTCCATAAGTATTCAACGACGTTGTTATCGCGCACCTGTTCTTTAACCCACATCCTGGCCGGCTTTCCAAAAAGGAAGGTGAAATTAGGATCACTTTTAAAGCGTTCAGGAAATTCCTTGAGGCCGCCTGATTCTATTTGTGTGGTGCACCCCATGCCGCTGACTAAATCCAAAACGATTTCGTCTGGGCCTTGAAGGGTGTAGCAGTACGGGTTATGAGGCTGCTCTTTCCATTTTCCCTCAGAGCCACTCAAGCGCTTGAGAAGCTCATTGCGAAATTCTTCATCAGTTTCTAGTTCCCCGCGAAGCCTGGGGAGTAAATCTCGCTTTGTAAATGCGATATTTTCCTCTTGCAGCCCTGAATGGCCTATTGGGAAGGGTGATTTCTGAAGGATGTAAAGAGCAGAGATGATCGCTCTCCATTCAGCCAAATTCGCTCCATCCTTAGGAGGGTATCGGTTGAAATGGCTTAAGAGATGGGTGGCAAAAATTTTCTGATCGCGCTTCTCTTCATTGTCTCTAAAGTCAGATAAGAAGTCGCTTGCGTTGTACTTATAAAGAGCATCCGAAATAGCGGGTGCACAAACATAGATCAGAAGCCGAGAGAGATCGCCCGATCTGGTTAGTCGATAAGATAAAGCAAGCACATTGTCTTCATCTGAAATTTTTTGAGCTAGTTCGTGAGCAAATTCCTTGTAAAGAGTCGTCGTCTCTCCCCTTTCCATTTCTCTTCTAAGAGGCGAATCTTCTTCAAGTTTTTCACGAATCCACTTCTCGATCACATCCCTTGAAGCGGGGCAGATCTTCAAAATGGAGGTAGTCACTTCACCGATGATAGTCGAGCGGAGCTGATTTGCCATGCTGCGGATCCTCTCAGAGATATCCATCAAAAAGAGAAGAGTAGCTCTCTCTTGACGCCTTGTCAGACGATCAATAATCTCTTCGAGCGCAGCTTTGTTATCGATGAAGAGGTGGGGGTGTGTGAGAAGTTGCTTGCGCAAAAGACCCGGCGAGAAAAATCTCTGGTAGAAAGTATCCCTCACGTGCTCAATTTTCAAGGCCGTAGGGCATTCATAGAGGTATTCCCAAAGACTTGAGATAGATGTCACATCGAGTTCTGGAACGAACTCAAATATTTTGTCCCCCCCCTCTCTATTTGCAACGGACGTTTGTCGCAAACAATACTCCTCTGCCGGGCTTAGCGCAGGGAACTCTGGTTTTTCTCCTACTCTCGTCGCAAACTGCCTCTCCTCGTCATTTTTAAGAGCATCTTTTGCAATCACTAAAGGCATGTTCCCGATGTCATAGGGCCTGTGATCGATTGTGGGAGGAGTGCCTATTTTCTGTGTGTAGATTCGAAAGGGTCCCAACTCATTTTTCTTATCCGTCAGAGTGTAACAACAGTGCGATTCCCTGTTATCCAAGCACCATGGGGTCAAATAGAGGCGATCTAGCTCTCCGAAACGCTTTTGAAGTTCTTTGAGTTTTGGAGGGTCATTATTCACTAGAACAAATTGCGCAACTTTTCCCTTCCTATCCCATCCAGCGAAACGGTGCATCATGCCCGTTGGATCTTCAAGAGCATCACGCATCGCAAGCTGGCGACGCAATAAGCCGATCTCTTTCGGCCCCAGGTACTCATAGGCATCTTTAAGGTTGAAAACACCACGTTGATGAAAGAGGACATTGTTAGCCAGCCTAGTGCTAGGTGTAGCCTCGTTTAATGCACTCAATTTTACCCGCTCAGGGAATGTGGGTTCTGGGAATTGAGTTCCGTCGCCAAGTTGATCGTATCCGATTAAGAAAGAGTGTTTATTTTCTGAAATAAAATGATTAAAAGCTACGCCGCGAGACAGGTGTTCTCTGAACTCATTGTAAGCGACAATACAGCTTTGATATCTTGCCTGAGATTGAGGGTCATTGCCATAAGGTAGGCTGCGATCGCCCGAGAGGAGCCAATGATTTTGTTTGCAGGTATAAGTCCAAATAAAGGTATTGAGAATTTTGGGGTCTATGTAACTTATTTCACTTTTAGGAATCTCTAAGATTTTGAAAAATCTGCCTACCATGGCGACAAAGCGACGATTACTTCTACTTCTCCCACCTAAATCTGACTGATAATTAATAGTTCCTAAAAAATTATCAGGATTAAAATTAACTGCTCGAATCTTTTTCAATAGATTATCTTGCTGCTGGCTTGTCACAATCTCCTGGTCGAGCACCTTTTGCTTCTCCTCCGGAGGGGGGCTTTGCTCTGGAACTTCGGGTCTAGGACCTTGAGCTCTTTCAGGTAAGAGTCTCCATACCATTAAGGCTCTAGTTGCTTTGTTATGATCTGAATCTTGCTTTGCCCATTCACGATTCAATCTTTGGGTCGTCTGCTTAGCAACCTCATCTTTACGCAATTCAATGAAAGCCTCTCTTTTCGCCTGAAGCTTTTGAACTATTTCAGCATTGTTTAAGTTTGCCTTCAAACGCTCATTAAATCGACGTTGCATCAAGGGCACTTTTTGCTGGAAGAGGCGGAGCTGGATGAGGGGAAGGACCGAATGGAACTCAAGTATTTCATGGGGAGAAAGGGGGAAGCTGCCAGAATGAAGAGCTGCTTCAAAAAAACGCTCTCCAAGATCGCCCAATGCGCTACCCCATTTTTCAATTGCCTCGACATCAACTACACTCTCCCAAAAATCGTCGGTTGGAGGAGGCACAGCCTTCAAAAGGCTCGCTAGAAACATTTTTGCTGCTAGAGGATCCTTCTGCTCAACAATATACGTTTCAGCTACCTCAAGAAGCTCAGAGAGAGCTTCAAGCCTAAAGTCCGAGCTCAAGGCATCGATCTTTTCTTGATGCTGAGGGAGAACGCGGGACATGGGGGCATCATTCAAAGTCAACTGAGAGGCGAGAGCGCTTGCCTCAATAGAGTTGGTGAGTTCAGCTTTGAATCGGTTCGCGGAACTCGACAGCCTCGCTAGATCTGCAGCCTCCTTCTTCTCACGGAGTTTATGTACGTCAAACTTTTGTTGTAATTGAGCTGAAAATAAGTCAAGAATCACCTTCGCGGCATCGATACCGAGCTCGTTTTTTAGTTCTTGATGCAGGTCCTGCGCGCTATCTTGAATCCGCTCTAAGACGCGTATCTGCTCGCTATTTGAAAGCTGAGACTCATAGCGATCATATGTTTCAACCAGATGATTGAGGTAGACTTGATAGAACCGATACCGCGCATACGCTCGATCTTCCACTTGATTTTCAGAAGTAATAAAGGCGCCATTCTCGACTCCTAGTTGCTTAATAACGCCGTAGAGGGTGGTGACTGGATCGCGAGTAGGCTCTCGCTTGACGATAGGATTACCGACTTTTTCAGCCTCCCAACTACGAAAAAGAGCTTCAAGAGAGTGATCTTTTTGGCGTTGAGGACGATCTTGAGCCTCTTTTATGTCTTTAGGACGAGAGAAGGATTGGATTGCGAGAAGTTCTCGAATTCTCTTAGGCCCAAATTCTTTTAACTTAACAGTTGAGCAGGTATCAATCAGCCCCGATTCTTTTTCCTTGGTCGAAAAACAGACATCGGTGATTTCAAACGTCTCTTCATCGGTTTTTTTGATGACTAAAAAATGAGGGAGATACTCTTTCCCTTCACCTATAGCGAAAGGGAGCAAAACGGGAGCGAAACCCTCTACCGCCTTATTTAACTTAGAGACCGCTGATTTTATCCGCTTGAGATCACCCGACTCAAGAGCTTGCCGTGTGATGTGCGCTAAGTGACTTCCCTGCGATAAGATGCGTGAGAGTCGCTCTGCTGAATTGCCCGACTCGTACTTGTTTTCATTTGAACGCACATCCTTAGAGCGCACTTTTTTCAGTAAAGGATGGCTTCGAGGCAAAATTATTTTGTCACCCAAAACAAATCGGTAGATGTGGTGTTTTGTATCCTTCGATATTTTTCTGGCAAAGGAAGCTAAAGTGGGGTCGTCCACATCGAGATAGAGCTCTATCTCCTCCTGAATTAAAATATGAACCTCATTTCCTATGATCTTGCAAGGTTGCAAAGAAACTGGCTGGTTTTCCTTGTCGCCAGAGGGGGCATTCTTAATGAGCTCAGCTGATTTTGTATACCCTATCAAGCTCGACTCATTAGGGGTAAGGTCTTGAAAATATGTTGCCATAAAGTCGATGTGATCCAAAACCATCTGGTGGTTGAATTCACCCACACAACTTGGCTGCAAGGGCGCCATAAGAGAAGCAAACTTCGACGCATCCCCACCCTTTGTCATAAGCCGATACAAGGAACTAAAGGGCTTTTTAAGCAACGCGCCAAACGCATATAGAGCGCCCATCACCGACCCTCGGGTCGATTTTTCCGCAAAATGGCGAATCGTCAGATCGTGAACTCTTGCTGCAGTCGCGACTGCACCCTTGGCGGGCAGGTCCACCTCTTTTTTTGTGACAGGTTGTTGCGAGTTCAAATCGTAATAACGATAAGAGACCGCGTTTCTGTCATATTCAGTGATTTCGACAACTAATTTTTGGTTAAGATCTCTCGAGGTTTTAACCGGATCCTGCGCATCTTTAAATATAGTCTCTAAACAGGTGTTCCGCTCTCTCTCATTCCACTTAAAACTTCTTCGGGCAAAAAAAACGACCCCTTGCGCCCTCGGCCCTACCGGAATATATTCAAAAGCTTCGCCCGATCCCACTAAATCAGTGAGCTCTTTACCCGATTTATTAACCTTATTCACGTAATGCCTATAGATAATGAAATTTCAAATATAATAACCTAAAAAGATTAAGATTACATAAATTTTTAACGGGAAGAGAGGCTGATTTGTTAGGTGCACCTAATCTCTACAATTTCGAGAGTTTTGATCGGAACATCTTGATGCCCTTTTTTCGTGCTCGTCTCTACGGCTTTAATGGCTTCTACAACATCCATTCCCGAGGTGACCTCCCCAAAAACGCAGTAGCCATACCCGCTTGGGGTGGCAGAGCGATAATCAAGAAAAGTATTGTCGGCGACATTGATAAAAAACTGCGCCGTCGCTGAATGAATATCTGAGGTTCGGGCCATAGCTAGAGTCCCTCTCTTATTCGAAAGTTTATTTGAAGCTTCATTTTCGATGGGCGACCGTGTGGGCTTCTCTCTCATTTCAGCGTCCATGCCACCCCCTTGAATCATGAAACCATCAATCACTCGATGAAAAATAGTTTTATCGTAGTGTTTAGTATCGACATACTCAAGGAAGTTTGCCACAGTTTTAGGAGCTTTATCCGCGTAGAGTTTGACGTGGATATCCCCCATTGTGGTCTTGATGGTGACTTCAGGTTCATTCATAGGTTTTTCCTTTGGATTTGGGTTTTGACAGGCGAAAAGTAAGGGGATGCATACAACTAACAACCACGACCTCATTGACCTCTCCTTTGAAAAAATTCTCGGATGAGATGTTACCTAAAAAAGGGTTTTTGGCAAAGCTCGTTTCCTGGTATAAGCAAGGTAGGTATGGATTTAGCGCATATTTTAGAAGAACTCGCTTACGATATGGGAGGAGACCTTCCAAGAGAAGCTATCGAGGCTGCAATTGCCAAGCGGAATGCTATTACACCGCATTTGCTCGCTATTTTGAGCGATGCGACCCAGCGCATTGACGAGGTGATTGAAGACGACAACTACCAAGGACACATCTACGCGATGTATCTATTAGCGCAGTTCCGAGAGAAAGAGGCCTACCCCCTTTTAATTGAGCTGTTCTCTTTTCCTTGCGAGATTCCTCACGCGATAGCCGGGGATGTGCTCACTGAGGATTTGAGTCGCATATTGGCTAGTACATGCGACGGAGAGACTCGCCTCTTAAAGCAACTAGTTGAAAACCCCTCAGCGAATGAATACGTTCGAGCCGCTTGCCAAGAGGCGTTGGTACTGCTTGTTGGATGTGGTTTTTTGAAAAGAGAGGCGGTTATCGCCTATTTCCATGAGCTTCTCACATCGAAACTCGAAAAAGTCCCCTCATTTGCTTGGGACTACCTCATTGCTTGTTGCTGCATTCTCTATCCCGATGAGCTCCACCGTCCTATACTTCAAGCTTTTGAAGATGAACTTATTAACGAGAATTTTATTTCTCTTCAAGATGTAGCTGCAACCCTTACTCTTGATAAAACCACTCACCTCTACCAGCTCTACCACGACGCGGAATTAATAGACGATACCATCGTTGAGATGGAAAAATGGGTGGGCGACTACTCGGTCCAATGAAACTCCATGGGCACCGCAACATCGGGATGCAGACTTGCATGTACAGGGCAGGTTTTTGCTATCAGCTCTATTTGTGACCTCTGCTTCGATGAAAAAGAGCCTCGAATGTTAATCTCACACTCTAGTTTAGCAAGGCGCCGTTTGCCACGACTTGTCATCGTTTTTTCGACTTCAACTTCCATCCCATGAAGTTTCCACCCACAACTCTCTACATACATCGCGATCACAGTAGCTATGCAACTTCCCAAAGAGGCTGCTAAAAGATCTGTTGGAGAAAAAGTGCGCCCTTTCCCTTTAAGGTCCACAGGTGCATCTGTTTCGATCACTCGCCTAGAAGGAAGATGCGTGATCGTGGTTTGGAAATTGCTGTCATAAGTGAGTTCGATTTTGACCATAAAGCTCCTTTGAGCTATGTTCACGCCTACTATGAATAGAAGGCAATGGATTTATTTTTGCATTGTATCCCTCATAGGATGCGTGATTTGGTTTCTTCCACAACCAGAATCTGTTGATCCTCGCGGGTGGCACTTGCTCGCGATTTTTATCGCGACCATCATCGGGATTATCTTAAAGCCTCTTCCTATAGGAGCCCTTGTAATTTTATCGATGACAGTGGCCACTGTCACTCAAACGTTGACACTCACAGAAACGCTTGCCGGATTTCACAATTCGATAGCTTGGCTTGTCGTCTTTGCTTTCTTCATTTCACGTGGATTCATCAAGACGGGTCTTGGCAGTCGCATCGCCTACTATTTTGTCTCTCTGATGGGCAAACGCACGCTAGGTCTGAGCTACGGTCTGCTCTTAAGTGAGACTATTTTGGCTCCAGCGATCCCAAGTGTCACTGCCAGAAGTGGAGGTGTGATCTTCCCTATCGCCCAGGGTTTGGCGAAATCCTTTGGCAGTGAACCTCACCTCGGGACAGAGAGACGGATCGGCTCTTTTCTTATGATGGTAGCCTATCAAGGCTCTACCATTACCAGCGCAATGTTTCTAACGGCTATGGCTGCCAACCCTTTCTTGGCGGGACTGGCAGCAGATGCTGGCTATTCGCTCACGTGGGGCACTTGGGCTTTAGCTGGCTTAGTCCCTGGACTCATCAGTTTGGCTGTCATGCCTTGCGTCGTTTACAAGCTTTATGCCCCAGCGATCAAAGAGACGCCTCATGCCGCTGAGATAGCTCGGCACAAACTCGATGAGATGGGCAAATTTGAACTCAAAGAGTGGTTGATGTTTGGGGTTTTTCTCCTCCTTCTGATTCTTTGGATTTTTGGAGCATTTTTCAATCTCAGCGCCACGGTTGCGGCTATGGTGGGACTCTCGTTGATTTTGATTTTGGGAGTTCTCAACTGGAATGATGTGGTCAACGAGCATGCAGCTTGGGACACCTTTATTTGGTTTTCAACTTTGATTATGATGGCGACACAACTCAACACCTTAGGATTCACCCCCTGGGTGAGCGAGCAGGTCGTTCATGTCGTCGGCGGAATGAGTTGGCTCCCCGCATTTATTATCCTCGCACTTGTTTATTTCTATTCTCACTACTTCTTTGCGAGCAATACTGCGCATGTAGGGGCGATGTTTCCCGCCTTTTTCCTCGTAGCGATAGGAGTCGGAACTCCCCCGCAAATCGCCTTATTGGTGTTTGCATTTTCAAGTTCTCTTATGGGGGGGCTTACCCAGTACGGAAGTGGTCCAGCGCCCATCTATTTTGGATCGGGCTATATCGATGTCAAGGATTGGTGGCGTATGGGATTTCTTCTCAGTGTCGTAAATATCGTTATCTGGATGGGGATAGGTCCCCTCTGGTGGCGCCTGGTAGGAATTATCTAAGCTAAGTCAAAAAGAAGAAGCTCACCAGGCTCCAAGCAGTGCACATCCAAAACACTCTCTTCCTCTGCAATAAGAGCGTCCCCTCTCTCAACTGGCGTGCCTTGTATTGAGAACTTTCCGCTCAAAATTTGGAACCAGAAATAGCGGTCTAAAAGAGCCTCATAGCGTAGTGCATCTCCTTTTTCTAGCAACGTAGCGTAAAGCTCAACATCTTGATGGACTCGCAATGATCCATCACGTCCGTTGCGCGATGCCATGAGGCACCATCTTCCCCACTTCGCTGCTCCCGAAAAAGTTTTTTGCTGGTAGCTCGGCTCTAGATTGTGTTGGTCTGGCTGGAGCCAAATCTGCAAGAAGTGGACGGGAAGATCGGGCGAGAGGTTATGTTCACTATGGGCAACACCTGTGCCAGCACTCATACACAAGACATCGCCTGGCATAACAAGACCAGAGCCTCCCAGCGTGTCTTGGTGTTCAAGAGACCCCTCAAGAACGAGGGTTAAAATCTCAACTTCCTTGTGGGTGTGTAAGCTAAACCCTTTGCCCCCTTTGACTATATCTTCGTTGATCACCCGCAATGCGCGGTAATCGAGATAATCGGGATCGTAGTAGTCATCGAAAGAGAAGGCGTGATAAGTCTGGAGCCACCCCTTATCATCGTATCCTCTCTCACCGCTTTTTCGCACTCGGATCATAAGACGTGGGCGCTGAGCTCTGCGAGAATGTGCTCATAATCGGGTTCATCAGTTACCTCTTGAACGAGGTAGCTGTGGCGCAACGTGAAGCTACTATCGATAATAAATAAAGCGCGAGCGAGGAGCCCGAGATCGGGAATCAACACCCCATACTTCTCGCCAAGCTCTCGCTTCAAGTAATCAGAGAGGGTAATGACAAACTCCCCTTCCTCAGCTCCACACCACCTTTTTTGCGCAAAAGGAAGATCCATGCTCACAAGAAGTGGCGTAATTTGCCTGCCAAAGCGGCCCAGCTCTTGGTTAAAGCGGTGCGCCTGTTTGCTGCAAACAGGGGTGTCAAGAGAAGGAACCGTCATCAAAAGGATCGTTTTTCCCTTAAAAGAAGAGAGCTGTGTGCGCTCGAGAGTCTCATTCATCAACTCGCAGTCAGGAGCCGTTTCACCCTCGGTGGGAAGAGAGCCTGCCAAAGAAAAATGCTTCCCCTTCATCATCACATGATTTGCCATACCAACCTCCTTCTTGATTATTACAAATTCTTTGGATAAGATCACCCTTTTTAGAACTTAACCTCTAAAGGTCGATATGAAAAAATTTGTGCTCCTTCTAGCCCTCATCTGTTCCCTCTCACTCTCAGCAGAGCCTTACAAGGCAAAAGATTTTTCCTACCTCATCGGCATGCCAGGATTTACTGAAGATGCGCTGAGAATGCATTTCACTCTCTACCAAGGATATGTAAAATCAACCAATCTGTTCCTCGATATTTTGAAAGGGTACGCCGATGATGGGAAAGAACGCACTCCCCAGTATGCCGAGATCAAACGAAGGCTGGGTTGGGAATTTGATGGGATGCGCCTACACGAGCTCTACTTCTCCAACTTAGGCGGGCTGGGAACCAAAATCAACCCTGCAGGAGCCCTCTACAAGCAGATAGAAAAGGATTTTGGCAGCTACAAGGCTTGGCAGACCGATTTCATGAATACAGGCCTTCTTCGAGGAATCGGGTGGGTCGTGCTCTACAATGACCCTGTGCAAGAGCGGTTGATCAACGCTTGGGTGGGTGAGCACGATATTGGAAACCTTGTAACGAGCAATCCTCTACTTATTATGGATGTTTGGGAGCACGCCTATCTGATCGATTACGGCCTTGATCGAATGGCCTATTTTAAGGCGTTTTTCAACAACATCAACTGGGATGTGGTCCAAAAACGTCACTCAGGTAGCCTTGGAAAGTAGACGAGTAGCGGGATTAGATCTTTTGGTATCGCCGGGCGATCCCGGAGGGATGCACATCGTTTTGTTGCACGGGTATGGAGCTAGTGCCTCGGATCTCGCCTCATTGAGTGAAAGGTTTGAGTTGACGCCTCGACCCACTTTTGTCTTTCCCGAGGGTCCCCTTGAAATTGAATTTGCTCCGGGATTTACAGGAAGAGCTTGGTTTCCTATCGATCTAGGGGCCATTGAAGAGGCCTTTCGAGCCAAAAGGTATGACCTTGTATCAAAGGCTTTTCCCTCTCATATTGAACAGGTTCGTACCCAAGTGCACCATCTGGTTCAAGAGCTCGACATCGCCCCTGGCAAGGTCGTGCTTGGAGGGTTTAGTCAAGGGGCAATTTTGAGCGTAGAGTGCGCCCTGCATGCACCTGTAAGCTACGGTGCCCTTTTGATCTTCTCTGGCAGCATGATTCACGAGGTGAGCTGGAAGCGATTGGCTCCACTTCATCTCTCAACCCATTTTTTTCAAAGCCATGGAAAAAACGATACGATCCTCCCCTATTCTCTGGCCCAATCACTTGAAAAGGTGCTAGTAGAGGCTGGATTAAAAGGAAGACTCCATAGTTTTGAGGGGGGACATGAAATCCCAGAAAAAATCCTCAAAAGTGCTGAGGAATTTCTGTGTCGTTTAGTCTGAGAAGAAGGATATCAAGGCAGTTTTTAGGTGAGATGGCGCGTTCTAGGCCTAAACGCGCCTCTACCAATAGTTTTTCGACATAAGAGAGGGGCAATTTTGTTGTCTTTCTTATCGCTTCCCGATGCTGGGGAAAGCTCAAGTAGATCTCTCCTCCCTCCACATCCAGAAGAAGGCGGTCTCGATACCAAAGAAGGATCGACTCCAAGATAGCATCTGGGGCCTCTTCTAGGGCTATCTCACCGCGCAAGATATCTAAAACATCAAAAGCTGACTCTCTTTTTTTGGAGGGTAGATCGATCCTTTGACATCTCGACGTCACAGTAGGAAGTAATTGCTTAGGGTGAGTGGTCAAAAGCACGAGAATCGTCTGGGCTGGGGGTTCTTCGAATGTTTTGAGAAGCGCATTCGAACTAGTCGGCAACATCCGTTCAGCGCGGTGAATGAGAAAAAGCTTCCACTTTCCCTCAAAAGGGTCGAGCCACACCTCTTGAGAGAGCTTTCTAAGATTTTCAATGGGGTGGCGGTCTGATTTTCCTTCCGGGAAATATTCGTGTAAATCGGGATGGCACGGCCTTCCAAGAAGGCGAAGAGCTAAATGACTTCCTGCCTCTATTAAGGAGGACTCATCATCTGCTACAAAAACCATAGCGTGAGGAAGCTGATCTAGATCGGGAAACATTATAGTCGAGAGGGTTTGAGTGTAAGGTGGCGCTCAAGCGCGGTGACAGATTGGGCAAAGACCTCGTCTGGCAAAAGAGAAGCATCGATTACAACAATACGCTCAGGGTGCTCATCTGCTAAGTGGAGATACCCTTGTCGTACCTCCTGGTGAAACTGCAAGCCCTCCTCTTCCATTCGGTCTGGGGCGCCAAGCGAGCGTTGACTTCCAACAGATGGATCGATGTCGAGGAAAAATGTGCAGTCAGGTTCACTGAGCCCCTCAGTTGCAAGCTGGCACAACTTTTCTACATAATTCTTTCCAAGGTGACGAGCGACTCCTTGGTAGGCGACACTTGAGTCATTGAAGCGATCACAAAGGACTACTTTTCCCGCGTGAAGTGCTGGAAGGATGGACTCCTCTACATGTTGAGCACGCGCTGCGAGAAAGAGCAAGAGCTCAGCGCGCTCTCGAATGAGAAAAGGGGTCTTTTTATCGAGGACCATTTCACGAATCTTTTCAGAAAGAGCTGTTCCACCCGGCTCTCGGGTTTTGATGACATCATACCCCCGAGAAGTGAGCTCAACTGCCAGCCGCTCACAAAGGGTGGATTTTCCCGAGCCCTCTCCCCCTTCAAATGTGATGAAAAGCCCCTTATACGGTTTGTTCATCTGTTGCATCGGATTCTTCCTCCATACACTCTAATTTTTCGATTGCAAGGAGCTTATCTCCCTCTTTGAGATTGACCAGCTTCACCCCTTGAGTGGATCTGCCCACAACTCGAAGATCTCGCATACTGATCCGAACCGTTTGACCTAAAGCTGACATCATGAGTAGACCATCTTGATCTGAAACAGCTACAGCCCCCACCACATTTCCATTTCGCTCACTTGTAATGATCGAGCGAACACCGACTCCCCCACGATTGGTTTGGCGGTAATCTCCAATTAAAGAGCGCTTTCCAAAACCATTTTCACAAACGACCAGTACACTCTGCTCTTCACTCGACACTACCTCACAGCCGACTACGTGATCTTCACTCGACTTCAATGTGACACCTTTCACTCCACGAGCTGTCCTTCCCATGGGGCGCACCTTGCCGTGATCGAAACGAACGGCCATGCCAAGGTGGGTGAAAAGCATCACCTGATCGTCTGGCTCTACAAGCCGAGCTGCGATGAGCTCATCGCCCTCATCAATATCTAGAGAGCGAATACCTTTTTTTCGCACGTTCCCAAACAAGGAGAGGAGCGTCTTCTTTACGATCCCATTTTTCGTAGACATCAATACATAACGCTCTTGTTCAAAATCTTTGGTTCGCAAAATGGTTGCAATTCGCTCTCCAGGCTCGATGTGCTCTACGAGGTTGATCAGCGCTTTTCCTTTGGCCCTTCTTTCTCCTTCTGGAAGCTGCCATACTTTAAGCCAGTAACACCGCCCCATATTAGTGAAAATCATGAGGTAGTCGTGGGTCGAGGCGACATAAACGCCTTTAAGAGCATCCGTCTCACGCTTGATATCAAACCCAGTAACCCCTTGCCCCCCGCGCTTCTGCTCACGGAAGAGATCCATCGACATGCGCTTCACGTAATCGTCTTCTGAAATGGTGATCACTACCGCCTCGTCTGCTATCAAATCTTCCATGTTGAAGTCACCTTCAGCTTGAATAATCTGAGTACGCCTTGGAGAGGCGTTCGTGCGCTTGATATCGGCGAGCTCCTCGCTAATGATGTCTCGAACCATCGACTCGCTGGCTAAAATAGCGCGCAAATGTTCGATTTTTTTCAAAAGCTCCTGGTATTCGTTGTTGAGTTTGTCTTGCTCAAGCCCAGTCAACTGGTAGAGACGAAGATCGAGCACGGCATTGGCTTGACGCTCAGAAAATTCGAACTTCCCAATGAGCTCGCGGCGTGCCTCTTCTCGATTTGCAGAGGCTCGGATGATACGCACTACTTCGTCGAGATGATCGATAGCTTTGAGGTACCCTTCGAGGATATGTGCGCGCGCTTCGGCCTTTCCTAGTTCAAAACGGGTGCGGCGGCGGGTCACTTCCATACGGTGAACAATCCAAGCAGCAATCATCTGCTTGATATTCATTGTACGAGGCAAGCTCTTGTCCAGCGCCAACATGTTGCAGCCGAAGGTGACTTGCATATCGGTGAATTTGTAGAGCTGATTGATGCACACATCAGGAATTTCACCCCTCTTAAGCTCTACGACGAGTCTAAGGCCATCTTTGTCCGATTCATCTCTCACATCACTGATAGCAGTCACGACTTTGTTATTCACAAGATCTGCAATCTGTTCGATCAAACGGGACTTGTTCACATTGTAGGGAATCTCATCGATGATAAGACGAGAGCGGTTGGGACTTCCAGGGTGCTCTTCAGCGCGCACTTTTCCACGAACGATTAACTTCCCTCTTCCTGAGTGAAAAGCCTCTGTAATGCCCCGTCTTCCACAGATCACGCCGCCAGTTGGAAAATCAGGGCCAGGCATCACTTGCATGATCTCATCGATAGTCACGTCTTTGTCACAAAGAACGAGCAGAGTAGCTTCAATAAGCTCGCCTAAGTTGTGCGGAGGAATGTTTGTGGCCATTCCCACCGCAATTCCCGACGACCCATTGGCAAGTAAATTAGGGAATTTGGAAGGAAAGACCGTGGGCTCAACTTTGGTCTCATCATAGTTGGGGACCATGTCGACAGTCTCTTTGTCGAGATCCTCCATCATCTGAAGTGAACTGGCAGTCAGTCTAGCTTCAGTGTAACGCATCGCAGCTGGAGGGTCTCCATCGATCGAACCAAAGTTCCCCTGACCGTTGACAAGGGTGTAGCGCATCGCCCAGTCTTGAGCCATGCGCACAAGAGTGGGATAGATCACCGACTCACCGTGAGGGTGGTAATCTCCCGAAGTATCCCCGCAAATCTTTGCACACTTTCTATGCTTTGCACCAGGAGTGAGGTTGAGCTGCCGCATCGCGTAGAGAATTCTTCGCTGAGAGGGCTTAAGTCCATCACGGACATCGGGTAAGGCCCTCGAGATGATTACTGACATCGAATAGCGGAGATAGCTATCTTTCATCTCATCTTCGAGATTGCGCAGGACAATTGTTTCGTTTTCTCTAAATGACATGTAGTCTGTCCTAAATATCTAAGTTTGTGACTAAAAGAGCATTTCGTTCGATAAATTCACGCCGTGGGGGAACTGAATCCCCCATGAGCATCGTAAAAATTTGATCTGCAGCCATGGCGTCTGGGAGCGAAACGCGAATGAGCGTCCTGCCATTGGGATCCATAGTCGTTTCCCAAAGCTGGTCTGCATTCATCTCTCCAAGACCTTTATAACGCTGAATTTCAACGCCCTTGCGTCCATGCCTTCGGAAATATTCCATTAATTCTTTGAGTGTAAAGAATTCGTGCGACGCTTCACCCCCCTCTTCGAGGCGTATGTAGGCCTCATTCGCTACCAAGTAGTTTTCAAGAGAGAAATTAAACTTCTTTAACCGGCTTTCAAGCGACTCCAAACTCTCTTTTTTATAGAGTTCGGCGTAAGGGAGAGGTTTGGGCCTAAAAGCGCGCATTGCATCTGTAATTTCTTCGGGAGGAATTGACTCGAGCGTGGCTTGGTGCTCCTGACGCTGCTCCTCTTCAAATTGACGAGCAAATTCAAGGAAATCATCTTCGGATTGGAGCAGCTGTTTTGTGGAGGTGATGAGGTAGCGGGGATAGCCACCTTTTTCATCCTTTCCTTCTAAAAATTCTCTGAAAGGGAGAGCCTTTCTCTCTATTGAATGGATCAAGGCTTCGATTTCGATAATCAATGCTACAAGCTCATCTGCTTCAGTAGACTCTAGGGGTTCTTTGCTATCTGATAAAAAGAAGGTGACATCCTGCGTGCCGAGCTCAAGAAGGTAATCATCCATCTCCCGCTCAGAGGTGATGTAGCGCCCTTTTTTCTTTCTAGAAACCTTATAGAGTGGGGGTTGAGCAATATAGATATAGCCATTCTCGACAAGTGCTGGCATATGACGGTAAAAGAAGGTCAGCAGAAGGGTCCTGATATGGGAGCCATCCACATCCGCATCCGTCATGATGATAATACGGTGGTAGCGGAGCTTTTCAATATTGAACGTATCCACGCCGATTCCGCAACCAAGAGCTGCAATAATTGTCCCTACCTCTTGGTTTTGAAATACCTTCTGTAGTCGAGCCTTTTCGACATTAAGAATCTTTCCTCGAATAGGAAGAATGGCTTGAAAACGGCGATCGCGCCCCATCTTTGCTGATCCACCCGCAGAGTCTCCCTCCACAATGTAGATCTCACACTTCTCTGGCTCTCTCTCCTGGCAGTCGATGAGTTTCCCAGGAAGGCGTGCACTGTCGAGAGCAGTCTTGCGCAAGGTAAGTTCACGCGCTTTTTTCGCAGCTTCGCGAGCCTGCGCAGCGATAATCACTTTATCAACAATCCCTCGCGCAACTTGGGGGTTCTCTTCAAGGAAAATAGAGAGCTCTTCGCCGACAATTTGCTGGACTATCGAACCTACATCACTGTTACCGAGGCGCTGTTTTGTCTGTCCTTCAAACTGGGGATTGGGAACCTTGATTGAAATAACTGCAGTCAAACCCTCACGCATGTCGTCACCGGTGATCGAGATCTTATCGCTTTTCAACAGGTTATGGCTTTTGATGTAGTGGTTGAGCACACGCGTTAAGGCTGTAGAGAAACCCGTGAGATGGGTCCCTCCCTGACGCGTTGGAATGTTGTTGGCGTAAGAGTAGATCGTTTCAGCGTACCCATCATTCCACTGAAGGGCCACCTCAAAGTCGATAGGCCCATCATCTCCCTCGCGTGCGCCGCGAAAGTAAACGGGAGTAGGAAACAGGGTTTCACGGTTCTCATTGAGATAAGAGACGAAAGCGCGGAGCCCTCCTTCAAAACAGAATTGGACATCTTCTCTCTCTTGATCTCGCTCATCACGGAATCGAATGTCGATACCGCGATTTAAAAAGGCGAGCTCACGAAGTCGCCGAGCCAAGATATCAGCATCAAAGGTGGTGACGGCAAAAATCGAATCATCGGGCCAGAAAGTGACTTTAGTTCCACGCCTATCCGTTTCTCCTTGCTTAGCAATAGGGCCTTTCGGCTTCCCTCGCTCAAAGAGCATCTCGTGGATAGCGCCCTCTTTAAACACTTGTACCTGAAATCGCTTGGAGAGTGCATTTACACAAGAGACTCCAACACCATGCAGTCCCCCAGAAACTTTATAGGTATCTTTCGAAAACTTTCCCCCTGCGTGAAGAACGGTCAGCACGACTTCAAGAGCTGAAACTTCTCGGTCTTGTTTTTTTGATTCTTGTTCGTGAATTCCCACGGGAATCCCACGGCCATCATCTTCAACTGTGACGCTATTATCGAGGTGAATTGTCACATCAATATGTGAGCAGAAACCGGCCATCGCCTCATCGATACTATTATCTACAACTTCATAAACTAAATGGTGTAGACCACCTGAGCTCGTATCTCCAATATACATTCCAGGGCGCTCACGAACGGCTTGAAGCCCCTCTAGAACCTGAATTGCATTTGCGTCGTATGTGTTTTTTTCTTGGCTTTCTTGTTTCACGTCTACCATGCTCGTTATCCCAGTTTAAACACGATCGACTTGATCGTTACCTGGGGAAATCTCTCTCTTAGTCGTTTGATTAGCCTGGGTTTGTCTGTTGTAGACAAGAGACTGTATAAAGTAGAATTGCTTACTTTGACAACCAAAAATCCTTCGTCAAATCGAACAGCACGCGCTTGCGAGGCGAGCTGCTCTCCGATGATTTGAGGCCAGGAGGCTATAATCAGGTCAGGTCTATCTTGATATTTTTGCCCTATTTCACTCAAAACTTGAGGTAGAATTTGAGTGATATGGCGCGAAGTGGGTGTGCTTGAAAAGCCAAAGTTGCGATAGGTTTTCCGATAGAGTTGTCCCATTCAGCCATCTAAGTAAATTCTGTTGAGAACATACCTCAATGCGCCCGAAACATCAACTGAAATCAAGTGCACAGTTTGCCAAAGCAGCTGCGCGGGCTTACAAACATCCCGACAAGAGCTCCAACGCAAAATGAGGTGGCCAGTCCAGTTGTTCCAATTTTGAAAAGAATGATAGCAGCGATGATGGTGAGCGCAACGGCCGCAATTTTTGCATAGAGTGCTTTGTTTTTCATCAAAGAGAAGCTTCTTGAAGGAGCGGATGCCGATACAGAATCTACAGGACTAGCCATAACTACCTCAACAGGTTTTGTTTTGCGGTAATTATAACAGACTAATAAAAAAACAAAACCACTAAAATATTAAAGTGCCTTGTTTAAATATATTTTTGTAAGATCTCACATGAAGAAGTAAATTATTTTTTTGTGCAAGTTCAATCGCCCGGGGATGCAGCACTTTTCCCCCTCCTTTTGCCACGACCTCAAGAGCGCACTCGTAAGTAATCTTGTCATAAATAGGGGGACTCGGATGGTTGATGCGGATCCCATCTACGTCTTTGTAAAATTCGACACAATCAGCGCCCAGCGCCACTCCAAGAGCTACTGCTGAGGTATCAGACCCTCCCCTTCCCAAGGTTGTAATCTCTTTTTTTTCACTCACTCCTTGAAATCCAGCTACAATGGCTATTTTACCGGCATCGAGTGCTTCTAAAATACGGTGGGGGCGAACGGCTACAATTTTCGCATCAGCGTGATCGTCGGTTGTAATGATTCCAGACTGGCTGCCGGTGAAGCTGACCGCTTCAAGTCCCTCTTTAGCCAGGGCCATGGCTAAAAGTGCGATACTGATTCTCTCTCCTGCGCTCACCAGCATATCGTACTCCCGGCGGGGAGGGTCTGAGTGGACTTTTTTTGAAAGGTCGATCAGCTGGTCAGTCATCCCTCTCATAGCGCTTACAACAAGGGTAATATGATTATAATCTTTGAGGCGCTTAGAAACGATAGTCGCCAAGTGAGAAAAGCTCTCTGGCTCAGCAACAGCTGCTCCGCCAAATTTCATAATGAGCGTTTTCCCTCTCTCTGGCATAATGCTTGGACCCATGTATAACTTTTTTATCTTGTCTATTCACATCGCACTCATCGGCACCCTAAGCGTGGTGGCTCTTCGGCTGAGCAAAGAATTGTTAACGCTCATGCTATGCCTACTCGCTTTGTCGATGAACTTATTTGTCTTTAAACAGATTACCCTTTTTGGTTTGCACGTTACAGCAAGTGATGCTCTAGCTGTAGGGTATCTTCTTGGATTGAATTTTATGCAAGAATATTATGGGGCGAAAGAAACGCGAAAAGTGGTGGGGATCTCATTTTTAGCTGCTGGGACTTTTGCACTTTTGGGACAAATTCATTTAGCCTACCACCCCAGCCCCTACGATCTGGCTCAGACTCATTTCGATTTTTTGTTCAGGCCTGCACCTCGAATTTTCCTCGCCTCTCTCACCTCTTTTCTTCTTGTACAGCTCCTAGACATTCAGTTTTTTAAATTCTTACGAAGAAAAACAGAAGGGAGTTTTTTCCCCTTTCGCGTAGCGCTCTGTATCACCTTATCGCAAGGGCTTGATACCCTCATTTTTTCTTTTTTAGGCCTCTATGGCCACGTGGCGCATATTTGGCAGGTCATTCTCTTCAGCTTGGCGGCAAAACTCCTCTGCACAGCGCTATCTATCCCCTTTACATACTTCACTAAAAAGAGGGATTGCCATGCAGTTTGAGATCCTTCACACCTCAAAAAAATCGCGCGCCCGTGTGGGTCGAATCCACACGCCTCATGGAATCATCGACACCCCCAATTTTGTTGCAGTGGGAACCAATGGAACCTTGAAAGCTTTGAGCAATGAGCTTGTCGACGCCATCGGACTTCAACTGATGTTTTGCAACACCTATCACTTGATGCTCCAGCCTGGTACAGACATTGTAAGACAAGCTGGGGGGCTTCACTCCTTTATTAAGAGACGTCAGCCTCTTATCACCGACTCAGGGGGGTTTCAGGTTTTTAGTTTAGCCTACGGTTCGGTTCACGATGAGCTAAAAAGCCGGGGGAAGAAGAAAACAGGGGGAGGCGTGCTTAAAATTGATGAAGAGGGGGTTACGTTCCGTTCCTACCGCGATGGAAGAAAGATCCTTCTGACCCCTGAGAGCTCAGTGCAGGCGCAAAAAGATCTTGGAGCAGACATCATCATCCCTTTCGATGAGCTCCCTCCCTATCATATCGAGAAAGAGGAGTTAAAAGTCTCGCTCGCTCGTACGCATCGATGGGAAAAACGATCTTTAGAGGCGCACCTCACATCTCCGAAAGATCAGGCTATGTATGGCGTGATTCATGGAGGGGTGGACCACGACCTTCGAAAGCAGAGTTGTCGCCTTCTGACAGATCTTCCCTTTGACGGCTTTGCAATTGGGGGCAGTGTAGGCAAAACCTCGCGTGAACTTTGCGATCTCATCGCCTTTACCCGTCCTCACCTACCTGATGAGAGGCCGAACCATCTGCTTGGAATTGGAGATATTCCCTCCATTGAAGCGCTCATCCCCCTGGGAATTGATACCTTCGACAGCTCCTATCCGACAAAAGCTGCTCGCCACGGGTTGCTCTTTTCAAAAAGTGGAGGGGTAAAAATATTACAAAGGAAACACGCCAATCGCTTTGAGCCGATCGACCCCTGCTGCGAATGCCCCACTTGTCAGATTCATACCGCTGCTTACTTACACCACCTCTTTAAAGCCAAAGAGGTCACAAGCTTGGCTTTGGCGACCGTGCATAACCTCTACTACATGGTCCATTTAATGCGAGAGATTCGCGAAGGGATTGGATACGACCTCATCTAACACTTAGAAGATGAATCGGTTCCAGTTGTTGTATTTCTCCTTCACCCTTCCACGGAAAATCGAGAGCACAATCACAAAAGCTGCCACAATCACGCTATGCCAGATTAAAAGCTCGGAAGCTCCCGGCAATACAAATGAGGCCACAGCAAACCAGATCGCAATCGCAATATTGATAAATCGAAAGGCGCGAATCACCTCTGCCCATGAGGTAATAGAAAACACCACGATCAAGGCGCCACATACATCTGTATTACTAGCCAAAACCCCGGTAAACCCAAGCAGATTGTTGGCAAAAAGAAGCCATGCTCCAATAAGTGCTGTTACAACAAGATTCCATGGAACTGTGATGCCCCAAAACATCCCTTTGATCACCTTCCAAGGGGTCTCAGAAAATGCGGGGGTTCGAGGATCTACGCTATCTGCGACGTACTCAGAACCTAGGAAAAATGTGCGCCAGAAGGGTTTGCCTTCATTTTTGATGCTTTTAAGATACTGACACACAGCTACCACTTCATCGACCGTAAGGGCAAGCATGACCAGCATGCAAGTCGCGATGATCAAACAGAGGCCACACCAGGCTCCCACGACAATGGGTTGAAGCATCACAAGGACAATGCTAGTAAAGCCGAGTGGAACAACGAGGATCCCGAAAACGACGACAATCCACGGCATGGTATGCCAACGTCTCACTCCCCCCTTAGCTCCCATAATCGCTTCTAATGAGTAGGCTAAAGCTCCAAGCCCTGCATCGGGCACGGGAAAGTCTTTAGCAATCATCGAGGTGATCACTTTTTCTGTTCCAAGTCCGAAGAAGGGATCCCATACGTAATCGATATAGTGAAGTTGAAATGAGGCCATGTAACGCGCGATAAACCAGCCTACTAGGGCAAAAAAGATAATTGGAATGCGTTGAGGCCACGCCGAGGGGTTATAAGTCCACCCCCTTGGAATCTGGGGGCCTATCTCAAACTCGGGGGGTCTTAAAGGAACGAGCACGCAAAAAGCGATAGCCAGCACCCCAATGAGGGTGTCATTTACATAGATGACCGGCTCTTGAGCCCAGAAGAGAAGCGGAGCGAATTGGAGCCAAACACCTACAAGACACCCTCCCCATATCCAGCCACTCCATTTTTGTTTCATCGACATGAACCCAAAGAGCAGAAGAAGAAGTCCAGAAATCCAGTCACTATATCTCAAATTATCGTGTACGTAGCCAAAAGTTGAAGGACTCGTGAGAAGCCAAAACCCTAGCACCAGCGTACCGAACCGGGTCCAAATCATTTTGTTGTGAAACCGTCTCTTGATCGATTCTCGCTCTTCCACTGTCATCTCAGTCATGTAGCTTCCTCCCAGGGAATGGAATATTATGCCGTTTATACCAGGCTTTAGGGTCTCTCTTCATATTCTTCACTAATGTTTCGAGTGTTTTTCGTAAAGAGTGTTCTGGCTCCCATTGAAGCACATGGCGAGTGCGATCCATCGAAAATTCGTAGTTGTCATCTGCTAAGTCAACCATCCAAGGTTTAATGAAAGGCTTTGGCATGAAAGGGGTATGGTTTTGAACCCAAGCGCCCAACTTGGCGATGGATTTGGGAATCCAAAACATCGGCCACTTCTCTTTTCCATGAATGAGACGCCCCAAATCGGTTTGCAAGTCGCGGTACGAGATCGAATCCTCTTCACAACAGAGTAATACGAGGTCTTTGGGTACTTCCCTCCGCTTTTGCACGATCAATTTGATCATCTCGCAAAGGTCATCAAAGTGGGTGTAGGGAACGCCATTTGAACTATTTCCGGGAAAAACAAGGCTAGCGATCTGCTTCTCATAAATGCGGACCATGTGCTGAGAAATAGGTATGCAGTTGCACTCATCATCATAACACCCAGCAATACGTAAAATCACAAAGGGAATATCGCCGCACTCTTCACGAATAGCCTTCTCTGTTCTCACTTTTGAAGCAGGGTAGTGCCACTTGCCCCTCACTAGAGAGTCTTCATTTTGAATAACCCCCCGCTCAGACGGCTCGTGGACGAGCATCGTGCTTGTAAAGAGAAACTGCTCGACTTCAAATTTCTTCGCTTCAAGCAAAAGACGGCGTGTTCCGTTCACCGTTATGGCGTCGTACAACTCTAGATGCTTTCCTTCGAAACTGTAAAAGGCTGCTAAATGGATGATCGAGGCGATTTTATTGCCGTAAACTTTTCGGATGCGATTGAAAGCACATTCAACGCTAAAGTCTGATGAGAGATCGACATAGACAAATTCGACTGAGGGGTCTTCACAGGTTTTTCCAAGAAAATCCATCCCCACTCTTTGAAAAGCATCTCCTAAATATTCAATGACTCGAGTTCCCACTCGGCCACTACTACCTGTAACTACAATTACCTCTTTTTCCATACAACCCCTCCTAAAAAGGACTATACAATATTTTTTATTTCAAATAAACTATCGAATAACGAGGGTATAAATAATGAGAGCATTTGCAATCCTATTCGGACTTCTTTTTATGGCAGTTGGAGCTGCGGGTTTTTTGCCGCAATTTTCTCCTGGCGATCAAATTCTTGAGCGCTTTCCAGTCAACTTTGAACTGAACTGCTTGCACTTAGGTACAGGGATCATTGCTTTCATAGCAGGACTAACAACACGAGGAATAGCGCGCCTTTTCTTTCAGATTTTTGGCGTGATCTACGCAATTGTAGCCGTGGCAGGGTTCTATTATGGGGATACACAGATCTTTGATCTGCTTGCAAATAATAGGGCCAACACTTGGTTTCATACAGCCGCGGCAATTGTATTTCTTATAATAGGCTATGGGTCAAGGGATTAAAAATGAGTGAACTGAAAGATACGTTTCAAGACAAAGAGAAACTCGAAAAAGATACGTTGGCAATCAACACGATTCGTACACTTGCCATGGATGGAGTGCAGGCAGCGAATTCGGGACACCCTGGAACTCCGATGGCGCTCGCTCCTGTCGCCTACTCTCTTTGGCAACGCTTTTTGCGTTTTGATCCCAGTGATCCCATTTGGCCCAATCGCGATCGTTTTATTCTATCGAATGGCCACGCTTCCATGCTGCTCTACTCTCTACTTCATCTAACAGGCGTTCAAGCAGTAAGCCCAAAGTACGAAACCGTCGGTAAACCTTCAGTAACCCTTGACGATCTTAAAAACTTCCGACAGCTCGACAGCAGGTGCCCTGGCCACCCGGAATACCGATGGACTTCAGGGATTGAAACAACGACAGGTCCACTTGGACAAGGGGTCTCAAATAGCGTCGGGATGGCGATTGGGAGTCACTGGATGAGCTCTCATTTCAACCGCCCTGGCTTTGAAATGATCGACTACAACGTCTATGCCATCTGCGGAGATGGGGACATGATGGAGGGTGTGAGCTCTGAGGCTGCCTCGATTGCGGGGCATCTCAAACTCTCAAATCTCTGCTGGATCTATGACAACAACCACATCACTATTGAAGGGAATACGCAGATTGCCTTTACAGAAGATGTTGCTACAAGATTCATGGGGTATGGATGGGATGTCATCCGAGTTGGCGACGCCAATGATCTCCACTTGCTGAGTGCTGCTTTTGAGCACTTTCATAAAACAACGGATCGACCCACACTTATCATTGTAGATAGTCACATCGCTTACGGCTCCCCTCACAAACAAGACACAGCAGCTGCGCACGGAGAGCCTTTAGGAGAAGAGGAGATTCGCCTCACCAAGAAGAACTACGGCTGGCCTGAGGATGCCAAATTTCTTGTCCCAGAGGGCGTTTATGACACCTTCAAAAATGGGATTGGCAAAAGAGGGAAAGAGCTGCGCGATGAGTGGATTGTTCTCTTTGACCGCTACAAGCAGCAACATCCGAAGCTCGCCGATGAGCTCTACCGGATGCAGCACAGGCAACTCCCCAATGACTGGGACAAAGAACTAGAGCCTTTCCCTGCAGACCCTAAAGGGATGGCAACCCGTGCGAGCTCGGGAAAAGTACTCAATGCTCTTGCAAAGAACTACCCCTGGCTCATTGGAGGGGCTGCAGATTTGGCTCCTTCGACGAAAACCCACCTAGGTTTTGAAGGAGCTGGTGATTTTGAACCCGAGAATTACGCGGGCCGCAATTTCCACTTTGGAATCCGCGAGCATGCGATGGGTTCGATTCTCAATGGGCTTGCTCTTTCAAAGATTCGCCCTTTTGGATCGGGCTTTTTGATCTTCAGCGACTACTGCCGCCCTCCTATTCGTCTGAGCGCCTTGATGGAAATTCCAACCATCTACATTTTTACTCATGACTCTATAGGCCTTGGAGAGGATGGACCGACTCATCAACCGATTGAGCAGATAGCATCTCTACGCGCCATTCCAGGTCTTACGACCATTCGACCTTGCGATGCTAACGAAGTGCTCGAGGCGTGGCGCTACACCGCTGAGCTCCGGCATGAACCTGTAGTTTTCATTCTCTCAAGGCAGAATGTACCCACCTTAGATCGAGAGAAGTATGCTTCTGCTAAGGGAGTGCACCGAGGCGCCTACACGCTAGCAGATTGCGCGGGAAAGCCTGAGCTTCTTCTTCTTGCTACTGGAAGCGAAGTCTCTCTTTGCTTGGAGGCCTACGAGCAGCTGAGCCAAGAGGGTATCAAGTGCCGCGTTGTGAGCATGCCCTCTTGGGAGATCTTTGAGAAACAAGATGCTGCTTATCGCGATGAGGTGATTCCCCCTGATGTGAAGGCTCGCATCTCTGTTGAGCAGGCCTCGACATTTGGATGGGAGCGCTACGTCGGGCTTGAGGGGAAGGCAATTGGCATGGAGAGTTTTGGGGCCTCTGCCCCGATTGAAGCGCTTCTCAAAAAATTCGGTTTCACTTGCGAGCATATTGTAAAACAGGCGAAGCAAATGCTTATGTTGACTAAGTCTAATTGAGTGGCATAGCACCTTGCTTCTAAGGAGCAAAAGAGCAGACGATTGTGTTGTCGAATCTGGAGAGTGCTAATTCCCTAGAGACATACAGAAGGGTGTTAGGAGATTGAGACGATGTTGGGCTGTTTAAAGACCTAGAAGATACTCTGTCACTGATCTAGACAACCCTGAAAAGAAAGTATGTTGCTAGCGATTGCGTTCTACTGGGCATACTGAATCTAAAAACCATGGGAAGAAAGCAAGGAGTCCACTTTGAGAGGGGCTCAGTCTAATCTGAAAGACGGTTTTTAGGGGGGCTCTTGGCAAATTACTGTGAAATCATTTTTCTTCCAGCACAGAGCTTCAATACAGCTATTTCCCGTTGATTATAAAGCAGAGTATATATTATAATAATAAAAAATAAAATGGTTAGTCATGAGTTCATATACATCTTCTATTCAGCCAAATCATCTGCGTGTTTCAAGGAAGCAGAGGCTCGAGCAGACCCTCCGCAGAAATAAGATAGAAGTCGCACTGAGTACTATTTTGATGATAGGTGGAGTGTGGCTCACACTTGCAGTTTACCGCGTTTTTCCCAAAAGCCCCAATTTTCTATCAAATCTGGAGAAGTATGGGAAGGTGATCTGCTTTGGAACTCTGGGAGGAGGAGCGTTGCTAAGCGCCGCCTTGGGTATCAAGATTCTTATGGATGCATGGGCAGACCCCAATGCTGTGTGTCAGGATGGCACTCCCGTTCTTATAAAGGCAGCTCGAGGGGGACATGCAGAGACCGTCAAAACTCTCGTAGAGAGAGGAGCGGATCCCAATGCTGTGGATACGTTTGGTAAGACCGCTCTTATGGGGGCAGCTCTGAGGGGACATGCAGAGACCGTCAAAACACTTTTGGATGCAAAGGCAGATCCCAATGCTGTGTGTCAGGATGGCGATACCGCTCTTATGGAGGCAGCTCTGGGGGGACATGCAGAGGTTGTCAAAACACTTTTGGATGCAAAGGCAGATCCCAATGCTGTGTGTCAGAATGGCGATACCGCTCTTATCATAGCAGCTCGACAGGGACATGCAGAGGTTGTCAAGATCCTTTTGGATGCAAAGGCAGATCTCAATGCTGTGGATACGTTTGGTGAGACCGCTCTTATCATAGCAGCTCGACAGGGACATGCAGAGGTTGTCAGAGCTCTCGTAGAGGGAGGAGCAGATCCTGGCGCTGTGAACAAAAAGGGACGAACAGCTAGGAGCTGCGTCGAGGGGCGTCCGGATGAAACATCGCGTGAAATTCTTGCTTTGCTTGTGAGTGCTAAAGAGCTCTTCGAGGCAAAAAAATAGAGGGATCTAGCTGAGTTATTTGCTACCTTAGTACCCTTAATGGAGCCTCTCTAGATCTATAGATCAGGGCAAATCCCTAAAAATCCCCCTTGAACTGACGTAAGTCGACAACCTGACTTGCAAATTGTATGCTAATTGCTTATTATG
>JAJFLX010000004.1 GCA_021772465.1 Chlamydiota bacterium
ACATGAAGTCGGAATTGCTAGTAATGGCGCGTCAGCCATAGCGCCGTGAATACGTTCCCGGGCCTTGTACACACCGCCCGTCACATCATGGAAGTTGGTTTTGCCCGAAGTCGCCGACTTAACCGCAAGGAGAGAGGCGCCTAAGGTGAGGCTGATGACTAGGATGAAGTCGTAACAAGGTAGCCCTACCGGAAGGTGGGGCTGGATCACCTCCTTTTAAGGACAGGAAGGGTTGTTTTTACAACCCATCCAGGTTGAGCAAGTCAGCTGTACTCTGTTTCTTTTTCGTTGTCAAGACTCGACAGTGTAGTAATCAATTAGAGGCAATAAACGAGATCGATAAGCCGACGGTTTATTGCCTCATTAAGCAATTTCACTTATTATAAGTGGCGCTTGAAGAATAGGAATCTTACATACAATGGCGAATGTAACTCAAGTTGCAGCTTGATCATTTTTGTGGTCAAGCTAGTAAGGGCTACTGGTGGATGCCTTGGCATTAACAGGCGATGAAGGACGTGACTACCTGCGATAAGCTCCGGGGAACTGGTAAAAAGTTTTAATCCGGAGATTTCCGAATGGGGAAACCCGGTGGGATTAATCTCTCACCATCTTTTGCTGAATACATAGGCAATTGAAGCGATACCTGCTGAACTGAAACATCTTAGTAAGCAGTGGAAAAGAAATCAAATCGAGATTCCCTGAGTAGCGGCGAGCGAAATGGGAAGAGCCCAAACCGAAGTCTTTGGCTTCGGGGTTGTAGGACCAGTCATTAAGGACGAAGAAATTTTAGCCGAACATTTTTGGAAAACTAGACGATACAGGGTGATAGTCCCGTAGGCGAAAGAGTTTCTTTACCGAGATTGGCACCTGAGTAGGGCCGGACACGTGAAACCCGGTCTGAATCTGGGGAGACCACTCTCCAAGGCTAAATACTCGTTAATGACCGATAGTGAACCAGTACTGTGAAGGAAAGGTGAAAAGAACCCCTGTTAGGGGAGTGAAATAGAATCTGAAACCAGTAGCCTATAAACGGTCGAAGGCCTATGCCCTCTTTGAGGGAATGGCTGACGGCGTGCCTTTTGCATGATGAGCCAGGGAGTTACGTTAGATGGCAAGGTTAAGGGATAACGTTCCGGAGCCGAAGCGAAAGCGAGTCTTAACAGGGCGTTCAGTCATCTGGCGTAGACACGAAACCAAGTGATCTATCCATGGCCAGGTTGAAGCTACAGTAACATGTAGTGGAGGACCGAACCAGTTGATGTTGAAAAATCTTTGGATGAGCTGTGGATAGGGGTGAAAGGCCAATCAAACTTGGAAATATCTTGTTCTCTCCGAAATAACTTTAGGGTTAGCCTCGGATGGATGTCTATGGGGGTAGAGCACTGGATTTTTGCGGGGCCCTACCGGGCTACCAACGGAAACCAAACTCCGAATACCATAGATTGATCCGGGAGATAGACAGTGGGGGATAAGCTTCATTGTCGAGAGGGGAACAGCCCAGATCGTCGACTAAGGCCCCTAATTCTATGCTAAGTGAGTAAGGTAGTGAAGTTTCAAAAACAGTTGGGATGTTGGCTTAGAGGCAGCAATCATTTAAAGAGTGCGTAACAGCTCACCAATCGAGAGACTTTGCGCCGATAATTATCGGGGCTAAGCATAGAGCCGAAGTCACGGGTGCCTATCATTAGATAGGCGCGGTAGGAGAGCGTAGTATACTGCGTTGAAGGTGTACCGTAAGGAGCGCTGGAGTGTATACTAGTGATAATCCATGGCATGAGTAAACGATAAAGGAGGTGAAAATCCTCCTCGCCGAAAACCTAAGGTTTCCAGGGTAAAGCTCGTCTTCCCTGGGTTAGTCGGCCCCTAAGTCGAGGCGGAAACGCGTAGGCGATGGGAAGCAGGTTAAATATTCCTGCACCACCTAAAACTATGATGATGGGATGACGGAGTACGTTAAGCGTGCGGACGATTGGAAGTGTCCGTAGCACAATGAGGCTGGTTGGCGAGTAAATCTACCAACATAATGCCAGGTTGTGATCAAGGGGAATCTTCGGAGGAACCGATGGCGTAGCGCAATGCTCACAAGAAATAATCTCTAATCGTTGATGGTGACCGTACCAAAACCGACACAGGTGGGTGAGATGAATATTCTAAGGCGCGCGAGATAACTCTCGTTAAGGAACTCGGCAAATTATCCCCGTAACTTCGGGAGAAGGGGAGCCACTGGGTGTGATTGCACTTGCTGTATGAGCACTTGGTGGCCGCAGAGAAATGGCCCAGGCGACTGTTTACCAAAAACACAGCACTATGCAAACCCGTTTTAGGGGAAGTATATGGTGTGACGCCTGCCCAATGCCAAAAGGTCAACGGGAGGTGTTAGCTCTTCGGAGCGAAGCACTGAACTTAAGCCCTGGTGAATGGCGGCCGTAACTATAACGGTCCTAAGGTTAATAGCTAGCCTTAGTAAAACCAAACTATATGCGGGAATATCCTCAAAAACTATTCAGTACTCATCTTTTTAAGGTAGTAAAAATCTGATAGACAGGGGGACGATCCGCAGGAAAGACTTCTAGTGATAGAAGAATCCTCAGAGACCACATGTTTGGAGTTTGCAATGTTATTAGAATCGCAGTGGATAGTCGGTTTTGTAGATGGTGAAGGATGTTTTCACGTTGATATCAGCGTGGATAAAGAATCGGCATTAGGTTGCCAGATTCTACCAGAATTTACCGTTGTACAAAGCAAGCAAGATGTTCAGATATTACACGCTTTAAAAGCGCATTTTCGGTGTGGAGTGGTTCGTGAGAGCCAAGGCGATCGAATAGCGTATAGAGTGCGTAATTTAAAGCATCTTTTGGAAATAATTGTACCTTTTTTTGAAAAGCACAAGCTTAAGACAAAAAGGGGTATCGATTTTCAAAATTTAAGGCGTGTTCTTTTGAAAATGAGTAAGGGTGAGCATTTGACTCTTGATGGTATCGAATCCATTCGAGCGATCAAGGAGAAAATGAACCGAATGCAAACTAAGGTAGAGTCCGACTCTTCTGGAAACAGTTGAGATTGATCGAGCGAAATTCCTTGTCGGGTAAGTTCCGACCTGCACGAATGGTGTAACGATCTGGGCGCTGTCTCAACGAGAGACTCGGTGAAATTGTAGTAGCAGTGAAGATGCTGTTTACCCGCAATAGGACGGAAAGACCCCGTGAACCTTTACTGTAACCTGGTATTGGCTTCTGACTTGTCATGTGTAGAATAACCGGGAGACTGCGAATGCCCTTCGTCAGGGGGGCAGGAGTCACCGTTGAAATACCGGTCTTGGCGAGTTGGGAATCTAACATAACCCCATGAATCTGGGGTATGAACAGTGCCAGGCGGGCAGTTTTACTGGGGCGGTATCCTCCTAAAAAGTAACGGAGGAGTTCAAAGCTTACCTCATCGTGGTTGGCAATCACGAGTAGAGCGTAAAGGTATAAGGTAAGT
>JAJFLX010000005.1 GCA_021772465.1 Chlamydiota bacterium
CCGCTCTAGCCACTCCCAGACCCCCTTTGCATGGTGTAAAAGCTTGTGTTGCACGTAGACCTTTTCGGCTTGGTCGCGAGAGAAAGCGCAGTCAAGGCGCAGCTTTCCACCCACCTCGAGATCTTTCCAAAAGTCTTTGTAATAAAAGTCAGTAGCCGACCGCTTCTCTCCAAAAAAAAGCCAGTTCTCCGCGTGCCGCCTCTCTTGCATAAAGGCTCTAAATGGGGCTACCCCAGTGCCTGGGCCGATCATGATAATAGGTTTATCCTGGGATTGAGGTGGAAGCTTAAAATCTTTGGATTTTTGTAGAAAAATAGGGAGGACCGGCCTGTTTAAAGGGGCAACTTTGCACAGGTAACTCGTGCACGTTCCAGAAGGGACAAGCGCGATGGTCAAGTGCGCCTCCTCGCCTACAGAGCGCCTTGAAGAGGCTATAGAGTAAAAGCGGGGGAGCATAGGGGAGAGTTGATCACAAAGCTCTTGAGGAGCTAGAGGGGCGCTTTTAAGACACGATAAAATATCGGAGTGCGTGCCCATGATTTTTTTGGGAAGTCGATTCAAATTGGCTTTTTCTGCAAGAAAAGAGCGTAGGCTATACTTTTCGTGAACAATCTCTTCCCCACTAGAACCAAGCGTCTCAAGTATAGACTCAACGCGCGCCAAATCATTTTTTGGATAGATGCCCAAGCTATCACCTACCTCATACTCAATCCCCGACCCTTTGAGATCAAGGACTAGATGGTAGGTCTCACTCTCACTACCGGGATTGAGGAGAATTCTCTCCTTTATCGAGGCGAGAAAGAGGTTAGGCTGCTTTGATTTTGATATCGACACCTGCTGGAAGGGAGAGGGTTTTGAGGGCGTCAATCGTTTGCCCTGTAGGGTCATGAATATCAATCATCCGTTTATGCGTCCGGATCTCAAACTGCTCACGCGATTTTTTGTCGACATGAGGAGAACGTAGGACTGTATAGATCTCTCTTCGGGTAGGAAGAGGGATGGGACCCACGACCCGCGCTCCTGTTCTCTTAGCCGTCTCGACAATGTCTGCAGTAGATCGATCAAGCTGACGCTGGTCAAATCCCTTAAGACGAATTCGGATTTTTTGCTTATCTTTTTTTGCCATGCTTCTTTTCTACTCTTTGATAATGGATTCTTGAATTTTTTGAGGGACCTTGCTGAAGAAGGCAGGCTCCATGCTCCAGCTCGCTCGACCAGAGCTCATAGATCGAAGCGCAGTTGTGTAACCGAACATCTCACTAAGAGGTACTTCAGCTTCTACTTTAAGCGCTGCCCCTTGAGGCTCTTGACCTAGGATTTTACCCCGTCTTTTGTTAAGGTCTCCAATCACATCTCCAAGGTGAGCTTCAGGGGTGAAAACGACGACTTTCATAATGGGCTCAAGAATCACAGCCTTGGACTTTTTGCAAGCCTCTTTAATTGCCATAGATCCGCAGATCTTAAAGGCCATCTCATTCGAGTCGACATCGTGGTAAGATCCATAGACAATAGCGACCTTAACGTCTACAAGTGTATAGCCAGCGACGACTCCAGTAGAGAGCCCCTCTTCGACCCCTTTGATTACAGCTGGAATGTACTCTTTAGGGATAGCTCCCCCCACAACCTTGCTGACAATCTCATTCCCTTTGCCCGCTTCATTGGGCTCAATCTCGAGACAGACGTGCGCGTACTGTCCTCGTCCACCTGACTGCTTGACAAACTTCGTGTCGGTTTTGCCTGGCTGAGTGATGGTCTCTTTGTATGAGACTTGGGGTTTACCCACACTCGCATCTACATTGAACTCACGAATCATGCGGTCTCTTAAGATGTCGAGGTGGAGCTCGCCCATCCCAGAAATGATGGTTTGACCAGTCTCTTCATTGGAGCTGACTCGGAAAGTGGGGTCCTCCTCCGCAAGAGCTCCTAAAGCGTTGGCGAGTTTTTCCCGATCAGCTTTTGATTTAGGCTCGATTGCCATGTCGATTACAGGCTCGGGAAACTCCATCTTCTCAAGGATAAGCTCTCCGCCCTCTTCGCAAAGAGAGTCTCCAGTAGTCGTATTTTTGAGCCCGATGCAAGCAGCGATATCTCCTGTAAAGAATTCATCACAGTCGGTTCGATCATTGGCGTGCATTTGAAGCAGTCGAGAGACACGCTCCTTTTTCTCTTTGGTCGTATTGATGAGCGTACTCCCCTTCTTTATCGTACCAGCGTAGATGCGCACAAAAGTGATACGACCCACATAAGGGTCTGTCGCAATTTTAAATGCTAGAGCTGCTAAAGGAGCCTCATCGCTAGGCTCGATGCTCATGGGCTCGTCTGTTTTTAGATTGACTCCTTTCACCTCACCTCGATCGAGAGGGGAGGGCATCCAGTGGACGATGGCATCTAGAAGCTGCTGAACCCCTTTGTTTTTGAAGGCTGTTCCGCATAAAACCGGGTTGAATTTGTTCTCAACCACCCCTCTTCGGATGGTCGCATGGATCTCTTCTTCTGTAAGGGAATTGGGATCTTCAAGAACTTTTGACATGAAGACTTCATTCTCTTCGTCGATAGTCGCGAGCTCTTCTAAAAGCTCCATGCGCATCTTCTCACACTGCTCTTTGAGATCGTCGGGAATTTCGGTCTCATCCCAGCTGGTGCCAAGGTTGTCGCTGTGGAAAAGGATGGCTTTCATCTTAATAAGATCCACCATGCCCGTGAATTCACTCTCCGAGCCAATCGGACACTGCACTGGAATTGCATTCGCATGAAGTTTCTCTTTCATCGAATTGACTGCAGCGAAGAAATCAGCGCCCATCCTGTCCATTTTATTGACAAAAGCGATGCGGGGAACTTGGTACTTGTTCGCTTGTCTCCAAACAGTCTCAGACTGAGGCTCGACACCTGAAACTGCATCGAAAACAGCAACCGAGCCGTCAAGGACACGAAGAGAACGTTCGACTTCTACGGTAAAATCGACGTGACCTGGTGTGTCGATGATGTTGATTTTAGAGTCGCGCCAGTAAACGGTGGTTGCCGCCGAAGTGATCGTGATGCCTCGCTCCTGCTCCTGCTCCATCCAGTCCATCGTAGCAGCCCCTTCGTGAACCTCTCCGATTTTATGGGTGCGTCCAGCATAGTAGAGAATGCGCTCGGTCGTGGTTGTTTTACCGGCGTCAATATGCGCCATAATACCAATATTGCGAACCTGATCGAGTCGGTCTTCGTTTTTCCTAGGCATTGTGCTTTTTTCTCCCTATTACCATTTGTAGTGCGCAAACGCTTTATTCGCTTCAGCCATCCGATGCGTGTCATCCTTCTTCTTGATTGAAGCGCCTTGGTTGTTGAAGCAGTCCACGAGCTCCTGGACGAGCCCCTCTTCCATTGATTTGCCTACCTTAGCTCGAGAAAAGTTGATGATCCATCGCATCGCTAACGCAGTTCGCCTAGCAGGAGCAATCTCAATAGGCACTTGATAAGTCGCTCCACCAATTCGACGAGACTTCACTTCAAGAGAGGGTTTGGTATTCTCAAGGGCTTGCTCAAAGGCCTCTAGGGGATTTTCGATCCCAATTTTTTGGGCAAGACTTTCGACTGCACCATACACTATTTTGCGAGCTTTTGCTTTTTTTCCGCTGAGCATTAAGCGGTTGATGAATTTTTCGAGCACGACTGATCCGTAGATGGGATCGGGCTCAGCTTCTCTTTTTTCTGCACGTCGTCTTCTTGACATCGTCCATCCTTTCTTAAAAAGTTCATGTACTTCTGGGAAGTCCTCACTTCACCTGTCGAAAGACAGTGCGACCGCTCGCTTTTTATGCAAAAAAAGAGAGGGGTCGAACTGTGAAAAGGATACGCCTTTTCACAGCGTTACTTCGGTCTTTTTGCTCCGTAGAGCGATCTTCCCTGTTTGCGATCTTTGACCGCAGCGCAATCTAGTGCGCCTCGAACAATATGGTAGCGAACACCAGGGAGGTCTTTCACTCGACCTCCGCGGACGAGAACAATACTGTGCTCTTGAAGGTTGTGTCCTTCTCCGCCGATGTAGGCAATAATTTCTTGTCCGTTTGAGAGGCGGACCCAAGCGACTTTGCGGAGCGCTGAGTTCGGCTTCTTCGGTGTTTTAGTCTTGACTTGCAAGCAAACGCCTCTCCTATGAGGGCATTTTTGCAGAGCCGGAGACTTCTTACGTCGATCTTTTTTTCCACGACCCTTTCGGATCAGCTGGTTAAGGGTTGGCATAGGTTGTTGGCCTCAAATATACATTCAATCAAATGATGAATGTTACACTATAGAGGCGAATCAGATTGATTGCAATCGGATATTTCACCTGCAGGGCGGAAGAGGAGGCTTCATCCCAAGGCTTGCGCACTGCTCGAGGGGAAATCCTTGAAGATAGCCGTGTAAAAAGGAGCTTGCAAAGGGCTCTTTTTTACTGGTGGGAGGGAGAGAAGTTGGAGTGTAGAAGCTCCCATCTGAAGAATCTACGAAACACCCTCCCGCCTCGAGTTTTACGACTGCAATTCGACAATAATTTTTTAGAAACGATGCAGATTTTTCGGGTGAAAGGCCAGTGAGGGCTCTAGCTTCTTGTTCGGTGGCGAAGACGATGTCGACATAGTCCTTTAGAAGGGCAAAGATACGTTCGCGGTAGACAGAGGCTAGGGAGGGGGAGGCTAGGTCTAAGCAGAGGGTAATTTCTGTCTCTTTTGCAAGCGAGAAGGCTTGTTCAAGTGAAGTCTCATATTCGAGAAGAGAGCAGGAGCTGTAGATGAGATCAGCCCCTATAAGATCTCCCTCTTGAATAAGAGGGTCGTGGTGGCTCGAAGTCTCTTTGCAGGTTACCCAAGTTGAGACACCATCAGGGGTAATGAGATGGAGGGTTTGAGAGGTGGCCCCAAGGCTTTTGGTCAAAAGGGGGTGGATGTTTTCACGACTCAGTTGCTCTGGAATCATTTCACCTAGGGTGTCTGTGCCGATGGCTCCGATGAGTGAACAGGAGCAGCCGCGAATAGCGAGCGCTCGAATGGTGCTAAGAACACTTCCTTCTAAAAGGGGCTCAGGGTTGGCTATGCCGGATAGGATTTTTTCAAATGAATTTTTTTCAATGACTTGAGTTTTTCCCTTTACGAGGTTCATCTCAGACACCACGCTCTCTTCGACGAAGCCTACATAGTCGCAAATGGGCGAACCAATGCCTACGACATGGGCAATTCCAAGTAGGAGTAGATTGAAGATCATAAAAAACATCTTGATTGGTCGAGTGATTTTTCGCAAGAATGCTCACATGAAGTTTTCTGTGATTACAATCACACGCAATGCTAAGAAGTATGTGGATCAATGCATTTCGAGCGTAGCTGGGCAAGACTATGGCGATGTGGAGCATCTTTTTTGGGATGGGGGGAGCACTGATGGGACATTGGAGGTGCTGCAAAATAGCCCATCTATCCATCTCCACAGAGGAGAGGATGGAGGGATTGCAGATGCAATGAACAAAGGGGCGGCGCTGGCAACGGGCGAGGTGCTTCTTTTTTTACACGCAGATGATCGGCTACCTCACTCTCAGATTTTATCGATGGTAGCCCGCGCTTTTAAAACGCATCCTCAAACGCAATGGCTCTATGGGAGGGCGGCCATTATTGATTCCAAGGGCTTCATCAAGCGCACGACTCCCCTCGAGTTTTATTCCAAAAAGCGGTTGGAGCGATACAATTTTTTGACACACCCTGCGGTCTACGTGACCCGCTCACTTTTCGAGGAGGTGGGAGGTTTTGATCGGGCCATTCGCTACTGCATGGATTACGATCTCTGGTTTCGATTAGCCCGCACTACAAGCCCCTTGCTGCTTGCGGCGGCGCTTGCTGAGTTTCGTGAGCACGAAGGGTCGCTCTCAATCAGTAGTCCCCGCGAGGTAGCAGATGAGGCGTTTCGCGTCAGGTCTCGCTACATTAAGGGGCCGTTGGCGCACTACCGTTCGAGGCGGACGTGGAGACGGCGCCGGTAAATTCCTGGAGGTCTTTGAGGCCGAAGTGTTGTAAGAAGCGTTTGGTAACCCCATATTGGATCGGACGGCCAGGAGCCTCCTTCCTTCCTACAGGGGCGACCAATTCCCGCTCCACAAGGGAGATCACAGTGCCCGAAGAGTCAACCCCTCGGATCTGTTCAATCTCTCGTCTGGTAATCGGTTGGCGGTAGGCTACGATGGCTAAGACTTCTGTGGCCGCTTGACTGAGTCTCTCTGATCGTTTGTTTTGGTGGAGAAGCTCAACGTAGAGGGCCATGGAATCGACAGTTTGTAAAAGGTAACCTTCACCAATCTCAGCAATTTGAAAGGCATGTCCTTCTTGGGTGTACTCTTGCCCGAGTTCCTCAATGGCAGTACGAAGCTCGCGTGGTGTGAGGGGAAAGCTCGTCTCAATCACCTCACGAAGTTTTTGAAGAGAGAGCGGTTCGCTGCTTGAAAACAGTAGGGCTTCGAGAATCCGTTTGATCTCTCCAAAGCGCGTTTTGTAGCTCCGCTCTTGGGTCGTCTCGACTCGCTCTTCTAGTAGATTAATTTCCATGGCCCTTCACAATGTAGAGGTGATCTTTTTCTCTTACAACCACCACTTCTTGCATTTTCATGAGCTCGAGAAGCGCCAAAAAGGTGACAATCAGTTCCTCTTGGCACTTTTCAGGGGTGAAGAGTGTATGAAAAGGTAGAGAGCTGTGTTGAGTCAGTAAATTCCTAATCGTTGCAAGTAGTGGGGCTACTTGCCAGCTCTCCACTTCAATAGATGGAGGCTTTTTATCGACACGAGACATTACAGCGAGCAGCGTCTCTTTTAACTCGTCAAGGCTCACTTGATTGAGTCCAAAATTCTTTTTTTGCTCGGGAAGAGGGGCTGCACGTGCAAATCGACTTTTCTGTGTTGCCTCGCGCTTTGCAAGCGAGGTAGCGGCTTCGCGAAATTGAGAATACTGAGTTAACATCTCAAAAAGCTGCAGCCGGGGATCTACTTCCTGGGGTTCTTGCTCGCCCTCCTCTGAGGGGAGAAGTCTTTGACTTTTCAAAAGAAGAAGAAGAGAGAGGAGTCCCAAGGTCTCAGAATCGTCTTCGATCTGCGGCTGCTTCATCTCACCGAGCCATTGTGTCGTTAATTGATTGACGCTCACTTCGCACACATCGACTTCTTCTTTTTGAATGAGATAGAGCAAAAGATCTAAGGGTCCTTTGAAATTATCAAGCGAAAAGTGAGCGTGCATATTTTAATTTACTAAAGTTTTTTCTCGATCTTCCGATTAACAAACTAGATCCAAACGACTCCAAAATAAACGAAATAGCGAGAAAAATCAATGAAACTGCGTCTGCTCCTTTGTTTTCTTTTCATTTCAACCCTCTTTGCAGAAGAGAGCAAGCTCAAGACAGAGGATATCGCAGGGGTAATGAATCAGTTTTTTGCCTACCACGTCGATCAAAATGAGATCTCAGCTCGGGTTTTGGAGCGATCTTTAAAAATATATTTGAATCACTTTGATCCTACCCACTCTTATTTGCTTCAAGAGGAGGTCATCGCCTACACTCAACCGAGTGGGCAGTTGCTTCAAGCTGCATTGAAAGAGTATGAGCAGGAACGATTTACAACCTATTTTACTCTCAATGAAGTGATTAAGCGTGGCATCAATAGGGCGCGTGGATGGAGGCAGAGCTGGGAGAGCGATCCGAAAGCTCTCGTTGCTGCAGCAATTTCAGTGGAGGGAATCTCAGAAAAAAAACCGGGCTATCCCCACACCTACGCCGCTCTTCGAGACCGACACTACGACCGTTTTGTCCGCTACCTTGCCTATCAGATGGAGATGCTTGCCTACCCGAGCTATGAGGGAAGAGAGGGCCAGCTCGTCACCTTGTGTGAACGTCAACTCACCCTTTTGGAGAATAGTTATCTTGGAATAGATGAGGGGGGGTATGAGATCACAGGGGTGGATGAGGAGCATCTCGTTGTTTTGAGGACGCTGAAAGCGCTCGCACAGAGTTTGGATGCACACACTGCATATTATAGTCCCGAAGAGGCTTACGCTATGAAAGTGCAGCTGGAGCGGGGCATGTGTGGGATTGGAGTCCTTCTTCGCGAGGGAATTGACGGCATTACTGTTCAAGAGGTGATCGAGGGAGGCCCTGCGAAAGAGAGTGGTCTTATCGAGGTGGGCGATACTATCGTGCAAGTCGATGGCGTGCCAATTCAAGATATCTCTTTTAAGACTGTTTTAGAGATCATGCGAGGCAGTGAGGGGAGTGCGACGCAACTTGGGATTTTGCGCAACAACCAGTTCCTTCAGGTGGAGCTTGTGAGGCGTGCTATTACCTTGGGAGACAAAAGAGTAGATGTACGCTCCGAGCCTTTTGGAGAGGGGATCATCGGCACTATCACACTTCATTCATTCTACGAGGGAAAAGATGGAGTGAGCAGTGAAAATGACCTCAAAGAGGCGATAGATTCGCTTCGAGCGAGGGGGTCGCTTCGTGGTCTTGTTCTCGATATGCGGGAAAATAGCGGAGGGTTTTTGACCCAAGCGGTGAAAGTGAGTGGGCTCTTTATTTCGAGTGGTGTTGTCGTGATTTCACGCTACTCCGATGGATCGATCAAATACTATCGGAACCTCGATGGTGAGCGCTACTATGAGGGTCCTCTTGTTGTTCTCGTTTCAAGAGGTTCAGCTTCAGCCACTGAGATCGTTGCTCAAACGCTTCAAGATTATGGAGTAGCTGTAGTTGTGGGCGATGAGCGCACTTATGGGAAGGGGACCATTCAACACCAGACCGTGACGCAAGACAAGACCGACTCTTTCTTCAAAGTGACCGTTGGCCGTTACTACACTGTCTCGGGGAAGTCGACACAAATCAGCGGTGTGAAGTCGGATATTCTCGTCCCTTCAATCTATCATTTTGAAGAGCTCGGTGAGGCCTATCTCGATTATCCCTTGCCCGCTGATTCTGTAGAAGCAGCCTATCATGACAATCTTCAAGATATTGACCCTTTTGCACGTCGCTGGTTTAAAAAGTACTATGTGCCAACGTTGCAGCCAGTTGTCGAGAGCTGGCAACCACTCATCCCGCAGCTTGCAATCAATAGTGAGAGACGGATTGCTCAGAATCAGAATTACCAGCAATTTTTAGAAGCGATGGCTTCAGATAAGAGGCAGGGGGATTTTGGAGAGAATGATTTGCAGATAGAGGAGTCTGTCAATATCGTCAAAGATATGATCCTTCTATCGAACGAGCACTAGTCTAGTTCAGGGGTAAGACAGTGTGGACCTGCGCCCTTCTCTCTCATCATGAGGCTCATTTCTGAGTAGTCTGTTTGGCCTTCACCAAAAGGGTTTCCCCCTACAAAATAGGTGCGAAGATTCAAAAAGTGCTCCTGGAGAGAGCGGGCAAAGCCGTCCATCAAAAAGCGGCCGATCCTATCTCCTGTCTCTACTAGGCTGTAGCCTCCAGGTTAGAGCAGAGAACGGCTACATGCAGAGGAGTCCATCCTCGATCTGCTTTGACATCAAACTGGTTTGAGTCGAGCGATTTTTGTGCCGGTTTTTCTACTCGGGCATTTAAAGTAGCGAGATTTTTTGGGGCGGGTCCAAAATTTTTTTGAGGTTTTTTGTGCAGCAAGCGTATGCCAAAAGGTCTCTTGGGGGAGAGGAGTTTTATTGGGGAAGATCTCTTTTGGAGAGTTTAATGGAAATGCAGCCATTGACTCTAAACTTTTGATTTAAAGATTCAATTATTTAATAAATAAAATATATGTGTCAATAACTAATTGTTAAACCAAAGGTAGCTCCCCCATAACCGAGATCTGAGATCGTTTTAGGCTCATTACCCAGCTGGTTAGAGGATGTAAGTCTTTGTCTTGCGTTTTGATAAGAGTGGAGCTCATACCCTGCTCGAATGCAGAGGTCAATGGTTTTAATGCAGAAGCAATAGAGAGCCTCTAGTTTAAGATCAAAACCGAGGATGAACTCTTCGCCGGGGGGGAAAACGAGTTTTCCTTCAGGGGCAAAGACGCTTGGAGCGGAATTAACCGTGAGCTTGGCATCTGCGAGAATACCGGTCATTGCCATTTGGCCTAGAAAACTCACGTTTTTAAGGCAAAAACAATGACCGAATGGGGAGAGGGTAAAATTTGCTCCCATTTGACCTCCCCAGCCACTGAGGGTGTAGCGTTGGGTCGCGGGTGTGATCACCCCCCCATCGTCATAGGCAAAAAATTCGAGTTCTTTGATGAAGACGTAGCGTCCTCCTGCGTAGAGAGAGCTCTCAAAGCAGTTTGAAGCGAACCACTTGTATCCAGCTAAGATATTTACTGCCTCATACTTGCTCCTTACTTCACCTGATGCGGCGTCTGCTAAAGGAGCTAGGGGGATATTAAAAAGAGGACTGATCGCCCCTGGGGCAGAAACACTAGAAGATCCTTTTTGACTGTAGTTGTAGTAGTCACTCTCGAGGTAATATGTGTCGCAATTTGTATAGAGACGAGCTCCTATCTTATACCCCCAAGTAAAGTGAGGCATTGCTTCTACAGCCACACTGGGAGAACCGATCACTGTCGCATATTCGACACCATCGAAGAGAGGGTGCCAGTAAAGAGCGTCGGCGTAAACTTCAATTCTTGAAGGGATCGGAAGGGTAGTACAATGAGGAGTGGAGTGGTCACAAACCTCTCTTACCTGCTCGCAGCTCTTGTTTTCCTCTATGTAGGAGAGGGGGTTGGGGATGCACTCGTAGAGGTATCTTGGGTTTGAGTAGAGATATTGCGGCTGGGGTTCGTCAATTTCATAGACAGCCTCTTGCTCTACTTGCGAGCAATCTTCTGGAGCGCAAAGAGGATTTGCAGTGACATCATAGATCACGCGGGGGTGAGAGTAGAGGCATTGAGGTTGAGGCCCATCGATTGGAAGAATTGCTTCATCGGCTCGGATGGGAAATGATTCGAAGACGAGGCAGGTCAGGAAAAGTATTGCTAAAAGAGATTTCATGGGACAGTCTCACTTATATTTTTTTATAAGTATTGCAAGTAGAATGCCAGAATCTCATTCCAACCAATGCATTGATCGTAATTCAGGGATTAAAAAATAGTTTGAGCTCAAAAACCTTTAAATAAAAAGGACTTCAGCCAAGAGGCTGGAGTGACTACACAAAAAGTTACAGTTTTTGTAACCTTTTGTGTGGTTCTCGGGGTAGGGCGTGGTGGGGGCCCCAATCGACGAGCAATTGCATGAGACAGTCTCGCGCATTCATTTTTTCTTACAACCACACAGCTTATGGTCGATTTTCTCGTTTTTAGCATTTTCCTGGCGGGGCTTCTCTTTTGCGGTATTTATCGAGCTAAAGGAGTGAAAACCGAATCCGCCTATCTCTTTGCAGAGAGAAAGATAGCGTGGGGCCCCTTGACCGCCACACTTGTAATGACTGAATTCAACAGCGCTACTTTAATCTCCTTCTCATCTTTAGGCTATCTGGTAGGTTTTCGGGCTCTTCTTCTCCCTGGCATTTTTCTCATCGGGTTGCTTTTCTATGCACTCACCGTTGCTAAAAAATGGAAAAATTTTGATGGGGTTTCCGTTGCAGGGGTTTTTGAAGAGCGATTCGGAAAAAAGCTTGGATTGATCGCTAGTAGCTCTCTTCTCCTTGCAATGGTCGGGTTTAGTGCGGCCTATATCAAGTCGATCACCCTCCTTTTCTCTCCGTTACTTCCTGGTGTCAACCCATGGCTACTCAGTAGTTTGTTGGTGATTTTGATGGGTATGATGAGTCTGAGAGGAGGGCTCGTATCTATAGTTCGAATAGATATGCTGAGTTTTGTTTTTGTGTTGCTCTTTTTTCCTTTCATTGGCTGGATCATGTGGAGCGCGCCTGTGCTCTCTTCCAGTTCAATAGAGGTCTCTCAAATCCAAGAGGCTCTTCCCCTTCGTTTTCTTCTCTCTTTGACTCTTTTGACGATGTTTACCTATATCCTCGCTCCCTGGTATGGGCAGAAAATTTTTTCAGCGAAAACCCCAAGAGTTGCATTTTGGGCCGTTCTAGCGGCTGCAGTTTTGGTATTTTTTCTCTATGGGGCCGCTGTTTTTTCAACAGCTCTACTTCGGATAAAAGGGTATGAGTGCTTAGATTTCGAGCAAGCACTTCCCTATATCATTCACTATCTGCTGCCAAAAGGAGTGAAAGGGGGAGCTTATGCTTTCTTATTTGCAATTTCTGCAACGACTCTCTCGGGTGTCTGGAATGCAATGACTTCAATGTGGGTGGGCGATTTTTTGAGAAAGCAAAAAAGTGAGGGGTGCTTGAGGGGAATTTTTATCACTTTGGGGTTTGCTTTAGCTTCTCTCATTCTTGCCAATACATTGGTGGATCGAGTTCTAGATAAGCTTATTTTGGCAAATATCCCCGTCGCCGCGCTCTCGTTTGGTCTGCTTGCAGGATTTTATTGGAAAAGAGCCACCTGGCAGGGGGTCTATATCAGCGTTGTTATGGGTTTTTTGTGCGGGGTGAGCGCCTATTGGATTTTTGGTGAAGAGCGTGGGTACACCTGGTACTGGGCGGTGTATGGCATCCCCCTCACTTTTCTTGCTGGAATTATAGGCTCTCTTGCCACCTCTTTGAAAACTGAAACAGCCTGATGCCTGCAGTGAGACAAACGAGGAAGGAAAACGTGAGCGCTAGGAAAAAGAAAGCTGGAGGGAAAACCATCATCGCAGCCCAGAAAATAAAAGCTTCACTGCGCTCGATTAGTCCTGGGCTGTAGTGAAAGCTTTTTTCAGAGTAGTTATTGGAAAAGATTCCTACGACGAGGAAGGTTGTGGTGCAAAGCAAAGCGCTTCCAAGCATAAAAAAACAGGGAATTGTGCGAGTTTGTGTGTCGACAAGAAGAAGTCCAAAGAGCACTGAAAATTCAACCACTCGATCTGCTGTAATATCAAATGCAGCTCCAGTTGGGGAGCTACTTTTTTGCGCTCTTGCAAGTGAGCCGTCGAGTGTGTCGAGGAATCCTGAGATGAGAAGAGAGAGAATGGCGATAGAATTTAGACCCAAAGCGAGAAGCGGGGCTGTGAGTATTCCGAATAGAAGCCCTAAAAAAGTGACGGTTGTCGGGGTGAACTTGGAGACGATTGGAGAGGATAAAATAGGGTCTACAAGAGCTTTTTGGTAGAGAGATCGAAGGCGGCTATCTATCATGCTTCTTTTTGATTTTTTTTACGATGACTGGGATGAGAGCAAAAATGCCGAGTGCTAAGAGAGCTATTCTTATTTGCCAATTGAAAACGGCTTCAAGCGAGAACTCTTTGCCTACATCTAAAATAGCTCCAAGTCCTGTGCCTGCTTGAGTAAAAACGAAAGCGCCGGGCGTAATTCCCACGAAAGTGGTCCAAGCAAAAGTGATCAATGAGATCCCAAAAAAGGCAGGCGCAATATTTACAAGCCAGAAGGGAAAAAGGGGAACAAAGCGTAAAAAGAGAAGGTAGCTGACGCCATTTTCCTGGAATTCTTTTTCCATTTTTTTGAGTCGTTTACCCGCTTTTTCACGGAGAAAATTTCCAACGGATGTCTTTGCGATGAGAAAAATAAGACACGCTCCAAGGGTCGCTCCAATGACCACATAGAGAGTGCTGAAAGGTTGTTTAAATAGAAAACCTCCGAGCAAAGAGAGAAATATGCCGACAGGGAGTGAAAGAGCTGTGACTACAATGTAGATTGCGATGAAAAGAAAAGGGGTGATCAGCCAATGAGCTTCTACAAATTGCGTGATCTTTTGACGATGCGCTTTCAATGTCTCAAAAGAGAGGTAGTTGGGGAGATCGAAGAAGTAGGCAAGAGCCATTAAAATGAGAAGAAGAACGAGAGGGAACCATTTGAGCAGTTTTTTCATCGTTTTTTGAAGGCCGGTAAAAGGGTTTGCGTCAGCCAAAGATCAGCAGCACGTCGCATGGCTAAGCTGTAGGTCGGGTAGGGGTGGATTAACTGCGACAATTTTCGCAAAGGGATTTTAAAGTGAATGGCCAAAGAGATCTCCATTAAGAGCTCTCCTGCACAGGAACAAGCAAGTGTCGCTCCTAGAATACGGCTGCTCCATTTGCGTGTGATAATTTTTATGAACCCCTCTCTCTCTCCTTGCGTGATGGCTCGATCTACCTCTGAGAGGGGGACGAAGTAGGTTGCCACTCTTTTACTGCCATATTTTTTGATAGCCTCTTCTTGTGAAAGGCCGATGGAGGCGATTTCAGGGTCTGTATAGGTAACGCGTGGGATTGGTTGCCCAGAATCGATTTTTTTCTTCCAAAAAGGGGATAGAAGAAGGGTTGTTAAGACTGTTCGGGCACGGTTTTCAGCGAGGTGGGTGAAAAAAGGGGGGCCTACCGCGTCTCCTAGGGCAAAGATGTGTTTTTGCGAGGTTCTTCCATAGGAATCGACTACAATGCCCCCTTCTGTCCAGTTGATCTTTGCTCTATCGAGCTCTAAAGTGCGGAGGTTGGGCTTGCGCCCGCTTGCGATGAGAAGCTGCTCAGCGCAGATTTCTTTTTTTTCCCCTTTCAGTTTGCAGTGGAAGAGGCCCTGTTGATAATGGACTTCTGATAATTCCTCATTCATGCAAAAGGTAACGCCCTCTCTTTGCATTTTTTTGATAAGAAGGGCGCTCGCCTTCTCAGGCTCTCTTCCCAAAATGTGTGAATGACGGTGGACAACTGTCACTTTAGTTCCAAGCCTTTGGAAGGCTTGAGCTAGCTCAGATCCAATCGGTCCAGCCCCTAAAACAATCATGCTTTGAGGGGGTTCTTTTAGATTAAAAACTGTCTCATTTGTCAAAAAGGGTGTCTCTTTAAGTCCCAAGATAGAGGGGATAAGAGGAGCTGATCCTGTGGCTAGAACAATTTTATTAGCTCGGAGTGTGTGGGTTGCACCATTGGGTTCTACTGCTTGCAAGGTATGAGGATCAATGAAAGAGGCTGTGGCAGCGAGGACCTCAATACCATTTTTTTGCAGAGCTGGGGGCTCTTCATGAGAGCGTACTTGCTCAATAGTCTCTCGAACTTTTTGGAGGGCGGTAGAACCCGTCTCTTTTCTTTTTGCAGCGCCAATTAGGGTTTTGCTGGGGATACAACCGAAATTGGTGCAATCTCCACCCCAGTGTCCTTTTTCAATAAGCAGCACTTTTTTTCCAGCGCGCGCAAAGCCGTTGGCTACAACAAGCCCTCCTGCGCCCGCTCCGATGACTACCAGGGGATATGGTCTCATTTTCCTACACTGTGATGCTCAGCCAGAGTCGATCTGGTTTTTGCCCATGATATGAGAAAAAACAGATTTTGGCGAGAAAGAGATCGTCAACTAAGGTCAACGGCCGATGAAAAGTATTAAAAAAACTTTTTTTAAGCTGAAATTTGGCCAGAGCCAGAATCGAACTGGCGACACAAGGATTTTCAGTCCTCTGCTCTACCGACTGAGCTATCTGGCCACGAAAAAACGAGAGCATAGTGGATCCCTCCTCTTTCCCGCAAGCAGCTTTTGAATCACAAGGTAAGATTGATCTTTTCTTTAAATGAGCCCCGATGCTAGCATTGAACCAGGTTTAGTTTTAATGTGTTAATTGGGAGTGGTTTATGTCTAGTGAAGTTAGTCGTGAGAATTCTTCTGCGCCATCTACGGATAAGGAAAGTGTGCGTTGGGGAGGCGGAGGCGGCGGCGGAGGTGCTTCTGCTGCAGTCTCTCAAAGAAACAATAAAAAAATTGAATATATACCTCGCGTTACTGCCACCGTTTGGGTTGTCGCGGCGACCGCCTCGGCTATCGCTGTAATGGTGATTGGAGTGCTCGCCACCTCCGATGCAAGAGTGATATCCCAGTCGACGGCGCTCTGGTTTCAGCTCGGAGCTTACGGCACAGTAGGGCTACTCTCAGGTCTTGCAATTGCCACACGCCCCAGCCTTCGTGGCAAAAGAGGGGCCAAGATGGCCGCCATTATGTGTACCGTGTTTGCACTCTCAATTCCAAGCGTATTTGCCTCAATCGGTGCTTCAGGGTACATCCCGGCAAACGGCATGCTCCGGATGGGGACAGCCATCGGGGCAACAGGAGTGGCCATCGGTGGATTAGTTGGAACGGGCGTCTACGCACAAGGTATGCGCAAAGGAAACAGAGCACATGGATATATCAGAGGGAGCGAGGGGAAAGCGGCTTCAGTTGCTATTGGTGCCTATTTTGTATCGTCGATCGCGATTATGGCAATTGGTGTACTCGCCCTCCATACCCCGCTGATTTCGTCCCAAAACGCTTTATCCGCTCAAGTCTGTCTCTATGGAGCAGTAGGACTCACACTTGGCGGGGCTCTTGCAAAACATAAGCGCATTAGTAAGAATCCTAAAGCTCAGCTCGCAGCCCTTGTTGCAACAGCACTCTTTCTCTCAATTCCTGGTCTTTTTGCCACCATGGGCGCTGCAGGTGCGATGCCCTCTGCTAACATGCTGCGCATGGGAACGGGACTTGGCGTATCCTTTGTCATTTTAGGCGCACTAGGGACTGGAGCAGTCGTAGCCAAAGGGTTCTACGAGAGTCAAAAGGCAGCTAGTGGTGTATGAGCTGATGCACGCGCTAGTTTGCCAGACTGAATGGCTTAAAGTTAGAGTTAGTTAGACTCAAAAAGTTGATTGCGCATCTCGCCGACGTTCCCTGGAACAAAAAAGCGTAGGTTTCGCCTGAAGAGGCGAAACGCTGTATGCTCTTCGGATTCAGGTAGCCTGGCAATAGATGGCGTGAGAATCACCCCCGGGATCTCCCAGAGGGGTGATTTTTTTTTCGGGGGATGAGTGAAAGCGTCGATCAAGACCCCGCGGAACTTGCCAGTTGCCGCGACTTTAGCAAGCGCATTTAGATCAGTCGAGTCCCCAGAACCTACCAAGATAAAGATCGAATCGGGTTTCATCAATTCAAACTCAGGCTCTCCCAAAAGGATTTCCGGGGTCCCAGGCTTTGGAAGTGCAGCGACTACAACGTCAGCTGTAGAGAGCAGCGAGTGGAGGTTGGATTGGGGATAGGTCTTGCTGCAGTAAGGGTGAAAAGAGCGGTGGCGCCTAACCCCCCAGGTTTTCATGCCCATCTCACCTGCAAGCTTTACCACCGAAGTGCCGACCTCTCCAAGACCAATCTGAAGTAAGATTTTGCCATGCATCGTCCATAGGGTATCGCGTAAGGGCCAATCCATAAACTCACTCGGATCGCGCGAAACGTGGGGCCAAAGAAAAAATTGCTTAGCAAACGCAAGTATCGCTCCCATCACAAACTCTGCAATCTGAAAGACATTTTTCCCCTTACTCACAGTAACGATCACGTTGCCTAATTTTTTGATCTCAGGGATACAGAGTCCCTCAGTATCAACTGTTGGAGAGTGGATCCAACGGAGCCGGGGAGCCCCTCGTAGCTCCTCCTCTGTCAAGTGCCCACCATAGAGCACCTCAACGGAACTCCAGCCCGAAGAGTCGCTCACTGAAGTGATCAAATCGTAGTGAGGAAATTCTTGAGCGAGCGATTCGCATTCAGCCAAAGGGAGGGGCTCTTGGAGAAAGATAGCGGGCATATTCGGGATCCTAGCAGAAAGAACTTGTTGACCTCAAGCTCTCGTTGGCGTATAGTAAGCTCGCTAAAAAGGATATTCTGATGGACAAATACGCTATTTTTGAAACTGGAAGCAAGCAGTACCGTGTCAAAGAGGGGGACGAGATTGATGTCGAACTCCTCGATGGAGTCGAAGAGGGCTTAGTCGAGTTTAAAGATGTTCTCTTTGTGCGCGACGGCGCTGATGTGAAAGTGGGCGCCCCACGTGTCGAAGGAGCAGTCGTTCGCGCCGATGTGGTGAGCCCAGTTCGAGGTCCTAAAGTGATTGCTTACAAGTACAAAAAACGTAAGAGTTACCATCGGAAGGTCGGTCACCGCCAAGATTATATCCGTGTAAAAATCAAAGAGGTAGCACATGGCGCATAAGAAAGGTCAAGGGTCCACACGAAATGGAAGAGACTCTCACTCAAAGCGTTTAGGTGTGAAAGTCAGTCATGGTCAACGTGTGACTGCTGGCAGCATTCTCATCCGTCAAAGAGGTACAAAGTGGCACCCTGACAAGAATGTGGGTCGTGGCACTGATGATACCCTCTTCTCTTTAGTCGATGGAATCGTTAATTTCCGCAAGGCGAAGAGTACTCTTGTTTCAGTACAGCCCCTCTAAGCTTTTATGTTTACAGATCGAGTCACCCTAGAACTCTATGCGGGCAAAGGGGGCAATGGCGTTGTCGCTTGGCGTCGAGAAAAGTATCTCCCAAAGGGCGGACCTTATGGGGGCGATGGCGGTTTAGGCGGCTCTGTTGTAATAGAAGTGGATGATCAAGTTCCCTCCCTGGAAGCTTACCGTAACAAGCGTATTGTTAAGGCAGAAAATGGGCAGCAAGGGGGCTCAAATAATCGCCGTGGTCGCAGCGGAAAGAATCTCACTCTCAAAGTTCCCCCAGGTACACTTGTTCGTATTCCCGAATCGGATGAGGTTCTCTACGATTTCACGCAAAATAAAGAGCGGGTTGTTCTCTGCAAGGGGGGGCGTGGCGGAAAAGGCAATACACATTTTAAATCTCCCACAAATCGCGCCCCAAATTGTGCGACGGATGGGAAACCAGGTCAGTGGATAAAAGTAGAGCTCGAACTAAAATTGATCGCCGATGTCGGGCTTGTCGGTTTCCCTAATGCGGGAAAATCGACTTTTATGCGTCGAGTTTGCAACATTCCTGTCAAAGTCGCTCCCTATCCCTTCACGACGCTAAGGCCTAATTTAGGTTATATTATCGATAGATCAGGTGAGAGAATTCTCCTGGCAGATATTCCTGGGATCATTGCTGGCGCTCATCAAAATCGAGGCCTTGGGCATGAATTTTTACGCCACATTGAGAGGACAGAAGTTTTACTCTACTTAGTCGATGCTTCTGGCTTTGAGCAAAGAGATCCCTTTGAAGATTTTCGCACCCTTCGCCAGGAGCTCGAGCTTCACAACCCGATGCTTCTCAAAAAGCCTACAGCTGTTGCTCTCAACAAAGTCGATGTCGGGTTTGTTGGAGAGGGGTTTCGAGAGGTTTTTCCTGAAGTCGAGGTTTTTGAAATCTCTGCGCTCGAAGGTCAGGGCGTTGAGGCTGTGATCGATTTTTTAAAGCGCAAGCTGAGCAAGTAGATCACCCCAGAAAAGAGCGCGATGGTAGGTCCTGCAGGCCAGTCGAGCTTGAAAGCGATCGCAAGTCCTCCCACAGAAAAAGCGACATTAAGAAGGACAGCTATTACCATCATCATAGAGAGGCGGTGAGTAAAATTTCCTGCAATCGAAGCGGGTAGAGCGAGCATGCTCAACACTAAGATAATGCCGACGATGTGAATCAGCAAGATCACAGAAAGGGCAATCAAAATAAGTAAAAGCATGTAAAGCGAGTGGACATTGAGCCCTTGCAGCTCGGCTTGCTTCTCGTCAAAACAGATCGCTAAAAATCGCTTATGGTAGCGAAGTGTGAGGAGTAAAATGATCAGATCAACCCCTGCCAAAATCCAGAGATCTTCTGGGCTCACCCAGAGCACATTCCCTAAAAGAAAATTCATCAACTCCACGCTAAAGCCGGGGATTTGAGAGACAAAAATGACCCCGATTGCCATCCCCACAGACCAGATCATGGCGATGATCGCATCTTCTCGCTCTTTGTAGTGGAGGTGCACCCAACCAATGATAAGCGCTGCAATCATCCCAGATACAAGCGCTCCTACAAGGGGTGTCAGCCAGGTGATACCGTGCACTCTTTGCAGCCAAAGTGCGCAGCCAAGACCACTCAAGACAGAGTGGGCAATGCTGCCACTGATTGAGACGATCCGTTTCACGACCACATAAGACCCGATGATCCCGCTGGCAAAAGAGGCTCCAAGTGCACCTAAAAGGGCTAATTGAAGCAGAGGGGTTTCGAGAAGTGCGGTCCAAAAATTCACGTCTTCTCCTCAGTTGAGTGGTAGAGCCCTAGTGCAAAATGCTCACATACCTTCTCTTGCGCCATTTCACTGACCGAGGTTTGGACGCATAAGAGTCTATCTACGGCCTCAACAGCTCGATTGAGATTGTGGGTTACCATAAGAATTGTCATCTGGTTTTTAAGTCTGCTTAAGAGCTCATAGATCGTCTTCTCAATCGCGTGATCGACATTCGCTGTCGGTTCATCGAGTAGAAGAAGTTTGGGCGAGCTTGCTAAGGCGCGTGCGATCAAAATGCGCTGTTTCTGGCCCCCAGATAGCTCAGCGAAGGGAGCTTTTGATGTCGATTCCATAGAAACTTGCTCGAGCGCTTCCATGGCAGCTGCTCGGTCCTCAGCGCTGAACCTCCACTTGCCTGGGGCCATCCTCCCTCCTAGGACTACCTCTTCAACTGATAGCGGGAAATAGGGGTCGAAGTGAAAATTTTGTGGCACCCAAGCTAACTCTTTTCTTGCCTCTTTGGGCTTTTGGTTAAAAAGGCGGATCTCTCCTCTTTGGGGCTTTAAAAAGCCCATAAGCAAGTGGAAAAGGGTCGTTTTTCCTCCCCCATTGGGACCAAATAGGGCCACAAACTCTCCCTCAGAAACTTGGAAAGAGACATCTTGAAGGACCTGTTTCCCATCATAGGCAAAAGAGATGGAATCGACTTCTATTACTTTCATCGGAAGGCAAAAGCCTCTGCAATCGATTTTAAATTCGCGATGACATCCTCTTTGTAAGGGTCAAGAAAGATGCATTCAGCTCCAATTTCTCGTGCAATCCGTGTCCCACCTTGGCTTGAGTGCTGTTTTTGGACAAATATTCGTTCTGTGTTTAAGGCGCGAACTTGAGTCATTAAAGAGGCGAGGTAGCGAGGGGTTGGCTCTTTTCCCTCCATTTCAATTGCAATTTGTTGGATCCCATAATCGCGGCAGAGGTAACCATAAGCAGGGTGGGAGACGACCACAGTAGGGAGATGCTCTTGAAAGAGATGACTCAAATAAGTATCCAATGAATCGAGATCAGCTTGAAGCTCTATCAAGTTTTTTTGGTAGAGTGATCTATTCAAAGGGTCGTAGGCGATGAGCGTCTGAGCGATCTGATCGGCTTGCGTCTTGAGAAGTCGAGGGGAGAGCCAAATATGTGGGTCATATCCGATTCCATGGCATTTGCAGCCGCCCCGTATGAGATCGAGTCCCTCTCTTTGATCGACAATCTGAACTCTGCTGCAAACGGGGAGAAGGCGCTCTTCAAAAGGCTCTCCAATCCTGAACCAAATCTTACCTTTTGCGGCTGCAATCATCTGTTTGGGGGTAGGCTCATACGTGTGAGAACTCGCGCCTAGTGGGACTAAAACTTGAACGGTGACCTCACTTCCCCCGATACGTTCTACAAGGTATTTTTGTGGGGCTATGCTGACGAGGATCTCACTTTCGGCGCCTAAGTGAAATGAAGAAAAGAGTAAAAGAATAGGGAGAATGAGTCGCAACATAGCAGGTAGATGATAGCCTTGATTGCGATTATTCTCGAGGTTTTTCTTGTCTGATACGTCTAGATTCCCTAGAATGTCCAATCTTTCCGGAGGAGTGTCCGAGCGGCCGAAGGAGCACGCTTGGAAAGCGTGTGTGCGCTAACCCCGTACCGTGGGTTCGAATCCCACCTCCTCCGTTTTTAAATTTTATCTTTGAAAGGAAGAGCGCCCCTTCTGTCTTTTATTTGCGCAAACAGTTGATATTAAAATATTTATATCTTGTTGCACGAGGCTTCCCTTCTATTTTGATACGCTCTTGTCTGAGAAGAAGGGTTAAGCGACGCTGTATGTGAATACTCTATGCATCAAGTCGCTCTTGAAGGGAGGCTCCATCAGGACATCTTGCTATTTCAACGCAGCCCTGCATCGGTTTGTTTTTTTGACAAGGTGCATAAACTGTGCTATAATGCTTCTTTATAAAGAGGTGAAAAATGACAACTGTTGCAACAACAACCGCAACTACGCGCTCAAATCTTACGAAACCGCCGGTTGAGAAGGGGCATCCCCTTCTTTGGGTTGCTGCTTTTATCTTGGCAAACGTTGGTGTGACAGCAGCGGTAGTAGCTGGAATCGCTCAGTTTGTACCCAGTGCACCTCTACCCCATGCGATTAAAGTTGCTACAGATTACCTCGGCCCTGGTGGGCGTCTTACCTTGATTTCGATTGTAGCAGTCGCAGTACTCTCAGCTCGCCGCCTCTTTTCTCAAAAGGGCATTCATGTGGAGCGAGGCACTCGATCTAAAATCTCAGATCCATCAGAGAGTGGTCTAGATGAGTTTCGCTCCGAAATAGGATTCTCTCTATATAAGGAAAAAGATTATATTCAACTAGCAGAAGGCTATTTGAAAGCTCATTGTTTGGATGAAGCTTGTAAAGCAATTGATCGTATTTTCATGAATGATTGGACAAAAGAAGCGCTTTTAGAGGAAGTTGCGAATGCCTACCTTAAGAAAGGAGAGAGGAAACAAGCAGTCAGAGTTATCCAAAAAATCTATATGAATAATGAGATTAAAAACACCTTTTTAGTAAAGGTGGCTGAATCTTATTATCACGCTGATGATCTAACAAACGCTTTGAGCACGATTAATAAAGTTTTCCTCGGTGATCAGCGGAAAGTAACGTTTTTAGAGAAGGTTGCGAATGCCTACCTTAAGAAAAGAGAGAGAGAGCAAGCAGTCAGAGTTATCCAAAAAATCTCTATGAATAATGAGATTAAAAACACCTTTTTGGTAAAGGTGGCTGAATCTTATTATTACTCTGGTGATCTAAAAAACGCTTTGAGAATTATTGGTAAAATTATTTCTGATGACCAGACAAAGGAAGCGTTTATAATAAAAATTGCTAATACTTACCTTGATAGAGACGAAAGAGATCAAGCACTCAATGTTATACGATCTGTTTATGGTGATAGCAATAAAAAACATGTATTTTTAGTTAAGTTATCCCAGTCATATTATTTAGAAAATAATGAGCGTGAGGTACTTAAACTAATTGAAATAGTTGCCGGTGCATCGCTGGAAGAAAAAATAGTTAATAGTACAAATTATGAAATTTATTTTCAAATTATTCGAGAGAGTATTTGCAACAACAACATAGGTGTATTTATTTCACAATTGGCAAAGAGTTGTTTTGCTAAAACGGAGGCGGTTTTTGTTGAAGGAAATACTCAAGCGATTCTTCGCGAAATAAGAAATCATTCTACTACCCCCGAAGTTGTACAAGATTTTTTAAATCTCAAAGATCGTTCGTCACAACCCAGAACAAATTTTCGCCCTCCACCTAATGGGGGATATTCTAGTTCACAACGTACACCATCCAATCCAAATATTGCCGAATACTACAGAATTTTGGGGTTGAAACCTTCCGCTTCAAAGGGTCAGGTCAACGCAGCATATAAAAAACTTGCGCTGATATATCATCCCGATAGAGTAAAAAAACAAGAAAATGAAAGCGAAGTGGCATTCACAAGAAGGAAAAAAGAGTCTTTAGAGAGATTTAAACTGATAGTTGGTGCGAAAGATAAATTAGTCAAGATTTTAAAGTAAAATCTTGATACCCCTCCCCCTTGAGTTTTTTGCCCTGCAGCCCTTCTACAATCGAACGCGCTGAGAGATCGAGCCTCTTCTAGATATTCTCCCTCCTCGGCAGATCTTGCCACAAGTAGAACTTCTGGGTGCAGAGAAAATCCATAGCAAGGTATAATATTTAGAATATGTTAAATGCCATTTTCAATCTCTTGACCGCAGTCGATGAGCTTTTTTGGGGTTACGCTGCCTTCGTTTTAATCGTTGTGCTCGGGCTCTTTCTCACCCTCCGTTCTGGTTTTTTTCAGGTTCGCAAATTCCCTCAGATTACAAAGACTTTTTTTCAATTTATGAAAAAGTCAAACAAAGCGGAGCGTGGTATTCATCCCCTCAAGGCTTTTTTCGCCTCCACAGGAGGGATGATTGGCATTGGTAATGTGGTAGCGATTGTAACCGCTGTACAGTTCGGAGGGCCCGGAGCGCTTCTCTGGGTCTGGATTGCTGGAATGATTGGCGCTATCATCAAGTACCACGAGATTTATCTCGGATGTAAATTCCGCGTAGAAAACAAAGAGGGGGGGTACGATGGCGGCCCTATGTATTTTCTTAGAAAAGCTTTTAATATTCGCTTTGTTTCCATTTTAGTTGCTGCTCTTCTCTGTATTTATGGCGTAGAGGTCTATCAGTTCTCAGTGATTACAGAGAGCATTACGACCAACTGGCACTTTCCCCGCATCGGGGTGATTGGAGCGCTTCTCGCTCTTGTACTCTACGCGTGCAGCGGGGGAGTGCGACGCATTGGTCAAATTTGCACTTATGTGATGCCAATTTTCCTTCTCACCTACATAGGCATGGGAGTCTGGATTATCTTTCAAGAGATGGGAGCTATTCCAGCCCTGTTTGCCGAAGTCTTTCGCTCGGCATTCACTGGGCATGCGGCAGTCGGTGGATTTGCAGGAAGCTCTATGATACTCGCAGTTCAGCATGGTATTTCACGGGCTGCATACTCTGCAGACATCGGGATCGGTTACGACTCCATCATTCAAAGTGAATCGGCCTCTTCTCACCCCGAGCGCCAAGCGAGGCTCGCTATTTTAGGTGTAGCTATTGACAACCTAATCTGTACGTTGAGTATCCTCATCGTCTTACTCTCTGGCGCCTGGAAAGCGCTCGATCCACTCGTCGGATCAGAACTCATTCAAGTCTCTCTGAGCAAGTATTTTCCATTAATGGAATTCTTCATTCCATTCTTTTTTATCGTGACAGGGTATACGACATTGATCGCCTACTTTGTAGTAGGGATTAAATGCGCCACCTATCTCGCCCCTCGGTGGGGTCGGAAGATCTATCTTGCCTATGGGACAGGAGCCTTTATCTTTTTTTCATATGTTTCTCAAACACAGGCACTTTTACTCATGTCAGTTGCCGGTGCTAGTCTATTGATTCTCAATCTATTAGGGATTTTTCGTTTGCGCCACGAGGTGCACTTTGACGAGAAACTTCCTTCTGTATTAGAAGAAGTTGCATAATTTAAATTATTGATTGTATAATTTAAATTATGGAAACAAGTAGTTTAATTATTGCAATTAGTGTTGCTGTGGTTGCTCTCGCACTTGTGGCTTTGATCATTTTTTTGATCACAGTTCTAGTGTCGCTCAAGCGTACGCTCGATTCGACTCAGGAGATTTGCCAGGATGTGGAAGGGAAGCTTCAGGCATTTGATCCCCTATTTCGCATCGCGGGGAGAGCTTCAGTGCGTTTAGAGCGTAAGAGCAAGCGCTTTAAACATTATGTTGAGGAAGAAGAGGAGGAGGACGACCCCGCCTTAAACACCGCTTTTGAAGCGGCTGAGTGGGCGTTGATCGGTTTGTCACTGTGGAGAAAAATAAGAGCTAGGAGAGGTTAAATGGCGAGAAAACATAGCACGAAAAAGGGCTTTTGTTTAGGAGCAGTAATTGGAGGGCTCGTCGCGGGAACGACAGCGCTCCTTTTTGCGCCTAAATCTGGCGATAAAATGCGTAAAAGTTTGTCAAAGCACTATCACAAAAGCAAAAAAGGGACGCAGCGTCTTCTTGAAGAGGTGTGCTCAGAGGGGAGCGACCTTGCCGAAAGGGCCAAGGGGCTGGCAAAACATGCTAAGAGTGCTGCCACACGCATTTCAAAGTCATCTAAGAAACGTTAGAGCGAAGGAGCCATGCCTGCTTAGAGTGGAACCTGATTCTCTCAACGAGAAGATCAGCTGTTCCTTGGTCAAGAGCCTCTTCAGTGAACGCAATCTGTTCATGAAGCTGACTTTCAAGACTTTCGTGGTCTTTAATTAGGGAATTGACCATTTCATCTTGTGAGAGGGGTGATGTACTCTCTTTAAGGGTGGCGAGCTCTAAAAAATCTTTCATCGAACCGGGGGCCGGATGTCCGAGCCCTCGGATTCGCTCAGCTAGGTCGTCGATTGCTTCGGCCATCTCCTCGTACTGCTCTTGCAAGAGCTTGTGGTACATGAAAAATTGAGGTCCCACCATATTCCAGTGAAAATTCAAAGTTTTTATGTAAAGAACAGAGGTGTCAGCCAGAAATCTAGATAGTCTCTTTGCTATTTCAGAAACCGTATTTGGGTCTAATTGCTTCATGATGTCATCTCAACAGCAATAAAGGAAAAAGTCAATTCCATTTTTTTGCTCTCTGGGTTATAAATCTTCATCAAATGAAGAAGAAAGAGCTAGAAGATATTCTCTTAAAGGGAAATCTAAATTTATTGCCAGCGACCTATTTGGATGGAAAGGAGTCGCGAATTTTGACGCGGATCGCCTCCTTGATGCGTCACTGGCCTGATGAAGAGCTCTATCCCTTCCTTCTTTTATCGCTTCTCCGTCTTCCGAGGCAGTTTAAAAAAATTCGAAAAGGCGGACATATCAGCCGCTTAATTAGCGCTGAGTATTTTTATCGAAAGAAGGTGGTCAAAGCTGTCGATCAATACCCACAGAAACGACACCTTTTTGTGAAGCTTCTCCCCACGCGTTTAGAGTTTCCATTTGGCAGTAAGCCCGTGCTCGGGGTCATCATTACTTTCAATATGATGAAGCTCCGCGAAGCTTTTGAGGAGCAACACATTTTAGAAGCGGCCCGATCCATTCTCAAAGGGGTGGAGGTAGTTGGTGGCTCCTTTGTCGATTACCAAGACAAACAGAGTCAGGTGCATGTAGTCTATTTAGAACTCGAGAGTGAGGGGCAATCCCAATTTTCTCTCGACGAGATCGCTCTTTTTCAAAAGAGGTTGCCCGATGAGCTGAAGGGGTGTATTCAGCCCCTTGTCCCTGTGACATTTATGAGGCGCAACGAAGAGGAGGTCTACAGAAATATCTTGACGCTTCGTGACCAACTAAAAACAGTAAGAGATCTGCCTCAAGCCACTATCACCTTTGAGGAACAGACGCATTTCGATCTTTTTTTTACGGTAGTATTACTCCGCCTGGTGAAGGAGAAAATAGAGGGAGTTCTGCCCCTTCTCGAGCGCCAATTTCCAAAAATTGTATTCATACCCGATAGAATTGATTCTGTTGGGGTGCTTCGGAAAGGTCACTTCAAGGAGGCTACAGTCTTCCGAGTTCAGCTCAACAAAGAGTCATTTTTTAGAAAAGACCGCTCGGTTGATCTTTATCGTGCACGTCGCGCAGTTGTGAAGATGTTGACAGAGACTTTAGGGCCTGTTCGGGACTATAATGGAGGTCTTATTCTCAAGCAAAATGAACGGCTTGAGGACTTTATGGCTCTTGCCTCGAAAGAGCATGACCCCTTCCTTTTGGAAAATTTTTTCTATTCGATCACACCCATTGCTATGCAGAGCATTTTGCCTCCAACTGTTGTGATGGAGTGGTTTTTGACTTTTGCTGCGCTGCTTCAAAAAAGGGCAGAGACGCAGAGTGTTTATGAGATGAGCTGCGTTGGGGATGAAGAGACGCAAGTGACTATCATTAGCTCGGAAGATAGCTCATTCAAAGATCTGCTGCTCAAAGAAATTGGAAAGTATGCGATCCCTTCACTTGAACTGGCGTATGCAAAGGTGAATCATCATGGGACTTTTTGCATGGGCATTCTCTTTCGCCCCTCTATGATCAACAATCAGATTGACCTCTGCTCAGTGGTAAAGGGAGTTATGGAGAATTGGAGTCAACAAACACATGAGACTCAAATTCTGCGCATCGCAGTGCATGGCAATGAACCGAGTCTCGACCCTCGAATCGCTAAAGGAGACCAATCGTATATCATTCTCAAAATGCTCTTCGAAGGACTTACGAGGATAGGTCCAGATGGAAAGCCGAGTTTAGCTATTGCTGAATCGTATGAGGTCTCACCCGATTTCAAAACCTATACATTTTATCTTCGAGAGAGCAAGTGGTCTAATGGAGCGCCAATCACGGCTCATGACTTTGAATACTCCTGGAAAAAAGGGCTTCACCCACAAGCTGGGTCTATTGATTCTCAGACCTTCTCTCTGATCAAAAACGCTCGCAAAGCGAAAGCCAATCAAGTCTCTCTCAATGAGGTTGGCGTGAAGGCGATAGATGAGAAAACACTTCTTGTGGAACTCGAGTACCCTGTTGAACACTTTCTTGAAGTGGTAGCTCACTGGACCTACTCGTTGATCAATCGTGTCATCGATCAGAAATTTCCAGGGTGGGCTATGCAGGCGGGAGAAAATTATGTGAGCAATGGCCCGTTTAAATTGGCCGAATGGAAACAAGGGAGAGCCATTACAGTTGAGAAAAACCCTCACTACTGGGATGCCGAGCATGTGCATTTGAAAAAAATTATCATCAACACGTTGCAACGCGGTCAAAGCCATATGGGGATGCTAACAGGAGATGAAGTAGATATCGTAGGTCGGCCCATGACAACATTTCCAATCGATGGTCTCGATTATCATCCAGAGGGTGTAGAGCAGGTGAGCTATCCGCTCAATGGAGTCTTTATCCTCTGTTTCAACACCTCTCAATTTCCCTTCAACCATAAAAAAATTCGGCAAGCGTTTGCCCATGTTGTAGATAGAGAGGGAATTAAATCATTTTTAACCGTTGAATGCGCTGGACCCAGCTATACTTTGCTGCCGAGTAAGCTTACACTTCAAACGAAACCTTTATTTCCAAACAAACGCATTGAAGAGGCAAAAGCGCTTTTCCGTGAAGGTCTCGGTGAAATAGGTTTTGTAAAGTCAGACTTTCCCAAGCTCACGCTCAGTTATTACAGCGGACTGAAAAGAGGAGAGCTTCTTAAAGAGCTAGCCGGACAGTGGAAAGAAGCGTTCGATATTGATATCCATCTCGAAAATAACGAGTGGGATACACACTTTAATCGTTTGATTAAAGGGAAGTACCAAATGGGGGGAATCGAACTCAATGCAAAATGGAATGACCCGCTTCATCTGCTCGAATTTTTCGAAGAGCAGAGTGATCTTCTCAATATCTCTTTTTGGGAACACCCCCAATTTCAAACGCTTCTCTGCAAGGCGAAACACGCAGTCGAGCCAGAGGAGCGTAGACGTTTTCTTAAAGAAGCAGAAAGCTTTCTGGCAATTGAAATGCCAGCAATTCCACTTTTTCAGATATCAGGAAATTACCTCAAAAGAAAAGCACTCAAAGGGGTATTCCCCTCCGACTGTTTTCAAATCGATTTTAAATGGAGCTACAAGGATTACAAGTGAGGCTATTTATTTTGTTTGCATGCATCAACCTTTTTGCAGGGTGTACTCGAGCTGAAACTCCCCCGAAAACATTGAGATTAAATTACCTGACCGAGGTGAATTCTTTAGACCCCAGGTTTGGCTATGAAATTCCAGCAAACCATACGGTAAAAATGCTCTATGAAGGACTCATGCGAGTCGACCAGGCTGGAAACTTAAGTCCTGCAGCAGCTGAGAGCTATACGCTTGATGAAGCGGGACGCTGTTATACATTTCATATTCGAGAGGCTTGTTGGTCCAATGGTGAGCCACTCACAGCCTACGATTTTGAATATTCGTGGAGAAGTGTGATCAATCCCGAGCTTCCCACGCAAGGGGCCTCCGATTTTTATCCGATCAAAAATGTGGAGGAGGTTGTCCGAAGAAAACTTCCTGTAGAGGCAGCGGGGGTGCGGGCTTTAGATGCGAAAACCCTTGTTGTGGAGCTCTCAAACCCTGCTCCTTATTTTTTGGAGCTCCTCACAACCTCTGCTTATTCTCCCGTGCTTGAGAGTGATCCAACTGCTACAAATGGCCCCTTTTGCATCGTGAAGAGACGCCCACACAACCACATGGTGTTGAAGAAAAACCCCTACTACTGGCGCGCTGATAAAGTCCTTTTAGAGCGAATTGAGATATCTATCATCGAAGACGCCACAACTCAACTTGCGCTTTTTGAAAAAGGGGAGAGCGATTGGTTTGGCAAGCCTTTTACCAAGCTTCCCCTCGACGCTGTGCCCGATCTTGAGGCGAGAGAGTCGCTTGAACACTTACCTGAAAGAGCTGTTTACCTCTACTTTCTCAACACGGAAAAATTTCCTTTTACGCATCCGAAAATGCGACGAGCCTTTTCGCTTGGGATGTGTAGACAAGAGGTAGTCGACCACGTGCTTCAAGAGGGGGAATCAATTGCTACAAGTGTCAATCCCGGCAAGAGTTATTTTCCTGATGGAGCGAAACTTGAGGCAGCTCGGCTTTTTGAGGAAGCTCTTTTAGAGCTTGAGATCACCCGAGAAACTTTTCCAGCGGTTCGGTTGAGTTACTGCGGGATTGAGACCAATCAACGCGTAGCTGCTGCAATTCAGCAGCAGTGGCAGCAGACATTTGGAGTGGATATTTCTCTCGATCCTCAGGAGTGGACAACTTATTACGACAATTTATGCTCGGGTAATTATTTAATCGGCGGGCTCTCTTGGCATGCGCGTATCCGAGATCCCATCTACAACTTGCAGCTGTTTAAATACTCGGAAGACAGGCTCAATATCTCAAATTGGGAAAATGGGGAATTTCAAGCTCTTTTAGACTCTGCGGAGCAGCAAAGAGATCCCGCTGTGCGTCTTGAGATTCTCGCGGAAGCTGAAGCATTTTTGATGGAGCAGATGCCAGTCATCCCTATCTACTTTTTAACTGTAAGTTATGCCAAAAACCCTCAACTGAAGGGAGTCTACCTCAGTGAGCTCAATGAGATCGATTTCACTTGGTCCTTTTTAGAACCCGCTCAACTGTCTCAACCGCCGCCTGGGTGAGGGCATCAACTTCCACATTGACTGAGTCGCCCACTTTTTTTGATCCGAAGTGTGTGACAGCTAAAGTCTCAGGGATGAGGTGTACTGAGAAAAGGGCTGCTTCAAGATCCACCTCCACCAAGGTCAGTGAGACTCCATCGAGGGCGATATATCCCTTTGAAAAGAGATAACGCATCAAAGAGTGAGCTGCTTTGAAAGTAAAGATGTTCTTCTCAATTGCATGGAGCTCTGCTGTGGCGTAGATATGTCCAGAGAGAGGGTGTCCAGCGACTTCATCCCCAATTTTTGCCGAACGCTCTAGATGAACAGGGGTTTGTGGCTTCAAGTTGCCGATTGTGGTACGAGAGAGCGTCTCTTCAATCGCATCGAACCAAACGAGGTTGCCTTCAATGGCCACAACGGTTTGACACACCCCTTCAACACTCACACTGGTGCCGCGCTCGAGCTCCGATAAATAGTGCTCTGGAAAAGCGACTGCATAGTGGAGCACATCCCCTCGCCACTCAAGAGTTGCAATTTGCCCCATTTCACGAATCCACCCTGTAAACATTTCAGTTCCTCGATTTCAAATGACGGACAACCCCAATTAACAGGGTGATCAAAGTAAGAGGAAGGATAAAGAATAGAAGAGCAGCTGTAAAGAGGGGAACTGTTCCAGCAAAAAAAAGGTAGAGGATATAAAGGGCATAGTAGGCAAGAAAAAGCGCCCCTTCCCATCTTGAAATCAAGTGCCCGGTTAAAAAAATAGGGAGCGCTGCTACCGAGACCCCCACCATTACAGGGATATCGAACCAGATCGCCTTGGGTGGGACCTCGATCGGTCCTTTAGATAGGAGAGCTGTCACTCCTGCTACCCCGAGAAGGTTGAAAATATTGCTTCCCACTATGTTGCCAACAGCGAGGTCTCCCTCTTTTCGTCTGATTGCAACCAGTGAAGTCGTTAACTCAGGAAGGGAGGTGCCAACAGCCACGATGGTGAGTCCAATTGCGAGCTCTCCCACACCTAAGTAGCGAGCAATATCTGTGGCGCCTGAGACAAGCAGCTCGGATCCTATTCCCAGAAATACCACTCCCACCCCTATCGCAAGCAATTGCTTCCAAAGGGGAAGAGTGGGGGAAGTTCCACCGGGCTCCGCTTTTTTGTAGGAAAAGATGATGTAGGCGATCAAGCCGAGTAAGAGAAAAAGTCCCGAGAAACGCCCTATTTCTCCTCTCGCGGCTAGGAGCCAGAAAATCAAAGAGACACCAATCATCACAGGTACATCCCATCTAATAAGCTGGCGCTTCACAACGAGGGGGAAGATAGAGGCTGCTACGCCGAGCACGAGCAGGATGTTAAAAATATTGCTTCCAACCAGATTGCCTACAACAAGTGCGCTCTGATCGCGCCACGCAGCTAGAAGGCAGACAGCGATCTCAGGGGAGCTGGTTGCAAATGCTACCACAGTGAGACCTATGAGTAGTGGAGGCACTTTTAAAGTGAGTCCTAGCTCTGAGGCTCCAACTACTAGCAACTTTCCCCCTGTTATCAAGAGGATGAGCCCAATTAGAAAGAGGATAGTTGCTAGTGTCATAAGTACTTATTTCTAAAAAAAAATGGATTTTATTTCGAGACAAAGCTATATTTCCCACCTAGTAATCGGAGTGATTGATGAAATGTCCGTACTGTTCTCATGAGGAATTCAAGGTTACCGATTCGCGTAATGCCTTGGATGCAAATGCAATCAGACGTCGTCGGGAGTGTTTGGGGTGCAGTCGTCGTTTTACGACATTTGAGACGATTGAATTGACGATTCAAGTGCGAAAACGGGATGGTCTTTATGAAGATTTTCATGAGGAAAAACTTGTTTCGGGGCTCCAGGCCGCATGTCGCCACTCTAAAGTGAGTTCAGATCAGGTGCGCAACATCGCTGCTAAGATTATTTGTGAGGTGATGGATCAACAGGTTCGTGAAATTTCGACCAAAGAAATTGGTGAGCTTGCAATGAAGTATTTGAAGACAATGGATACAATCGCGTATATCCGGTTTGCGTGCGTATATCGCCGTTTTAAGGATATAGGGGAGCTCATGGAAGCGATTCAATCAATCGACCCAGTAGACTCTCATTTAGCAGCCAAAGCATGAGGAGTCCATGTCGCTATCTAAGACACAAATCGAAAAATTTAAATCCCTTCTTGAGGAGATGCGTGTCCAGTTGACCCGCACCCTTGAGGGTGCAACGAAAGAGGTGAAAAGGCCCGATGAGTCAACGGGTTATTCACAACACCAAGCCGATCAGGGAACTGATGATTTTGATAGAACCATCAGCTTGGAGGTCACGAGCAAAGAGTATGAGATTCTTAGGCAGATTGAACGGGCGCTTGAGAAGATCGAAGAGGGAACTTACGGCACGTGTGATGTGAGTGGTGAGAGTATTCCTCTGCCTCGTTTAGAGGCGATCCCTTACGCAACCATGACGGTGCAAGCTCAAGAGAAATTTGAAAAAGGGTTGCTCGCCTAAGTGATGAATTTTTTCCGTTTAGTCCTGCTTTTTCTTGTAGGTCTAGGTGCACTCTTTGTCGATTTTTGGACCAAAGCTTTTATCTACTATGGACATCTCTCTTTGCCCTATCCCATTTTTCATAATTGGCTTGGAATCGATTTTCAACTCTCTTTAACCTACAACCGTGGGGCTGCTTGGGGGTTGTTCTCAAGTTTTCAAACTCCTTTGCTCATCTTACGACTAGTGGTGATTGTGGCCCTGATACTTTACCTTGTTTTTGCCAAAAAAAGTAGGGGCTACGCATTTCCTCTTGTACTGATTATAGCGGGGGCAATAGGAAATGTGGTCGACTACTTTCTCTACGGCTTTGTCATTGACTTTTTGAGCTTCAATTTTTGGGGCTACCCGTTTCCCATTTTCAATTTAGCTGACACCTTCATTACAGTAGGGGTAGCCTGGCTTCTTCTTGCAGCGATTTTTACGAAAAAAAATGATGTTAAATGTCTCTAAATGGATCAAGCTTCCTCTTCTTCTAGATGGAGAGGAGATGGCCAAGTTATTTGCATCGATTGACCCTTGCGCCCTCTATGAAGTACATCGAGTGGTAGGTGAAAGTCAATGGGTCCACTCGCTTTCAGATTTTTTAGAAACCTACAGAGACTACGTCTTCTCTCTTAAAGAGGGCAAAGAGCCCCCTCTTGCCCTTGTGAGGCAATTTGCTTATGCAATGAGTGTAACTTCTGATGCCTTCACTGCGCAAGAGGTAGGGGAGAAAAGAATTTTGCTCAAAGCGACTTTACCTATCGTTCAAATGCAACCTCACGCTCTTCGCTACAGCCCCTTAGACGGAACCTTCCGCTCAGGTGTACACGGGGAGGGCACTATTTCCTGGGGCATTCAGCTCGGCTACCCACAAATTTATGAAGACCCCCGCACTCATTTGATCCAATCGACTCGAGAACTTACAAACGGCCCTCTTTTTCAACAGATACAGAAATGGGTGCGGGCGCATACTCGCCCTACTCCTTTTGAAGTCGATGGAAAAAAACAAATAGTGCCTGCGAGACTTGGCAAGAGCTGTTTTGCATGGATTGCACGCCATCCACACCTCCATACGGTTCATGTTGTCACCTCTTCCTGAGCTGTTTTTTTCACGATAGGAAGTCATAGTCTAATTTTCGCTTGGCATAAATCGCAAAATTCCTTAAGGTCCAGTAAAAGAATCTTTTCTTTGACATAGGAGTATGTATGAAGTTGAAAAATCTAATTTTGTCAGGGCTTGTCACAATGGCAGCGCCTCTGATTGGTCAGCAATACTGCTGCGATTACAACAATAATTGCTGCGATACTGGTTCTGACTATTGTGCGAATGTATTTGTAGACTGGCTCTACTGGAATGTTCGCGATTGTAACCTAGACTTTGCCGCTACAGGCGATGATGCAACGATTCTCGAGGCATCAGGACGTTTGGTCTCTGTTGACACGGAATATGAAAGTGGTTTCCGCGTTGGAGCGTTTACCCCTTTCTGTAGCTATGAAATTGGGTTTGTTTATACTCGTTTTCATAACGATCACAACTGTGATGATGTCACACGTATATCGCAAGCTGATGGAAACCTCAATTCAACAGCTCTTCCAGAACAGGTAGGGCTAAACGCCATTAACGAAGCAGAAAGTGACTATGAAGTGGAGTTCGATCAACTCGATATCGCTTTTGTTCGTCACCACCAGCCTCAGTGGCTTTGCAACACGAATGTCACCGTTGGTGGTGGACTTCGATTTGCTTGGATCGATCGTGAAAGAAACATTGAGTACCGTAGCACAAATGATAATGCGAAAGTTTTCCAGAAAACGGAGAACGATCTTTACGGTGTGTTTGTTGGTTTAGCGACTGATACTCAGTTCTGTGAGTGCTTCAGTTTCCTCGGTGAGTTCTCGATTGCTGCTTTTGTTGCTGAAAATGAGAGAAAGACTCGTGTCACGAGCACCCTCACATCTCCAGTCACAGACTTCTTCCTAGAAGATGATTGTGGGCACTGCGCTGTTGCTAATATCAACCTCGCACTCGGATTGGCATTTGACTTCAACTGCCTCTGTGATGCGTGTGCACGTTTGGCTGTAGGGTATGAGTTCCATAACTGGCTCAACCTTCCAAACTTCATCTCGCCTCAAGAGGCTGTGAACAACGCATGGCAACTAGATCGTTACTACGGATCTCTTGGATTTGATGGTCTTTTCCTAAGACTTGCAGTTAGCTTCTAACTTTAAGAACTAGGACTTTTGGTATCCCCATCCTCGCTTTTGCGGGTGGTGGGGATTTTTTTTGTCATAAAATTCTACATCGATCTTCTAGAAAGAAAAAAATATTTGATATCGCACCTCAATAGCACCCCATAAAAAGGAGGCTGTGCTAAAAAAATTATTGCACTCACCTTCAACCCTCTTTTAAAGCCTATTTTTTACCCCACTCTCTCAGAGGGTGCTCTGGGGCTACCTCTATCGCTTGTGGTGTAAAAACTAGACTTCAAATCTAGCTGAATTTGAGCACACTAAGTTTTTCAACTCAGCCACGAAATAACACCTGTCTGTTTTAAACAATGTTTACATCTTTTTAAAATATATTGGATCGTTGTATTATTGCGTTTAGTTAATTTAAAACTAAAAAGAGGTATCATGTCTTATAATACAATTGACGGTTCAAAGCCACCAGGAGTGGTTGATCGATTCAAATTCGAACAGGGTTTTCGCCTGAAGGTTCTCGTGGGTGTCATTTACCCTCTCGCACTTGCTGTGATTGCAACTGCCACCGTTTATGCATATAAGTTTTCATTTAGCGATTGGACATTCGAATCCCCAAAAGCCTGTATAGCTGGCATCTTATTTAGGTCATCTATAACGGCTATTACAACATTCGGATCCGTGTCCATGCTTGCCGGATATATAACCGCTTTCGAGCTCGCCGGTTGTGGGGTTAAAGCTGACACATGCGGAAATAGTGCTAATGATCGTATTAGCTCTTACCGTTCTGATAAGGGAAGGTTTTAAAAGCAAAAATCCTGCACATGGTGCAAGAAGTGACAAATGGAGGATAGTGTGAGTTATTTAACACTTGCAGATTCAAAGCAGCCTAGCTTTGTTGATCGAATCAAATTCGAACAAGGTTTTCGCCAGAAGGTTCTTATGGTTATCATCGGCACTCTCGCAGTAGCCGCGCTAGCAAGTGCCACAGTTTTTTCATTTAAGCTCTATATGCAGGATGGCTTTTGGGCTCGCAAAACTCTATGCCGTCTTTTTATTGCTGGTGGAATGGTTGGGGGCAGCTCTTTGACCGCAGTAGGTGCACTATTCACTACAGCTGCAATTGTGAAAGTGTGCCAATACGATACCAGTGCCCCCCTCAAAAGTGCTCAGCCCGATAATGATAGGCCAATGATGCTTCTGTTTAAAGGCAGGGCATAGCACATGACCAATAGTTTGCTTCTTCATTCTTAGTTTGAGACGGTAAAAGGGGCAGCCCAACTTTGTGTAGAGAGAGAGTTCAAGACGCCATTTGCGCCACGTAGGTAAGTCTCTCCTTCAATAGACGATGTCCATGAAACAAAAGTGTTTCTATCATCTTGGATGACAATTTTTTCATCAATATTCCCTGCGAACTCAAGCGATGGATCTGATACCACAGTCACACTCGTCCACCCCTCACTTAGAATCCCAAACCCCACACAGACAACCGGCGAGCCATTCGAAGGGTCAGTCGCCTCCCAAGCGACTGCGATATCACCCACGGAATTCATGGAAACGCTTGGGATGTCGCTGGAGAGAGGCGTGAAGGAGCTTGCTGAAAGACTCACTGGAGTAGACCAGCTGCCTGACCCAGAAAGGCTAATCGAGGCCATGACCCCCTCAGAGCTATCGTTCCACACAAGCACCATATTGCCCGAAACATCAGTTGTTAACACATTTCCTTGGATAGTTGCTCCATAGGAAATGGAAGAAGAGAATGCAAAAACTAAGATCAGTTGACATATTTTGCTATTAAATTTCATTTGCATATTAAACTCCTTATTAGCTTAATTTTTGAATATAGACGGTTGTTGCTGTATTTCCAAAAAATACGCCCCCACCCGTACTCAGCCTAAAGATTAAAGTGTTTGAAGGGTTGGGTGCATCGATAATCCATGCAGATGAGGCACTTCCCGTCGCTGTCGACGTTAATTGCGGAGTTCCAGCGAGCGTTAAGGTGCCATTGATAGTCAAAAAGGTGATACGTGCTGCTGGCGCGGTCGACCTCTGCGCAAGAGACCAGATAATTAAGTACTTGCCTTCAGTGACAGTGAATACGCTGCCACTTGTCTGAGTGATGTCTGTTCCAACAGAATCGCTTGTACCAGTCCAAGTGAATGTGCCAAATGACCCTACAGCCGTTGTGGCTCCAGTTCCAACTCCCAAGGTAGTGTAAAAAGAAGATTCAATTCCACCTGCGGCGCCTGTCGCTCCGCTTGGACCCGTAGGACCGGTGGGTCCAGTCGCTCCTATCGGACCTGTGGGCCCGGTGACACCCGCTACCCCCGTTGGACCAGTGGCTCCTGTCACCCCTGTCGGTCCAATTGGACCTGTAGGACCGGTGGCTCCTGTCAATCCTATCGGACCTGTGGGGCCAGTGGCTCCTGTCACCCCTGTTGGGCCTGTTGGGCCTGTAGGACCGGTGGCACCTGTAGGCCCTGTGGCACCTGTTTCACCTGTTGGACCTGTGGGACCAGTGGCTCCTGTCAATCCTATCGGACCGGTGGGTCCCGTAGAACCCGTTGGACCTAAAGGACCAGTAGGACCTGTTGGTCCGGTAGATCCAGTGGCTCCGATCGGGCCTGTTGGACCTGTAGGTCCGGTAGGACCTCCACTTGCACCTCCAGGTCCAGTGGGCCCCGGAGGCCCTGGAGGACCAGGTAGACAGTCGCAGTTCCCGGATTTTACGTCATCGAGACTAATAATACCCTCGGCAAAACCCAAGTGATTTACCAAGAAAATGACTAAAAAAAAGGTTAAAATTCGCATATCCAATCCCAGTACTCCGTTAAAGAAAGGCACTTTATAAAAAATTTATTTTCGCAGCAATAAAATATTTTTTTGCCCGAGGAAATCCATTAATTTTAAGTGAATAAAGATCAAATATTGGCGTTGATGCTCTCTTGCTCAAAACGCTACACTCGTTTCTTCTTCTTTAGTGAGAGGTGCGGATTTTTTTTGCAGTATTTTCTTATCTATTGTACCTTCTCACTCCGCAACAATAAAACTGTCACTTAGGAGTAGATATGAACTGGAAAAAACTGATCTTGACGGGAGTCATTGGCTTGGCTGCCCCACTTGTTGCTCAGCAAGGGAGTTGTAATTATGACAACTCTTGCTGCGAAAGTTACCGAAACGACTACTGCACCAATGTCTTTGTGGACTGGCTCTACTGGAATGTACGAGACTGCGGTCTAGACTTTGTGTGGGATATCAGTGAAACGAATCAAGATGGGGGAGATGGACACCTTCGTTCAATTAACACCGATTACGAGAGCGGTTTCCGCGTGGGGGCTTTTGCTCCTTATTGTGGGTATGAATTTGGTTTTGTCTACACACGCTATAAAAGCGATTGCAGCGGTCCTACAAGGGCTACAAGCACTGCAGGTAGTTTGGTTGGGACGAAGTTGATTTTCGAAAATCTACAGGCCAATATCAATGATGCGGTTGGTGAATACGACGTTGAGTTTCAACAGCTCGATTTGGCAGTTGGACGTCACTTCCAGCCACAGTGGCTCTGCAACACGGACGTAACGCTCGGCGGAGGGGTTCGGATCGCATGGATTGAAAGGGATAAAAACATCACGTACCAAGATTCAAGTGACATAACCAATATCTTTCAAAAAGTAGAAAATGATGCCTATGGGCTATTTCTTGGGATGATCAGTGACACGCAGTTTTGCAACTGCTTCAGCCTTTTCAGTGATTTCTCAATTGCTGCACTAGTTGCTGAAACTGAGCAGAGAGTTCACTATGCAGGACCGGGGGATCTATCAACCTTTGATTTTGTAGTTCGTCAAGAGTGTGACTACTGCCCAGTTGTCAATGTCAACCTAGCGCTAGGACTTGGATTTGATTTCAGCTGTTTTTGCGACGCTGTTGCAAGGCTAGCTGTCGGCTATGAGTTTCACAACTGGATCAGCCTTCCTGGTTTCACCGATCCATTTGCGCTGCCTGCCGTATCGAAGTCTCTTTTCCTTCAAAAGGATAACAACAACCTAGGATTTGATGGGCTCTTTGTGCGCCTAGCGATCAATTTCTAAGTAACGTTCGACGCGAATGGTATCCCCAGCTCTAGTACAACAGAGCTGGGGATTTTTTTTGCAAATTTTCACGTAATCGTGTAGCGTGTTGCTTCCTTATGACCAAAAAAAATACTCAGGAGTAAATATGAACTGGAAAAAACTTCTACTGGTGGGAATAGCCTCTGTAGCTCTCCCTGTGACCGCGCAACAGTACTGCTGCGATTACTACGATTGCTGTGAGGAAGAGTGCTTTGAATTGTATGGCGATTGGCTCTACTGGACGGTAAGAGAGTGTGACTTAAGCTACGTGTGGGATACCCCTGTCGCGAGCACCTCGTCAGCAGGTCCTCTCAAAGCAGTCGATCCCGATTTTACAAGTGGTTTTCGCATAGGAGTCATTGTCCCTTTTTGCGATTGGGAATTTGCAGCTCACTACACATGCTATGACAATTGCGAGTCAGATAGAACAAGAAGTGACACCGATACACTTTTCGGAACTCGATTGATCGTAGGCACCACGCAAGATGCAATCGATGAGGCGCGCTCTAAATATGATGTAGATTTCAATCAATTCGATCTAGAATTTGGTCGCACCTTTAGACCACAGTATCTTTGCAACACAGAAGTCCGCACCTTTGGGGGAGCACGTTTTGCGTGGATCGACCGAAAGCTCGATACAGTTTATCTCGATACAGCAACACCTCGATCTACCACGATTCATCAGAAGGTTGATAACGACCTCTATGGGCTCTACGTAGGGATGGGAAGTGAGACGACTTTGATGGGTTGTTTCTCGCTGTTTGGGGACTTCTCTGTTGGGGCTTTTGCCGTCTCATCAGATCAAAGCGTCTTCTATCAAACACTCGCTGCGGTTACCGAGACCGAGTACGATATTACTTCGAAGAATTACTACTGCGCTGCTGCAAACGTCAATCTCTCTTTAGGGATGGGCTACACATTCTGTGGTTTCTGCGATAGTGATGTGATGTTGGCCATCGGTTATGAGTTCCACAATTGGATTAACCTCCCTGGTTTCATCTCTCCACAAGAGGTGATAGCAGCCGAGAGAAACCTGCAGCTCGATCAATTTTCCGGATCACTTGGATTCGACGGGCTCTTTGTTAGACTCGCTGTTAGCTTCTAATCCGTGCTTGTGACCTCCACCTTGTTTTTGCACAAAGTGGAGGTCAATTTCTTTCATCTCTTGCGTGATGGGGTGGGGAAAACTCATTCGTGTGTGGTAGAGTTCTATTCTATCTAAAGTGACCTTTGAACCATATTTTTGATCTCCCAAGATAGGACAACCGACAAGTGAAAGTTGGGCTCTAATTTGATGGTACCTGCCGGTGACCAATTCAATTTCTGTCCCTCCATTCGGAAGTTGCTTGTAGAGAAGGCAACATTTTTTTCCTTTTGGATGCTCAAAAGCGAGGTGGTTGCCGTGTTCCAAGTAGTGGATAAGTTGTCCCGACCGGTCAGGAAGGCTCCCCTCATGACGAGCCCAGTAAATTTTACGAAAGCTTTTTGCACGTTGAGCTGCTTGTAAACGAGAGAGCGCTTTGCTGGTGCGGGCAAATAAAACGATTCCAGAGACAGGGCGATCGAGCCGATGAACGGGCTCTAAAAAAACTGCGCCCGGTTTTTTAAACTGCTTTTTAAGGAGGCGCTTTCCCACTTCTTGCAGAGATAGCTCTGAGCTTTGATTCGGTTGAGTGAGCATCCCGGCTGGCTTGTCCAAAGCGAGCAGGTGGTTGTCGAGGTAGAGAACTCTCATCGACGTTGTCTAACCGCTTCATAAAGTAATAGGGAGGTGGCAATAGAGACATTTAATGAATCAGCTTCTCCATGCATAGGGATTTTTACCTGCAGTTTAGCCGATTCCATCCACACTTTCGAAAGTCCATACTGCTCGGTACCTACTGCAATGGCAATTCCCTTTTTGAGATCGACTTGCGTGTACTCGAGGCTCGCAGAGGGAGTAGCAGCCACGACCTCGATCTCGCGCTGAGAGAGCCACTCGAGTGTCTCTTGGCTGCTCGCTTCAATGACTGGCAGGGTAAAAAGCGTCCCGACACTTGCTCGAACCACATTGGGGTTATGAATATCTGTACACCGATCACAGACGATCAGAGCACTGGCTCCCGCTGCATCACAGCTACGCAAAATGGTTCCCAAATTTCCCGGCTTTTCAATAGCCTCTGCAACGACTATTAGGGGATTATTTTCTACTTCGAGCTGCTCGAGTCCAAGATGTTTTTGGTGTGCAAGCGCGAGCAGCCCATCGGGGCGATCGCGGTAAGAGAGCTTTCTAAATACCTGCTCATTGCAAGGGTAGATTTCAACGCCCCGGATCTTAAGAGCTGAGATGATTTTGTGCTCACTACTTCCTAAAAAGAGTGATTCACAAGTGAACAGTCTGACAAAATTTGTAGAGGCAAGGGCGCGACTTATCTCTCTAAACCCTTCTATAAGAAAAAGTTGTGTTTTATCGCGCTCGGAGCGTTTCCAAAGGCGTCGAGCCTCTTTGATTTTTGGATTTGCGCTGCTAGTTAGCTCCAACACTCCACCTCGCAAAACTACCAGAAGGGATATCGAAAGGTCCTTTGAGGAGCAAGTCGCCCCCATCGATATCTCCTCGAGTAAAAATTTGTCTCATAAGTTGCTTCAAAACGAGAGGAGTATAACCAGGTGTGTGGCAGCTTAGAATTACAAACAGGGGGGTCTCTGACAGTACTCGTTTGCACTGCTCGAGGAGCAAAATCAAATCGTCTTCAATTTTGAAAAGTTGATTTCCCTTCCCTCGACCGAAAGTGGGAGGGTCGAGCAAAATAGCGTCAAATTTTTCACCTCTTCTGGCAGAGCGCTCCAAAAATTTTCGAGCCTCTTCAGCTATCCAACGAATGGGATACTGGGCCATCTCGTTGAGTTTTGCATTATCTGAAGCCCAATGCACCATTCCCTTGGCGACATCGAGGTGGGTGACAGCAGCACCAGCGCGCGCTGCTGCCAGTGAAGCGCCACCTGAGTAGGCAAATAAATTGAGAAATCGAGCCCCTTTTCTTAAGTGGGTTTCCAACCCCTCCCAAAGCGCAGCATGCTCAGGAAAGAGACCGAGGTGACCAAAACTCGTTCGTTTGAGATGAAATTTGAACCCTCCGTGATCTACTGTCCACGCCTCAGGAATTTTACGGCGCAGCTTCCACTGTAGATCTGGTGTTCGAGTGAAGTGAGCATCGGCGCATGTCCAAGTTGATTGGGAAAGCGAAGGTCTCCAGACCGCCTGAGCGCATGGGCGAATGAGCGTGTACTTACCAAATTGCTCGAGTTTCTCCCCATTACCGCTATCAATTAAGGTATAAGTCATGCGATAAGTATAAGAATCTAAAGAGTTAAATCAAATCACAAGCTTCTGGGGGCATCCAGTGGGACTCTTTTCCCTCCCACTTTACACTGCACCCGATAGGGTTAGTCACAGGGGTGGAGATCTCTTTATTAGAGAGGCATTCCTCGAGGGCTCTCTCGAGATCATTGACATGGATTTTTGAAGAGTCTCGGGGGGAATCGACTGCTCTTCCTGTGTAAATTAATTTTCTATTCGCATCGAAGAGGAAGAAGTGTGGCGTTTTAAGCGCCCCATAGGTTTTGGCAACTTCTTGAGAGGCGTCATAGAGATAGACCCAAGGGAATTTTAGCTCTTGCATGCGTTCTACCATGTGGGGGAAATCATCCTCAGGGTAGGTGTTTTTACTATTAGAGTTAATGGCAACAAAGGGGACTTCAGAGAATTTTTCAGCAGTTTGTCGCGTCACTTCGTCTGAACCAATTACATAGGGACAGTGGTTGCAAGTAAAAAAAATAACAAGAGGCCCTGAGGAGGCAAAGTCTTTTAAAGAATAGTTTTTACTATCTGTCGCTGGAAGCAGAAAGTCGGGTGCTTTTGATCCTATAGAAAGAGTAAATGGCATGGCACAAAGTGTGCCACTCTATCTCTTTTTCGATCAAGGATTTTTTTGATTCGATTGTGTTTTATGGAGATTTGGGGTATATTTTTTGTTTATCATTATGAAAAAGCAAATAGAACACTCTGTCACTCAAGCTGTGGAAGCTATTGAGCAACTCGCCTCTCCCGAAGGAGTTCAGTTTATTGAGACTTGCGCGAGATGGTTGGCTGATTGTTTTGAGCGAGATAAAAAGGTTTTGATTGCGGGCAATGGGGGAAGCCTTTGTGATGCCTCTCACTTTGCAGAGGAGCTTACAGGTTTTTTTCGCTCCCATCGAAGAGCACTTCCCGCCCTTGCACTCAACGATCCCGGGCACCTTACTTGCGTCGCTAATGATGTGGGCTTCGAGCACGTTTTTGCTCGCGCAATTGAGGCGCATGGCCTGCCGGGCGATCTTTTTATTGGCCTGACAACAAGTGGGAATTCAGCAAATATAATTTCGGCTTTTAAGCGTGCAAAAGAGCTCGGGTTAAAAACGATCGCTTTTCTTGGAAAAGGGGGAGGGAAGCTAAAAGAAGTTGCAGATCTAGAGCTTTGTATCGAGGGATTTACCTCATCAGACCGCATTCAAGAGGCGCATATGACAGCCATCCATATTGCGATCGAGATGATGGAGAGGCGGCTTTTCGATGTCAGCTAGGCTACTCAGCTGGGGGTTCCAATCAGGTGTTTTTTTGCGCAACAGGCTGTATGACTCGGGTTGGCTTGCCAAAAAGTATGCTCCTTTGCCTGTTGTGAGTGTAGGAAATATCGTGGCAGGAGGGAGTGGAAAAACGCAGGTGGTTCTTCTTTTAGCGCAAGCGGTAAAGGGGGCTGCGATTGTCTCTCGTGGGTACAAGGGGCGGGCTGAGAAGAGCGCTAAAGCGCTCGTCGTATCACCTGAGAAGCACTCTTTTGAGCTGTGCGGAGATGAGCCGTGGATGTTAGCTCGCCGCCTTCCGAGCACCACAGTGATTGTCAGTCGAGATCGCTTTTTAGGAGCTGTAGAGGCCAACAGGCTCGCACATCGACTTGTCATTTTAGACGATGGGATGCAACACCGAAAGCTGCACCGCGATCTCAACCTTGTAGTTCTAGGAGGGAGTGATCCCTTTGGGGAGGGCAAATTCCTTCCAAAAGGGAAGCTTCGTGAAGATCCCAGGCGTCTACGCGATGCAGATCTTGTGGTTTTTGTAGGAGAGGCATCTGAAAATGACAGGCAAAAGGTGAGTGAGCTTACTGATGCTCCTCAAGTTGTTGCGAAAACGCGCCTAAGCGAGTCGTTCGAAGAGGAGCGCGTAGGGCTTTTTTGCGGCATTGGGTATCCCGAGAGGTTTAGAAGGGATGTAGAAAAAAGCGGAGGGGAAGTGGTGGCAGCTCATTACATGCGCGACCATCAAAGCATCGGGGAGAGGGAGCTCTTCACTTTTGCTTTGCGAGCAAAAAATCTCGGGGCAAAGAGGCTTCTATGCACTGAGAAAGATGGAGTGAAATTAGCAAAATTTGTTACAAAGTGTCCGCTTCCCGTAAGCTGGGTTAGGGCAGACTTAGAGATTGTAGAAAACCGCTCAGCATGGGATAGGTTAACGATGCAAATGAATGTCTTAGCAGGAATTACACCATGAAACTTTGGGTTAAAATGTTGCTGGGTCTTGGGCTTGGCACGGTTGTCGGGGTTATCTTCAAAGAGAAGGCGGTCTACCTCAAGCCAGTTGGGACAGTCTTTTTAGGGCTTCTCAACATGCTCGTCGTCCTCCTTGTCTTCTCTTCGATGACTGTCGGTGTCACGTCCATCAACGATGTGCGAAAATTGGGGAGAGTAGGGCTTAAAACCTTAATTCTTTATTTAGGAACTACGGCGATTGCAATAGGTTTTGGCCTCATCGCTGCAAAGCTTTTCAATCCTGGCGCAGGTCTTGGCCTCAACCATGGAAGCATTGAACTCAATATAGATGAGACGCCCGAGCTTTTAAATATGTTCATGAATTTGGTGCCAAGAAACCCTTTAGGCTCTTTAGCTAGTGGCAACATTTTGCAAGTCATCGTCTTTTCTATTTTTCTTGGGCTTGCTATCAATTTAGCCGGAGAGAAAGGGCGTCCTCTTGCCAAGGGATTGGAGTCGCTAAACGAAGTGATGTTCTCCATGACGGGAATGGTCATGAGTTTAGCTCCCTATGGGATTTTTGCCATCATGGCTTGGGTTGCAGGAGAATTTGGTTATGAGATTTTAATTCCGCTGCTTAAGCTGATTTTTGCGCACTACCTCACCTGCATAGCTCACCTCGTCGTGGTCTATGGAGGGATTCTCTTTTTCCTTGCAAAGGTGAAGGTCATGCCCTTTTTCAAGGGGATGACCGATGCGATGACACTGGCCGCCTCGACGACGAGCAGTTCGGCGACACTTCCTGCAACCCTTCACTGCGTTGAAGAGAATCTCGGCGTTTCGAAAAATATCGCCAGCTTTGTTCTTCCCTTGGGCTCAACGATCAATATGAATGGAACGGCCATCTTTCAAGGGATCGCGGCTGTATTTATCTCTCAAGCTTATGGTATTGAGCTCGGCTGGCACAGCCTTCTCATTATAGTGGTAACCGCGACACTCTCTGCTGTAGGGTGCGCAGGGATACCTGGTGGCGCGATTGTCACGTTGTCGATTGTATTAGGCTCGGTAGGGCTCCCCCTCGAAGGGATTGCGATTGTAGCGGGTATTGATAGGCTCCGTGACATTATCGGTACCGTTGTCAACATTTTAGGAGACTCTGTGGTGGCGCTCTATGTTGCAAAATCTGAGGGAGAGTTTGATGAGCAGCGCTATAACAGCGGAGTTTACGTCAGCTATGAAGCAGGGGGTAGCATGAAACCTCAGGAGAGTCAAGTATGAGTGAATTGATAGAGGTAAAGCTCCCTAAACTCGGAGAGAGCATTTTGAGTGCAACTGTCGTACAGTGGCTCAAAAAAGAAGGTGACTTCATTGAGCTCGACGAGCCCCTTCTCGAAGTTTCTACAGATAAGGTGAATTCCGAGATTCCTTCCCCTATTGCCGGTGTTGTCGATAAGATTTTCGTGGCCGAAGAGGAAGAAGTGGAAATTGGAGCTCCCCTTGCACTCATATCAACTGATAGCTCTAGCCCTAATGAGGCCCCTGCAGCTACGATTCGCTCTCAAACCCCTCCCCCTTGCCCGCAATCGGGAAAAGAGAGCGTTCTCTCTCCAGCTGTGCTTCGTTTGGCACAACTCGAAGGAGTTTCTATCGAAGAGTTGCGGCAAATCAAAGGGAGTGGAGAGGGAGGTCGGATCACTAAAAAAGATCTCGAACGATTCGTTCAAAAAGAGAGCAAGTCAAAGCCAGCTGTCCAAGAGGATCGCATCAAGCTCAGTGGGATGCGTAAATCAATTGCCGATAATATGGTACGCTCATTTTATGAAGCTCCCCATGCATCGCTTGTGGCTGAGGCTGATGTGACAGATGTGATGCAGCTGATTGCTCGTGAAAAAATGAATTTTAAACAGACGCACGGTGTAAAACTCACAATTACAAGCTTTTTGGTGCAAGCTTTGACCAAGGCCGTGCAGCAGTTTCCTATGCTCAATGCGTCGCTTGTCGAAGAGACTATTGTCATGAAGCGGTATGTCAATGTGGGGATCGCTGTGAACGTAGAGAAGGGGTTGATGGTCCCTGTGATCAAAAATTGTCATGAGAGGAACCTTGTGAGTCTTGCCGAGGAGGTCGCAGATCTCGCTCTGAAGGCGCGCGCGGGCAAGCTCTCACACGATGAGATTGCTGAGGGGACTGTAACGCTCACTAATTTTGGGATGACAGGGGCACTCATCGGGGTTCCGATTATCCGATATCCTGAGGTAGCTATAGTGGGCGCTGGAACTATTCAGAAACGGGTGGTTGTTCGTGAGGATGAGAGTTTAGCTGTACGGCAGATGATCTATTTGACACTTACCTTTGATCACCGTGTAATTGATGGAATTTATGGGTGTCAGTTTCTCGACGCTTTCAAGCAAAACCTCGAGTCGGTCTCTCTTCATTAAAGAGGCTCAGGAAGCGCTCGCATCATGAATTGATCAAAAAGAGGCACTGTAAAGGATTTTTAATAGGGTCCATGGATAGTGCCTCAATCTATACCCATTTATACCTGAATCTGGGTATAAATGGGTATAGATTCAGGTTAGTGGGGATCAGATCGATTAGTCGAGCTTCTCGACGAGTTGGAAAAGGTTTCCGTCCACATCCCGAAAAAGCTGCATTTTGACATGGCCCGGGATCTCCATCACCTCACCTATGAGGTCAACCTTTTGATCTTTAAAAGCTTTAAGAGTGGAGTCGAGATTGTCTACAGTGAAAGTAACAACAGCATTGCTCCCCGCTTTCATCTCGGGATTTTCTTGCGCAATACCAAGCACACTCCCTCCTTTTTCTGCACCAAGTTCAGCCCAGAAATGCTCTTCTGAAAACACGTGCTCTTTGAGGCCAATAGTTTCAGTAAAGAATTTGCGCGCACGGTTGATATCTGAAACGACAATCCAAGCTAGATCCGATGATTGAATCATTTTGTTTTCTCCATATTAATTTTTTCAATAACCAGGCTGCCCGTCAAACTCATAGAGGTTTTCACTCTTGATCACATCTAAGCCTGATTCCACAAGCTGGCTGAGGATCTGAACAACCTCTGGGGGGGAATCTGCTGAGAAACGGCACCGCCACTGATCGATGCAGAGGGTCTCGGGGAACCCTTCCGGCCAAACAGTGACACCTCGGTTGTAAATAGCCTCGAGCTTTGAGCGAGTCGCATTGATGAGTTTCTGGGAAAGGGTTTCCACCCCATCATGGGAGTAGATCGTCACATCGACCCCTACAAGCTCGCGCTTAGCTGAAACAGGCTTACTCCCATGGTGAGCCCAATCTTCGTGAGGGGAAGGGGTATATTTGACTCTTTTTAGGATCTCAGGAGTCTCTCCTAATCTAGCAATGACCGCTTTAGCAAAAGCCTTGGTTCCCACCTTTTTCTGACTCACACCCTCGCGGTAGATATCTTTTGTGTGGATTCCCTCTTCTATCGTTTTGAGCCAGGCGTTGTGAATCAGAGTCGCCACATCAGGTTGGTGGATGTGGTTGAGCATCAAAACTGCTGCTAAAAGTAGACCTGAGGGATTCGCTCGGTCATGCCCAGCAAGTGTAGGTGCTGATCCGTGAATCGCTTCGAACATCGCCCCCTTCTCTCCAATATTTGCCGTGCCTACAAGCCCCACCGATCCCGTAATTTGAGCCCCCACATCAGAGAGGATGTCGCCATAAAGATTGGGGAGCACCACCACATCAAACTGCTCAGGGGTATCCGCTAGTTTTGCAGCGCCAATGTCGACAATCCAGTGTTGGTTTTGTATGTCGGGATACTCCTCTGCAATCTCGTCGAATATTTTGTGAAAAAGGCCATCGCTTCGCTTCAAGATATTATCTTTTGTAAACGCGGTCACTTTCTTGCGATTGTTGTTTCTCGCATACTCAAAAGCGTAGCGAATGATCCGCTCACTGCCGGGCCTGCTGATAAGTTTGAGTGCATGGCAGACATCAGGGGTTTGCTGGTACTCAATACCGGTGTAGAGATCTTCTTCATTCTCGCGGATAATTACGAGATCCATCTCAGGGTGTTTCGTGCTAATGACAGGGTGGTAGGCAACGCATGGACGCACATTAGCATAGAGTCCAAGAGTCGTGCGCACTGTGACATTTAAACTTCGATACCCTCCTCCTTGAGGAGTGGTAATCGGAGCTTTCAAAAAAACTTTGGTCCTTCTGAGCGACTCCCAGGTCTTCTCTTCAATTCCTGTTTTTTGACCTGCCAAGTAGACTTTCTCGCCGATTTCAACTTTTTCAATCTCGATCTGCGCCCCAGCTTCTAGGAGAATATCGAGAGTAGCTTGCATGATCTCAGGCCCGATGCCATCACCATGAGCCACTGTAATAGGATATTTTTTTGTCATGGGCTAGATTCTAAGAAATTTTTCCAATGACTTCAAGCAAGAGGTGAGATAAAATTCCACTTATGTTTCAAACACTTTTAAACAAACAGAAAAAACATATCGATTTCTTTTTTCGGGAGCTCGAGCTCGACTCCTGTGAACATCTGGTCAAAAAAGTGTGCGCTTGTAAGGGAGTCATTTTTTTTTCTGGGATTGGCAAAAGTGGCTTCATCGCACAAAAGCTAGCCGCTACGATGATGTCTATGGGCACGAAGGCGGCATTCCTCTCTCCGACTGATGCGCTGCATGGCGATCTAGGGATGGTGGGGGAGGAAGATCTCCTCTTTTTACTGAGCAAAAGTGGTGAGACCGATGAGTTGCTCGAGCTTCTTCCCTACCTGCGCCTTAAAGGCGTTGCGATTATCGCACTCACCTCAAATCGTGACTCGAGGCTGGTAAAAGGGGCGGACGACTCTATTTTTCTCCCCTGCATCGGGGAGCTCTGCCCTTTTGATCTTGCGCCGACGACATCGAGTGAATTGCAGCTCCTCTTCGGACACCTCCTCGCAGTTGCAGTGATGGAAACAAAGGGGATCTCGCTGCTAGAATTTGCCTCAAATCACCCCGGTGGAAGGATTGGAAAGAGAGCCTCTCTGAAGGTGAAAGAGATGATGCTTGACTCGACAGAAGCCCCTCTTTGTAGTCCCGAGAGGCGTCTAGAGGAGGTGCTCATCGATTTTTCTGAGAAACGATGCGGCTGTCTCGTGGTCATCGATAAAGATAAAAAGCTCAAAGGGATTTTTACTGACGGTGATTTGAGGCGAGCGCTTCAAGCAAAAGGGGATAAGGTATTGCGAGAGAGACTTGGGGATCTCATGAACGAGGCCCCGAAAGCCATTGATATCGAAGCCTCTGCTTGGGATGCGATGAAGCTGATGGAATCAGATCAAAAACACCCCACGATGGTGCTTCCTGTCATCGAAACAGACAAGGTCGTCGGAGTCATTAAGATGCATGATCTGATTCAAGCAGGGCTTTAAGATCTTGCACCGTTTTTTTAGAGAAGTAGGGAAGGAATAAATCACACCCATCAAAGCGTCTCTTTGAATCTTCTACGAAGGCTTCAATGTCGAATCTCTTGTCTAAAACAACAACTTTCTCAGGGGCGGGTTTTTTAAGATAGACCGCCACTCCATAGAGGAGTTCCTTCTCGAGAAAAGTGATATGATCTACGCTGATTTCAGGGATTTTGAAAAGGGGTTTTCCCTGTTTGAGGAAGTGGAAAAACTCTCCGTCATATTCGAGGCGGTGAGGGTGGAGCTGAAGGCGAGAGAGTTTTCTATAGGGTAAAATTCCGAAAGCCACCAGTACAAGCCCTATTAAAAAGAGAGGGAGCCCCCACAGCTTGATCCAGTCGAAAGGAAGCACGGTCCCTGTCAACACAATCAAACTCGCGCCCAAAACAGCCACCCACCCTCTTCTGCTGAGCGTCGATCGGATCAGCTCGGGTTTGACTGCAGACCTAAACGTTCTTGTCGATTGAGCTGCCATGCAAAAATCACATTCCAAATAAAGTAGAAGGCCAGTCGAAAAATAGAGGGGGGCGCTGTGAAACCTGCAGTTACCACCTCATCTCCTTTGCCCGATGTAATCCATTTCAAACGCCCAATATTGAAGGCGTAGAGCCCCCGCCCTAGCTGCGCTTCAAAAGCTTCGGGATCTGCTTGAATAGTCTCTTGCGCCCATTCGCGGATCAAGTAGCGATGCCAACTTGCCATAAGGTGTTCACGACTTCGAAGAAGGGAGCCTTGCCCTTCGCCATAATTTTCCACCACATACTTCTCACTAGGAAAAAAACCGGTGGAGTGTGAATGAGAAGCGCGGCTCAAAAAATAGCCGTAACATACCACGGTGAGTGGTAAGATCCATGCCGCAAGGGTTGCCCCTTCAATTCGGAAAAGGGCAAGTAGGGAAATGGCAAGTGCAAAGCTCACCCAAGCGAGAGCGAAGGGATCTGCTCCTGAAAAAGAGAGGAAAAAGCCTGGCTTGGCTCGCAATAGAGCAGCATTGTACCCCTTTTCGATAGCCTGCCTCTCTTCGGACGGAAGAGCTTGATAGAGCGCCCTGTTTTCCAAAACGCGTTCATAAAGCCCAAGCTCTGATTTTCGAGCAACGACTTGCTTGAGATAGGGCTGCATGCAAAGCCACGAGAGATAAGTGAAGGCCAAGCAGAGCTGAATGATGATAAGAATTCTTTTCTTTCGAGACATTTTCCGGCGATTTTCTTATACTCTAACCCCCATGAGAATATTTCGAAATCTATTTCTATTTAGTCTCACTCTCTCTCTTATCTGGGGGGTGACCTATTCTTATATTCAGGTGACAGATGGTTTCTCCTTGAGACAGATGACCTCCTCACTCCCCCCCTGCCCTCAGTATGAAGTTGCACTCAATGGTGAAAAATTAGCCTCTCTTGAAGAAATTCTTGCCCAACCTTTTTCTTATTTGGGCAAGGGGTGTCAGTTCTACGCTTTCGAGAGTAAAGATGGGAAATACGTGATAAAATTTCTTAAACACAAACACCTTCGCCCCTATACTTGGCTCGAACGTCTTCCACTTCCTGCGAATCTTCGCGCGCGCTCTCAGGCCAAGATCGAGCGGAGACAAGAGCGTGTTGAAAAACTCTTTTCCAGCTGCAAGCTCGCCTACGAAGAGATGCAAGAGGAAACAGGACTCGTCTATATCCATCTGCACCGAACCCCCGCGACTGGAAAGCGGGTGACTTTGACCGATAGAATTGGACGACTCTATCAGATCGACATCGACCACTACGAATTCGTTGTGCAAAAAAGAGCTTTGAGCGTAGAGGAAGTCTTCGAGAAGATTCAATCCCAAGAGGAGCTCGCTTCGCGTGTCGAGCAGTTGATGGATGTAATCAAGCGGCGCGCTGCAAAAGGGATTGCTGATAGAGATCGATCTTTTGTGCAAAATGTCGGATTTACTCTCGATGGATCTCAAGCTGTTTTTGTCGATACAGGACAGTTCTTTCACAGCGATGAAGTGTTAAGGGCTGAAGGGCTTGCCAAAGATCTTGAGAAACGGCTCCACAATTTGCGCCACTGGACAGAGCGTCACTTTCCTAAATTTAGAAAAGAGGTAGAGAGCTACTCATCATCGTCTTTCTCGGCAAATGAGGGGAGCGAAATTTCGTTTTCAAGCCCGAGTTGAGAGGAGAGTTTTTTCAAGCTTGCAAACTTCTCTGAGAGTGCCTCGAGTTGGCTCTCAGCATCTGTCCGTGTCGATCCGCGCAAGTGAGCCAAGAAATCCTCTTCAGAATCAAATCGCTCGGAAAAAGTGATCGAATTGGGTGAGGTGATATCAGGGGTGTAGAGAAAGCGCCGGACCGCAGGAGAGGCTTGGGTGTAGATGTCGCTTGTAACTTGCGTTTCGATCTCAATTTTTGCGACCTGTTTTGGAGGGCGTCCACGCTTTGGTCTCGGGTTGAGCGCTTCGTTTGAGTAGTAGATATCGGCTCGTTTTTTAAGCGCTGTGCGGGCTTGTTGCACCTCTTTGGGTACTTTTGCATCAAAGAGCTTCACTTTCAGTTGTTCAACAACGGGCCTGGGCAGTTCAAGATCCTCTTCAAACACAAAGCGAAAATCATTTTTTCGAAGCCACTCAATGATGCGAACGCGAGTGCGCTCTTGATAGAACTGTTGCCACTTCTCGAGTTCAGTCTCATTGTCGTAGATGAACTCGAGAAACTGCTCACGCGCATCTTTTGAGCCAATGATATCCACTAACTTCTCTTTAGTATCTATGTCATAGACCTTCTCATTGACAAACCCTTCCATGATTTTTTTGGTTTCATAAAAGGTGAGCTTGGGGAGAAGAACGTAACGGCTCAAGCTGGCTTCGATTTCACCGTAGAGCTTGGCGAGCTCTTGATCGTCTTTTTCGAGATCGACATAGACGATGAAACCTTCGACGCGATCGAGATAAAAATCCCTCTCATCATTCGATTTTGCAAAAGCATCCATCAAACGATGGGCTCTTAAAATGAGAGGAGACTGAGGGGTAGGTAGAGTCATAATCTGGTAGTATAAGATGTTTTTCCATTTCAATACAAGCAGACTGGGCCGTGGAGCTCGACGTGCTGCCAATCATCTGAGAAGTGGAGAGTGAGAAGATCGCCTGAACGCACCTCAATTTCGAGAGGAGAGCCGAAGCCATAGAGCTTAGAGGCGATGAGCCCGGCAGCTGTTGCACCTGTTCCGCAAGCTTGCGTTTCTCTCTCAACACCTCTTTCATAGGTTCGGATTTTGAGTGGAGAGCCGAGCTCTACTACACTCACATTGACTCCTTTTGGTGCATAAGCAGGGTCGTGTCGGACCTTTGGGCCGAGCTCCATTAAATCGACACTATCGACCGAATTGACAAAAGTGAGGGCGTGGGGGACTCCTGTATCGATCACATGCCACTTTTTGCCAATCTGAAGGTTTGTGGGCGGAGCAAGACGTGTGGCGATAAGCCCTTTTTCGCGCCAAGCCTCTTGCATCCCTGCAAGCGTTCGAATGCGATACCTTGTTTGATAATACCCCTCAGATTCGAGAAAGGGGACAACACACCGGAGCCCGTTGCCACACATCTCTCCCTCAGTTCCATCCCGGTTGATCAAGCGCATCCAAAAATAATCGCCCTCGGGTTGGATAAATAGGGCTCCGTCAACCAAGCCGAGTTTCTCAACAGGTCGAGGGGCCCCTAAAAAAAGGAGAAAGGTGTTGCCCGCAGCTGAGTAGATCACTCAATTTCTTTGTAAGTAGTGACCACTTTATCTAGAAGGCCAAACTCGAGGGCCTCTTGGGCGTTCATCCATTTGTCTCGGTCAAGCGCCTTCGCAACCTCTTCTTTAGAGCGACCTGAGTAGTGGGTATAGAGGTCGATCAACTGATCGCGGGTCTTGATGATCTCTTTGGCGTGGATGCTCAGATCAGTCGCTTGTCCAGTCACCGGCCCTGAGATCGAAGGTTGGTGGATCATGATCCTGGCATGCTCAGTGGAGAAACGTCGCCCCGGCGCTGCGCAGAGGCTCAGTACCGACCCCATAGATGCTGCAAGACCTGTGACCAGTGTGGTGACAGGTGAAGTGATCATTTTCACTTGATCCCAAACAGCAAATCCTGCATCTACAGACCCCCCTGGACTGTTGATTACAAAAAGAATAGGCTTCCCTGGGTTTTTCAATTCCAGGTACCACAGTTTGCGAATGGCATCGCGCGCTGTCGTATTGTCAACGGCGTCTGAAAAGAAGATCCGTCTCGACTCCAAAATTGCTGCGTCGATGTGATCATCAAGTGATTTGAAGCTTCCCGCTCCGTTTTCATTTTCCATATTAGCCACAGGCGACCTCCTCTAAGTCTATCTCAGGATACAGGGGATATCTATCAAGCAGTGCTTGAACCCGGCTCCTAGCTTCTTTCATGATTTTCGGCTCTATTGTTGCTCGGGCGCGACTCTTTGCACTTTCAGGTTTGCAGTTGCGAATAACCTTTGCAATGATGCGCGCTACCTCTCTCATCTCATCAGACCCCATCCCTAGGGTAGTCAAAGCAGGTGTACCCAGACGGATTCCTGATGTGTACCAAGCGCCCTCTGGATCAAAAGGGATCATATTTCGGTTTGAAGTGATGCCAGCCTCGACTAGAATCGTTTCAACCATACGCCCTGTAAGTGGGGTCTTCGACAAATCTATGAGCACTAGATGATTATCAGTGCCTCCCGTGATAAGAGAGACGCCCTCTTTTATGAGCTCTTCAGCGAGCGTCCTCGCATTGGCAACCACTTGGGCGGCGTATCTCTCAAATTCTGGTGTGAGCGCTTCTCTAAATGCAATCGCTTTGGAGGCAATCACGTGAGGGAGAGGGCCTCCCAATACCATCGGGCACCCTTTGTTTACACTATCTCTGAACTCTTTGTTGCAAAGCACCATGCCTCCCCTGGGACCACGAAGGGTTTTGTGGGTGGTTGTGGTCAGCACGTGTGCGTAGGATACAGGGTTATTGACACCTTGAAAGGCTTTGCCGGCCACAAGTCCTGCAAAATGGGCCATATCTACCATGAAAGTGGCACCCACTTCATCTGCGATCTCGCGCATCTTAGCAAAGTCGATGTGTCTGGGGTAAGCAGAATAGCCGGCAAGTAGGATCAAAGGTCTCTCCTTTCTCGCAATTTCTGCAATTTTTCCATAGTCGAGTCGATGTGATGTGGGGTCGACATCGTAGTGGACAGCTCGCATCATTTTAGCCGAAAAATTTTGCCTAAATCCGTGGGTGAGATGCCCTCCCGATCCAAGAGAGAGGCCGAGCAAGGTCTGGTTGCAAAGCGTTTGGCGCAAAGTCTCGAACTCCTCAGAGTTCAGTTGGTCCGGATTTTTTCGTCCGAGTTTTTCCATAAAAGGAGTCTGAATTCTCTCGGTTAAAATCGCCCAGAGTGCGACGAGATTCGCATCAGCTCCGGAGTGGGGCTGAACGTAGGCGTGATCTGCTCCAAAAAGTTCTTTTGCCAAAGTTGCCGCTTCCTCTTCGATGGCATCGACTTGCTCACACCCTGCATAGAATCTATGATGAGGGTAGCCCTCACAGTATTTATCTGTAAGCAAGTTCCCCATAGCGAGCTGGACAGTGAGAGAAGAGTAGTTCTCAGAGGCGATCAGCTTTAAATGGCTTCTTTGAGTTTGAAGCTCAAGAGCAATCTGCTTGGCAATTGTCGGGGCTACGTGGCTTAAATGGCGGAGAGTGGCTAGATAAGCGGTCTTCGCGAGGTCATTTTCCATAGCTTGCGGATTATCAACTGGCCCGAGCAAAATGTCAAATATTACCGCCTGGAAACTTCGGGTTGATTCGGATAGAAGCGCCTGGATAGAGCCTGTGGTTTTCACCTAGCTCAAAAGTTGAGTCGTCAATCACGACCTTGAATTCTCCAGTAGAAAAGAGCTCATCAGTCTCAAAGACCCATTCGTCTGGCTTTTCATGCCGTAGAGGGGCCCCTTTTTCCCAGCTCAAAGGAGTCACACCCTCCCCGCGCAAGAAGACCTCATGAGAGCCTCCAGGATCGACTTGCACGACAACGCGGGTTTTTCGCTTCTTGGGCATGGGTTCTTGATATAAAATTTTCTTTTAACAAGCAACACCCCCTTCAAGGATTTTACTTGCATTTTTTAGGAGTATGGCAATATTCTACTGGATCAAACGTCAAATTTAGGGTTCTCTCATGCACGAGTCTTTTCAGAAGGTTCTCTCGATTCAAGAGCTTGATATCAATATGATACGTCTTTTACGAGTCAAAAATGAACGGAAGAAGGAGCTCTCAAAAATCCACTACCTAAAAGAAGATATTGAGCGCCAGGTGAAAGAGAAACAGACGGCGACCTTAGAGATCAAAAAAGAGATTCGGATGGGTGAGACCCAGATTAAGGAGATCCAAGAGAAGGTTGTCAAGTTTGAGGCGCAGCAAGCGGCTGTGAAGAAGATGGATGAATTCAACGCGTTGACCCAAGAAATGACAGCAGCTGGGCGTGAGAGAAGTGCTATCGAACACAACTTGAGTGATTTTATGGACCGTCTTGCTTCAGAAGAAGATCTGCTTGTCACCCTCAAAGAGAACCTTCAAGCAACGGAAGCAAACAGCGTGATCATCGAAAAAGAGATCAACGAAGGGATTGCTAAAATCAATACTGAAGGAAAAGAGATTTTAGAGAAGCGCGAGGGTTTGAAAGAGACCGTTCCTTCAGAGTTTTTCACAATCTATGAGCGCCTTTTGAAAAATAAGAAAGATCGCGTTGTCGTGCCCATCGAGAATCGGACCTGCAGTGGATGCCACATTTTGCTTACGCCACAGCATGAGAATATGGTGCGTCGCGCGGATCGCTTGGTGTTTTGTGAACACTGTTCGCGCATCCTTTACTGGCCAGAAGCAGAGGTCGCTGCTGGAGCTGAAGAGGTTGTCGCACCCAAACGTCGTCGCAGGCGCTCTACCGCAACGAGTTAACAATTTTGAGGGAGAGGGAGGCAATCGCCGCCATGTTGAGAGATCGATGTGGGGGAGGAAAGTCTGGACTTCGCAGGAGAGGATACCAGTGAAAGACTGGGGGCCGCAAGGCTACGGAGAGTGCAACAGAAAACATACCGCTTGCGAGTCATCGCAAGGCAGGCTGAAAATGCTAACTTGAGGAGTTAGCCACACTTGAGGAGACTCAAGGTGCTGTAAACCCTATCCGAAGCAAGAGAGAGGGGAGGGGTGCTTTCCGCCCTAACTCCCCTTGGGTGTTCGCTTGAGGGCTTTGGTGACAGAGCTCCTAGAGGAATGATTGCCCGCTGCGCTTTTGTGCGCGGCGACAGAATCCGGCTTACCCCTCTCCCTATTTTTAAACCTGAGTTTGATTGAAAGCGTTTGCAGCCCAATTGGCGCCATTTTGCTGTTGCAATTGTGCTAGTTGACGCTTTGTATCTTCTAGTTCTTTTTCAAGAGCGGCTTCATCTTTTCGTCTTAGCTCTTCTGATTGTACAAGTGCGTTTAAAAGGGGCTTTAATTGTTCTCGGCTTGTGGCTTCATATTTTGCGAGGAGTTTTTCTCCTTTTATCGCTTGGGTCACGATATAAGTGGTCTCGGTCTTAGTCACGGTCTTAGTTTTTCGCTTAAAAAGCGCCCCGAGTAGCGCGATTCCTCCCCCAGTTGATAAAATGGCATAGAGAACATGCGCATTGGGTAAATCATTTTTTCTACCCCACCCATCCATTTTTATTTTGAATTTGTGAAACCCTTTTTTGAGAGAGGGGAGAAAGGCATCGCCCCCTTGGTTCCCGGCTAAATAGAGAGCTAGTAGGGCCCCACCCGCTATAATCGTTGTAAGAGCTAATCCAATCACTACTGTTTTTTTGCTAGGCAACACTTGGCTCATTTTTGAGAATGTTATTCTACTTGTTGGCTCAGTCATTTAAAACCTATTGTTTGTATTTGATTACTTTATTTTAGTTGTTTTAGTATTTAAAGTTAATTGGTTTGTGTTACAATTAGACTATGACATCGATTTGCAAAATAGATTTTATATTTTCTAAAAAAAATGCTTTGGGAGTTGAAACAAGGGGCTCTAAGATTACACGTCTTGCCGTCACTCTCTTGAGTTTGAGCTGCATCGTAGTGGGGAGTTTGGCATTAAAAAAAGTGGTACTCCCATTTAATTTGTCTAGAGATCAAATGATTGCTATTCTCGCTGCTGGCTCTTTGGGTTTAAGCGGGGCAACGTGTTTCAAACGTACAAAATACCCCTTAGATCGAGAGCCTTGCCCTGTGAACTCCTTTCTCTCGAAAGATAACAAGTTTGATCAAATTTTTTATGAGTACCCTCTTTATGATGAGATGGAGTACCCGTTGATGCAAGGGAAAATGCAAGATTTGAGTGGCAAAAAGAGTTGCTTTTTAGCTCTAAAATTAAGCGGCCCACCTGGAAAAAGGCATGTGCATATCATCGATGATTGCACCAGAAATGCGGGTGGGTTTTGTTTCAATTCTGTTGAGGGGAGCGACGATCTTTGTCCCTTTGAGTCAAAAGATCACGAATCCCTACTCAAAGGCGATGAGGTCAAGGGATGGAGGCTAGCAAAGAGCGATTCTCCCCCTTCAAATGAGCCTTTGAATACATAGGTCTCAACAAAACTGTGTGGATCTTCCACGCCGCGCGCCATCACACAAAAATGTTGCGCTCGCATCATAACAGCCACATCAGGTGTACAAAGAACTTGCTCAAGAGTTTGCGCAATCTCATGGGTGAGACTCTCTTGAAGTTGAGGGCGCCTTGCCAAGTGGCGGATCACCTCTTCGAGTTTAGAAAGGCCTATCACTCCTTTTCTAGGAACATAGGCGACATTGACTGTCCCGATCATTGGAACGAGGTGGTGCTTGCAAAAACTCGTGATTGGGATTTCACGCACAACGACCTTTCCTGCAAAAGTTGAGGCGGTGTGAAGAGTGACTTCAGGGGGAGAGGAGGCGAGGCCAGAAAAGAAATCGTCGACATACATTTTGGCCACGCGATCGGGAGTCCCTTCGAGATCGAGCCCCAAAATCTCAAGGATCTGCTCGATGTGCCGTGCGATCTGTTTTTTTTTGTCACTGCTTGGCTTTGAAGTAGTCTTCAAGGGTTCCATTGAACGGCTCAATTGTACCATCCTCGTTAAAGGCCAAGATTTTTGTTGCAAAATGGTCGATGAGATCACGGTCGTGGCTCACGATTATGGCAGTTCCTTTGTAGTCTTCAAGGCCCCACCCAAGAGCGGAGACCGCTTCAAGATCGAGGTGATTGTTCGGCTCATCGAGAACTATGAAGTTGTGCTCTTCGAGCATCATTCCAGATAAGATGAGGCGAGCCGTCTCACCCCCCGAAAGAGTAGCAATGGGCTTGAAGGCATCTTCACCCCCAAAAAGCATCTTTCCAAGTGCACTTCGAATATCTTGATCGTAAAGACCCTCTTTTTTCTCTCGAAGCCAATCAAATGCAGTATGTTTGTCCTCTTTTGAGATCAAATCGACGTGATTTTGAGGGAAGTAGCTCTTCATCACCTGGTGGCCATACTCGATCTCACCTTGATCGGGCTCAAGGGCGCCAGCGATCATTTTAATGAGGGTGCTCTTACCCAGTCCATTGTTTCCAATGACACCCACCTTATCGCCTTGGTGGATGTGGAAGGTGAGATCTCGGATCACATCGCCCTCACCATACCCTTTGCTCACTCCTTTGAGTTTACAAACAACTTTTCCCGACGGCTTGCTCGGGCGGGGAAAACGGATGTAGGGGCGCTGGATGTTAGATTTTTTCAGCTCCTGGGGTTGGAGCCTCTCAATCTCTCGCAGACGAGACTGCACTTGAGAGGCGCGCGTCCCTGCGCTAAATTTTGAGACAAACTCCTTGAGTTGAGCTATTTTTTTCTCTTTAGATCGTATTTCAGCAGCTTCGCTCTCTCCAACTGACGTCTTTGTGAGGAGCATTTGGTCGTAGTTGCCGGGGTAGATGATCACAGTGTCGTAGTCGATGTCTGCAATATGAGTGGTTACTGCATTGAGAAAGTGACGGTCGTGGCTGACGACAATGAGCGTCCCTTTGTAGTCGTGAAGCAGTCTTTCGAGCCATCCAATGGAACTGAGGTCGAGGTGGTTGGTAGGCTCGTCGAGAAGCAAAGCTTGGGGCTCACCAAAAAGAGATTGGCAGAGTAGAGCGCGGAATTGTTGATCGCTTGGGATCTCGCCCATCTTCAGCTCGTGAGATTCAACAGGGATGCCAGCGCCCACAAGCAGGGCCTCGGCGCTAGCCTCCGCTGAATAGCCCTCCTCATCGGCGATGACCTCTTCGAGCTCTCCAAGGCGCATTCCTACAGCATCTGTGATCTCCTGTTCATAGAGACGGTCGCGCTCTTGAAGGGCTTCCCAAAGGCGACTATTGCCCATAATAGCAACATCTAACACCCTCATATTTCGAAAAGATTCGATGTCTTGTTTCAAAATGCCGACCCGCTCAGGGAGTGAAACGGCTCCACCTGTCTGCTCAACTTGCCCCATCATGATTTTAAGCAGGGTCGATTTACCCGCCCCATTGGGACCTGTAAGTCCGTATCTGTTGCCAGGATTGAAAGCAACAGAGACATCTTGAAAGAGAATGCGGCTCCCAAAATGTTTGGAAATTTTGTCTAAAACGATACTCATTGCCCGGAGATCATAACAGAGCTTGAGTTACCTAGCAACCTCGGCCAAATTTGTGTAAAAAATCTTTGCAGGGACATTTAAAATTGCTGCCATGCGCCCAATAAGAGGTTCATTTATTCGAGCGCATCCAAACTCATAGCGGCGGAGTTGCTCATAATTCAACCGCTGCGCCGCAGGAAAGCGGCCATTGTGAGCCAGGCAAAATCGCCTGAGCGAATACCCTTTGACTTTCCTAAGCTCTTTGAGCAGATCGCCTCGAAAGCACTTCTCCTCGATGCTAAAGTTATCTACATAGTTCGTGAAATCTCGAAACATTCTTTTGATCAACCTCCTATTGCGCGGAGTGCTTACCAATGCCCGTGCTGGCCCATTTCTCTCTTGCGCTAAGTCTTCAAGAGATTTTCCATTGCAGTTGTAGTACCTCTGGAAAAGGGAGTGCACTTTCTCATCTACTTGGTCTAGCTCCCTGAGCAGAGCCCATTTGAGCGCTTTGTCAAAGAGCCGAGGTCTCCTCCTCGGAGCAGCGTCAAGGATTTGTTGGCCGAGCTCATCCACTCGAGCTGCAATTTGATTTTGATAGAGATTTTTTCTCTGGAGCATCTCGAACATTTTTGGAAAAAGGACTTGCTGAAGCTCTGAGCTCCTCCTCTCTTGAGCATCGAGGCGGATCCCCAGCAGATTGGCAAGGTAAAGATCACGGTCTCTAGTGTAATCAGCCAAAATGGTGGCGATGTCTTCGCCCCAAGCAGCGAAAATCGCTACTTTATCAGGTTCTTGTGCTCTCTCTTTGCACCCTTCGATCAGCTGCTCAAGGCGAGTAAGATAGAGCGCAAACCCTTGGACGGGGTTGATCTCATTTCGAGCTACTCGGTTGAATAAGTTGATTGTATAAGCGCGCAGCTTATTTTCAGGTTGACCGAACTCGATTTGTCTCTCTGTGGGGTTTCCATCGAGATCAATGTCAGCGCGATTGACTACCTCTTCCACACCATCACACGCATTGTTGAGGTAGTAGGTATCTGAATACTTGCAAAAAACCTCAGCCTCTGGCTTTCCTGTTGCGTTGTAGTTTCCGCGCCTCTTCCAATTGTCCCACTGAGTGCGGGGGTAAGCCCAGACGCAGGGAAGTGTGCCAACGTGCGCAGCGGCGTGCGCAAGCCTTACAGAAGGGCCATCCATAGGGATCACAACAACTGCTTTGGCGCTCTCAGTCTGATTTTCAGTTCGCCCGATGGTATAGTATTTGTCCGTGTTGTGGCAGTCGATCATTTGCATTAAAACTCCAGCAACTCTCTGGTTGAGGTGGTGGAAAAGCAAATCGCGGCTCAAAGCAATGCGGGCCCCTTTATCGGCAAAAAGGGCTGCTTCTGCCGCGTTTTGGATACGGATCTGATCATCGTCGCCAAACACGAGGTTTTGAGTGGAGGGCGACTGGTTGACTTCAAGTTTCCACTTACCGCGGCTCTCAGGATCGGGGGAGAAGGTTCGATCCATTCGAATAGTATGTTTTCTCATACCCAAGTTGATATAGGGACCTGCAGCCATAACGCCTCACTTTGATAAAGAAGAAGTAAAGAGGGTATAGTAAGATCGAGAAAAAATCAAGCCCGAGGGTGCGCTTTGTCGTACACCTCTTTTTTAAGCCTTGTTGAGACGTGGGTGTAGATAGTTGTCGTCGCAAGAGAGCTATGGCCAAGCAGGGTTTGGATGGTCTTCAAATCCATCCCATTTTCGAGCCAGTGGGTAGCGATAGTGTGGCGAATTGTATGAGGGGTTACCTTTCCAGCAAGACCGCTCGTTTTGAGGTAGAGGTCAAACTTCCGATCGACCGATCGGGCAGTGAGTCTTGCCCCTCTTGGGTTGAGGAAGAGAGCGTCGGGCTCTTTTTCAAGCGCCCTTTTGGGGTGATTCAAGTAGCGGGTGATCCAGTCGGCTGCATTTTTTGTGATCGGGATAATGCGCTCTTTTTTCCCTTTTCCTTTGAGTTTTACAAGAAGTGAGCGGAGGTTTAGATCCGATCGATTGAGAGCGACTAGCTCACTTACTCGGAGACCTGAGCTGTAAAAAAGCTCCATGATGCATCGGTCGCGAAAGCCGAGGTATGCTTTGGTGTCGGGCTGACTAAAAAATCGGAGAATATCGTCATAGGAAAGAGAGGTGGGGATTTTCTTGTCGAGCTTTGGACTCTGCATATCAGAGGCAGGGCTGGACTCAATCCATCCTTGCTTGACGCAGTACTTAAAAAAAGAGCGGATGGAGCTGAGTCGACGGACGATGGTGGTCTTTTTGAGACCAAGCTCAGAGAGGTGGGCGAGAAAAAGACGGAGTTTTTTTCGGTCAATTTGCTCGAGAGGGTCTTTTAAAAAACCCTCGAGAGCATGGAGATCAATCGTGTAGTTCCTGACAGTATGCTCAGAGGCGTTTTTAACCACGCTTAAGTGGGCTAGAAAAGGTTCGATAGCATCAGAGAGCTTCATGCTTCCCAAGGCTAGGCGAGCTGATAAAAATTGTCATCTAGGAAATGGGATCACCTTGAGATCACGAGCCGCTTCTGTATTGGGGAAAATGGTGCGAGCCTCCTCTTCAAACTCACGTGTGTGGAGGTAGCGGGCTGAGAAGTGGGTGAGCACTAACTTCTCTACCCCGGCCTCTTTTGCAATGGAGGCTGCCTGGCGAGCTGTAAGGTGAAAATGTTTGTGAGCAAGGTGGTGGTGCGCTTCCAAATAGGTGCTTTCGCAGAGGAGCAACTTGGCTCCCTGGGCCATCTCGATGGCGCTGGGGCAGAGGCGTGTGTCGCTTACAACAGTAAGGGTATCGCCTTTGCGTACCCAACTCACCTCATCGAGCACCACTTTTTTTCCATCTATGGTCAGCGCTCCCTCTCTTTCAATCTGTTTGACCAATGGACCCGAGATGCCGTGAATTTTTAATTGTTCGACATCGAATTTACGCCGGTCTGGCTCGGTAATTCTCCAAGCGAGGTTATCAACTCCATGATCCAAAAAAGCGGCTTCAATTCGGAAATTACCTCCCTCTTCAACCACTCCTGCACGCTCAACGGGGTGTTCGACGACTCGTATCGTTTCGTGGTAGATTGTCCCATAACGGAGACGGTCGAAGTATTTTTTTCCACTAGCTGGGTAGTAGCAGTGAATTTCATGCTCCACTTTATCGAGGTTTAGGCGCATCAGCATCGAGCCGAGCCCAAGGCAGTGGTCGCCGTGAAAGTGGCTGATAAAGATACGTGTGACGCAGGTGGGGGCGACGTTGGCAAAGATGAATTGCCGCTGGGTTCCTTCACCTGGATCAAAGAGTAGCCCCTCTTCATTCCAGCGCACGAGATAGGCGCCGTGGCTTCTTTTGCGCGTCGGCTGCTGGCTCGAGGAGCCCAAAATGATCAAATCTCGTACGCTCATTTTTTCCCAAGCCTCTCTTTGTAGTAGGTATCTAACTCTAATCCATGCTGCTTGGCAACTGTGTCCATGCGTTTGTGAATGAGACATATGACAGGAATTACCAAAGCAAAAGCTCCGAGCGAGTAGAGGGGAGTGAAAGGGGAGACTTTTCTTGCTTGAGCTAGTGATAGAAGAGCGATGCTGAGGAAAAAAAGAGAGATCGCAGCTACCGTAATTATTTTTTGCACCCGATCGATGCGATCGAGAGTGCGCACCCCGTCTTTAGCGAGAAAGGGGGAGGGAGGAGGAAGAGAGATCGAGCTACTGGAACTCGATAATGAGGAAGCTTCGCTGCTCATGGCTTGAGGATTATAGCTAGATGGGGGGTTATTTGCGAGGGGGAATGGCAAAAAAGCGGCTGCGGCCGAGTAAGTACCCTGTGAGCGCACCGGTGAGGTGGGCTGTATTTGCAATCCCAACGGTAAGCTGGAAGTTTCCAAAAATTTGAAGGAAAAAGAACACCGTCTGAAGGCCAAACATGCCCAAGACAAAAATCGCCAAGAAAATCAAGGTAAAGGGGTGGAGCAAGTACCCTTCCCAGGGGGCAACTTGCTGGCGAGCCCAGATGAAAGCAGCCATGCCGCAAATAACTCCCGATAACCCCATGAAAAAGGGGCCACTTACGAGGTATTGAGCCGTATTGGACACAATGCCTGTTGCGAAAATCAGAGCGAGGTAGCGCATCGATCGGATGCGAAATTCTATCTGGTTGCCCAGCAGAATAAACCAAAGGACGTTGAAGAAAATATGGAGCAAATTGAAATGAAGCAGGGCTGGGGTAATAAGTCGCCACACCTCCCCTTGCCGGATTTTCACAAAGAGGGGGCCGTCTAAGAAAAGGGGTAAGACGGGATTTTTCAGGTGAGTGACTAAGCGATCGTAGATGCCCATCCACGTGGTACTCGTTTGCAGCTCCCAAATCAGTGAAGGGTTATCTGAGGGATCTGGAAGAGAGCGGAGCTCTTCGAGTTTTTGAAAATAGGGGGGGTAGTCATAAATTAAAAGGCGCTCTACTGGAGAGAGAGTGGGAGCTTGGATGATTTCAGGAAGGGATTTTGAAGGTTGCGTTTCTCTGCCAAACTGGGCGTAGACGAAAAGGCCAATGACGATTAAAAGAAAAAAAATGGTCAGCGGACCATAAGGGGCCGGGGAGAGAAAAGCTCGTTTTCTAGGTAGCATTTTTAATGGGATGGTTTGTCTTAGAGAGGGGGTGTGATATTTCGAATTTTTCGGGTCTTTGCGGTAGCTCTCATAGAGCTCAGTCGCATCGTCCATTTGATCCTCTTCGATCGACCAGATCCGGAACTCATGAGCGGAGACCTGTTCACACTCATTTTCTATTCCTTGCTCAGTTAAAAAATAGGAGAATTCGTAAGGGTTTTCCTCGCTCGCGTCAGTTTTGATAGTGCAGATTAAACGCATGCGAGAAGCTCTGAGGTAGAGAGTCCTGGGAGTCGTTTCACAAGGTGTATTCTGCCTCCCCATTTTTGGACGATATCCGCTTCAATGCAGTTTTCTCCGTATTCCGCTCCGTTTACATGGACGTCGGGTTGGATCTTTTCAAGAAGGGTGCAGGGCGTGCTCTCTTCAAACCAGGTGACGTAGTCGACAAAGGCGATAGCTGTGAGCATCTCTAATCTCTTATCAAGAGAGAGAATGGGGCGCGAGCTTCCTTTGTTGCTTTGAATCGAAGCGTCACTATTAAGAGCGACGAGGAGAATATCAGCTGTTTTCGACGCTTCGTAGAGGATATAGAGATGCCCTGGGTGGAGCAAGTCGAAAGAGCCGTTGAGGGTAGCTACTGTTTTTCCCTCAGCTCGCAGAGCCTCTACACGTTCTTTGAGCTGGCTGGGATCTAGGATTTTTTTTTGACTGACCTCTCTCCACTCACTCATGGCTCCCCCTCAGGAAAGGCGATCTCAAAGACCTCATCGTAGTGTTCGACAAAGAGCACTTCAAGCCCCTCTTTAAGGTAGTCGGGAAGCTCGTCGTAGTCGCGTTGATTCTCTTGAGGGAAAATCAACGTCTCAAGCCCTGAGCGGCGCGCTGCGATCAGCTTCTCGCGTATCCCTCCCACCCCTAAAATTCTGCCTGTAAGCGTGAGCTCTCCTGTCATCCCTAAGTTTTGAGCGAGCGGAGTGTCGAGGAGTAAGCTGAGCAGCGCTGTAACCATTGTGATGCCCGCTGAAGGACCATCTTTGGGAGTGGCTCCCTCCGGGATGTGGATGTGCACCTGACATTTCTCAAAGAAGGTGTAGCCAGGGGCATATTTATGGATTGCGCTGTGCAAGTAGCTCCACGCAATCTGGGAAGACTCTTTCATGACATCGCCCGCCTGGCCGGTCAGCATCATTTCAGTGCGCTCACCCGCTACTTTGACCGTCTCGATATAGAGGGTAGCCCCTCCGAGTGAGGTCCAGGCAAGTCCGGTCGCAACTCCAACAGGGGTTTGCTCATAGAAGCGGTCGCTCAAGAAAATCGGTTTCCCTAGATAGTCTATCAAGGTGTGATTCGAGACCGAATATTTGATTTGCTTTCTTCTAGCTCCTTGCTGAACAATTTGCAAGGCGACTTTGCGCAAAATTTTCTTGATGTGATTTTCAAGGCTTCGAACGCCCGCTTCACGGGCATAGCCGTTGATAATCGAGCGGAGAGCCTCTTGAGTGAAGGTCACATCGCTCGCTTTGAGTCCCATCTGTTTGCGAGCGCGAGGAATGAGGTGCTTTTTTGCTATTTCGACCTTCTCTTCCATGATGTAGCCCGACAAGCGGAGCACCTCCATTCTATCTAAAAGAGGCTCGGGGATCGTGTCGAGCACGTTTGCTGTGACAATAAAAAGCACGCTCGAGAGATCGAGGCGCACATCGAGGTAGTGGTCGAGAAAATCCTTGTTCTGTTCAGGGTCGAGGACCTCTAAAAGCGCTGAGGCGGGGTCTCCGTGGTAGCTCGACCCCATCTTGTCCACTTCATCGATCATAATCACGGGGTTCATCGCGCCCGACTGTTTGACCGCTTGAACGAGTTTGCCTGGCATGGCTCCCACATAGGTGCGCCTATGTCCTTTGATCTCCGCTTCATCGCGCATCCCCCCTACAGAGAAACGGAAAAATTTTCGGTTGAGTGCGCGTGAGATACTTTTGCCAATACTTGTCTTTCCAGACCCTGGGGGGCCTACCAAACAGATGATACTCCCTTTGAGCCCACCGGTCAGTTTTCCGACACTGATCAACTCGAGAATTCTCTGTTTGATGTCATCTAGGCCATAGTGGTCTTTGTTTAGGACCACTTCAGCTCGTTCAAGATCGTGCCGCTCTTTATTGTAAATGCCCCAGGGGACCGCGGTGAGCCAATCGAGGTAGCTACGACAGACGCCATACTCAGCTGATGCAGCTTCAAGGGTTTGCAGTTTTTCCATCTCATCTTGGATGGTCTCCATGACAGGAAGGGGGACGGTGCGTTTTTTCAGCCGCGTTTCGAATTTTTCGACGTCAATCGACTTCTCTTCACGTTCAATTCCAAGCTCTCGCTTAATGGTCTTCAGCTGCTCTCTGAGAAAGTACTCTTTTTGGTTTTTAGTGATCGTCGCTTCGATTTTTTGATTGATGCTGCTTTGCAAGCGGCTGAGATCGAGTTCTTTTTTGAGAAGGGCAAGCGCCTTGTCGATCCGCTCTTGCATTTCAAAAGCCTCCAGTACTCCTTGGAGTTCTTCACGTGAGGCCGTTGTAAGTGCCACCGCAAAATCTGCAAGTTTTCCGGGTTCAGTGAAATCGGAGTGACCAAGAAAGATCTGTAGCTCCTCTTTAAAGAGGGGGTTGAGCTTGAGAAGCTCTTTGATAACTGAAATGATATTGATCGAATAAGCTTTGAGCTCGTCAGTGATCTCTTTCGTTTCAAAATGCAGTTCTACTTTAGCTCGCAGGTACTTGTTTTTGATTGGCTCGATAAGAGTGAGTCTCTCTTCCATATTGACAACGACTTGAGCCCCGCCTCCCTCCATCGGGAGAATGCGCAAGATGCGTCCGAGTACCCCCACGTTGTACATTGAAGCAAATCCAACCCGGTTGGGGTTGATGTTCTCCTTTTTGGTGAGCACGAGTGCGATATATTTCTTGTCTGATTTAGCTACACTCTTGAGGACTTCATAGTAGGGGCCAGGCTCGATGAGTACAGGCGCTGCCATTCCCGGAAAAAAGGGGCGTCGGGTGATGGGGAGTACAAAGAGCTCGTCTGGTTTCTCACGATCATCTGTTTCTCCCTCTAAGGAGGCTTCGATGGCCTCTTCAAGCTCTTCGTCTAGTGTATCGTCTCTGTCCAATCTTCATACCCCTGGGAAATCAAGCCAGTTTAGCAGAATGGCATACCCATTCGCAAGACTTCCCTTTTTCTCTTTTTTAAGCTATCATACCTCCTGTTTTAGTCAGGAATTTTTTGTGAAAACACTAATAATAGACACCAGTCATGAGCGGTCGATCGTCGTCTTGTCAGACGGGGCTATTCCCCTCAAATCCATTGAGCTTCCAAAGGGGCTTAGCAGTTCGATTCACCTCTTTCCCGCTATTGAGTCGCTAAAAGAAACTTTTGAGCGGGTGGCCGTTGCTGTAGGGCCGGGCTCTTTCACAGGAATTCGTGTGGGAGTCGCTGCAGCTAAAGGGATTGCAACGGGCCTGGGAGCGTCTCTTGTAGGTTTCTGCTCGCTCAGCGGCTTTGCCCCTAAAGAGCCAGGCTCTTTTGCAGCTTTGATTGATGCGCGCATGGGGGGCGCTTATGTTCAGCTCGAAGGAGAGAGCCCTAAACTCATTGCCTTGGATCAATTAAAAAAAAATCTTGATGGATGCAAATGGATCGTAGGACCGAACCTCTCACGCTTCTCATTTCCAGGTCAAATTGAGTGTTACCCTGATCCTAAGCGTCTCGCTCTTCTCGCTTGCGGAGAGCCTTCAGAGGATCTCGACATTCTCTATCTGAGGGAGTGGGGGCAGACCTCTTAATACAGACGAAAGAGTGCCCGTACGAGCACATTCACAAGATGAAAGGGGAGCATCAGCGCAAAACTGATAGGGGAGCTTACTAGGTGGAAAGCGGTGTAGAGATGGCGACTCCATCTTTTATTTTCAAAAGTCGTCTTGGATCGGAGGATCGTCACTTGCTTGGCTGCTGCATAGACGCGTTGGTGCGCTTTGATTGGGTCTTCGGGTTTGGAAAGAAGAAGGCGGTAAACCTTGACGTTCTCCCCCTTTGGAAAATATCCGATTCGTGAGACGATGTCATTCCATTGGCTGTAGATGTGGATCTGAGCTTGGCTGGGCCTTCTCTCCCAAGGGTAGAGCCCAGCTGGGGCAAAAGCATGCACTTCAGAGATACTCGCATGGTGTTGAGCTGCATGCAAAGCGCACGATCCTCCCAAACTGATGCCCACAGCTACTGCATCGCGTTTATTCTCTAGCCAGGCGGCGATTTGCTTTTTCCCGTAGGCGGTGGGCGCATAGCCCACAGAGCACCCCGGGGTAGCATCAGAGAGTAGGGTTGCAGCAAACCCCGCTCCAGCGGGGTAGGTCGTTCCAAGAAAAAGAAGCAGGGGGGGAGCATTTTTTGAAGTAAGTCCACAGGAAGGAAGGGGAGAGCTGAGCCACTCTGGACTAAGTTGAAACCGTCTGTCGACTCGGTACTCGGTGAGCTCCCACCTTTCTTCTCTTTTGGTGGGTAGGGATAAATGGCTCCCCACCTCGGGGTAGCCAAAGGCGAACAGGCCGAGCAAATTGTACACAAAAATTTGAAAAAGCTGGTCGTTTTCTACTGCATTCATTCCCTCTATGAGCGCCTCTTGCACTCCTTGACGAAAGCGTGAAAGTAGCTCCGGCTCTTTTATGAGCAAAAGAGATTTGAAAAGTCTCCACTGGAAGATGGAGCGTGCAGGAGCTTTTCTCTGGTGGAGTAAAAAATCTATTATGGAGGCCACAGCCTCGTGCTCTGTGGTCTTTTTGTCGAGCGCTCCTGGGCCGTGAAATACAATCGTTTTTTGGAGGGCCATTTGCATCGCCTCTCCCTCTTGCGATCCTTTGATGCGGTGGAGGGCTTTTGTATGCCTCCAAACAGCTCTTCTCATACCCTCTTGCCACTCGCCCATGTCCTGATTATAGGGGGTCTCTCTGATTCCCTACTAGGGGAAAGAAGTTGGTTTTAATGGGTAAGACTTCGGAGGTTGAACTGTAATCGCTTCCCTGTTAAAATCTTTAGCAAAACCATTTTTTTGATAAGGATTGATATGTCGAGTGTGAAGGTGCGTATGGGTGAGGCAATAGACAAGGCCCTCAGAGCTTTAAAGAAAAAACTAGATAAAGAGGGTGTCATGAAAACGGCCAAAGCGAACCGATTCTATGACAAGCCTTCCATCAAAAAGCGCGCGAAATCGAAGGCTGCAGCAAAATACCGGAATCGATGAGCCCCAATACTATGGACTACTATGAAACGTTAGGCCTCAATAAGGGCGCGACTCAAGATGAGGTCAAGAAGGCCTATCGAAAGATGGCGCTCAAGTATCACCCAGATAAGAATTCGGGTGATTCTGAGGCTGAAGCGAAATTCAAGGAGGTCTCTGAAGCTTATGAAGTGCTGAGCGATCCCAAAAAGCGTGAGATGTACGACCGTTATGGGAAAGAGAGCGTCTTCGCTGGAGCGGGAGGTGGCGCAGCTGGTCCTGGAGGCTTTGGATCTATGGATGATGCGCTTCGCACGTTTATGGACGCGTTCGGCGGCGGAGGCGGAGGCGGCGGATCGATCTTTGAAACACTCTTTGGCGGAGGTGGAGGAGGTTTTGCTGGCGGAGGGAACTACGTGCAGCAGGGCGCCAATAAAAAGGCGACGATCCGGATCTCATTTACTGAGGCGGCCAATGGTGTAGAGAAAGAGCTTGCCGTTACCCGCCTGATGAACTGCTCCACCTGCTCAGGTCGTGGGGCTGCCACATCAGATGGGATTCGCACCTGTTCACAGTGCAATGGGGCGGGGCAAGTGTTTCAGACTAGAGGCTTTTTCAGCATGTCATCTCCTTGTCCACAGTGTCACGGAGCTGGCCAGACGATCACTGACCCTTGCAAGGAGTGCAAGGGGCAGGGGAGAGTGCGAGAGAAGCAGCATGTCAAAGTGCAGATCCCTGCCGGTGTTGATACGGGCATGCGTCTGAAGATGAGTGGATATGGGGATGAAGGGGAAGGGGGAGGCCCTCCTGGAGATCTCTATGTTTTTATCGAAGTGGATTCGCATCCCATCTTTGAGCGCGAAGGAGATGACCTTCTCCTCGATCTTCCCATGGGTTTTTCTGAAGCAGCGCTCGGCTCTAAAAAAGAGATCCCCACCTTGTCAGGACCTTGCCGCCTATCCATTCCAGAAGGGACGCAACCTGGCAAAGTATTTCGCGTTCGGGGAAAAGGGTTTCCAAATGTGCACGGACGTGGTAGAGGAGATCTACTGGTGCGTGTTGCGATAGAGACCCCCACGCATCTGACAGAGAAGCAGAAAGAGATGCTTCGCGCCTTCGGAGAGACTGAGGGCGTAGACAATTTGCCGAGAAAAAAAGGCTTCATGGACAAGATTAAGTCATTTTTCTCTGATTTTCCTAGCTAGGAGGCCTTATGCCACATACATTTACGCAAACTGACAAGAGTCAAGCGCTTGAGGCGCTCTCTTTGATGTATCTCTCTCGTTTTACAGACGAGAAAATGGCCAAGCTTGCGCGGCAAAACAAAGGGGGCACTTTCCAGCTCTCAGCGGCGGGGCATGAATTGATCGGGGTCGTCTCAGCGAAGCACCTCCGTCCCGGGAAAGACTGGGGGCTCCCTTATTATCGCGATCAAGGCTTTGCGATTGGACTAGGGTGCGAGCTCGTCGAACTTTTTGGCGTGTTTTTGGGGCGCGCGACAAAAAATCATTCGTGTGGTCGGATGATGCCTCACCACTACTCGCACAAAGAGCTGCGCATCATCTGCCAGTCGAGTGTGGTAGGCTCCCAGCTTCTTCACGCAGCGGGTCGAGCTCTTGCTATTAAACAGCGCGGTATGGATGAGGTGGTTTATGTCTCTTGTGGGGATGGAGCTACTTCCGAGGGAGATTTTCACGAGGCCCTCAATTTTTCGGCTATCCACGAGCTCCCTGTAGTCTTTGTCGTGCAAAACAATGGGTGGGCCATCTCGGTACCAGCTGCTGAGCAGACCGCGGGTGGATCGCTAGCTGATGTGATACGTGGCTATAAGGGATTGGGGTACTATGAGGTGGATGGAACCGATTACCAAGAAGTGAGCGACGCTTGGAAGCGAGTGCTTTCGAAGGGTGGCCCTGCAGTCATCATGGCCCATGTCCCTCGCCTTGCGCCCCATAGTAACAGCGACGATGCGAGCAAGTACAAACAAGGAGATGAGAGTGAGCGCGATCCCATTCAACGGATGGAAGCGTGGCTCAAAGAGGAGATGCTCGCTCAAGATAGCGATTTTGAGCGGATGAGAAAAGAGGCGCGTGAACTTGTCGAACAGGCTGCAGCTCAAGCAGAAGGACTTCCCTACCCAGAAAAAGGGAGTAGTCGTCTCGGCGTTTTTACAAAGCATGAAGTGCCTACGCCCCTTTTACCCGCTCCAGTCGAGGGGGAAAAAATCGTGATCATGGACGCAATCAACCACGCACTCGATGAAGAGATGGCACTCGATTCTCATGTAGTCGTATTGGGACAAGACGTAGCGCGCGGCAAGGGGGGCGTTTTCGGAATCACGCGTAACTTGACTAGCAAATACGGCGCTTCGAGGTGTTTTAATACTCCCTTAGCTGAATCGACAATCATCGGAATAGCCATTGGCATGGCAGTCGACTCCCTCCATAAGCCTGTAGCTGAGATTCAATTTGCTGATTACATGTGGCCTGGTGTTGATCAGCTGTTTAGTGAAGCAGCGAGCATGCACTACCGCTCGAATGGTGAGTGGCAGGTTCCCATTGTCGTGAGGATGCCATGTGGTGGCTACATTCAAGGGGGACCCTACCACTCTCAAAGCGTCGAAGCTTTTTTGGCGCACTGCCCAGGTTTAAAAGTGGTGATGCCGAGTAATGCAGCAGATGCAAAGGGGTTGATGAAGACAGCCATTCGCGACCCCAACCCCGTGATCTTTCTCGAGCACAAAGCGCTTTATAGGCAACAAAAATTCTGTGCACGCCCTGAGCCAGATAAAGACTATCTCCTCCCTTTTGGGGTAGCTCATGTGGTGAGAGAAGGGGCTGATCTCACCGTTGTCGCTTGGGGGATGATGGTCGTGATGGCTTCCGAGGTGGCTGACAAGCTGGCTAAAGAGGGTATTTCCGTTGAAGTGATCGATCTGCGTACGCTCGTTCCACTCGATACCGCTTCAATTTTGAAGTCTGTCCAGAAAACGGGAAAACTCCTCATTGCTCATGAAGCGCCTCGCAATTGTGGATTTGGCGCCGAGATTGCGGCACGGATCGCTGAGGAGGCTTTTGAGCTTTTAGATGGCCCTGTGCGGCGTGTTTGTGGTTTCGAAGCTCCTGTTCCGTATAGCAAACCGATGGAGAATGAGGTATTGCCTCAACCAGCTGATCTTGAAGCCGAAATTCGCCGCTCGGTCAACTACTGATGCGAGTTTTTGAAGGAAAAAGGATCAATGTCTCAATTCATGGGCAATTCGAGCTCGTAGAACATCCAGGGGCTGTAGTTATCTTAGCGCGTCTTGATCCTGACACTGTTGTTCTCATTAGAAATGAGCGATTTGCAGTTGGTGAGACGCTTTTAGAGCTTCCTGCAGGGACTTTAGAGCCCGATGAGAGACCGATCGATTGCGCGGCTCGTGAACTTGAGGAGGAGACAGGGTATTTAGCGAAAAGTTTAAAGCCTCTGATTGAATTCTACTCCACTCCAGGGTTTTCTAATGAAAAACTCTACCTCTTTGAGGCGAGTGAGCTCATCAAAACGAAGCAAAACCTCGATGAGAACGAGCGCATTGAGGTGGAGCTATTTTCGATGAGTCAGGCCCTTCAGATGATTCACTCAGGTCAGATACGGGATGCAAAGACTATCGCTTCGCTTCTCTACCTTCACACCTATCCAGAGTAGCCCAGTCAGATAGAGAACAATCACCCACGGGGAGAGGTGTTCGAGATAAAGGGGCTTAAGAAGTAGTGGGGGGTGCTCTGAAAGGGAGAGAAGTGCCCTGCAAAACCACCCGTTGAGAAGGTGAACTGGGGGCACTAAAAAACTTACGAGGAGTAAGAGCAAGGCAATGCCAGCGCAAAATGGAAAGAAGACATTGTAAAAAAGGGTGCTCAAAGAGAAGGTGTGAAAAGAGAAGAGAAGCAACGGTAAGAGGGTGAGGTGAACAGCGCCAGTTACAGCTAAAGCTTTTCGTATCCCTGAAAAGGGACCCTTTGGAATCCACAACGCAAGCACCTTGTCGACCGGCTGAAAATAGAAAAGAATGCCGACTGTAGCTAGAAAACTGAGTTGGAAGCTGAGAGTGAGAGGCGAGAGAGGGTCGAGCACGATCGCTCCAATTAAGGCAAGTCCTAGTGTGTTCACTGGCTGGACCTGTTTTTCGCAGACTATACCTAGTAAAACGACAACCGATGCGAGCCACGCTCTGTGAATTGAGGGGGATGCTCCCAAAAAGAGGAAGTAGAGGGTGATGAGTCCCATGAGAAGAAGCGCTTCGGGTTTAGGGGGGAGAAAGCGTCTTAAAATGGCATGTAGGGTCAGAGTCATTAAGGCAAAGTGGAAGCCAGAGATGGCCAAGATATGTGAGATTCCGAGTTTATTGAACTCTCCCAACAGGGCGCGATCTTCGATGTGTCCCGTTGCCATGGCGATGAGAAATTGAGCAGATCGCGGCGGGGTGACCCGTTTAGAAATGACCTCATCGACAATTTTTTTTGCCCGGTAGCGCTGCCACGCTAGTGTCCATCTCCCTTCTAAGGGTTGGGGAGTACCAATCAGTTTGAGTGCGTAGTTGTTTCCCCTCCCTGGGGTCGCTTTTGCTCGCAGGTGGTAGCGTTTGCTCGGAGAGTAAAATTTCGTTGAATAGAACTGGGCGGGTATTTTTTTCCCGTTCCAGCGCATCTGACCACGGTATCCCCACATTTTGTGTCCGAAACGGTTTGAGTCGACAAGAGATTGAATAGTAAAAGTTCCCTCTACGATTTCACCCGATTCTAGCGAGTCGTGGGAGTGATAGAAATAGATGGAAGGGAATAAAAAAACGACGCAGAGCGCAAAGAAAGCTTTTTTAGGGCTGGTGCTTAAAATAGCGACGAGTGGGATGAGAGCTAGAAACGACTGAAGCGCAAAATGTACCCCGAGAAAAAGCGTAAGTCCAAAGAGGAAAGCTGGCCGTTTTCTCCAAAAATTGTCCATATTCCCAAAAGATTGTATACTCGTATGACATATGAGTGAATATATTCGTGAAATCTTTGAAGGGGGAGACCTACCAGAGCACTTCAACCAAGTGATTGCGCTGCATGAGCGCCCAGAGATGAGTTGGGAGACTGTCACTGAAAAAGTCCCGAGTTTCCCCCGAGGGTGGTATGAGCTCTGCCGGCTCCCTTCTCGTGATCGTATTGATTTCACTTGTGAATATTGGCTCTCTAAGCTCCCCCTGCTAGCCCCTACTGAAGGGCATGTGGAAGAGAGAATGACTACTTTTTTTGAGAGCTTAGAAGAGATAGGGATCTTTGTAACACAGGAGCGGGCTACAGATCCTTTTGAAGTTCACATGGTCTATGAGCTTAAAGAGGCCTCGGGTTTCTACCACGGGCGTCCACCGATTTCATCCTCCGCGTTTGAGCGTCTCAAAAATCAATTTGCTCATGTAGATCTCCCTGAAGACTATCTGGCCTTTTTACAGATCCATGATGGTTTTTCAAAATACACAGACACAGGGGTGATTCGCTCCAAAGAGCTCCCCCGCGTCTACCAACACCTTAAAGAGCTGCTCGGTGCAGAGATTTTTGTCCGCCCCGATGGGGTACTCATCGAGCCGACGAGTATGATCCCTTTCTATGAGTCCTTTGGATTGCACAGCTACCAGTGTTTTTATATCGATTGGCACCCCCATCGTGGAATGGGAAATGTCTATTTTTCAGAGCACGATAGGACGATGAGCAACTTTTTAAATGAGGAAAGACTCACAGAAAACCTGGCCTTTTCTTCTTTCGTGAGTTGGTTGGTCTTTTACCTCGAGGATATTTGGCATTTATGACGCATTTAGAAAAAAAAGTATGTGTTGTCAATGAGCTGGGGCTCCACACTCGTCCTGCGACATTGATTGTCAAATTGCTTCAGGATTGTAAAAGTCAGGTCACTTTCATCTACAAAAAACAGCGTGTGGATGCCCGAAGCATTCTCAATATTTTGATGCTTGCCGCGACACGGCAATCCTGGATTACGATCGAGGTGGAGGGCGAAGATGCTGAAGAGACGATGAGGCGACTTGTCGAGTGCTTTGAGAGCGGCTTTGGCGAAGGAGAGGGGTTATGAACCGAGAAATTAGGCTACAAGGCTACCCCATCTGTCCCGGTATCGCTATTGGGCGCCCCTTTCTTTTTTCTGCCCCTGAAGAGGACGTGCCGGAGTTTCTCGTCGCAGACGACAAGATCCAATTTGAGGTCGATCGTTACTACCAAGCGTTGAGACGTTCACGCAAAGATCTGATGTCGCTTCAAAGAAGGATGCTACAAGAGGGAGGTGAAGAGGCTGCTGATATTCTCGGATCTCATATTGAGATCATGCGCGACCCAATTATGACCGTGAAAGTCGAACAAGCAATTCGCAGTGAAGGGAAAAATACCGAGTACGTCTTCAAATCTGTAATGGGAGAGGTCGAGGAGAAGTTTCAACGGATCACCGATATCTTTTTTCGTGAGCGACTTAAAGATTTCCAAGATATTTCTAGGCGTATCATCAGCCATTTGCGTCAGAAAGAGAGATGCACACTCAAACAGCTTGCCTATAGGTGCATCGTCTTTGCACACGAATTGTCTCCCTCAGATACTGCAGAGGCGAATACCGACGTGATCGATGCCTTTGTCACTCGAAGTGGAGCTGAGACCTCTCATGTGGCGATCATGGCTCGAGCAAAGGGCATTCCTTTTGTCACTAATGTCGACTTCCCTGTTCTTTGCACGGCCTCTCCTCCCCAAATTATCGTGGATGGGGGCAGCGGTCTTGTCATCATCAACCCAACGGGGAGAACTCTGCAAGAGTACCGTGAATTTGAGCAGAAGCAACGCCAAGAGGTTGAAGGGCTTTGCAAGAGCAGTCTCTTTTCAGCAGAGACAATTGATGGTTATCCTTTGCGTCTTTCTGCCAATATCGAAATGTTTAAAGAGCTCGATATGTTACATCAGTATGGGGGAGAGGGGGTTGGACTTTTCCGTTCGGAGTATCTATTTTTGGGAAAAGATTCTTTTCCAAGTGAAGAGGAGCAATTTCTTGTCTACAAGCAGCTAGTTGAGAAGGTGGGGAACCACACCTCTGTCATCCGCACTTTCGATATTGGGGGGGATAAACTCGGCAATTTTCACCTCAGCCGGCAGGAGCAGAACCCCTACCTCGGCTGTAGGGCCATCCGTTTAATGCTCAAAGAGCGCACCCTTTTCAAAACACAACTTCGTGCCATTCTTCGAGCTAGCGCTTTTGGAGAAGCGAGCATCCTCTTTCCCATGATCTCGGGTCTCAATGAATTACTTGAGGCTAAAATGGTCGTTGAGACGGTTAAAGAGGAGCTTTTAGCCGCTGGCATTCCCTTCAATCGCACTATCCCTATGGGGTGCATGATTGAAGTCCCCTCGGCAGCGCTCATTTGTGATATTCTAGCGCCAGAGAGCAGCTTCCTTTCTATCGGGACGAATGATCTCGTTCAATATGCGTTGGCGGTAGACCGAGGAAATTCTGCGATGAGCTATCTCTATACTCCTTCACATCCTAGCGTACTTCGGCTGATCAAAATGGTTGTGGACGAGGGAAACCGCGCGGGAAAAAATGTATCAGTTTGCGGTGAAATTGCTGCAAACCCACTCTATACCGAGTTGTTGATTGGTCTTGGGGTTCATGAGCTCTCTGTTAGCACACCTGCTCTCCCCGTGATCAAAAATACCATTCGAGGACTGACCATTGTGGGGGCTCGAGAACTCGCTGAGCACGTGTTGACACTCTCTACACCTCAAGAGATCGATGCAGCGCTCACTGCCGCTTTTCAAAAAGGGGGGAAATAACGTGCAACCGATCAATGTAAGCCTACCAGCAAGAAGAGGGACCTTCCGCCCCTACAGCACAGCTGCCGTGTTTATCGTGAGCTTGGCACTTGCGATTATTGGGAATTTAATGCTTAAGGGCAAAATACCCCCTGCTTACAAAGTCTCTTTCGGGGCTCATCGAGCTATAGGAAAAACTGCGCTAGCCTTGGGGGTGCTGGGAATTATCTGCCTCTCATCCAGCCGCCGCAGAGCGCAATCGGTGCGACAAGTCGATTGGGCTGGCTCACCTCCGCCCCGATATGAGGATCTTCCTCCTCCCTACTCAGAAACCGAGCCCAGGGGGAAGGCTTAGTCCTGATTGAGAGCTCTCTTCGAGTTTTTTCGAAGCGTTGGAGTAAGCAGCGCGGATCAAATCTTCGAGTCCCTCTACATCTTCTGGATCGACACACTCCGGCTTGATCTTGAGACTGAGCATCTCGTGTTCACCGTTTAGGACCACAGTAACTAAGCCATTGCCGGCACTTCCTTCAGCCTTTTCCTCTTTGAGCTTCGCTTGCATCTGCTCAAATTTTTCACGCATCAGTTTTGCTTCTTTCTTTTTCTTCGCGTACCCACTGCCCATGCTTTTACTCCAGTTTCAGGGTTCCCTTGAGCTCTTTTGCGGCAAATCGCAAGAGCGTATCTACTCGCCCCTTCACACTCTCTTCGGGCTTTGGGGGCGTCTTTTTAGCTACTCTCTCCTCTTTTCGAGAAGCAGGAGGGCTCTTCTCCTTTGGAGGAGCAGGTGTCTCGAGACGGCTCTCCAAGGCGACAAGTTTTTCGACAAGTTGAGGAAGAGAGTAGGGCTGCTTGGTACGAATAATTTGGAGCAGCAGCATCTCAAGAGCTGTTCTTTGAGAAGTAGCAAAACGGAGCACTTTTTCAGCTTCGATCAACACTTCTAAAATATGAAGCAGTTGCCCCTGATCATACCGCGCGGCCGATCGTTTGTATTGGACCTTGTCACGCCCTTTCACTTCCACTCCCTGCCCGGTGAGTAGCAAGGCGCGATAGTGAAGTGTTAACTCTTCGAGAAAATGTGAGACGTTTTTTCCTGAGTTGTAAATTTTTTCTCCTAGCCTAAAGGCAGCGAGGATCTCTCCCTCTTCAACTGCTTGGTCGAGTTCAAAGAAAAGATCGCGAGAAGGAAGGCCAAGGATTTCAAGTAGGATATTTTCTGTTAAGGGGTTATGTCCATATGCAATGGCTTGATCAAGTAGGGATTCCCCGTCGCGCAAGCTCCCCTCACTGAGTTCTGCGAGTAGAGCCAGTGCCCCCTTTTCGAGCGAGATTCCAAGATCTTCAGCGATGCGGGAGAGGGCCATTTCGATTTTCTCTTCTGGGATCCGTCCGAGGTTGTAGCGCTGGCATCGACTCAAGATGGTCGCAGGAATTTTGTGAATTTCAGTTGTGGCAAAGAAAAATTTCGCATGAGGGGGAGGCTCTTCCAATGTTTTGAGAAGGGCGTTGAAGGCCTCTTTGGTGAGCATATGCACTTCATCGATAAGGTAGATTTTGAATTTGCCAGCTGCTGGTGTAAAAACGACGGTCTCATTGATTTGGCGGATATCTTCAATGCCTCGGTGTGAAGCGCCATCTATTTCCAGAACATCGATCGCATTGCCCGCTGCGATCGCTTTGCAAGAGCTGCACTCGTTGCAAGGCTCGCACCCTTTTCGAGCGGAGCAGTTGAGCGCTTTAGCTAAAAGGCGGGCTAAAGTCGTTTTGCCTGTGCCGCGCGTGCCGCAAAAGAGGTAGGCGTGAGCTGTCTTTTCTCTCTCAATAGCATTCTTAAGCGTTTGAACGATTGCCTCTTGACCCACAACCTCAGCAAAAGTCTGCGGGCGGTATTTCCTTGCGATCACTTGGTATGTAGACATAGAGAGCACTGTAACACGTTTCCTCAATTGCGAAAAAGGGGTAGATAACCTATCGTTATTGCATGGATGAAATCACATCAGAGAGCGGAGAACACATTGGAGAAGAAGATCTTAGTGAGATTAGCTTCTCTAGGGCTCAAAGCTACTTTGATAAAAGTTGGGTGATTCGTCTTCTCATTGTGCTCGCTTTCTCTTTGTTTCTTTTTCTCTTTCTTCATTTCCGAGAGACTTTTGTCGAAAAACTCGAGCTTGGCTCTGAGGCCAAACGGTATGTTGTGGCACAAATAGATTTTGCCTTTCCCGATGAAGAGGCGACCATCATTCTCAAGCAAGAGGCGGCTCACGAGATCGGGACGATCTATCGAATAAAAGATGATTTTATACATCAAAAAATTACAGAGTTTCAAAAATACATCACAAATGATGAGGCGGGGGGCAAGCAGTGGGATGCACTTAGTCGTGAGAGTGGGTTTGAAGACATTGCTCTCGCCTTGAGCCTCCTAGCCGATGGGCTGAATCACTCTCGGTTTGCTGATGCCAAAACCATTCAGGTGATTGAGAGGCTACCCAAAGAGAATCTGCCTCTTCCTGCAGGCGATTTTCAACCCTACCCCCCTACCGATGAGCTCGAGAGACTTCCGCGAAGTTTTTGGTTGAAATTTGGCAAGGAGCACCTCATCGGGATCCCTGCTTCTGTTTCGAATTTTATTCTACGCTACTTCGACGCCACTGAGTGGGAGTTTGAGGTCGATCAGGGGATTGAATACACGTTGAGAAAGCTCTCACAAGGGAGAATCAGTCAAAAATATACTCGAGTACGGGCAGGGGAGCGGTTGATTGATCAAGGAGAGCTTGTAACGACTCGCCACATCTCCATGTTGAAAGCTATGAAAGAGAAGATGAGTCAGAGTCGAAATCTTCTCGACCCACTCACTCTTTTTGGTACGCTCTTAATGACTTCGCTTTTTGTGGTAGTTGCAGGTCTTTATTTGTGGGAAAATCACAAAGAGACCTTTCAATCGAGTCGTCGTCTTGCGCTTCTTGGAACCATTTTGCTCTTAGCGCTCATTTTAGCCAAAGGGGTCGAGCTCTTTTTGATTCAAAATAGCTCAAATTACGTCGATCTCGTGCGCTTCCCACTCTTTGTCCCTTTTGCTGCCATCCTACTTACTAGTCTGATGAGTGCAAGAATCAGCGCCTTTGCTTCGATTTTTTTATCACTCATTTTTGTGATCGCTTTAGCTGTTGAGAGCGTCCCCTTCCTTGTGATCAATATTATGACAGCCATGATATGCATTTTAACAGTCCGCTCGATCAGACGGCGGAAAGAGGTCTTTACAGTGTGTGGGAAAGGGTGGATTGCCACGGTGGTTGTCATTCTCGCCTTCACTCTCTATGAAAACTCCTCTCTCTCACTTGCTCTTTTGGGAGATCTGACGAGTACCTTTCTGTTTTTAGGTTTAACCGCTGTCTTGGTCGTAGGCTTGCTTCCTGTACTTGAGTCCCTTTTTCAGATCATGACAGATATCACTTTAATGGAGTTCATGGACCCTAGCAATGAAGTGCTCCGTCGACTCACGATTGAGGCTCCAGGGACTTACCAACATTCTATGGTAGTTGGCCATCTCTCTGAATCAGCAGCCTCGTCGATTGGGGCAAATGGACTTTTTTGCCGTGTGGCTACCCAATACCATGACATTGGGAAGTTGGCCAATCCCCAATACTTTACCGAGAATCAACTCGGGGGGGTGGATATGCACCAACTTCTCACGCCACTTGAATCGGCTCAAGTGATTATTGCGCATGTAAGTGAGGGGGTAGCACTCGCACGCAAAGTGGGGCTGCCTGAACAGTTCATCGACATCATTAAAGAGCATCACGGCACAACCCTTGCCTACTATTTCTATCACAAGCAACTAGAACTTCAGGAGGGCGAGGTTGATGAGCGAGATTTTCGCTACAGTGGGCCGAAGCCACGTTCAAAAGAATCTACTATAATCATGATTGCGGACACGCTTGAGGCTGCCTCGCGCTCACTTGATCTTTTCAATGAACAGACGATCACAGGTCTTGTGGAAACGTTGATTGCGCAGAAGATGGAGGATGGACAGTTTGATGAATCGCTTCTCACTTTTGAAGAGCTGGGACATGTGAAGGCGACTCTGATAAAAACTCTACTGGCAGCGAGTCACCCTCGAGTGAAATACCCCCCCCATCATCCCGGTGAAGAGGGGTGAGATGCGAGCCTTAATCACTGGAGCAAGCTCTGGCATCGGGGAGCAACTCGCTCGCATGCTTGCAAAGAAGGGGTACACCCTGCTTCTTGTAGGGCGAGATGAGGCTCGTCTTCGAAAAGTTGCCGATATCACTGGGGGAGAGTCTTTTTTGATCGACTTATCTGAAGATCGAACCGCTCTTTTAGAGAGGGTGCGAAGCGACTCTTTCGATCTTATCGTCAACAATGCTGGATTCGGTCTCTATGGAAGCGCTGCAGAGCTCTCGATAGAGGAGCAGCTCAAGATTCTCGAAGTGAACGCCGCCGCTGCGATTGAGATTACACTCGAAGGAGCTCGAGCGATGATTCGAGCTGATAAGCGGGGCGTGATTTTGAATGTTTCGAGTGTAGCTGGCGAGTTTCCAACGCCTGGCATGGCGATCTATGGAGCCTCTAAAGCCTGTCTCACCCGATTTTCCGAGGCGTTAGATTTTGAACTAGCTTCAAAGGGCGTCGACATTCTCATTAGCGCTCCTGGTATGATTCAGACGGACTTTGCCAACCGAGCAGCTAGAAAAAGGACTACGCAAAAACCTGCTTGGCTCACTTTAAGCGCCTCAGAGGCTGCTGAGCAGATATGGAGTCAGATTCAAAAACGAAAAAAGAAACACCTCTTCCCATGGCCTTACCGATTGCGTCGGCTGCTTCCACGCATGCTCACTTTGCAGGCTACATGGAAGAGTATTAAAGAGAGATTATGACATTTGAAACATTTGATTTAGACCCTCTTGTTCTCGATTCTCTTCGGGATATGGGATATGAAAAACCGACTCCAGTTCAGGAGAAATCGATCCCTTTGGTGATCGAAGGAAAAGATCTAATCGCGCTAGCTGAAACAGGGTCGGGCAAAACAGCCGCTTGCGCAATCCCCGTTTGCCACAAAGTTGACACAAGTGATTCGCACATTCAAGCCTTGATCGTTGTACCAACTCGCGAACTTGCTCTTCAGTATGCAACTGAATCTCAAAAAATTGGGAGAGAGAAAGGGGTGAAAGTATTTGCGATTCTTGGGGGAGAGGACATGGATCTTCAAAGGGCCAAGTTGAAAGGAGGTGTCCATGTCCTTGTTGCAACACCCGGTCGCCTGATAGACTTTATCTACGCTAGGGCTATCAATCTGACTCGGGTAGAGACTTTGATTTTGGATGAAGCGGATCAGATGCTTGGAATGGGTTTTTATGAGGATCTTGAATTTATCATGGGTTGCTTGATTCAAGAGCACCAGACCATGCTTTTTTCTGCGACCATGCCTCAAGAGATCAAAAAAATTGCAGAAAACCACATGAAAAACCCGGTAGAACTTTCTCTTATTGGGGGAAGACCTGCTCCTACACAGCTCAGTCATAAGCTTGTTCTCTGCCGAGATAACCAAGCGAAGCTGAGCCAATTGGCAGTACTTCTGAAAGAATTGAACCCTGGGCAGTGCCTTATTTTTACGAACTCAAGACGTGAGGTGGAGAGTTTGTGTCGTGACCTTAAAAAGAAATTCTCAGCCGTCGATTTTCTACACGGGGGGCTCGAGCAAGGGGTGCGCAGTATCATCACAGGAAAATTTTTAAGAGGCAAAATCAGGTTTTTAGTTGCAACAGATGTTGCTGCTAGAGGGCTTGATTTTTCAGGGGTTACTCACGTGGTTAATTTCCACTTTCCAAGAGAACAGGAGACGTACATGCACCGAGCAGGGCGTACGGGCCGTAGTGGGCGAAAGGGGACCTGTGTCACTCTGGTGACCCGAAGAGATCTTAAAACCGTCGATCAGATTTTCAAGAAGCTCAAGCAAAAACCCGAGTGGATTGGAAAATCCTTCTAGCTAGACAAGACGAGCGATGCTCGAAATGAGTATTTAGTGCCAGTGGGCTAAAGGGCTGTTGATAGATTGGTTTCGAGCAGATTTTCAGGTTCAGCTTAACCGCTAGGCCGAACAAAAGGGGCACTCTTAAGAATCCCGAAATTTTGGATCGATATCCCTAAAGATCTGCCATTTTGAACCAAGTATATAGCGCCCTAAATAGGAGCTTTTGAGAGAGAAGGCCTATTTTTTTTCAAAGCGAAAAAAAATAGGGTTGCGGGAATTGGGGAGCTTTGGATATAGTCTTGCATTCCCACCGAATCTCGCTCTTTGAAAGAGGGCAATCGGGAGGAATAGCTTGGCCCTCGAGCCAGACACCTAACTTGACAGCGATAAAGAGACAGAGTATAGAACAATCGTAAGATTGAACTGACTTGTTATTAGGGAGTAGACTTTGGTCTACTACCCGTTAATTCAAAATTTATTTTCTTTTTTGAGAATTTGATCTTGGTTCAGATTGAACGCTGACGGCGTGGATGAGGCATGCAAGTCGCACGAGGAAGGAGCTTCGGCTCCAACCTAGTGGCGGAAGGGTTAGTAATACATAGGTAATCTGCCTTCAACTTTGGAATAACGGCTGGAAACGGTCGCTAATACCGGATGTGGTGGCTTCAGGTAACTGAGGTTCATTAAAGCGGGGGACTTTCGGGCCTCGCGGTTGATGAGGAGCCTATGGGATATCAGCTTGTTGGTGAGGTAATGGCTCACCAAGGCTATGACGTCTAGGCGGATTGAGAGATTGACCGCCAACACTGGGACTGAGACACTGCCCAGACTCCTACGGGAGGCTGCAGTCGAGAATCTTTCGCAATGGGCGCAAGCCTGACGAAGCGACGCCGTGTGAGTGAAGAAGGCCCTCGGGTTGTAAAACTCTTTCGCCTGGGAGTAAGAGATAGTAGTTAATAGCTATTTGATTTGATAGTACCAGGTAAAGAAGCACCGGCTAATTCCGTGCCAGCAGCTGCGGTAATACGGAAGGTGCAAGCGTTAATCGGATTTATTGGGCGTAAAGAGCGCGTAGGCGGAAAAGAAAGTCGAATGTGAAATTCCGAAGCTCAACTTCGGAGCTGCACTCGAAACTTCTTATCTAGAGGATGGACGGAGAAAACGGAATTCCACGTGTAGCGGTGAAATGCGTAGATATGTGGAAGAACACCTGTGGCGAAAGCGGTTTTCTAGTTTATACCTGACGCTGAGGCGCGAGAGCATGGGTAGCAAACAGGATTAGATACCCTGGTAGTCCATGCCGTAAACGATGTATACTTGGTGTAGTTGGTCTCAACCCCGACTGTGCCGTAGCAAACGCGATAAGTATACCGCCTGGGGAGTACGCTCGCAAGGGTGAAACTCAAAAGAATTGACGGGGGCCCGCACAAGCAGTGGAGCATGTGGTTTAATTCGATGCAACGCGAAGAACCTTACCTAGACTTGACATATAGTAGATCGGTGCAGAAATGCACTTTCCTTCGGGCTGCTATACAGGTGCTGCATGGCTGTCGTCAGCTCGTGCCGTGAGGTGTTGGGTTAAGTCCCGCAACGAGCGCAACCCTTATCATTAGTTGCCAGCACGTAATGGTGGGAACTCTAGTGAGACTGCCCGGGTTAACCGGGAGGAAGGTGAGGATGACGTCAAGTCAGCATGGCCCTTATGTCTAGGGCTACACACGTGCTACAATGGTCGGTACAGAAGGTAGCGAAGCCGCAAGGTGTAGCAAATCCATAAAAGCCGGCCTCAGTTCGGATTGGAGTCTGCAACTCGACTCCATGAAGTTGGAATTGCTAGTAATGGCGTGTCAGCAATAACGCCGTGAATACGTTCCCGGGCCTTGTACACACCGCCCGTCACATCATGGAAGTTGGTTTTACCCGAAGTCACTGACTCAACCGCAAGGGGAGAGGTGCCTAAGGTGAGGCCGATGACTGGGATGAAGTCGTAACAAGGTAGCCCTACCGGAAGGTGGGGCTGGATCACCTCCTTTTTAAGGACGAAAAGTTGCTTAAATGCAACTTTAGGTTGGGGCTAAGAATTAA
>JAJFLX010000006.1 GCA_021772465.1 Chlamydiota bacterium
ACGGCGGACAAAAACAGGTTCAACAGGAAGAGTGATCTCCGTCCCACTAGCAATGTCTGTCAAAATAAAATTAAGAGTCAAAATGGTAGTCGACCGTAGACCTTCCAACTTGACATAATCGTGGTAGGTGAATCGCAATATAGAGGCGCCGGAGTTCTTGGTGTAGTCCAGCGCTCTTTCGGGAATGTCTGCAAAGGATGCGTTTGCAGGTGGAATAAATATAAGATTAGATTTCTTGGTTACATAAGTGAGCCCTGTCCCTCCACTACCATCACCAGCGGGGCCTGCCGGACCTTGAAGTCCTTCAGCGCCTTGAGCGCCCATGGGGCCTTGCAATCCCATTAGTCCTTGCGGACCTTGTGGGCCAGGCGCTCCAACGGCTCCATCGTTACCAGCAACACCCTGAGATCCTGCGGGACCAGCGGGACCGGTAGGCCCTTGTGGACCTTCTGGCCCGGGAGTCAGTTCGATCTCGTCGATCTGTCGCTGCAAGTCGCGAATCTTCTTTTTAATTTTTTTGATCTGGGAGGGAACCCCGCGCTTTTTTCCCTTATCATCAGCAAAACCCACTGCGGCAAAACCGACGGATATCATGAATAAGAAAAGAATGGAGATGGAGATGGAGTTGAATCGACGCATGAGAAGTTTCCTTAAAAAGATAAGCGGGAATCGTCAAATTTGGGTTCAAAATAATATAAATATTGTAAGGTAAGGATCAGAATTCTGTCAATGTTTTCCTCCACCCCATTCAGAGCAAGGCCTTTCGTTTGAAGGCGAATTCCTGTTTAACAGGGCGAAATTCAATGATTTTTAAATTCGGGGGGAGTTCCCTTTTTTTATAGACGTTTCCATTGAAAAAGGGCGCTGTGCCCCACCCGCCAGGTGAATTAAAATAAAACCGTATGCCAGCGTAACTCATCAGGGGTAGAGCGCCTGCTTCGTAATCAGTAGGTCGGCGGTGGAACCCCGTGGGTTCAATTCCGCCCGCTGGCTCCAGTTTTTAAGGGGTTTATCGTTTCGACGGTAAGCCCTTTTTTTGTTAATAGGCGTGTAATAGGCGAGCGAATTAAAACTTAATAGGGTTTGATCAAATTCGGATCGTTTGTCCTAGGCTGGTCCCGGATATCTTTTAATATAATGTTTTGGGTTTTATCAAAGGGAGCAACTGTGGCCAGTCTTCAAACACCAAGCCGACCCCCCTGACGAGCACTCGAATAAGCACTAAGGTGCTCGGGAAATTGTGGGGGATTTTGGGATTTTGCTTTTTATTGATGGGGGGAGGTAAGTATCAATAATCTGAATCCTGATTAACTTCGGTATCTTCAACTGAAGAACTATCGGAGGTATCGGAACGAACAATTTCAGGCTCAAGACTCTTCATTAGCAATTTAGCGTCATATGCACCGTACAAACCTTTTGCGATTTGTCCCTTATAAAGCCTAATTATCGCTGAAGCCGTTGGTTTGCTAATTGGGATGTTGACTCCCGGAGTATAGTACCCCTTGCCTTTTCCATAATAATAATTCCCGGAAACGTATCCACTGGACTTGTAATTAAAACGTCCTGGGGTTGAAACAATAGAGTCTTTAGACCACTGATTTTCATCAAGAGTTTGAAAGTAATCATATCCATTTTCAATGGTAATTTCTGCACACCTATAAAGCAGGTAATTTGACACCGTGTGTCTTGAGGTATAACCGTTTCCTTGATAACTAACCCTAAATGTATCCTGTCCAAGGGGGGAATCAACAAACCCACCCGTAAACCCTTTTTTTTGATAAGGGGTGGCGCATCCTGAAATAAAAAAGATCAGACATAAGATTATGCTAATAGTCTTTCTCATTTTAAGTTCAATAGAAGTTCATATTGGCCAGAGATGATCTTGTTGTGAATATGATCTCACCCTTTGCTTTTGTCAAGCTTGGCTGTCTTTCCCTTGAATGGTCAAATACAATTCTATGTGGATTTTGGGGTTTTAAACGGTCCACTTTTTGGCTGACGGGGGACAGCCAGCAAATCCCCAGACGGAGGGCAAAAATTTCCGCTTTCTTTTAATTTTACTGCTGCCCCTGGAATTCATCAATGGTGAGCAAACCCAGGTAGGTCATCTTTATTGCCTCAACGCTTAAATAATTGGATCGACAGTCGGCACCGGAAAATAAGACCAAAGTTAACTGAAGCGTTGCCACGTCCTCTACCAATACCCCCAACGCCCCTTGATAAACAAAATCACAAGCTCCTGTATTTGTTCCCAAAATAAAATGATCAAATTCATTGGAGGCAAGGGAGGTCCCTCTAATCAGGCCCGATAAACCGAGGGAAGTTTCAATCCACGTTCCATCTATTAAATCAATTCCCCGAGAGTTGGTCTTCAATTTCAGGGAAAGGAATAATCCTGAAGCAGCCCCCTGGCCTTGCCACGTAAGAAAAGTATCAGGAGCAATATCGGCAGCATCCATTCCTTTTTCCTGCAAAACGGATTGTATCGAACGTACATCAGAAGACAAAAGAGAATTCCCCTGGCCATAAACAGGCGCGGTAAAAAAAATAAGAAAAACAACGCACGTCAATATTAAATTTCGCATAGCCCCCAACCCAAAGTTTGTATTCCTATCGTGATAAAACAAGATCGACTTAACCGCATTTTCCAAATCGAAAATGATACTTTATTAATATGAATCATCATCGTCATCCTCCTCACCCCTTTTAATTGGAGGCAAGGGTTCCACTTCAAAACTACATTCCTTTTCCGTAGCCAAAACTACCAGGTGGTTGTAACGTTGCCGCAAAGCATTGACTTCAATTTTCTCGGCATCGCTAAAATCCATTGCGAACCAAATAGGCCAAATGAGCAACCCGGCTACTCCCAACGCGACATTCTTACCGGTCTTATCTGTGTCAGGAATTAACCTCTGAATCTCCAATTCGGTATTTTTAATTCCCATTTCCAATCCCTTGCAGGACCGCTTTTCATCTCCATATTGATAGACCATTACCGGATAGGCGGTTCGTCCCCCACATCCTAGGCAAAACAGGATCACCAACAGAGCAAAGATAAATGGATTCTTTGAAAATTTCATTTTTGGATATGGTGAAGTGTATTGGTAGAGAGAATATAGCTCCTTTTACCGAAAATAGCTTGACCAGACCCTATATTTTCGCTTTATTTTTGTCTAAAATAAATAAAGCTGGGAACGGCCTGCGAGACGGTGGATTTAGCAGTAGTGCCAAACAACCCCTCCTACCGGACGTGGCCCAAACCGAATTTTTAATTCAACTTTATGGGATGCCATGAACTTCAAAGGCCGCTGGCCAAAAATTCACCCGCACACTATCGAAGAGAGCCGGGAAATCCACATTAGCCAACTGGAAGAGAGAATTCCTCCAGGGAAGGACGGTAAGGATACTGTTTGGCGGGTTACTGAGTATTCATGGTCCACGTTGCACTGTGAGAACCGGGGGAACGGGCAAGTCTGGCGCATCGGTTGTCCGGGTACTTTGTCACATTAAGTGGTGTTTTATGAGAGAAGGGTCATGAAAACCAAAAACCCTTATCTCCATCATCCCTTCCCACCTGAAATCATCAGCCACGCCGTTTGGCTGTATCACCGTTTCACCCTCAGTTTCCGCGCGATATTGAAGAACTCCTCGCCATCCGAGGGATTCAGCCCTCGTATGAATCGATCCGCCGCTGGCGGCCACTTTTACTGAGCAAGATCAAGGTCTGGCTTCCATAGCATCGGGGCATAAACCAAAATATAAAGCACAAAACAAAATATCCAAATTGTAGCGGAACCTATAATCCACTCAACGTTATAGTCCGGCGCAATCACCAGACCAAATACCCGCATAAAAGCGGCGCACTGCATCAGCAGAAAACTTAATTTAGTCAGGTTTGTTGCGATCTTGCTGCGTCCGGTATGGCCAAGCGTTACGCGACACATCATCCCGAGCGTCATAGAGCCAATAGCACCCGCTGTAAATGCATGTAGCGCAATAGAGAAAGGAAGAAAACCCAGGGCAGAGACGCCTATGAAAAACAATCCTAGAATTACCCAGCAATAACCGACATGAAGAATCCAGACCATGGGATCGTCCAATATTCTTTTTGTATGATAACGCCGCAGACGCATTACATGAATGATAGCGGACAAAAAGGCAGTCCCGGCAAGAATAGCTTTCTCCTGTTTTACAAACACCAGCGCCAGAATAATCAGCGCCAGGGAAAGAATCGCAAGTACATCCAGTTTGCCTTGCGGCGTCTCGTGGGCTTCTTCTCCTCGTTCCTGCAAAGCGTCCACGGTAAAGGCCGGAATGATCCTTCCGCCAATCAG
>JAJFLX010000007.1 GCA_021772465.1 Chlamydiota bacterium
GAACAAGGGGAAGCATCACCGCAATACTGATCAGAATAATCAATAACACCCCCAGTCGTGGCATGACCAAGGCCAAGCCTGGCAATGTTCCTAGGGCATGTGAACCAAACCTCTGCTGAACACAGTGATAGGTGAAAAGGAGAGCGGTCATAACCAAGGCAATGGTTAACCCAAACGGTATTAACCATGGGGATAACGTCGAAAACACCGTCGTGAGCCCCCACAGCATCGATACTTGTGCGATGGTCGCGTAGGCGAGGAATGGTCGAATCTGGGTTTGCCCCAAGCACTTAAATGAGGCATAGAGGGCACTGGCTAAGGCAAACCAGGAAATTGCGGATGGCATTTCTTGCGACAGGACTGAGTGGAGCTCCGTAAGCTCAGCCAATCCGAGAGAAAGGAATACGGTTGTCCATAGACCGGATATTGCTCCTTGAGAAGAACTTACGAGTGAGGCGAACGGTAAATGAAACGGAAAGAGTGGGATCAGGGTCACCCCTAAAGCCAGTCCAGCGAACATGGTGAATAAATCGCCCGAAAATGAAGAAGCCAGCACAAGAAGAATTGCGAGAGCGATTTGCGCAAGACTCATCGTTTTCATTGTCGAGTTACATTGAGACTGAAAGACCGAATACGCCGCAAAGCCAAGAACACCAATGAGAAAGAATCGATTGATGGGCAAGGGTGTCAGTAAGGTTCCAAGCCCGAGCCCCGATACCACAAGAATTTCTACAAGTGTCGCAGACGATTGTTTTGAACGTTGTTGCCCAAGGATTGCGCAAACGGATGAAAGAATGATCGCAAAGGCAAGTATGGCAGTGGCTTCTAAAGTCATGACGGTTTCAATCTAATCCCATGCTGCGCTTAATACCGGTTCCCAATTTTTTGAGCCCATTGGAAGAGTGTGTGCCCTAATCTCATGTACAGGAGATCTATATACAATCGGTTAATAAGAATCACATACAATTTTTGTAGTATGGCTTGCCCCTTCTCTACATTGAAAATCTTTTGTCCTTTGGCATTGGTATAGGAATAACCCCACCCTAAGAAAATTAAGACCGTCGATACCAAAATGAGCGCATCAAACACCATAGGATTCAAAGCCGCTGCGACGAAGAATCCATCTGCAACTCCCGGTCCGGGGTACAGAAAATGGGTAAATGCTTCCCCTGCCCACAAATACGTAAATCCTATGAGAAATAACGTGGCAATCATCGCACTTGCGACTTTCCACGAAGCCACCGCCTGCAATCGATACAAACTAAATATGGCTTGTGAGGCGGTCACCCAACTAAAAAATAGAAAGATCACGGCCCCATGAGCATCTTCAAGCGGGACTTCCAACAGATCATGCGCAACCATCAAAATAATAAACGGCATAATCAACGTCACAATCAATCCTGTGATCCAGCTTGTTTGGGCAGGGAGTTTCGTAGGTGTATGGCCAGAGGATTCAGGGAACTTGGGTTCGTGGCGAGCGGCGTGAATGACATTGCCCGCGCTGAGAAAGAGGGATGCTTTGAATAATCCATGGGCAATCAGATGAAAAATGGCAAGCGCAAAGGCGCCCAGCCCACATTCCATGATCATATAGCCCATTTGGCCCATTGTTGAGTATCCGAGCATTTTTTTTATGTCATTTTGGACGAGCATCATCGAGGCTCCGAACACCACGGTGAGGGCACCAATGATAAACACAATGTGCAGAGTGTTGGGTGAAAGTGCATACAGGGGAGCCAATCGATTGAGGAGAAATCCTCCTGCGTTAATAATCCCTGCATGCATGAGCGCCGAGACAGGAGTTGGAGAGTCCATGGTATCTGGAAGCCAAACATGCAGAGGAAACTGGGCAGATTTAGCTATGGCTCCAATAAAGATGAGCAATGTAATGGCTGTTACCGCACTTACATCCAGGAGGTTTCCGGGCAGGAGCGAAATGACGTGAGATTGTGCTGATGCTCGCTCAAAGAGTTCGCTAAATTCAAGCGTACCGAAATATTTGTAAGTCAGTAAGATCCCGCAAAGAAAGGTGACGTCTCCAATGCGGTGGACCATAAATGTTTTAAAGGCATTCTGGTAGGCAGGTATATGCGAATAATTAAATGCGAGAATGAGATACAGGGTCCAACTCAATAGCTGCCAAAACACAAACAACATGAGGAGATTTGGGCTAGAAACAAGGGAGAGAATGACAAAGGTCATAAGGCTAAGTAAGGCAAAAAAACGAGCATAGCCTGAGTCCCCTTCCAAGTATCGAACGGAATACACATGAATGACTGTACTGACACTCGTGATCAGCACCATCATGATAGCGGTGAGTCGGTCGACTAGCATGCCAACGTGAAATAACCTAGTACTGTTTTCAGCATCAGACAGAAAGGTGACATGAATCGGTGCTCCAGTGCTTACAGAATGCAAGGTGATAAGGGAAAGGAGACATGCTATGCCAGTTGCCATGATACCAATGGTGGACACAGATGATGCGAGACGTTTGCCAGACACTCCAATGAGCAACGCCGCGGCAAGTGGAAGAAGAGGAATAAGGATCGCAATGGTCATAATAAAAATTTTCTGAATCGAAGCTAGGATCTGAATATCGACACACTTAGCGGCGTGACATAATCAATCCCAGGGCTGCAACCTCTTTAGTGGTAAAGGTAAAGGTTCAACTTGTTTCATTGAAATAACACTTCCACGTTATTGTCGTCTCTATTACTTATCACCAAAAATAAAATTTTGAATAATAGATAAATCAGTCACGATATATAGTTTTTTTCGATGTGTCGTAATTGGTATGGAATGACGCAACCGTTTGTAGGGCTTCTTGCTCATGACCTTTAGTGCCTTTGGACTAAGAGTGAGAGGTGGTATTGTCTTGGCTATTAAGTATTAAAATGCTGAAGCCAAAAATTGTTTTGAAAGAGTCGCATTAGGACCACGTCTGGTGAGCGGCTTCTGAGATCAGTTTTACCGCAGGATGTTTGAGTTTTCGTTCCATGGAGATGGCATAAAATCGTTCGCGAATAGACGGTACTTTGCCAATAAGGTGAACTCGATATTGGCGTTGTACTTCTGCTTCAATAAGTGTGG
>JAJFLX010000008.1 GCA_021772465.1 Chlamydiota bacterium
CCGTGCCGTGTCAACGACCCTCGAATCGTAGAAAGACAAGCGTCCAAATCATCAATCTCTAAGTTAATATCATCGATCCATCTCCAAACGTACGTTGGATTTATTTGGAAGCCAGAAAACTTGCTATACAGTTCCCGGACAAACGTTGATTTTCCTGAGTCGTTGGCACCAAGTACGATTGTAAGCGGGCCAGGAGAAATATCTGGTTGAGAGCGAATGGTCTTTATTTTTTGAATGCGCATTAAGTTCTGGTCACTATTTACGTGAAGATAGATAGGAAGTTTACCCTGTTGGGGACGTGCGTTTGAAGTATTAAGAAGAAAAACGGCACTTTCCCTAGAATCCAATATTACTGGGCAGCCGTTCATCTGGATATCGGGCCCTTTGTCGCCACTGCATATTTCTTAATTTTTGCGTCCCTACAGATCTCCCCTTTTTTCCTGAATGACTCCTTATTGGCAGCTTTGGGTCGGTAGCGGCAGCCGGTGTTAATGTCAGAGTTTAATAAAACGTTCGTTTTTTCAAACTCTTGGATACAAATAAGCGACATTAAAATTTAGCCATTCTTTTCTAGTTGGTATCTGCCTGAACAAATATAGCAACGCCCTTCTTTTTGATGGTTACAAATTAAAACTGTTTAAAACTGTCGTTGACAGTTGTAATCACTTTCTCAAATATTTCCTTTTTCTTTTTTGCGATAGTGGATTCCTGCTTTTCCTGCCCTTTGTATAGCTCGGCCTGCATCAACATTTCTTGTTCACAAACCTTGATCAATACGATCTTCCCCAGCTCCCCAAATTTCTTATGTTCGAAAATATAACAATGCCCTCTATGGTCATATCCACTTGATACGGTGACATCAGGAGGTAAATCATCAGGACGCAACTGCCTTAAACCTGGCCGTAGTTGCTCACCATCTGCAAGCCATTGTAATTTTGCTTGTCGGTGTTTTGTTTTTCCCAGTTCTTCAAGCCCTTTTTTAATCTTCCGGGGATTTGGCGTGTGTTCTATTGGGGGTGAATTCCGTTGTTTTCCTTTTTTAAGTTCTTGAGTTCTTCTGTCCATAACCACAGACAGAAGATCAGAAATATTTTTGGCATCTTGGAATAACCGTTCCTTTTCATCATGCGCAAAGTGTCGTCCTAACCCCTTACTAAGCATGACCTCAAATTCTCCTGTAGCAAGAAAATTGCCGTCCATAATAGTGTTTCCTGCGCTTAGGTGTTTGTACCGCAAAAGTGTTTCGCAACACGCGTGGACGAGCGGTTTTATTTTCTCATCTATATCTTGGTACATATCAGCGGCAATAGTCTCATTCAATACAAAGTCGATGCCATTACCGCGTAATTCAAAGCGGAATAAAAAAATAGATACATCATTCCCGGCTATGTTTTTCAAATTCACTCCATCTTTGAGGGCAAAACATGGATCATTCTACCGTTGCAATTATTGTGACCCCCCAAAAATGGATTGCGAGCTGGTGTCGATAATTACAAGCTGTTTGCAAGTCCTGAGGATTACATTTGCAAGCTGCTACAAGTAGTACATGTCAGTATCAAATTTTAAGCCGAACCAATCTCGGCCAACGGTCATGTATCCAAGCATGTTCAGGGGGCGTGTTCACCGTTACCACATAAACTCGCTGCTCATTGTTTCTTTCAGCTAATAATCCTTGAATCACCATGCTCTTATCCAACTCTACCCAGTGGGATTGCTTCTCTTGGTCTTTTTCCATGAATTGATCAGCTACAATTAAAACCGGCCTTGGATGCCAGGGCTTCCATTTGCCGTTTTGAATAGAATTCAACCGCGCCCAACCGCCGTTGGGAAACTTACCAATTGACTCATTCTTCCGCCGACCCCACGTAACCCATGTAACATTCCCATCACGCAAGCGCACCGGCAAACGCGCATCAGGTTGCGGAAAAAAGACTTTCTGGTCCTGGTATTCAATCCCACCACACATAAAATTATAGCCGCTATAATTAACGACCACGACCTCCCCGTTTAACGTTTAAACCATTATCTATAATAGTCGTTCTATTCTTCCTGAACAGCCCATTTTCAGCGCTGCCCAATACATTTGAAAAAACTCCCATTTCTTGCAAAGATTGACCTTCTCTATCACGAGAAATCGCCACAACATCCCTGAGTACACCACTCTCAATAGCTTTGATAAATTGAGAATGTTTTAAATTATCAGCATCAGTGACGGCAAAAACTGAATCGATACCAGAATGACGCGCAAAGCGACGTAGACGAGCATGTAAAACATGATCTTTTTGTTGAAGCACAGATAATGGCATTTCGCTAATCGAATTAACAAAACCTCTTGTATTGATGCCGATCAATGCAAAAAACTCATCTTTTTGTTTTAACAACTGCCCAACTTGCGCTAATTCAGCGGGACTGGTGATTTTCATTTGCAGTCCATCATGGTCTTTATAAGGTCTGTTTGTGTAACCGCCTGCCAACTCGCCCATATTACTAACAAGATCAACACTTCCGTTCTTGTCGATCGTGCTGTATTCATTAGTGTTGATGACAACATGACCTTTGAAACCAGGAATTCTTTTAGCAATCTCAGCCGTCATATTAATATCAGCAGATGATGGTTTTGAATGGCCTGTTGGGTGATTGTGTAACAACCAATAACTATCAGCCTCTACCTGCTTATGTGTTCGCCTGAAATGTTCTATCGTACTGTTATCCAGATAAACAGCGCCGGGCAACCTAGAACTCACCGCCGTATGATGAATAATCTTGTCATCCTTTACAAAGAAAACCCTGAATGTCTCAAAGCGTGGATCACGCACAACTTGCGCTAATACGGCCAAATCAGAAGCCGACCTGATTTTTCGGCCTAAGAGTCTTGATCCGCCTTTTTCTTTAAAGTCTTTGGCGAAAGCAGAACCAAGTAGGGAGCCGTTTGCCCATCGAGTATGAGATTCGAGGATTTCTGTGTAGGCACTTCTACCGGTTTCTTTTTGTTTTTCGGTTGTACCAGGACGAGTTTTAATTTTTTCATAAAGATCACCTTCTTCTTTACGCGGTAGGTTTCTTGAAATCTTCAATGTATTAGCTTTCATAATGCCACCTCCTTACGTTTAAATGGAAACTACACGCTTGGTTTTCTTTGTCTTAAACTGATTTTGTATCTGTTGCCGCTTTGCTTCAATGACAGCTTTATCTATCACCGGCTGTACTTGACGTTTAACAGCCGAATTACCCAACGTGCTTTTATTGCCAAGATCATTAAAATCACTCAATCCAGAAGACACTTTTTCACTCGGCGCAAAGATTGGCAAAATAGCCGTTCCATTAACTAATGCTGCCGCTTCCAGTGCCTTATCCTTACCCGGATTTTTGTTCTTCTTGGCTTCTTGGATATGGTCGTCATCACCAGCAATAATGATAGGTTTGCCTGGATATTTATCATGTAATTCAGTGGCCACTTTTGACAAATTTCCTGAGTCAAAAGCTGCAACGACTGGATGACCAAGGGCTTGTGATAAGGTGTCTGCGGTCGCATAACCCTCTGCAATCACAATGGCTGGTGTTGTTTCTAATGCCGCGACGTTATTAGCGCCATTCACCACATAGAAATTCCCTTCTTTTTTACTGCCCGTTGCAAAATACTTAGTGCCGTTTGGCTGTATGGTCTGCACTGACCAGATTTCATTGTTGATGTCTTGCACAGGCAACAACAAATCACCGGCTGTGAATACAATGCTTTCAGGATTGGCTTCACGCAATTGTTTGGCTTCACTGCGGTTCTTACCAATCTTAATAATTGAATTACGGGGCAAGCCAGCAGCATTATTCGGCACCAACTTCAAGCTATCAGGGCGTATATTCTTGTTTTTTAAATAAAGATGCTCAGAACTTGCCACCGGAGCCATTGCAAGAAACACTTTGATCGCATCCGCTACTTCTTTTTGCCGCATATGCTGCGCCGCTGAGCGGTTTTGCTTATTGATTGCAGCCTGGGCACCCAAATCAGCTTTTTGTTCACTCGTTAATGCATACCCTTTAGCTTTCCATCGAACCTCTTCCCCGGAGCGATTATTTTTAAAATACCCAGCAGGATGACCGTCTGTATGGGCAACATAGAAGCCTGTCTTTGCATTTGCTTTGTCATCAATCAACTTAATACGCTGAGTTGACCCATCCATCACCGGATGATTGCCGTCAACCACACAACCATGAGCGCGTAGAAATTCAGTAAATTCGACTTCGGGATGCATTGCTGGGGTTTGCGATTTGGCCGCATTTTCAGGAAACCAGCGTTGCAATGCACGGATATCTGCATTTTGCCCAACATACCAAGCCTTAGCTTTGTTGTCCCAATTCGCACCAGCGGCTTTTGCTAGTTCTTTTTCTTTATATGGCACGACCAAATATTGACGGGT
>JAJFLX010000009.1 GCA_021772465.1 Chlamydiota bacterium
CCGCTCTAGCCACTCCCAGACCCCCTTTGCATGGTGTAAAAGCTTGTGTTGCACGTAGACCTTTTCGGCTTGGTCGCGAGAGAAAGCGCAGTCAAGGCGCAGCTTTCCACCCACCTCGAGATCTTTCCAAAAGTCTTTGTAGGAACTGTAATTAATATTTGAATTGCTAAATAATTCTTTAAAAGTTTGGAGCTCAAAAGATTGCACACCGTGTGATCTCAATTGAGGCGCTTTGCCCTAAAATTTTACCGAGGATTGAAGAGTTTCGAGAGTTGATCGCTGCAGTTCTTCGAGTAGACATTTTACAGGTAGGGTTAACCGCAACAAGCAGGGGAGGGGGCTCACCGACTTCGGATGCCGGGGATGGAGTGCAATGCTTCTGAATTCTTTCCACTCTAGAGATATCTTTAAAATAAATTATTTATGCAATTTTTTGCAGTTTTGTGCTATAATTTGTCTTTGTTGTATTTTAATTAGGAGAGAACATGAGTTGTAGACCTACAGGTGATACATCGGCGACGCACCGGGGTTCTGATGGACCTTCAAAATCGGAAGAGAGTGCGGGGGTGCCCACTGAGCTTGCGCGGGAAGCGATATGTCAAGAAGCAGAACTTCCTTCCCCTGGAGCGCCAGGAGCAGGGTTGCCGGGGCCTAATTTAAGTGAAAGGCCTCTCTCTCTAAAAGATGTGATAGAGTGTCCAGATGATAGAACAACAATCGAGCTTATCGAGCAGATAGTTGAAAGTAATGGACTCGATGTGACCGATCCAACGCCCCTATTTCGTGCAATTGAACAGAGGAAAGAAGAGATTGCCCTAGCGCTGATACGTGCAGGAATTGTTATAGATCAGCCATTTAGAGCCAAAGAGGGAGCAGATCCCGATCTGGTCCGATTAGATGGGATAACTCCCTTGTTATGGGCAATTACAGGCGGACAAGAAGCAATTGCCCTAGCGCTTATAGACGCTGGAGCACCGCTCGATCAACTATTGAGAATCAAGGAGGGAGCAGATCCCTATCTGGTCCAATTAAATGGGATGACTCCCTTGTTATGGGCAATTACAGGCGAACAAGAAGCAATTGCCCTAGCGCTCATAGATGCTGGAGCACCGCTCGATCAGCCATTTAGAGCCAAGGAGGGAGCAGATCCCGACCTGGTCCAATTAAATGGGATAACTCCCTTGCTATGGGCAATTACAAACGAACAAGAAGCAATTGCCCTAGCGCTTATAGACGCTGGAGCACCGCTCGATCAACCCCTTGAATCCAAGAAGGGAGATTCCAATCTGGAAGAGCATCGTGAAGAAACGCTTTTATCTCTTGCAGTCGAAGAGAGACAACTACGAGTTTTTATTGCTCTTATCAAGCGTGGCGCTCAAATTGACCAACGTCTCGTGAGGGATATCGGTTTCTGGATAAGGGAAATAGCAGCTAAAGATAAGGAGCTTGTCATAGGTCTCCTAGAGGGGATAGGACATAATCACGGAGAGAGCACACTGTTTGTAGCCATGAAATTCGGCTTAGAGGACATTGCTTTAACACTCATCGAGAAAGGTGCGCCCCTCGACAAATTGACTCGCGGAATCTCTCCGTTGATACAGGCCATCAGCGCAGAGATGTCTGAGGTAGCTCTAAACATGATCAAAAAGGGAGCCCCTATTGACCTAGGAGACTTAACCACTGGGTGTACTCCACTGTTGATGGCGATTATAAAAAATGATCCGATGGTTTTTGTTGCTGCACTTGATGCAGGAGCATCGATAAATCTTGCTGATAATGATTTATGTAAAACACCTTTAATGCATGCGATTTTCCTAAATAATATATACTTCGTGAGGCGGCTTGTTGAAGACGGAGCTCTACTCGATGTCGTGGCTAAAGATGGAAAGACTGCTTTGCTACTAGCCATAGAACATCAAGAGACTGACATTGTCAAGCTTCTTATCGAGGGGGGTGCTCTACTCGGCTCAAGAGCTGAAGTTGACATAACGCCATTGCAAATGGCATGTATGCTTGGAAGAGAGACTACTGTTCAACAACTAATTGATGCAGGAGTTCCATTAGACCAGGCAGATGGGGAGGGGTTCACTCCGTTACATCTTGCAGTGATCGAAAAACACGAGGGAGTTGTTCAAGCTCTTCTTCAAGCGGGAGCCAATCCTGACCTTACTGATGCTGTAGAGCAGCGAACCCCTCTGATGCACGCGATTGTTGGGAGAAATAAAGAGATTGTTTGTGCGCTGATTGAAAAGAGTCAGGAAATTGATCGTGCTGACATTTATGGTCGCACGGCGCTTAGATATGCCAAGGATGCGAACCTCATGGATATATATGAGGCCCTTATTAAAAAGGGGGCCCGAGTTGTTCAAACAATAGCGTCCACTGCATAGTGACCATGCTTGCAGGATCTGAGGAGAAGCTGCGTTTAAAAACCCGAAGCTCAGGTTAATAGACATCCCTTAGGTAGCGCCCCTCTTTTTTCAGCGCTTTGAGGTACTCTTTTGCCTCGAGCTCAGTGCATTTGGCCTCCATATGAATGATCTGGAGCAAAGTTTTGTGCACATCCCGGGCCATTTGAGAGGCGTCCCCACATACAAAA
>JAJFLX010000010.1 GCA_021772465.1 Chlamydiota bacterium
GCCCATTCAACTTACCCTGGAATCCGCCATAGAATTTATTGCCGATGATGAGTTGGTGGAGATTACGCCTAAAACGATTCGTATTCGCAAACGTTTTCTTCTCGAGCATGAACGTAAGCGGGCCTCACGCGCGGCGGCCTAATTCATAGGTGGTGAATGATGAAAAGGTGCGGATCCCATGTGCTTATAAAGTGGGAAGTTTGAGCCGATTATTGAGAAGATCCGTGAACGTTATTCTGGCCGACTGAATTTCGGGTTATTGCTGGGTGGTCTACGGCCAGGTACCAAAGAACCAATAGCGCCAACACTACGCGAAGAAATTCTCCACCACTGGCATAATGGTCAGTGCATGTCACGTCAACCATTTTAGCTCGATGGTGTTTTACCCGAAGGTTTCATCTATGACACCAAGATAGCTTACCGAGCAGTAATCAGTGCTTCCATGATTGGTCTAGCGTTAACCTTCCCTTTTTCATGAAAATCCAGCATGCTTTCTATGCCGAGCAATGAAAGGAATTGTTCAATATTACGTGCGAGAAAATCACTTCTAGTGAAGTAAGAGAAGGAGTTAATCATTGCATAGCATACGTTGTAATGACTGGTACCATTTTTTTCGGCAGCGAGCATCCATTCCAGCACCATGAGAATCAACATACATCAAGTGTATTGACCATCGCAGCATAGTTATATATCTAGCCTAAATAAACAATTTACACTAAAGTTCTCCGGAAGAAAAAATTCGGTAGCCAGGCTAATTTGAAATTAATGTTGCTTCAATTTCTGCAAAAGTTTTGGCTACCTCTGTAATCGGGATGGTTTTGCCCAACTGTTTCTCAATTTGTGTCAACGAGAAGATTCCACATATCAATGGATCACCCTGGTCATTCCTTTCAATCACCAAGGTATGTTGCCGCCCAGCATCACGCAGGCTGGCGACAATATGACCAACTTTGGCACGCCTGACTTCATCGATGGAAATTGCTTCTAGTCTACTGAGTGACGTCATAATATCAGAGACCAGAATCTCATGGTGTTTTACATGTCGCTCTTGATTGAAACGTAATGGTTTTTCACCGAGGATATCCGTTGCGGTGATTACTCCTTGAAGAACATGATCCTCGTTTAATACAAACAATGAACGCACGCCCCTCTGCTTCATATACAAATTAGCAGACTCAATGGTGGCCTGAGGTTCAATAGAAGCAACATGAATAAGCCGCAAATCAGTCATGATATCTAGCGCCGGTGAGTCAAATGCTACCGATTTGGGCGGACCTGGTTGAAAAATACGAACAGCGCCTGTTAAGTACTGCGTAGGAAGTACATGATATTCAGTCATAACAAATAACCCTCCCCTCTCTAGGTGGATAAGTGCACGAAATTGAAAAGGACTAGTGCTCTGAGAAATTCATTAACGTACTCTACACATATAAAAATAATGGGTCAATACCTATTGATTTAGGATGGTATCAACGAGATAAATTGTCTTGGTGTTAAGTCTTGCTAATTGCACAGCAATTTTATTGTGTTAAACCTAGATTTTCCATTAGACTGAAGTAGCTTTTTCAGGAAGACAAAATTTTTCCATTAATATCAACAAGATGAGTAAGGAGTTCCCTGGAAGGTCCTGTCTACACTTTGATCTCTTTTAGCAGGTGAAACGCTTCTTGTTGGTTTAGTGTGCGTTAAGTTTCAATAGCAAATAAGGCATATCCGAATCTGGTTTTTGCAGGTGTTGCGAACGATAGTTGCCAGGTTACGTAGCGGTGATTGAAAGCTATGTGTAGTGAGCCATCTGGTAATTTGCTTGCACTGCAAATTTTGCTTGCGCCTCTAAAGGGGGGCGTACTGCCGATACAACAGGATCGTATTTTGCTTGGTCTGTTGATCTTACTCGGCTAACAGGAGCGGTCTTCATGCTTCCATCCTATGCCTCTTCAAGAATTTTCATGGCCTTCTAATATCTGGCAGGTTGTTACGTCTAATTCAGGAAAGTATCCAGACATGATGCGCTGACAAAAATCAACAAGATTTTGTTTGCTCAATGCGTATTCTTTAACAGGCGACTCAATTGGACAGGCAATTGTATTGATCAAAATGCCGAATGCTGATGCATCCAGGTTGGTCGGCTTGTCACCCATAAAATAAGGTTTGTTAGCCAAAAAGTCAGACAGGGCATCTAAATCGGCGCGACCGAGTTGGAATATTTCTTCGCTACTATGACGTCCTAGGCCATGCCCATGAATTTGGCGACGAACAAAAAACCGGTAAACACTGGCAACGACATCTCTAATCAATGGCGGAAAGGAGTGGAAAATGGCTTTTTTATTTATTTGCCAGTTTTTGTCGGAATATTGCCAGCGTGTATACATCGTGATCCAAAACAAATGATCTTCCAGCAGACGTTGCATAGCAATACTGATGGCTTTTTGTGACGGACTTAAACTGATATCCAGTTGGCCACCATGATTTTGTATCAAATAACGAATGATCAAATCGCTGTCAGCAATTTTTTTACCGTCATCTTCTATGAATGGTAATTTACCTTTCGGTGCCTTAGGCGGTATGCTTTCAATAATTTGATACGGAATTTGGGTTAGGCGTAAATATGTTTCTAACTTGCAGCAAAAGTGACTGAGGTTAGGAATGCCCCAGGTAC